>SCUI01000013.1 GCA_004297225.1 Lysobacteraceae bacterium | reverse complement strand
ACTGAAATCCGACTTTTACTATAACACGCACACCCTCAGAGCCAACACCAAAATCCGCTTTTTGAAGTGAGTGTTACAAAAGCCCGAAAGCCCTAACCCCACACCAGATTCCGGATACCCAAAAAAAAACGCCGTGGCGGGGGCCACGGCGCGGGGGAAGTCCTGTCGCGGCTTGCACCGCTCCCACGAGGTGGGTGCGGCGCCGCCGGCAGGCCCTTCGTCAGAAGTTGTAGCGGACGCTGAGGTAGGCGTTGCGCGGCATGCCGTAGTAGGCGGTCTGGATGTTGCCGACGCTGGAGAATTCCTGGCCCTCGGTCTTGTAGAGCTCGTCGGTGAGGTTGCGCACGCCGGCGCGGACCTGCCAGGCGTACTCCGGCGAATCCCACACCGCGTACAGGCCATACAGCGTGTAGGCGGACTGGCTCAGGTTCTCGCGGTTGTCCACCGACAGCCAGGTCTCGCTGCGGTGGGAGGCATCGGCACCCACCGACAGCGTGCCTGCGTTGCCCAGGTCGAAGCCCTGCTGCACGGCCAGGCGCCCGGTGAAGTCGGGCGAGAACGGCACGTGGTCATGCAGGTTCGCCAGCGACGGGTCGAGGTCGGTGCGCGGATCGACGAACTCGTCGTAGCGCGCGTTCATCCAGCCCAGCTGCGCGATCACGGTGGTGGCGGACCCCACCTGCGCCATGCCTTCGAACTCCAGGCCGTCGATCTTCATCGAGGCGGCGTTGAGCACCGGGAAGTTGAACGACGGGATCGGCGCATCCGGGTCCACGATCTCCGACACGCGCGCCTGGAAGTCGGTGTAATCGCTGTGGAACGCGGCGAAATTCGCCGACAAACGGCGGTCCGCCGACTGCATCTTCAGGCCCAGCTCGTAGGTCCAGACGAACTCGGGATCGAACTCGGGGTTGTCGGCCTCGGCCTGCGAGTTGGCGCGGCCGTTGAAGCCGCCCGACTTGAAGCCGCGGTTGGCCGAGACATAGGCGGTGACGTTGTCGCTGAACGCCTTCTTCAGGCTCACCGACGGCGTGGTCGCGCTCCAGGTCTTGTGCGCGCCGTCGATCACCGCCTGCGGATCGGCGCTGAACGCCGCCAGCGGCGGACCGAAGAACGCGCTGGTGGTGCGGTCGTAGTCCTTGGTCTCGCGGGTGTGGCGCACGCCCGCCGAGAGCGTCCAGCTGGGCGCCAGGTCCCAGTCCACGCTCGCGAACGCGGCCGAGCTCTTGGTCCGCAGGTCGTCCTCGATCGTGCGCAGGAAGCCGATCGGGATGCCGAGGAAGCGGATGAAGTCGTCGGCGTACGCTTCCTGGTAAGACGGCACCTTCTCGTTGAGGTGGTAGGCGCCGAAGATCGCGCGCACCGCGCCGCCGTTGTCGTATTGCAGCTGCAGTTCCTGGCTCCACTGCTCCTGGTCCACGCCGACGAACACGTCGCCCAACTCGAACTCGGACGCGTCGATGTCGATGTACGAGGCGGTGTCCAGCTTGCGCCACGAGGTGATGCTTTTCAGCAGCCAGGCGTCGTCGAGCGTCCAGGACATGTTCAGCGCCGCGCCCTTGTGGGTCATCTCCTGGCCCTTGTCCGGGTCGAAGGAGGTGCGCGTCTCGAACTGGTAGTCGCCGGTGGGCGCCGGCGCCAGCAGCACCGGGCCGAACACGAGGTCGGTGGCGTACAGCGGTGCGGTCGGGCGGCCGAGCGTGAGCGCGGCTTTCTGCCGGGTGTAATCGAGGGACAACGTGGCGTCGAAGGCCTCACCGTTGCGGAACGCCAGCTTGGTGCGGATCGCCTGGGTGTCGTCGTCGTTGTAGCGTTGTCCGGTCGCCGGATCGCGGACATAGCCGTCGTTGCTGCCGGTCATCGCCGCGACGCTGGCGGCCACGCGTTCGGACAGCTGGCCACCGGCGTAGAAACGCGCCTCGGTGCGGTCGAAATCGCCGATGGTGGCCTCGAACGCGCCGCCCTCGTCCTGGAACGGATCCTTGGTGGTCAGCTTGATCGCGCCGCCGGTGGAGTTCTTGCCGTACAGCGTGCCCTGCGGGCCGCGCAGCACTTCCACCTGGGCGACGTCGAACAGCGAGAACAGCGCGCCGTTGATCCGCGAGTAGTAGACGTCGTCGACGTAGATGCCCACGCCAGGGTCGAAGGTCTGCAGCGCGTCCGGCTGGCCGATGCCGCGGATGAACACGTTGACGCTGTTGGCCGAGCCACGCCCCTGGACGATGTTCATGTTCGGCACCGCGCCCTGCAGGCCGCTGATGTCGCTGGCCTGCATGTTGTCCAGCTGCTCTTCGCCGAAGGCGCTGACGGCCACGGGCACGTCCTGCAGCGGTTCTTCGCGGCGGCGCGCGGTCACGGTGACGGCGTTGAGGGTGACGGTGTCCTGCTGGTCGCTGGCGGCCGGCGTGTCCGCGGCGGCGGCCGCATCCTGCGCAAAGGCCACGGGCGCCATCATCGCGGACAACAGCACGCATCCGATGGCGTGGCTCAGGTGCTTGCGCTTCATCTGTTCGGTTCTCCCCTTGGGTGACTGCAGCCTAGGCGGGGCCGCCGCGGGCGGGCATCGTACCTTCGGACAATGGGCCGGCCGCGCCGGGCCACGGAGACTCGGAGCCCGGGCAAGCGCCGCAGGGCGCCGGGGAACCGCTGAATGTCGTTCGTGATCGTGCTGGCCGCGCTGCTGTTCCTGATGTACGTGGCCTATCGCGGCCACAGCGTGATCCTGTTCGCGCCGGTCGCCGCGCTGGGCGCGGTGCTGCTGACCGACCCGTCGCTGGTCGCGCCGATGTTCACCGGCCTGTTCATGGACAAGATGGTCGGGTTCCTGAAGCTCTACTTCCCGGTGTTCCTGCTGGGCGCGGTGTTCGGCAAGGTCATCGAGATCTCGGGGTTCTCCAAGTCGATCGTGGCCGCGACCATCAAGGTGGTCGGCGCCCAGCGCGCGATCCTGTCGATCGTGCTGGTCTGCGCCCTGCTCACCTACGGCGGCGTGTCGCTGTTCGTGGTGGTGTTCGCGGTCTATCCGTTCGCGGCCGAACTGTTCCGCCAGGCCGACATCCCCAAGCGCCTGATACCCGGCACCATCGCGCTGGGCGCGTTCACCTTCACCATGGACGCGCTGCCGGGGACGCCGCAGATCCAGAACATCATCCCGTCCTCGTTCTTCGGCACCGACGCCTGGGCGGCGCCATGGCTGGGCCTCATCGGCGGCGTGTTCATCCTCGCGCTCGGCCTGGCCTACCTGGACTGGCGCCGGCGCGTGGCGCTGGCGCGTGGCGAGGGCTACGCCGGCGACAGCGAACTGCGCAACGAACCGGCACCGTTCGCCGGCGGCAAGCTGGCCAATCCGCTGCTGGCGATCGCGCCGCTGGTGGTGGTCGGCGTGGCCAACAAGTGGCTGACGGTTTCGATCCCGGACTGGTACGGCGCAAGCCACAGCTTCACCCCGGCGGTGATCGGCACGCCGGCGCCGGTGGTCCAGGAGATCCCGCGGATCGCCGCGATCTGGGCGGTCGAAGGCGCATTGCTGCTCGGCATCGCCTGCGTGCTGCTGTTCGCGTGGAGGACGGTCTCGCGCGGCTTCGTCCAGGGCAGCCAATCGGCGATCGGCGGCGCATTGCTGGCCGGCATGAACACGGCTTCCGAGTATGGCTTCGGCGCGGTCATCGCCGCCCTGCCCGGGTTCCTGGTCGTCGCCAACGCGCTGGCCGCGATCCCCGATCCACTGATCAACGAAGCGATCACCGTGACCGCCCTGGCCGGGATCACCGGCTCCGCGTCCGGCGGCATGGGCATTGCCCTCGCGGCCATGTCCGAGACCTTCATCGCCAACGCCCAGGCCGCCGGCATCCCGCTCGACGTGTTCCATCGCGTCGCGGCGATGGCGTCCGGCGGCATGGATACCCTGCCGCACAACGGCGCGGTGATCACCTTGCTGGCGGTCACCGGCCTCACCCACCGCCAGGCCTACAAGGACATCTTCGCCATCACGCTGGTCAAGACCCTGGCGGTATTCGTGGTGATCGGCGCGTACTACGCCACCGGGCTGGTTTAGCGCCGCGGGCGTTGCCCTGCGCTACGCTTGCCACGGTGAGCGGCCGCAAGATCATCCACGTGGACATGGACGCGTTCTACGCGTCGGTCGAGCAGCGAGACGACCCGGCGCTGCGTGGACGGCCGGTGGTCGTCGCCTGGCGCGGAAACCGTTCGGTGGTATGCGCGGCGAGCTACGAGGCCCGCCGTTTCGGCGTGCGTTCGGCGATGCCGGCCCTGCGTGCCGAGCGCCTGTGTCCGCAGGCGGTGTTCGTGCCACCCGACTTCGGCCGCTACAAGGCGGTCTCGCGCCAGGTACGCGCGATCTTCGCGCGCTACACCGATCTCATCGAACCGCTGTCCCTGGACGAGGCCTACCTCGACGTCAGCATGAACGCCGCCGCGATGCCCTCGGCGACCGCGACCGCCGAGGCGATCCGCGCCGCGATCCGCGAAGAGACGCGGCTGACCGCTTCGGCGGGCGTGGCACCCAACAAGTTCGTCGCCAAGATCGCCTCGGACCATCGCAAGCCCGACGGGCTGTTCGTGGTCCGGCCCGATCGCGTGCAGCGCTTCCTCGCGCCATTGCCGGTGGGCCGCCTGCCGGGCGTGGGCAAGGTCATGGAACGCAAGCTCGAAGCCCTCGGCATGCGCGTTGTCGCCGACCTGCGCGACTATCCGGTGGAAGCATTGGAACAGCGCTTCGGCCGCTGGGGCCGGCGCCTGCATGAACTGGCGTTCGGCATCGACGAGCGCCCGGTGGTCAGCGAGCGGCCGACCCTGCAGGTCTCGGCGGAGGACACCTTCGAACGCGACCTGCTGCTGGGTGAAATGGAGGACGACATCCGCCGGATGGCGGCGAAGGCATGGGAGGGCTACGGCCGCGAGCGCGCGCAGCATCCCGGGCGGATCGCGCGCACTGTGGTGTTGAAGCTGAAGACGGCGGATTTCCGCATCCTCACCCGCAGCCTGACCCCGCCGCTGCCACCCTCGCGGCTCGCGGAAGTCGCGGACATCGCCTGCACGCTGCGCGAGCGTGTCGGCGAGCCCTCGCGAACGCGCTATCGGCTGGTCGGCGTCGGCCTGGGCGGCTTCGTCGAACGCGACGAGTTGATCGCGCAGCCGGAATTGTTCACCGTAACGGCTTGAACCACGCAAGGAGCCGCCCTTGGCGACCACGCGACGACTGCGCGCGACCCGGCCGGCGCAACCGGCCCTGGAACCCGGGATCGACGCGATCCGTCGCCAGATGGACCTGCCCGGCGCGTTTCCGCCCGAGGTCGAGGCTGCGGCTGCACGAGCGGCCGCGCATCCAAGGCTGCCGTCGCTGGACCGCACGGACATCGCTTTCGTCACCGTCGATCCTCCCGGCGCCATGGACCTGGACCAGGCGTTGCACGTCGAACGCGATGGCGACGGCTACGTGGTGCACTACGCCATCGCCGACGTCGCCGCGTTCGTCAGCCCGGGCGATGCCGTGGACCTGGAGGCCCACCGGCGCGGCGAAACCCTGTATGGCGCGGCCAGCAAGATCCCGCTGCATCCGCCGGTCCTGTCCGAGGATGCGGGCTCGCTGCTGCCGGATGTGGTTCGCCCCGCGCTGCTGTGGACCATCACCCTCGATCGCACCGGCGAAGGCACGCACGTGGACGTGCGCCGCGCCCTGGTGCGCAGCCGCGAGCGCCTGGATTACGGCGGGCTGCAGGCGCGCATCGACCGCGGCGACGCCGATCCGATGTGGCAGGTGCTGCGCGAGATCGGCGAACTGAGGATCCAGCGCGAACAGCGGCGTGGCGGCGTCAGCCTGCCGCTGCCCGACCAGGAGATCGAAGTCCGCGAGGACGGTTGCTGGCAACTGAAGTTCCGCGCGCGGCATCCGGTCGAGGACTGGAACGAACAGATCTCGCTGCTGACCGGGATGGCCGGCGCGCACCTGATGACGACCCATGGCGTCGGCCTGCTGCGCACCTTGCCCGAGCCGCACCCGGAGGCGATCGCGCGCCTGCGCCGCACTGCCCGCGGCCTGCACATCGCCTGGCCGGACGACTGCGACTATCCGGCCTTCATCCGTTCCCTCGACCCGGCCGAGCCGCGCCACGTGGCGATGATGATCGCCTGCACCAGCGTGCTCCGCGGCGCAGGCTACGTCGCGTTCCAGGGCGATGTGCCGGCGCAGCCGATGCATTCGGCGCTCGCTTCCACCTATACGCACGTCACCGCGCCGCTGCGGCGGCTGGTCGATCGCTACACGGGTGAATTGTGCGTGGCCTTGTGCGCCGGGCAGCCGCCGCCGGCCTGGGTGCTTGAGGCTCTGCCCGGCTTGCCCGCGACCATGGCCGATGCCGACCGTCGCGCCGGCCAGTACGAGCGCGCGGTGATCGACCTGGCCGAAACGCTGGTGCTCGCCAGCGAGGTCGGCAAGCGCTTTGCCGCGACGGTGGTGGAGATCGACCGCCGCGACCGCCACCAGGGCGTGGTCGTGCTCGAGGAGCTCGCCATCGAGGCGCGTGCAGGTTCGCCGGAGCCGTTGCCGCTCGGCGCCAGCGTGCAGGTCGAACTCGTCGCCGCCGATCCTGCAAGCCGCAAAGTCGAATTCCAGGTCGTCGGCGCATGAAAAAGGCGGGCTGGCGCCCGCCTTTTTCCTTCGCGTCCGCGGGTGACGGCGATCAGGCGTCGCCTTCGCCCTCGGCGACGGCCTTCATCGACAGGCGGATGCGGCCCTGCTTGTCGACTTCCAGCACCTTGACCTTGACCAGGTCGCCTTCCTTGAGCACGTCGCTGACCTTCTCCACGCGCTCGTTGGAGATCTGCGACACGTGCACCAGGCCGTCCTTGCCCGGGGCGATGGTGACGAACGCGCCGAAATCCATCAGCTTGGCGACCTTGCCCTCGTAGATCCGGCCCGGCTCCACGTCCGAGGTGATCTGCTCGATGCGCGCCTTCGCGGCCTGGCCGGCGGCGGCGTTCACCGAAGCGATGGTGATCGTGCCGTCGTCCTGGATGTCGATCTGGGTGCCGGTTTCCTTGGTGATGCCCTGGATCACCGAACCGCCCTTGCCGATCACTTCTCGGATCTTGTCCGGATGGATCTTCAGGGTGATCAGGCGCGGGGCGAAGTCCGACAGCTCCGGCCGCGGCGCGGTCAGCGCCTTGGCCATCTCGCCCAGGATGTGCATGCGACCCTGCTTCGCCTGGGCGAGCGCGGTCTTCATGATGTCCTCGGTGATGCCCTGGATCTTGATGTCCATCTGCAGCGCGGACACGCCGTTGGCGGTGCCGGCCACCTTGAAGTCCATGTCGCCCAGGTGGTCCTCGTCGCCGAGGATGTCGCTGAGCACCACGTAGTTGTCGCCTTCCTTCACCAGGCCCATGGCGATGCCCGCGACCGGCGCCTTCACCGGCACGCCGGCGTCCATCAGCGCCAGCGAGCTGCCGCAGACCGAGGCCATCGAGGAGGAACCGTTCGATTCGGTGATCTCGGAGACCACGCGGATGGTGTACGGGAACGCCTCCATCGTCGGCATCACCGCCAGCACGCCACGCTTGGCGAGGCGGCCGTGGCCGATCTCGCGGCGCTTGGGACCCATCATGCGGCCCGCTTCACCGACCGAATAGGGCGGGAAGTTGTAGTGGAACAGGAAGTGTTCCTTGTACTCGCCGGCGACGGCGTCGATCACCTGGCCGTCGCGCGCGGTGCCCAGCGTGACCGCGACGATCGCCTGGGTCTCGCCGCGGGTGAACAGCGACGAGCCGTGGACGCGCGGCAGGCCGCCGACGCTGGCGGTGATCGGGCGCACGGTGTCGAGCGCACGGCCGTCGATGCGGACCTTGGTCTGCAGTACCGAGTCGCGCATGGTCTGGTATTCGATCTCGCCGAATTCCTTTGACATCGCGGCCGGGGTCCAGCCGTTGGCCTCGGCCTGCGCTGCCAGCCCGGCCAGCACGTCCTTCTTGACCGTGGACAGCGCGTCGCGGCGCTCCAGCTTGTCGCGGATCGCGAACGCCTGGGTGACGCGGTCGCCGATCGCGGCCTTGAGCGCGCCGACCATCGCGGCATCGGCCTCGGGCGCGGTCCAGCTCCACTTCGGCTTGCCGGCCTCGGCGACCAGCGCGTTGATCGCGTCGATCGCGACCTGCATCTGCCGGTGGCCGAACATCACCGCGCCGAGCATCACGTCCTCGGACAGCTCCTGCGCCTCGGACTCGACCATCAGCACCGCGGCCGCGGTGCCGGCGACGACCAGCTCCAGCTGCGACTCCTTGAGCTCGCTGACGGTCGGGTTCAGCAGGTACTTGCCGTCCTTGTAACCGACCTTGGCGGCGCCGATCGGGCCGTCGAACGGCGCGCCCGAGAGCGACACCGCGGCCGACGCGCCGATCAGGGCGAGGATGTCGCCGTCGATCTCCGGGTTCAGCGACATCACCGTGGCGATGACCTGGACCTCGTTGCGGAAGCCTTCGGGGAACAGCGGGCGCAGCGGGCGGTCGATAAGGCGCGAGATCAGCGTTTCCTTCTCGGTGGCCCGCCCTTCGCGCTTGAAGAAGCCGCCTGGGATGCGGCCGCCGGCGTAGAACTTTTCCTGGTAGTCGACGGTCAGCGGGAAGAAATCCTGGCCTTCGCGCGCGGTCTTGTTGGCGACCGCGGTGACCAGCAACACGGTGCCCTCGCACTTGACCATGACCGCGCCGCCGGCCTGGCGCGCGATCTCTCCGGTCTCCAGCGTGACTTCATGGTTGCCGTACTGGAAGGTCTTGGTGATTTTCGCCACTGTGGGTTCCTTGGAATGCGTTTGCTTTTCGGATCTCGAAAACGAAACCGCGGCGCATTGCTGCGCCGCGGTCGTGGTGTCGCTCAGCGACGCAGGCCCAGCTTCTGGATCAGCGCCTTGTAGCGCTCGGCATCCTTGCGGTGCAGGTAGTCGAGCAGGCTGCGGCGGCGATTGACCATCATCAGCAGGCCGCGCCGGCTGTGGTGGTCCTGCTTGTGGGTCTTGAAGTGCTCGGTGAGCTGGGTGATGCGGGCGGTAAGCAGGGCGACCTGGACTTCCGGGGAGCCGGTGTCGCTTTCGCCGCGCTTGAATTCCTGGATGATGCTGGAGCTGTCGATCGACATGGATAGCCTCTGGGGAGATGCGTGGTCGGCAGTGGCGCCTGGAAGGCGCACCGCGTGGCCCGCCGCGTGCGGTTGGCAGATGCCAAGGGTGGTAAAGCCTCGGAATTGTAGCCCGGGCGGGCCTTTGCGGACAAGGCGTTAGCGCGCCGCCGCCGGGTTCGGGGCCGGCTGGATGCAGGCCCAGGCGAACAGGCGCTTCGGCCTGAGTACGCCTTCGCCATCCACCAGCCCGAGCCCGAGCACGCGCCCGCCGGCATCCACGATCGCCACCTCGCCTTCCGGCCGGAACCTGCCTTCGACCCCTTGCCCCTGGCCCAGCCGCCGCGCTTGCAGGGCGTCCACGCGCGCCTCGGGCCATGCGGCCATGCCCGCCTCGATCGGCAGCAGGCAGGCGTCCAGCCCCCGCTGGCCGCGTTCGGCCAGGGCTTCCAGCGCCTCCAGCGTCCACATCCGCGGCTCGCGGAACGGATCCACCCACAGCCGCCGCAGTTCGGCCACGTAGGCCCCGCAGCCCAGCGCCTCGCCCAGGTCGCGGACCAGGCTGCGGACGTAGGTGCCCGAGCCGCACTCCACGTGCAGCCGCAGCCGCGGCGGCGCGCCGGGCGAGTTGAGGTCGTCGATGAGGTCGGCGGCGGACTGGAGTTCGAACACGTGCACGTCGACCTCGCGCTCCTCCACCTCGATCGCCTCGCCGCGGCGGGCCTTGGCGTAGAGCGGCTCGCCGCCGCGCTTGAGCGCCGAATACACCGGGGGGCGCTGGCGGATGCGGCCGGTGAGGGTGCGCAACGCCGCGTCGATGACGTCCAGCGTCAGTGGCGGCACGGGGCGCTCGCGCAGGACCTGCCCCTCGGCGTCGTCGGTGTCGGTGGTGGCGCCGAGGCAGGCGACGGTGTCGTAGGCCTTGCGGGCGCCGAGCAGGCCGCCGGCGATCTTGGTCGCCTCGCCGAAGCAGACCGGCAGCAGGCCGGTCGCGAGCGGATCGAGGCTGCCGGTGTGCCCGGCCTTCTCGGCCTGGAAGAGGTGGCGCGCACGCTGCAGGGCCTGGTTCGAACTCAGCCCCGCTGGCTTGTCCAGCAGCAGGATGCCATCGAGCTTGCGCTGGGGCCGGCGCGGCGGGCGGCTCATCGTGGCGCGGGCCTCGCGGGCAAGGTCAGGGGTCGCGCAACAGCTGGTCGATCCGCTCGCCGCGATCGAGGGATTCGTCGTAGTGGAAATGAAGCTCGGGCACGTGCCGCAGCTTGACCGCATGCGCCAGCTGGTAACGCAGCTCCGGCGCCAGCGCCTTCAGCCCCTTGATCGCCTCGGCGGCGCGCTCGGGCTGCAGCGCGGTGACGAATACCTTGGCATGCGCCATGTCGCGGCTCACTTCCACGTCCGAGACGCTGACCGACGGCAGCGCATGCTCGCGCGCCGCGGCGTGCACCAGCGTGCCCACTTCGCGCCGCAGCTGGGCGGCGACGCGATCGGTGCGATGGAAGGGCTTGCCCGGCATGGTCGGTTACAGCGTCCGCTGGACCTCGACGCGCTCGAAGCACTCGATCTGGTCGCCGGGCTTGACGTCGTTGTAGGCCTTCACGCCGATGCCGCACTCGGTGCCGCTGCGCACTTCGTCCACGTTTTCCTTGAACCGGCGCAGCGATTCCAGCTCGCCCTCGAACACCACGACGCTGTCGCGAAGCACGCGGATCGGCTTGTTGCGCTTGACCACGCCCTCCACCACCATGCAGCCCGCCACCGCGCCGAACTTGGAGCTGCGGAACACGTCGCGGACTTCGGCGATGCCGATGATCTCCTCGCGGATCTCCACGCCGAGGATGCCCGAGGCGACCTGCTTCACCTGGTCGATCACGTCGTAGATGATCGAGAAGTAGCGCAGGTCCACGCCGGTGGTCTCGATCACCTTGCGTGCCGAGGCGTCGGCGCGGACGTTGAAGCCGATGATCGTGGCCTTGGAGGTCGCCGCCAGCTGCGCGTCGGATTCGGTGATGCCGCCCACGCCCGAGCCGATCACGTTGATCCGGATCTGCTCGTTGGACAGGCCGGTCAGCGCCTCGCGCAGCGCCTGCACCGAGCCCTGCACGTCGGCCTTGATGATCAGCGGCAGGCTGAGCTGGGCGGCGCCCTCGCCCATCTGCGCCATGATGTCTTCCATGCGGTTGCCGGCCTGGCTGACCAGCCTGGTCTCCCGGCGCTTGGCGTCGCGCTGCTGCGCCACTTCCTTGGCCAGGCGCTCGTCGGCGACCACCACGAAATCGTCGCCCGCATCCGGCACGCCGGACAGGCCGAGGACCTGCACCGGGATCGACGGGCCGGCGTCGTCGACCTGCTGGCCGTTCTCGTCGAACAGCGCGCGCACGCGACCGTACTGCACGCCGCAGACGAGGAAGTCGCCCTTGGACAGCGAGCCCTGCTGCACCAGCACGGTCGCGACCGGGCCGCGGCCCTTGTCCAGCGCCGACTCGATCACCACGCCGGAAGCGCGGCCCTCGGCGACGGCGCGCAGTTCGAGCACTTCGGCCTGCAGCGAAATCGCGTCGAGCAGTTCGTCCACGCCCTGGCCGGTCTTGGCTGACAACTCGATCATCTGGGTGTCGCCGCCGAACTCCTCGGCGACCACGTCCTGGCCGAGCAGCTCGTTCTTGACCCGCGACGGGTCGGCGTCGGACTTGTCGATCTTGTTGATCGCCACGATCAGCGGCACGCCGGCCGCCTTGGCGTGTTGCACCGCCTCGATCGTCTGCGGCATCACGCCGTCGTCGGCGGCCACCACCAGCACCACGATGTCGGTGAGCTTGGCGCCGCGCGCGCGCATCTGCGAGAACGCCGCGTGGCCGGGGGTGTCGAGGAAGCTGATGACGCCCTTGTCGGTCTCGACGTGGTACGCGCCGATGTGCTGGGTGATGCCGCCGGCTTCGCCGGAGGCGACCTTGGTGCGGCGGATGTAGTCCAGCAACGAAGTCTTGCCGTGGTCGACGTGGCCCATGATCGTGACCACCGGCGGCCGCGCGATCCGGTCGCCCTGGTCCGCTTCAACGTGCGCCAGCAGCTCGCTCTCGGCGTCGTTGGCCTCGGCGGCGACGGCGGTATGGCCCAGCTCCTCGACCACCAGCACCGCGGTGTCGTGGTCGATGGTCTGGTTGATGGTGACCATGACGCCCATCTTGAACAGCGCCTTGACCACGTCGCCGCCCTTCAGGGCCAGCTTCTGCGCCAGGTCGGCGACGGTGATCGCCTCGCCGATCGCGACTTCGCGCACGATCGGCGCGGTCGGGCGGGTGAAACCGGTGCCCGAGCGTGATTGCTCGGCCTGGCGGCGCGTCGGCCTGGCCTTGCCGCGGCCGCTGCTGGTGCGGCGCGCGCGGTCGGCGGCGCTCAGGTGCATCTGCCCGGCGAAACGACTGGTGCGGTCGTCGTCCTCGACCCCCGCCACCATCGCGTGCGAGCCGCGGGACTTGTGGCGATGGCCGGCCTTGTCGGCCGGGGCCGGCTTCGGATGGCCGTGGCCGTGCGCCTTGCGCGGCGCAGCCTCGTCCTCGACCACCGCCGGGGCCTGCGCGGCGGCGCGCTCGGCCTCCCGCCTGGCGGCCTCGTCGGCCATGCGCTGGCGTTCGGCTTCCTCGGCACGCTGCTTGTCGGCTTCGGCCAGGCGCTGCTGCTCGGACAGGTTGCGCTGGCGCGATTCCTCGAGCTTGCGCAGGATTTCCGCGCGCTCCTGCTCCTCGGGCGAACCGGCCGGGGCCTTGGCCGCCTCTTCCGAAGGCTTGACCAGGGTGACCTTCTTGCGCACGACCACGTCCACCGTGTTGCGGTTCTTGCCGCCACCGACGGTGAGCTCCTGCTTGCGGCTGCGGCTCAGCGTGATCTTGCGCGGCGCGGCCACTTCCTCGGCGGACTTCTCCGCCTTGCCGTGCGAGCGTTTGAGGAAGCCGAGCAGCTTGACCTTCTCGATACTGGTGACGACCTGGTCGGGACCCTCGAAGCGCATGCCGGCTTCCGCCAGCTGCTCGAGCAGTTTGTCGACCGGCCTGTTCACCAGTTCAGCCAGCTTGCGGATCGTGGTTTGTTGCGACATTCCGGTTCCGTTTCTCGTGCCATGCCCGCGGGTGCGGGCGGCAGGGGACTAGCGATTCTAGCGTCCGCTCAGCCTTCCCGCTCCAGGCGGGCGATTTCCTCGGCGCGGGCGGCCAGGATCAGCGCCGCGGCGCGCTCCTCGTCCATCCCCTCGATGCCGAATTCGACGACTTCGTCCGCGCCCAGCTCGCCGAGGTCGTCGGCGGTGCGCACGCCGTGCCCGGCGAGCGCGAACGCGGTTTCCTCGTCCATGCCCTCGAGCTGGAGCAGGTCCTCAGCCGGCTGGTTCTCGTCCAGGCCTTCCTCGACCGCCAGCGCGTCGTTGAGCAGCGCGTCGCGGGCGCGCGAACGCAGCTCCTCGACGATGTCCTCGTCGAAGCCCTCGACCGCGAGCAGTTCGCCGACCGGGACATAGGCCACTTCCTCGACCGTGCTGAAGCCTTCGGCCACCAGGATGCCGGCGATTTCCTCGTCGACCTCGAGCTTGTCCTGGAACAGCGCGCGGGCGGCTTCCTGCTCCGCCTCGGACTTCGCCGCGACCTGGTCCTGGGTCATCACGTTGAGCTGCCAGCCGGACAGGCGGCTGGCCAGGCGCACGTTCTGGCCGCCGCGGCCGATCGCCTGCGCCAGCTTGTCCTCGGCGACCGCGAGGTCCATCGAATGCTTCTCTTCGTCGACGATGATCGACTGCACCTCGGCCGGCGCCATCGCGTTGATCACGAACTGCGCCGGGTTGTCCGACCACAGCACGATGTCCACGCGTTCGCCGTTGAGCTCGTTGCTCACCGCCTGCACGCGCGAACCGCGCATGCCGATGCAGGCGCCGATCGGATCGGTGCGGTTGTCGTAGGCCAGCACCGCGATCTTGGCGCGGTCGCCGGGATCGCGCGCGCAGGCCTTGATCTCGACCAGGCCCTGGCCGACTTCCGGCACCTCGAGCTTGAACAGCTCGATCATGAATTCCGGCGCCGCGCGGCTGATGAACAGCTGCGGGCCGCGGATCTCGCTGCGCACGTCGTACAGGTAACCGCGCACGCGGTCGCCGGCGCGCAGCGCGTCGCGCGGGATGCCCTTGTCCTTGGGGATGAAGGCCTCGGCGTTGCCGCCCAGGTCGACGTAGATGCTGCCTCGCTCCACGCGCTTCACCACGCCGGTCACCAGCTCGCCGACGCGGTCCTTCCACTGGTCCACGACCTGCGCGCGCTCGGCCTCGCGCACGCGCTGCACGATCACCTGCTTGGCGGCCTGGGCGGCGATGCGGCCGAAATCCGGGTTGTCGATCCGCTCCTCGATGAAGTCGCCGACCTCGGCCTCCGGGCTCTCGTCGATGGCGTCCATCAGCCGGACCTGGCGGTCGGGCGATTCCATGACCACGTCGTCGGCCACCACTTCCCAGCGGCGGAAGGTCTCGTAGCTGCCGTCCTTGGGATCGACGGTGACGCGCGTCAGCACGTCCTGGTCGGGATAGCGCTTCTTGGCGGCGGACGCCAGCGCGGCCTCGATCGCTTCCAGGATCACGGACTCGGGCACGCCCTTCTCGGCGGCGACCGCGTCGACAACAAGCAGGAGTTCCTTGGACATAACCAGTCTTCTCTCTAAAGGGTCCGATGCATCACGAAGTTTTCTTGCCCGGTTTCTTCGGCGCCATGCCGAGCGCGGCCCAGTCCGGGACCAGCCGCGCCTTGTCGATGTTCTCCAGCGGCACCACGACCTCGGCGCCGTCGAGATGGAACACGATTTCGTCGCCTTGCACGCGCAGGATCCGGCCCTGCAGCTTGCGGCGTCCGTCCTGCGGCAGCTTCAGGCCGACCTTGGCCTCCTCGCCGGCGAAGCGCGCGAACTGCGCCGGCGTGAACAGCGGCCGGTCCACCCCCGGCGACGACACCTCCAGGGTGTAGTGGCCGCTGATCGGGTCGGACACGTCGAGCTGGGCGGAAACCTCGCGGCTCACCGCCTCGCAGTCCTCGATCCCGACCTGGCGGTCGCCGCCCTCCGGCAGGTCGATGTACAGGCGCAGCACCGCGCCCCCGGGGGACGGCAGGTATTCCACGCCCAGCAGCACCAGCCCGAGGGCATCGACCGTCGGGGACAGCAGCGCCGAGATTTCGTTGGCCTTCGCGTTCATGGCGTCGGTTCGCAGGAAACAGAAACAAAAAGGGGCCGCAAGGGCCCCTTCCCAATCGCCAGCATTGGTTCGCTGGATTTCGGCGCATCCGCGAGCAGCACGGATGCGGACCCAAGCCTTCGCAAACGAAAAAGGCTCCGAGGAGCCTTGGACGTCAGCGCAAAGCTGGTAGCGGGGGCAGGATTTGAACCTGCGACCTTCGGGTTATGAGCCCGACGAGCTGCCAGACTGCTCCACCCCGCATCAGCAAGCCGCTGATTCTAGACGAGCGGCGCAGCAGCCGCAACTTCGATCGGCGCTGCGGGTTCAGCCGGGGACAACCTCCACGCCCGGCGGACGCACCTACCCGGGGCACCGGACGTTGGGGGTTGCGATGCGATTGGCGGTGGACGGGGCCTGGGATCGGATCGTGCCGGCATTCGTGCTGCCGTACGCCGCGTGGACGCTGTACGTCCATGGCATCGTCGCGGCGCGAGCCAGTTTCCAGGCGCTCCTGCTCGGATTGCCGCTGTTGCTGCTGGTGGCCACCGTCGCCACATGGGGCTGGTTCCTGCTGCGCGATCCCGCGGATGCCGGCGGACCGGTTGCTCCAGCACCCACGGCGACGGCCCCCGCGCGCCCGGACCATCCCTGGCCCCTCGCCCCGTTCACGCTCGCGGTCGGGTGGGTGGGGCTGCTCATGGCCGGCATGCCCTATGCCGTGTTCTGGTGGTCCGGCCTGCTGGCCCTTGGTTTCGCCTGGGCCTGGCAACTGCGCGCAGCCCCGGCTCCGCCGATTGCACCGGTGACGGCCCCGCATGCCGCGTGGATCGTGGGCGGCGTGGCCATCGCCGCGATCGCGGTCGTGCTGTTCGCGCACCGCCCGGACATCGACGACGCCTTCCACCTGAGCGTCCCGGCGACGCTGCTGCGTTTCCCCGGGCGGGCGGTGCTGCTGAACGACACGATGTACCGCCTCGCCGATGCCCCGATCCTGATGCCCTTCTACCGGCTCAACAACTACGACGTGCTGGTGGCGGTCATTGCCCGCGCGAGCGGCATCGACCATTTGACCGTCGCCTACCTGGTGCTGCCGACGCTGTTCGCCGCGCTTTCGGTGCTCGCCTGGTCGTTCCTCCTCCGCCAGCTGGTGCCATCGCGCTGGCTCGTGCTGCTCCCGGTCCTGTTCGCCTGCGTCATGGCGCTCGGCGAGGCGCACCGCGCCTACGGCAATTTCGCGTTCGTGCGCCTGTTCCAGGGCAAGGCGGTACTGGCGACCTGCATGGTCCCGGTCATCACCGCTGCGGCCTTGGCGTATGCGCGCCATGGCGGCCTGAAGCATTGGCTGCTGCTGTTCGCCTCCCAGGTGGCCGCGCTCGGCTTCGCTGCCAGCGCGCTGTTCGTGGCACCGGCCGCGGCCGCGCTCGGCCTGGCGGGCGGCTGGTCGCCCGACAGGATTCGCAGCAGGCGCTTCGTGCGGGGCTTGCTCGCCTCGACCTACATCCTCGGCGCCGGCTGGCTGGTCGCGAGCGGCGCGCGCGGCACCAGGGTGATCTCCGTGTCCAGCTCCGTGCCGATGCCCTCGGTGCCGGCCCTGCTCGAGTCCACCTGGGGCACGTGGACGGCACCGGTATTGCTCGTGGCACTGCTGTCGGCGTGGGCTTTCGCGCGCGATCCGGTCCGCGGGCGTTATTTCTCCGCGGGCGCGTTCTGCTTCCTGCTGGTGGCATTGAATCCGTACACGGTGCCGTTCGCCGGGGAGCATTCCATCGCCGTCAAGACCTACTGGCGACTTGCCTGGGCATTGCCGTTGCCGCTGTTCCTGGCAGTGGTCGTCGACGGCCTGTTCGTCCGCGCCCTCGCCCTCAAACCGCGGCTGCTCGCCGCGTCCGCCAGCTTGCTGCTCGGCGTGCTCGCGGTGCTGTTCGCGACTCGCCACGGCACGCTGCGCGACGCCAACCAGGTCACCCTGGGCATGCCCGGCGCGGATGTCAGCCCGGTCGAGTTCGCCGTCGCCAGGCGAATCGTCGAACACGCCGGCGAACAGGGTGCCGCCCTCGCCCCCGAGGCGGTCGCGGCGTGGTTGCCTGTTTTCGTCCGCCATCCACGGCTCGTCGGGGTCCGGCAGGCGTACCTGAGCCTGGCTTTCGATCCCGCCGAAACCGCGCAACGCAGCAACATGATGCGCTACGTCACCGGCGAATACCGGCCACCGGATGCACCCGCCTGGTTTGCGCATCAACTCCGGCGCCATGGCGTCACCGTGGTCGCCTTTCCGCACGCGGGGCGCTGGAGCGTCGAGATCGAATCGCTCCTCGCCGGGGCGGGATGGCGGGTGCTGGCCTGCGACCGCTACGTGATCATGGTTGGCGGCGCGAGCGCCGCGGCTCCACGCGATCGGCCGCCAGGCGAACGTTGCGTCCTCCGCTGAGCGTCCCTACCGCGGCTGCGGCGTCCACGAGATGGTCCCCGCCCGGCGTCGCGCTGCTGCGGCGCAGGATCCTGCCGACCTCCCGCGCTTCGATGTCCGGCGAAAGCGAGAGCAGCAACGCGGCGATGCCGCTGACGTGTGCCGCCGCGAGCGATGAACCCGAGGCGAAATCGTAGCGGCCGTCGGGCTGGGTGGTCAGGATGTCGCGGCCCGGTGCCAGCACCACGCCATCTGCCGCCGCCACGGCGTGCGCGGGCCCGACGACGATCACGCCCGGCGTCGCCGCCGGGAATCCTTCCACGTGGCCGTCCGGCGGCAATGCCGCGATGACGATGCGATCCTGCCGCAGCAACGCGACGAGCAACAGCTCGAGCAGCGGATCCGACGGCCCGCCGAGGCTCATGTTGATGATCCGCGCATCCGATTCCACGAGTGCCGCCAGCGCCTTGGCCAGCGTGAACGTGTTGCAGCGCGCGCCGCCGTTGCCGGCCCGGTGCCAGCAGGCCCGATAGACGCTGAGCGTCGCTTCCGGCGCTATGCCGACGATGCCGAGGTTGTTGTCGCCGACCGCGGCGATGACGCCGGCGACTTCGGTGCCATGGCGGTCGCCGCCGCTGGCCGCGGAGCGGTCGGCAAGCATGTCATGCGTGCCGCTGATGCGCCCGGCGAGGTCGGGATGCGAGCCGTCGACGCCGGTGTCCACCAGGGCCACGTCGACTCCGCGGCCCAGGCTGAACTGCTGCGCCTGCGCGGCATGGACCTCGGCAAAGCCGCGTTGCAGCCCGACGTACGGGTCGTTGTGGCGGACGCCGTCCGGTTTGCCCGAATACAGATCGTATTCGCGCAGCGGTTCGGCAAGGCGCACCCGCGCATCCGCCGACAGGGCCCGGAGCAGCGCTTCGCGATCCACGCCGTGCGGCGGGCGCAGCACCGCGCAATACAGCCCGAGCGGGGTGATCGGCCACCCGGCGATTTCCCGGAGCTGGTACTGCCGCTTCAACTCGGCCAGGGCGGCCATCGCGCGCTGGCCGCCGCGGTAATGGCTGCCGCCACCGTAACCGAGCACGTTCGAACCGGCATGCGGCGCCGGCGCGGCGATCGGGTTGGCGACCGTGAGCACCAGGTCGCGCCGCGCATCGATGGCTGGCGCCGCGGCCAGGTTGCGCGGGGCATGCGCGCATGCGCAGAGCAGCAACGCCATCGCCGACAGCAGCGGCATGCGCCAATTCATGGCGTGCTCATGGCGTGCCGGCCACCGGTTCGGCCAGGCGGATGCCCGCGTTCGCGCGCAACTGCCGGATCAGCGCCTCGCGACCGGCTGACGTGGATGCGGGAACCACCGTATAGGCGCCGACCTCGTTGGGCCCGGCCACCACCTGCAGTCCGTGCGCCCGCAGCAAGGCATCCCAATCGGCGACGCTCATCGCGGGATCGGGTACCAGCCTGATCGAAGCCGCCGCGGCCACGGGAGTTCCCTGGCTATATGTGCGATAGGCCGGGGCCGGATCCAGCGACCACAGCTTCGCGCCCATCACCCCGAGCCCGATCGCCTGCAACAGCACGGCGGCGACCAGCGCACGCCCCGCCCAGCCGCCGGTGATCGCCGGCGTCGCGGTGGTCGGCACGTCGGGCCGGTCGATCCTGGCCAGCAAGGCCTGCAGCCCCGCCTCCGCATCCGCCGGCATTCCGGCCGGGAGCATCATCGCGCGCTGCAGGCGCCGCTCCTTCGCGAACTGCGCGCGACACGACTCGCAACCGGCAAGATGCCCCTCCAGCCACTCGGCCTGCGCTTGCGGGAGCCGACCGTGCAGGGCATGCGGCATGGACTCCCAGGCGAACACGCAATCCTGGCCCGTGGAATGGTTCATGGCGTCGCGCCCTCCCGCGCGCCATCCTCGCCGGACAGCGCCGGCAGGACGTTGAGCAACTTCACCCGGGCATGGAACAGTCGCGCCTTGACCGTGCCGACCGGGCACTGGACGATCGCGGCGACCTCGTTGAGGCTGTGGCCGACGCCGTACACGAGCTCGACCACCACCCGCTGCTCGGCGCTCAGGTGCTGCATGGCCTTGTTGAGCAGGTCGCGCAGTTCACGGTCCTCGCCCGGATCCGCTCCCTCCATGTCCGCGAGGATCGCATCGTCCACCGGATCGTCGCCCTGGCGGCGCAACGCCTTCAGCCCGCAGCGATAAGCGATGCCCATCAGCCAGGTGGAGACGCGCGCATCGCCGCGGAACTCGCCGGCGTGCTGCCACGCGACCCAGAAGCAATCGTTGACCACCTCCTCGACGATGTCCTGGCGGCGCGTCAGTCGCGACAGGAACCGGCACAGCCTGCCGTGGTAGCCGTGGTACAGCGTACCCAGCGCCACGCGGTCGCCGCGTGCCATGCGCTGGAGCAGCGCACGGTCGGCGGCATCGTCACGGGCGTCGGATTCGTTCATGGCAGGTGGTCCGGTCCGGTTCCCCCTCTTCCTGCGTGGGTGCCGCGCGTGCGCGCTTTGGTTGCCTTCAGAACCTCCAGGACGCTGTCGCGACCCAGTCCCGTGGCCCTTCGGAACCATAGGCGCGGCGATTGCCCAGGCTGTTCAGGTTGCGGTCCAGCTGCAGCCGCAGGCGGCCGCTGGTCCAGGCCAGTCCCAGGCTGCCGAAGCCGTACGACTCCACCGCGTACCGGCCCGGGTAACCAGCGCCGTACGCATGCGGACCATACGCCCGGATGCTTGCCTGCGCGATGCCGGCGCCCGCGGCCAGCGACAAATGCCGCGACAGCGGATAGTTCAGTTCGATGTCGGCCGCGCCCAGCAGCTGCTGCCGCGGCCCGTCGACCGGGCGCATCGCCGTCACCCCGATGCTCAGCAGGTCGCGATAGGTGAAGTACAGGTTCGCGTCTACCCGGTCGGGAATCGCCACGCCGCGCCTGGCGCGATAGTCGTAATACAGCAGGCTTGCCTGGCCCATCCAGTCCTCGGACAGCGCCCAGGCATGCGACGCCCGGCCGAGGACCAGGACCGGCTGGCCTGGCGCGCGCAGTTCCACGCCTCCGGCCACGCCGAGCGACCAGCCTCCGGGCGATGTCCAGGCCATCGAGGCCTGGAGGATGGGCGTGGCCGGAGTGATCGCCAACCCCTGGTCGACCAGCTGCGAGGACAGCGCGAGTTCGCCGCCGAAGCGAAGCGATTGCGCCTGCAGCGGCAGCCACGGGCACGCCAGGAACATGGCTGCAAGGAATTTCCGCAGGTCTCGCCGCCGCGCTTCCATGCCCGAATCCTATCCCGTGGCCACGGATCCATGGATCCCGGCTGTCGAATCAGCGGCTCACTGCGATGCCAGGTAATCGGCCAGCGCCTGGATGTCGGCCTCGTCCAGCGACTTCGCCACTCCCTGCATGATCCGCGCATTGCTGGTGCCGGCGCGTTCGCCGCCACGGAAGTCGTGCAACGCCTTGGCCAGGTAGACCGCGGACTGGCCGCGCAGGCGCGGGATGGTGGACCAGGGCGGACGCGGTGCGTCGCCGGCCACGTCGGCCGCCGAACGCGGCCCCTCCCCGGCCTTGCCATGGCAGCCCTGGCAAGGCGGGATGCCGCGCGCCGGATCGCCCGCCTTGAACAGCAATGCGCCGCGCGGGCTGGCGGCCGCGGCGCCGTCGCGCGGCTTTGCCGGCAGCGAGGCGAAATACGTGGCGAGGTCGCGCATCGCGGCATCGTCCAGCGCGGCTGCCATCGGCGCCATCACCGGATTCCGGCGCTGGCCGCCGTTGAACGACTTCAACTGCACGTAAAGGTAGGTTGCCGACTGACCTGCCAGGTTCGGGAACATCGGCGAGACGCCGAGCCCGCTGGTTCCGTGGCAGGCGCTGCAGACGGTCGATTGCGCCTTGCCGGCCGCGGCGTCGCCGCTGACCGGTCGCTGGCCGCGCAGGTCGAGGAACGCCGGGTTGCCGGCGGACGCGACTGCCGCGCCAAGCCCGAGGGCCAGCGCCGCGGTGGTGACCGCGACGCCATGCAGGGAGGATTTCCGCGTATGCATGCCTGGTTCCTTCACAGTGGCACCGTGATGAACGCGCCCAGCACCATCGCCTGCCAGCGCGAGGGCGGCGCGAGTTCGGTGAATACGCGATTGCCGATCACCAGGTCCGCCGGCGTCTCGAACCCGGCCCGGTGCCAGTCCAGGAAACGACCGCGCTGGTACTTGCAGAACAGGCGGAGCTGGAGGTCGCCGGCAAGCGCGAGATCGAGGTTGGCGGTGAGTTCGTGCCGGCGGAAGACATTGTCCGGAAACCGGTCGCCGATGGCCGCCTGGTCGAGGATCCGCGCGTATACGACGGAGATCGCCGCGAGGTTCGCGGCGTCGTAGCGGTTGCGGCCGCGCGAATCGGTGAAGTCGTAGCCGAGGTCGAAGCGTACCCGCGGCGACACGGCATGCCGCAGCCAGGCGCCCGCGTTGATGTTGCGTTCCTCGTCGACCGCGGACCAGAAGTTGGCGAACGGGAAGAACGGCCCGCCGAACTCCATGTCGCCCTGGTCGGGCGAGGAGAAGGTCAGCGCTTCGTTGTCGGCGACGTTGCCCTGCGCAAGCCTGCTGGACTCGTAACCGGCGTATGCGCCCATGCTCGTGGCTGGCGATGGCGCCCAGTCCCAGGACGCATCCGCACCGAGCGTGTCGAACGATCGCCGGCCGACCACGGTCCCGTAATCGCGGCGTTGCCCGTGCAGGTTGCCGGTGAACGTGGCATCGAGGCCGACCGGCACCACGACTATCGCGCTGAGCTTGCCCGAATCCATGTCGCCGATGTCGTACTTGGACATCTGCGCGACCGTGAACGCGGTGTAGCCGGTCGGCGGCGGTACATAGCCCGGCATCGACGGCGAGAACGCATCCAGGTATGGATTGGGGTCGTAGCGGCCGCCGGTGCGCCGTTCCCGTTCGTAACCCATCCGCAGCGTGGCATCTCCCCACACCCGCCCGTCCCAGTCCAGCGACAGCCTCTGTTCGGTGATCCGCGTGCGTTCGCGCCATTGCGGCGAACGACGCTCCACGCGGTAGCGCAGGCCAAGGGAATCCCGTTCGCCCAGCGCGTGTTCCCCGCCCACTTCCAGGCTGGTCCGATCCTCCGAGAACGGAATGCTTGCGACCCGGGCGAAGACCGATGCATACGCGGGATCGCCCGGCTCGAACAGGCCGGAGAACGCGGGCTCGGGGATGAGCAGCACCACGGTCCCGTTCTCGGCGACGTAGCCGTACTGCCCGGTCAGCGGATTGAACATCGTGTAGCGCGTGCGATTGTCCTCGCCGTGCCGTTGCAGGTGCGCGAACAGGCGCAGCGCGTCGGTCGGACGGAAATCCGCGCGCAGGTCGACGAGGCTGGTGTCGATCCGTGCCGCGGCGCTGTCGCGCGACAGCGCCGCGGTCGAGTTCCAGTCCGAGCAGGCGATGCCGCTGGCGCCGATCAGCGCACCGTCGGGACAGAACCGCGGGTCGAGCGGCGCCTGCAGCGGGTCGTCCTGCCGCATCGAGGACCACGAAGCGGTGAACGAGAAATTCCCCCGCCAGAACCGGAGCGGGTGCGAGGCCTCCAGGCGTACGTTGTAGTAGTCGTTGTCCGGCTCCAGCGCCCATGTGCCGCCATCGATCATCGAGGTCGCGCCGGGCGCCACCGCGAACGGCGCCTGGAACGAGAGGTGGTCCTTGCGGTCGCGGAAGAACGAGCCGTTGAGGCTGAAGTCGACCAGCCACCCCAGTGCGCCGCCCTTGTTGCGCACGCCCAGGTGGATGTCGGTGGTGGTGAAGTCGACCGGGCGCACGGTTTCGTACTGTCCGCCCGACGTGCCGGGTACGCCCGGGGCACCGGTGCCGCCTGCCCCCGGCGAGCCGAAGAAATACGTCAGGTACATCGGCCCGCCCCAAATGCGCTGGCCCTCGCGTCGTTCCCGCGAAACGCTGGCATAGCCGATCCAGTGGCGCGTCGCCGCGGCTTCGACGCCGGCGCCGGTCGCTTCGCGCACCACTGCAAGCGATTGCCGTGGCCGTGCCGCCATCGCCTCGAGCACCGCGGCACGGCGATCTCCCGTCGCCAGGCCGGCGGGCAGCACCAGGTCGGTGCCGCCGACGCCGTCCCAGAATGGATATGCGTCGGTGCCGAGCGTGTGCGTCGCCTCGCGGTGGAAGAACTCGAACCGGCTGGCGCCGTAACGTCCCGCTCGCAGCCGGTAATACTGGTCGTCGCCGCCCAGCCGGCTGCCGCGGAACTCGACGAAGCCGCCAGTCTCGCGATTGACCCCGGAAATGGCCGCGAAACCGAGCACCGGTCCGTCGTCCCAGTCGGTGTACTCGCGGAACGACGCGTTGCCCGCGTCGCCGCTGGTGGACAGGAAGCCCAGCTGCAGGAGGCCGAACCAGCTCCAGTCGGTCTTTCCGTGTGCCTCGCCTTCGGCTTCTCCGTCCTCGGCCACCTGGTGCGGCCAGGGATACAGCGCACCGGTCGGCGTCCGCAATTGACCTGGATGAAGCCACGACATGCCGCGCGGATCCGCGATCTCGAACGGCCGCCACCCGTCGGGGTCCAGGCTGTTGCCGAATTGCAGGTTGCCGACCCGCTGCGAATTGCTGGTGTCCGATTGCGCCTGCGCGCCAGGGCACGCGGCGACGCCGAGCGTGGTCCCCACGAGGGTTGCGAGCAGCTTGAGTTTCAGCATGGCGGCGCCTCCGTCATCCGCTCACTTGACCAGGGTCGGCCCGGCCGGATGGTTCGAGCCGTGGATGTTGCTGTGGCAGTTGAGGCATCCACGGGCCATCACCCGCTCGTCGGGCACCAGCCCGCTGCGCAGGTTCTGGCGGGTCAACAGGTCGTTGGGGTGCTGGTGGTTGGTGTGGCATTGCTGGCACAGCATGGGTACCGGCAGGACCAGCAGGCTGGCGTGGTTGGAGCCGTGCGGCGTATGGCAGTTCAGGCAGCTTTCGCGCACGGGTGCGTGCTCGAACAGGAACGGCCCGCGCTTTTCCGCATGGCAGGAATGGCAGGTCTCGTTGACCGTATCGGTCTTGAGCAGCGGCTCGGTCACGCTGCCGTGGGGATTGTGGCAGTCCACGCACGACAGCTGGCCTTCGGGCAGCGGCATGTGCGAGCGGCGGTTGAACTGCACGCGGACGTCGCGATGGCAGGTGGCGCAGGTTTCATTGATCGAAGGCCTGGCCAGCAGGCCTTCCGGCGACAGCCGCGCCATCGGGTTGTGGCAATCGGTGCAGGCCAGGCCGCGCCGTTCGTGCACCGAGCCGAGCCAATGCTGGCGCGCGCCGCCGGCGTGGCAGCCCAGGCAGGTGCCGACCTGGACCTCCACCGGCGTGACCGAGTCGTGGGTGAAGGCGATGATCGAGCCGCGCGCCTGAGGCTGCCTGGCATGCTCGGAGCCGGGGCCGTGGCAGGTCTCGCACGCGCCATTGCGCCCGCCGCCCGCGGCGAAGGCACGCACGTGCAGGCTGTGCGTGGCCTGCACCGCCTCCAGCGCGTGGCAGGACGCGCATGACCGCGCACCGATCGGGGTGGCGTGGAGTGCAAGCGGGTTGCGCGCCGGCGGCGCCGCTTCGAACGGCTGCGCGCGCGCATCACCTGGCCAGCGCATGCGCGGACGCCCCGGATCGCCCGCGTCCATGTCGGTCGCCGGCAGCCAGCGCGCGATATCGCTGGCGCTCAGCGGCTGCGGCAGCCCGCGGGATGCCTGGGCAGCGGTGCCCTGGCCGCCTCGCTGGCCACCCTGTTGCGCGTGCAGGCCGGGCAGCACCAGCAACATGACCAGCAATGCCGCCCTCGTGAGCGCCGTCTTGCGCATCGTGCGCATCCACCCATGTGCCCGGTCGCGGGTAGGTGCCGGCCCTCCGGGGAAAGGTTGCATCGGCCGCGCAACTTTTCCGCCCCCGGCGCGGCACCCACCGGCATGCAGGACAGCACGCTGCAACTCCAGGACACCAGGCGCGCGTTCGACAGCGTCGCAGCCGACTACGATGGACCGCGCGGCAACAACGCGCTGGTACAGCGCATGCGGCGCACGCTGTGGGACGTGGTCTCGCGCGAGGTCGCGCCCGGATCGAGGCTGCTGGACCTCGGCTGCGGCACGGGCATCGACGCCCTGCACTTCGCGCAGATCGGCCATCGCGTGGTCGCCACCGACTGGTCGCCACGGATGGTCGCGCGCACCCGGGCGCGCGCCACCGGAGCTTCGCCGCCCGCGCCGGTGCAGGTCCTGCACCTGGGCATCCAGCAGCTCGACCAGCTCGAGGGCAGGTTCGACGGCATCTATTCCAACCTCGGGCCGATGAATTGCGTCCCGGACCTCGGCGAGGCCGCGCGGCACTGCGCGCGCCTCCTCGTCCCCGGCGGCGTCCTGGTGTTCTCGGTCATGGGCCGGATCTGTCCCTGGGAACTGGCCCACTACACGCTGCGCGGGCGCTTGCGGCGGGCGCTGGTCCGCGCCGCGCGCGGCGCGACTCCGGTAGGCATGAACCGCCATATGATCTGGACCCGCTATTACCTCCCGCGCGAATTCCATCGGCCGTTCGCGGCGCGGTTCACGCTGGAGAGCCAGCGTGCGCTCAGCCTGTTCATGCCGCCGCCCTACCTCGTGGATTTCCACCAGCGCCGGCAGCGATGGTGCGATCTCCTCGGCCGGCTCGACGACCGCCTTGGAGCGTGGCCACTGCTGCGCGCCATGGGCGACCACTTCCTGATGGTGATGCGCCGGCGCTGAACGATGGAACATGCCACTGCCACGACCGGCTTCGACCTTTGCGGCGCCTCCGTGGTCTCGCCGGCGCGAACCACGCGGACCCGACTGTGCATCCGCGGCGCACATGTCGCCGCTTTTCCCGGCACGCGCGCGCCGCGCATCGACCTGCATGGCCACCAGGTGTTCCCGGGACTGGTCAACGCGCATGACCACCTGCACGTCAACGCGGTGCCGCCGTTGCCGCAGCGCGGCCCGTTCGGCAACAGCTACCAATGGATGGAAGCGTTCAAGGCGCACTTCGCCGAGCCGGCGGTGGCCGCGGCCCTTGCGTTGCCGGTCGAGGTGCGCCTGCGCCACGGCGCGCTGAAGAACCTGCTCGCCGGCACCACCTGCGTCGCCCACCACGACCCCTGGCATGGCGCGTTCGCGGCACCCGGCTTCCCGGTCGCCGTGCTGCGCGATTTCGGCTGGAGCTATGCGCCGGGCTGGAACGAGTACGGCCCGGACCCGCGGCGCAGTTTTCTCGCCACGCCACCCGATCGTCCCTGGATCATCCACCTGGCCGAAGGCACCGACGAGGTCGCGCGCGGCGAGTTGTCCGCGCTCGACGCGCTGGGCTGCCTGGCGGCCAACAGCGTGCTGGTGCACGGCGTCGGCCTGGGACCTGGCGACGTCGCGCGCGTGATCGAACGCGATGCCGCGGTGGTGTGGTGCCCTGCCAGCAACCACGCCCTGCTGGGCGCCAC
Organism: Lysobacteraceae bacterium; assembly: GCA_004297225.1. Classification (GTDB taxonomy): domain Bacteria; phylum Pseudomonadota; class Gammaproteobacteria; order Xanthomonadales; family Xanthomonadaceae; genus Cognatiluteimonas. Next base: position 468,765 of record SCUI01000013.1, on the reverse strand, counting down.
CCTGGATCCACGCCGGTTGCACGAAGCCGGCCGGCTGGCGCTGGGCACCGATTCGCGCCTCACCGGCTCGCGCGACCTGCTGGACGAGATGCGCGGTGTCATCCTGCGCGACGAGCTCGCTGCAGGACAGCTGCTCGAACTGGTGACCACGGCGCCCGCGCGCATCCTGCGCATGCCGGGACGCGGCAGCCTGGATGCGGGCGCCCAGGCCGACCTGGTCGTCGTCCGCGACACCGGCGGCGCCGCCGGCCACGCCTTGCCGGGCCTGCGCCGGAGCGAGCTTCGGGCCGTCGTGCGCAACGGCTTGCCGTGCATCGCCGACCCCGACCTTGCCGCATGGTTCCAGCTGGCCGGCGTCGACACCGTGGCCGTGACCCTGGACGGCGCACCAAAGCTCCTGGCGGCCAGCCTGGCCGACCCGGCAGTCATCGCCCTCGAACCCGGCCTGGAAGCAATCGTGGAAGACGCCTCGACGCTGCGGACGGTTGCCGGCTGATGGACGCCCCGCTGCTGCTGGAACCGGCGCAAGCCTATGCACTGTGGGCGCCCACCTATCCACCGCACGCGCACAACCCGGTGATGCAGGCGGAGGAACGCGCCATGCTCGGGCTGCTGCCGCGATCCCTGCAAGGCCGGGTAGTGCTCGATGCCGGCTGCGGCAGTGGCCGTTACCTACTGCATGCGCGGCATCGCGGTGCCAGCCACGCGATCGGCGTGGACCTGTCGCCGCAGATGCTGCGGCGAGCCGCGACCTCGCTCTCCGGCAGGCACGAGCCGCCGGTGGAACTGCTGTGCGGCAGTCTCACCGCGCTGCCGCTGGGCGACGACTGCGCCGACTTCGGTATCTGCGGGCTGGCGTTGGGCCACGTTCGCCATCTCCAGGCTGCGCTGGCCGAGTTGTCGCGCGTGGTCCGGCCCGGCGGGCGCGTGTTGTGCAGCGACGTCCATCCGATCGGCGACGCCCTGGGATGGGTGCGCGACTTCAGCCACGACGGCAGTCGCTACGCGGTCCGGCATACCAGGCACCTCTACAGCCACTGGCACGCCGCCTGTGCCGCGTCCGGCTTCGTGATCGAGCACGTACTGGAACCGATGCTCGATCCGGCCGACATCCCGGCCGGCGCGCACTTCGACCACACCGCACTCGAGGTACCGGTGGCGTTGGTGCTGCAGCTGCGGCGCGCCCGCCGACATCGCTGATCCCGGAGCCCCGCATGCCCGAGCTGCCACGCATCCTGTTGATCAACCCGACCATCACCTCGCGGCGCAGCGCGCGATTCCCGCTGGCCTTGCTGCACCTGGCGGCTGCGCTGCAGCGGACCGCCGCAGGTGACGCGGAGATCGTCGACGGCAACGTCGATCGCGACTTCATCCAGGCGAGCCTTGGCGCGCTGGCGCGCGGGCATTTCGACATGGTGGGGATCACCGTCATGGGTGGTCCGCAACTGGCGCCGTCGATCGCGGTCTCGCGCGCGATCCGCGAACGTTTCCCGCGGATGCCGATCTGCTGGGGCGGCTATTTCCCGACCCTGCAGACGGAAGCCGCGATTGCCGCGCCGTACGTCGACTACGTCGTCCGTGGACCGGGCGACCATGCCTTGCCGCGCTTGCTTGCCGCTGCCCGCGACCGCGACGCGGCCGCCCTCGCGCGCATTCCGGGACTGGCGTGGAAGCAGGCCGGCGAGGTCGTGCGCAATGCCGACGGCGCGATCGGTCCGGCCGCCGGCGACACGTTGCTGCCTTACGACAAGCTGGGCGATCCGCGCCGCTACCTGGCGCGCACCTACCTGGGGGAACGCACCGTCGCCCACCAGGCCGCCACCGGGTGCCGCTTCCACTGCACCTTCTGCGGCGTGGCCGCGATGTTCGGAGGCACCACGCAACTGCCGCCCGCCGCACGGCTGGAACGCGACCTCGCATGGTTCAGGAACGAGCTCGGCGCGGATTCGGTGCAGTACTTCGACAACAACTTCTTCGATCGCGAACGCGACATGCTGCCGTTGCTCGAGGTGATGGCCCGCTACTCGATGCCATGGTGGTGCTTCGCCCGCGCCGACGCGCTTCTCGACCTGTCCGACCATGCATGGGAACTCGTGCGCAAAAGCCGGCTGCGGATGGCCTACATCGGCGCGGAGTCCCCCAATGCCAGGATGTTGAAGGAGATCCGCAAGGGCACGCGCCCCGACCAGACCATGGACGTGGTCAAGCTGTGCCGGCGACATGGCGTGATCCCCGAGCTGTCGTTCATGGTCGCCCCGCCGGAAGACACCGAAGCCGAGACCGAGCGCACCTTCGACTTCATCCGCGCGTTGAAGCGGGCAAACCCCGACACCGAAGTGGTCGTGTACGTCTACACGCCGCTGCCGGACGCAAGCCGCCACGCTTCCGACCGCCGCAAGCGCCCGCCCGTGCCGGTGTTCGACCTCGACGGCCGGCCGGTCGTGTTCCCGACCACCGTGGAGGAATGGGCCGCGCCGCAATGGGTCGATTACGCCTGCCACGCGGACGCGCCCTGGCTCGACGAACGACTTCGCCGGCGGATCCGCGATTTCGTCACCGTGTTGCGTTGCCGCTTCCCCACCGTGCAGGACCTGCATTCGCCGGCCTGGGGCAAGCAGGCGCTGCGCACCCTGGCCGGCTGGCGCTACCGCCATGCGCGCTTCGGCCACCCCTGGGAGCTGGAACTGGCCAACCGCCTGGTGCGCCTGCGCTTGCCGCAGGTCTCGGGCCTGTAGCCGCGGCAGGCCTCCATGCACGTGGTCCAGGCCAACCTGCTGCCGCTGCCCCCGGGCCGCGCGCACGCGGACATGCTCGGGGAATGGCACTCGCTGGTGGACATCGCCGAGATCGCCGCCAGCGCCGGCACCCGCATTTCGGTGGTACAGGCTGCCTGGCGCCAGGACCGGATCGTGCGCAACGGCATCGAGTACCACTTCCTGGACATCGCTGCGCTGCACGAACCCGAGCGCAGCCGCCGCCTGGCCGCGATGCTCTCCGGCCTGGGCGCGGACCTGTTGCACGTGCATGGCCTTGCCTTCGCGGAGGACGCCTGCGCCGTGGCACGAAGGTTGCCGCGGCTGCCGCTGCTCTGCCAGGACCATGCCGATGGCGTGCCGCGCTGGTGGCGGCGCAGGCGCTGGCGGCGCTGGCATTCGGCGGTCGCCGCGGTCTCCTTCACCTCCACCGAACAGGCCCGGCCGTTCATCGACGCGCGCGTGCTCGGCGACGGCGCGCGCGTGTTCGCGATCCCGGAATCCACCAGCCGCTTCACGCCCGGCGACCGCAAGCGTGCGCGCACCGACACCGGCATGCACGGCGATCCCTGCGTCGCCTGGGTCGGCCACCTGGCCCACCACAAGGATCCGTTGACCGTCATCGACGGCGTCGCCGGTGCCGCGTCGCGCTTGCCCGGACTGCAAATGTGGTGCGCGTTCGGGACCGCCCCGTTGTTGCAGGCCGTGCAGGCACGGATCGCGGCGCACCCGGTCCTTGCCGACAGGGTGCACCTGCTCGGCAGGCTGCCGCATGCGCAGGTCGAAGCCATGATGCGCGCCAGCGACCTGTTCGTGTCCGGCAGCCGCGCCGAAGGCGGCGGGTATGCACTGATGGAGGCAATCGCCTGCGGCACGACGCCGGTGGTCACCGACATTCCCGCCTTCCGCGCGTTGACCGGTGGCGGGACGGTGGGACGACTCTGGCCGGTCGGCGATCCGCGACGATTGTCCGCGGCGCTGGTCGACGCGGCGCTGCAACCTCCGTTGCGCGATGCGGTCCGCGCCCACTTCGAGGCCACGCTGTCTTTCGCCGCCATCGGCCGCCGCTGGGCCACCACCTATGCCGAAGTCGCCGCGCGCCACGCCCGGGGCCTCGAGTGAAGCTGGCGCTGGTGGTACCCGGCGGCGTCGACCGCGATGGCGAGCGGCGGGTGATCCCCGCGCTGCTGGCGCTGATCGAACGCCTGTCGGGCCACCACGAAGTACACGTGTTCGCGCTGCACCAGGAAGCAGGACCCGGCGAGTGGACGCTGGGCGGCGCGCACGTCCACAACATCGGCGAACGCTGGACGCGGGTGCGTGCGATCCGGGCATTGCGCCGCGAACACCGGCGCGCGCCGTTCGACCGGATCCAGGCGATCTTCTCCGGCTCCTGCGGCCTGGTCGCGGTGGCCGCGGCCTGGTCGTTGCGCGTGCGCAGCCTGGTCCACGTGGCCGGTGGCGAACTGGTGGCGTTGCACGGGATCGGGTACGGCGGTCGCCGCCGCTGGACCAGCCGCCTGCGCGAGGCGCTGGTGCTGCGCGCCGCCGATGCCGTCAGCGCGGCCAGCACGCCGATGCTCGACCGTTTGCGCGAACTCGGGATCGCGGCCGATCGGGTACCGCTGGGGGTGGACCTGCGCGCCTGGCCGCCGGTTGCGCCGCGCCGGCGCGACCGGGCGACGGCCCGCCTGGTCCACGTCGCCAGCCTCAACCGGGTCAAGGACCAGGCGACGCTGTTGCGCGCGCTGTCGCTGCTGGCTCGCGACCAACCGGCGTTCACCCTCGACGTGGTGGGCGTGGACACCCTGGATGGCGAGATGCAGGCGCTGGCGGGTGAGCTCGGCCTGGCGCATCGGGTCCGTTTCCATGGCTTCAGGACCCAGCGCGAACTGCGCCCGCTGCTGGTGGCCGCCGACCTGCACGTGATGTCCTCGCACCATGAGGCGGGCCCGCTGGTGGCGATGGAAGCGGCCGTGGTCGGCGTCCCCACCGTCGGCACCGCGGTGGGTCACCTGGTCGAATGGGCGCCCGCGGCCGCGGCGATCGTGCCGGTGGGCGATGCGGAAGCATTGGCCGGCGCGATCGCGCGCGTGCTCGGCGACGAGGCCTTGCGCCTGCGCATGGCGTTGGCGGCGCAACAGCTTGCGATCCGCCAGGACGCCGACGCCACCGCCCGCGCGTTCGAAGACCTCTATCGGCAGTGGTCGTGAAGCGGGCCCGCGCTCATCCGGGCTTGCGCGCCACGTACAGGCGGAAACGCGAAGGCCGCCGCCGCCCTCCCAGAATGGCCAGCGCCGGGCGCAAGGCCCAGGCAACGCCGTACCAGGGCACGTGGATCTCCCACCGGATCGACAGTGCGCGCTCCATCGCCCGCAACCGGGCATCGGTCAGGAAACCGAGCATCGGCAATGCCGTGCCGGGCGTCCCGTGCCTGCGCAGGAAGTCTGCCTGTCGCTCGGCCAGCATCCTGCGGCCGTCCCCGGCACGCGGATACCACGGCGTGTCGCTGACGATGGCGACGCCACCCGGCGCCAGGCAACGCAACGCCTCGCGCAGCACCGCGGTGCCATCTCCCGCATAGTGGAACGAGGCGTTGAACACCGCGGCATCGAATTGCCCGTCCGCGAACGGAAGCTGCTCGAAGCTCGCCTGGAAGCGCGGGAACAACGCCGGCAGCCGCGCGCGGAAATGGCGCGCGGCGCCCATGCCATCCGCATCGTTGGTGAGCAGGTCGACCGCGCAGGGACGATGGCCGGCCAGTGCCAGCCGGTAACTCATCCAGCAGTTGCCCGCGCCGAGGTCCAGGACCCTCGCGCCATGACCGCGATCCCGGTCCGGCAACAGGTGGCGCAGGAGATAGTCGTGGCTGCGGGCGCGGACTCGCCACTGGCGCGGATCCCTGCCCGAGGCGTCGCTGTACGGAAGTCCAAGGTAGTACCCGGCATCGTCGCTGCCGCGCCCTTCGGCTTCCCGTATCCGTTCGTACTCATCGATGAACCCCGCGAGCCGCGCGCGCGTCTCGGGCGCCAGCGCGCGAACGATCCCGCAGCGCACATCGACGGTCATTCCGCACGACGGGCAGGTCCCACCCGCCATGCCGGCGCGGCAACGCGGGCAGCGCAGGCGGAGATCGGAAGGCAGCAGGCCCTCGTCGGTGGCACCGTGGCAAGGCGCGGGCGTTGCGGCGGCAGGCATGGCGGCGGCGAGTTGCATGCGCGCTCCGGCGACGGGTCAGGAGGCCAGTGCCCGCGACTCCATGGCCGCGCGTACCACGTACAACGTGTCCATCCGCGGTACGGGCCGCGCCAGCCAGCGCAGGACCCGTCGGCGATGGCTCATCCGCACCCAGTCCTGGCCCTGCAGCCACAATTGCGTGCGCAGCATGTCTTCGCGTTCGCGCACGGTTTCGCGCGAGGGGCGGATGCGTTCGCGCAGATAGGCGCCGGCGTCGCCGGTGGAACGTGCCCATTCCAGCCCGGCGAGTGGCTGCAGCCACAGGCCTGAACACGACACCCGGGTCATGTCCTGCCGCCGCGACAGCGCGCGCAGCAGCAGCGGGCATTTCCGCGCCAACCTGTGCAGCAACGCCGGCGGAACCGCGCCGCCGTAATAGCGTTCGGCCAGGCGCAGTGGCGGCAGGGCCCACCACGGCGCGGCGCCATCGTGCCAGGCGCACAGCGCGTCCCAGTCGGCGGGTCGCATCTGCCGCGACAGCAGCGCGATGTCGTGCAGGTGCATCAGCCGCAGGTTGCGACCGCAGATGCCGCCGGCTGCATGCAGCAGCAGGTGGCCCATCAGCGCGGCGAGCGACGCGTAGTCGTTGGTCCCGGGAGCCGCGTCCCGCGGCATGACCTGTTCGGTGATGTCGACCGTGCGCACCGGCAGCCGTTCCTGGATGCGCACGTGCAGCTCGATCGTCACCGGCGTGTCGCGATGCTCGCCCAGGCTCGCGAGCGGGCTGGAACCGACCGGCTTGAACACGCGGTGCTTCCATTGCGCGTACGACTCGACATAGCCCAGCGCCTGCAGCATCCCGATCGCCGGAGCGGAATCGGCCTCGTGGACCAGCAGGTCGATGTCCGCCATCGGCCGGTCGCCGGGCGCGTACAAGCCGGCCGCATGCAGTGCCGAGCCCTTCAACGGCACCACCGGGAAACCGGCCGCCCGCGCCTCTCCGTCGATCGACCCGAGCAAGGCCGCAATGCGCCGCTGGCGGTGCTCGACCTGCACGCGCTGGTCGCGGAGGAAGCGTTGCCAGGCCAGGTGTTGCCAGCGGCAGCTGCGGTCGAGCAGCGGCGATACGCCGTGGGCGACGGCCGCTGCCGAAGCCAGCCTCCACTCCACCGGGTTCCAGCGCGGCGTCGGCGTGCCCGGTTGCGCCAGCTCCGCGGCCAGCGCCTCGGTCACCCGCCGCAAGCCGGCTTCAACAGTCCTGAGCGGCGGCAACAAGGGGCACCTCCGGGTGGCGGCGCGGACTCGCGGGTCCGGCCTGCGCGGACGGCTGGCGATGCTCCCGCTCGCCGTCCAGCAATGCGTTCCACCGGGCCTGCAACTCGACCTGCTGGTGCAACAGGTCGCGGAAGGCGCGGTAGAACGCCGAGTCGTGTTCGCCGCGGAACATCATCGCCAGGTCGCCACTGTCCTCCCAGTGGGTCTTTCCGCCCATCCGCGCCTTTACCTGCTCGTAAAAGCGGGTGCCGGGCAACGGGTAGGAAACGCTGACCCCGATCTCGTCCGGCGCGGCGCGCGCCACCAGTGCGCGGGTCGCCAGCAGGTCGTCCAGGTTCTCGCCGAGATAGCCGAGCTGGATGAAGAAGCCGACCCGGATCCCGTTCGCTCCCAGCCGCTCGCGGGCCGCCACCAGCTCCTCGATGGTGGTGTCCTTGGTCATCGCGTCGAGCACGCGCTGGCTGCCGCTTTCGGCGCCGATCCACGCCTCGACGCAACCGGCATCGCGCAGGGCGGCGGCCATCCGCTCGCTGACCATGTTGGCGCGTATCTGGATGGTGAATGGCACGCGCGCGTCCAGCGCCTCGAGGTGCCGGGCGAATTCGGCGAGCCAGTCGACGCGGAAGCCGAAGATGTCATCGGCCATCCAGACGTGGTCGGGACCGAAGCGTTGCTTGAGGTACGCCATCTCGGCGGCGACTTCGGCGGCGGCGCGTTGCCGGTAGTGGTTGCCCCAGATCGGCTTGGCGCACCAGCTGCAACGGAACGGGCAACCGCGCGAGGCGACCATGTTGAGGCTGAAGTAGCCGTGGCGCTCCTGCCACATGCGGCGGTATCGGGCCATGTCGACCAGGTCCCACGCCGCCTCTCCCGACAGCCGGGGATCGGGTGGCGACACGCCCGTCGGCTCCGGTACCGGCGTCGCTGCCGACACGACGCCGTGGATTCCGGACACCCAATCGGCGCGCCCGATGTCCGGCTCCTGCCGCAGCCGTTCCAGCAGTTCGCACAGTGCGCCGATGCCCTCGCCGGTGAGCACCGCGTCCGCGCCGGCCGCGAGCAGCGCCTGCGGGCGGTCGGAAGCGTCGGAACCGGCGACGAGCACGCGGGCGCCGGTCGCGCGCGCGTCCGCGACCATCCTGCAGGCCGCTTCCCGCATCCGGTCCAGGCACATCTTGGTCAGGAAGTTGAAGTTGTCCTCGTACAGGAGCACGAGGTCCGGCGGCGGCCGGCAACGCAGCTTGGCCGCGAATTCCCCGGTGCCGCCGGCCAGCATCGCATCGAACAGCGCCACCTCGTGGCCCATGCGGCGCAGCATCGCGGCGACCTGCAACGTGGCCAGCGGCGGATATGGCTTTCCGCGTTCCCATTGCTTCGGGTCGAAGCGCAGGAAATAGGAATGCGCTAGCTGGATCGTCGCCATGTCAGCGGTAGGTTCCCGCCGGGCGGCCATAGGTTGCGTCGGGACCGGCAACCTTTCCGGGCCCGGGACGCACCCACTCACGCCATGATCGCCACGACGCCCTGCCCCGCCCCAGGCGCCGCCGCATCCAACCCGCTGCTGCATGCATCGCACCTGGCCACGGAACGGCAGGTCATGGGCGCGCGCTTCCGCTTCCGCAGCAACAGCCGCGCGCTGCTCGACCAGGTCGACGCGGCGTACGGCGGCCTGCCTGCGCACCGGTTCCCGTGGCGAGGTCCCCGCATCGAAGTCGGCATGTGGCTGGGAGCCGGCGCGCCGGCGCGGGCCGGCGAACCACCCGCGGTGCGCACCCGGCTCGACGCTGAGCCGATGTACGGCGTCCTGGACGAGCACAACCACGTGGTGATGTCGCCGCGCCGCCGCCGCGCCCGGCTGATGGCGTCCGCCGCAATGCTCGAGCGGCCCTATCACCTGCGCTATGAATTGCTCGAATTCGCCGTCTTCGTCCTTGCCGCGCGCTGCCAGGGCCTGGTGCCGCTGCATGCGGCCTGCCTGGGCCGCGCTGGTCGCGGCATCCTCGTGCTCGGCGCCAGCGGCGCCGGTAAGTCGACCCTGGTGCTGCACGGCCTGCTCCAGGGGCTGGAACTCCTCGCGGAGGACGCGGTATTCGTCCACCCCGGATGCATGCTCGCCACCGGCGTGGCGAATTTCCTGCACGTGCAGGCCGACGCGCTCGACGGCGTGGACGCGGCGACGCGCGCGTGGATCTCGCGCGCGCCGGTGATCCGGCGGCGCAGCGGCGTGCGCAAGTTCGAGGTCGCGCTCGCGGCCGCCCCGCGCCCGGTCCGGCTGGCGCCAGCGCCGCTGCAACTGGTCGGCACGGTGCTGCTTTCGGGCCGTGCATCGGGGCGGTCCGCGGCGACCCTGGCAAGGGCCGACGCCGCCGGAGCCGCCGCTGCCCTGGCACTCGACCAGGCCCACGCGATGTCGCAACCGGGCTGGCGCGACTTCCAGCGTCGCGTGATGCAGGCGGGAATCCACGTCCTCCATCGCGGCCATCACCCGGCGAGTTCCGTCGATGTCCTCCGGCAGTTGCTCGACTGACGGGCGCCGCGCGGCGCTGCGCGCCTTCGCGGCGACGCTGGGGCGGGCCGAACGCCTGCAGGTCGCGGTTTTCGTCCTCGCCTCGTTGCTCGCCGCGGCCACCGGCAGCCTAGCGGCACTGCTGCTGGTGCCGCTGTTCCAGCCTGGCGCGCCGCTGCCGTTCGGCGACGGCCTGTTCGACTCGCCACGCAGCATCGAGGGCGATGCAGCGCTGTTCGCGACGGCGATGGCGCTGTTCGCGCTGTTGCGCTGGTCGGGAGCATGCCTGGGGGCGCGACTGGCTGCGCACCGCGGCATGGCGTTGCGCAGCCAGGTGCATTCGCGCCTGGCCGGCGCGCGGCTTGCCGCGCTCGCGGACTCGACCTCGGCGGAGATCGCCAACGTCCTCACCTACAACGTCGAGGTCGTCGTCCACGGCTTCAGCGCCGCGCTGCAATTGCTGGTGGCGTTCGTCACCACGGTGGTGACGCTCGCGTTCGCGGCCTGGGTGGCGCCGCCGCTGTTGCTGGCGTTGCCGGTGTTCGCGGCGTTCGGGTGGATGGCCGCGCGCCTGTTCGGGCGCGAGCAGGCGCGCAGCAGCCGCGAATACGTCGCCGACATGACCCGGCTGTTCTGGCGCGGCGAGGACTTTCCCAGGCGCCTGCGCCACGTGCGTTCCTTCGGACGCCAGCACGCGGATGACGCATCCTGGGCGGGCGTGGCGCAACGCCTTGCGCGGGCCAATCGCCGGCAACTGGAACTCGCGGCGCACGGGCGGCTGCTGCTGGAACTGCTGGCGACACTCGCGATCGCCGGCGGCTTCGTCGTGGCCCACCGCTGGAGCGGCATCGACCAGGCCACCCTGATCGCCGTCTGCCTGCTGCTCGGGCGGCTGCTGCCTTACCTGGCCTCCACCCGGCAGGGCATCCAGCAACTGCGTTCGGCCCTGCCCGCGCTGGAACTGTGGCATCGCTACATGGCACTGGATGCGGAACCGCCGATCCATGCCATCGCCGCGGGCGATCCCGACGCCGACGCGCGGCGCACGTTGCGGATCCGCCGGCTGCGGCTGCCGCCCGCGCTCGTCGCGCTGGAGGTCCGCGACCTCGTGCTCGCTCCGGGCCAGCTGACCCTGGTCTGCGGCGACTCGGGGATCGGCAAGAGTTGCCTGGTGGACATCCTGGCGGGGATGGCGACGCCGGCCGTGTTCGAGGCCGAGGTCGCGGGGCGGCCGATCGGCTTCGACGAATACCGCGCGCTGGTCGCCAGGGGCGCCTACGTCAGCCAGCAGGTGCGGCCATGGCACGCGAACGTGCGCGAATGCCTGCATTGGGCGGCGCCAGGCGCGGACGATGGCGCGCTATGGCAGGCACTTGCCGATGTCGGCCTCGCAAAGCGGCTGCAACGATCCCCCCGGGGACTGGAGACCGCGCTGCACGATTCCGCCAGCCGGCTCTCCGGCGGCGAGCTGCAACGGCTGCTGCTGGCCCAGGTGCTGTTGCGGGAGCCGACGCTGGCGATGCTCGACGAGGCCACTGGCGCACTCGACGCCGCCTCCGAACGGGAAGTCCTCGGCGCGCTGCGCGCGCGCCTGCCGCGGACGGTGCTGGTGGTGGTGTCGCACCGCCGTGGCCTCGCGGCGCTGGCGGACCAGTGCCTGGTCCTCGACGACCGCGCGCTGGCCGGTGTCAGGCCTGGAAGGCCAGTTGGCACCACGCCATGATCGGGTTCCAGAACAGCCCCAGCACCACCAGGCCGATGGCATTGACTCCGAGCATCCAGCGCAGCGGCTTGTCCTGCCGCGGCTCGGGGACGCCCCGCGGCGGCTCGTCGAAGTACATCACCTTGACCACGCGCAGGTAGTAGAAGCAGCCGATCACGGCGCAGACGATGCCGACGATCGCCAGCCACAGCATGCCGCCCTCGATGACCGCGCGCAGCACCGCGAGCTTGGCCCAGAAACCCAGGAACGGCGGGATGCCCGCGAGCGAGAACATCGCGCACAGCATCATCCCCGCCAGCCACGGGCTGCGCTGGTTGAGGCCCTTGAAGTCGTCGAGCGTGTCCGCTTCGTAGCCCTTGCCGGACAGGACGATGATCGCGCCGAACGCCGCGGCCGACATGATCGCGTAGCTGATCATGTAGAACATCGCCGCCGCATAGCCCTCGGCGCCGCCACCGGCCAGGCCCAGGAACACGAAGCCGATGTGCGAGACCGCCGAGTAGGCGAGCATGCGCTTGAGGTTGGCCTGCATCAGCGCGATGAGGTTGCCGATCACCAGCGAGGCGGTGGCCAGCAGCGCGATCAGCAGCCGCCATTGTTCGTCCAGCGGGCCGACGCCGGCTTCCAGCAGGCGGTAGGCGAGCGCGAACGAGGCCAGTTCAGGCGCCGTGCCGATGAACAGCGTGATCGGGGTCGGTGCGCCGTGGTAGGTGTCGGGCACCCACATGTGGAACGGTGCGGCGCCGAACTTGAAGGCGATGCCGGCGATCATGAACACCGTGCCGGTGAGCAGCAGGCTGGTCTCGCCGGAGCCTTCCACCGCCGCGCGCAACGCAGCCAGGTCGAGCGTCCCGGTGGCGCCGTACAGCAGCGACATGCCGAACAGCAGCAGGCCCGAGGACAGCGAGCCGAGCACGAAGTACTTCATCGCCGCCTCGGAGGCGAGTGGGTTGTCGCGGTCGATCGCGACCAGCGCGTAAGAGCACAGCGCCAGCATCTCCAGGCCCAGGTACACCATCACCAGGCTGCCGGCGGAGATCAGCAGCATCATCCCCAGCGTGGCGAACAGCACCAGCACCACGACCTCGCCCTTGTGCAGCCCCCGCTCCTTCAGGAACGGCCAGGCGTAGACCAGCGCCACCGCGCTGAGCAGGCAGGCGCCGCCGTTGAGCACGTCGGCCATGGTGTCGCGCACGAACATCCCGGCCAGCACCGTGCCCTGGCCGCCGATGCCGGCGAACGACATCCACGCCACCACCACCAGCAGGGCCATGCCCAGCAGCCAGGTGGCGACGCGGCGGGCGTCGTCCACGAACAGGTCCAGCATCAGCAACGCGAACGCGCCGCCGGCAAGCACCAGCTCCGGCAACAGAGGCAGAAGGTCGGTGGAAGAGAAGGCAACGGCGGTGGCGGTGGTCTGCAGCATCGGGATGCGTCCTCAGAGCTTGCTGGCGGCCAGCTGGCCGGCCAGTTGCGCGATGGAAGGCTCCATCAGGTCGGTCAGCGGTCGCGGCCACAGGCCCACCAGCAGCACGCCGGCGGCGAACGTGCCGAGCACGATCCACTCGCGCTTGTCCATGTCCTGCATGGTGGCGACCTTCGGGTTGGTGATGTCGCCCCAGATGATCCGCTTGGCCAGCCACAGCGTGTAGGCCGCGCCGGTGATCAGCGTGGTCGCAGCGGCGAACGCGATCAGCGGGTGCTGCTGGAAGCTGGCGAGGATGACCATGAATTCGCCGACGAAGCCCGAGGTTCCCGGCAGGCCGGAATTGGCCATCGAGAAGAAGATCCAGAACGCGGCGAACCACGGCATCACGTTGGCGACGCCGCCGTAATCGCTGATGTTGCGCGTGTGCAGGCGGTCGTACAGCACGCCCACGCAGGAGAACATCGCGCCGGAGATGAAGCCGTGGCTGATCATCTGCACCATCGCGCCCTGCAGGCCCAGGCGCGCGGCGTCCATGTTGCCGAATTCGCGCACCAGCGCGAAGGCGATGAAGATGCCGAGGGTGACGAAGCCCATGTGCGCGATCGACGAATACGCGATCAGTTTCTTCATGTCCGACTGCACCAGCGCCACCAGGCTGATGTAGATGATCGCGACCAGGCTCAGCGCGATGATCAGCCAGGCGAACTCGTGGCCCGCGTCCGGGGTGATCGGCAGGCTGAAGCGCAGGAAGCCGTAGCCGCCGATCTTCAGCATGATCGCCGCCAGGATCACCGAACCGCCGGTCGGCGCCTCGACGTGCGCGTCCGGCAACCAGGTGTGCACCGGGAACATCGGCACCTTCACCGCGAACGAGATCAGGAAGGCGAAGAACAGCCAGGTCTGTTCGCGCATGGTCAGCGGCAACAGGTACATGTCGTCCAGCTGCCAGCTGCCGCCCTTCAGGTACAGGTACACCAGCCCGACCAGCATGAACACCGAGCCGAGGAAGGTGTAGAGGAAGAACTTGAGCGATGCGTAGACCCGGCGCGGGCCGCCCCAGACGCCGATCAGGATGAACATCGGGATCAGCATCGCCTCGAAGAACACGTAGAACAGCATCGCGTCCCGCGCGGCGAACACCCCGATCATCACGCCCTCGAGCAGCAGCATCGAGGCCACGTACTGGTTCACCCGCGACTGGATCGGGGTCCACGCGCCCACCAGCACCAGCAGCGTGGTCAGCGTGGTCAAGCCGATCAGCGCCACCGAGATGCCGTCCGCGCCCAGGTGGTAGCGGATGTCGTAGGCCGGGACCCAAGCCAGGTCCTCGACGAATTGCATGCCGGCGTGGCCGAAGTCGAAGGCGGTGAACAACGGCACGCTCGCCACCAGCGTCGCCGCGGCGAACGCCAGCGCGGTCCAGCGGGCGGCCCGGGGCCGGGCGTTGCCCAGCAGCAGGCAGGCGACGCCGCCGATGATCGGCAGCCAGATCACCAGGCTGAGCAACGGGAAGGCGGAGTAGGTCATCTCGGGCATGCGGTCAGTGCCAGTTGAGGAGCAGGACGCCGAGCAGCGCGATCAGGCCGAGGATCATGGCGAAGGCGTAGTGGTACAGGTAACCGGACTGCGACCTGCGCAGCAGCGCGCCGGCCAGGCCCACGAGCCGGGTGCTGCCATTGACGAACAAGCCGTCGATCACCTTCTCGTCGAACAGGCGCGAGGCACGGCCGAGCGCCCGGCCGCCACCGGCGAAACCACCGATCCAGAGCGCGTCGAAGCCGTATTTCCGCTCGAGGACCCGCACCGGCCAGGCGAACGCGCGGCGCGCCTTGCCGTGCAGGTCGGGCTTCCACCAGTACATCACCGTGGCCAGCGCGAAACCGGCCAACGCCAGCCAGAACGTCGGCGCCTTGAAGCCGTGCAGCGCGAATTCGACCGGACCGTGCCAGACCTCCGCGGCGAGCTTCGCCACGACGTCGCGGGCCGGTGCGACGTCGATCGCGCCGAGGAAGAACGGCAGCTGCTGGACGTGGCCCATCATGTCCGTTCCGAACAGCATCGGGCCGGCCGTCAGGAAACCGATCACCACCGAGGGAATGGCCAGCAGCACCAGCGGCACCGTCACCACCCACGGAGACTCGTGCGGCTCGTGCGCGCCGTGGCCGTGGTCGTCGTGCGCATGGTCGTCGTGCGCGTGCGCGTCGCGGAACCGCTCCTCGCCGGCGAAGGTCATGTACATCAGCCGGAAGCTGTAGAGCGCGGTGACGAAGGCGCCCAGCAGCACCGCCCAGTAGCCGTAGGTCGCCACCCAGTTGCCGGCCTCGTGCGCGTGTTCCGCGGCGGCCTCGATGATGGTGTCCTTGGAGTAGAAGCCGCTGAAGAACGGGGTCCCGACCAGCGCCAGCGTGCCCAGCAGCATGGTCCAGAATGTCACCGGCATGTACTTGCGCAGGCCGCCCATGCGGCGCATGTCCTGCTCGTGGTGCATGGCGATGATCACCGAGCCCGCGCCAAGGAACAGCAGCGCCTTGAAGAAGGCGTGGGTCATCAGGTGGTAGACCGCCGCCGAATACGCGGAAACGCCCAGCGCGACGGTCATGTAGCCCAGCTGCGACAGGGTCGAGTACGCGATCACGCGCTTGATGTCGTTCTGGACGATGCCGATCAGGCCGGTCCAGAACGCCGTGGTTGCGCCGATGAACAGCACGAAGTTGAGCGCCGTCTCGCTCAGCTCGAACAGCGGCGACATCCGCGCGACCATGAAGATGCCGGCGGTGACCATGGTCGCGGCGTGGATCAGGGCCGAGATCGGGGTCGGGCCTTCCATCGAGTCGGGCAGCCACACGTGCAGGGGGACCTGTGCCGACTTGCCCATGGCGCCGACGAACAGGCACAGGCAGATCAGCGTCGCCACCGACCACTCGTGGCCTTCGAACACCGGCACGGTGAGCCCGGCGATGGTCGGCGCGTTGGCGAACACCGTCGCGTAGTCCATCGTGCCGAACCAGTACAGCACCGCGGCGATGCCGAGGATGAAGCCGAAATCGCCGACGCGGTTGACCAGGAACGCCTTGAGGTTGGCGAAGATCGCGGTCGGGCGCTTGAACCAGAAGCCGATCAGCAGGTACGAGACCAGGCCCACCGCTTCCCAGCCGAAGAACAGCTGCATGAAGTTGTTGCTCATGACCAACATGAGCATCGAGAAGGTGAACAGCGAGATGTAGCTGAAGAAGCGCTGGTAACCCGGGTCGTCGGCCATGTAGCCGATGGTGTACACGTGCACCAGCAGCGAGACGAAGGTCACCACGACCATCATCATCGCGGCCAGCTTGTCGACCATGAAACCGACGTGCGCCTGGTAGCTGCCGACGTCGAACCAGGTGTAGACGTTCTCGTTGAACGGCGGCGCGCCCTGCCCCACCAGCTGCCACAGCACCCAGCACGACAGGCCGCAGCTCAGCGCGACCGAGAGGATCGTCACCCAGTGGGCGCCGGCGCGGCCGATCACGTTGCGGAACAGGCCGGCCACGATCGCGCCCAGCAGCGGCGCAAGCGCGATCGCCAGGAGGACGTTGCTGGAAATCATATGTTCGACGCCCGGCATCGGCTCAGCCCTTCAACGTGTCGATCGCGGCCACGTCGATCGTGCGCCGGTTGCGGAACAGGGTGACCAGGATCGCCAGGCCGATCGCGGCCTCGGCCGCGGCCACCGTGAGGATGAAGAACACGAACACCTGGCCGGCGGCGTCGCCGAGCTCGCGCGAGAACGCGACGAAGTTGATGTTCACCGCCAGCAGCATCAGCTCGATGCACATCAGCAGCACGATCACGTTCTTGCGGTTGATGAAGATCCCGGCGACCGCGATGCAGAACAGGATCGACCCGAGGGCGATGAAGTGGCCCAGGGACAGGCTGGTGGCGAGCGTGCTCATGCCTTGGTCTCCGTGTCGGTGGCGTCCGCGGGCGGCTCGTCGACCGGCGGCCGGACGGCTTCCATCTTCACCAGGCGGAAGCGGTCGCCCGCACGCACCCGCGCCTGCCATGCCGGATCCTGGTGCTTGGCGCCGGGCCGGCGGCGCAGGGTCAGCATCACCGCGGCGATCACCGCCACGGTCAGGATCACCGCGGCCACCTCGAACGGCAGCAGGAAGTCGGTGAACAGCGCCCGCGCCAGCCAGGTGGTGTTGCCCTCGCCGTTTGCCGCGGCCAGGGCGGCGTTGTCGGCGAACGGGACCGCCGCCCGCGCGCGCACGCCGATCAGCACCAGCATCTCGGCCAGCATCGCCACCGCCACCAGCAGGCCGACCGGCAGGAAGCGCACGTAGCCCTCGCGCAGCCGCGCGATGTCGATGTCCAGCATCATCACCACGAACAGGAACAGCACCATCACCGCGCCCACGTACACCAGCACCAGCGCCAGGCCCAGGAACTCGGCGCCGGCCAGGATCCAGGTGCAGGCGGTGGTGAAGAACGTCAGCACCAGGAACAGCGCCGCGTGCACCGGGTTGCGGACGCCGATCACCGCGCAGGCCGCGAGCACGGCGACCGAGGCGAAGGCGTAGAAGGCGAGCAGCGTGAAGTCCATGCGTTCCTCGTCGACGCGGTCAGCGGTAGGGAGCGTCGGCGGCGCGGCGCGCCGCGATCTCGGATTCGAGGCGGTCGCCGATCGCCAGCAGCTGGGGCTTGGTGATCACGTTCTCGCCGCGGTTCTCGAAGTGGTATTCGAGGATGTGCGTCTCGACGATCGAGTCCACCGGGCAGGACTCCTCGCAGAAGCCGCAGAAGATGCACTTGAACAGGTCGATGTCGTAGCGCGTGGTGCGGCGGGTGCCGTCGGCGCGCTGCTCCGAGTCGATGGTGATCGCCAGCGCCGGGCACACCGCCTCGCACAGCTTGCAGGCGATGCAGCGTTCCTCGCCGTTGGGGTAGCGTCGCAGCGCATGCAGGCCGCGGAAGCGCGGCGACTGCGGCGTCTTTTCCATCGGGTACATCAGCGTGTACTTGGGACGGAACAGGTATTTCAGGGTCAGCCACATGCCCTGCAGCAGCTCGATCAGCAGCAGCCCCTTGAACCATGCGAACAACCTGGCCATCAGGCACCCACCTCGAAGACTCCGTAGTACGCCATCAGCGCGGTGGCGAAGATCCAGACCAGCGTGACCGGGATGAACACCTTCCAGCCCAGCCGCATGATCTGGTCGTAGCGGTAGCGCGGGAAGGTCGCGCGGAACCACACGAACGCGCTGGCGAAGAAGAACACCTTGGCGAACAGCCACCACCAGCCGTGGCCGAGCAGCGTCGAGACCACCGGGATGTCCGGGACCCACGACGGCGGGATCGGGCTCAGCCAGCCGCCGAGGAAGAAGGTCGCGGTCAGGAAGCTGACCAGGATCATGTTGGCGTATTCGGCCAGGAAGAACAGCGCGAACTGCGAGCCCGAATACTCGACCATGTGCCCGGCGACGATCTCCGACTCGCCCTCGACCACGTCGAACGGCAGGCGGTTGGTCTCGGCCACGCCGGACACGAAGTAGACGACGAACAACGGCAGCAGCGGCAGCCAGAACCACTCGAGGAAGCCGGCGTTGCCGGACTGCGCCATCACGATCTCGCTGAGGTTGAGCGTCCCCGCCGCGATCAGCACGCTGACCACGGCGAAGCCCATCGCGATCTCGTAGCTGATCAGCTGCGCCGAGGCGCGCATCGCGCCGAGGAAGGCGTACTTCGAGTTCGATGCCCAGCCGGCGATGATGATGCCGTACACGCCCAGCGAGGTCATCGCCAGCAGGTACAGCAGGCCGGCATTGGCGTTGGACAGCACCACGCCCGCGTCGAACGGCACCACCGCCCAGGCGGCGAACGCCGGCACCAGCGCCAGCAGCGGCGCAAGGATGAACAGCACCTTGTGCGCGGCCGAAGGCTGGATGACTTCCTTGAACAACAGCTTGAACACGTCGGCGAAGGCCTGGAACACGCCCCAGCCCACGTACATCGGCCCGTGGCGGACGTGCATCCAGCCGATCAGCTTGCGTTCCCAGACGACGTAGAACGCGACGGCGAGGATCACCGGCACGGCGATGCCGAGGATCAGCAGCACGACCCAGGCCACCAGGCCGGTCGGGCCCAGCGAAAGCAGCCAGTCGCGGAAGGGATCGACCACGTTCGCCATCAGCGGATTGCCCGTGTTCATGCCGCGGCCACCTCGATGCGGCCGGCCGCAAGCAGCGGCGCGGTGGCGCCGTACCCGGACTCGACCCAGGCGCAGCCTGCAGCGACGCGCGGATCCAGCACGGCGGCCAGCGTGGCGTTGCCATCACCCACGGCCACGCGCGCCATGGCGCCGTCGGCGATGCCTGCGGCCGCGGCGTCGGCGGGATTCAGCGCCAGGCGGGCGCCCACGGTCAGCGGGTGCGCCTGCAGCGCCGCCGCGCGGCGCAGCACCGCATCGACGCGGTAGATCGCCTGCGACACGGCCAGCTCCAGCCCGCGACCGTCGTCGACCGGAGCGGCGTTGCCGCCCTGCCCCGGCCGCCAGGCGCGGCTGGCAAGCGTGTCGCGCACCTCGGCGAGTTCGGTGAATTCGAAGCCCGGCGCCTCGAGGGCACCGCCGATCGCGCGCAGCACGCGCCAGCCGGCGCGTGCCTCGCCCGGCAGCTTGCCGCCGGCGACGGCGCGCTGTTCGCGACCATCGAGGTTGACCAGGATCGCGTCGATTTCCGGCAGCAACCCGATCGGCAGGATCACGTCGGCCACCGCCTTGGTGGATTCGCAGGCGAAGTGGCTGAAGGCCACGACCTGCGCATTGCCGAGCGCGCGCATCGCCAGCGCCTGGTCGGCGAAGTCCAGGCCCGGCTCGATGCCGTAGAGGATGTAGGCGCCGCGCCCGTCGCGCAGCATCGCCCGCGCATCGCGCGACTTCGGCAACACGCCGGCGCGCGACAGTCCCACCGCGTTCGCGCCCTGCGGGATGCGGCACAGCGCGGCGTTGTTGGCGGTGGCGAAGGCCCGTGCCGCCGCGCGGATCGCGGCCGCATGCGGACCGGCCTCGGCGACGCCGCCGACGATCACCACCGCGCGGGAGGATTCGCCCAGCTCGACCTCGCCCAGTGCCGTGGCCAGCCTCGACGGCGGCACGATGCGCTTGCTGGCGACATTGAAGGTGAACTCGAAGTCGACCGGGTTGACCACGTGCACCTTCGCCCCGCGCTCGACCGCCTTGCGCACGCGGGCGTGGACCAGCGGCAACTCGTGGCGCAGCTGCGAGCCGACGATCACGATCGCATCGGCATGGCCGATGTCGGCGACCGGCATCGCGAACGGCTCGGCGTGCGCCGAAAGGTCCTGCTGGGCGATGCGATGGTCCAGGTTGCCGGTGCCGAGGGCCTCGGCCAGGCGCACCAGCAGCTCGCCCTCCTCGCTGGAGGTGGCCGGGTGCACCAGCATGCCCAGCTGGTCGGCGCCGTTGTCGCGCAGGATCTGCAGCGCGCGCGCCAGCGCCTCGTCCCAGCTGGCTTCGCGCCACTCGCCGCCTTCGCGCAGCATCGGCCGGGTCGCGCGGTCGTCGGCGTACAGGCCCTGGTGCGAGTAGCGGTCGCGGTCGGACAGCCAGCACTCGTTGACCGCCTCGTTGTCGCGCGGCACCGTGCGCAGCACGTCGCCGCGGCGCGCATGCAGGAACAGGTTGCTGCCCAGCGCGTCGTGGTAGCCCAGCGATTCCCGGGCAATCAGTTCCCAGGGACGCGCGCGGAAGCGGAACACCTTGTTCGTCAGCGCACCGACCGGGCAGACGTCGATCACGTTGCCCGACAGTTCGGTGGTCAGCGGCTTGCCGTCGTAGGTGCCGATCTGCAGGTTCTCGCCGCGCATCATCCCGCCCAGCTCGTAGGTGCCCGCGATCTCGGCGGTGAAGCGGACGCAGCGCGTGCAATGGATGCAGCGGGTCATCTCGGACGCGACCAGCGGCCCCATGTCCTCGTCGGCGACGACCCGCTTGCGCTCGGCGAAGCGCGACACCGAGCGGCCATAGCCCATGGACAGGTCCTGCAGTTCGCACTCGCCGCCCTGGTCGCAGATCGGGCAGTCCAGCGGGTGGTTGATGAGCAGGAATTCCATGACGTTGCGTTGCGCGTGCAGCGCCTTGTCGCTGCGCGTGCGCACCTGCATGCCGTCCATCACCGGCGTGGCGCAGGCGGGCGCCGGCTTGCCCATCTTCTCGACGTCGACCAGGCACTGGCGGCAGTTGGCGGCGATCGACAGCTTGTCGTGGTAGCAGAAGCGCGGGATCGGGATCCCTGCCTTGTCCGCCGCCTGGATGATCATCGAACCCTTGGGCGCGGCCAGCTCGACGCCATCGATGAAGATCGTGACGTGGTCGGGCGGCAGGTTCGGGTTCACGGGCTGGGCGCTCATGCCGCCACCTGCCTGGCCACTACGGTGCCATTGCGCTCGTCGTCGACCAGGAAGCGGCCGTTGAGGATGCGGTACTCGAATTCGTCGCGGAAATGGCGCAGGAAGCCCTGCATCGGCCACGCCGCGGCCTCGCCGAAGGCACAGATGGTGTGTCCCTCGATCTGCTTGGACGCCTCGCGCAGCATGTCGAGGTCGGCGCTGGTCGCCTGGCCCTCGGCCACGCGCGTCACCATGCGGTACATCCAGCCGGTGCCCTCGCGGCACGGCGTGCATTGGCCGCAGCTTTCCTTCATGTAGAAACGGGCGATGCGCTGGCAGGCGCGGACCATGCACGCGGTTTCGTCCATCACGATCACCGCGCCCGAACCCAGGCCGGAGCCAGCCTTCTGGATCGCGTCGTAATCCATGGTCAGGCCCATCATCGTTTCCGCCGGCAACACCGGCATGGACGAACCGCCGGGGATCACCGCCTTGAGCCTGTGTCCGTTGCGCACGCCGCCGGCCATTTCCAGCAGTTCCGCGAACGGGGTGCCCAGGCGGATCTCGTAGTTGCCCGGCTTGTTGACGTGGCCGGACACCGAGAACACCTTGGCGCCGCCGTTGTTGGGCTTGCCCAGGTTGAGGAACCACTCCGGGCCGTTGCGCACGATCGCCGGCACCGAGGCGTAGGTCTCGGTGTTGTTGATCGTGGTCGGCTTGCCGTACAGGCCGAAGTTGGCCGGGAACGGCGGCTTGTAGCGCGGCAGGCCCTTCTTGCCTTCCAGCGACTCCATCAGCGCGGTTTCCTCGCCGCAGATGTAGGCGCCAGCGCCGAGCGCGTTGAAGATATCGATGTCCACGCCGCTGCCGAGGATGTCCTTGCCGAGCCAGCCGTTGGCGTAGGCCTCGCGGGTCGCCTCTTCCAGGTGCTCGAACGGCTCGTGGTGGAACTCGCCGCGCAGGTAGTTGTAGGCGACCTTCGTGTTGGTGGCGTAGCAGGCGATCGCCAGGCCCTCGATCACCGCGTGCGGGTTGTAGCGCAGGATGTCGCGGTCCTTGGCGGTGCCGGGCTCGGACTCGTCCGAGTTGCACAGGATGTACTTCTCGCCGTCGTGCTTGGGCATGAAGCTCCACTTCAGCCCGGTCGGGAAGCCCGCGCCGCCGCGGCCGCGCAGGCCGGACTGCTTGACCATCTCGATCAGCGCGGCGCGGTCCATCTTTCCTTCCAGCACCTTGCGCAGCGCGCTGTAGCCGCCGGTCTTGAGGTAGTTCTCGTACGACCACGGCTTGTCGAAGTGCAGCGTCGTGTAGACGACGTTGTGCTCCTGCGGCGCAGGGCCGACCGGGCCGGTCGGCTGGGAATAGTCGTGCTGACTGCCGTGTGCCATCTCGTCCTGCCTCACTCCAGCCCCTCGAGCAGCTCGTCGACCTTGGCCGCGTCGAGCTTCTCGTGGTAATGCCCGTTGATCACCACCACCGGCGCGCCGCAGCACGCGGCCAGGCACTCTTCCTCGCGCTTGAGGTAGACGCGGCCGTCGGCGGTGGACTCGCCCAGCTTGCAGCCGAGCTTCTGTTCGGCGTGCGCGACCAGTTCCTGCGCGCCGTTGAGCCAGCAGCTGATGTTGGTGCAGAAGGCGACGTTGTGGCGACCGACCTTGCCGGTCTCGAACATCGAATAGAACGTCGCCACTTCGTAGGCCCACACCGGCGGCAGGTCCAGGTACCTGGCGACCGCGGCGATCAGTTCGTCGCTCAGCCAGCCGCCGTTCTGCTCCTGCGCCGCGTGCAGGCCCTGGATCACCGCCGAGCGCTTGCGGTCGGGCGGGAACTTGGCCAGCCAATGATCGATGTGCGCGCGCGTGGCGTCGCTCAGCGCGACCATCGGGTCGACGTTGCGGCAAGCTTCGAAATTGCCGGTGGCTCTCATCGGTCGCGGCTCCTCATCGGTCGATCTCCCCGAACACGACGTCGTAGGTGCCGATCATGGCGACGACGTCGGCGAGCATGTGGCCGCGGACCACCGCATCCATCGACGACAGGTGGGCGAAGCCCGGGGCACGCAGGTGCACGCGGAACGGCTTGTTGGCGCCGTCGGACACCAGGTAGCAGCCGAATTCGCCCTTCGGCGCCTCGACTGCGGCGTAGGTTTCGCCGGCGGGCACGCAATAGCCCTCGGAGAACAGCTTGAAGTGGTGGATCAGCGCTTCCATGTCGTCCTTCATCTCCTGCCGGGAGGGAGGCGCGACCTTGAAGTTGTCCACCATCACCGGACCGGGATTGGCCTTCAGCCAGGCGACGCACTGCAGGATGATCCGCGCCGACTGGCGCATCTCGGCGATGCGCACCAGGTAGCGGTCGTAGCAATCGCCCTCGGTACCGACCGGGATGTCGAAGTCGACCTCGGCGTACTTCGCGTACGGCCGGGTCTTGCGCAGGTCCCAGGCCACGCCGGAGCCGCGCAGCATCGGGCCGGTCATGCCCCAGGCCTTGGCCTTGTCGGCGTCGATCACGCCGATGCCGACCGTGCGCTGCTTCCAGATGCGGTTGTCGGTGAGCAGCGTCTCGTACTCGTCGACGCGGCGCGGGAAGTCGGTGGCGAACGCCTGCAGGTAATCGAGCATCGAGCCCTCGCGCCACTCGTTGAAGCGCTTGAGCTGGCTGCCCT
Source organism: Lysobacteraceae bacterium (assembly GCA_004297225.1). Classification (GTDB taxonomy): domain Bacteria; phylum Pseudomonadota; class Gammaproteobacteria; order Xanthomonadales; family Xanthomonadaceae; genus Cognatiluteimonas. The sequence continues at coordinate 444,849 of SCUI01000013.1, read as the reverse complement.
TCTTCCACGGCGATTCGCGGTACTGCGGCATGCGTTCGGGCAGGTCGCGGTAGACGCCGCCCGGGCGGTAGTAGGTCGCGTGCATGCGCGCGCCCGAGACCGCCTCGTACACGTCCATCAGCTCCTCGCGCTCGCGGAACGCGTACAGCATCACCGCCATCGCGCCGAGGTCGAGGCCGTTGGAACCGACCCACATCAGGTGGTTCAGGATCCGGGTGACCTCGTCGAACAGGGTGCGGATCCACAGCGCACGCTCCGGCGCCTCGATCCCCATCAGGGTCTCGATCGCCTGCACGTACGCATGCTCGTTGCACATCATCGACACGTAGTCCAGGCGGTCCATGTAGCCGATCGACTGGTTGAAGGGCTTCGACTCGGCCAGCTTCTCGGTGCCGCGATGGAGCAGGCCGATGTGCGGATCGGCGCGTTGCACGACCTCGCCGTCCATCTCCAGGATCAGTCGCAGCACGCCGTGCGCGGCGGGGTGCTGGGGCCCGAAGTTCATCGTGTAGTTGCGGATTTCCTGGGTCATCGCACGGACCCCCTGCGCACCGGCGACGGGTTGGGAACCGGCGGCGTGGTCGGCTTGCCGATGTCGGCCGGACCGATGCCGCTGTCCACGCGCAGGTCGCGGTCCGCGCCGATCGCGGTCGCGTAGCGCGCGTCGTCCCGGATCACGCGCGGGACGTTGACCCGCACTTCGACCGACGTCACCGGCTCGTACACGACGCGCTGCCGCTCGGGGTCGTAGCGCACCTCGACGTTGCCGATCAGCGGGAAGTCCTTGCGGAACGGATGGCCGATGAAACCGTAGTCGGTGAGGATGCGGCGCAGGTCCGGATGGCCGGTGAAGGCGATGCCGAACAGGTCGAAGGTCTCGCGCTCGAACCAGTTGGCCACCGGCCACAGGTCGGTGATCGAGTCCAGGGCCGGCAGCGCGTCGTCGGCCGCGAATGCGCGCACGCGCAGGCGCCGGTTGTGCCGCAGCGACAGCAATTGCGCGACCACGGCAAAACGGCGCGCCGGCGGCTCGAGCGGGGCGACGCCCTGCGGTTGCGGGAACTGGGCGCTGGGCTGCTCGCCAAAGCGGAAGCGGCCCGGACCGCGCCCCTGCACGCCGCGGCTGAAGCCTTCCGAAGAGACGCCGGTGTCCCACTCGTCGCTGCCGTAGCCGAGCATGTCCAGGCCGCACAGGTCGATCATCTGTTCGAAACCGAACTCGTCGCGCAGCACGCGGCAGGCGTCGTGCCAGTCGCCGGGCTCGAGCTCCAGCCCGATTTCGCCGCGCGGCGGGGCGACGGTGACACTGGCTTCGCCGAAGCGTGCGCGCAGGCGTTCGGCGAACATCGTCGGCGTTTCCATCAGCGCGGCACTCCCGCCCGCGCGGGACCGGGCGCGACCGCGTCGTCGCCGAACACGCTCGCGCGGCGGATCTTCTTCTGCAGCTGCAGGATTCCGTACACCAGCGCCTCCGCGGTCGGCGGGCAACCCGGGACATACACGTCCACCGGCACGATGCGGTCGCAGCCGCGCACGACCGAGTAGGAATAGTGGTAGTAGCCACCGCCGTTGGCGCAGCTGCCCATCGAGATCACCCACTTCGGGTCGGGCATCTGGTCGTAGACCTTCCGCAGCGCGGGCGCCATCTTGTTGACCAGCGTGCCGGCGACGATCATCACGTCCGACTGCCGCGGCGACGGGCGGAACACCACGCCGAAGCGGTCCAGGTCCAGGCGCGAGGCGCCGGCATGCATCATCTCGACCGCGCAGCAGGCCAGGCCGAAAGTCATCGGCCACATCGAGCCGGTGCGCGCCCAGTTCCACAGCGCGTCCATGCTCGTGGTGACGAAGCCGCGCTCGAGCAGCGGGTTTTCACCTTCGGGGCGCAGGATGTCGTCGACCCGGCCGTCGGGCAGCGGGTTGTTCGCCATCGTCTCGAGCCGTTGGATCACTCCCATTCCAGGGCTCCCTTCTTCCAGACGTAGATGAACCCGATCACCAGCAGCGACAGGAACACGCCCATCTCCACCAGCCCGAATACGCCGAGTTCGCGGAACACGAGGGCCCAGGGGAAGACGAAGGCGATTTCCAGGTCGAAGACGATGAACAGGATCGCGACCAGGTAATAGCGCACGTCGAACTGCATGCGTGCGTCGTCGAACGCCGGGAACCCGCACTCGTACGGCGAGAGCTTCTCCGCGGTCGGCCGCTTCGGGCCGAGGATGTTGCCGACGAGGATGAGGGCGACACCGATGCCGGTGGCCACGATCAGGAACAGCAGGGTCGGCAGGTATTCGGCCAGCACGTGCGCGTCCTCTTCCGGCCTCCTGGCCGTGAATCCAGGCATCCGTGCCTGGAATTCGATACCGATGGTGCCCAAGGGGGGACTCGAACCCCCACGACCTAAGCCGCTACCACCTCAAGGTAGTGCGTCTACCAATTCCGCCACCTGGGCAAGCTGTTTATTGTAGCTGTGGATCAACCGCCGGCGGGCGCCGGCTGTTGCGGCGGGGGCGTGTCCGGTGCCGCCGGCACCGTGGAATCCGTTGGCGTGGCGGCCGGCGCCGCCGGCTGCGGTGCCGACTGCGCGGGCGCGGCGGGCACGCCGTCGTCACGCGCCGGCGTGGCCGCGGGGGCGGCGGGAACCTGCGACATCACGCCCAGGTCCTGCTGAACCGGGCCCTGGCTGGTGGCGCGATTGGTCGCGTACCAGGCCATGCCGAGGCTGATCACGAAGAACGCGATCGCCAGCCACTTGGTGCTCTTGGACAGGAAGTTCGAGGCGCCCCGGGCGCCGAACACCGTGGCCGACGCGCCGGCGCCGAAGCCCGAGCCCGCCTGCGCACCGGCGCCGCGCTGCATCAGGATGAGCGCGATCATCGCGATGGCGATGAGCACATAGACCACGTTGACGATCAGGATCAGCATCAGGTGAAGCTCTCGGCGATTGCGAGGAAATCGGCGGCCGCCAGGGACGCGCCACCGATCAGGCCGCCATCGACGTCGGGCTGTGCGAACAGCGCGGCGGCGTTGTCGGGCTTGCAGCTGCCGCCATACAGGATCGGCAGCGAGCCCGCGATTTTAGCATCGCGCGCGGCAATTTCGCCACGGATGAAGGCGTGCACCGCCTGCGCCTGCTCCGGCGTCGCGGTCAGGCCGGTACCGATCGCCCAGACCGGCTCGTAGGCGACGATGGCGCCGTCGAAGGCCGCGGCCCCGCCCAGTTCCAGCACCGGCTGCAGCTGGGCCTCGATGCGGAATTCGGTCTGGCCGGCCTCTCGGTGCTGCAGGGTCTCGCCCACGCACAGGATCGGCACCAGCCCGGCCGCCTTCGCGGCCATGAACTTGCGGGCCACCAGTTCGCTGCTTTCGCCGTGGTATTCGCGGCGCTCGGAATGGCCGACCAGGCCATGGCGCGCGCCGACGTCGGCCAGCATCCGCGCCGAGACCTCGCCGGTGTACGCGCCCTTTTCATTGGCGCTGACGTCCTGGGCACCGAAACCGATGCCGCGCGGGCCGTATTCCTCCACCAGGTCGGCCAGGTACGGCAGCGGCGGCAGCACCACCAGGTCCACGCCCGCCGGCCGCGGCGCGGCGACGATCGCGTCCAGCAGCGCATGCGCGAAGGCGCGGTCGCCATGCAGTTTCCAGTTGCCGGCCACGATCCTGCGGCGCATCGCGTGCTCCTCGGTGTTGGTCATTTCAGCTTGATCTCGCGCAGCCGCTCGTCGAGGTAGCCCTGCGCGGTGATGGGTTCCGGATACCGGTTCGGATTGCCGGCGGTCACGCACGACGGCAGCACCTCGATCAGGAAATCGGGATTCGGGTGCAGGAAGAACGGCGTGGAATAGCGCGGCTGGCGCCCGGCGTCGCCCGGCGGATTGACCACGCGGTGGGTGGTCGACGGGTACACGTGGTTGGTGTAGCGCTGCAGCATGTCGCCGATGTTGACCACGATGGTGTCCTCGGCGGCGGTGAACGGGACCCATTCGCCCTTGCGCGACAGCACCTCCAGGCCGGCGGCGCTGGCGCCGACCAGCAGCGTGATCAGGTTGATGTCCTCGTGCGCGCCGGAGCGCACGTTGGGGACGTCGGCGGTGGTGATCGGCGGATAGTGGATCGGGCGCAGGATCGAGTTGCCCTGGTCGACCTTGTCGTCGAACCAGTCCCCGGGCAGGCCGATGTGCAGCGCCAGCGCGGACAGCACCTGGGTGCCGAGCTGGTCGAGCGCCGTGTACAGGCCGTAGGCGACCTCGCGGAACTCCGGTATCTCCGCCGGCCACAGGTTCGCCGGCATGTTGCCGGCGTGGCGCGAGTCACGCGGGATTTCGCGGCCCACGTGCCAGAACTCCTTGAGGTCCGGGTAGCGCGAATCCTTCGCGGTCTCGACCATGAAGGGGGTATAGCCGCGCGCGCCGCCACTCCCGGGCAGGATGTACTGGCGCTTGGTCGCGTCGGGCAGCGCGAAGAAGCGCTGGAACACCGCGTAGGCCTGGTCGATCAGCGCCTGGGGGATGCCGTGGCCGCGGATGCCGGCGAAACCCCACTCGCGATAGGCGGCGCCCAGCTCGGCGACGAAGGCCTCGCGGTCGGCGGCGCTGGCTGGATGGGTGAAGCGGCGGATGTCGAACGTGGGGATCGTGGGGGTCGCGGCGTTCATGGGTCAGTGTTCCGCGGCCGCGCGCACGGCGTCGGCCAGGGTGTCGAGGGTGGATTGCACCAGTGCGGCGTCGTCGGCTTCGACCGTGACCCGGACCACCGGTTCGGTGCCCGAAGGCCGCAGGAAGGCGCGACCGCGCCCTTCCACCGCCTGCTGCGCCCGCGCCAGGGCCTCGCGGACGGAGGCCGCTTCGGCAGGGCGGGCACCATTGCCGTAACGCACGTTGACGGTCATCTGCGGCACCCGTCGCATGCCCTGCAGCGCGTCGCCCAGGCCGATCCCGCGCCGGTGCAGCACGTCCAGCACCTGCAGCGCGCTGACGATGCCGTCGCCGGTGTTCGCGCAATCCAGGCACAGCAGGTGGCCGGAGGCCTCGCCGCCGAGCACGCCATCGTGCTGCAGCAGGGCCTGGTGGACGTGGCGATCGCCGACCTTGGCGCGCACGAACGGGATGCCGAGTTCGCCCAGCGCGCGCTCGAAGCCGAAGTTGCTCATCAGCGTGCCGACCACCGGGCCGCGCAGGCGGCCGCTGGCCTGCCAGTCGCGTGCCAGCACGTAAAGCAGGTCGTCGCCGTCGCAGACGCGGCCGTCGCGGTCGACGAACAGCACGCGGTCGCCGTCGCCGTCGAAGGCGATGCCGAGGTCCGCGCCGGTGGCGCGCACCCGTGCGACAAGCGTTTCGGGATGGGTCGAACCCACGCCCGCGTTGATGTTGGTCCCGTCCGGGTCGACGCCGATCGCGTCGACCCGCGCGCCAAGTTCGCGCAGCACCAGCGGACCCATCTGGTAGGTGGCGCCGTTGGCGCAATCCATCGCGATCCGCAAGCCGCCGAGGTCGAAGCCTCGCGGCACCGAGTTCTTGCAATGCTCGACGTAGCGGCCGATCGCGTCGCGCGTGCGCACGGCCTTGCCGAGGGCTTCGGACGGCACCGTTCGGAACGGCTGCTCCAGCGCCGCCTCGATCTCCAGCTCGGTGGCGTCGTCGAGCTTCTCGCCATGCGCTGAAAAGAACTTGATGCCGTTGTCGAAGTGGGGGTTGTGCGAGGCCGAGATGACGATGCCGCCATCGGCGCGCATCGAGCGCGTCAGGTGCGCGACCGCGGGCGTCGGCATCGGGCCCATCAGCTGCACGTCCACGCCGGCGGCGACGAGGCCGGCCTCCAGCGCCGCCTCGAACATGTAGTTGGAGATGCGGGTGTCCTTGCCGATGATCACCACCGGTTTGCGCCAGTCGTTGCGCGGCAGCGCATAGCCGTAGGCATTGCCCAGGCGCAGGACGAAATCGGCGGAAATGGGCCCTTCGCCGACCCGGCCGCGGATCCCGTCCGTGCCGAAGTAGCGACGGCTCATGCCTGCACTTCCGCGACTTCCTCCGGCACCGGCTGGCGCATCATCATCGCCAGCAGGTGGGCGATGCGCTCGCGCAGCTCGCGGCGGTCGCAGATCTGGTCGACCGCGCCGTGCTCGACCAGGAACTCGGAACGCTGGAAGCCTTCGGGCAGGGTCTCGCGCACGGTCTGCTCGATCACGCGCGGGCCGGCGAAGCCGATCAGGGCCTCGGGTTCCGCCAGGTTGATGTCGCCCAGCATCGCCAGCGAGGCGGAGACGCCGCCGGTGGTGGGGTGGGTCATCACCGAGATGTACGGCAGGCGCGCGGCGCGCAGGCGCCCCAGCGCCGCCGACGTCTTGGCCATCTGCATCAGCGAGAACAGGCTTTCCTGCATCCGCGCGCCGCCGCTGGCGGTGAAGCAGACCAGCGGCGAGCCGAGCTCGATCGCGCGTTCGGCGGCCAACGCGAAACGCTCGCCCACCACCGAGCCCATGGAGCCGCCCATGAACGCGAAATCGAAGGCGCAGGCGACGATCGGGCGCCCGGCCAGCGCGCCTTCCAGGGCGATCAGCGCGTCGCGCTCGCCGCTGCTTTTCTGCGCGGCCTTGATCCGGTCCGAATACTTCTTCTGGTCCTTGAACTTGAGCACGTCGGTCGGGCCCAGCTCCGCGCCGATCTCGACCCCCGTGCCGGGGTCCAGGAAGCCCGCCAGCCGCGCCCGCGCACGGATCGGCATGTGGTGCGAACACTTCGGGCAGACCTCGAGGTTTTCCTCGAGTTCCGGCCGGTACAGGACCGCGCCGCACCTGTCGCACTTTTCCCACAGGCCCTCGGGAACGCTGCGCTTGCGTCCGGCGGCGGCCTCGGTGCGGATCCCTGCCCCGGGCATCAGTTTCTTCAGCCAACTCATTCAGGCGTACTCAAAGGGGCGTACTCGAGGGGGATCGGGCGAAACGGAGATTTTAGCGCAGGGGCGCGCGAACGCCGTCGAGCGCGGTCCGCAGCGGCGCCAGGAACGCGGCGGCGCGCATGGCGGCATCCGCGGCATCGTCGGCCCCCGCCAGGGCCTCGACCAACGCACTGCCGACGACCACGCCATCGGCGTGCGCCGCCATCGCGGCGGCGGTGGCCGCATCCTTGATGCCGAAGCCCACCACCACGGGCAGCGGGCACCGTCCGCGCACATGGTCGAGGCGCGCGGCGACCGCGCTTGCGTCGCCGACCGCCGCGCCGGTGACCCCGGCCAGGCTCACGTAGTAGAGATAGCCTCGGGCACTGGCCCACACCGCCTCCAGGCGCGCGTCGGACGTCGTCGGCGACGCCAGCGCCACCAGCGCCAGGCCCTCCGCGTCGAACGCGTCGCGGAACGCCGCCGCTTCTTCAGGCGGCAGGTCCACCAGCAACACCCCGTCGACCCCGGCGGCCACCGCCTCGCGGGCGAACGCCGCCGGACCGCGGATGTCCACCGGATTGAGGTAGCCCATGAGCACCACGGGCGTGTCGGCGTCGGTTTCCCGGAACCGGCGTACCGCCGCCAGCACCCAGCCCAGCCCGGCGCCGCGCGCCAGCGCGCGTTCGGAACTGCGCTGGATCACCGGGCCGTCCGCCATCGGGTCGGAGAACGGCACCCCCAGTTCGAGGACATCGGCGCCGGCGCCGACCAGCGCATGCAGGACCGGGACCGTCGCCGCCAGCGACGGATCGCCCGCGGTGACGAACGGCACCAGCGCCTTGCGCCCGGACCGCGCAAGCGCGCCGAAACGCGCCTGCAGCCGATTCTTCATCCAGCGCTGTCGCCGGTGCCCAGCGGGCGCCCCGGCGGGGTGTAGCCGGCCGCGGCGTATTCGGCGGCCAGCTCGGATTCGCCGACGTCCATGCCGCGCTCCGCGCCAAGGCCGTCCAGGTGTTCGTTGAGCATCCTGCGGTACATGTTGGTCATGTAGTCGAGGAATGCCGGACGGTCCGCACCTGCCTGGGTGCCGGCATTGGCAAGGTACACGTGCGCGTTGAAGCGCGCCGCGGCATAGATGCTGGCCATGGCGATGCGCTTGAGGCCCTGCTCCTTGGACTGCCGGTTGGTCAGTTCCAGGTATTCGTTGACGCAGGTGAAGAATGCCGGGTCGAGCTGCTGGCCTTGCTGGGCGGCCTGCTGGGTGGGCTCCTGGCCCTGGGTCTGGTCGGTCACGGGGTGAAGCCTCGGTCAGGTGAAAGCGTGGATTGTCTCGCGTGCGGCGACCGTATGCACATCCTTGTCGCCGCGGCCGGAGAGATTGCACAGGACCAGGCCGTCCGGCGGCAGCGCGCGCGCCAGTTTCAAGGCCTGGGCGATGGCGTGGCTGGATTCCAGCGCGGGCAGGATTCCCTCGGTTCGTGCCAGCAGGTGGAACGCCGCCAGCGCCTCTTCATCGGTCACGCCGACGTATTCAGCCCGGCCCTGGTCCTTGAGGAAGGCGTGTTCGGGGCCGACACCGGGGTAATCCAGGCCGGCGGACACCGAATGGGTCTCGGTGACCTGGCCGTCGTCGTCGCACAGGACGTAGGTGCGATTGCCGTGCAGCACGCCCGGGCGGCCGGCCGACAGCGACGCCGCATGGCGGCCGCTGGCGATGCCCTCGCCCGCCGCCTCCGCACCGACCAGGCGCACGCCGGGATCGTTGAGGAAGGCATGGAAGATGCCGATCGCGTTGCTGCCGCCACCGACGCAAGCGGTGACCACGTCCGGCAATCGTCCGTATCCGGCGAGCATCTGCGCGCGCGCCTCGCGCCCGACCACGGCGTTGAAGTCGCGGACCATTCGCGGGTACGGATCGGGGCCGGCGACGGTGCCGATGATGTAGAAGGTGTCGGCGACGTTCGCCACCCAGTCGCGCATCGCCTCGTTCAGCGCGTCCTTGAGCGTCGCCGATCCCGCGTGCACGGGCACGACGGTCGCGCCCAGCATGTGCATGCGGTCGACGTTGACCTGTTGCCGCGCGATGTCGGTGGCACCCATGTACACCACGCATTCCAGGCCCAGGCGCGCCGCGACCGTGGCGCTGGCCACGCCGTGCTGCCCGGCTCCGGTCTCGGCGATGATCCGGGTCTTGCCCATCCGGCTGGCCAGCAATGCCTGGCCGACCGTGTTGTTCACCTTGTGCGCGCCGGTGTGGTTGAGGTCCTCGCGCTTGAGCAGGATCCGTGCTCCGCCGGCCTCCCTGCTCAGGCGTTGCGCGAAGTAGATCGGGCTCGGGCGGCCGACGTAATGGGCCAGGTCGTCGTCCAGCGCGGCCTGGAAAGCCGGGTCCGCGCGCGCGGCGTCGTAGGCCGCGGCCAGCTCGCGCAGCGGCTCGACCAGGGTTTCGGCGACGAAGCGTCCGCCGTGCTGGCCGAAGTGGCCGCCGGCATCGGGCCATGCATGGAAATCCAAGGGGTTGCTTCCTGTTCGTGTTGGCTCAGGGATCGTCGTTCTCGACATGGCAGTCGGCGCGGCGCACCTCTTCGACGAAACGGCGCAGGCGCTCGCCGTCCTTGATCCCGGGTTCGGATTCCACGCCGGTGGAGACGTCCACCCCCCACGGCAGCGCGGTGGTCACGGCATCGAACACGTTGCCGGGCTTCAGGCCGCCGGCCAGCAGCACCGGCTTGGTCAGGTCCTTGGGCAGCCGGGTCCAGTCGAACGCCTTGCCGCCGCCTCCCGGTTCGCCGCTGCGGTTGCCGTCGAAGATGAAGCCGGCCGCGCCCGGGTATTCGCGATGCAGTTCCAGCGCGGTTGGCGCGCGCGCCTTGCCACCCATCGGGATCGCCTTCAGGTAGGGCACGCCGAAGCCGCGGCAGAACGAATCCCGTTCGTCGCCATGGAACTGCAGCAGGCTCGGACGCACCAGGCGCACGACCTCGCGCACTTCCTCCAGCTCGTTGTCCTGGAACAGGGCGACCGCGTCGACCAGCGGCGCCATCGCGGCGCGCATCGTCCTGGCCTGCGACGGTGTCACCCGGCGCGGGCCGTCGCCGGTGAACACGAAGCCGATCGCGTCCGCGCCGAGTTCGCTGGCCAGCCGGACGTCGCCCGAACGGGTCATGCCGCACACCTTGATACGGGTGCGGAAAAGGGTCCGGCGCAACTGGATCGGGATCAAGCGGTCACCTCCGCGGGCAAGCCGCATCCTGGCGGGTACGACGGGCCGATGAACACCAGGCCGGACGAAGGTGCCGTCGGCCCGGCCAACGTGCGGTCGCGGCCGTCGAGCAGGGAGCGGATCCAGCCTTCCCCGGCCTCGCCGCGCCCGACGCACATCAGGCTACCGACGATATTACGCACCATGTGATGGAGGAAGGCGTTGGCCTGCACATCGACCACGACCCGGTCGGCCTCGCGCGAGACCGCGATCCGCTGCAGGTCCCGGCGTGCGTGCGGCGCCTGGCAGTGCACCGTGCGGAAGGCGGAAAAATCATGTTCGCCCACCAGCGCCTGGGCGGCGCGGTGCATCGCGGCGGCATCCAGCGGCCGCCGTTCCCAGGCCAGCATCCCGCGACCCAGGGCAGGCCGCATCGCCCGGTTGAGGATGGTGTAGCGATAGCGGCGGGCGCGGGCCGAGAAGCGCGCATGGAACTCCGCGGCGACCGGCACGCACCACAGCACGCTCATCTCCGCTGGCAGCCTCGAGGTGGTGCCGAGCGCCCAGGCGCGCGGCCCGCGCGCGGCCTCGCTGTCGAAGTGCACCACCTGGCAGCGGGCATGCACGCCGGCGTCGGTGCGGCCGGCGCAGGTGGTGCCCACCTGCTCGCCGGCCACGAACGACAACGCCTCCTCGAGTGCGCCCTGGAGTGTCCGTTCCCCGCGCACGGGCCCACCTGGACGTTGCAGCCGCTGCCAGCCGGAAAAGCCGCTGCCGTCGTATTCGATCCCGAGCGCGTAGCGCACCGCGATCAGAGTTCCCGCAGCATCCGCGCGGCGATGTCGCGGGCAACCGGGTCGCGGCCGTCGAGCACTTCGCGCAGCAGTTCGCGCGCCGCGCCTTCATCGCCCAGGTCCAGGTAGGCGCGCGCGAGTTCCACTTGCCGCGCGGGCGTGGTGGCCTGCTCGCGGCCGGCCGCGAGCGCCGCGGCGGCCGTCATCGGCGACACCGGCGGCGCACCGACCAGCGCCGGGGCCGACGTCCAGTGCGGCGCAAGCGGTTCGGCAACCGCGACTTCCGCCAGCACCGGCGCGACCTCGGGCTCCAGCGACAACGACGACACCGGCTCCGGGCCACGGCCTGGAACCGGCCGTGCGACCGGTTCGACGACCGGTTCGGCGACGAACGATGGTGCAGGCCCGGGTTCCGGCGCTGCTTCAGGCGCAGACGCAGGCGTCGGCGCCGCTGCAGGTGCGGGTACGGGTACGGGTACGGGTACGGGTACGGGTGCGGGTGCGGCGCGCGCCGGCGCAGGCGCCACCCGCGAAGATGGCGTGACCGGCGCGGTCGCGCCGGTGAACAGGCGCGGACGCGGGCGCGAGCCGGGACGGCGCAGCAGCCACCACGCGGCCGCGGCCACCAGCACCAGCAACGGCAGCACCAGCCACGGCCAGGCCGGCCCGCCGTCGGCGGCTTCCACGGGCTCGGCCTGCGTCGCCGCGGTGCCGCTCTCGGCGAGTCGCTTCTGCGCCGCCGCCAGCGCGCTGTCCTTCATCGCGATCAACTGCTGTTGCTGCTGCTGCAGCTGCTCCAGTTCGGCCACGCGCGCCTTGAGCTCGCCGACCTCGGCGTCGCGCGCCGCCACCGTTTCCTGCGCTTCCTGGACCTGCTGCTGCAACATCGTTCCCTCGCCGCCGGCCTGGATGCCGGTCCGTGTTCCCGCCTTGCCCGTCTCCGAGGACGGCGGCACGATCTGCAGCCGTGCCTCTGCAGGGGCCTTCGCCTCCGCCTCCCCATCCGCGGCCGGCGTCGCGCCGGTGGAATCCGCGGCGATGGTGCCGGAGGCTGGCGCCTGCTGCAGCGCGGCCGTGGCCTCGCGCCACTGTGCAACCTGGCGGCGCACGAGCGCTGCCGCCTCGCCGGCACTGTAGCGCGCCAGCTCCCCGCCCTGCGGCATCCGCAACACCGCGCCCGCCCGCAAGCGGTTGACGTTGCCGCCGATGAAGGCAGCGGGGTTCGCCTCGAGCAACGCCAGCATGGTCTGGTCGAGGCTGTGGCCGCCACGATCCATCGCGCTGGCGATTTCGCTGAGGGTATCGCCGGCGCGGACCCGGTAATCGCCGTCCGGCGTGGGTGCCGGCGCCGGCGGGGCGGCCGGCGCGGGAGTCGGGATCGCGACGATCGCGCCGGGCTCGGGCGCCTGTCCGGGTGCCTGGTCCGGTGCCTGTTCGACCGGCTCGTCCGCCGGGGGCTCGGCGGCCGCGGCGGTGGCATCGGCCGCGGGCGCCCCGGGTTCCTCCGGCAGCGGTTCGGCCACGACCGCGGGTTCGGGCACCTGCCCGATGGTGTTCGGCTCGGAGACGACCGGCGCCTGCAACGGCTGTGCCGGAGTGGCCGCCACGGTGCTCGGCGAGGCCACCAATGCCGTGTATTCGCGGACCAGGCGGCCTTCGCCCCAGTCCACTTCCAGCAGGAAGGTCAGCAGCGGTTGCGACAGCGGCGCGCTGCTGGTCACCCGCACCACCGGCCAGCCACGTTCGTCCACGGCCACCGTGAATTGCAGTCCGGTCGCGGCCACGTCCGGCGGTTGCAGGCCCACGCGGCGGAAGGTCTCCGGGGACGCCAGCCGCACCTGCAGCGCCTGCAGCTCGGAGGGATCGCCGGAGATGATCGGGATCTCCGCGAGCAGCGGCTCGCCGGGCCGGGACTTGACCTGGATCTGGCCCAGGCCGAGCGCCTGCGCCGCGCCGGCCACCAAGACCAGCACGGTGGCGAGCAGCCACGCCAGGGCCGGCACGCGACGGCGCCGCGGCTGGCGGATGGAACGATTGCTGGTCAAGCCATGATCCCCGGAATCCCTCTCCCCGACTCTATCCGCCTGCACCAAGCGGGCGCAACGACCCGTGCGCGCGTCACGCTTCGGCGGCGACCAGTTCGGCCAGCTGCACCGCATTCAGCGCGGCACCCTTGCGGATGTTGTCGGCGACGATCCACAGGTTCAGCGCGCGCGCTTGCGACAGGTCCTCGCGGATCCTGCCGACATATACCGGATCGCGGCCCGAGGCATGCGTCACCGGCGTCGGATAGCCGCCCGGCACGGGCTCGTCCACCACTTCCACGCCGGGGGCGGCACGCAGCAGCTCGCGCGCCCTCGCCGCGCCCAGCGGTTCGCGGGTCTGGATCCACACGGCTTCGGAATGGCCGTAGAACACCGGCACCCGGACCACCGTGGCGTTCACCGCGATCGACTCGTCGCCGAGGATCCTGCGCGTCTCCCACACCAGCTTCATCTCCTCGGTGGTGTAGCCGTTGTCGAGGAAATCGCCGCCGTGAGGGATGACGTTGAACGCGATCTGCACCGGGTAGACCTCGGGCTCGGCCGAGTGGAAGTTGAGCAGGCCGGCGGTCTGGCGCCCGAGTTCCTCCAGCGCTCGCCGGCCGGTGCCGGACACGGACTGGTAGGTGGACACGTTGATGCGCTCGATGCCGGCCGCGCGATGCAGCGGCGCCAGCGCCACCATCATCTGCATCGTGGAGCAATTGGGATTGGCGATGATCCCGCGCGGGCGTTGGCGCAATGCCTGCGGATTGACCTCGGCGACCACCAGCGGCACGTCGGGGTCCTGGCGGAACGCGGATGAATTGTCGATCACCACCGCACCGGCGGCGGCGAACCTGGGCGCGTATTCCTTCGACACGCTGCCGCCCGCCGAGAACAACGCGATGTCGACCCCGGCCGGGTCGAATCCCGCCAGGTCCTGCACGAGCAGTTCGTCGTCGCCGAACGCGACCTCGTTCCCGGCCGAGCGTTCGCTGGCCAGCGCCACCACTTCGGTGGCCGGGAAGCGCCGCTCCGCCAGCACCGCCAGCATTACCTCGCCGACCGCGCCGGTGGCGCCCACGACCGCAACCTTCAACTTCTTCATGGTCCGAAAATGTCCATAGTGGGAGCGGCGCAAGCCGCGACGCCCTTATCCCGGAATCTTCGGGGACACGTCCCCGACATCCCCGCACTGCGCCCGGTGGCGCAAGGCCTGGTCCATCAGCACCAGCGCCATCATCGCCTCGCAGATCGGCACCGCGCGGATGCCGACGCAGGGATCGTGGCGGCCCGTGGTGACCACTTCGACCTCGTTGCCGTGCACGTCCACGCCGCGCGCCGGCAGGCGCAGGCTGGAAGTCGGCTTGAACGCGACCGACGCCACCACCTGCTGGCCGCTGGAAATGCCGCCGAGGATGCCGCCGGCGTGGTTGGAGAGGAAACCGCGGGCGGTCGCCTCGTCGCGGTGCGCCGTGCCCTTCTGCATCACGCTGGCGAAGCCGTCGCCGATCTCCACGCCCTTGACCGCGTTGATCGACATCATCGCCGCGGCGATCTCCGCGTCGAGCTTGCCGTAAACCGGCTCGCCCCAGCCCGGCGGCACCCCGGTCGCGATCACGCTGACCCGGGCACCGACCGAATCGCCGGACTTGCGCAACGCGTCCATGAACGCCTCGAGCTCGGGCACCTGCGCCGCGTCGGGCCAGGAAAACGGATTGTCGTCGATCGCCGACCACTCGCAGGCGTTCGGCAGGATCGGTCCGAGCTGCGCGAGATAGCCGCGCACCAGCACGCCGTGTCGCCGTGCCAGCCACTTCCTGGCGATGGCCCCGGCGGCCACCCGCATCGTGGTTTCGCGCGCGGAGGCGCGGCCGCCACCGCGCGGGTCGCGGATGCCGTACTTCTGCCAGTAGGTGTAATCGGCGTGTCCCGGGCGGAACTGCCCGGCGATGCGGTCGTAATCCTTGCTGCGCGCGTCGGTGTTGCGGATGAGCAGCGCGATCGGCGTGCCGGTGGTGACGCCTTCGAACACCCCAGAGAGGATCTCGACCTCGTCGGCCTCATGGCGCTGCGAGGTATGTCGCGAACGCCCGGTGGCGCGCCGCGCCAGGTCGGCGGTGAAATCGCCCGGCGCGAGTTCCAGCCCCGGCGGGCAACCGTCGACGACGCAGCCGATGGCCGGGCCGTGCGATTCGCCGAAGGTGGTGACGCGCAGCAACTGGCCGAAGGTATTTGACACGCGCCGGCGCGACTCAGAAGAGGCTGGCGGCCGGGGCCGTCGCCTGCTCGCGGGCATCGGCGAGCGCGCGGATGCGCGCATGGTGCGCCACCAGGTCGTGGCGTTCGGTGACGAATACGCCCATCTGCCCGACCTTGAACTCGACCCAGGCCAGCGGCAGCTCCGGCAGCAGCCGCGCCAGCGCCTGCTCGGCCTCGCCGACCTCGCACACGAGCAGGCCGTCGTCGGTCAGGTGCAGGGGCGCATCGCGCAGGATCCGCAGCGCCAGGTCCAGTCCGTCGTGGCCGGCGCGCAGGCCGAGCTCGGGTTCGTGCGCGTATTCCGGCGGCAGCGCGTCGGTTTCGTCGTCGGTGACGTAGGGCGGATTGGTGACGATCAGGTCGTAGTGCTCGCCCTGCAGCGCCGAGAACAGGTCGGACTCCAGCAGCCGCAGGTTGTCCGCGCGCAACCGTTGCTGGTTCTCGCGCGCCAGCGACAGCGCCTCCTCCGACAGGTCGACGCCGTCCACGTGCCAGTCGGGGTTGTAGTGGGCCATCGCGATCGCGATGCAGCCGGAACCGGTGCACAGGTCCAGCGCGCGCCGGACCTCGCGGCCACCGAGCCAGGGCTCGAAGCCGGCCTCGATGAGCTCGGCGATCGGCGAGCGCGGCACCAGCGCGCGCGGGTCGGACTTGAACGACAGGCCGGCGAACCACGCTTCCCCGACCAGGTAGGCCGCCGGGACGCGTTCCTCGATGCGGCGCAGGAACAGCGCCAGCACTTCCTCCTTCTCCGCCAGGGTCACCCGTGCCTGGCCGTAGGCGGGGCCGATGTCGTGCGGCAAGTGCAGCGCGTGCAGTGTCAGCTGGGTCGCCTCGTCCAGCGCGTTGTCGAAGCTGTGGCCGAACGTGAGCCCGGCCGCGTTGAAGCGGCTGGCGCCGTAGCGGATCAGGTCGATGATCGTGTGCAGCTCATCGGTCATGGCGGGTCCGCTGGCAGCCGGCTGGCGCGGGACCGCGAATTATAGCGGTGGCGCCGGTATCATGGCCGAAGTTCAAGCAACAGGTTAAGAAGGCCAGCCACATGTTCAATCGCACCACCGCCGTCGTGCTGGCCGCCGCCCTCGCCGCCGGCCTCGGCCTGTGGGCCGCGCAGGCATGGTTCTCGGTCGAGCGCCCGGCACCGGAGCTGCAGGCGGTGAGGCTGTTCCAGCAGCCGCGTGCGCTGCCGGCGTTCTCGCTGCAGCAATCCGACGGCACGCAGCTGGTCCCCGGCGAACTCAAGGGCCACTGGACCGTGGTGTTCCTGGGCTTCACCCACTGCCCGGACGTGTGCCCCACCACCCTCGCCCAGCTGGCGCAGGCGCAGAAGCGCTGGGCGGCGTTGCCCGAGGCGACCCGGCCGCGGGTGCTGTTCGTGTCGGTGGATCCGGAGCGCGACAGCCCCGACCGCATCGGCGAGTACGCCCACGCCTTCCACCGCGACACCCTGGCGGCCACCGCCGACGTACCGGCACTGGAACGCTTCGCGCGTTCGATGTCGATGGTCTTCATGAAGGTGCCGGCGCCCGAGGGCGCGCCCGCGGACCAGTACAGCATCGACCATTCCGCCGCGCTCGCGGTGCTCGACCCGCAGGGACGCATGGCCGGGCTGCTGACGCCGCCGCTGGATCCCGACGCCATCGCCGGCGACCTGCTCGCGCTCAGCCGCTGACGCGCGGGCCGACGCCATGGACCTGCTCACCCGCCTTACCCACGTGCTGCCGCACCGGGCCCTGTCCGGGCTCGCCCGCCGCGTCGCCTATTCGAAGCATCCGGCCGTGCGGCGCTGGCTGATCGACAACGTCACCCGCCGCTTCGGCGTCGACCTGTCGGAGGCGCTGGAGCCCGATCCCGCGGCATACGAAAGCTTCAATGCGTTCTTCACCCGGGCACTGCGCCCCGGCGTGCGCACGCCGGACCCGGATCCGCGAGCGCTGCTGATGCCGGCCGACGGCCGCATCAGCCAATGCGGCCCGGTCTGGGGCGGGCGCATCTTCCAGGCCAAGGGTTTCGACTTCACCACCGCCGAGCTGCTGGGCGACGCGCAGGCGGCCGCTGCATTCGATGGCGGCAACTTCGCCACCGTCTACCTCTCGCCGAAGGACTACCACCGCGTGCACATGCCCTGGACCGGGCGCCTGCGCGAGACCGTGCATGTTCCCGGGCGCCTGTTTTCCGTCGGCCCGGCCGCGGTGCGTTCGGTGCCGCGGCTGTTTGCGCGCAACGAGCGGCTGGTCTGCCATTTCGACTGCGACTTCGGGCCGATGGCGGTGGTGATGGTCGGCGCGCTGCTGGTCTCGGGCGTGGAAACCGTGTGGAGCGGGATCGAGATCCCGCAATACGGCCGCAAGGCGACGTCGAAGGACTACCGCCGCCAGCACATCGAGCTGCCGCGCTTTGCCGAGATGGCGCGATTCAACTACGGCTCGACCGTGATCGTGCTGCTGCCGCAGGGCGTGGCCGCGCTGGCGGAAAGACTCGGCCCCGAAGTCGACGTGCGCCTGGGCGAGCGCCTGGCGACGCGCCTATGACGCGCGGCACCCCTCAAGCTTGAGCGCCTGTCCCGGGCGGATGTCGTAGCGCGGCGCCTTGATGCCGTTGGCCCGCGCCAGCGACTGCGTGCTGCACTGGAACTTGCGCGCGATCGAGCTCAGGGTCTCGCCGCGCTGCACGCTGTAGCGCTGCGGCGCACTGGCCTTCGCCACCTGCGCCGGCTGCGGCTGCGGCGCGGTGCCGCGCACGATCGCCGACTCCGGGTCGCTTTGCACCAGCCGCTGTGCCAGCGACGCGCGCGGGCCCTGCACGCAATAACGCTCGTACGCTCGCGCCATGCGCGTGGTCGCACGCAGGTTGGTGCCAGTCGGCAGCCAGCTGTCGGCCTGGTAGCGCGGATTGAGGTTGCGCAGCGTGCGCATGTAACCGTCGCGGGTGCCGCGGTCGCCCAGGCAGATGGTCAGCTCGTAGATCGAGGCCGGCTTCCGCAGCACCAGGCTCGCCGGGCGCGCATCCACGCGGTCGATGTCCAGGCCGTATTCCTCCGGATGCAGGAACAGCCACGCCGCGGCGATCACCATCGGCACGTAGTCCCGGGTTTCCTCGGGGAACTGGTTGTAGACGCTGGCATCCCAGAAACCACGGCCGCCGCTGGCCTGGTAGACACGCTTCGCGCGCCCTTCGCCACCGTTGTAGGCGGCCAGCGACAGCTCGATGCTGCCGCCCAGTTCGGCCAGGCGCTCGTTGAGGTAGGCGGCACTGGCTTCCGCCGAAGCGTGCGGGTCGAAGCGGGTATCGAAGCCGGTGGCATCCTGGCCCAGGCCGAAGCGCATGCCGGTCGCGTACATGAACTGCATCGGCCCGGCGGCGCCGGCGCGCGACTGCACGTGGACCTTGCCGTTGGATTCCTTGGCCATGATCCCGAACAGCAGCGCCTCGGGCAGGCCCGCCTTCTCGTAGGTCGGCCACATCTGCGGGCGCAGGTACTGGTAATTGTCGAAGGTGTTGAGCAGTTGCCCGCGCATGTCGGTGAGCCAGCGGCGGATGCCGGCCTGGACCGCGGGGTTGTACTGCACCATCTCGTCGAAGCGGTGGGTGTCGTCGTCGAGCAGCGTGGCCGCGCCGGCCGTGCCGGGGCCGCCCGCGGCGAACAGCGCGCCGTGGCCGGCGACGTCGTCCCCGGGGAATTGGTCGAGCGCACCCTCGCCGTCGGCAGCCAGCTTCAGCAGCCGTTCGTAGGTGACCAGCAGGCCGCTGACCTCGCAGCCGCGCTGCTTCGTGCACGCTGCAACCGCATCCTCCATGTCCTCCAGCGCCGCGTCGCTCTCGGCGCGACCTTCCGGATCCAGGTTGCCGATCTTCACCAGCGCTTCGCGATAGCGCGATTCTGCGGCCTCCATCTTCGCCATGATCGCGTCCACGCCATCCTGTTCGTGGCGCGAAATCGCGGACGCACCGAACGCCGCGAGCAATGCGGCGGCGAGGAATACGAGGAGCACGCGGCGCCCGGTTGCAGGAGAATGTGTCATCGCACCGTGAAGTAATGGGGTGTGCCTGCAGGTTAGCCTTGCATTGCCTGCGGGGGAACCCGTCGGATGCGTGAAAACCATGTTTCGTGACCCCTGACGGCCGCTGCTTGATGCGGGATTCAGGAGCCTGACTCCGGCTTTACAATCCGCCACACATCACTGAACGGGACTCGCATGGCATCCATCCTCGTCGGCAAGGCCGCAGGCGGCGAACCGGTCCGGTTGTTGCCCGAGTACGCCAACCGCCACGGACTGGTGGCCGGCGCCACCGGCACCGGCAAGACGGTGACGCTGATGACCATCGCCGAGGGATTCTCGCGGTTGGGCGTGCCGGTGTTCATGGCCGACGTGAAGGGCGACGTCGCCGGACTTGCGGTGGCCGGCACGGTGCCGGAGAAATTGCAGGCACGCATCGCGGAAATCGGCATTCCCGACTACGCGCCGCAAGCCTCGCCGGTCCTGTTCTGGGACCTGTCGGGCGAGCGCGGCCATCCGCTGCGCACCACCGTCAGCGAAGTCGGACCATTGCTGCTCGGGCGCATCCTCGAACTCAACGACACCCAGGCAGGCGTGCTCGACATCGTCTTCAAGCTGGCCGACGACCGTGGCCTGCTGCTGCTCGACCTCGACGACCTGCGCGCGCTGCTCAACCTGGTGGCCGAGGAACGCAAGGCGGTGTCCACCGCCTACGGACTGGTCAGCGCGCCGTCGATCGGCGCGATCCAGCGCGCGCTGTTGCGCCTGGAACAGGCCGGCGGCGACCGCTTCTTCGGCGAACCCGCGCTGGAACTCGCCGACCTGATGCGCACCACCACCGACGGCCGCGGCGTCATCGGCATCCTCGCCGCGGACCGGCTGGTGCTGCAGCCGCGGCTGTATTCCAGCTTCCTGCTGTGGTTGTTGTCGGAGCTGTACGAGACGCTGCCCGAAGTCGGCGACCTCGACAAGCCGAAACTCGCATTCGTGTTCGACGAGGCGCACCTGCTGTTCGACGACGCGCCCGACGCCCTGCGCGAGCGCGTCGAACAGGTCGTGCGACTGGTCCGCTCCAAGGGCGTGGGCGTGTATTTCTGTTCGCAATTCCCGGACGACGTACCCGGCGAGATCCTCGGCCAGCTGGGCAATCGCGTGCAGCACGCGCTGCGCGCCTATACGCCGCGCGACCGCAAGGCGGTGAAGACGGCGGCGGAGACCTTCGTGCCCAATCCCGGGCTTGATGTCGCCGCGGCGATCGGCGAACTGGCCGTGGGCGAGGCGCTGGTGTCGATGCTGGGCGAGAAAGGCGTGCCGCAGCCGGTGCAGCGCACGCTGGTCGCGCCGCCGCGCTGCCGGATGGGCGCCATCACCGACAGCGAGCGCGCGCAGGTACGCGCGGGCAGCCCCCTGGGAATGAAATACGACACTGCGGTGGATCGCGAATCGGCGGCCGAGCGACTGGCCGCGAGGGCAGCCAGGGCGGAAGCCGATGCCACGCCGGCGCCAGGCGCGGGGAACGCCCCCGGCGAGGCGCCGCAGAGCGACGGCCTGGGCGATCGCATCAATGAATGGATGTGGGGCACGAAGCGTCGCCAGGGCGCCGTGGAGGCGATGACCAAGCAGGCGGCGCGTACCGTCGGCAGCCAGGTCGGGCGGCGCATCGTCCGCGGCCTGCTCGGCGGCCTGTTCGGCGGGCGCCGCTGATTCCCCGTTCCGGATTTCCAGGAGGAGTGCCATGGATCGAACCAAGCTTCCACGCCTGCTCGTCGCCACCGCCCTGATGGCGCTGGCATTGGCCGCCTGCAACCGGCCGCCCACCGACGACGACGATGCGCCGCCGCAGCCGACGGCCACCGCCGTGCCGGGTGTCGCCATGGGCGAAGCGGCGCCCGTCGTCGCGACCGAGACCACGATGGCCTCGCCCGGGGTGCAAGGCGGCAACGCCGCGTTCGACGCCAAAGCCTTCGCCGGCGCCTTCGAGGGTGCCCTGCCCTGCGCCGATTGCCCCGGCATCGACGAACGCCTGGTGCTGGCTGCCGACGGCAGCTTCGAGCTCACCGACACCTATCGCGAACGGGCCGGCAGCGAACAGGTCCTGCGCGGCAGCTGGTCGCTGGAACCCGATGGCCGCAGCATCCGCCTCGATCCCGGCAGCAAGCAGGCACGGGACCGCCTGTACGCGATCGAAGGCGACGACGCGCTGGTGCCGCTTGGTGCCGATGGCAACCCGACCGGCGCCCCTGGCGATCCGCGCCTGCGCCGCAGCCGCTGAACCATGGGTCGCTGGCGTCCGCCCGCCGCGCAAGGCACCGCGCTGGTCACGCCCGAAGGGCACGCGCGCTTGAAGGCGGAACTGGACGATCTGTGGCGCGTGCAGCGGCCCGAGGTCGTGCGCGCGCTGGCCGCCGCCGCGGCAGAGGGCGACCGCTCCGAGAACGCCGAATACACCTATCGCAAGAAGCAGCTCGGCGGCATCGACCGTCGCGTGCGCTACCTGGGCAAGCGGCTGGAGGCACTGCGCGTGGTGGACACCGCGCCAGCCGACCCACGGGCCGTCTTTTTCGGCGCGTGGATCGAAGTGGAGCGACTCGACGACGGCGAGGTCGCGCGCTACCGCATCGTCGGCCCGGACGAGACCGACGCCGCGCTGGGCCACATCAGCATCGATTCCCCGCTGGCGCGGGCCTTGCTGAAGAAGCGGGTGGACGACGAAGTCGAGGTCGAATTGCCGGGCGGAACGGCACGCTTCGCGATAGTGGATGTGAGCTACGCGACTTCGCCGTAGAGGTCGTGCTCGTCGCTGCCGAGGATTTCGACGTCGACGAACTGCCCCGGGCGCAGCCCCGACGCGGCGCCATCCTGCACCTGCACCAGGCCGTCGATTTCCGGCGCGTCGGCCATCGAGCGCGCGATCGCAAGTTCGCCGTCGATCGCGTCCACCAGGCAGCGCTGCACGCTGCCGATCTTCGCCTCGAGTTTCGCCGCGCTGATCCTGGCCTGCGTTTCCATGAAGCGCGCCAGTCGCTCCTGCTTCACCGCCTCGGGCACCGGGTCCGGCAGCGCATTGGCGCTGGCGCCTGCCACCGGGGAATAGGCGAACGCGCCGACCCGGTCCAGTTGCGCGACTTCGAGGAATTCGAGCAGCTCATCGAACTCGGCCTCGGTCTCGCCGGGGAAGCCGACGATGAAGGTCGAGCGGATCGTCAACTCCGGGCAGGTGTCGCGCCAGGACGCGATCCGCTCCAGCGTGCGCTCCACCGCGCCGGGACGCTTCATCAGCTTCAGGATCCGCGCGCTGGCGTGCTGGAAGGGAATGTCCAGGTACGGCAGGACCTTGCCCTCCGCCATCAGCGGGATGATCCCGTCGACGTGCGGGTACGGATAGACGTAATGCAGCCGCGTCCATGCGCCCAGTTGCGACAAGCCCTCGCACAATGCCTTCATCCGCGTTTCGTATGGTGTCCCGCGCCATTCGCGCGGCGCGTACTTCAGGTCGACGCCGTAGGCACTGGTGTCCTGCGACACCACCAGCAGTTCGCGGACGCCCCCGGCCACCAGTCGCTCGGCCTCGCGCAGCACCTCGTCCACCGGCCGCGACACCAGGTCGCCGCGCATCGACGGGATGATGCAGAAGCTGCAACGGTGGTTGCAGCCCTCGGAAATCTTCAGGTACGCGTAGTGCTTCGGGGTCAGCTTCAGGCCGTAATCGGGAAGCAGGTCGACGAACGGGTCGTGCCGCGGCGGCACCACCGCGTGCACCGCCTGCATCACGCTGCCGTAGTCCTGCGGCCCGCTGATCGAGAGCACGCCCGGGTGCGCCTGGCGGATGACCTCCTCGCGCTTGCCCAGGCAACCGGTGACGATGACCTTGCCGTTCTCGGCCATCGCCTCGCCGATCGCGTCCAGCGACTCGGCCACCGCCGAATCGATGAAGCCGCAGGTGTTCACCACCACCACGTCGGCGTCGTCGTAGCTGGGCGACAGCTCGTAGCCTTCGACCCGCAGCTGGGTGAGGATGCGCTCGGAATCGACCAGCGCCTTGGGGCAGCCGAGGCTGACGAAACCGACCTTGGGTGGGGGCGTGGACATGGCCTGCGGGCGCGCGAAACGGCCGCGGATTATAGCGGCGCTAGAATCCGGGTCCTGAACGTCCGCACGGGAAGGCGCCATGGGCCGCGACATCGTCCTCGACACTCCCTCCGGCGCGATCGGCGCCTGGCGCGCCGATCCGCTGGCCGCGCCGCGGGGCGGACTGGTCGTGGTGCAGGAGATCTACGGGGTCAACGAGCACATCCGCAGCGTCGTCGAGCGCTACGCAGCCGAAGGCTACGTGGCGATCGCGCCGGCGTTTTTCGACGCAGCGCCGGGCGCCACCCACGGCATCGAGCTCGAGTATTCGCGCGGCGGCACCAGCCGCGGGCGCGCATTGGTGGATGCGCTGGGCCTGGAAGCCGCCGTCCGCATCGTCGAGGCGGCCGCGCGCCAGTTGCGCGCCGAAGGCCTGAAGTCCGGCGTGGTCGGTTTCTGCTGGGGCGGCACCGTGGCGTTGCTTGCCAATACCCGCCTCGGCCTGCCCGCCTCCAGCTACTACGGCGCCCGCAACGTTCCGTTCCTCGACGAGCCGCTGCGCGCACCGATCCAGTTCCACTTCGGCGCCAACGACCCGTCGATCCCGCCCGAGGCCGTCGCCGAGCACCGCCAGCGCCAGCCGGACGCGCCGGTGTACGTCTACGAAGGGGCCGGGCACGCTTTCAACCGCGACGCCTCGCCCTCGCACTACCACGCCGCGGCGGCACGCGAAGCGCATGCCCGGACCATGGCGATGTTCGCGGACGCACTTTCGTAAACACGCCGCCATGGGCATGCCTGCATGAACCACCACGTCGACGGCTACCACCTCGATCCGCGCCTGGCGGCCGACAGCCACCCCGTCGCCTCGTTCGAACTGTGCGAACTGCGGCTGATGGACGACGCCAACTATCCGTGGCTGGTGCTCGTGCCGCGCCTCCCCGGTGCGCGCGAACTCATCGACCTGGACCGCGACCTGCGGCGCCAGCTCACCGACGAGATCGACCGCGCCGCCCGCTTGCTGCGCGACTTCTGCCAGCCCGACAAGCTCAACGTCGCCGCGCTCGGCAACCTGGTGCCGCAGCTGCATGTGCACGTGATCGCACGCTTCGTGGGCGATCCGGCCTGGCCGGCGCCGGTCTGGGGCCGCGTCGCCGCGCGGCCGTATTCGCCGGAGGCGCTGGTCGAGCGGATCGCCGACCTGCGCGAACGGCTCAGGTCCGCGGCAGCGTGACGCCCGTCTGGCCCTGGTACTTGCCGCCGCGGTCCTTGTACGAGGTCTCGCAGACGTCGTCGGCATCGGCCTGGAAGAACAGCATCTGCGCCACGCCCTCGTTGGCGTAGATCCGCGCCGGCAGCGGCGTGGTGTTGGAGAACTCCAGGGTCACGTGCCCTTCCCACTCCGGTTCCAGCGGGGTGACGTTGACGATGATCCCGCAGCGCGCGTACGTGCTCTTGCCCAGGCAGACCACCAGCGTATCGCGCGGGATGCGGAAGTACTCGACCGTGCGCGCCAGGGCGAAGGAATTGGGCGGGATGATGCAGACGTCCGATTCCACGTCCACGAAGCTGCCCGGATCGAACGCCTTCGGGTCGACGATCGTGGAATTGATGTTGGTGAACACCTTGAACTCGCGCGAGCAGCGCACGTCGTAACCGTAGCTGGAGGTGCCGTAACTGACGATGCGCTGGCCGTCGGCGCAATGCTTCACCTGTCCCGGCTCGTACGGCTCGATCATTCCCTGCCGCTCCGCCATCGCGCGGATCCAGCGGTCGCTCTTGATGCTCATCGAAACCCCATC
This sequence comes from Lysobacteraceae bacterium, assembly GCA_004297225.1. Lineage (GTDB taxonomy): Bacteria > Pseudomonadota > Gammaproteobacteria > Xanthomonadales > Xanthomonadaceae > Cognatiluteimonas. The sequence continues at coordinate 419,817 of SCUI01000013.1, read as the reverse complement.
GCCCAAACCCCCATTGTAGAGCCGACCCATGGTCGGCTCTCCCCTACCCCAGCATCGAAGCCGCGATCGGCCGTGGCGCCTTCGGCCGCGCCGCCAGCCGCGCCGCCACCGCGCGCGCGGTGTCCCGGTACGCGAGCGCCGCCGGGGACTCCGGCGCCGAGACGACCACCGGCACGCCGATGTCGCCCTGCTCGCGGATCGCCAGCTCCAGCGGCAGGCTGCCCAGCAGCGGCACCCCGTACTGGCTGGCCATGCGCTCGCCGCCGCCCTGGCCGAACACGTGCTCCTCGTGCCCGCAGTTGCTGCACACGTGCACGGCCATGTTCTCGACCAGGCCCAGCACGGTCATCTTGACCTTCTCGAACATCCGCAGCGCCTTGCGCGCGTCCATGGTCGCGACCTCCTGCGGCGTGGTCACGACCAGCGCGCCGGCCACCGGGATCTTCTGCGCCAGGGTCAACTGGATGTCGCCGGTACCCGGCGGCAGGTCGACGACCAGGTAGTCCAGACCCGCCTCGCCGCCCCACAGGGTCTGGTCGAGCAGCTGGGTCATCGCCTGGGTGGCCATCGGTCCGCGCCAGATCATCGGCGTGTCGTGTTCCACCAGCAGGCCGATCGACATGGCTTCGATGCCGTGCGCCTGCAGCGGCTGGATCGACTTGCCGTCCGGACTTTCCGGCTTGCCGGAGAGGCCGAGCATGGTCGGGATGCTCGGACCATAGACATCGGCGTCCAGCACGCCGACCCGGGCGCCGTCCGCGGCCAGGGCCAGGGCGAGGTTCACGGCGGTCGTGGACTTGCCGACGCCGCCCTTGCCCGAACCGATCGCGACGATGTTGCGGATCCGTGAGGATGGCGTGAGCGGCGGCTGCGGCGCGTGCGGGGTTATGCGCGCGCTGCATTCGAAACTCGCCAGCGGCATCGGGGCGATTGCGGCCTCGACCCGGGCACGCACGAGCCGGTCGACGCCGCCACCCACCGGGAAGCCCGCGACGAGGGCTACCGCGGCTCCCGCGGGACCTTCCGCCACCTTGATGGAAGTGTTTGATTCCCCAAGTGAAATGCCCTGCCATTCGACGGCGGAAATACGGTCTTTCAGGTCCAATCCAGACTCCTACGCATTCATGTATTACAGGGTCAAGTCCAGCTAGTTGCAGTCACTTCCGGATATGTTAAGGTCCCGTTTACCCCACCACAAAAATTCGTAACGGGGCGGGGAAGCAACCGCATTCATCAGGAGCCCAATGGCAATGTCCAGACCCAACTCGCCGCAGCGCAGTCGCCTTGCGACCGCCCTGTTCGCAGCGCTGCTCGTGCCCGCTTCCGCGGCGTACGCGCAACAGGATACCTCCTCGCAGGACGCGAGCCAGGAGCAGGCCACCGCAACCACCGACCAGTCTGCCAAGCAGCTGAACAAGGTCGTGGTCACCGGTTCGCTGATCCCGCAGACCGAGCTCGAGACGTTCAAGCCGCTGACCATCATCAGCGCCGAGGACATCCAGGCGCGCGGCTTCACCAGCGTCGCCGACGTGCTGCAGGCGACCTCGTTCGCCACCGGCGGCGTCCAGGGCAACCAGACCTCCGCCTCGTTCACCCAGGGCGCCGAGACCCTGAGCCTGTTCGGCCTGTCGCCCAGCTACGCCAAGTACCTGATCGACGGCCGTCCGATGTCGAACTACCCGGCGCTGTACAACGGCAGCGACGTGTTCAACAACATCAGCGGCCTGCCGATCGACCTGGTCGAGCGCATCGAGATCCTGCCGGGCGGCCAGTCCTCCCTGTACGGCTCCGACGCGATCGCGGGCGTGGTCAACATCATCCTGAAGAAGCAGGTCGACGGCACCATCATCAGCACCCGCGTCGGTGGCTACCATGAAGGTGGCGGCGAATCGTTCCGCGCCAGCATCGCCGACCAGATCGACTTCAAGGACGACCGCCTGGCGGTCCTCGTCGGCGCCCAGTACGAAAAGACCAAGCCGATCTGGGGTTACCAGCGCTCGCTGACCGAGCGTTACAACACCGAAGGCACCAGCGCGCCGCTGTCGGGCCGCGACTGGCTGGTCTACAGCCCGTTCACCAGCTATTACTGGCCCGAAGGCGCGAACTGCGATGCCGTCAGCGCCGGCTTCGGCGGCACGATCGAGCAGCAGACCCGCCCCGGCTTCGGCGACGAGCTGTATTGCGGCTCGATGTCCTCGCCTGGTTACCGCACCCTGAAGAACAGCAAGGAGAGCACCCAGCTCTACTCGCACGTCACCTTCGACATCAACCCGAACATGCAGTTCTACGCCGATGCGCTGTACAGCGCGGAGAACGTGCAGTACCACATCGGCTCCAACTACACATGGTGGGGCACCGGCGTCGAGTGGGGCTACTTCTTCGACCCCCGCGCGGATGGCGGCGGCGGCAACCTGCTGAACCTGCAGCGCGTCTTCGTGCCCGAGGACATGGGTGGCTACGAGAACACCATGGCCAACGACAAGAACCGCTCCTACCGGGTCGGCTTCGGCGTCAACGGCACCTTCGGCGAGTCGTACTGGGATTACGACATCGGCTTTACCCGCACCGAGTACAAGCTCGACGAGACCCAGCTCTCGCGCCTGGCCGATCCGATCAACGCGTTCTTCCAGGAACACGTGCTCGGCCCGCAGCTCGGCATGGATCCCTGGTATGGCAACTATCCGGTGTTCGAGCCGGATTACGCCGCGTTCTACACCCTGCTGACCCCGGAGCAGTTCTTCAGCTTCATGGGCCCGACGGTGTCCGAGAGCCGCACCTTCGACAACATGGTGCGCGCGGTCGTCACCAACAGCGCCCTGTTCCAGATGCCGGGCGGCGATGCCGGCTTCGCGGTCGCCGTGGAAGGCGGCAACCAGGGCTGGACCTACGATCCGGATCCGCGCTTCCTGAACGGCGAGATCTGGGGCACCACGGCGGTCAGCGGCGGCGGCGACCGCTCGCGCTACGCCGTGACCTCGGAAATCCGCCTGCCGGTGATCGAGTCGCTGACGGCGACCGTCTCGGGCCGCTATGACAGCTTCAAGGTGGCCGACGAGGACGTCTCCAAGCCCACCTACAGCGTCGGCCTGGAGTTCCGTCCGTTCGAAAGCCTGCTGTTCCGCGGCAAGTACGGCACCGCGTTCAAGGTGCCGACCCTGTCCGACCAGTTCCAGGGCATGAGCGGCTTCTACAGCTTCACCACGGACTACTACAACTGCTACCAGCTCGGCTTCGACCCCGAGGAAGTGGACGACTGCCCGAACCAGTACTCCAACGTGCAGTTCTTCGGCACCCAGCAGGGCAATCCCGAGCTGGATCCGATCAACGCCGACGTCTGGAGCTACGGCGTGGTGTGGGCCCCGACCGCGACCTTCTCGGTCGGCGCCGACTACCACCACTTCGACATCCGTGACGAAGTGGCGCAGCAGAGCATCGACCAGCTGATGCGCGACGAACTGGCCTGCCGCATCGGCCAGCTGGATCCGAACTCCGGCACCTGCCAGGCCGCGTTCACCCAGATCCATCGCGGTTCCACCGGCCGCGTGACCCAGATCGACGTGAGCAAGGTCAACATCGCGTCGGAAGTCCTGAATGCAGTGAGCGCCGAAGCGCACTACCTGCAGGACATGGGCGCGTGGGGCAGCCTGCAGTTCAATGGTTCGTACACCCGCAACCTCAAGCACGAGTTCCAGCAGTATCCGAACGACCCGGTCATCGACCTGCTGAACGACCCGTACTGGAGCAGCGACCCGACCTACAAGGCCAACGCTTCGGTCGCCTGGCGCCTGAACTCGTTCACCACCACCCTGTACGCCAACCACATTGGCCCGACGCCGAACTACATCGCGCGCCTGACCCCTGTCGGTTACGAGCGTCCCGGCGCCTACAAGCTGGGCACCTACACGACCTACAACGGCAGCGTGAACTGGGACGTGACCGAGGACTTCAAGCTCTCGTTCCTGGTGAACAACCTGTTCAACAAGATGCCGACGATGGATCGGATGAACTACCCGGGCAGCTCGGGTGCGCCGTACAACACGGGCAACTTCAACCCGTACGGCCGCGCGTACTACATCGAGGCCCGCTGGAACTTCGGCAAGGCTGAATAAGTCATACGGCCCTTGTGGTTCCTGGACCCCGCCCTCGTGGCGGGGTCTTTTTTTGCGCTATAAAGGCGCTGGCCGTACGCTTCCGTCCGGTCGTCCAATGGAGCCAGATCCAATGCGCCTGACCAAGCCACTGCTTACCGGCCTGCTGCTGGCCGTGCTGCCCCTCTCCGCCTTCGCCCAGGACGCCTCGCCGCTGGGCAAGTGGAAGACCATCGACGACGAGACCGGCAAGGCCAAGTCGATCGTCGAGATCACCCGCGCGCCCGACGGCACCCTGCGCGGCACCGTGGTCGAGATCCTGTCCTCGGACAAGGGCCCGAACCCGGTCTGCGACAAGTGCAAGGGCGCCAACAAGAACAAGCCGGTCAAGGGCATGACCATCCTCTGGGGCCTCAAGGCCGACGGCGACGAATGGACCGGCGGTACCGTGCTCGACCCTGCCAAGGGCAAGACCTACAAATCGAAGATCGAACTGCTGGAAGGCGGGAAGAAGCTCGGCATGAGCGGTTGCATCGCGTTCTTCTGCCGCCAGCAGGTATGGGTGCGCGAGTAATTGCCCATTGCGGGAGTGCGATAATCGCGGGATGAAACCCGCGCTCGTCACCAACGCCCTGCCCTACGCCAACGGCCCGCTGCACCTGGGCCACCTGGTCGGTTACATCCAGGCCGACATCTGGGTGCGCGCCCGCCGCATGGCGGGCGCCACGGTGCACTACGTCTGCGCCGACGACACCCACGGCACCCCGATCATGCTCGCCGCGGAGAAGGCCGGGACCACGCCGGAAGCCTTCATCGCCGGCATCCAGGCCGCGCATGAGCGCGATTTCGCCGACTTCGGCGTCGCCTTCGACCATTACGACTCCACCAACTCGGCCGGCAACCGGGCGCTGACCGAGGCGATCTACGCCAGGCTCGACGCCAGCGGCCACGTCGCCCGGCGTTCGGTGGCGCAGCTCTACGACCCGGTCAAGGGCATGTTCCTGCCCGACCGCTACGTCAAGGGCACCTGTCCCAACTGCGGCACGCCCGACCAATACGGCGACAACTGCGAGAACTGCGGCGCCACGTACTCGCCCACCGAGTTGAAGGCGCCGTACTCGGTGGTCAGCGGCGCCACGCCGGAGCTGCGCGAGTCCGAGCATTTCTTCTTCGAGCTGGCCCACTTCGAGGGTTTCCTGCGGGAGTGGCTGGCGGGCGACGTCGCCGTGCCGCCGGTCAAGGCCAAGCTGCAGGAGTGGCTGGACGGCGAAGGCGGCCTGCGCGCATGGGACATTTCGCGCGACGCACCCTACTTCGGTTTCGAGATCCCGGGGCACCCGGGCAAGTTCCTGTACGTCTGGATCGATGCGCCGATCGGCTACCTGTCGAGCTTCAAGGCCCTGTGCGACCGCACCGGGCTGAACTTCCAGGACTACGTGGCGCCCGGCAGCGACGCCGAAATGCACCACTTCATCGGCAAGGACATCGTCAACTTCCACGGCCTGTTCTGGCCGGCGATGCTGCACGGTGCCGGTCTGCGCGCGCCGACGCGCCTGCACGTCAACGGCTACCTGACAGTGGACGGCGCCAAGATGTCCAAGTCGCGCGGCACCTTCGTCATGGCCCGCACCTACCTGGATTGCGGCCTGCCGCCCGAGGCGCTGCGCTACTACTTCGCGGCCAAGTCCTCCGGTGGCGTCGACGACCTGGACCTCAACCTCGCCGACTTCGTGGCGCGGGTGAATTCGGACGTGGTCGGCAAGTTCGTCAACCTCGCCAGCCGCTGCGCCGGCTTCATCGGCAAGCGCTCCGCCGGGCGCCTGGCGCCGGCGTTGCCGGAACCGGCGATGTACGCCCGCTTCGTCGCCGCGCTGGCGCCGATCCGCGAGGCCTACGAACGCAACGAGCCGGCGTCGGTGCTGCGCCAGGCGATGGCGCTGGCTGACGAAGCCAACAAGTACATCGACGAACGCAAGCCCTGGGTGATCGCGAAGCATGAGGGCGCCGATGCCGAACTGCAGGCGGTCTGCACGCAGGGCCTGAACCTGTTCCGGGTGCTGGCGCTGGCGCTGGCGCCGGTGTTGCCGTCGGTGGCCCGCGAAGCATCGCGTTTCATGGCCGCACCGCTGCAGCGTTGGCACGACGCCGACGCGCCGCTGCTCGACCACGCCATCCTCGACTACCAGCCGCTGTTCACCCGCATCGACCCGAAGCAGATCGCAGCCATGACCGAAGCGTCGAAGGACACCATGAAAGGCGTCGCGGCTTCCGCCGCTCCCGCAGGGGAAGGGCCCGGCACCATCGGCATCGACGACTTCGCCAGGCTGGACCTGCGCATCGGCAAGGTGGTCGCCTGCGAATTCGTCGAGGGCTCGGACAAGTTGCTGCGCTTCGAGCTCGACGCCGGCGAGCTCGGTACGCGCCAGGTCTTCTCGGGCATCCGTGCCAGTTACGGCGAGCCTGGCAAGCTCGTCGGCCGCAGCGTCGTGTTCATCGCCAACCTCGCCCCGCGCAAGATGCGCTTCGGCGTCAGCGAAGGGATGATCCTGTCCGCCGGCTTCGACGGCGGCGCCCTGCACCTGCTGGGCGTCGACACCGGCGCCGCGCCTGGCATGCCGGTGAAATGAGCCGTCGCGGCCGCCGCCGCCGATGACCGGGCTCGAAGAACGCCTCGATCGCATCCTGCCGCAGACCCAGTGCGGCCAGTGCGGCTATGCCGGCTGCCGGCCCTACGCGGAAGCGATGGCGCGCGGGGAAGCCGGCCCCGATCGCTGCCCACCCGGCGGCGATGCCGGCGCGCGCGCCCTCGCCCTCGTGCTCGGCGTTCCCGCCGTGCCCTTCGACCGCAGCCGCGGCGAGCACAAGCCGCCGCAGGTGGCGCTGGTCGTCGAGGACGACTGCATCGGCTGCACCAAGTGCATCCAGGCCTGCCCGGTGGACGCGATCATCGGCGGCTCCAAGCTGATGCACACCGTCATCGAGCCGCTGTGCACCGGGTGCGAGCTGTGCGTGCCCGCATGCCCGGTGGACTGCATCGTGATGATCGCGTCCTGACGCCCTACGCCGACTGCGGCAACGCGTAGCCGTTCGTGTCGGTCGCCGCCACCGGCTCCTGCGCGCGTGCTTCCAGCGAGGCGAGGAAGCGCCAGACGAACAGCAGGGTCACCAGCAACAGGCCCGGGTAACCGATCCCCGCCAGCAGGTACGGCAAGGTCGCGTCGCCGGCGCGCACGCTGGCCAGGTTGAAGCTGAGCAGGCCGAAGGTGATCACCGCGCCGAAGAACCACATACCCAGCAGCCACAGCGAGGTTTCGTAGCCGGTCAGGTAACGACTCCAGCCGGTCAGTGCACGCACCCCGCCGGGAACCGCGTGCGGATCGGCGAACGCAACCGCGCCCGGCGCAGGCGCCTGCGCCGGCGCGCGGTGCCCCAGGGTCACCAGGTCGTACACGATCAGGCCGCTTCCGATCAGGAACACGGTGCCGAACACCGGGACCAGCGCCTTGAAGAAGCCCATCGCCGGATACAGGTCGCCACCGAACCAGTCCAGCGCCAGCGTGCGATAGGCGAAGACCTGCACCGTTCCGCCGAGGGCGAAGGCGAGCGACATGCCGAGCATGCCGATGAACACGAGCCAGAACGCCAGCCGGCCCATCCGCTCGTCGTAGCTGGAGATGCCGCGCATCAGCGGCACCGCGTAGTACGCCGCGGCGATCCCGAGCATGCCGAAGGTGCCGAACAGCGCCAGGTGCGCATGCGCGGGCGTCACCCAGGTGCCGTGCGACCAGACGTTGGTCAGGGCGAAGGTCATGGTGAAGCCGAGGATGCCGGCGCCGACCTGCTCGAGCACCACCGAGCCGAGGATGAAGTAGAACGCCGGTGCGTTCTTCAGCGGCCTGCGGTCGTGGTGCGCGTCCAGGTAGATATGCCAGAAGCAGAAGATCAGCGGCAGTGGCTCCAGCGCGCTGAACAGCGAGCCCCAGAACTGCCAGAACTCCGGCGTGCCGATCCAGAAATAGTGGTGCGCATTGCCGATCAGGCCCGACAGCCACACCAGCGCCACGCCCCAGAACACCGCGTAGCCGACGCTCTTGACGTTGGCGTCGAACAGCAGCACCAGCAGGAAGCCGACCAGGCTGATGTGGATCACTTCCCACACGCCCTCGACCCAGTAATGCACCACGTACCAGCGGAAGTATTCGCTGACGTCCTGGCGCTCGATGAAGAACATGCCGAAGACCCACACCAGGGTCAGCGCCACCACACCCAGCGCAAGGCCCCAGTGGATCTCGTTCCATTCCTTGCGTGGCGGGAAGGTCTTCAGCACGACGAAGGCGAGGATCGAGAAGCCGATCAGGATCACCACGTCGGCGGCGCGCCCGGCCTCCAGGTACTCGAGCCCTTCCTGGAACCAGGGCTGCCCCATCCACCAGCCGGCGACGCCGTTGCGCGCGAAACCCTGCGCGACGATGTTCCAGAGGGTCACCGCCACCAGCGCGTAGAACAGGAACTTGACCAGCCACGGCGCGGCAAGTTCGCGCTTGGACAGCAGCGGCCCGACGAACAGGATCGTGCCGATGAACCCGGACAGGATCCAGAGGATGCCGAGGTTGAGGTGCTCGGAGCGGGCGATGTTGAAGTTGAGCACGCCGGACAGCAGCGTCGGATCGACGTGCTGCAACGCCAGCAGCAGGCCGAACACGACCTGGACGATGAACAACACCAGCATCAGCATGAAGAAGCGCATGCTCAGGCGCTGGGTCTGGTACTGGAGCTTCTGGAACTGGAGCTGGATCATTGCCCGTCTCCCGGCAGGGTGCGGATGTAGGCGACGATGGCGTCCACCTGGGCTTGGTCGAGCAGGGTCGCGTAGGACGGCATGGTGCCGGCGACATGCCCGGCGACGATCTTGGCGTCGGGCGCGCGGATCGATTCGGCGAGGAACGCGTCATCGGCAACCACGGTGCTGCCGTCGGCCAGCGTCACCTGCGAGCCGTACAGGCCGCCCCAGCCGGGGCCGACCAGCTTGCTGCGGTCGAGCGAGTGGCAGGCGGTGCAGGCGAATTCCTTGACGACCTGCTCGCCGTGCGTCGCGGGGTCGAGGCTTGCCGTCGCTGCGACACCGGCCGTGGCGCCGCCAGTGGCCTCCGCGGCATTGGCCACGCCGATGATCGGGAACGGCGTCGCCAGCGGCGACTTCAGGCCGTCGACGCGCGGCTTCGGCGGCCAGCCCTCGGTGTTCATCTCCGAGGTGTACTTGAAGAAGGCGATCAGCTGCCCGACCTGCTCCTTGGTCAACGGCAGGTTCGGCATGAAGGTGGTGCCGCCGCCACGCCGCTGGACCCGCTCGGCCGCGCCCGGATAGCGCTTCAGGTACGCGTCCATGTCGCTGCTGCCGCTCGCCGCCAGCTGCGCGGGATCTTGCAGGTGGACGCTGACCGCCGCCGACGTGGGCCAGCCGCCGGCCGAGGGCAGGAACGCCGCCAGCCACGCCGGGCCGGCCTGTTCGTAGACGTTGGTGAGATCGGGGCCGAAATAGGCGCCGTTGCCGAGCATCGTGTGGCAGCCCATGCAGTTGTAGGCCTGGAACACGCGCTTGCCTTCCACCGCGTCGTGCGCGCCGTAGCTCACCGTGTCCGGCGTGACCTGTCCGCGGGAGTCCAGGAACGACAGCATCGACAGCAGGATGAAGATGATCGCCAGGATGCCGAGGGCGGCGAACGCCATCCGCCGCTTCTTGCCTTCCTCGCAGGGCTTGCCGGGCGTGCAGGTCATGACAGGCCCTCCCCGGCTTCGCCTTCGGCGCGGTCCCGGGCGGCTTTCGCGGCTTCGGCGTGTTCGAGCGCGTCATGCTCGAACAGGGTGTGGAGCGATCCGAGGAATACGTAGAAGATGTACACCGCCAGCACGAAGCCGACGACGAAATAGGCGATCCACAACGTTCGTGATTCCGCCCAGTATCCGTAATCGCGCCAGAACGGCCAGGACAACAACAAGGCGGCGGTACTGGCCATGAGCGACAGCACCAGGTCGATCGTGCGCTTCTGCATTTGGCATCCCCTTCGAGAAATGCTGCCTGCCGCACGCATCGGGTACCGGCAGGCCCCCGCGCAAACCTAAGCGGCCGGTTGCCCCGGCCGCTTGACCTGGATCAAGAGGAGCGCATTGGTCGCTCCCGGCCAGTCAATCCGTGACGCGGACCCCGCCTTCTTCCAGCAGTGCCCGCAATCCGCTCAGTTGCGGCTCGAAGTGCTTCCAGCGCCGCAGCCGATCGCGGTGGATCGGCTCGCGCACCTGCACCGCGCTGGCGGTCGCCACAGGCGCGGCGTTGCGCTCGAAGGCCAGGCAGGCGTCGTTCCACGGCAGCCCGGCGAACTCGAGCAGGCGACGCGTATTCACCTCCTGCTCCTCGACCACGTCCTCGTAGTGCAGCTCGAGGATCCGCCCCGGCAGCACTTCCTGCCAGAACCTCACCAGCCGGTCGAACAGCAGGTAGTAGCGGCCGGTGTCGAGCAGGTCGAAGGAGTAGTCGTAATTGGGCGCCGCCAGCGAGAACAGCTGGCGGAAGTTGCCCAGGCAGGTATCCATCGGGTTGCGCCGCACCAGCACGAGCTTCGCCCCGGGCAAGGCGTTGGCGATGTAGCCGGCGTAGAGGAAGTTGTGGGGCAGCTTGTCGGTGAAGCGCGGCGACTTGCCGGTCAGCGAGCGCGTGGCCTCGATGTAGCGGCGCCCGAGTGCGGCCCAGTCGACGCCGGCGGCCCTGCGCATGGTGTCCACGTCCAGCATCGGCCGGGTCTGGCTGCCCGAGGCGCGCTTGAGCGCGACGCCGAAATGGTGCAGCTCGCCGCACGACTGCACGTCCGGGTGGCTCGACAGGATCCGCTCGACCAGGGTCGTGCCCGAACGCGGCATCCCGAACACGAAGATCGGCTCGCCGTTGCCGAAGCCGCTCGCGGCGGGCTGCGCGCCCGGGAACGAATCCATGATCGCCTCGAACAATTCGCGGTCGCGGTCGGACGAGTAGTCGCGCATCGCGTGGCCGGCGGCCTTGCCTTGCTCCAGGTGCCCGAACGCCCGGGGGTAGTCGCCCAGGTCTTCCAGTTCCTTGGCCAGCGACAGGTGCAGGAACAGTTGCGCCTCGCGGTCCGCGGCGTCGGCGCTTGCCAGCCGCGACTGCAATGCCTCGACGTGGTTGTCGCCAGGCGCCTGCTTGCGCAGGTTGGCCAGGCTGAGGTGCGCCTTCCACAGCTTCGGGTCGAGTTCCAGCGCCTTTTCGAGTTCGGCCTCCGCGGCCTCCACTTCGCCGGCGGCCACCAGCGAGGTCGCGTGGTTGAAGCGGAAACTGGCGATGTGCGGGGCCAGCTCGACCACGCGGCGGAACATGGCCGCCGCCTTGGCGTAGTCGTTGGACTGGCTGTAGACCACGCCCAGCGTGTCGCAGCTCAACGGATCGGACGGCCCGAGCGCCACCGCGCGGTCGGCCGCCGCCACCGCCTGCGACGCCAGGCTCGCCTGCGACAACGCGCGCGCGTACTGCGCCAGGTAATCGGCGCGTTGAGGATTGAGCCGGGTGGCGCGCTCCAGGCATTGCATCGCCAGCGGGATCTGCAGAAGTTCGCGTGCGGCGACCCCGGCCACGAAATACACGCCTGCGTGCGGCGGCGCCCGGCGCACCAGGTCCATCGCCAGTTGCTGCGCATTCGCCCAGTCGGTGCGGTTCAGTGCTTCCACCGCGCGCGCGTATTGCGCCTGCGCCTCCTGCACGGGCATTGCGCTCATCGCGCCGCGCCCGCCAGGCATGCAGAGCAGATCCGCTCGACCGAATAGCCGCGCGCGCGCAACTTTTCCACCAGCCCGTCGCCGCCGAGCAGGTGCAGCGCGCCCACGACCACCAGGGTGTCGTCCCCGCCCCGCGCGTCAAGCCGCTGCGCCAGTTCGGGCAGCCAGGCGTCGTTGCGCTCGACGTTGATGTGCGAGTAGAGCCTCGGGTAGCGCTCCCGCATCTCGGCCGCCAGTCCGTTCCACAAGCCTTCGGCGTCGCCCGCGCGCCACAGCGTGTGCAGCTGCAGCGCTTCCTCGTTGCCGGTCAGGCTGTTGTCCAGCGCCTCGTCGAGGAATTGCACCTGCTCCTCGGCATCCATGCCGTCGAGGAAGGCGATCTGCTGGGCGGCGGTCTCCAGCCCCGCGGTCGGCTTCCCCGCCTGCGTCGCGGCCTTGCCGAAATGCTGGTCCAGCCCCAGTGCCGGGTCCAGCCCCAGGTCCGCCATGTCCAGCATGCTCGCCAGCAGGCCGACGTACCACGCCTCGAACCGGTCCAGCGCCTGTGGCGGCAGGCCGGCCTTCGCCAGCACCGGCGCCTTGCGCTCGAGCCACTGCTGCAGCTTGGCGGCAGTGGCTTCGGGCAGCGCCTGCGACAGCGTGAGGCCATCGTCGCGCAACGCCGCCTGCCCCATCTGCACCGCCAACCCGGGCGAGGCCAGCTCCGCCGGCGCCATTTCGAACAGCAGGGATTCGGCGTCTTCGTACGCAGCGTCGACGTCGGGCGACAACGGATGGTCGCCCGGTTGCAGCAGGTGGAACGAACCGAGCAGGTACAGGCTGTTGTCGGCGTCGGACACCTTCCACAGCAGCGGTACCGGCGGCCCGTCGGTCGCGGTGGCCGCGGCGTCGGCCGCCGGCACGGCGGGCGCCGCCAGCAACAGCGCCGGCAGCAGCAGGGACAACAAAGAAATCCTGGTCCTGGTCATGGTCACGAATGCGGGGGTTTGCGATAGGACTTCTCGCCCGCCTCGATCGCCAGGTCCAGCCGGTTCTCGGGCGGCGGCAGCGGGCACGTGGCGAAAGCGGTGAACGCGCACGGCGGGTTGTAGGCGCGGTTGAAATCCAGGGTGATGTTGCCTTCCGCATCCGGCCGCGGAACATCCATGAAGCGGCCGGCCGGATAACTGCCATGGCCGTTGGTGCGATCGGCGAACACCAGGAACAGCGTGTCCCCGCCTTCGTCGATCGCTTCGATCCGATGGGTGCGACCGTCGCGGGTGAATTCGACCACGCCCGGGTTGGGCAGCGGTTCGCTGCCGCCGATGATGCTTGCGATCTCGATGGTGCGGCCCGGTGGGTGCGCGACGAAACGGCCCTGTATTTGCCATGAGCGATCGGCCGGCCAGTAATCGAGACCGGCGAAACCGGTCCGGGTCGGCGCCAGGGCATGGCGCACGCGCAGCGCCAGCCGTCCCATGCGTTCGATCACCGTGGCCTGGCCGTCGCCACCGCCGAAGCCGATCACGCTGGGACCCATGGGATCGGCGTCCGTGCGCAGCGGCACCGTGCCGCTCGCGGGCTGGCCGTCGATGGTCACGCCCGCGCCTTCGGCAGGCGTCAGGCGTACCTGCCCGTCGGCCAATGCCAGCAGGCCGAGCTCCGGCGGGCCCATGGCGATGCGCAGGCCGTTGCCGGGCGCGCTGCCGACGAAATGTTCGCCGCGTTCGATCCAGTGCAGGCCGATCAGGCTGGTCCAGCCGTCGGCGGCCACCAGGCGCTCGCGGCGCTGCGTCCGCCAGGTTTCCTCGGCGCTGACGAAGGCGGCCATCGCCGCGGCATCCACGGGTTCGGGCGCCGGTGCGTGGTCGCACCCGGCGGCAAGCGCCGCGAACAGGAACAGGGCAGGCATCAGCAAGCGCATTTCAACGTCCTCGCAGGAACCATCGATCGATCTCGGCCAGCTCGAAACGGGCCCAGGTCGGCCGGCCATGGTTGCATTGACCCGAGCGTTCCGTCGCTTCCATCTCGCGCAGCAACGCGTTCATCTCCGGCAGCGTCAGGCGCCGGTTCGCACGCACCGCGCCATGGCAGGCCATGGTCGCCAGCAGTTCGTCGCGCTGCTCGGCGACACGGCGGCTGGCGCCGTGCTCGCGCAAGTCGGCCAGCACGTCGCGCAGCAGCGCGACGACGTCGCCCTGCGACAGCAGCGCCGGCACCGCGCGCAGCATCAGCGATTGCGGCCCCGCGCGCGAGACTTCGAAACCCAGTTCCGCCAGGGTCGCGGCTTCGCGTTCCGCGACCTCGGCCTCGCGCTCCGCCACCGCCACCTGCTGCGGCACCAGCAACGGCTGGCTGCGCACGCCGGCGCTGTCGTGCGCGGCCTTGAGCTTTTCGTAGCCGATGCGTTCGTGCGCGGCGTGCATGTCCACCACCACCAGGCCATCGGCGCTTTCGGCGAGGATGTAGATGCCGTGCAGTTGCGCAAGCGCATGGCCCAGGGGTGGCAAGGTGGCGTCGCCGGGATCGGGCAGCGGCGGCGGGGCGATGGCGACCGCGGTGCCGCCATCGCCGTACAACGCCGCATAGGCCGTGCGCGCCTCGTCGACCCGCAGCCCCAGCCGCGCCTGCGGCATCGGCGCCGACGCCGGTACCGCGTGCGCGGGCGCATCCGACTGCACGCCCGCCGCCATGCCGGCGCGGGTCTCCGCCAATGCCGACTGCAACGCGCGCCAGGTGAAATCGTGCACCAGCCGCGACTCGCGGAAACGCACTTCGTGCTTGGCCGGGTGCACGTTGACATCCACCCCGCGCGGATCGAGCTCCAGGAACAGCACGTAAGCCGGGTGGCGACCGTGGAACAACACGTCGCTGTAGGCCTGGCGTACCGCATGGGCAATGTTGCGGTCGCGCACGGCGCGGCCGTTGACGTACAGGTATTGCTGGTCGGTGGCGGCGCGGTTGTATACCGGCCGCGCAATCCAGCCGTGCAGGCGCAGGCCCGCGCCGGCGTGGTCCACGCGCAGCGCGTTGCGCGCGAACTCCTCGCCCAGCGTTTCCAGCAGGCGTTCGGGCGACGCCAGCGCGGCCTCGGTGTCGAGCAGGCCGAGCGCGCGCCAGCGCCGGGTCGGGCGGCCGTTGTGGACCACGCGCAGCTCGACGTCGGGCCGCGACAACGCCAGCGAACGCAGCCATTCCTCGATGTGCGACAGCTCGGTGCGCTCGGCACGCAGGAACTTGCGCCGCGCCGGCACGTTGAAGAACAGGTCGCGGACCTCGACCGTGGTGCCGCGCGGATGCGCCTTGGGCGCCACTTCGCCGATGCGGCCGCCTTCGACCGCTATCGCGGCGCCATGCTCGCTGCCTTCCCGGCGCGAGGCGAGCTGGAATCGGCTCACCGAGGCGATCGACGGCAACGCTTCGCCACGAAAGCCGAGGGTGGCGACGGCTTCCAGGTCGTCGAGCGAGGCGATCTTGCTGGTGGCGTGGCGAGCCACGGCCAGCGGCAGGTCGGCAGGTTCGAGGCCGGCGCCATCGTCGCGCACGCGCACCAGCCGCACGCCGCCTT
This sequence comes from Lysobacteraceae bacterium, assembly GCA_004297225.1. Lineage (GTDB taxonomy): Bacteria > Pseudomonadota > Gammaproteobacteria > Xanthomonadales > Xanthomonadaceae > Cognatiluteimonas. The sequence goes on along the minus strand of SCUI01000013.1, from coordinate 404,403 downwards.
CCTCGAGTTCGATGTCGACGCGGCGGGCGCCGGCGTCGAGCGCGTTCTCGACCAGTTCCTTGACCACCGAGGCCGGCCGCTCGACGACTTCCCCGGCGGCAATCTGGTTGATCAGCGTGTCGGGAAGCTGTCGGATGGCCACACCGGCATGATACCGGCACCACGCAGCACGGGGCTCTCGTGGGAGCGGCGCAAGCCGCGACACCCGGAGCTACGGAACTCCGCCCCCGAACGCCCCGCCCGGAGCCTCCGCCCGCGCCGCGTACAACGTCCCCGGCGGCGGCTGCCGCGAGAAGTACGTGGTCACGCCGTTGAGGATCGCTTTGGCCAGCTGCGACTGGTGGGCGGGATCCTTCAGCCGGCGCTCCTCGTCCGGATTGGAGATGAAGGCGGTTTCCACCAGCATCGACGGTACGTCCGGCGAACGCAGCACCACGAAGTTGGCGCGTTCGACGTGGTTCTTGTGGGTCTTGCCGAGCTGCTTGAGGCCGGACAGGACCTGCTCGGCCATGTCTTCGGAAGCCTTCATCGTCGCGCTTTGCGACAGGTCGAGCAGCACCGAGGCCAGGGTGTCGCCCTTGTCCTGCAGCCTGACGCCGCCGACCAGGTCGGCCGCGTTCTCCTGGCTGGCCAGCCAGCGCGCCGCCTGCGAGGAGGCACCGCGCTGCGAGAGCACGAACACCGAGGAACCGCTCGCGGTGGGGCTGGTGAACGAATCGGCGTGGATCGACACGAACAGGTCCGCCTTGTGCTCGCGGGCCAGCTGGTAGCGGCGCGCAAGCGGAATGAAGACGTCGTTGTCACGGGTCAGGTACGCCTTGAGGCCCGGCGTGGCATCGACCTGCCGGGCCAGTTCGCGGGCGATCTTCAGGGTGATGTCCTTCTCGCGGCTGCCCGAGGCGCCGCGGGCGCCGGGGTCCTGGCCGCCGTGGCCGGCGTCGATGGCGATCACCAGCGGGCGCAGGCCGGCGCGGCGGGCGATGTCCTCGACCGTCTTGACCGGGGCCTGCGTGGTGGCAGGCGTATCCCGCCGGGGCGCTGCGACCTCCGGTTCGTCGCCGCGTTGCGCACCCTGGGTCAGGATCGCCAGCGGGTCGCGGGGCGGCGGCGCTGTCGGCGCGGGGGTGGTCGCGACCGCAGCCGCCGGGACGCGCTCTCCCGGCCACTCCAGCACCAGTTTGCTGCCGCCGGTGGCGGGTTCGAAATGCGGCCGGATCGCGGCGACGCGATCGGACAGGTCGAAGACGATGCGGGTGGTTCCCGGCACTGGCTGGCCGGTGCGCACGCCCCGCACCAGGCCGGCGCCGGACGGCATGGCGATGCCCTTGCGCAGGCTGGTTCCGGGCAGGTCGACGACCAGCCGCTCGGGCCCGGCCAGGCGGATCACGTCGAAGCGGGCCTCGCGGTCCAGCTGCAGCTCGGCGCGGGTGCCGGTGGGGCCGGATGCGACGTGGATTCCCTGCAATTCGCCGGCGCGGGCAAGGTTCCAGGCCACCCCGGCCAACAAGGCCGAGGCGAGCAGGATCTGCTGGATCGTCGTCCCCTTCGCGCGCATGGCCGGATTCAAGCATCCCGTGCGCGGATTTGCAAGCCACTTTTCCCTTGTTAATCCGTGACCTGCCACACCTTCCTGTTGGGCGGATTCAGGAAAGCCCTGCAACTACCCATCCAGGCCCAGCCGGAGCAGCCAGTCGACCCCCGCGGGAGTGCCCGCCGTCAGTCCCGCCGTGCGCCCCGGGCCGTCCAGCGCCAGCGTTATCTCGAGGTCCGCCACGGGCAAGGCCGCGGCGCCCCGCTCAGGCCATTCGACCAGCCACAGGCTGGCTTCGGCGTCATCCAGGGCCAGGAATTCGAGCTCGCCGGCGGCGCCGATCCGGTACAGGTCCAGGTGCAGGGCCTTGCCGCCACCCGCCAGCGGGTAGTGCTCCACCAGGGTGTAGGTGGGACTGCGGATGGCGCCCTGTACGCCCAGCGCGCGCAGCCACGCTCGCGCCAGGGTGGACTTGCCCGCGCCCAGGTCGCCGCGCAGGAACACGACCGCGCGCGCCGGCTGGGTCGTGGCCAGGCGTTCGCCCAGCGCCAGCGTCGCCGCTTCATCGGGCAAGTAAAGGCGCGCCGTGCCGCTCATCCGCCCTGCCCCGGGTTCGCCGCCTCGCGCAGGTGCGGCAACAGGTCGCTGGGCAGCAGCCCGCGCATGCCGCCCGCAGCTGCCGCGCGATCGCCGGCGACCGCGTGCAGCAGCGCACCACAGGCGGCGGCGTCGAACGCACCCAGGCCTTGCGCGCGCAGCGACGCGATCACGCCCGACAGCAGGTCGCCCATGCCGCCGACGGCCATCCCGGGATTGCCGGCTTCCACATGGCAAGGTTCGTGGCCGTGCGCGACGACCAGGGTACCGGCGCCCTTCAGCACCACGACGCAACCGAAGCGATCCGCCAGCGCATCGGCGGCGGCGCGGCGGTCGGACTGCACGCGTTCGCGGCTCCAGCCGAGCAGGCGCGCGGCTTCACCAGGATGCGGCGTCAGGATCGTGTCCTCCAGCATCCGCAGTGGTGCCTCGGCCAGCAGGTTCAGCGCGTCCGCATCCAGCAGCAGCGGCTTGCCGGTGCGCAGCGCCGCGTGCAGCAGCAGGCGCGCCCAGTCGCCACGGCCCAGTCCCGGCCCGATCGCGATCACGTCGGCACGCTGCAACAGCGCCTGGGATTCATCGCCGCCGCCGACCGCATGGACCATGGTTTCCGGCTGCCTGGCGAGTATCGGCGCGACATGCGCCGCTCGGGTGGCCACGCTCACCAGGCCGGCGCCGGCGCGCAATGCCGCCTGCGCGCACAGCAGGATCGCGCCGCCACTGCCGAGCTCGCCGCCCACGCACAGGACATGCCCATGGTCGCCCTTGTGGCTGTCGGGCGCGCGCGGATGCAACCAGCGGGACAGTGCGTCGGCGCGCAGTCGGATCGGTGCGGTGCTGGCTGGCCGGGGATCGGATGTCGGCATCGCGCGGATTCTATACTTGCGCCGTGGATTCCCATGCCCTCGAAGCGCTCGCGCACAGGCTCAAGGCGCTGGCCCTGGAGGCCGGCTTCCAGCGCTGTGGCATCAGCGACATCGACCTGCGCGACGACGAGGCGCACCTGCGCGACTGGCTGGCGCAAGGCCTGTACGGATCGATGGAATGGATGGCGCGCCATGGGGACAAGCGCTCGCGGCCGCAGGAACTGGTGCCCGGCACGATCCGGGTGCTGTCGGTGGGCCTGGACTACGGCCGCGACGCCGATGCCGCCTGGGAGAACCTGCGCGACGGCGAGCGCGCCTACGTCGCGCGCTACGCGCTGGGCCGCGACTACCACAAGCTCATGCGGCAACGACTGCAACGCCTGGCCGACCTGGTGGCGGCGGAGATCGGCCCGTTCGGCTTCCGCGTGTTCGTGGATTCGGCGCCGGTGCTGGAGCGCGCGCTCGCCCGCAACGCCGGCCTGGGCTGGATCGGCAAGCACACCTGCCTGGTGGACAAGGATGGCGGCAGCTGGTTCTTCCTCGGCGAGATCTACCTGGACCTGCCGCTGCCGATCGACGCGCCCGCCAGCAACCATTGCGGCACCTGTTCGCGCTGCATCGAGGTCTGTCCCACCGGCGCGATCACCGCCCCCTACCGGCTGGATGCGCGACGCTGCATTTCCTACCTCACGATCGAGCACGAAGGCCCGATCGACCTCGAACTGCGGCCGCTGATCGGAAACCGCATCTTCGGTTGCGACGACTGCCAGCTGGTGTGCCCCTGGAACAAGTTCGCCAGGCGCAGCGACGAACCCGATTTCCGCGCGCGCAACGACCTCGACAACGCGACGCTGGCCGCCTTGTTCGCCTGGACGGAGGACGAGTTCCTGCAGCGCACCGAAGGTTCGGCGATCCGCCGCAGCGGCTATTCACGCTGGTTGCGGAACATCGCGGTGGCGCTCGGCAACGCACCGGCGAGCGCGGAAACGATCGCGGCGCTGGAGTCGCGCAGGGACATCGACGATGCCGTGGTGCGGGAGCACGTGGAGTGGGCGTTGGCGAGGCATGGGCGCTGACGCGCCGTCGCGGCTTGCGCCGCTCCCGCAAGGGAGGTTCCGGGAGGATCAGGCCGCCTGGGCGGGGATCGAGGTGTTGGTGTGGGTGAGCGCGTTCTGGCGGTCGACGTAGACCAGGGTCGGCTCGAACTTCGCCAGTTCCGCTTCGTCCAGCGCCGCGTAGGCGCAGATGATCACCAGGTCGCCCGGCTGGGCACGGTGCGCGGCGGCGCCGTTGACCGAGATGATGCCGCTGCCTTCCTCGGCACGGATCGCGTAGGTGACGAAGCGCTGGCCGTTGTCGACGTTGAAGATGTGCACCTGCTCGTACTCGCGGATGCCGGAGATGTCGAGCAGGCGGCCGTCGATGGCGCAGGAACCCTCGTAATGCAGCTCGGCGTGGGTCACCGTGGCGCGATGGATCTTGGCCTTGAGCAGGGTCAGTTGCATGCGGGCATTCTACCAGCGCAGGGTGAATTCGAGGTTGTCGATCAGCCGGGTCGTGCCCAGCCGCGCCGCGGCCAGGACCACGAATTCGCCGGATTCACGCGGCCCGGGGAGTTCGAGCCCCGGGCGGCGGACGGCGACGTAATCCACGACGAAACCGGCGTCGCGCAGTGCCGAAACCGCTTCCGCCTCGGCGGCTTCGCGCTCCCGGCCCGCTTCCATGGCGGCGCGGACGCCGAGCAGGGCGCGGTGCAACGCCGGCGCCGCGGCGCGCTCGGCCGGCGCGAGGTACTGGTTGCGCGAGCTCATCGCCAGGCCATCGGCCTCGCGCAATGTTTCGCCGGCGAGGAGTTCCAGCGGGAACGCGAGGTCGCGCACCAGGTAGCGGATCACCGCCAGTTGCTGCCAGTCCTTGCGACCGAACGCGGCGACGTCGGGCTGGACCTGGTTGAACAGTCGCGCGACCACCGTGGCCACGCCGTCGAAATGCCCCGGACGGTGCGCGCCTTCCAGCACTTCGGTGATGCCCGGCACCTGCACGCGCACCGTCGCCTCCGGTCCGAACGGATACATCGTCGCCACCGACGGCAGCCACAGCAGGTCGCAGCCCGAGGCCGCAAGGCCTTCGGCATCGGCCCCGGGCGTGCGCGGATAGCGCGAGAAATCCTCGTTCGGGCCGAACTGGGTCGGATTGACGAACACGCTCGCCACCACGCGATCGGCGTGCGCGCGCGCCAATGCGACCAGGGAATGGTGCCCGGCGTGCAGGTTGCCCATGGTCGGAACGAAGCCCACGCGCAGCCCTTCTCGCTTCCATTGCGCCACGCGGGCGCGCAGCACGCCAAGTTCCGAGGCGACCTCGATCATTCGTAGGAGTGCGCGGCGTCCGGGAAGCTGCCGTTGCGCACCGCTTCGGCGAACGCGCGGAACGCGCCCTCGACCGAGCCGCCCTCCCCGAGGAAGTCCTTGACGAACTTTGGCCGGCGGTGGCCGCTGTCCAGGCCGAGCAGGTCGTGCAGCACCAGCACCTGGCCGTCGCATCGCGGACCGGCACCGATGCCGATGGTCGGGATGTCGAGCGCGGCGGTGATGCCGGCGGCCAGCGCCGACGGCACGCCCTCTAGCACCAGCAGGCTGGCGCCGGCGTCCTGCACGGCGCGCGCTTCCTCGTGCAGGCGGGACGCGGCGGCATCGTCGCGTCCCTGCACCTTGAAGCCGCCGAAGCGCAGCACCGACTGCGGCGTCAGGCCCAGGTGCGCGCACACCGGTACTTCGCGCTCCACGAGGTAACGGATGACTTCGAGCTTGTGCCCGGCGCCCTCGAGCTTGGCCATCGCCGCGCCGGCCTGGAGGAAGCGGGTCGCCGCATCCAGCGCGCGCGCGGGCGTCGCATCGGCCTGGAACGGCAGGTCGGAAAGCAGCAGCGCGCTCGACAACCCGCGCGACACGCAGGCGGTGTGGTAGGCGATGTCGTCCACCGTCACCGGCAACGTGCTGTCGCGCCCCTGCACCACCATGCCCAGCGAATCGCCGACCAGCACCAGGTCGATGCCGGCACGGTCCATCGCCCGCGCGAATCCGGCGTCGTAGGCGGTGAGCATCGCCATGCGCCGCCCGCCGCGCTTGGCTTCGGCCAGCATCGGGACGGTCCAGGGCTTGCGTCCCGTCGGGGTGTCCATCGCGGCGTCCGTTCGTGGGTGCGGCAATTATGCCGGCGGAATACCGGCCTGGCGTGAGGGGGTGTCGGAAGCAAGCGCCACGCAGTCGCTCGCATCCACCCGCGCCAGCAGTTCCTCGACGCGGCCGTGGCCGGGTACCTGCATCCGCGGCGCGATCCGGGACAGCGGCAACAGCACGAACGCGCGCTCGTGCAGGCGTGGATGCGGCACGCGCAGGCCCGCCTCGTCGATCACCGCCTCGCCATGCAGCAACAGGTCCAGGTCAAGCGTCCGCGGCCCCCACTGCGCCTCGCCCTCGCGTTCGCGCCCGAATCGACGCTCGATCGCGAGCAGGTCGTCGAGCAGCGTCCGTGCGTCCAGCGTCGTGCGCAGCAAGGCGGCGGCATTGATGAAGTCGGGCTGCGCGGTGTTGCCCCAGGCACGCGTGCGATAGAGCGGCGAGCAGCGTTCGACGCGGGTGTCGGGCAGGCCGTCCAGCGCCTGCAGCGCCTCGCGCACGGTCCGCGCCGCGTCGCCCAGGTTGCCACCCAGGGCGACCGCCGCGAGCACGGGCGCCGGCAGGCGCCGCCCGGAAGTCATGCGGTGCCGGCGCTGCCGCCGGACCGGCGGCGACGGGGGCGGCGACGCGGGCGACGCGGCAAGGCGGCGTCGCCGTCGCCGTCGCCGGCATCCGAGTCGGCTTCATGGTCGCCGGCGGCGAAAGCGCCACCTTGCGCCTCGCGCCAGAAGGCGACGTCGTCGGCGTGCTCGGGCGACGCCACCTGGCGCAGTTCGAGGAAATCGAACGCCGCGCGGAAGCGCGGGTGCGACAGGAAGCGACCCATGCGCTTGCGCTGGCCGAAGCGGGATTGCAGCAGCCAGATCTCCTGCATCGGCAGCGAGAACCGACGCGGCAGCGCGATCACCTGCAACTGGTGCAACGTGACCCGGTCGGCGGCACGGCGTTGCGCTTCCGCCGCGTGCATGCCCTGCGCCTGCAGCGCCATCAGCGCCCGGCAGTAGGCCGGCCACAGCAGCAGGGCGAACAGGAACGCCGGCGAGACCGGCTCGCCGGCGGCGACCCGGGCATCGGTGTTGCGCAGCCCCTCGAGCAGCATCCGCCGCAACGCGCCGCTGCGGTTCGAGCGCAGCGCCTGCGACGATTCCGGGACCAGCACGTCCAGCAGTCCGTGTGATTCCAGGCCCAGGAAACTCCGTTCCGCGTGGCCGGACAGGAACAGCTTCAGGCACTCCTCGAAAAGCCGCGCGGGCGCGGCCTCGCGCAGTAACGGCGCCAGGACCGGAAGCGGCGAGGCGGTCGCCCCGTCGATGCGAAAACCGAGCTTGGCGGCCAGGCGCACCGCGCGCAGCATCCGCACCGGGTCCTCGCGGTAGCGCGTCTCCGGGTCGCCGATCAGCTTCATCACCCGGTTCTGCACGTCCTCGAAGCCGCCGACGTAGTCGCGCACCGAGAAGTCCTCGATCGCGTAATACAGGGCGTTGGCGGTGAAGTCGCGGCGGACCGCGTCGTCCTCGATCGTGCCGTAGACGTTGTCGCGCAGCAGCCGGCCGCCCTCGTGCAACTGGCGGTCCCCGCTGCCGTCGTCGGTGTTCGCGCGGAAGGTGGCGACTTCGATGATCTCGCGGCCGAACACCACGTGGGCGAGGCGGAAGCGGCGACCGATCAGCCGGCAATTGCGGAACAGCGCGCGGACCTCCTCCGGGGTGGCGTTGGTGGCCACGTCGAAGTCCTTCGGGTGGCCGCCGACCAGCAGGTCGCGGACCGCGCCTCCAACCAGGTAGGCGCCGAAGCCGGCGTCGCGCAGGCGATAGAGCACGCGCAACGCGTTGGGACTGATGTCCTTGCGCGAGATCGGGTGGGCATCCCGGGGAATGACCCGCAGTTGCAGGCCGCGGGCGGCGTCGGTGGTGTCTTGTTCGCGCATCGTCAGCCCCATATAATAGCAAGCCCTGTGCGCGGTTCCGCCGCCAGAGGGGCCGGCCGTCCAGCCGGGGTCGCGGGGGTTCTCCCCGGGACCACCCCGCTCCCTTCGTCTAGAGGCCTAGGACGTGGCCCTCTCAAGGCTAAAACACGAGTTCGAATCTCGTAGGGAGCGCCATCCACCCGAAGCCCGCGCCACAAGCGCGGGCTTCGTCGTATTAGAATTACGCCATGCCATTCGTCGTCACCGAGAACTGCATCAAGTGCAAGTACACCGATTGCGTCGAGGTGTGCCCGGTCGACTGTTTCCATGAAGGGCCGAATTTCCTGGTGATCGACCCGGACGAGTGCATCGACTGCACCTTGTGCGAGCCCGAGTGCCCGGTCGGTGCCATCTACCCGGAGGACGACGTCCCCGCGGGCCAGGAAGTGTTCCTCGGCCTCAACGCCGAACTCGCGAAGGAATGGCCGGTTATTGCCGCACGCATCGATCCCCCGGCGGACGCCGAGGAGTGGGACGGCAAGCCAAACAAGCTGCCCCTGCTCGAGCGCTGAGGCCCGGCAGGGGCACGAGGGTTCAGCCGCCCAGCGCGGCCTTCAGGATCGCAAGCAGCCGCGTCGGCGCATCGCCACCGGCCGGCACGCCGCGCGGATCGACCGCCGACACATAGGCGCCGCCTTCCACCGCGCTGACGCGGACCAGGAAGTTGCTGCCCTGGTAGCTGACGTCGTACGCGCCCAGCACCTGCGCACGACTGGCGATGGTCACGCCTTCGGTCGCGGCCAGCACCTCGCCCACCTTCGCGAACGTTGCGTCGCGGTCGCCGCCGACATTGAAGCCGCTGGCCGGGGTTGGCGCGCTGGCCATCGAGGAGCGCGTCACCGAGGTCGTGCTGGTCCCGGGCGGGACCATGGCGCCATCGGTGCGTGGCAGGTCGAGGTCCGGCGGAACTTCCAGCGGCCGCGATGCCTCCGGCTGCTCGAAGACGTTGTCGCTGCGGAACCAGTGGCAGCCTGACAGCATGGCCACGGCCAGCAACGCGGCGGCGGGCCTGGCGAACATGGTCATGGAACGTGGGGCGATGCGCATGGGGCGTCTCCTGGTCAGGCCGCGAGTTCGTCGCGGCAGGCTTGTTCGAGTGGCGGGATCAGCGTGGCGACGTGGTCGGCCTGCCCGGCATGCGCCTGCGACAGCGGCAGCAACGGCAGGCGCAGGCCGTGCCCGATCTGCATGCGCTCCAGCAGCGCCTTGAGCGGGATCGGGTTGGGTTCGACCGCGAGGAATTCGAAGATCGGCTGCAGCCGGGCATCGAGCGCGGCGGTGGGTTCCGCGCGCCCCTCGCGCGCCAGGTCGCACAGCCGCCGCATCGCGCACGGCAGCGCGTTGGAGGCGACCGAGACCAGCCCGTCGGCACCGGCGAGCATCGCCCGCGCGGCGGTCGGATCGTCGCCGCTGAGCACGACGAAGCCTGCATCGCGCAAGCGCAGCAGCTCGGCCATGCGCGCCTCGTCGTTGCGTGCTTCCTTGATGCCGATGATGCGTGGATGCGCGGCCAGCGCGGCGACCGTCGCCGGCAGCATGTCGCTACCGGTGCGAGAAGGCACGTTGTAGAGCAGCACCGGCAGCGTGCCGTCGTCGGCGACCGCGCTGAAATGCGCCTCCATGCCCGCCTGCGTCGGGCGCACGTACGGCGGCACCACGACCAGCGCGGCATCGGCGCCGAGCGCGGCGGCGCGGCGCGTCTGCCCGATGGTCTTCGCGGTATTCGACAGGCCGGTGCCGGCGACCACCGGCACCCGGCCGGCGACGGCCTCGACCGCGGCCCGCAGCAGGGCCTCGTATTCGGAGTCGTAAAGCGCCGCGGCTTCACCCGTGGAGCCGGCGACCACCAGCGCCTGGGTGCCGCCCTCCAGCTGCTGGTGCAGCAGGCGCTGCCAGGCGTCGAAGTCGATCTTGCCGGCCACCGTGAAGGGCGTCGCCAGCGCGGTGATGCTGCCGGAAAGTCGCAAGGCTGGGTCCAGCGCCGGGAAAGAGGGAGGCGCGTCCCGATGTTACTTGCGGCGCCGAAGCACGGGCAAGTATGCTGCCTTGGCGCCCAGCCCGCCTGGCGCGCCAGCAACCCCCAGCCGGACGCCGCCTTGACCGATCCAGACTCCGCCAACCGTCCGTCGCCCAACGAGAACCACCTGCTGATCAACGCCTACACGACGCATCCGCGGTCCCCGTTGCTCGCTGTGACCCGGCGCATCGCGGACAGCGGCTGCAACCTGGTGGACACGCGGCTGGCGACCGTCGGCCGCGACGTCTCGGTGACTGCCCTGGCCACCGGCTCCTGGGATGCGGTGGCCAAGCTCGAGACCATGCTTGGCCGCCTGGAGCGCGAGGAGGGCCTGAAGCTCGTCTGGTACCGCACCGGCCCCAAGCCGGTGCAGTCCAACCTGCTGCCCTACGTGGTCGAGGTGGTGGCCGCCGACAAGCCCGGGATCCTGTTCCAGCTGGCGGACTTCTTCGACCGCCAGGGGATCACGGTGGAATCGCTGCATTGCTCGCGCTACCGCGCGATGCAGACCGGCGCCGAGATGTTCACCGCGCAGCTGACGATCGGCATTCCCGCGGACATGCATATCGCCGCGCTGCGCGACGACTTCCTCGAGTTCTGCGACCACCTGAACCTCGACGCGATCATGGATCCGATGAAGTTCTGACGCCGATGATCGAACCCGGCAAGGCGCTGACCAGGGCAACCCTCGCGTTGCCGCTTGCGCTGTCGGACGGCAGCGCTGCCACGCTCGCCGATTTCGCCGGTCGATGGCTGGTGCTGTATTTCTACCCCAAGGACTCCACCCCCGGCTGCACGGTCGAGGGCAACGACTTCAACGCGCTGCTGCCGAAGTTCCGCAAGCTGGGCGCGGACGTGATCGGGGTTTCGCGCGACTCGCTGAAATCGCACCGGAACTTCTGCGGGAAGCAGGGCTTCCGCTTCCCCCTGGCCAGCGACGCCGACTCGCGGTTGTGCGACGCGTTCGGCGTGATCCAGCCGAAGAAGCTGTACGGCCGGGAATTCGTCGGCATCGAACGCAGCACCTTCCTGATCGACCCGGCAGGCGTGGTCCGCGCCGCGTGGCGCAAGGTCAAGGTCCCCGGCCATGCCGCGGACGTCCTCGAAACCCTCAAGACGGAACAACGCACGCATGACGCGTAAACCGCGGATCTACGTCCTCGACACCAACGTGCTGATGCACGACCCCACGGCGCTGTTCAAGTTCGAGGAACACGACGTGTACCTGCCGATGCAGGTGATGGAGGAGCTCGACAACGCCAAGAAGGGCACCTCGGAGGCCAGCCGCAACGCGCGCCAGGTCAGCCGCTTCCTCAACGAACTGATCGAAGCCGACCCCGATCGCGACATCACCGACGGCCTGCCGCTGGTGCAGCCCAAGGCGCTGCAGCTGCGCGGCGCGAAGAGCGCCGGCCGGCTGCGCTTCCAGACCGGCGACTTCGACTCGGGCAAGCGCTTCGGCGCCGTCATCCCGGACAACCACATCCTCGGTTCGATCCTCGTGCTCAAGGAGGCCGAGCCCGACGCCGACGTGGTGTTCGTGTCCAAGGACATCAACCTGCGGATCAAGGCCTCGATCGCCGGGATCACCAACGAGGACTACGAGAACGACCGCGCGCTCGACGACTTCAGCCTGCTGTACACCGGTGCCACCGCCCTGCCCGAGGATTTCTGGCAGCGCCACGGCAAGGACCTGCGCTCGTGGACCGACAAGGGCCGCACCTATTACGAGGTGTCGCGCAACAAGGACGACGGGGCGCACGACGACTGGTACCCGAACCAGTTCCTGTACCTGCCCGGCGACGAGGAGGCGGAGCTCAAGGTCGCCCGGGTCGGCGCGGACACCGTCACCCTGCAGATCGTCGACGACTACCGCACCGCGCAACATGCCGTCTGGGGCATCACCGCGCGCAACCGCGAGCAGAACTTCGCGCTCAACGCGCTGATGGACCCGGAGGTCGACTTCGTCACCCTGCTCGGCACCGCCGGCACCGGCAAGACCCTGCTGGCGCTGGCCGCGGGCCTGGCGCAGACCATGGACCAGCAGCGCTACCGCGAGATCATCATGACCCGCGCCACGGTGAGCGTCGGCGAGGACATCGGCTTCCTCCCCGGCACCGAGGAGGAAAAGATGACGCCGTGGATGGGCGCGCTGACCGACAACCTGGAAGTGCTCACCCACAACCAGGAAGGCGGCAGCTGGGGCCGCGCGGCGACCAACGACCTGCTCGCCTCGCGGATCAAGATCCGCTCGCTGAACTTCATGCGCGGCCGCACCTTCCTCAACCGCTGGCTGATCCTGGACGAGGCGCAGAACCTGACGCCGAAGCAGATGAAGACGCTGATTACCCGCGCCGGCCCGGGCACCAAGATCGTCTGCCTGGGCAACGTCGAGCAGATCGACACGCCCTACCTCACCGAGACCACGTCCGGCCTCACCTATGCCGTGGACCGGTTCAAGGACTGGGCGCACAGCGCGCACGTCACCCTGCGCCGCGGCGAGCGCTCGCGGCTGGCGGATTACGCTTCCGAGGTGCTGTAGTCCTCAGCCTTCCCCGCGCTGCAACCATTCCAGCGCGCGCGCCAGGTCGCTGAAATAGTTGGTGTCGCCCTCGCGGGCGACGATGCCGGCATGCACGAGCTTGCGCAGCACGCGCTGGTTGGCGCCCGAAAGCAGCACGCGCACGCCGCGCTTGCCCATCGCCGCCATCGTCGATTCCAGCCGCTTCAGGCCGGTCGCGTCCACGAACGGCACCCGGTCCAGCCGAAGCACCAGCGCGCGCGGTGGTTCGCGCGACCACGACAGCGCGCGTTCGAGCGAATCCACCGAGCCGAAGAAGAACGGGCCGTCGATCGAGTACACGGCCACGCCCCGGGGCATTTCCTCCAGCCCCGCCGCCGCCAGCTCGTGGCGCACGCTGGCGTGGTCGTGGGCCACCACTTCCACCGCCGCGGCCATGCGCCGCATGAACTGGAACATCGCCAGGATCACGCCGATGTTCACCGCGATCACCAGGTCGGTGAGGATGGTCAGGGCGAAGGTGATCAGCAGGATCGCGACGTCCGCGCGCGGCGCCTTGCGCACCATGCGCAGGAAGCGCCGCGCCTCGCTCATGTTCCAGGCGACCAGCCACAGGATCGCCGCCAGCGCCGCCAGCGGCACCTGCCCCGCCAGCGGCGCCAGGAACAACAGCACCAGCACCAGCAGCACCGAATGCACGACCCCGGCCAGCGGGCTGGTGCCGCCGTTGCGGATGTTGGTGGCGGTGCGCGCGATCGCGCCGGTGGCGGCGATGCCGCCGAAAAGCGGCGAAAGGATGTTGGCGATGCCCTGCCCCACCAGTTCCTGGTTGGAATCGTGCTTCGTCCCGGCCATGCCGTCGGCCACCACCGCCGACAGCAGCGACTCGATCGCGCCGAGCATGGCGATGGTGAAAGCCGAGGGCAGCAGCAACACCACCAGGTCGAACGACAGCGCGGGGAACTGCAGCGACGGCAGGCTGCGCGGGATGGCGCCGAAGGTGGATTCGATCGTGGCCACGCCGTCGGGCTTCCACAGCGCCATCGCCACGGTCGCAGCGACCATCGCCAGCAGCGGCCCCGGGACCTTGGACATGCCCGGCAGGCGCGGGCCCCAGACGGCGAGCAACAGGCTGCCGGCCGCCAACAGCGTGGTCGCCGGATGCAGGCGCGGCAGGGACTGCAGCAACGCCCAGGCCTTGTCGTAGAAGGCTTCGCCGGCGGGTGCCGGCAACCCGAAGAAGTACTGCCACTGCCCGATCCAGATGATCACCGCGATGCCGGCGGTGAAACCCACGATCACCGGGTCGGGGATGAAGCGGATCACCGCGCCCAGCCGCGCCAGGCCCATCGCCACCAGCATCACGCCGGCCATCAGCGTCGCCACCAGCAAGCCGGAGACTCCGAATTGCGCGACGACTCCGGCAAGGATCACGATGAAGGCGCCGGTCGGTCCCGCGATCTGGATCCGCGAGCCGCCGAACAGCGCCACCGCGGCGCCGGCGATGATCGAGGTGTACAGGCCCTGCTCCGGCTTGACCCCGGAGGCGATGGCGAAAGCCATCGCCAGGGGCAATGCCACGACACCGACGATCAGGCCGGCGACGATGTTCCCGGCCCAGTGTTCCCGGCGCAGCAGGCCGGCACGGGCGGCTTCGACGATCGCGATCAACGTGGTGGCTCCGCAGGCGGTCCGGTGCAAAGGCAGCGGCCTGCGTCCATGATATCGCCATGGAAGACCCCCGAACGACGAGTGCCCTCACCATCGCCGGCTCGGATTCCGGAGGCGGCGCCGGCATCCAGGCCGACCTCAAGGCCTTCGCCGCGCATGGCGTGCATGGCCTGTCCGCGATCGCGGCCCTCACCGCCCAGCACACCCGCGGCGTGACCGCGGTCCACGTGCCGCCGGTCGCGTTCCTGCGCGCCCAGGTCGACGCCTGCTTCGACGACTTCCGCATCGGCGCGGTCAAGCTGGGCATGCTCGCGACCGCCGAGGTGATCCACGCCGTGGCCGATGCGCTGGAAGCCCACCGTCCGCCGCACATCGTGGTGGATCCGGTGATGGTGGCGACCTCGGGCGCCAAGCTGTTGGCCGACGACGCGCTGGAGGCGATGCGCACCCGGTTGCTGCCGCTGGCGACGGTGTTGACGCCGAACATCCCGGAGGCCGAATTGCTGCTGGGTGCGCGCATCGCCGACGGTGGCGATGCCGAACGGGCGCTGGCCGGTTTGCGCGCGCTCGGCGCGGGTGCGGTGCTGCTCAAGGGCGGCCACCTGGACGAAGGCGCGCGCGTCATCGATCGCTTCGCCGACGCCGATGGCGAATTTCGTTTCGGGCACGCGCGCATCGCGGTCGAAGGCCACGGCACCGGTTGCACCCTCGCTTCCGCGATCGCCGCCAACCTGTGCCTGGGACGTGGCGTTCGCGCGGCGTGCGAGGCCGCCACCGATTATGTCGCCGCCGCTCTCGCCACCGCCTACCGTCCCGGCCGCGGCAACGTCGCGGTGCTGGACCACCTGGCCGGATCGCGACGCTAGTCGGGCGCGCCCGCGCCGTCGGCTTCGCCGCCCAGGCGGCGCGCCAGCAGGGCCAGCGCCGCCGCCACGTGCACCAGGCCGCCGGGCACCCACATCAGCAGGCCGGCCAGCTGCTGGTCTTCCGCCGGGGACAGGCCGAAGCCGTCCAGCCCCGCAGCGGTGTAGCCGGCGTACCACGGGCTCGACGACAGGGCCATCAGCGCGCCGAGCACGCCGCTGACCATCGCGGTGAAGAACAGGCACGCGACCGCGACCCCGACGCGGCGCTCGCCCCCATGCAGCATCGCCCACCAGAACAGCAGCGCGCTGCCGAGGAAGCAGATGTGCTGCACCACGTGCCAGCCCGGCCGTGCCAGCGCCAGGTCGAACAGCGCCGGCGCATGCCACAGCCACAGCACCGCCGCCTGCACCAGGGTGGCGAGGATCGGCGCGGTGGACAGCCGCCATGGCGGACCGAGCAATCGTCCGGCACCACCCGCGTGCGCGCGCCAAGGCGCGGGCAATGCCCACAACGCCACGCCCAGCGGCCGCGACAGTACCAGCAGCGGCGCCGCGACCAGCATCAGCAACTCGTGCTCGAGCATGTGCGCGGCGAACGAGCGTTGTCCGGCTTCATGCAGCGGCGTCACCAGCGCCGCGGCCAGCACCAGCCAGCCGGCGAGGAACCAGCGCAGGCTTCGCGCATGCGTTGGCCGCGCCCGGCTGCGCGCGCGCAAGCGCAGGGCACCGGCGAGATACCAGAGCAGCGACAGCGCCAGCGGCACGCTGACCCAGGCATCGAAGGTCCAGCCCGGTGGACCCGCGTGCGCTTCGCCGCCGTGGGCGTTGGCCACCACCGGCCATGCGCTGCCGATCGCGATCGCCACCGCCCCCGCCACGGGCCAGCGGCGCATGCGGTTCATCGCGCCGATGCCCCCGCGTCGCCGATGCGCAGGCCGAGTTGCAGCGTGCGGCCCGGCGCCGGTTCGAAATAGCGGCCGTTGCCGTCGTTGACGATCACCGAACCGATGCCCTGCCGGTCGAAGGCATTGTCCACGCGCAACCACCAGGCTGCGTCGCGGCCGCCGACGCGCCAGCGATGCTCGATTCCCAGGTCCACGCTCGCATGCCCGGGCGCCCACGCGGTGTTGTCGTCGTCCGCGGCGATGCGACTGTTGCCGCTGGCCTGGGCGAACAGTTCCAGCCCGCGTTCGCCGAACGCGCCGCGCGGGGCCCAGCGCAGTTCGGCCCAACCGGTTTGCGCGGCGGTGCCGGCGATCCGATTGCCACTGGACTCGTCGCGCGCGCGCAGGCTGGTCCATGCCAGCGCGTAACGCCATCGTGGCGACACCTGGCCGGACGCGGACAGCTCCACGCCTTGTCGCCGGGTGCGCGCGGCATTGGCGTACACGCTGCGACCGCCTTCACTGTGCGCAACCATGATCTCGTCGCGCGTGCGGCTGTCGAACACCGCCGCACCAAGGCGATGATGCTCGCCGGTACGCCAGCGCAGTCCGGCCTCGACGCTGTCGCTGCGCGACGGGCGCAGGTCTTCGTTGAGGCCGCTGGCGCCGTCGAGCCGGTACGCGAGTTCCGAGGCCGTCGGTGTCTCGTAACCGCGACCGGCGTTGGCGTACAGCTCCAATGCGTCGGTGGGCTTGAACAGCAGACCGGCGACCGGCGTGGTGAAGCCGTAGTCGCGTGTGCCGCTGTCGTCCGGATTGCCGGGTGCCAGGTAGTGGTCGTCCGAATCGAAACGGACGCGGCTGTGGCGCAGGCCCAGCGTCGCCTGCCAGCGCGGCAGGAAGCGCCAGCGCGCTTCGGCGTAGGCGTCCTCGGCGCGGCTGCGGTCGTGCTGGTCGCGGCGCAGGTCGCCGACCACGCCCATGGTGTCGCCGACGAAATTCTCGTAGCCAAGGCGGTGTTCGCGCGACCGCTGCAATTCGATGCCCAGGGTCAGCGACAGCGGCCGTGCCGACGCCGACTCGACCGTCCAGCGCGCATCCAGCCCCGAGTAGCCGCGATCCAGGTCGATCACGCCACCGCCACTGCCCGGCGCGGCCTGCACGAACGCGGGGATCGACAGCATCTGCCAGGTCTTGCGCGAACCGACGTGCGCGCCGAACGCCAATGCGCCGAGCGGCAATGGCTGTTCCAGCCGCAATCCCGCTTGCCGCTGGCGCACGGTCTTGCGCGTGTCGAAGCGCAGCGCGCCGGCGCTGGCAGCGCGTGGATCCACTTGCACCTGTTCCCAGGTGAGCCCTTGCGGATCCTGGGCCTCCAGGTCCATGGCGTTGGCGGTCAACGCGACGCGGCTGCCGCGCGCGCCATCCTGCACCAGCCGTGCCTGCGCCAGGTCGCGGCGCGCCCGGCTGTGTTCGCGGAAGCCGTCGGTCTGCAGCCTGCCGCCATCGAGGCGGTAGCCGCCGCCGACGTCGCCACGCCACGGGCCGGCCAGGGACAGGTCCAGTCGCCGCGTGGCATCCGCGCCGGCCATCGCGTCGAGTCCCCAGGCGGGGTGCGCCGCGGGATCCTTGCTGAAGAACTGGATGACGCCACCCGAGGCGTTGCCGTACAGCGCCGAAAACGGGCCGCGCAACACTTCGACCGATGCCAGCGATGCCAGCGGCACGTGCGACACCTGGCCTTGCCCGTCGGGCATCGACGCCGGGATGCCGTCCACGTAGATGCGCAGGCCGCGCACGCCGAACGTGGTGCGCGCGCCGAAGCCGCGGATCGTCACCTGCACGTCCTGCGCCAGGTTCTGGCGGTCGCGCGCCACCACGCCCGGCACCCGCTGCAACAGTTCGGAAACACCGAGCGCGGTTCGTGCCGGCACGGTGGCGGTGTCCACCCGGTCCAGCGAGGCGGGCGCGGCTTGCGGCAAGGCCTCGCCCACCGCCACCACCGGCGGCAGCGAGGTCACGCCAGCGTCCTGTGCCGACACCTGCGACGACGCGAATGCGCACGCCGCCACCCAGCCCCGCAGGCATCCCCGCATTCCGTTCCTCCTTCGATCCTTCACTCCGGACAGATGCAGCCGTCGCTATACCTGTCGTGGGCAGGGACACCCTACCCGAACATGAATGTGCGCCATCGTGAAGACGGCGTCGGCCGCGAGGAGGACATCGTGCGAAGAGACCGGAACGAGAACATCGCCAGCACCACGGCAAGCGACCTGCGGGCAATGGCGCAGGACATGCTGCGCATGGGCACCCATTGGGCGCAGGCCGCGCAGGGCTGGCTGGATCGAACCGCGGACAGCCTGGACGAGCGCGGCGCAGGCCGTCGCGGCCGCTGCGCGACCGGGCGCACGCGCAGCGCGCGCGATTACCAGAGCGACTACAGCGGCGGCGGCTACGACCAGGTGGACAGCGGCAGCGGCTACCAGGCCAGCTATTCGTCGCCTTCGGGCTTCGGCGCGGCCAGCGTCGGCGTGCGCAACTACGATCGCGAAGCATCGGCTTATCGCGGCGGGTATCGCGGCGTCGGCCCGGGCAATTATTCGCGCTCCGACGAACGCATCCGCGAGGACCTCAACGAGCGCCTCACCGAAGCCGACGACCTCGACGCCAGCGGCATCACCGTGGAAGTGAGCAACGGCGTCGCCACGCTCGGCGGCGTGGTCGAGCAACGCTGGATGAAACACCGTGCGGAAGACCTGGCGGACGGCTGCACCGGGGTGCGCGACGTGCGCAACCAGATCCGGGTCGGTGACCCGTCGCAACAGGCTGCAGGCGGCGGGGCCGAGGCCCATGGCAGCGTGCGCGTCGGCGATACCAGCGCGGAAGTGCACGGCAACCTCGCCACCGGTGTGGGCAACAGCGCGGGCGGTGCCTCGCCCGGCATGCCGGGCGGGACGAGTGGTGCGCGCACCACGACCGGGACCAGTACCCGCCAGGGCCACTGAGCGATGAGGGAAAGACACGGTGCGAAAAGCGCGATTCGAAAAAAAGGCCGATGGGTGTTCCCATCGGCCTTCTTCGTGGTGGCGCGCCCGGAGAGATTCGAACTCCCGACCCCCAAGTTCGTAGCCTGGTGCTCTATCCAGCTGAGCTACGGGCGCAAAAAACAGAAGCGGAATTGTGCGGAACCGGTTGGGTCCCGTCAATCCTCGAAGCGGTGAAAAACTGGCGGAGACTGAGGGATTCGAACCCTCGATGGAGCTTTTGACCCCATACTCCCTTAGCAGGGGAGCCCCTTCGGCCTCTCGGGCAAGTCTCCGGCGAGCGCGAAAGGATACCGGGTCACTCCCCCGCGGGCAAACCCGTGGTGCCCTCGTTGCCGTCGTCGCCGCGCTGGATCCGCTGGTAGATCTCTTCGCGATGCACGGCGACGTCCTTGGGCGCGGTGATGCCGATCCGCACCTGGTTGCCCTTTACGCCGAGCACGGTGACGGTGACCGAGTCGCCGATCATCAACGTTTCGCCCACGCGTCGGGTCAGAATCAACATGCCACGTCTCCTTTGGCCGGCCTGGCTGCCCGCTGCCCCGCAGGGCTGCAACCGTTTCCGTAAACTGCCGAGGATACTACCTGCCCCGGGCCGACTGCGAGCCGGCGGAAAGTCACGGTCGGGGGTGCTGGTGGGGTTCAGTTCATCCTCGCCGCGACCCAGTCGGCGACGCCCTCGAGCGCGGCCACCAGGGACGGGCCATCATCGCCTCCACCCTGCGCGAGGTCGGGGCGTCCGCCACCCTTGCCGTTGACCTGCCGGGCGACGTGTGCAAGTAATTCGCCGGCTTTGACTTTCGACAATGCGACGCCACTGACGCCGGCGACCAACGCCGCCTTGCCATCCGCCGCACCCGCAAGCACCACCACCGCATCGCCGAGTTGCTGCTTCAAGCGATCAACGGCTTCGCGCAGCGCCTTGCCATCGAATTGTTCCAGGCGCACGGCGAGGACGTGAACACCGTTCACTTCGCGCGCCTGGCTGGCCAGGTCGGCGGTGGCGCCGCTCGCGGCCTTCGCACGCGCGGCTTCCAGTTCACGCTCCAGCCGCTTCTGCCGGTCGAGCAGGCCGCGCAGCTTGTCGTGCAATTCCGCACTGGTGCCACCGAGCAGGTGCGCGGCGTCGTGCAACTGCCGTTCGCTTTCGACGACGTGGTCGAGCGCACCCTGCCCGGTCACCGCCTCGATCCGGCGGACGCCGGCGGACACGCCGCCTTCGGACACGATCTTGAACAGGCCGATGTCCCCGGTACGCGCGACGTGCGTGCCGCCGCACAGCTCGGTGGAGGTGTCGCCCATCCGCAGCACGCGCACGCGCTCGCCGTATTTCTCTCCGAACAGCGCCATCGCGCCGAAGTCCAGCGCTTCCTGCATGCCCATGTGGTGCACTTCCACGGGGTGGTTGGCGCGCACCTGCGCGTTGACCCGGCGCTCGACCTCGGCCAGTTCGTCGGCCGTGACCGGGCTGAAGTGCGAGAAGTCGAAGCGCAGGCGATCGGGCGCGACCCGCGAGCCTTTCTGCGCCACGTGCGTGCCGAGCACCTCGCGCAACGCGGCATGCAGCAGGTGGGTGGCGCTGTGGTTGAGCACGGTCGCCGCGCGCCGCGGCGCGTCCACTTCGCCCATCACCCTGGCGCCGACTTTCAGTGTTCCCGTGCGCAGCGTGCCGACGTGGCCATGGAACTGGCCGGCGAGCTTGCGCGTGTCGTCGACCTCGAAACGGACGCCATGTTCCGCCAAGGCGCCGGCATCGCCGACCTGGCCGCCGCTCTCGGCATAGAACGGGGTGCGGTCGAGCACGACGATGGCGTCCTCGCCCTCGCCGATCGCATCCACCGGGCGCCCGTCGCGCAGCAAGGCCACGACCTCGAGGCCGCCCGCGGCCAGGTCGTCGTAGCCCAGGAACGCGGTTGGCGCGAGCTTGGCCACCAGCTCGGCCGGCAACGTCGCGCCGCCTGCGAACTTGCCGGCGCCACGCGCGCGTTCGCGCTGCTGCTCCATCAATTGCTCGTAGTCTTCCATCGCCGACGGTTCCAGCGCGGCGCCCTCGCGTTCGCGGACGATGTCGGCGACCAGGTCCGGCGGGCAGCCGTAGGTGTCGTGCAGCTGGAACAGCTGCTCGCCGTCGAGCGTGCCGTCGCCGCGCGCAAGGAAATGCTCCAGCCGCATCATTCCGGCGTCGAGCGTCTGCGCGAACGCGGCCTCCTCCGCCTGCAACGCGCGTTCGACCAGTTCGCGTTTCCGCGCAAGCTCGGGATAAGCCTCGCCCATCACTTCGACCAGCGGCGCCACCATCTTCCAGAACGTGCCGCCAGCCTGCAGGCCGCCGAGTTTCCAGATGTGGCGGATCGCACGGCGGATGATCCGGCGCAGCACGTAGCCGCGACCTTCGTTGGACGGCAGCACGCCGTCGACGATGAGGAAGCTGCAGGCACGGACGTGGTCCGCGATCACCCGCAGCGACTTGTTGTCGAGGTCCCCGGTACCGGTCAGGGCCGCGGCCGCGGCGATCAGGTGCCGGAACAGGTCGATGTCGTAGTTGCCGTGCACGCCCTGCAGCACCGCGGCCAGGCGCTCCAGGCCCATGCCGGTGTCCACGCACGGCGCCGGCAACGGCTGCAGGCTACCGTCGGGCTGGCGGTCGAACTGCATGAACACCAGGTTCCAGATCTCGATGTAACGGTCGCCGTCCTCGTCCGGCGAACCGGGCGGGCCACCGGCGATGTGCGCGCCGTGGTCGTAGAAGATTTCGGTGCACGGGCCGCAGGGACCGGTGTCGGCCATCTGCCAGAAGTTGTCGCTGGCGAACGGCGCGCCCTTGTTGTCGCCGATGCGGATGATGCGCTCCGCCGGCAGGCCAACCTGCTTGTGCCAGATGTCGTAGGCCTCGTCGTCGGTCTGGTAGACGGTGACCAGCAACCGCTCCGGCGGCAGCTTCCACACCTGCGTCAACAATTCCCATGCCCAGGCGATGGCGTCGCGCTTGAAGTAGTCGCCGAACGACCAGTTGCCGAGCATCTCGAAGAAGGTGTGGTGGCGCGCGGTGTAGCCGACCTGGTCGAGGTCGTTGTGCTTGCCGCCGGCGCGTAGGCAGCGCTGGACGTCGGCAGCGCGCACGTAGCTGCGCTTCTCCGCACCCAGGAACACGTCCTTGAACTGGACCATGCCCGAGTTGGTGAACAGCAAGG
This sequence comes from Lysobacteraceae bacterium, assembly GCA_004297225.1. Lineage (GTDB taxonomy): Bacteria > Pseudomonadota > Gammaproteobacteria > Xanthomonadales > Xanthomonadaceae > Cognatiluteimonas. The sequence goes on along the minus strand of SCUI01000013.1, from coordinate 382,070 downwards.
TCGGATCATTGCCCGGTACGAGCGACGCCGAGGGCACGATCGTATGGCCGCGGGCGGCGAAGAAGGCGAGGAAATCGCTGCGGATTTCGGCGGTGGTTTTCATGGGCGGAGGCAGGCGAGCCGTTGGTGCTGGCAGGCACGGCGCCCGGCCCACGGAGCGCGCGAGCGACCAAGGCGGGAGCGGTGGACCCGGGTCCGCTAGGGTATCACCAAGCGCACGCAGTCCCCCTCGAATCCGCGCCGGAGCAGGAAGTCCTGCGCCTTGCGGCGTACCGGCGGGGCATCGAGGTCTGCGCCGAAGCGGCGGCGCACCAGCTCGCGTGCCCTCGTCGCCCAGTCGTCGTCACCAGTCTCGGCCAGGGCCTCGAACGCGGCGCCGATCGCCGCCGCGTCCAGGCCATGGCTTTCCAGCTCGATCCGGATCCGCAGCGGGCCGTATCCTCCCGCCACCCGGGAACGCGCCAGCGAGCAGGCAAAGCGGGCGTCATCCTGCCAGCCCGCTTGGGCCATCTGCGCCACCGCCACCCGGGCCTCATCGGCGGGGACGCCGCGGGCGCGGAGCTTGCGCGCCAGCTCCGGCCGGGAATGCTCGCGCCGCACCAGCAGCCCGAGCGCCCGTTGCGCCGCGGTGGGTTCCTTGCGCGGTCGCGCCATCGCCGCCGCTCCGTCAGTCCTCGGAAGCGTCGCCGCCCTCTTCGTCGCGCGAGGCTTCCTGGGGCACGAACTTCTCGCGCAGCGCCGTTTCCAGGGTGGCGGCGATCGCGGGATTCTCGCGCAGGAACTGGCGGGCGTTTTCCTTGCCCTGGCCGATGCGCTCGTCGCCGTAGCTGTACCAGGCGCCCGACTTCTCGACCAGTCGCGCTTCCACGCCCATGTCGATCAGTTCGCCTTCGCGCGAAATGCCCTCGCCGTACAGGATTTCGGTGACGACCTGCTTGAACGGCGGCGCCAGCTTGTTCTTGACCACCTTGATCCGGGTCTGGTTGCCGATGATCTCGTCGCCCTTCTTGACCGAGCCGATGCGGCGGATGTCCAGGCGCACCGATGCGTAGAACTTGAGCGCGTTGCCACCGGTGGTGGTTTCCGGGCTCTGGCCGGGCATCATGATGCCGATCTTGTGCCGCAGCTGGTTGATGAAGATCACCATGCAGTTGCTGCGCTTGATGTTGCCGGTGAGCTTGCGCAGCGCCTGGCTCATCAAGCGCGCCTGCAGGCCGGGGAGCTGGTCGCCCATCTCGCCCTCGATCTCGGCGCGCGGGGTCAACGCGGCGACCGAGTCCACCACCACCATGTCCACCGCGTTGGATCGCACCAGCATGTCGCAGATTTCCAGCGCCTGTTCGCCGGTGTCGGGCTGGGAGACCAGCAGGTCCTCGACGTTGACGCCCAGCTTGGCGGCGTAGGTCGGATCCAGCGCGTGCTCGGCGTCGACGAACGCGGCGGTGCCGCCGTTCTTCTGGCACTGCGCGATCGCCTGCAGCGTCAGCGTGGTCTTGCCCGAGGATTCCGGCCCGTAGATTTCCACCACGCGGCCCTTGGGCAGGCCGCCGATGCCCAGGGCAATGTCCAGCAGCAACGAACCGGTGGAGATCACCGGGATCACTTCGGCGACGCGGTCGCCCATGCGCATCACCGAGCCCTTGCCGAACTGCTTCTCGATCTGGCTCAGGGCCGCGGAAAGGGCGCGCTTCTTGTTCTCGTCCATCGTCGGGTCCTCGGTAAGGGTCTTGTTCGTGTTGGAGGGAAGCTTGGCAGGGGTCCATCGCACGGGCTGCGACGGGCCACGATTGGACGATGCGCCGGCCCTGCCCGCTGCGGGAGCGGTGGCTTCCGCATCCCGCTGTCGGGAAACCCCGCGCTTGCGACGTGGCGGCAGGCTCAACGGTTCGGCCTGACGAGGCCGCAGTACAGGCCCTCGATCGCGAAGTCCTGGCCGGGTTCCACCTCGATCGGCGCGTAATCGGGATTGCGCGGCAACAGGCGGATCCGGTCCTTGCCCACCTTCAGCAGCTTGACCGTGACCTCGTCGTCGATCCGCGCGACCACGATCTGGCCGGAGCGGGCGTCGCGGGTCCGGTGCACGCCGATCAGGTCGCCGTCGAAGATGCCCTCGTCGACCATCGAGTCGCCCTTCACCTTCAAAAGATAGTCCGGCGCGGGCGAGAACAGCACCCGGTCGAGGATCAGCACCTGGTCGGAGGCGCCGACGTCGGCGCCGATCGGCAGCCCGGCCGCGACCTGGCCGAGCACTGGCAGATGCAGCGCTTCGCCGTCGTTGCCGGCCGCCAGCGGCAGCGCCTGCTGCGGCGGTTCCGGCGCGCGCAATACCCGCAGGCCGCGCGCGCGTCCGGGAATCTTCTCGATCGCGCCGGCCGCCTCGAGCGCCTCCAGGTGGTACTGCGCCGCCCGCACCCCCTTGAAGCCGAAGGCACGGGCGATCTCGGTCTGCGAGGGCGGCATGCCTTCGGTCTCGATCCGTTCGGCGATCAACGCCAGGATCGCCTGCTGGGTGTCTGAGAGTTCCATGGTTAGCAGTAATACTACTAACGCCCGGGAACTGTCAACGACCAGTTGGGCCCGCCGGTTGCGTCCTACAGGCGTCCCGACGCCATCCGTTCGAGCAGCCCGGCCAGCCCCGCCGCCACCGTCTGCCGGCGCACCGCCTCGCGGTCGCCGTCGAAGTGGAAGACCTCGGCCAATGGATAGCCGCCGCGTCGCTTCCAGGCGATCCAGACCGTGCCGACCGGCTTTTCCCGCGTGCCGCCGGTGGGTCCGGCGATCCCGGTCACCGCGACCGCGATGCCCGCGCCCGAGTGCACCAGGGCGCCCGCCACCATCTCCAGCACCGTCTCGCGGCTGACCGCGCCGTGGTACTCCAGCGTTTCCGGGCGCACCCCGAGCATCGCCTGCTTGGCCTCGTAGCTGTAGGTCGCCATGCCGCAGTCGAACCAGTCCGACGAACCGGCGATGTCGGTCACCACCTTGGCGATCCAGCCGCCGGTGCAACTCTCGGCGGTGACCAGGGTCAGCCGCGCCTCGCGCAGCCGCTCGCCGGCCTTGCTGGCGATGGCGCTCAGTTCCTCGTCGCTGGGACCTTGCATGGGATGGCAAACTAGCCGTCTTTCCCGTCCAAGTCCACGCATCGACCGGAGCGCGATGGCCACGGCCGCCGATCAGCACACGCCCCTGATGAAGCAGTTCTTCGCCGCCAAGGCGGATTACCCGGACGTGCTGCTGTTCTTCCGGATGGGCGATTTCTACGAGCTGTTCTACGACGACGCGCGCAAGGCGGCGAAGCTGCTCGACATCACCCTGACCCAGCGCGGGTCCTCGGCGGGCCAGCCGATCCCGATGGCCGGCGTGCCGGTGCACGCCTGCGAGGGCTACCTCGCGCGCCTGGTGGCGCTGGGCGAATCGGTGGCGATCTGCGAGCAGATCGGCGATCCCGCCGCGTCGAAGGGGCTGGTCGAACGCAAGGTCGTGCGCGTGGTGACGCCGGGCACGGTGACCGACGAGGCGTTGCTCAGCGAGCGCCGCGACACGCTGCTGCTGGCGTTGGCGCGCGGCCGCAATGGCTATGGACTCGCGTGGGCCGACCTGTCGAGCGGGCGTTTCCTGGTCAACGAAGTCGGCAACGACGACGCGCTGGAAGCCGAACTGGCGCGATTGGATCCGGCAGAACTGCTGCTGCCAGACGAGGACGGTTGGCCGGCCGCCGTGGCTGAGCGCGGCGGGCTGCGCCGTCGCGCGCCCTGGCTGTTCGACTCCGACAGCGGCCGCCGCCAGCTGTTGCAGTTCTTCAACCTGCACGACCTCGCCGGTTTCGGGCTCGAGGGCAAGCCGCTGTGCATCGCCGCGGCAGCGGCCCTGCTCGGCTACGTCGAGGAAACCCAGAAGCAGCGCCTGCCGCATCTGACGGCGATCGCGCTGGAGTCCTCCGACGACGCCATCGCCATGAACGCGGCGACGCGCCGGCACCTGGAACTCGACACGCGCGTGGACGGCGACACCCGCAACACCCTGCTCGGCGTGCTCGACAGCACGGTGACGCCGATGGGCAGCCGCCTGCTGCGCCGCTGGCTGCACCGGCCCTTGCGCGACCAACGCGTGCTGGGCGAACGCCACCATGCCGTGGCCACGCTGCTCGACAGTCGCGTCGACGCCGACCTGCGCGAATGCTTCCGCGCGCTCGGGGACCTCGAACGCATCCTCGCCCGCATCGCCCTGCGCAGTGCCCGCCCGCGCGACCTGGGCACCCTGCGCGATGGCCTCGCATTGCTGCCGCAGGTACGTACGCTGCTGCAGCCGCTGGATTCGCCGCGGCTGCAGGCGCTGGCCGCCGGACTCGGCGAGCACGACGCCAACGCCGCGCTGCTCGAGCGCGCGATCGTCGCGCAGCCGCCATTGCTGGCGCGCGACGGCGGCATCATCGCCGATGGCCACGACGGCGAACTCGACGAGTTGCGCCGCCTGTCCACCCACGCCGACCAGTTCCTGGTGGAGCTGGAACAGCGCGAGCGCGAGGCCTCCGGCATCGCCACGCTGAAGGTGGGCTACAACCGCGTCCACGGCTACTACATCGAGATCAGCAAGGGCCAGTCGGCCAAGGCGCCCACTCATTACACGCGCCGGCAGACGCTGACCGGGGCCGAGCGCTACATCACCGAGGAGCTGAAGCAGTTCGAGGACAAGGTGCTGTCGGCGCGCGAACGCGCCCTCGCCCGCGAGAAGCTGCTGTACGACGAACTGCTGGAAACGCTCAACACCGACCTGGAAGCGCTGAAGTGTTGCGCCGGCGCGCTGAGCGAACTCGACGTGCTCGCCTGCCTGGCCGAGCGCGCGCAGCTGCTGGACTGGTCGCGCCCGCGGCTGTCGCAGGCGCCGTGCCTGCGGATCGAGGGCGGCCGCCACCCGGTGGTGGAAGCAGTGCGCGACGAACCGTTCACCGCCAACGACCTGCTGCTCGGCAGCAGCGAGGATGGCAACGGCGACGATATCCGCATGCTGGTGATCACCGGCCCGAACATGGGCGGCAAGAGCACCTACATGCGCCAGAACGCGCTGATCGTGCTGCTGGCGCACATCGGCAGCTTCGTGCCTGCGGCGCGCGCGACGATCGGTCCCATCGACCGCATCCTCACCCGCATCGGCGCCGGCGACGACCTCGCCCGCGGCCAGTCGACCTTCATGGTGGAGATGAGCGAGACCAGCTACATCCTCCACCACGCCACCGACCAGTCGCTGGTGCTGATGGACGAGATCGGCCGCGGCACGTCGACCTACGACGGCCTCGCCTTGGCCGACGCCTGCGCGCGGCACCTGGCCTCGGTCAACCGCAGCTACACGCTGTTCGCCACCCACTATTTCGAGCTGACCGCACTGGCCACGCCCGGCAGCGGCATCGCCAACGTGCACCTGGACGCAGTCGAGCATGGCGACGCTCTGGTGTTCATGCACGCCGTGAAGGAAGGCCCGGCCGATCGCAGCTTCGGCCTGCAGGTGGCTGCGCTGGCCGGACTGCCGAAGACAGTCGTGCGCCAGGCGCGCGCGCGGCTGGCGGAACTCGAAACGCAGAACCGCGACGCACCGGTGGCGTCGATGACCGCGCAGGCGCTGGACAATCCGCAGCAGTTCGGCCTGTTCGCGCCGAGTTCGGCGGCGGTGGAAGCACTGGCGGGCATCGATCCCGACGAGCTGACGCCGAAACAGGCGCTCGAGGCGCTCTATCGCCTCAAGGCGCTGCTCTGACCCACAATCAGGTCGCGTCGATGTCGCCGAGCGCGCGGATCAAGCGTCGTGCGCGCTTGTCCGGCTTGTGTTCCGGCGCCTGGTAGCCGGCGCGCTCGGCCGCGCGTTGCGCGCGCAGTTCGGCGCGGCGCGCCTTCGACGCGTCGGATTCGGCATAGAGGGTTTGCGCGACGCTTGCGGGCCCGCGGATATCGGCGAGCCCGAGCACGTTCACTTCGAACAGTTCACCGGAACGTTCGATCGACAGGGCTTCGCCGCCGCGCAACACGCGCGACGGTTTCGGGCGTTGCCCGTCGACCTGGATCCTGCCGGTATCGACCGCCTGCCTCGCGAGGCTGCGCGTCCTGTAGAAACGCGCAGCCCACAACCAGAGGTCGAGGCGCACGCCGTCCGTGGAGGCTTACTCCCGGGCGGCAGCCGCGGCGGCGGCTTCGGCCTTGGCCTTGGCGTTGCCGGCCAGGTCTTCCTTGATGCGCGCCTTCTTGCCTTCCAGGCCACGCAGGTAGTACAGCTTGCCGGCGCGCACGGCGCCGCGGCGCTTGACTTCCACCGAATCGATGGTGGCGCTGTGGCTCTGGAACACGCGCTCCACGCCGTAGCCGTGCGAGATCTTGCGCACGGTGAAGTTCGAGTTCAGGCCGGCGTTCTTCCTGGCGATGACCACGCCCTCGTAGGCCTGGACGCGCTCGCGGTTGCCTTCCTTGACCTTTACGTTGACGACGACGGTGTCGCCGGGGCCGAAGGTCGGCAGCTGGCGCTGCACCTGGTCGGACTCGAAGTTCTGCAGCAGGGTGTGGAGCGACGGCTTGTTCATGGGTATGGCCTGTTGGTCTTGCCTGTTGGAGTGCCGGTCGCCGGGATTGGCGCCAGGCTTGTTGTAGCGCGAGTGCACGTGGACCCGCGTCTTGGCATGGGCGGAGCTAAGCCGCGCATTATAGCGGCTTTTTTGCCTCGTGGTGATCGGCGAGGAAGTCGTCGAGCAGGGCCCGGTCGGCCTTCGACAGGGCCTCCCGGTCCAGCAGGTCCGGACGCCGCAGCCAGGTCCGGCCCAGCGCCTGCTGCCGGCGCCAGCGGGCGATGGCGGCGTGGTTCCCGGACAGCAGCACCTCCGGGACAGTGCCCAGCACGTGCTCCACCGGCCGGGTGTAATGCGGGCAGTCCAGCAGCGCCAGCCCGTCGGGGTCCGCCCCGAAGCTGTCCTGCTCGGCCGATTCCGCGTCGTTCAGGGCGCCGGGTTGCAGCCGTGCCACGGCGTCCACCACCACGGCAGCCGCGAGTTCGCCGCCGGACAGGACGTAGTCGCCGATCGACAACTCCTCGTCGACCTCGGCCTGCAGCAGGCGCTCATCCACGCCTTCGTAGCGACCGCAAAGCAGCACCAGGCGTTCGCGCGCGGCCAGTCCACGGACCCTGGCCTGGTCGAGCCGCCGCCCCTGCGGGCTGAGGTAGACCACGTGCGCGGGTGACGGGTCGGCGGCGCGGGCGGCCGCCAACGCGGCCCGCAACGGCTCGATCATCATCACCATGCCGGGGCCGCCACCGAACGGGCGATCGTCCACGCGGCGATAGTTGCCTTCGGCGTAGTCCCGCGGGTTCCAGCCATGCAACGAGAGCAGGCCCCGCTCCACTGCCCGCCCGACCACGCCGTGCGCGGCCAGCTGGGCGATGAATTCCGGGAACAGCGAGACCAGGTCGATGCGCATCAGAAGTCCGGATCCCAGTCGACGGTGACGACGCCGGCTTCGAAATCCACCGAACGCACGTACTGCGGCTCCAGGAACGGAATCATCCGTTCACGGCCGTTGCCAGGCGTGCCGCCCTGCGCCACCAGCACGTCGTTGGCACCGGTGGAAAACAGGTGCGACACGATGCCGAAGTCCACGCCTTCCAGGTTGACTACGCGCAGGCCTTCAAGGTCGACCCAGTAGTACTCGCCCGGGGCTGGCGGCGGCAACGCCGATCGCGGCACCCGGACTTCGGTGCCGCGCAGCGCCTCGGCGGCATCGCGATCGTCGACGCCGGGCAGCGTCACCACCAGGCCCTTGGCCGTCTCGCGCCCGCGCGCGCCTTCGAGTTCGCGTTCGCCCTGCGGGCCGCGCAGCGTCCATGGCTGGTAACGCAGGATGCCGCGCGCGGGATCGGTGAAGGATTCCAGCTTCACTTCGCCACGCACGCCGAAGGCGCCGTGGATCCGGCCCAGAAGGATGAACTTCCGTGCGGACGGCGCCTCGTCGCTCATGCTGGAAGGGCCGCGCGCTGCGGCCCGCGCAATCAGGCCGCGGTGGCCTGGCTCGACTGCTTGCTCGCCTGCTTGTACAGGTCGGCGACCTTGTCGGTCAGCTGCGCGCCCTGGCCCAGCCAGTGCTGGATGCGGGGCAGGTCCATCTCGACGCGCTTCTCGGCGCCGGTGGCGACCGGGTTGTAGTAACCGACGCGCTCGATGTTGCGGCCGTCGCGGGCGCTGCGGCTGTCGGTGACGATGATGTGGTAGAAGGGGCGCTTCTTCGCGCCGCCACGGGTGAGGCGGATCTTGACCATGGTTGCTTCGGTGTTGCCCAGCTGCCGGGATGGCAGGGTAAGCCGCAAATTTTAACCCATGCGCCGGCCCGCTTGCACCCGACCCGCCACTCAGCCGGCGATCGCCACCCCGAACAGGCGCCCGACCAGGGCCGTGAAGGCCATGGCGGCCGCGCTCCAGGCGACCACCCGGGCCGCCCCACGCGACACCGGAGCACCCCCGACCCATGCCGCCACGCCGCCCAGTACCGCGAGGCTGGCCAGCGACAATCCGGTGACCCAGGCACCCGCACCGGCCTCGGGCGCGGCCACGACAATCGCGAGCGGCAGCAGCGCGCCGACGGCGAACGCCGCCGCCGAAGCCAGTGCCGCCTGCATCGGCCGGGCCCGCAAGGCCTCGGTGATCCCGAGTTCATCGCGCGCGTGGGCGCCGAGCGCATCGTGCGCGGCCAGCTGGGTCGCGACCTGTTCGGCCAGCGCCGGCTCCAGGCCACGGTGGACGTAGATCCCGACCAGTTCGCGGTGTTCGCCCTCCGGGAACTCGTGCAGTTCCTGGCGCTCCTTGGCCAGGTCGGCGTGCTCGGCGTCGGACTGCGAGCTGACCGACACGTATTCGCCGGCGGCCATGGACATCGCCCCGCCGACCAGGCCCGCCATGCCCGCAAGCAACAGCTGCCCGTGTTCGGCGCCGGCCGCCGCCATGCCCACGACCAGGCTCGCGGTGGAAACGATGCCGTCGTTCGCACCCAGCACCGCGGCACGCAACCATCCGGCGTGGCCGGCGCGATGGCGTTCGGGCGGGTGGTGGCCGCGGCGCATCAGCGGAACGGCATCCCGCCGCCCATCATGCCCTGCATGCCGCGCATCAGTCCCTTCATGCCGCCGCGGCCCATCTTCGCCATCATCTTTTCCATCTGCTGGTACTGCTTCATCAGCTTGTTGACGTCGGCGGGCGAAAGGCCGGCGCCGGCGGCGATGCGCTTGCGGCGGGAGCCGTTCAGCAGCGCCGGGTTGCGGCGCTCCTTTTTCGTCATCGAGTTGATGATCGCGACCATCCGCGGCACTTCCTTGCCGGTCACCTGCGCCTTCACCGCATCGGGGACCTGGCCGATGCCGGGCAACTTGTCCATCAGCCCGGCGAGGCCGCCCATGTTCTGCATCTGCTCGAGCTGGTCGCGCATGTCGTTGAGGTCGAACTTCTTTCCCTTGGCGACCTTTTCCGCCAGCTTCTGCGCCTTGTCCTTGTCGACCTGCTGCTCGACCTGCTCGACCAGCGACAGCACGTCGCCCATGTCGAGGATGCGGCTGGCGACGCGATCGGGATGGAACACGTCCAGGCCGTCGGTCTTCTCGCCGGTGCCGATGAACTTGATCGGCTTGCCGGTGATGTAGCGCACGCTCAGCGCGGCGCCGCCGCGCGCGTCACCGTCGGTCTTGGTCAGGACCACGCCGGTCAGCGGCAGCGCCTCGCCGAAATGCTTCGCCGTGTTGGCGGCGTCCTGGCCGGTCATCGAATCGACCACGAACAGCGTCTCGACCGGATCCACGGCACGGTGCAGCGCCTTGATCTCGGCCATCATCGCCTCGTCCACCGAGGTGCGGCCGGCGGTGTCGACGACCAGCACGTCGACGAAGGTCTTGCGTGCCTCGGCGATCGCCGCGCGCACGATCGCCTCGGGTTGCTGCGAGGCGTCGGAGGGGAAGAACTGCGCGCCGACCTGCCCGGCCAGCGTCTGCAACTGCTCGATCGCGGCCGGGCGGTACACGTCTGCGCTGACCACCATCACCTTTTTCTTTCGCCGCTCCTTCAGGTGCCGCGCCAGCTTGGCAACCGTGGTGGTCTTGCCGGCGCCCTGCAGGCCGGCCATCAGGATCACCGCCGGCGCCGGCACGTTGAGGTTGAGGTCGCTGGCGCTGGCGCCCATCACCGCGGTGAGCTCGTCGCGCACCACCTTGATCAGGGCCTGGCCGGGGGTCAGCGACTTCAGCACTTCCTGGCCGACCGCGCGCACCTTGATCCGCTGGACCAGGGCCTGCACCACCGGCAGGGCGACGTCGGCCTCCAGCAGCGCGATCCGGACTTCGCGCAGGGCTTCGGAGATGTTGGATTCGGTCAGGCGGCCGCGACCGCGCAGGCGCTCGATGGTGCCGGAAAGGCGCTGGGTGAGGGATTCGAACATACGGGGATTATAGGGTGAGAGAATCCGCCCATGACCCTGTCGATCCTTGCCATCCTGGCGTACCTGGCGGCGACCGCCCTGCTGGTCGCTTCCCTGCGCGGCGAACGCCACGAACGCTGGGCCTGGCTGTCGTTCGCCGCGATCGCCGCGCTGCTGCACGCACTGGTCCACGCCCTTGCCTGGCACGCCAGCGGCGGCACCGACATGCACTTCTTCTCCGCCCTCTCGCTGGTGGGCCTGGGCATGGCCGCGTTGACGGCGCTGTTCGGCGCCAGCGGGCGCATGGCCGCGCTGGGCGTGGTCGTCTTCCCGCTCGCGGCCCTGATGCTGGGCGCGTTCGCAGCCTACGGCCAGCACAAGGTCGAGGTACTGGACTGGCGGCTGCAACTGCATGCCTGGGCGGCACTGCTGTCCTACGCCACGCTGGCCGTGGCGGCGCTGCTCGCGGTGATGCTGTGGCTGCAGGAACGGGCGCTGCGCCAGCACAGCTTCCACGGCTGGACGCGGGCGCTGCCGCCGCTGACCGAACTGGAGACGCTGCTCTTCCGAACCGTCACCGTCGGTTTCCTGCTGCTCAGCGCGACGCTGCTGACCGGCGTGCTGTTCGTCGAGAACCTGTTCGCCCAGCACCTCGTGCACAAGACCGTGCTCAGCGTGCTGTCCTGGCTGGTGTTCGGCGCGCTGCTGCTGGGCCGCTGGCGCCGTGGCTGGCGCGGGCGGGTGGCGGTGCGCTGGACGCTGGTGGCGATGGCGCTGCTGGTGCTGGCCTTCTTCGGCAGCAAGGCGGTGCTGGAGCTGGTGCTGCACCGGACTGGTTGAGGGCGATCAGGTGTCGCGCCGGGTACCGATCGGGCGGCCGACCAAGGGTCGGCCCTACAGGGCGGCTTCGAGGGCGTCGGCGAGTTTTTCCACGGCCACCACCTCCAGCCCCTTGTAGGCACCGCCCTTCGGCACGTTCGCCTTCGGCCCGATCGCGCGCTTGAAACCGTGGGTCGCGGCTTCCCTCAGGCGCTCCTCGCCATTGGGCACGGGCCGGATCTCGCCCGAGAGGCCGACTTCGCCGAAGGCCACCGTCTTTTCCGGCAGCGCCTGGTCGCGCAGCGATGAAAGTATGGCAAGCAACACCGGCAGGTCCGCGGCAGTCTCCTGCAGGCGGATGCCGCCGACCACGTTGACGAACACGTCCTGGTCGGAGACGCCGATGCCACCGTGGCGGTGCAGCACCGCCAGCAGCATCGCCAGCCGGTTCTGCTCGAGGCCGACGGCCACGCGCCGCGGGTTGCTCAGTGGCGAGGAATCCACCAGCGCCTGCACTTCCACCAGCAATGGGCGCGTACCTTCGCGCGTGACCATCACGCAACTGCCGGGCTGCCGCAGGCTGCCGCCGGAGAGGAAAATCGCCGACGGGTTCGGCACTTCCTTCAGGCCCTGCTCGCCCATCGCGAACACGCCGAGCTCATTGACCGCGCCGAAACGGTTCTTGAACGCGCGCAGCACGCGGAAGCGTGAACCGGACTCGCCTTCGAAATACAGCACCGCGTCGACCATGTGCTCGAGCACGCGCGGGCCGGCGATACCGCCTTCCTTGGTGACGTGGCCGACCAGGAACACGGCCGTGCCGGTTTCCTTGGCGTAGCGCACCAGGCGCGCGGCGGACTCGCGCACCTGGCTGACCGAACCGGGCGCCGCGGTCAGCGATTCGGTCCAGAGCGTCTGCACGGAATCGGCGACGATCAGCTTCGGCTGCATCTTCGCCGCGTGTTCCAGGATGCGCTCGATCGCCGTCTCCGCCAGCGCGTGCACGCCGCCGACGTCCAGGCCCAGGCGTGAGGCGCGTCCCGCGACCTGCCCCAGCGATTCCTCACCGGTGACGTAGAGGCCCGGCAGGCCGGGCGCCATCTTCGCCACCGCCTGCAGCAGCAACGTCGACTTGCCGATGCCCGGGTCGCCGCCGACCAGGACCACCGCGCCTTCCACCAGCCCGCCGCCAAGGACGCGGTCGAACTCGCCGATCCCGGTGGAGACGCGCGCGTCCTCCTGGTGGCGCACGTCGCCGAGCGCGGTGACTTTCGGTGCATCGATCTTCCCCGCCCAGCCGGCGCGGCGCGCCGCCGGCGACTTCTGCGCCGCGGCGCTCTCGAGCACGATCTCCGACAGCGTGTTCCAGGCACCGCACTCGGCGCACTGCCCCTGCCATTTGTTGTGCTCGCCGCCGCATTCGGTGCAGACGTAGGCGGTCTTGGCTTTCGCGGCGCTCTTGGCTGCCATCGGCTTCCCCGGATCGACGCGACCACTTTAGCGGGACGGCGTCGCAAGGGGGGAGACGCGCGGGAGATCGGAAGCAAGACAAAGGCCCGGACGGTGCCGGGCCTTTGCAGGGGGTATGCCGGAAATAGGATTCGAACCTACGACCTACGCATTACGAATGCGCCGCTCTACCAACTGAGCTATTCCGGCATGGACCGCGCATTCTACCGGAATCCAGGGGTCAATCCACCAGGTTCAGGCGCAATTCCCGCGGCAGCGCGAACACCATGTTCTCGGGGTCGCCATCGAGCTCGCGGACGCCGTCGGCGCCCAGCGCGCGCAGTCGCTCGATCACGCCGCGCACCAGCACTTCCGGCGCGGAGGCGCCGGCGGTGACGCCGATGTGGCGGCGCCCGGACACCCAGGCGGGGTTGATCTCGGAGGCGCCGTCGACCAGATGGGCCTCGATGCCCTCGCGCTCGGCCAGTTCACGCAGGCGGTTGGAGTTGGAGCTGTTCGGCGAGCCCACCACCAGCACCAGGTCGCATTGCTTGGCCAGCTGGCGCACCGCGTCCTGGCGGTTCTGGGTGGCGTAGCAGATGTCGTCGTGGCGCGGCCCCTCGATGGCGGGGAAGCGGGCGCGCAACGCGGCGATGATGTTCAACGTGTCATCGACCGACAGCGTGGTCTGGGTGGTGAAGGCAAGGTTCCCGGGCTGCGCCACCTGCAGCGCGGCGACGTCGTCCAGGCTCTCGACCAGGTGGATTTTCCCCTGGCCCGCCTCCCGGTCCCACTGGCCCATCGTGCCTTCCACCTCGGGATGGCCGGCGTGGCCGATCAGCACCATGTCGCGGCCGGCACGGCATTGCCGGGCAACCTCCATGTGCACCTTGGTGACCAGCGGGCAAGTGGCGTCGAACACCTTCAGGCCGCGGCGATCGGCTTCGGCGCGGACCGCCTGGGAGACGCCGTGCGCGCTGAAGATCACGGTGGCGCCGTCGGGGACCTCGTCCAGTTCCTCGACGAACACCGCGCCGCGGTGCTTGAGTTCATCCACCACGTAGCGGTTGTGCACCACTTCGTGGCGCACGTAGATGGGGGCGCCGAGCGTGTCCAGGGCGCGCTTGACGATCTCGATCGCGCGGTCGACGCCGGCACAGAAGCCGCGGGGGTTGGCAAGGACGATGTCCATGGGCGGATTTTACGCCTGTTCCGCCGGCTTCTTCTGCAGCAGGCCGAACAGGGCGATGCCGATGGCGCCGCCGACGATCGCCGCGTCGGCGATGTTGAAGGCCGGCCAGTAGTGGTCGCGCCAGTGCCACTGGATGAAATCGATGACGTGGCCGTGCTGCAGCCGGTCCACCAGGTTGCCGATCGCCCCGCCGATCACCAGCGCGAACGGCAACGCGGTGCGCCAGTCCCCGCGAGGCGTCTTCGCCAGCCACCAGGCCAGCACGCCGCTGATGGCGACGGCCAGGCCCGCGAACAGGTACTGCTGCCAGCCGCTGCCGTCGGCGAGGAAACTGAACGCCGCGCCGGTGTTGTAGGTGCGGAACCAGTTCCAGAAACCCTCGATCACCGGGATCGGGGTGTACTCGGGCAGGTTGCGCAGCACCCACAGCTTGGTCAGCTGGTCGAGCACCAGCACCACCATGGACAGCACCAGCCAGGGCAACGCATTGCGTTTCATCACGGCCATCAGAACCACCGCCTGTTTTCGCCGGGACCTTCGACGTTGGAGACGCAGCGACCGCACAGTCCGGGGTGTCCCGCATTGCTGCCGACATCGCCGCGATGCTGCCAGCAGCGCACGCACTTCTGTTTCATGGTGGGAGCGGCGCGAGCCGCGATGCCTTTTCCATCGACTGCCTCGACCACCGTCACGTCGCCGCTGATCAACAGGAACCGCAGTTCGTCGGCGAACGGCGCCAGCCATGCGCGGCTGGTGGCGTCGGCCTCGAGCTCGATTTCCGCGTCGAGCGCAGCACCGATTTCGCCGGCGGCGCGCATCGGTTCCAGCACCTTGGCCACCTGCTCGCGCACGTCCAGCAGCCGCTCGAAGTCCGCGGCCGACAAAGGCGCAGCTTCCGGCAGCGGTGCCAGGCCCGCGTACCAGGTCGCGAACAACACGTTCCCTTCGCGCACGCCATCGCCCGGCGCCGGCGGCAGGTAGCCCCACAGCTCGTCGGCGGTGAACGACAGGATCGGCGCGATCCAGCGCACCATCGCCTCGGCGACGTGGTACATCGCGGTCTGCGCGCTGCGGCGGCCGAGCGAGTCTTCCGGCATCGTGTAAAGCCGATCCTTGGTCACGTCCAGGTACAGCGAACCCAGGTCGACGCTGCAGAAATTGGCCAGCGCCTGCACGATCCCGGCGAAGTCATAGGCCTCGTAGTCGGCCTTGATCGTTTCCTGCAACTCGAACGCGCGGTGCACGATCCAGCGATCCAGCGCGACCATGTCGTCCGCCGCCACCAGGTGCCGGGACGGATCGAAGCCATGCAGGTTGCCCAGCAGGAAGCGCGCGGTGTTGCGGATCCGGCGGTACGCGTCCCCGGTGCGCTTGAGGATTTCCTGCGACAGCGACATCTCGTTGCGGAAGTCGGTGGACAGGATCCACAACCGCAGGATGTCGGCACCGAGGGTCTTGATGATTTCCTGCGGTTCGATGCCGTTGCCCAGCGACTTGGACATCTTGCGGCCCTGCGCATCCACGGTGAAGCCATGGGTCAGGCACGCGCGGTACGGCGCCGCGCCATCCATCGCCACGCCCGTCAGCAGGGAGGACTGGAACCAGCCGCGGTGCTGGTCCGAGCCTTCCAGGTACAGGTCGGCGGGCTTGTGCAAGGCGTCCTGCGGGCGGCGCTCGAGCACGCAGGCGTGGCTGGTGCCCGAATCGAACCAGACATCGAGGATGTCGGTGACCTTCTCGTAGCGCGAGGCGTCGTCGCCCAGCAACGTGGCCGGATCCAGCGCATACCAGGCTTCCACGCCCTCGCGCTCGACCATGTCGGCGACCTGCCGCATCAGCGAGGCAGTATCCGGATGCGGTTCGCCCGTCTCGCGGTCGAAGAACAGGGCGATCGGCACGCCCCAGGTGCGCTGGCGGCTGATGGTCCAGTCCGGCCGGCCCTCGACCATGCTGGCGATCCGCGCCTGGCCCCACTCCGGGATCCACTGCACGCCCCGGATCGCGGCCAGCGCGTCGCGGCGCAGGCCGGCCTGGTCCATGGCGATGAACCATTGCGGCGTGGCCCGGAACACCACCGGCGTGCGATGCCGCCAGCAATGCGGATAGCTGTGCCTGATCTCTTCGTGCGCGAGCAGCGAACCGTTGCCGCGCAGCGCTTCGACCAGGATCGCGTTGGCCTTCCAGATGTGGTTGCCGGCCAGCACCGCGTCGCCGGCGGGCGGCGTCGACGGCAGGTACACGCCGCGGCCGTCGACCGGATTGAGCTCGGCCGCGCCGTACCTGTCGACCAGGCCGTACTTGCGCGACACCACGAAGTCATCCTGGCCGTGGCCGGGCGCGGTGTGCACCAGGCCGGTGCCGTCCTCGGCCGACACGTGATCGCCCAGGAGCAACGGGATCTCGCGCGTGGCGTAGAACGGATGCGCCAGCACCACGCCTTCCAGCGCGGAACCGGGTACGGCCTTGCCGAGCAACTCCGTTTCGTCGACGCCGTAACGTTGCAGCGCGCGCGCCGCCAGCGCCGCGGCCAGCACCAGCAGCCGGCGTCCGCCGTCGGCACGGCGCGGGCCCTCGGCCAGCACGTACTCGAGTTCCGGGCCGATGCTGATCGCCAGGCTTGCCGGCAGCGTCCACGGCGTGGTCGTCCAGATCGGCGCGGCGACCTCGGTCGTGCCATCGACCTCGACCCCGAACAGCGCCGCCAAAGCCCGCGGATCGCGCGCCGCGTAGGCGACGTCGATCGCCGGCGACTGCTTGTCGTGGTATTCGATCTCGGCCTCGGCCAGCGCCGAGCCGCAATCGAAGCACCAGTACACCGGCTTCACCCCGCGCGCGAGGTGGCCGCGCTCGACGATCCTGGCCAGGGAACGCAGGATGTCGGCCTCGTACGCCAGGTCCATCGTGCGATAGGGATTGTCCCAGTCGGCGACCACGCCCAGGCGCTTGAAGTCGGCTCGCTGCAGGTCGATCTGCTGCGCCGCGTACTCGCGGCACTTCACGCGGAATTCGCGGGCGTCGAGTTTGTCGCCGACCTTGCCGAACTTCTTCTCCACCACCAGCTCGATCGGCAGGCCATGGCAATCCCAACCCGGCACGAACGGCGCGTCGTAGCCGGCCAGCAGCCGCGACTTCACCACCGCGTCCTTGAGCACCTTGTTGACCGCATGGCCCAGGTGGATGGCACCGTTGGCGTAAGGCGGGCCATCGTGGAACACCCATTGCGGGCGACCCTTCGCCGCGGCGCGCACCTGGGCATACAGGCCTTCGGCTTCCCATCGCGCCAGCGCGGCCGGCTCGCGCTTCGGCAGTTCGCCGCGCATCGGGAAGTCGGTGGCCGGCAGGTGGATCGTGGCCTTGTAGCGGTTCTCGTCGCTCACTGCGTTTCCTTGTCCAGGATCGCCCGTGCCTGGGCGGCATCCACCGTCATCTGCGCGACCAGCGCCGGCAGGTCGTCGAATTTCGTTTCCTCGCGAAGCTTGGCGACGAACTCGACCTCGATGCGGCGACCGTACAGGTCGCCGTCGAAGTCGAACAGGTGCGCTTCCAGCAGCGGTTCCTGCCCGTCCACCGTCGGCCGCGTGCCGAAGCTCGCCACCGCCGGCCACGGCGCCTCGCCGACGCCATGCACGCGCGCGGCGAAGATGCCCGACAATGGCGGGCGCTTGCGATCGAAGCGCAGGTTCGCGGTGGGGAAACCAAGCTTGCGCCCCAGCTCCGAACCATGCAGCACATGGCCGCCGATCGCGTACGGCCGTCCCAGCAGGCGCGCCGCCAGGACGAGGTCGCCGGCCGCCAGCGCCGCGCGGATCCGGGTGCTGGAGACGCGCTCGCCGTCGATCGACACCGGCGCGATCTCGCCGGCTTCGAATCCCCGCGAGCGGCCCAGCCGGTGCAGGGTCGCGAGGTCGCCCCCGCGCTTGCTGCCGAAGTGGAAATCCGGACCGACCCAGACCTCGCGCACCTGGAGGCGTTCGACCAGCAATTCGCGCACGAAGCTTTCCGCGCTCATGGCCGCGAACTTAGCGTCGAAACGCAGCAGGCCGACCAGGTCGGCGCCTGCCTCGAACAGCCCGCACACCTTTGGCCGCGGCAGCATCAGCCGCGCCGGCACCGGGTGCGCGAACACCTCGCGCGGCAGCGGTTCGAAACCGAGCGCGACCAGCGGCACCCCGAGCGCGCGCGCGCGACCGGCCGCGTGCCGCAGCAGCGCCTGGTGGCCCAGGTGCAGGCCATCGAAGGCGCCGATGCAGGCAACGCTGCCTTGCGGGCACAACAGCCCGCCTTCGACGTCGCGAAATAGTCTGTTCATCGGTGTTCCGTGCGAACCCCGCAGTATAGCGGCGGGGTCGGCGACTGGCCGCTCAATGGCGCAGGTCGCGGGGGCGGATCCCCTGCAACCACAACACCGCGCCGTAGGCGGCGGCGCCCGCACCCACCATCACCAGCAGCCGCCACAACCGCTCCCACCAGGCCCAGCTGGTCCACTGGTCCCAGGCCCCCAGCAGCGCGAGCAGCACGAGCACCATCACCACGGCCGCCACCAGCAATTGCCGCAGGAAACGCCCCCAGCCCGGCTGTATCGCGTAGACGTCGGCGCGCCGCAGGTACCACCACAACTGCAGCGCGTTGAGCCAGCCGGCCAGGCCGATCGCCAGCGCCAACGCGGCGTGCGCACCGGGCGCACGACCGAGCGCTGCAAACACGTTTCCGTCCGCGGCCGCCAGCGCCGCCTGCCCCACGTCCGTGTACGCCAGCAGCGCCAGCATCAGCAACACGGTGATAACGGCATTGCCCAGCACCGCGACCAGCGCCGCCTTCACCGGCGTGCGCGTGTCCTGGCGCGAATAGAACGCCGGCGCCAGCACCTTGACCAGCAGGAAGGCCGGGATGGCGGTGGCCTGCGCCACCAGGCTCAGCCGCGTCATCGCGGTGTCGGCGGCGGTGAACGCACCATGCTGGAACAAGGCCGCGACCAGCGGTTCGGCGCACAGGACCAGCCCCAGGCAGGCCGGCACGCCGATCATCAGGCACAGGCGGAAACCCCAGTCCAGCGCCTTCGAGAACCCTGCGGGATCGGTCGACGCATGCCGCGAGGACAGGTGCGGCAGGATCACCGTGCCGATGGCCACCCCGAACATGCCCAGCGGGAATTCCAGCAGCCGGTCCGAGTAATACAGCCAGGTCACGCTGCCGCCGACCAGGAACGAGGCGACGATGGTGTTGAGCAGCAGGTTGACCTGCACCACGGAGGCGCCGAACAGGGTCGGCACCATCAGTTTCATGATCTTGCGCACGCCCGGGTCCGCTCCGCCCCAGCGCGGCCGCGGCAACAGCCCCAGCCGCGCCAGTGACGGCAGCTGCACCGCCAGCTGCAGGATGCCGGCGATGAACACGCCCCAGGCCAGCGCCAGCACCGGCTGCTCGAACCAGTCGGCCAGCCACAGGGCGGCGGCGATCATGGACAGGTTCATCAGCACCGGGCTCAGCGCCGGCACCCCGAACCGCCCCCAGGTGTTGAGGATGCCGCCCGCCAGCGCCGCCATCGAGATGAACAGCGCATAGGGGAAGGTGATGCGCAGCATCTGCGCCGCCAGTCGCCCTTGTTCGGTATCGGTGCCGAAGCCCGGGGCGAACACCGGCATCAGCCAGGGGGCGGCGAGCACCGCGCCGGCGGTCAGCACGAGCAGCGCCGCCAGCAGCGTGCCGGCGACCTTGTCCACCAGCGCCTTGACCGCGGCGTGGTCGCCGCGTGCCTTGTACTCGGCCAGGACCGGGACGAAGGCCATCGAGAACGAGCCCTCGGCCGAGAGCCGGCGCATGAAATTGGGGATCCGGAACGCGACCACAAAGGCGTCCATGGCCGCATTGGCGCCGAACACGCCGGCATAGACCTGGTCGCGCACCAGCCCGGTGATCCGGGACAGGAAGGTCATCGAGCTGAACACCGCCGTCGAGCGCAGCAGGCTGCTCATCCCGCGGCTCCCGGCAGCCGCGGCGGGTTGACGCAAGTGCATGAATCGCCCATACTTTCCTGTCTGCCCGTGGCGGAATCCGCCCGCGGCACCCGGACCGAACCCGCCGACCCACCCATCACAACACGTTCCCAGGATTTTCCGTGGCCAACATCAAGTCGTCCAAGAAGCGCGCCAAGCAGGCCGTCGTGCGCAACGCCCGCAACGCCGCCCAGCGCTCGCAGCTGCGCACCGCCGTCAAGAAGGTGCTGAAGGCGCTCGACGCCAATGACGCCGCCGGCGCCGAGGCCGCCTTCGTCGTCGCCCAGCCGATCCTCGACCGTTTCAGCGCGCGTGGCCTGATCCACAAGAACAAGGCCGCCCGCCACAAGAGCCGCCTGACCGCCCGCATCAAGGCGCTGAAGGCCGCCTGAGGCGTCCCGCAGGTTCGCAGCAAAAACCCGGCTCCGGCCGGGTTTTTTGTTGCACCTCACTCCGCCGCCTCCTCGCGCAGCTGCTCGAGGAATCGCTGCACGTCGAGCATGATCGGCCAGGTGCCTTCGCGGCCGATCGCCGAGACCAGGTACCACGGAGCTTCCCAGCCCAGTTCGGCGACGATCGACCGCGCGGCCTCGCGCGCTTCGTCCTCGAACATCAGGTCGGCCTTGTTGAGCACCAGCCAGCGCGGCTTTTCCAGCAATTCCGGATCGTGCCTGCCGAGTTCGTGCTCGATCGCACGCACCTGTTCGACCGGGCTCACGCCCTCGACGCCGCCTTCCATCGGCGAGATGTCCACCAGGTGCAGCAGCAGCCGGGTGCGTTGCAGGTGACGCAGGAACTGGGCGCCCAGGCCGGCACCGTCCGCCGCACCCTCGATCAGTCCGGGGATGTCGGCGATGACGAAGCTGCGATGCGGCTCGGTGCTGACCACGCCCAGGTTCGGATACAGCGTGGTGAACGGATAGTCGGCGACCTTCGGCGTCGCCGCCGATACCGCGCGGATGAAGGTGCTCTTGCCGGCGTTCGGGAAGCCGAGCAGGCCGACGTCGGCGAGCAGCTTGAGTTCGAGCCTGAGCAGGCGTTGCTCGCCCTCCTCGCCGGGCGTGGACTGGCGCGGCGAACGGTTGGTCGAACTCTTGAAGTGCATGTTGCCCAGCCCGCCCTTGCCGCCGCGCGCAACCAGCAGGCGCTCGCCGTGGCGGGTGAGGTCGCCGATCACCTCGTCGGTGTCGACGTTGGTGACCACGGTGCCGACCGGCACGGTCACCACCAGGTCCTCGCCGCCCTTGCCGTACATCTGGCTGCCCATGCCGTTCTCGCCGCGCTGGGCGCGGAACTGCCGCTGGTGGCGGAAGTCGACCAGGGTGTTGAGGTTCTCGTCGGCCTGCAGCCAGACATGGCCGCCATTGCCGCCGTCGCCGCCGTCCGGCCCGCCCATCGGGATGAACTTCTCGCGGCGGAAGCCCACGCAGCCGTTGCCGCCGTTGCCGGCGGTGACGGTGATCTCTGCTTCGTCGACGAGTTTCATGATCGGATCATCCTAAAACAAGAAGCCCCGCCGGAGCGGGGCCTCTCGACACGCGGCGCACTGGATCAGGCGGCGCTGACCACGTTGACGGTGCGGCGCTTCTTCGGGCCCTTCACGGTGAACTCGACGGTGCCGTCGACCAGCGCGAACAGCGTGTGGTCGCGGCCCAGGCCGACGCCGGAACCCGGATGGAACTGGGTGCCGCGCTGGCGGACGATGATGTTGCCGGCCTCGATGGCCTGGCCGCCGTACATCTTCACGCCGAGGTACTTCGGGTTGGAGTCGCGGCCATTGCGGGTGGAACCGCCTGCCTTTTTATGTGCCATGACTGCTGCTCCTTATTGCTTCTTGCCGCCGGCGATGCCGGTGACCTGGATTTCGGTGTAGTGCTGCCGGTGGCCCATCTGCTTGCGATGGTGCTTGCGGCGGCGGAACTTGACGATGCGGACCTTGTCGGCGCGACCGTGCGAGACGATCTTGGCGGTGACGGTGGCGCCGTTGAGCGCGTCGCCGACCTTGATGCCGTCGGCATCGCCGATCATCAGCAGGTTGCCGAAGGTGATCTCGTTGCCGACTTCCGCCGGCAGCAGCTCGACGCGCAGCGTCTCGCCTTCCATCACCCGGTACTGCTTGCCGCCAGTAACCATGACTGCGTACATGTTCGTGTTTCCTGAGTGCTTGAGGTCTTGGATCTTCTGTAGTTCTTCTTGTGCCCGCCCGGCATCGAGGCCAAGCAGAAGCGGAATTGTATGGGTTTCAGTGGCTTGGAGCAAGCCTGGGCATGCGCGGTTGCGCCGGGTGCGGGGTTCCCCGGGGCGAATGTCCCCCGGGTCCGGCCTGCGGCCGGCCCCTCCTCCTTGATTTCGCCCCGGGGAACCCCGCACCCGGCGCCTCCGAGCATGGTTGCGGCTTGAGGAGGGGTTCTCCGCGAGGCCGCGAGGAGGCCAGCGCTGCGGCCCGGAGCCTTCGGGGCGAAATAAAGGAGGAGGCTGCGGCCAAAGGCCGCAGCCGGGGGACATTCGCCCCGAAGGCTCCGGGCCGCAGCGCGACCGGCCGACCTCGTGACACTGACTGAACGAAGCCAATCGCAAGCCCTGCGACATCCCCCCGGCAAGCTGGGGGTTTGCGGGATTTGCCCCCAAATCGTTGGCTCGCTACGCTCACTGGTTCGCTCGGTTTCACCGGGCACCCTTCCGGCCCGGGACCCCCTTACCGATGGCGATGGAATTCATCAGGATCCGCGGTGCGCGGACCCACAACCTCCGGAACGTCGATCTCGACCTGCCGCGGGACAAGCTGATCGTGATCACCGGCCTGTCCGGGTCCGGCAAGTCCTCCCTCGCCTTCGACACGATCTACGCCGAAGGGCAGCGCCGCTACGTCGAATCCCTCTCCTCCTACGCCCGGCAGTTCCTGAGCGTGATGGAGAAGCCCGACGTCGACCACATCGAGGGCCTGTCGCCGGCGATCTCGATCGAGCAGAAATCGACCTCGCACAACCCCCGCTCCACCGTCGGCACCATCACCGAGATCTACGACTACCTGCGCCTGCTGTACGCGCGGGTCGGCATCCCGCGCTGCCCGGACCACGGCTACCCGCTGGAGGCGCAGACCGTCAGCCAGATGGTCGACCAGGTGCTGGCGATGCAGAAGGACGAGGCCAGGGCCGAGCAGCGCTGGATGCTGCTGGCGCCGGTGATCCGCGACCGCAAGGGCGAGCACGTGCAGGTGTTCGAGCAGTTGCGCGCGCAGGGTTTCGTCCGCGTCCGCGTCGATGGCGAACTGCACGAGATCGACGCGGTGCCGCCGCTGGCGCTGCGGCAGAAGCACACGATCGAGGCGGTGATCGACCGCTTCCGCGTCCGCGAGGACCTGCAGCAGCGCCTGAGCGAAAGCTTCGAGATGGCCCTGAAGATGGGCGACGGCATGGCGATCGTGCAATCGCTGGACGATGCTGCGGCGCCGCCGATGCTGTTCTCCTCGAAGTACAGCTGCCCGGTGTGCGACTACTCGCTGCCGGAGCTGGAGCCGAGGCTGTTCTCGTTCAACGCGCCGATGGGCGCCTGCCCGACCTGCGACGGCCTGGGCATGTCGGAGTTCTTCGACCCCGCGCGCGTGGTCGTGCATCCGGAGCTGTCGCTCGCCGCCGGTGCCGTGCGCGGCTGGGACCGCCGCAACGCCTATTATTTCCAGCTGATCATGTCGCTGGCACGGCACTACGCCTTCAGCGTGGATACGCCCTGGCAGGAACTCGAGGACTACATCCGCGAGGCGATCCTGTTCGGCAGCAAGGGCGAGCAGATCAGCTTCACCTACCTCACCGACGCCGGCGGCCGCAGCCAGCGCCGGCACAAGTTCGAGGGCATCATCCCGAACCTGGAGCGCCGATACCGCGAGACCGAATCGGCCGCGGTGCGCGAGGAACTGTCCAAGTACATCAGCGAGCGGCCGTGCACCGAATGCGGCGGCGCGCGACTGAACCGCAGCGCGCGCAACGTCTTCGTCGGCGAGACACCGCTGCCGGACATCGTGGTGATGCCGATCGACACCGCGGTTGCCTTCTTCGACAAGCTCGAGCTGCCCGGCTGGCGTGGCGAGATCGCGGCCAAGATCGTCAAGGAAATCCGCGAGCGGTTGAACTTCCTCGTGGATGTCGGCCTGGATTACCTGACGCTCGAGCGCAAGGCCGACACCCTCTCCGGCGGCGAGGCGCAGCGCATCCGCCTGGCTTCGCAGATCGGCGCCGGCCTGGTCGGCGTCATGTATGTGCTCGACGAACCCTCGATCGGCCTGCACCAGCGCGACAACGAGCGCCTGCTCGGCACCCTGACGCGGCTGCGCGACCTCGGCAACACGGTGATCGTGGTCGAGCACGACGAGGACGCGATCCGCCTCGCCGACCACATCGTCGACATCGGTCCGGGCGCCGGAGCGCACGGTGGCGAGGTCGTCGCCGAAGGCACCTACGAGCAGGTGCTGAAGGCGCCGCGCTCGGTCACCGGCCAGTTCCTCAGCGGCAAGCGCCGGATCGAGGTCCCGCGCGAGCGGCACAAGCCCAATCGCAAGATGATGCTGCGACTGCTCGGCGCCAGCGGCAACAACCTCAAGGACGTGGACCTGGAGATCCCCGCGGGGCTGTTCACCGCGATCACCGGCGTGTCGGGCTCGGGCAAGTCCACGCTGGTCAACGACACCCTGTACGCGCTGGCCGCCAACGAGATCAACGGCGCCTCGCACCAGCCCGCCCCTTACCGCGCGATCGAGGGCCTGGACCTGTTCGACAAGGTGGTGGACATCGACCAGTCGCCGATCGGGCGCACGCCGCGTTCCAACCCGGCCACCTATACCGGCCTGTTCACGCCGCTGCGCGAACTGTTCGCGCAGGTTCCCGAGGCGCGCGCGCGCGGCTACGCGGCCGGGCGCTTCAGCTTCAACGTCCGCGGCGGCCGCTGCGAAGCCTGCCAGGGCGACGGCATGATCAAGGTCGAGATGCACTTCCTGCCGGACGTGTACGTGCCTTGCGACGTCTGCCACGGCAAGCGCTACAACCGCGAGACGCTGGAGATCCTGTACAAGGGCTACAGCATCCACGACGTGCTGGAGATGACGGTCGAGGATGCGCTGTCGCTGTTCCAGCCGGTGCCGTCGATCGCGCGCAAGCTGGAGACGCTGGTCGACGTCGGCCTGGGTTACGTCAAGCTCGGGCAGAGCGCGACCACGCTGTCCGGCGGCGAGGCGCAGCGGGTCAAGCTGTCCAAGGAACTGTCGCGCCGCGATACCGGGCGCACGCTGTACATCCTCGACGAGCCGACCACCGGCCTGCACTTCCACGACATCGAGCATCTGCTTGCGGTGCTGCACAAGCTTCGCGACGAGGGCAACACGATCGTGGTGATCGAGCACAACCTGGACGTGATCAAGACCGCGGACTGGGTGGTGGACCTCGGCCCGGAGGGCGGCCATCGTGGCGGGCAGGTCATCGCCACCGGCACGCCGGAGGACGTCGCGCGCGAGGCGGCCTCGTACACCGGCCAGTTCCTGGCCCGGGTGCTCGGCGTGGACGGCAAGGCCGCGGGCAAGCGGAAATCGGCGGCATGAACGCCGACGCCACCCCGCACGTGCTGTACCGCCACGAGCTCGAGCCGCGCTGGCGCGACCTCGACGCCTTCAACCACGTCAACAACTCCAACTTCCTCACCTACCTGGAGGAAGCGCGGATCCAGTGGTTCGCGAGCTTGCGCAAGCCGTGGGTGACGGAGGCGTTCGCGCCGCTGCTGGCGGCGGTGCACATCAACTACAAGCGTCCCGTTCCCTACCCTTCGCGGCTGGCGGTGGAACTGTTCGCAGAGAAGGTCGGCACCACCAGCGTGACCCTGGGCCATCGCATCACCGACGCCGCCACTGGCGAACTGCACGCCGACGGCCACGTGGTGATGGTCTGGATCGACCGCGCCAGCGGCAAGCCGGTCGCGTTGCCGGAATCCATCCGCGAGTTCACGGAACCGCCTTCGGGCCCTTGACCGCGAACTGGCCGCGCACTTCGCGTCCGTCGGCGAGGGTGAAGCGGATCTCGACCCGGTCGCCGCCGCGCAGCGCGCGCCTGGGCTGCATCAGCATCAGGTGCATGCCGCCTGGCGCCATCACCGCGGTCGTACCCGCGGCGATGGGCAATTCGGCGACCGGACGCATCCTGCTGATGCCGTCTTCCACCGTGGTTGCGTGCAGGGTCACGTCCGCGAAGTCGTCGCTGGCTGCGGAGACCACCACGACCTCGTGCTTGCAGGGATTGGCGATGCGCGCGTAGGCGGCCAGCATCGGCAGGTCGGCGGGCGGCTTGCGCACCCAGCCCCCTTCGACCACGGGGCTGCATTCCACGGCGCAGCCGGCGAGCGGCACCACCGACAGCAGCACCGCGAGGGGCCAGGACAGGGCACGTTGCAGGGCCATGCGCCTATGATACGGCAAGCCCTCGCTGGAGCCGCCGATGCCCCCGATGACGCGCACGCTGCCGTTGCTGATGCTCGCCTTCACCGTCGCCGCGTGCACGCGCGACAAGTCGCCCGAGCCGGCGACGCCAGCCCCGGCCAAGCCGGCCAAGGCACAGGCGGGCGAGCAGGCGGACGACACGGCGCAGGCCGCGGCGAGCAACATGCTCACCATCTACAGCGGCGACTACGATTCCCTCGCATTGCAGCCGCCCGCGCCGGCGCCCGGCATGCCGGGTTTCGCGCTGGTCGAGGCCCGGTTGCGCTATTCGCTGCAGGCGGGAGCCAATGCGATCACCCTGGATCGCCTGCCGCATGCGCTGGACGTGGCCTCGGTGACCTTGCGCAGCGAGACGGCAGGCGCAACCCCGCAGGGCCAGCGCTTCCTGTCGCCGCCGCGCGACGCGGGCAGCGTGCTGGCGACGGCCGTCGGCCATCGCATCGCGGTGGAACACACCTCCGGCGGCGCGCGGCAGGTGGACAACGGCATCCTGGTCGCCTCCGGCGACGCATTGACCCTGGCGCTGCCCGACGGCCGCACCAAGATCATCCGCGACTACGACAACGTCAGCCTGCTGGATCCCGACCAGCAGCCCGCGGCCGGCCCGCAGATGCGCTGGCAGGTACAGGCCCGGCAGGCGGGTATCGCCGACTTCGCCCTCGCCTACGCGACCGGCGGCCTGGCCTGGCGCGCGGAGTACCTGGCGCGGCTGGCGCCGGGCAGCGAATGCAAGCTCTCGCTCGATGGCTCGGCAATGGTCGCCAACCGTTCCGGCACGGGTTTCCGCAACGTGGCGCTGACGCTGGTGGCGGGCGAGCCGAACCGGGTGCAGCCCGAGCGGCCGGTGGTGTTCGACGCGGTGGCCGAGCAGGCAATGGCGGCGCCCGCGCCGCCTCCATCCCCGTATGCGACGCCCCGCCGCTCCGGCGAGTATCACGCCTATCCGATCCCCGGCCGCACGACACTCGACGACGCGTCGCTCGAGCGCGTGCCGCTGTTCGCGCCGCTGGCGGCGATCGCCTGCGAGCGAGGCTACGAAACCGGCAGCACGGGCGACACCTGGGTGCCGCCGCAACCGATCGCGTCGCCGGGCTTCGGCGGCACCACCGGCCCGCAGCCGGTGCGTGCCACCGTCAACCTCGCCAACACCAAGGCCAGCGGGCTCGGCCGGCCGTTGCCCGCCGGGCGCGTGCGTGCGTTCGATGGCGGTGATTTCCTCGGCGAATCGCAACTGGGCCACACGCCGGAAGGCCAGGACATCCGCCTCGAAGTCGGCACCGCGTTCGACCTCACCGCCGAGCGCGAGCGCAACAGCTTCCAGCTCGACCGCGCCGGGCGGCAGATGACCGAATCGTTCACCATCACCTTGCGGAACGCGCGCGACGACGCCGCGACCATCACCGTGGTCGAGCCGATGTCGCGCTGGAGCGACTGGACCATTTCCAGCAGCAGCGTGCCGCCGGCCAAGCGCGATGCGCAACATGCCGAATTCGAGGTCGAGGTGCCTGCCGGCGGCGAAACCGTGCTGACTTATGTCGTCCGCTATCGCTGGCCGGCCGGGGTGCGTCCGTGAGCCTGGTCGAAGCCGTCGACCACGGCTCAATCCGCGAACTGCGACTGTCGCGGCCGCCGGTCAACGCGCTCGATCCCGCGTTGTGCCGCGCCATCGCCGACGCCGTAGCCGCGGCGGCAAGCGACGGCGTCGGCGGCATCGTGCTCGCCGGTGGCCCGAAGGTATTTTCCGCCGGCCTGGACGTGCCTTACCTCGTGTCCCTGGGCGAGGACCGGCGTGCGCTGCATGAAGCCTGGAATGCGTTCTTCCTGGCCGCGCGCGCGATTGCCAATGCACCGATCCTGGTCGTCGCCGCGCTCGCGGGCCATGCCCCCGCGGGTGGCTGCGTGCTGGCGTTGTGCTGCGACTACCGGGTGATGGCCAGCGGCCCGTTTTCCATCGGCCTCAACGAAACCCAGGTCGGCCTGGTCGCGCCGGAAGGCATCCAGCACCTGCTGCGCCGGACGGTCGGACCGCACCGCGCCGAACGCCTGTTGCTGGCCGGTGAACTGGTGCAGGCCGACGCCGCACTGGCGATGGGCCTGGTGGACGAACTGGTCGAGATCGACCACGTCGCCACGCGCGCGAGGGTGTGGCTGGAGCAGATGCTGCAGCTGCCGCGCGGACCGATGCTGGAAACGCGGCGCATCGCACGCGCCGACCTGGTGGCGGCACTGGAACCCGGACGCATCGGGCTGGAGCGTTTCATCGAGGGCTGGTATTCGGCCGATACCCAGGCGGCGTTGCGCGCGCTGATGGCCAGGCTGGGCAAGTGAGCGTCATTCGCCGGTCGCGACGGGCCTCGCCGGATCCGAGATCCACCCGCTCCACGAGCCGGTGAACAGCCGGGCGCCGGGCATCCCGGCGTGTTCCATCGCCAGCAGCAGGTGGCAGGCGGTGACGCCGCTGCCGCACATGGCGATCACCTGGTCCGGCGCCGCATCGCCCATCGCGGCGCGCAACTGCGTTGCCAGCTCCCCGGCAGGCTTGAAGCGTCCGTCGCGCATGTTGTCGGCGTAGGGCTGGTTGCGTGCGCCCGGCACGTGGCCGGCGACGCGATCCAGCGGCTCGACCTCGCCGCGGAACCGCGGCGCGGCGCGCGCATCGAGCAGGACGTCTCCCTCGGCAAGCCGTGCCTGCACCTGTGCGGCATCAAGCAGTCGCGTGCGGTCGAACGCGCCCGGGTAATGCGCGGGTACCGGCCGCGGCACCGCGTCGTCCACCGGCAGGTCGAGCGCCGTCCAGCGGGCCCAGCCGCCATCGAGCACCGCGACGCGCTCGTGGCCGAGCGTGCGCAGCAGGAACCACAACCGCGCGGCGAACGCGCCATCGCCGTCGTCGTAGGCCACGACCTGCTTCGAAGCCGAAATGCCCCATGCACCGAGCCGGGCGGTGAAATCCACCGCATCCGGCCACGGATGGCGGCCCTCGCCTTCGCGCCGCATGTCCGACAGGTCGCGCTCCAGGTCCGCATACACCGCGCCGGGGATGTGCGACTCGCGCCACAGTCGCTCGCCCGCCCCGCGATCGGCCAGCGACACGCGGCAGTCCACCACCAGTTCGTCGCTGCCCAACGCCTGGGCAAGCGCTTCGGCCTGCACCAGCGTGGTCCATGTCGGTGTCGTCGCCATCAGCATTGCTCCAGTCGTTGCCGCAGGTTGAGCAGGATCGACGCGGTGGCGCCCCAGATGCGCCGTGCGGGCATCCCGCCATGGTCGTCGTACTCGAGCACCGTGCGCGGTTTGCCGCCCCATTGCAGCGGCACCCGCCGCAGGTTGCCCTCGGTCATCAGGAATCCGAGCGGCACCTCGAAGACTTCCGCCACTTCACGCGGATCGGGCCGGGCGTGGTACGCGGGGCGATCGTCGCCACCAGCGGGAACACGGTGAAGCCGGTGACCGTGGCCAGCGGATCCAGCCAGCCCAGCGGCGCGATCTCGAATCCGGGGATGCCGACTTCCTCGCCGGTTTCCCGGATCGCCGCGGCCGCGGCATCCAGGTCGACGGCCTCGATCCGGCCGCCCGGAAAACTGACCTGCCCGGCATGATGGCGCAAGGCATCGGTGCGGCGGGTCAGCAACACCTGCACGCCAGCGTCGCGCGAAACCAGGCCCACCAGCACCGCGGCCGGCACCGGCGCGGCGTCCGGCAGCAGGTCGGCGACCTCCTCCAGGTTCCAGGCGGCGGCCGCGGGCACCGACGCCAGCGGGTGCAGCGCGGCGGCGATGCGCGCCAGCGATGGCGTGGCTTGCATGCGTTGAATATAGCAACGCCGGCACTTGGCCGGCGTTGCCTGGATCAGGAAACAGCGGGTGTGCTTACTTGACGCTCACCAGCTTCACTTCGAACACCACCGCCACGTTCGGCGGGAACGGGCTGCGCGGATCGGCGCCGAACGCCTTCTCCGGCGACAGCGTGATCTCCCACTTCGAACCCTGCGGCATCTGCATCAGCGCATCGCGGATGGCCGGCATCTCGATCTCGCTGAGCTTGGTGGCGGGCATCGACTGTGCCGGCTGCGCCGGGGTCGGGCGCTGGCCCCACGGATACGGACCGGCCACTTCCAGCGCGACCGTGCTGGCCGGCGTGGGCTTGGCGCCGTTGCCGACCTGGAGCACGCGATACAGGACGCCGTCGGACAGCGACTTCACGCCGGCCTTGGCCCTGGTCTCCGCGACGAAGCTGTTGCTGCGGGTCTTGTTCTCGGCGGCGGCCTTGTCGAACGCGGCCTTCGCCTTCGCGCCCAGGCGCTGCTGCATGGCCTGGTAGGCATCGCGCATCTGCTCGACCGGCACCGCGGGATCCTTCTTCGCGTAGCCGTCCTGCAGCGCCTTGACCATGGTGTTGAGGTCCAGCGACTCGCCGCTCTCGACCGCCTCGCGGCCCAGCTGGTAACCCAGGGCGTAGCTCAGCTTGCCCTTCTCGGAGGAGGTGTCCTGGGCGCTGGCGAGGCCGGCGGTCAGGGTCAGGGCTGCCAGGGTCGCGGCAGCAAGGAAGCGCAACTTCATTCGGTGGAACCTCGCTTACGTGGGTGGGCGCGCAGCCGCAAGAGCGCGCTAGGATAACGGCCGCAGGGCACGACTGCCACTGACGACCCCACTCCGACCATGGCCGCCGCGCCGAGTTCCGCGCCCGGTCATCCGCCGTTGAAGGACCCCCGCATGACCGAACCCGTCGTACTGAGCCAGGATCGCGGCCCCGTCCGCGTGATCACCGTCAACCGCCCGGACAAGCTGAACGCACTGGACGCGGACACCCTGGACGCCCTGCACGATGCCTTCCGCGCCGCTGCCGGCGACGAGGCGGTGCGCGTGGTGGTGCTGACGGGAGCCGGCCCCAAGGCTTTCGTCGCTGGCGCCGACATCGCCCGGATGAATGCCCTCACCCCGGTCCAGGGCCGTGATTTCGCGCTGCGCGGCCAGCGGATGATGCGGTTCGTCGAGACCCTGCCCAAGCCGGTCATCGCCATGGTGAACGGTTTCGCACTGGGCGGCGGGCTGGAACTGGCGATGTGCTGCCACCTGCGCATCGCCGCCGACACCGCCAGGGTCGGCCAGCCGGAGATCAACCTCGGCCTGGTACCTGGCTTTGGCGGCAGCCAGCGCCTGCTGCGCCTGGCCGGCCGCGCCGCAACGCTGGAGCTGTGCCTCACCGGCACAGCCGTGGATGCCGCGCGCGCGCTGCAGCTGGGGATCGTCAACCGGGTGGTGCCCGCAGCGGAACTGGAGGCCGAGGTGATGGCACTGGCGGACCAGCTGGCGTCGGCCGCGCCGCTGGCGCTGCGCGGCATCCTCGACTGCGTCAATTTCGGCGGCGAATGCGCCATCGAGGAAGGCCTGGCCTACGAGGCCGCGCAATTCGGACTGGTGTTCTCGACCGACGACATGCGCGAGGGCACGGCCGCCTTCCTGGAGCGTCGCAAGCCCGTCTTCCACGGGCGCTGAGCCATGGCCTGCGCCGGTTGCGGATGCGTTGCCGCCGGCGGCGCCGGAGCGCACGCGATCGTGGCGGCGTTGCGCGAGGATGACCTCGACGCGGCGCTGTCGCTCGGCCTGCTCGATGCATCGCAAGCGTGCCCCGCCTGCAGCGACGGCTGCCGCGCGCGCCTGGTCGCCGCCCGCGAACAGCGCGAAGCCGCGCTTGCCGCGCGCGCACGCCATCGCGTCCGCACCGAACGGCTGGAACGCCGGCAGCGCGAGCGCGCGGAGCGCCGCAAGCCGGCGGTCGCGCCCGGCATTCCGGGCGCCACGGCTCCCGCCCTTCCCGCCGCGGCCGCCGCCGCGCTGGCGCGGGCGAAGGCGAAGGCCGCGGCCGGCGGCAAGCCGTGAACGCGAAACCGCCACGCAAGGCCGTGCGCAAGACCGCGCGCGCTCGCGCCAGCAAGCTGCGCCCCGACGAAATCCGCGAGCTGTTCTCGCGCCTGGCCGAACTCGACCCGGCACCGAAGACCGAGCTCGAATATTCGACGCCGTTCGAGCTGCTGGTCGCGGTGGTGCTGTCGGCACAGGCCACCGACGTCGGCGTCAACAAGGCCACGCGGCGGTTGTTCCCCGTGGCGAACACGCCGGCCGGGATCCTCGCGCTGGGCGAAGACGGACTCAAGCATTACATCTCCAGCATCGGCCTGTTCAACGCCAAGGCCGCCAACATCATCGGGCTGTGCCGGATCCTGCTGGAGCAGCACGGCGGCGAGGTCCCGCGCACGCGCGAGGCGCTGGAAGCGCTGCCCGGCGTCGGCCGCAAGACCGCCAACGTGGTGCTCAACACCGCCTTCGGCGAACCGACGATCGCGGTGGACACGCACATCTTCCGCGTCGCCAACCGCACCGGGCTGGCGCCCGGCAAGGACGTGCGCGCGGTCGAGGACGGGCTGCTGCGCGTGGTGCCGCCGGAATTCCTGCACGGCGCCCACCACTGGCTGATCCTGCACGGCCGCTACACCTGCAAGGCGCGGAAACCCGAGTGCTGGCGCTGCGCGATCCGCGCGCTGTGCCGCTATCCGGACAAGACCGAAGCGCCCTGAGCCACCGGCGTCAGTCGTGCCTGCCCGCACGCAGCCACTTGGTCGCGATCCACTTCTCGCCTTCGAGCACCGGCGCGCCGCCGTGCAGGCTCGCGGTGACCGGGTGCGGGCGGTCGTAGCTGAAGAACACTGCATTGCCCTTCACCGCGGCGGCCTCGAAGTGGGCGTCCGGGAACACCGTGGCGCCACCCCTTGCCGGCGTGTTGAGGTACATCACCAGCGACGCGACGCGCTGGCCGCCGCGGCGCAGGGTGGCGGCGGTGCCGGGAAACGCGGGGTCGAAATAGTCGTAGTGCGGGCGGTATTCCGCGCCGACGCCGTAGCGCAATACCTGGAGGCCTTCGCCATTCTCGACCGGCCAGTCGAGCAGGGTGGCGATGCGCCGCTCTATCCGCGCGCACAGCGGCGTCTGCCCGCGCTGGAACGCCATTCCCTGGCTGGTGCGATGCTCGTGCGCCGTGTCCTCGCCGGTCTGCAGGTCCAGGGTCGAGGAACGTCGCAGCCGGGGCCGTGCCGTGGCCACCAGCTCGTCGCATTCGGCATTGGAGAGGAATCCGCCGAACACCACCACGCGCGGGTGCAGCAGGCTGGCCAGCACGTGCACCTTGCGCCCTTCCACGACCAGCGCCGACGGGCCGTTCGAGTCGATCGGGGCGGGAACCGTCGCCGGCAGCGGCAAGCCGTTGTCGCGCGCATGCGATTCCACGTGGCCGCGCAGGACCTGTTCCACGTATTCGATCGCCGCCTGTTGCGCCAGGCCGCGTTCGCACAGCGCCGCGAGCACCTGTTCCGGCGCGATGCCGGCGACGGCCTGCGCGACCACCCACTCGCGCAGGGCGGGATCGTCCTCATGGCCAATGGGCGCGCGTGCGGGCGTGGTCATGCGCGCCATGTACGCAGCGCCATGTGACAGCGTGATGTCAGTGGCGCGACGCGTGCTTCAACGCAACTGACCAATTCCGGCAAGAAGCCTGTCATCTACGGCACGTACAACGTTCAGCGAGCGTTTTGCCGCACCACCTTCACCCATGGAGACGAACATGTTGCCCAGCAATTCCCGGACGTTGTTGATGGCCTTCGGCGCGGCTCTCGCGCTGAGCGCCTGCGGCGGCGGTGCCGATCGCGTCGCTTCGCCCGGCGAGGGCGCCTTCCCGCCCGGCCCGACGAATCCCCCGCCGCCCCCGCCGCCGCCCCCGCCGCCGCCGTCCAGCGGTGGCCCGGCGACCGAGTGCCCGACCGGGTTCAGCAACGTCGGCACCATCGCCAACAACACGCTGCGCAACTGCCAGCTCCCGGCCAAGGTCGTCGGCACGCTGGTGGTGCCCAAGCGCGACGGCACGGTCTATTCGATCAGCGGCCGCGTCGACGTCGGCGACGACCAGGGCGGCGATGCCGCCAACCCGGCCGCCGGCCGCTCGAAGGGCATCCTGACGCTGGAGCCGGGCGTGACCGTGTTCGGTTCCGCCGGCCTCGACTATGTGGTCGTCAACCGCGGCTCGCAGATCTTCGCCGAGGGCACCGCCACCCAGCCGATCGTGTTCACCAGCCGCCAGAGCGTCGAGGGCGAGACCAACGTCGACTCGATCGGACAGTGGGGTGGCCTGGTGCTGCTCGGCCGCGCGCCGATCAGCAACTGCCCCGGCACCGCGACGCCGGGCACCGCCACCTGCGAGGCGCAGGTGGAAGGCACCAACGCGTTCTACGGCGGCAACCAGGCTGCGGACAACACCGGCACCCTGAAGTACGTGCGGGTGATGCACTCGGGCTTCCAGATCCTGCCCAACAACGAGCTCAACGGCATCACCCTGGCCGGTTTGGGTTCGGGCACCAAGCTCGAGTACGTGCAGGTGCACAACAGCTCCGATGACGGCTTCGAGTTCTTCGGCGGCACCGCCAACGCCAAGTACCTGGTGGCCACCGGCAACGACGACGACTCGATCGACGGCGACGTCGGCTACAAGGGCTCGATCCAGTTCGCGCTGATCGTGCAGCGTGCCAATGGCGGCGACCGCATGAACGAGATGAGCGGCTCCGACCGCACGCCGGCGACCAACCTGAAGCTGGCCAACGGCACCTTCGTCGGCCGGCCCAACGGTGGCGTGGGCATCATCCTCAACACCGGCAACAACAACCAGTACTACAACACTGTCGTGACCGGTTCGAAGGGCTGCCTGGACGTCGACAACGCCAATACCGGAGGCAGCTTCGACTCGATGTCGTTCTCCTGCGTGGCCCCGTTCGACGACGACGCCGACGGTGCCGCCGCCGCGCGCATCGCCGCCGGCAGCAACAACGTCATCGACAAGCCCTCGACCCTCACGGCGACCTTCGTCAACGGCGCCAACGAGTCGGCGGTGCCCGCCTACGGCAACCTCGCCGCGGTCAGCGGCTACTTCACCCAGGTCGACTACATCGGCGCCGTCAAGGACGGCAACGACAACTGGTGGAAGGGCTGGACCTGCGGCCTGGACGCCGCGACTCCCTGCCACTGACCAGCACCCCGGAAGGAACGCGGGGCCGTGGACGATGCGCCACGGCCCCGCGCGTACGTACGCATCCCACGAGACACGAGGCAGCCAGACCCATGACCATGACCCTTCCCCGCTCCGCGCTGTCCCTCGCCATCGCGGCGCTGCTCGCCGCCCCCGCGGCAGCGCAGGAAGCGCCCACCCGCGTCGAAGCCGATCCACAGGCGCAGGCGCAGGAGCCGCAGGAAACCGTCGTCCCCACCTTCGACACGGTGAAGGTGCAGGGGGAATACATCCCCGCCCCGCTGCAGGAAAGCTCCGAGGTCGTCTCGGTGCTGACCCGGGAAGACCTCGCGCGCCAGGGCGACGGCAATGCCGCCGAGGCGCTGACCCGCGTCGCCGGCCTGAGCATGGCGCAGGGCAAGTTCATCTACGTCCGCGGCCTCGACGAGCGCTACTCGTCGGCACTGCTCAACGGCTCGCCGCTCCCCAGCCCCGAACCGCTCAAGCGCGTGGTGCCGCTGGACCTGTTCCCCTCCAACGTGCTGCAGACCGTGCACGTGCAGAAGACCTATTCGGCGCGCTACCCCGGTGAATTCGGCGGCGGCGTGATCGACGTGCGCACGGTCAGCACCCCCGACATCCCGTTCCTGTCGCTGTCCATCGGCAGCGGCGGCAATTCCGAGACCACCTTCCGCGACGGCCTGACCCATTACGGCTCCGAGGACGACTGGTCCGGCTACGACGACGGCACCCGGAAGATGCCGGGCGCGCTGCAGGACGCGATCGCCACCGGCAACCGTGTCGACCAGGGCAACTTTTCCCAGGACGAGCTGAAGGCGATCGGCCGCAGCTTCGTCAACGCCCCGCTCAACCTGCTGCAGGCCACCGACAGCATCGACCCGGACTTCAACTTCGACATCAGCGGCGGCCGCGCCTTCGACCTCGGCGGCGACGCCCGCCTCGGCCTGGTCGCGGTCGGCGGTTTCCGCAACAAGTGGCAATCGCAGGCCGGCATCCAGCAGGAAGGCGGCATCGAGAACGACGCGCTTGCCGTGCGCAGCGACTACGACTTCGTCGCCACCGAGAACAACGCCACCGCGAACGCGCTGCTCGGCGCCGGCCTCGAGTTCGGCGGCCACAAGGTCAACCTGACCACGATGTACGTGCACGACACCAGCAAGGAGACGCGCAGCAAGCAGGGCTACAGCGACCTGACCGGCGCCGACATCCGCGACGACAACACCCATTGGTTCGAGCGCGAGCTCATCGATACGCAGCTCGCCGGCGGCCACGTGTTCGGCGCCCAGGACGAGTTCGAGGTCGACTGGCGCGTCTCCCACGCGCGCGCCAGCCGCGACGCCCCCTACGAGAAGGGCATCCGCTACCGCCTGGTGGACGGCTACTACGCCCACAACGCCTCGCAGGAGCAGAACTACACCCGCTTCGGCAACGTCACCGACCGCACCGACAGCGCCGGCGTCGACGTCTCCTGGAACCTGCCGACCATGCGGATGATGGAACTGCGCTTCGGCGGCGCCTGGCTCGACAACAGCCGCGATTCCTGGTCGCGGGAGTTCCGCTTCCTCGCCCTCAACGGCGCGCTGCCGTTCTACGTGCAGTACCAGCGCCCGGACTTCCTGTTCTCCGACTACAACCTCAGCCAGGGCTGGCTGACGTTGCGCGAGACCACGGGCGCCGACGGCGCCGCCGCCTACGCGGCGTCGCTGGAGACCCGTGCGGCCTACGTCGAGCTGGAATCCGACATCACCGACACGCTCAAGGGCAGCATCGGCGTGCGCTACGAGGACGCCACCCAGGAAGTGGTGCCGATCGACCTGTTCGGCAACCAGCCGCTGGCCGGTGCGCCGGCGCTGGAGAACGACTACTTCCTGCCGGCGCTGTCCGCGACCTGGCTGTTCGCCGACAACATGCAGCTGCGTTTCGGCGCTTCGCAGACGATCGCGCGACCGCAGTTCCGCGAGCTCGCCCCGCAGCAGTACCTGGACCTGGACAGCGACCGCGTGTTCATCGGCAACCCCTACCTCGTGGACAGCGAGCTGACCAACCTCGACCTGCGCTGGGAGTGGTACTTCGATGAAGGCGAGTACTTCAACGCCGGCGTGTTCCGCAAACAGATCGATCGCCCGGTGGAATCGATCGTCAACGAGGCCGGCGCCACCGTGCAGCAGACCTTCATCAACGCGCCCGAAGCCACCGTCAGTGGCATCGAGCTGGACCTGCGCATGAACTTCGGCGAACAGTGGCTGCCCAGTGGCCGCCTGTTCCTCGGCGCCAACTACACCTGGTCCGATTCCGAAGTCACGGTCGGCGCCGACGACGTGGTCTATCCGCTGGCAGGCGGCGGCGAGCCGCGACCGGCGTCCGAGCTGATCCGCGACGGCTCGGCGATGCAGGGCCAGTCCGACCATCTCGCCAACCTGCTGTTCGGCTACGAGAACCCGGACACGGGCAGCCAGGCGATGCTGCTGGCGAACCATGCGAGCGAGCGCATCTCCGCCCGCGGCCGCCCGGGCCAGCCCGACTTCCTGCAGGACCCGGGCACCATGCTCGACCTGGTGCTGCGCAAGCGCATGCAGTGGGGCGGCACCGACCTGACCTTCGGCTTCGAGGCGCGCAACCTGCTGGGCACCGAATACAAGGAGTACCAGGAACTCAACGGCAGCCGCATCGACCTCAACCGTTACGAGCTGGGTACCAGCTACTCGTTCTCGCTCAACGTCGCCTTCTGATCGGGCAGCGCAAGGGTTCCGGCTCGGGGAAGGGCCGGGGCCGGGAGCCCACCGTTCGCGGTGGGCTCTTTTTTTGAATCCAATGTTGCCGCTGCCATGAAACGGTCATCGAGCCGACGCATGCTGTGCACACGCCTGCAACGCGACCCCAGATGTCCATCCCACTTCCCCGTTCCGCCCCGCGATGGCCCCGTCCGTCGCGCTTGCTCGTCCTCGAAGGCGCATTGATTGCCCTGCTGCTGGTGCAGGCCGCGCCGATCGCCACGATGCTGCCGCTCGCCGCCCCTTCGCTGCCCGACGCACTTCCGGCCACGCCGCCGGCCGCGCGCGCGCCATCGCTTGCCAGCTGGGGCGATCCCTTCCATCGCCAGGAAGCCGCCGGCGACGCTGCCGGCGGATACCGCCTGTTCGGCATCCGCCTTGCCGGCACCGGGAGCGTCGCCTACCTGGGACACGACGGCCTGCAGCGCGCCTACCGCATCGGCGACGAGGTCGCGCCGGGCCTCGCGCTCGCCGCGGTCGCCACGGACCACGTCGTGCTGCGGGGCGCGGGCGGCAATGCCAGGCTCACGCTGCCGCGGCCAGGGACGGCAGGCACGGATACCGCGCCATGACCCGGCTGCTTCCCACCCTCCTGTGCGCCTTGCTGGTCCTCGCGCTGGCGCCGGGCAACGCCACGGCGCAGGCCGGCACGCAGGCGGCGGCGCAAGTCCAGCCGCAGCCGGCGCTGGCGATGCAGGATGTCGACCTGCGCGCCTTCATCCAGGATGTCGCCCGCGCCACCGGCCTGACCTTCATCGTCGATCCGCGGGTGCAAGGCCAGGTCAGCATCAACCGCGAGCAGCCGATGGAGGAAACCGAGCTGCTCGGCCTGCTGCTGTCGGTCCTGCGCGGCAACGGGCTGATCGCGGTCGCCGACGGCAACCGCACCTATCGCGTCGTCCCGGCCGAATCCGCCGCGCAGCAGCCGCGCGCCGCGGGCCTGGCGTTCGCCACGGAAGTCTTCCCGCTGCGCAGCGTGGACGCGCGCGCCGCGGCGGAGACGATCAAGCCGCTGGTCGGCGTCGGCGGCGTGGTCGCCGCGACTCCCGGCAGCAACAGCCTGCTGGTGGCCGATTACGCCGACAACCTGCGCCGCATCCGCGCGCTCATCGCGCAGATCGACAACCCCAACGCCAGCATCGACACCGTGACCCTGCGCAACAGCGCCGCGCGCGAGATCGCCGCCACCGTCGGCGCCCTGTTCGCGCCGGGCACCGACGGCGCGCACAACGCCGCACTGTCGATCCTGCCGGTGGAAAGCAGCAACTCGATCGTGGTCCGCGGCGATCCCACCCAGGTGCAGCGCGTCGTGCAGATGGCGCTCGAGCTGGACCGCCGCGCGAAAAGCACCGGCCACCTGCGCGTCATCCCGCTCATGCACGCCAGCGCGGAACAGCTGCTGCCGGTGCTGCGGCAGCTGGTCGGCCAGCCCGCGCCTGCGTCCACGGACGCGGGCATGCCGGCTGCGGGCGAAGTCGCGATCGGGCCTGAAGGCATCCAGGAAGGCTCGCGCCTGATCGCGGCGGTGCCCGGCAGGCAGCCGGTGATCGCGCGCGCGCCGGGGCAGAACGCACTGGTCGTCAACGCCGATCCGGACACCCAGCGCACGCTGCTCGAAGTGGTGCAGCAGCTCGACGTGCGGCGTCGACAGGTGCTGGTCGAGGCGATCGTGGTCGAGATCTCGGACGACGCCGCGCGCAAGCTGGGCGCGCAGCTGGCGATCGCCGACCGCGAGGGCAACGTCCCGTTCGCCGCGACCCAGTTCC
The DNA here is from genome assembly GCA_004297225.1 of Lysobacteraceae bacterium. Lineage (GTDB taxonomy): Bacteria > Pseudomonadota > Gammaproteobacteria > Xanthomonadales > Xanthomonadaceae > Cognatiluteimonas. Next base: position 342,118 of record SCUI01000013.1, on the reverse strand, counting down.
CGGGCTCGCAGCCCGGCATCATGCCGCTGGTCGCCGCGGCGGCGCTGAAGGACGACGACAGCGACGCCGGCGAGGCGGCCCGCACCGCCGCGATGCAGTCGTTGCTGGGCCTGGGTGGCGGCCTTGCCGGGATCGCCGGCAGCTCCGGCGGCCTGATGTTCGGGTTGATCCTCGACGCAGTGCGCAGCGACACGGCCTCCAACCTGCTGTCGACGCCGTCGATCCTCACCCTGGACAACGAGCCGGCCCGGATCCTGGTCGGCCAGGAAGTGCCGATCACCACCGGCGAGGTGCTGGGCGACGCCAACGCCAACCCGTTCCGCACGATCCAGCGCGAGGACGTCGGCATCCAGCTGGAAGTCACGCCACAGATCAATGCCGGCGGCGGGATCACCCTCAAGCTGCGCCAGGAAGTGTCTTCCGTGGCCGGTCCGGTCAGCGCGCAGTTCTCCGAGCTGGTCCTGAACAAGCGCGAGATCGAGACCAACGTGCTGGTGGACAGCGGCGCGATCGTCGCGCTGGGCGGCCTGCTCGACCAGGCCGATCGCGACACCGAGCACAAGGTGCCGCTGCTCGGCGACGTTCCCGTGGTCGGCAACCTGTTCCGCTCCAGCGCGCGCTCGAGCGCCCGCACCAACCTGATGGTGTTCATCCGCCCCACCGTGATCGAGGATGCCGCGGACGCGCGCCGCGCCACCGCGCCGCGCTACGACTACATGCGCCGCGCGCAGCAGGCGGCCGCCGGCGGCGACGGCGCGCGCCGCGAGGCCGCGCTCGACGTGCTGGTCCGCGACTACCTGCAGGCGCAGCCGCCGGGAGCGCCCGCGCCGTGAGCGCGCCGGCGCCACTGCCCTACGCGTTCGCCAAGCGCCACGGAGTGGTGGTGCTGGCGTCCGGAGACGACGGCGCGCCGCCGCGGGTCGGCCTGCGCGCGGGCGCGGACCCGCGCGCCCTGGTGGAAGTCCGCCGCGTGCTCGGCCCGCTGGCGGCGGTCGAAGCGATGGCCGCGGGCGCGTTCGACCGGCGCCTGGCCGAAGCGTACGCGGACGCCGGCATCGGCGGCGCCGTGGACGTGGACGACCTGGAGCGGCTTGGCAGCCTGGACCGGGTCGCCAGTGCCCTTCCAGCCGACGACCTGCTCGAAAGCCAGGACGATGCGCCGGTGATCCGCCTGATCAATGCGCTGATCGCCGAAGGCGTGCGCGGCGGCGCTTCCGACATCCACATCGAACCGTTCGAATCGAGCCTGCGCGTGCGCCTGCGCGTGGACGGGATGATGCGCGAGGCCCTGCGCCTGCCGCACCGGATCGCCCCGCTGCTGGTCTCCCGCATCAAGGTGATGGCGCGCCTGGACATCGCCGAGAAGCGCATCCCCCAGGACGGGCGCATCTCCGTGACCATGGGCAGCAAGCCCTACGACGTGCGCGTGTCCACCCTGCCCGCGCGCGCCGGCGAGCGCGTGGTGCTGCGCCTGCTGGACAAGGACCAGGGCGGGCTGGGCCTGGGCGAACTCGGCATGGGCGCGGCCACGCTGGCATCCGTGCGCGAAGCCCTGCAGCTGCCCAACGGCATCATCCTGGTGACCGGGCCCACCGGCTCGGGCAAGACCACGACCCTGTACGCGGCGCTGGCGCTGCTCAACGACGGCGAGCGCAACCTGCTCACGGTCGAGGACCCGGTCGAATACGCGATCGAGGGAATCGGCCAGACCCAGGTCAATGCGCGCGTCGGCATGACCTTCGCCACCGGCCTGCGCGCGATCCTGCGCCAGGATCCGGACGTGGTGATGGTCGGCGAAATCCGCGACGTCGAGACCGCGCAGGTCGCGGTGCAGGCCAGTCTCACCGGTCACCTGGTGCTCTCGACGGTGCACACCAACGATGCACCCGGCGCCATCACGCGCCTGCGCGACATGGGTATCGAGCCGTTCCTGCTCGCCTCCAGCCTGCGGCTGGTCGTGGCGCAACGGCTGTTGCGGCGCCTGTGCGCGCAGTGCAAGGCACCGCGCCCCGCCGATGCGCTGGCGCAGCGCTACTTCGGCTCGGCGCCGGCGCCCAGCTGGCGCGCCGTCGGCTGCCCCGCCTGCCAGCACGGCGGCTATGCCGGGCGGGTCGGCATCCACGAAGTACTGGCGGTGAACGAACGCGTGCGCGCGCTCGTGGGCGCCGACGCCGACGAGGACGCCATCGCGCGCGCCGCGTTCGGCGAAGGCGGCCGGCTCGCCGATGCCGCGCGCGACGCGGTGCTGCAAGGCTTGACCTCGATCGAGGAAGCCCTGCGCGTCGCGCGCGAGGAACACCAGGCCGATGCCGCGGTTTGAGTTCGCCGCGATCGACCTCGGCGGCCGCCACCGCGCAGGCCGGATCGAGGCGCCGACGCTGGACGACGCGCGCACGCAACTGCAGCGCCGCCGCTGGCAGCCGCTGTCGGTCGCGCCGGCGACCGCGCCGGCACCCGCACGCGGCCGCCGTTTCCGCAGCCGGGACCTGACCCTGGCGACGCGGCAGCTGGCGACCCTTGTCGCGGTGTCGCCGCTTGAGGAAAGCCTGCGCACGATCGGCCAGCAGTCCGATGTCGCGGCAGTGCGCGAAGTGATGCATGCGACCCACGGCCGCGTGCTGGAAGGCCAGCGCCTGTCGCAGGCGATGGCCTCGCAGCCGCGCGCCTTCCCGCCGCTGTACCGGGCGATGGTCGCCGCCGGCGAGGATGCCGGCGCGCTGCCGGCGATCCTGGAGCGCCTGGCCGAGTTGTACGAGCGCCAGCAGGAAGTGCGCGGCAAACTGATGTCCAGCCTCGCCTACCCGCTGGTGCTGGCCGGCACCGCGATCGCGGTGGTGGTCGCGCTGATGGCGTTCGTGGTCCCGCGCGTGGTCGAGCAGTTCGACTCGATGGGACGCGAGTTGCCCGCGCTGACGCGGCTGGTGATCGGCGTTTCGGAACTGATGGCCCGGGGCTGGCCGTGGCTGCTCGCCGCCGCCGTGCTGGCAGGGTTCGCGGCCCGGCGCCTGCTCGCGCGGCCGCGACTGCGCCTCGCCTTCGACCGGATGCTGCTGCGCGTCCCGGTCCTCGGCCGGCTGTTGCGCGACCTGCATGCCGCGCGCATGGCGCGCACGCTGGCGATCATGCTCGGCAGCGGGCTGCCGCTGATCGAAGGCCTGGCCCTGACCGTCCCCACCCTGCGCAACCGCGCCCTGCGCGACGCCACCGAAGGCATGGTCGCGTCCATCCGCGAGGGCGGCAGCCTCGCCGCGGCGATGCGCCGCGCCGGCGTCTTTCCGCCGACGCTGCTGTACATGGCCGCGAGCGGCGAGGACAGCGGCCAGCCGGGGCCGATGCTCGAGCGGGCGGCCGATTACCTCGAGCGCGAGTTCAGCACTTTCACCACCGTCGTCCTCGGCATGCTCGAGCCGCTGGTGATCGTCGTCCTGGGCGGCGTCGTGGCGGTGATCGTGCTGGCGATCCTGTTGCCGATCCTGCAGTTCAACTCGCTGGCGATCGGATGAATCCACTTCCCGGAGCTCCCATGCGCACTTCCCCGCTGCAACGCCGCGCGCGCGGCTTCACCCTGGTCGAACTGATGGTGGTGATCGTCATCCTCGGCCTGCTCGCCACGGTGGTGATGATCAACGTCATGCCGAGCCAGGACCGCGCGATGGCCGAGAAGGCCCGCGCCGACGTCGCCGTGCTCGAACAGGCGCTGGAAACCTACCGCCTCGACAACCTCGACTATCCATCCACCGCGCAGGGGCTCGACGCGCTGCTGCGCGCGCCATCGGGCCTCGCGCGTCCCGAACGCTATCGCCGCGGCGGCTACATCCGCCGCCTGCCGGCGGATCCCTGGGGCAACGCCTATGCCTACCGCAGGCCGGGGCGCGACGGCGCGTTCGACGTCTATTCGCTCGGTGCCGACGGTGCCGAAGGCGGGGAAGCGGATGCGGCGGACATCGGCAACTGGCGCTGACCCGCGCCGCTGGCGCGGCTTCAGCCTCGTCGAGCTGATGGTGGTGCTGGTCATCCTCGGCCTCGCCGCCGCGGCGGTGGCGACCACGCTACCCGAGCGACGGCCCGCGCTCGACGACGCCGAGCGCCTGGGCATGCACCTGCGCCGCGCGCGCGAGGAAGCGCTGCTCGGCACGCGCATGGTCGAGCTCGTCGCCGATGCCTCGGGCTACCGCTTCCAGCGCCACGGCAGCGACGGATGGGAACCGCTGCGCGATCGCGCCTACGCGCCACGGCCCTGGACGCAAGGCGTGCGCCTGGAACTGCCTGCGGGCGGCCGCCGGGCGAGCGTGCGCTTCGATGCACTTGGCGGCGCGCAGCCGCAGGCGCTCACGCTCGCCGACGCGAACGGCCGCTTCCGCGTCACGGTGGACGCCGCGGGACGGGTGGAACTCCATGGCGCACCGCGCTGACCCGCGGCCGGCCTGCGGCGGCTTCTCGCTGCTGGAGATGCTGGTGGCGCTGGCGGTGCTGTCGCTGGCGCTGCTGGCACTGCTGAAGCTTTCGGGCGAGACCACCCGCGCCGCACTGCTGGCCGAGGAGCGCGTGCTGGCCGAAGTCGTGGCGGACAACCACGCGGTGGACGCGATGCTGGTGCCGGGCGACGAGCTGGCGCGCGGCGCGGGTCTCGTGCGCAACGGCGAGCGGGACTGGCGTTGGCAGGTCGCGCCGCTGCACGCCGGCGACGGCCTGGTGCAGGTGGTGGTCCAGGTCAGCGATCCCGCCAGCGGCCAGCTGGTCGCGGAACGACGCCTGTTGCGGGCCTTGCCATGAGCCTGTCTCGCGCGCGCGGCTTCAGCCTGGTCGAGATGCTGGCCGCACTGTTCGTGTTCGGCCTGCTGGCCACCGCCGGCGTCGCCATTCTCGCCAGCGTTGCCGACAGCCGCGCGGCGGCGGCTGCGCGAATGGACCGCCTCGCGCAATTCCAGCGCGCGCGCGCGCTGCTGCAGTCCGATCTCGGCCAGGCCGCCTTGCGCCGCGTGCGCCACCCCGATGGCAGTGCCGCGCGCAACGCCTTCCATGGAGCGACCAGCAGCCAGCTGCGCGACGAGGCGCTGCTGTTCGCCTTCGTGCGCCGGGGCTGGTCGAACCCCGACGCGGCGCCGCGCGCCTCGCTGCAATACGTCGAGTACCGGCTGTCCGGCGGCCGACTGGAACGCAGCACGCGGCCGATGCTGGACGGCACGCGTGCCGGCGATGCCACCGTGTTGCTGGACGGCATTCGCGCGGCGCGCGTGCGCTACCAGTCGCGAGGGCAATGGAGCGACGGCTGGGCAGGCGGCGCAACCGAACTGCCGGGCGCGGTCGAACTGGCGCTGGACCTGGAAGGGCTTGGCGAGGTCACCCAGCGTTTCCTGTTGCCGGCGGTCGCGCCATGACCCGCGCGCGATCCGCGACGCGCCAGCGCGGCGTCGGCCTGCTGGTCGTGCTGGTGCTGCTGGTCGTGGTGTCGGTGCTGGCGGTGGCCATGCTCGACGACATCCGCTTCGGCTTGCGCCGCGCCGGAAACGCACGCCAGGTGGCGCAGGCGCAATGGCATGCGCTCGGCGCCGAGGAAGTCGCCCGCCAGCGGCTGGGCATCCTGGCCGGGCGCGACCCTGGCGGCACCCGCGCAAGCACCGTCCCCGCGGCCCTGGACCTCCCGATCGAGGAGGACGGCACCGTGCGCGGCCGCGTGCGCTCCTCGCTCGCCGATGCCGACACCTGCTTCAACCTCAACAGCGTGGTCGAGGGCGCGGGCGAACAGTGGCAGCGCAGCGAGGCGGGCGTGCGCCAGCTGCTGGCGTTGCTGCACGTTCTAGGCGTCGACGACGGCGCGGCGCGCGCATTCGCCGACACGCTGGTCGACTGGATCGACGCCGACCAGGATCCCGGTGCGCGCGGCGCGGAGGATGCCGCCTACCTTGCCCGCGACCCGGCGCAGCTGACCAGTGCGACGCTGCTCGCGGAGCCCAGCGAATTGCGCGCGCTGCGCGGCGTCGAACCGGGCTTGTACACGGCCTTGCGCGAGTACGCGTGCGCACTGCCGGTGTCCGGCCCCTCGCCGATCGACGTGAACGCACTGACGGCGCACGACCTGCCCCTGCTGCGGATGCTTGGCGACGGCGCGATCGACGCATCGCGCGCGCGGCGGATCCTGGCGGCGCGCCCCGCGACGGGGTGGACAAGCGCCGAGGCTTTCTGGGCGCAGCCTGCGCTCGCGGGTTTCATTCCCTCCGCCGCGGTGCGCCAACAGGTGCAGGTCCGCGGACGCTATTACCGGCTCGAGGTCGCCGTCGCCTACGACGACGCGCTGGTCGAACTGTCGAGCCTGCTCGAAGCCGATCCATCCGGACGCGTGCGCCTGCTGTCGCGGCGCTGGACGCGGGAAGAATGACCATGACCATGACGACTACACTGCCATTGACGGCACGCCTGCTGCTGCTCGCCGACGACGGCAGCGCCAGCAGCCTGCAGCTGGACGAGCGCGGCCGCGCCACGGCGTCGCCGGTGCCCACGCCCGGATCGCCCTGGCCGCCCGCGCTGCCAGGCGAGCGCAGGTTGCTGGTGGTGCCGGGCCAGCGTGTGCGCGCGCAGTGGCTGGCAATCGCCGCGCACAGCGAGGCGCAGGCGCGGGCGGTCGCCATCGAGGCCCTGTCCGCCGACCTCGCGGCCGCTCCGGGCGACACGCACGTCGCGCTGGGGCCGCCCTCGACCGGGGGGACGCCGCGCCTGGTGCTCGCGACGTCGCGCCAGGACATGCGCCAATGGCTCCAGCAGGCCTCGGTACTGGGCGTGCGGCCGGATCGCGTGCTGCCCGATTACCTGCTGCTGCCGCCGAGTGTTCCCTGCACCGTCGCCAGCCACCGCGGCACCTGGCTGGTGCACGGCGGCGACATCGCGTTCGCGGCCGAGCCGGCAATCGCCGCGCAGGTACTTGGCGCCGTCACCGACGCGCCCTTGCCGGATGCGCCACCGCTCGAATCCATCCTCCTCGCGGGCGCGCTGGATGCGAACGGGCCGGACCTGCGCCAGGGCGAATTCCTGCCAGCGGGCGCCACGCGCCGCGTGCAGGGCTCGCGCCGCCGCATCGCCCTGTGGACGGCGCTGTTGCTGGCGTCGCCACTGCTGGCGACCCTGGCCGAAGGCCTGGTCCATCACGCGCGGACGCGCGCGAACGATGCCATCGCCACGACGATCGCCACGCGCCTGGGCGTCACCCCGGGCGCCACGGGCGCCGCCGCCGCGGTGGCCGGCGAGCGGGCCCTGCTTGAATCCGGCGAGCGCTTCGCCGCGGACGCGGGCGCGGTGTTCGCCGCCATCCAGGCGCAGCCGGGCGCCATGCTCGAACGCTTCGACTACGGCACCGACGTCCTCGAGGCGGTCGTGCGCCACCCGGATGCGGCATCGGCGGATGCGATCGCCGCCTCGCTGCAACAAACGGGCTTCCAGGTCCAGGCCGCGGCCGGCGCACGCAGCGGCGGGCAGCAGTTCACCACCCTGCGCATCACGAGGACTCCATGATGCTGTCCGCGACGACCCGATGGTGGCAGTCACGCGCGCCACGCGAGCGCGCGATGTTGCTGGTGATGGCCGTGGCGCTCGGCGCCTTCGCCTGGTGGTTCGGCTTGTGGCGGCCGCTGGACGCCTGGCGCGACCACGCCGTCCGCGACGGCGCCAGGAGCGACCGCCAGCTCGAGCGGCTGCAGTCCGACGCGGTGGCCATCGCCGCCATGCGCACCCGCGCCGGCACGGCCGACCCCGCTGCCCGGCGCAAGGCGATCCTGGAGACGCTGGCGAGCGCCGGCTTCGCTCCGACCCGCCAGCGCGACGAACCCGGCGTCGGCCTGCAGCTGGAATTCGATGCCATCCCCGCCCCGGCCCTGCTGGCCTGGCTGGAGACCCTGCGCACGGAACACGGCATCGGCCCCGCCTCGCTGCATGCCAGCCGCGCCAACGGCATGTTGCAGGCCGAAGTCACATTTGCGGCAGCTGCTCCCTGAATGGGCGCCAGGAAGGGCAAAAAAGCGATTCCGCAACGAAAATGAAGCCGATCCTGAACCAGACCGACATACGGCTGCCTTTTTCCTGAAGCATTGTCACATTCCTGCAAGAGAGCGGGCCTAGGCTGCACGCACTTCCCCAAGTGTCCCGCCCATGTCCATCAAGCGCACCCTGCTCGCGGCAGGCCTGTTACTGGCTGCCACTCCCATTGCCCACGCCCAGGTCGCGGTCGGCGAATTCGCCGGCAGCGCGGTGTCCTTCGAAGGGCTGCTCCAGACCGATGCCTACTGGTACGACGCCGACCAGCGCGCGCTCGACGGCGATGCCGGCGACGGCGACGATACCGACTTCGGCCTGCGCCGCGCCGAGCTCGTGCTCAAGGGCAAGGGTCCCGGCAACTTCGACTGGACGGCCGGCTACGACGCCTCCGGCGACGGCAAGTTCCTCGACGTCTATGGCCGCTACAAGTTCAAGGCCGCCGGCAAGCCGTGGCTGCAGGTCGGCCAGTTCAAGCAGCCGAACAGCCTCGAGGAGTTGAGCTCGACCAAGAACAACGATTTCGTCTCCAAGGCGATGATCACCAACACGTTCGCGGTGTCGCGCCGGCTCGGCGTGGCCGGCGGCGTCGGCGGCGACGACTGGGGCGTGACCGGCAGCCTGTTCAGCCGGGAACTGACCCGCGATCGCGCCCATGGCAACGGCTACGGCATCCGCGGCTACTACGCGCCGATCAACACCAAGGGCAACGTCCTCCACCTTGGCCTGTCGCAGGTCGACTACGACACCGACGGCGACGTCCTCCGCCTGCGCGCGCGTCCCGACGCCGACATGGCGCAGCGCCTGGTGGATACCGGCAGCATGGTCGACACCGATCGCGTCCGCACCACCGGCCTCGAGGCGATGTGGCTGCGCGGCCCGCTGAAGCTGCAGGCCGAGTACATGGACGCCACCGTCGACCGTTACGCCCACGACGATTTCGGCGCCGGGGGCGGCTACGCCAGCGCAGTCTGGAACCTGACCGGCGAGGACTTCGCCTACAAGGGCGGCACGCCGTCCACGCCGAAGGCCGCCGGCAATTCGATGTGGCAGCTCGGCCTGCGCTACGACACGCTCGACCTCGACGACGGCGACGTCGCCGGCGGCAGCATCGACACCTGGACGCTGGGCGCGAACTGGTACCTGCGCTCCAACTTCAAGTTGATGCTCGACTACGTGCGCGTGGACAGCGAGCGCGCCGGCATCGCCGACGATCCCGGCATCGTCGCGTTGCGCGCCCAGTTCCACTGGTGACCCGCCACCGTCACGAAGCGGTAACCACGCTTAAAAGCCAGCGTCACCGAAACATCATTCCATGTCGACACCGGCCGCGCCGCGGCCCCTTCCCCGGAGCAGACCCATGAATCGCACGATCCGCAACGCCGCCATCGCCACCGCCGTCGCGCTCGCGCTCGCCGCGTGCTCGCCTTCCAACGACGCCAGCGCGCCGGCCGCCGGCACGGACGCGCCGGCCGCCGCCGCCAACGCCGGCGACGAAGTCTCCGCGCAGATCACCGGCGCGGGCTCGACCTTCTTCTTCCCGCTGGTCTCGCGCTGGTCGGCGGACTACAACGCCGCCACCGGCCACATGGTGAACTACCAGTCGATCGGCTCCGGCGGCGGCATCGCCCAGATCAAGGCGGGCACGGTGGCGTTCGGCGCCTCCGACGCGCCGCTGTCGAGCGAAGAGCTCGCCGAGGCCGGCCTGCTGCAGTTCCCGGTGGTGATCGGCGGCGTGGTGCCGGTGGTCAACGTCGCCGGCATCGAGCCCGGCGAGCTGCGCCTGACCGGCCCGCTGCTGGCCGACATCTACCTGGGCAAGGTCAAGTCCTGGAACGATCCCGCCATCGCCGCGGTGAACCCGGGCGTCGAGCTGCCGGCCACCGCGATCAACCTGGTGCAGCGCTCCGACGGATCGGGCACCACCTTCAACTTCACCAACTACCTGGCCAAGGTGTCGCCGGAGTGGCAGCAGAAGATCGGCGAAGGCAAGTCGGTGCAGTGGCCCAGCGGCGTCGGCGGCAAGGGCAACGAGGGCGTCGCTTCCTACGTGCAGCAGATCGACGGTTCGATCGGCTACGTCGAGCTGGCCTACGCGCTGCAGAACAAGATGGCCTACGCGCAGCTGCAGAACGCGGCGGGCAACTTCGTCGCGCCGAGCGCCGAGTCGTTCCAGGCCGCCGCCGCCACCGCCGACTGGAAGGGTGCGCAGGACTTCAACCTGGTCATCACCAACGCCCCGGGTGCGCAGGCCTGGCCGATCGCCGCGACCGTGTTCGCGCTGATGTACAAGGCGCCCAAGGACGCGAAGCGCAGCCAGGACGCGCGCGACTTCTTCACCTGGGCGCTGGAGAACGGCCAGCAGCAGGCGTCGGCACTGGATTACGTGCCGCTGCCGCCGGAGCTGGTGCAGCAGGTCGAGGCCTACTGGCAGGCCGGCTTCACCGCGGCCCCGGCGCAGCAGTAAACTTTGCCCCACCCGCCCTGCACCGCAGGGCGGGTCCTGGCCTGGACCATGACCTCGACCGCCATCGCCCAGCGCGCCGACACCGATGCGCGCAACGACCGCCTGTTCCGCTGGCTGCTCGTCGCCACCGTGGTGTTCGTGCTGCTGGCCCTGGGCAGTGCCGCGCTGTCGATGCTCTGGGGTGGCCGACACGCACTGGAAATCGCGGGACTGGATTTCTTCCTGTCCTCGGAGTGGAATCCGGTCGAGAACCGCTTCGGCGCGCTGGTGCCGATCTACGGCACGCTGGTCACGGCGCTGATCGCGATGCTGATCGCGGTGCCGGTGAGCTACGGCATCGCCGTGTTCCTGACCGAAGTCGCGCCGCGCCCGCTGCGTGGAGCGCTGAACGCGGCGATCGAGCTGCTCGCGGGGATTCCCTCGATCATCTACGGCATGTGGGGCCTGTTCGTGCTGGTGCCGGTGATGACCCGATACGTTACCCCCTGGGCCAATGAACACCTCGGCACCCTGCCGCTGGTGGGCCCGTTGTTCCAGGGACCGCCGATCGGCATCGGCATGCTCACCGCGGGAATCGTGCTGGCGATCATGGTCATCCCGTTCGTCGCCTCGGTGATGCGCGAAGTGTTCCTGACGGTGCCGACGCGGCTGAAGGAATCGGCCTACGCGCTCGGCTCCACGCGCTGGGAAGTCAGCTGGGACATCGTCCTGCCCTACACCCGCTCGGCCGTGATCGGCGGCATTTTCCTCGGACTGGGCCGTGCTCTTGGCGAAACCATGGCGGTGGCCTTCGTCATCGGCAACTCGACCCGCTTCACCGCGTCGCTGCTCGAGCCGGGCACCACCATCGCCGCGCTGATCGCCAACGACTTCGGCGAAGCCACGGAAGAGTATCGATCCGCCTTGCTGCTGCTCGGCTTCGTCCTGTTCGTGGTCACCTTCATCGTCCTCGCCCTTGCCAGGTTGATGCTGCGCCAGCTCTCGCGGCGCGAGGGCAACGAATGAACCTGCTGCTCCGCCGTCGCCTCGCCAACGCCGTCGCGCTGACCGCCGCCTGCGCCGCGGCCGCGTTCGGCCTTTTGTTCCTGGGCTGGATCCTGTGGACGCTCGCCGCCAAGGGCCTGGCCGGCGTCGACTGGGCCCTGTTCACCATGGACACGCCGCCGCCGATGGCCGAGGGCGGGCTACGCAACGCCTTCTACGGCAGCGCGGTCATGTGCCTGATGGCGATCGGCGTCGGTACCCCGATCGGCATCGCCGCGGGCACCTGGCTGTCCGAGTACGGCGTGGCCGGCAGGATCGGGGCGAGCGTGCGTTTCGTCAACGACATCCTGCTGTCGGCGCCCTCGATCGTGCTCGGGCTGTTCGTCTACACGCTCCTCGTGCAGCAGGCCGGCGGCAGCTTCTCCGCGATCGCCGGCGCCATGTCGCTCGCCTTCATCGTGCTGCCGGTGGTGGTCCGCACCACCGACGAGATGCTGCAGCTGGTGCCGGCACAGATGCGCGAGGCGGCGTTGTCGCTGGGCGTGCCGCAATGGAAGGTGACCGTGCAGGTGCTGTACCGGTCGGCGATGCCCGGCATCGTCACCGGCGTGCTGCTGGCGCTGGCCCGGATCAGCGGCGAGACCGCGCCGCTGCTGTTCACCGCTTTCGGCAACCAGTACTGGAACGCGGATGTCACCAAGCCGATGGCCAGCGTCCCGGTGGTGATGTACCAGTTCGCGGGCAGCCCGTACGAAAGCTGGCAGTCGATCGCCTGGGCCGGCGCGCTGGTGCTGACCTTGTTCGTCCTCCTGACCAGCCTGGTCGCGCGCGCCGTGGTCGCGCGCAAACGAGTGCACCATGACTGACCCGATCGTCCCCAAGCTCGCCGCGCGCGGCCTCGACTTCTATTACGGCGACTTCCGCGCGCTGAAGTCGATCGACCTCGACATCCCCGAGAAGCAGGTCACCGCGCTGATCGGCCCTTCGGGCTGCGGCAAGTCCACCCTGCTGCGGGTGTTCAACCGCATCTATGCGTTGTACCCGAAGCTGCGCGCCACCGGCCGCGTCCTGCTGGACGGCGAGGACGTCCTCGACCCGAAGTATCCGCTGAGCCGGCTGCGCAGCAAGGTCGGGATGGTGTTCCAGAAGCCGGTGCCGTTCCCGATGACGATCTTCGAGAACGTGGCCTATGGCATCCGCCACCATGAGCGCCCGTCGAAACCCGAAATGGCCGTGCGGGTGGAGGAGGCCTTGCGGCAGGCGGCGCTGTGGGACGAAGTCAAGGACAAGCTGGGGCAAAGCGCGCTCGGCCTGTCGGGCGGCCAGCAACAGCGCCTGTGCATTGCGCGCGCGGTGGCGTTGCGGCCGGAAGTGTTGCTGCTCGACGAGCCGACTTCCGCGCTCGACCCCCTGTCCACCGCCCGCATCGAGCAGCTGGTGGCCGAGCTCAAGCGCGATTACACCATCGCGATCGTGACCCACAACATGCAGCAGGCTGCGCGCGTGTCCGACTTCACCGCCTTCATGTACCTGGGCGACCTCATCGAACACGGCCCGACGGGTACCATCTTCTCCAACCCCTCGAAGCAGCAGACCGAGGACTACATCACCGGGAGGTTCGGATGAACACCCAGCAGCCGCACGAACACATCGTCAGGAGCATGGACGAGGAGCAGCAGCGCCTGAAGGGCGAACTGCTGCGCATGGGCGGCATGGCCGCCGACCAGCTGCTCGCCGCGATCGCCGTGGTGGACCTGCGCGACGACGATGCCGCCCGGCGCGTGGTCGAGGCCGACGCCGCGATCGACCGCCTCGAGCAGGAAACCAGCCAGGACGTGATGAAGCTGGCCCTGCGCGGACCCCTTGCCCGCGACCTGCGCGAGATCCTGGCCGCGATCCGCATCGCCTCGGACCTGGAGCGCATCGGCGACTACGCGGCGAACGTCGCCAAGCGCTCGCTGGCGCTCAATGCCGCGCCGCCGCTGCCGCAGATCCGCGGGCTCGCCGCGCTGGGCGAACTGGCCGCGGGCCAGGTGCGGCGCGTGATGGACGCCTATCGCGACGACGACGCCGCGGCGGCGACCCGCGTGCGCGACGCCGACGCCAGGGTGGATGCGCAGTACACCGGGCTGTTCCGGGAGCTGCTCACCTACATGATGGAAGATCCGCGCCACATCACCGGCTGCACCCACCTGCTGTTCATGGCCAAGAACATCGAGCGGATCGGCGACCACGCCACCAACATTGCCGAGAACGTGCTGTTCCTGGTCACCGGCGAGGAGTCGTTCCCGCCCCGCGACAAGCGCGACACGACCTCGGGCGTCTGACGCGCGGGGTGCTACGCTGGCGCGATGACCGAGGCCACCCCCAGCCCCGCCCTCGCCCCCGCCCCCGCCATGCGTCCCATGGCCGAACGCTTCCGCGGCTACCTGCCGGTGGTCGTGGACGTGGAGACGGGTGGTTTCGACTGGAACCGCCATGCGTTGCTGGAAATCGCCGCGGTGCCGATCGAGCTCGACGACGCCGGTCGCTTCGTGCCCGGCGAGGTCGCCAGCGCGCACCTGGAGCCGGCGCCCGGCACCAGCATCGATCCGAAGTCGCTGGAAGTCACCGGCATCATCCTGGACCACCCGTTCCGGATGGCCAAGCCGGAAAAGGAAGCGCTGGACCACGTGTTCGCCGCGGTGCGCGCGGCGGTGCGCAGGCAGGCCTGCCAGCGCGCGATCCTGGTCGGGCACAACGCCCATTTCGACCTGCACTTCCTCAACGCCGCGGTGGCGCGCGTGCAGCACAAGCGCAATCCGTTCCACCCCTTCAGCGTGTTCGACACGGTGACCCTGGGCGGCGTCGCCTATGGGCAGACGGTGCTGGCGCGCGCGCTGAAGGCCGCCGGCCTGGCGTGGGATCCCGCCGAGGCGCATTCGGCGGTCTACGACGCCGAACGCACCGCCGAACTGTTCTGCAAGATCGCCAATGCGTGGTTCATGACGCCAGCTTCAGGCCGATGATCCCGGCGACGATCAGCCCGAGGCTGATCATCCGCCCCGCGTTCGCCGGCTCGCCCAGCAGCACGATGCCCAGGATCGCGGTTCCCACCGCGCCGACGCCAACCCAGACCGCATAGGCGGTGCCGACGGGCAGCGATTTCATCGCGATGCCGAGCAGGCCGAGGCTGACCGCCATCGCCGCCACCGTGCCGATCGTCGGCCACGGCCGGGTGAAACCATCGGTGTACTTGAGCCCGATCGCCCAGCCGATCTCGAACAAGCCCGCGAGGACGAGGATGAGCCAGGCCATCATGCGACTCCACGTTGGCGAACGGCTTCGAACAGCGCCACCCCGGCGGCCACCGACACGTTGAGGCTTTCGGTGTCGCCGGGCATCGGGATGCGCACCAGGCTGTCGCAATGCTCGCGGGTGAGACGGCGCAGGCCGTCGGCTTCGCCGCCGAGGACGATGGCGACGTTGCCGGTGAGGTCCAGCGAATACAGCGACGCGTCGACGTCGCCCGCCAGCCCGTGGATCCACACGCCGAGCTTCTGCAGGTCGCGCAGGCAGCGCGAGAGATTGGTGCAGCGGACCACCGGGATCGTGTCGGCGGCGCCCGCCGAGGTCTTGCGCACGGTCGCGTTCACCTGTACCGCCTTGTCGCGCGGGATCACCACCGCCGTGACCCCGGCCGCGGCCGCGCTGCGCAGGCAGGCGCCGAGGTTGTGCGGGTCCTGCACGCCGTCCAGCACCAGCACCAGCGCGCGGCCGGCGGCCGCCTCGACCAGCGCCGGCAGCTCGCTTTCATCCCAGGTCTTCGCCGCGGCATAGCGCGCCACCGCGCCCTGGTGGCGCAGGCCGCCGGCGACGCCGTCCAGCGCCTGTTGCGCGACCCGACGCACGTCGATGCCCATGCGCCGCGCGTTGCCTTCGATCTCCAGGATCCGCGGGTTCTTCGCCCCCGCCTCCAGCAGCACCTCGCGCACGTGCTCCGCGTCGTGCTCGATCGCCGAAGCCACCGCGTTGATGCCCGCCACCCACTGACTGTCCTTGCTCATCGCAGATCGCTCGCAACCGGGTCGCTCATTTTGACGCGGATCAACGCGGAAAACAGCCGATCAGAGCGGATGGGCCATATGGGAAATCCGCTCTTGTCCAATTTCGATCCGCGTAATCCGCGTCTAGTATTTGCTCTTCTTGCGCCTGGCGGGCTGGGCGCGGGGCGGCGGCGGTGGCGGGGTTTCGACGCGGCCCTTGTCCTCGACCAGGCGGAAGTCGATCTTGCGCTCCTCCAGGCTGGCCTTGAGCACGACGATGCGGACGCGGTCGCCGAGGCGGTATTCGCGGCCGCGGCGCTCGCCGGTCAGCGCCTTGCGGATCGGGTCGAAGTGGTAGTAGTCGTGCGGCAGCTGGGTCACGTGGACCAGGCCGTTGACCTTCGAATCGTCCAGCTCGACGAACAGGCCGAAGCTGGTGACGCCACTGATCGTGCCGTCGAATTCGCCGCCGACGTGCTGCTCCATCCACGCGGCGCGGTAGCGTTCGTCCACCTCGCGCTGCGCCTCGTCGGCGCGACGCGAGCGTTCCGAGCATTGCAGCGACAACGCCGACATCTGGTGCGGCGTGTAGACGTACTGGTCGACGCGCTTGCCGGTGAGTGCATGCTTGATCGCGCGATGGACCAGCAGGTCCGGATAACGGCGGATCGGCGAGGTGAAGTGCGCGTACGCCTCCAGCGCGAGGCCGAAGTGGCCGATGTTCTCCGGTGCATACACCGCCAGCGACTGGCTGCGCAGGATCACCGATTCCAGCAGCGCGGCGTCCGGACGGTCGCGGATCTTCTCCAGCAGGTTGCGGAAGTCCTTCGGCTGCAGCTTGCCCCACGGCGGCAGGCGCAGCTTGAACTCCTTGAGGAATTCCTCCAGGTCCGCGTACTTGGCTTCCGGCGGCTTGTCGTGGTCGCGGTACGGCGCGGGAACCTCCCGCGCGAGCAGGAACTCGGCGGCCTGCACGTTGGCCGCGATCATGCATTCCTCGATCAGCTTGTGGGCATCGTTGCGCTGGATCATGCCGGCCTGGGTCACCTCGCCCTGCGGGCCGAGCACGAAGCGCACCTCGCTGGTCTCGAACTCGATCGCGCCGCGCTTCGCACGGGCCTTGTCGAGGATCCGGTACAACTGGTGCAGGCGCTGCACCTGCGGCAGCATCGGCCCGATCTTCGCCAGCGCCGCGTCGCGGTCCTCGTCGGGGATGCCCTCGCCCACGGCGTTCCAGACCTCGGTGTAGGTCAGGCGGACATGCGACTGCATCACCGCCTCGTAGAACTTCGCCTCGGTCGGGATGCCGTCGCGCCCGACCTGCATGTCGCAGACGAAGCACAGGCGCTCGACCTGGGGGTTCAGCGAGCAGATGCCGTTGGACAGCGTCTCCGGCAGCATCGGCACCACGAAGCCGGGGAAGTACACGGACGTCGCGCGCTTCTGCGCCTCGTCGTCCAGCGGCGTGCCCGGGCGCACGTAATGCGAGACGTCGGCGATGGCGACGATGAGGCGGAAGCCGTCGCGATCGGGCTCGCACCACACCGCGTCGTCGAAATCCTTGGCATCCTCGCCGTCGATCGTGAGCAGCGGCACCTGGCGCAGGTCGACGCGGCCATGGATGTCCGCGTCGCGCACTTCCAGCGGCACCGCGGTGGCCTGCGCGAGCACCTCGGGCGGGAACTCGAACGGGATCTCGTGGCCGTGGATCGCCGCTTCCACCGCCAGCGACGCGGTGAGCTTGTCGCCCAGGACCGCCAGGACCTTGCCGATCGGCGGCCGGCGCGCATCCGGTGCCTGCACGATTTCCGCGACCACCAGTTGCCCCGGCTTCGCGCCATGGCCCTCGTTCGCCGGGATCAACACGTTGCGCTGGATGCGGCGATCGTCCGGCTCGACGTAGCTGATGCCGGCCTCCTCGATGAACCGCCCGATCAGGCGGTTCAGGCGGCGCTCCAGCACCTCGACGATCACGCCTTCGCGGCGCCCGCGCCGGTCGACGCCGGTGACGCTGGCGAGCACGCGGTCGCCGTGCAGCACCTTGCGCATTTCATACGGCGGCAGGAACAGGTCGTCGCCCTCGCCGCTTTCGGGGCGCAGGAAGCCGAAACCGTCGGGGTTGGCGATGATCGTGCCGGCGATGAGGTCGGCGCGCTCGGCAGGGACGAATCCGCCGCGCCGGTTCTGCAACAACTGGCCATCGCGCAGCATCGCGCCCAGGCGCTTGCCGAGGGCGTCGAGACGATCCGGCTCGGTGAGCGACAACTGTTGCGCGAGCGCCTGCGCGTCCATCGGCCCGTCGTGCGCCGCGAGCACCTGCAGGATCATCTCGCGGCTGGCGATCGGGTTCTCGTAGCGGCTGGCCTCGCGATCGGCCTGCGGATCACGCACCGGCCGCCGCGGCGGCTCCGGCATCCATCCCGGCAGCGCCTTGCGCTGGCCGCCCTTCCTTGCGTTCTTTTTCATCGCGGCGATAGTACACCGCGTCCGTGCACGGCCCGTCGGCTTCACCCCGCCTGGATTAGGATGCCCCGATGGCGAGCCAACCGCAGATGCCGGCGGCGTTCCTCGGGCACGGCAGCCCGATGAACACCCTGGAACGCAACCGCTACACCGAAACCTGGCGCGCGCTAGGCGCGTCGGTGCCGCGGCCGCGCGCGATCCTCGCCGTGTCCGCGCACTGGTACGTCAATGCCACCGCGGTGACCGCGATGGCGAAGCCGCGGACCATCCACGATTTCTACGGGTTCCCGCAGCGGCTGTTCGACGTGGACTACCCTGCACCCGGGTTGCCCCGACTCGCTGCGGAAGTCGCCGAGGTCGTCGCGCCCGAATTCGTCGGCGCCGACCGTGATGGCTGGGGCCTGGACCACGGCACCTGGTCGGTGCTGGTGCACGCCTTCCCGGCGGCGGACGTGCCGGTGGTGCAGCTTTCGATCAATGCCCTGAAACCGGCGCAATTCCACGTCGACCTCGGCGCGAAGCTGGCGCGTTTGCGCGAGTCCGGGGTGATGCTGCTGGGAAGCGGCAACGTCGTCCACAACCTGCGCGCGATCGACTGGCACCAGCCCGATGCCGGGTTCGACTGGGCGCGCCGCTTCGACGAGGCGGCGCGCGAGGTGATGACGCAACGCCCCGGCGACGCCGCCAGCCTGGTCGACCATCCGGACTTCCGCATGGCCGCGCCGACCCCCGAGCACTTCCTGCCGTTGCTGTACCTCGCCGGCTACGCGGTGGCGACCGGCCAGGCGCCGAAGGTGCTGGTGGACGGATACGCCTATGGTTCGCTGTCGATGACCTGCTACGGCGTGGGCGTGGACTGCCCGGGGGACGTCACCGGGCTGCCCGGTGCGGCGCGGGAGGCGGGCACGGCCCCCGCGGACGAATCCAACGTCTGAGCCGGCTCGCAAAAGTGGCGCAGGTGCTCGGGCAGTCCCGGCGGGCATGCCCCGCATTGCAGGTTGCCGGGGACGGCATAGTCGATGAATTTCGGATACGGCAGGTCGAGCCCCGCCATCAGCGCCACGAACTCCTCGATCGTGCGATCGCCGCCGAGGCGCGGGTTGCGCTGGCGTTCCTGCTCGATGCTCGAAACCCGCCGCCCCTGGTAATCGTGGGCCGGATAGACCAGCGTTTCCCCCGGCAATGCGAACAGCTTCCCGCGCACGCTGCGGTAGAGCATGGCGGCGTCGCCGCTCTGGAAGTCGGTGCGCCCGCAGCCATCGATGAGCAGCGCGTCGCCGGTGAACAGGCGGTCGCCGCACAGCAAGGCGAAGTGGTGGTCGGTGTGGCCGGGCGTATGCATCGGCTGCAGCCGAAGGCTGCCGAATTGCAGCGGCACGCCGTCCTCGATGCCGATGTCGGCACAGGGCAGCGCATCCAGTGCCGCCACCGCGATGCGGCTGCCGACCTCGCGCTTGAGCAGCGACGCGGAAGTCAGGTGGTCGGCGTGGATGTGCGTTTCGATCGTCGCCACCAGGCGCAGGTCGAGCGATCCCAGCACCTCCAGGTCGCGCTGCCAGGTCGGCAGCACCGGGTCGACGAGCACGGCCTGGCCGGTCTCGGGACAACCCAGGAGGTAGGTGCAGGTGGACGAGATCGGCTCGAACAACTGCCGGAACAGCAGGCTTGCCGTGGCGCTCACGGGATTCTCCCCGGCATCGATGCCCGGCGTCGGGACATGGACGCTAGGTTACTCCCCGGCGCGCAACAAAAAACCCCCGGACTTGCGTCGGGGGTTTGTTGGACCTGGTGCCCAGGAGAGGACTCGAACCTCCACGGTTTTACCCGCTAGTACCTGAAACTAGTGCGTCTACCAATTCCGCCACCTGGGCAGGTGCGAGCCGCGCATTTTCAAGGGGGCGGGAGGTGTTGTCAATGGCGTCCCGGCCGCGTTCATTCCTGGGAGCGCTTCACCGGGGTTTTCGGCGCGGAGGCCTGGTCGGCGATGCGCCACAGGTAAAGGCTTGCATAGGTCCGGTAGGGACCCCAGCGCTCGCCACGGCCCGCCAGCACTTTCGGCGCCGGCATGTCCCCCAGCTTGTCGACCAGCTGCGCGCCCTTGCGGATGCCCAGGTCGTCCACCGGCAACACGTCCGGCCGGCCGAGCCGGAACATCAGCATCATTTCCACGGTCCAGCGACCGATGCCGCGGATCGGCACCAGCGCGGCGACGATCGCGTCCTCGTCCATCGTCGACATGCGCCGCAAGGTGGGAATCTCGCCTGCCTGCTCTCGCCGCGCCAGGTCGCGCAGCGCCAGTGCCTTGTTGCCGGAAACGCCGCAGGCGCGCAGCCCGGCGTCATCGATCCGCGCCAGCGTGTCGCAGTGGAAGCGGTCGCTGCCGATCGCCGCCTCGATCCTTCCAACGATCGTGGACGCGGCCTTGCCGCTCAGCTGCTGGTACATGATCGCGCGAGCCAGCGCGTCGACCGGATCGAATGGCTTGCGCCAGCGGGGGTCGGGTGCGATCGGCCCCAGCCGGCGCATCCAGGCGCCCAGCTTGCGATCGCGCTTCTCCAGATACGCGAACGCGGCCCCGGTATCGAAGCCGCGCGCGTACCTGGGCATCGGGCGGGCGCCCGTGCCCTTACTTGATCATCCAGTAGACGTCGTACTCGCCTTCGGCGGTGAACGCCTTGTCGATGCCGTTCTTGTAGACCTCGAACGGGCGGCCGATCGCTTCCTCGCCCTGGGTCAGGGTCCAGGCGCGCAGCGCATCGCGTACGTTCTCCAGCTCGGCCATGTAACCGCGATAGGTGGCGGTGGCGGCACGGCCGCCCTCGGTGCGCAGGTACTGCACCGGACCCAGCAGTTCCAGGCCGGTGAGCGGCTCGCCGGCGGCGGGTTCGATGGACTTGCGCGCCATGTTGCCCTGCGCTGCGCCAGCCGTCGCATCGGCGCTGGCCGCCGCGTCGACCGCGGCGGCATCCGCGGCGTCGTCGGGGCTTTCCTCCGACGCGTCGGCTGCCGCTGCACCGCCGGCCTTGCGCACCGGCTGGGCCACGTCGAACGTGTAGGTTTCACGGCCGAAGTCGCTGGTCACGATCCGCATCGGGCCGGCGGCGACCAGGTTGTTGGCGGCCATGGTGCGGTGGATCCACTCCATGTTCGCCTTCATCGAGTTCTGGATCTTGATGTTGTTGCGCTCGATCGCGCCGGCGCTCACCACCAGGAGGTCCTCGGCCGGGACGTCGACGAACTGCATGTCGGCCATCGTGCTGCCCTGCACCTGGTAGTCGGTGTTCGGCACCTGCGCCAGCATGTTGGTCAGGCGCTCCAGGCCCAGCTGCATGTCGTCGCCGACGTGGCGGCTGACGTAGAGGCCGGCGTAGCGGCCGAGCAGGTCCCAACCGTATTCGACATCGTAGTTCTGCGTGATCTCGACGTTGCGTCCGCCGCGACCTGTCGGCTTCAGGTGGAAGGTCATGGCCTTGTCGTGGCCGCGCTGGTTGTTCTCCAGCTTGTAGGTCACGCTCTTGCGCGGCTCGGTTGCGACGATTTCCCAGCTGCCGTCGCCGACCTGCGCCTTGTCCGAGTCATACGACATCTTCGCGCCCACGCCCGAGGCCGGGCCGGAGAACGTGAGTTCCATCCCCGGATCGCGCAGCGCCAGCGGATTCCAGTCGGGGAACCGGCGCAGGCTGTTGAGCGTGTCGTACACGATCGTCATCTTGCGGTTGGTTTCGACCTTTTCCTCCAGGTGGCGGCTCGAAGGCAGCACCAGCGCGACCAGCAGGAACAGGGCGAGGCAGATCGCCAGGGAAATCAGGATCTCGATCAGACGCTTCATTCAGGGTTCTCCAGGGGGTCCCGGCAGCCGAGGCCGGGGCACAGACCCCTAATCGTAGCAGCCGACCATGGGTCGCCTCTACGGGGTAGGCGTCACACAAGCTGCAGTTCGAAGGCCTTGAGCACCGCCCGGGTGCGGTCGCGCACCCCGAGCTTGGACAGGATGTTGGACACGTGGTTCTTGATCGTGCCCTCGGCAACGCCCAGCGAATTGGCGATTTCCTTGTTGGAGAAGCCCGAGGCCATCAGCCGCAGGATCTCGGTTTCGCGGTCGGTCAGGGGATCGGGGCGGTCCAGGCTGACGAACTCGTTGCGCATGTGCTCCAGCCCCGAAAGCAGGCGCTGGGTGACCGCCGGCTGCACCAGCGAGCCTCCGGCGGCCACGGTCTGGATCGCGCCGACCAGCTGTTCCAGCGACACGTCCTTGAGCAGGTAGCCCTTGGCGCCGGCCTTGAGCCCGGCCAGCACGAGCTGGTCGTCGTCGAAGGTGGTGAGGATGATCGTGGGCGGCAGGGCGCCCATGCGCGCCAGCGCCTGCAGCGCCTCCAGCCCGGACATCGCCGGCATGCGCATGTCCATCAGCACCACGTCGGGCTTGAGTCCGGGGATCAGTTCCACGGCCTGCTTGCCGTCGCCGGCTTCGCCCACCACCTCCATCCCGTCGGCGAGCGCCAGCAGCGAACGAATGCCCTGGCGTACCAGGGTCTGGTCGTCGACCAGGCAGATGCGGATCATGCGGCTTCTCCAGCAAGGTTCGTGGCGGCGCTGCGGCCGCGGTCCAGGGGCAGGCGGATGTCGAGCAGGAAGCCCTCCCCCGGCCGGGTCGTGATGTCCACCTGGCCGCCATAGGCCGCCAGGCGCTCGCGGATGCCGCGCAGGCCGTTGCCGGAGACCGGCGCTTCCGCGCCGCGGCCATCGTCGCTCGCCTGCACCCGCACGCCGCCGTCGGCATCGTAGGCGTAGGCGAGGCGCAGTTCGCCGGCGCCGGCATGGCGCACGGCATTGGTGATGATTTCCTGGGTGCAGCGCAGCAGCACGTGCGCGCGCTCGGGGTCGTCGAGCAGGAAGGGAGCGGGCATGTCCATGCGGATCCGCAGCCCGGCGACGTGGTCGGCCAGCGGCAGCAGGGTCGCGGCCATGTCGATGGCGTCGTCGGTGCGCAGCCGGCTGACGGCTTCGCGCACGTCGCTGAGCAGCAGCCGGGCCAGGGTGTGCGCCTGGTTGACGTGTTCCAGCGCGCGGCCTTCCACCAGGTGCCCGGCCACTTCCAGGTTCAGGCTCAACGCGGTGAGGTGGTGGCCGAGCAGGTCGTGCAGTTCGCGGGAGATGCGGGTGCGCTCGTTGACCCGCGCGCTCTCGGCAAGCAGCGCGCGCGTGGCCCGCAACTCGGCGTTGAGCCGGCGCTGGTCCTCGCGCGCCTGCGCCTGCTGGCGTGCGACCAGGCTGGTGACGAACACGAACATGCAGAACCCCGCGTACAGCAGCGACTGCATCAGCGCATCGGCCCAGGAGAAACCGAAACCGTGGACGTAGACGGGGACGATCGGGAACTGGCTCAGGACCAGCGCGGCCACGCCCAGCGGCAGTGGCAGCATCCACGGCAGCACGCAGGCCACCACCATCAGCAGGATCGAGCCGAGGCCGCTGGCGCTGTAGTAGCTGATGGCGACCGCGCTGGCGGTCAGCACGGCCAGCAGCAAGTAGTCCAGGCGCCCGACCCGCCGCGTTCCCAGCGCGCGGGTCAGCCAGCCATAGCTCAGGCCGAACAGGAAATAGGCGAGCCAGGCCTGCCAGCCGACCGGTGACGGCACACCCAGGGCATCGCCGCCCAGCTCCAGCCCTTCGGGCACGGGTTCCAACCACAGCGACAGCAGCGGCCAGCCCACCACCGCCCAGGTGAACAGGCCCGCGTAGCGCAGCAGCCGGGTATGGTTCAGTCGCGCGAACATGCGGCATCTTAGGCGCAAGCAGGCCGGCGATGGCTCCCACGAAAGTCATGCCGCCCGCCGGTCGCGGCCCGGGCCGCGGTCGCCGCGTCCCGGAGGCCATGCGATAATCCCGGGGCTTGCAGTCCACGAAGCCGGAGTCAGGAATGTCGATCGCCATCCGCGACGTGCGCGAGCACGAGCTGGATTCCGTCCTTGCCCTCAACAACGCCGCAGGTCCCGCGATCCTGCCGCTGGACTCGGCCCGGCTGCGACGCTTCTACACCGAGGCCGACTACTTCCGGATCGCCGAGCGCGACGGCATGCTGGCAGGCTTCCTGGTCGGGTTCGGCCCGGACTCGGGCCACGACAGCAGCAATTTCCGCTGGTTCCGCGAGCGCTACCCGGATTTCTTCTACATCGACCGCATCGTGGTCGCCAGCCGCCGGCGCGGCGGTGGCGTCGGCCGCGCGCTGTACGCCGACGTGCAGAGCCACTCCGAGCTGCGGCACCCGCTGCTGGCCTGCGAGGTGTTCCTCGACGCCGACAGCGACCCGGCGCTGCTGTTCCACGGCAGCTTCGGCTTCCGGGAAATCGGCCAGCACGTGATGCCTGGCGACGGCAGCTCGCCGGGCCCGCGCGCGTCCATGCAGCTCAAGGAACTGTGCAGCTACGCGTGGGTGAAGGACACCTACGGCAGCGACCTGCCGGACGTGCCCTGGATCGCGCCGCCGCGGCACCCGGCGCATGGCGAACCGCAACTCGCGACCGGCACCTGAGATGGCGGCCGCGCGGATGGATTACGAGCCTGCCGGCGAACTGAAGATCGGCCAGGTCGGCATCGCCAACCTGCGCGTGCGTACGCTGGATGTCGCCCAGCTGGCCGCCGAGATGCGCGAGCGCGTGGCACGGGCGCCCAAGCTGTTCGCCCGCGCCGCGGTGGTCGTGGATTTCGGCGGCCTGGCGAAGACCCCGGACCAGGCCACGGCGCAGTCGTTGATCGACGCCCTGCGTGAAGCCGGGGTCCTGCCGGTGGCGCTGGCCTACGGCACCTCGGACAACGACGCGCTGGCGCAGCAGCTCGGGCTGCCGCTGCTGGCCAAGTTCCGGGCTTCCTACGAACCTTCCCCGGGCAGCGCATCTCCCCATGTGGGAGCGGCGGAAGCCGCGAACGAAGCAGCCACGAAAAGCGTCGCGGCTCCCGTCGCTCCCGCCAGGGAGGCCCCGGCGCCAGCCGTTTCCGAACCCGGGCTGGTCCAGCTGGCCCCCGTTCGCTCTGGCCAGGAGCTCTATGCCGAGCATCGCGACCTGACCGTGGTCGCCGCCGTGGGCGCAGGCGCGGAGGTCATCGCCGACGGCTCCATCCACATCTACGGCGCGCTGCGCGGGCGCGCGCTGGCCGGCGCGCAGGGCAACGAAAAGGCACGCATCTTCTGCCGCGAATTCCATGCCGAACTGGTCGCGGTCGCCGGCCACTACAAGGTGCTCGACGAGATTCCCCGCGAGCTGCGCGGCAAGCCCGTGCAGGTCTGGCTGGATGGCGGGCAGTTGCGCGTTGATCCCATGGAATAGACTGCCCGACCATACCCGCATCCACATACGTCGCCTGGAGAACCCCTTTGGCTGAAATCATCGTAGTCACGTCCGGCAAGGGCGGCGTCGGCAAGACCACCACCAGCGCCAGCCTCGCCTGCGGCCTCGCCCGCAGCGGCAAGAAGGTCGCGGTCATCGATTTCGACGTCGGCCTCCGCAACCTCGACCTGATCATGGGTTGCGAGCGCCGGGTGGTCTACGACTTCGTCAACGTGATCCAGGGCGAGGCTTCGCTGAAGCAGGCGATGATCAAGGACAAGCGCTACGACTCGCTGTTCGTGCTCGCAGCCTCGCAGACCCGCGACAAGGACGCGCTGACCAAGGAGGGCGTGGAGAAGGTGCTCAACGACCTCGCCGAGGACGGGTTCGACTACATCGTCTGCGACTCGCCGGCCGGCATCGAGAAGGGCGCGTTCCTGGCGATGTATTTCGCCGACCAGGCGGTGGTGGTGGTGAACCCGGAAGTGTCGAGCGTGCGCGACTCCGACCGCATCCTCGGCCTGCTCGCCTCCAAGACCCGCCGCGCCGAGAACGGCGAGCGCGTCGCCGAACACCTGTTGCTCACCCGTTACAACCCCGCGCGCGTGGAAGGCGGCGAGATGCTGTCGGTCACCGACGTGGAGGAAGTGCTGGGCCTGAAGACCATTGGCGTCATCCCCGAATCCGGCGACGTGCTCAACGCCTCCAACAAGGGAGAACCCGTCATCCTCGACCTCGAATCGCCGGCCGGCCAGGCCTACGACGACGCCGTCGCCCGCCTGATGGGCGAGCAGCGGCCGATGCGCTTCACCCAGATGGAAAAGAAGGGCTTCTTCAGCAAGCTCTTCGGGGGTTGAGGCATGGGCATGTTCGATTTCCTCAAGGCGAAGAAGAACACCGCCTCGATCGCCAAGGACCGCCTGCGCATCATCATCGCGCAGGAGCGCAGCACCCACGGCGGCCCGGACTACCTGCCGCTGCTGCGCCGCGAATTGCTCGAGGTGATCCGCAAGTACGTCAACGTCGACGTCGAGGCGGTGAAGGTCGACCTGGTCAAGGACGGCGAGCACGACGTGCTCGACATCTCGGTGTCGCTGCCCGATGGACGCGCCGCGACCGCCTGAGGTCCTCCTGCTCCGGGAGATCCCGCTCGAGCCCGTGGTCGCGCTGCTTGCGCGCTACGGGTTGCGTTTCGAACTCGTCGCCGAAGGCGCGCCGATCCCGGGCAGCTACTGGGGTGAACCCGAGGCCGGGCTGGTCGGCGGCACCGTGCATGCGCGCGCCGACACGCCGGTGCATTCGCTGCTGCACGAAGCCGCGCACCTGATCGTCGCGCCGGCCGAGCGCCGCGCCGCCATCCACACCGACGCCAGCGATTCCATCGAGGAGGAGGATGCCGCCTGCGTGTTGCAGTCGCTGCTGGCCGACGCCCTGCCCGGCACCGGCGCCGCGCGCATCCTCGCCGACATGGATGCCTGGGGCTACACCTTCCGGCTGGGTTCGGCCGCCGCCTACGTCGAGCGCGACGCCGACGAGGCATGGGCCTGGCTGCAAAGGGCCGGCCTCGTGACCGGCGCCCGCCTCCTCGTGTAGCCTCGGCCTTTTCCCGCACCATCGAGGACCGCGCCATGAAGCCCTGGCCCCTGAAGCCGACCCTGCTCGCGATCTCGATCGCCGCCGCCGCCACGCTCTCGATCAGCGCCTGCAAGCGCTCGCCCACGCCCGACGAGGCGGCCCCCGCCGCGACCACCGCGCCGGTCGACGAAACCGCGGACCAGTTCATCGCCCGGGTCAACCAGGAGATGCGCGCCACCTACAAGGAGCTCAGCTCCGCGCAGTGGATCTCCTCGACCTACATCAACGGCGACAGCGAACTCATCGCCGCCAAGGCCAACGAGCGCTGGCTGACCCAGCTCAACGGCTGGATCGAGCAGGCCCGGCGCTTCGAGGGCAAGCCGATGTCGGCCGAGACCGCGCGGGCGATGACGCTGCTGAAGCTGATGACCGCGATGCCGGCGCCACGCGACCCGGCCAAGCTGGCGGAGCTGACGAAGATCGCCACGAAGATGGAGGGGATGTACGGCTCGGGCAAGTACTGCACCGACCCGAACGACGAGAAGTCGTGCCGGCAGCTCGGCGAGCTCGAGGACGTGCTGCGGAGCAATCGCGACTACGACGCCCAGCTCGATGCCTGGCGCGGCTGGCACACCATCTCCAAACCGATGCGCGAGGACTACGTGCGCTTCGTGCAGCTGGTCAACGAAGGCGCCAAGGACATGGGCTTCGCCGACGCGGGCGAGCTGTGGCGCGCGGGCTACGACATGCCGCCGGCGCAGATCGCGGCCGAAACCGACCGCCTGTGGACCCAGGTCAAGCCGCTCTACGAGCAACTGCATTGCTACACCCGCACCCGCCTGGAAGCGACCTACGGCGTCGGCAAGGGCGAGGTCGCCGGCGGCATGCTGCCCGCGCACCTGATGGGCAACATGTGGCAGCAGGACTGGGGCAACCTGTGGGACCTGCTGCAGCCGTACCAGGATGCCGGCGGCCTGGACATCACCGGCGCGCTGCAGCGGAAGTTCCAGCAGGACTACACCGCGATGCTCGCCAGGCACGCCGGGGTGCCCTCGCCCGCCGAGCTGGTCGAGGTCGACCGCGAGGCGCAGCTGGCGATGGCCAAGGACATGACCGGCCGCGCGCAGGACTTCTACGTCTCGCTGGGCATGCCCAAGCTGCCCGACAGTTATTGGGAAAAGACCCAGTTCATCAAGCCGCGCGACCGCGACGTGGTCTGCCACGCCAGCGCCTGGGACATGGACATGGCCGGCGACGTGCGCACCAAGATGTGCATCAAGCCGAACGAGGAAGACTTCACCACCATCTACCACGAGCTCGGCCACGTCTATTACTACCTGGCCTACAACAAGCTGCCGCCGATCTTCCAGGCCGGCGCCAACGACGGCTTCCACGAGGCGATCGGCGATACCATCGTGCTGTCGATGACGCCGAAGTACCTCGAATCGATCGGCCTGGTCGATGCGCAGCAACAGACGCACGAGGCGCTGATCAACGCGCAGATGCGCATGGCGCTGGCCAAGGTGGCGTTCCTGCCCTTCGGCCTGATGATCGACCGCTGGCGCTGGGGCGTGTTCGACGGTTCGATCAAGCCGGACCAGTACAACCAGGCCTGGTGGGACCTGAAGGCGAAGTACCAGGGCGTCGCCCCGGTCGCCGAGCGCGGCGAGGAGTTCTTCGACCCGGGCGCCAAGTACCACGTGCCGGGGAACACCCCCTACACCCGCTACTTCCTCGCGCACGTGCTGCAGTTCCAGTTCTACAAGTCGCTGTGCGATGCCGCCGGCTGGAAGGGCCCGCTGTACGAGTGCAGCTTCTACGGCGACAAGAAGGCCGGTGACCTGTACGAGGCGATGCTCGCCCGCGGCGCCAGCCAGCCATGGCAGAAGACGCTCAAGGAACTCACCGGCAAGGAGCGGATGGACGCCTCGGCCGTGCTGGAGTACTTCGCCCCGCTGCAGGAATGGCTGCAGCAGCAGAACGCCGGCCGCAGCTGCGGCTGGAACGCGGACGGGACGACCGCCGCGACCACCACGATCGACGACGACAAGGGGACACGGGGGCAATGACGCGGCTCCGCATGTGAACGGACCCGTAACGGCAGGCCCGCGGAAGCCGGGGGCCTGACCAAGGTCACTTCACCCACCCTTCACGCGGGGCTACGCTGCGGGTACCCCCCATTGAAGGGCATCACCATGAAGTTCCGCGTCATCGCCGCAACCGCGGCACTGCTGCTCGGCTCGGCCGGGCTGGCCCAGGCGCAATCCAGCGCCGGCCATATCCAGGGCGTCGCCGCGGCTGGCGACACGATCCAGGTCAAGGGCGTGGACAGCGGATTCGTCCGCGAGATCACGGTCAAGGAAGACGGCAAGTACACCATGCGCCGGATTCCCCTCGGCACGTACGTCGTCGTCCGCAAGCATGCCGATGGCACCGTCGAGGCCCCGGCCCAGATCGAGATCCACACCGGCGTGACCGTGCGCCTGAAGTAAGGCGCCGCGCCACGGCAGCACACGGGAAGGCCGGCGGAAACGCCGGCCTTCTTGCATACTGGGCGCGGATGATCGAAGCCCTGCCCGCCCCCTGGTATTGCGAGCCTTCGACGGTTGCGGTGGAACGGGCGCGGGTGTTCGATCGCGGCTGGCACCTGCTGGGCCACGCCAGCCGCTTGCGCGCCCCCGGCGACCATGTCGTCGCCGACTGCGCGGGCCTGCCGGTGATCGCCGTGCGCGGCGCCGACGGCGCCTTGCGCGCGTTCCACAACGTCTGCAGGCACCGCGCCGGTCCGATCGCGCTGTGCGACGGGCTGGCGGCGAAATCGCTGCGCTGCAAGTACCACGGCTGGACCTACACGCTCGAGGGCCGGCTGCGGTCCGCGCCGGAAATGCAGGGCGCGGAAGGTTTCGAAGTGGACACCATCCAGTTGCCACGGCTGGACGTGCGCGAATGGCAGGGCCTGGTGTTCGCCAGCGTGGACGCGGCGGCGGCTGCGCCATTCGATGCCCTGGTCGCCGGCATCGAGGAGCGCCTCGGACCGGGGCGCGAGCTGGCGACGTACTCGGGCCATCGCCGTGCCGCCTACGAGATCGCCTGCAACTGGAAGGTCTACGTCGACAACTTCCTCGAGGGCTACCACGTCCCGCACGTGCATCCCGCGCTCAACCGGATGCTCGACTACCGCAGCTACCGGACCGAGCTGGCGCCGTGGAGCGCATTGCAGTGGAGCCCGCTGGAAAGCGATCCGGCGCTCTACGGCGACGGCGATGCCCTGTACTGGTGGCTGTGGCCGAACACCATGCTCAACGTGCTGCCGGGCCGCCTGCAGACCAATCGCGTGGTGCCGCTGGGCGTGGATCGCTGCCGGGTCGAGTTCGACACCTATTACGCGCCCGGCAACGAGCAATCCGCCGATGCCGACCTCGCCTTCAGCGACGAGGTGCAGCACGAGGACATCGGGATCTGCGAGACCGTGCAGCGCGGTCTCGCCTCTGGCTCCTACTCCAGCGGCCCGCTCAATCCCCTGCGCGAAACCGCCCTCGCCCACTTCCATGCCTTGCTCCGCGAGGCGTACGAAGGGACCTAGCCGCTGGCGTGGAGTTCCCAGCGCCAGAACGCCCAGGCGGCGAAGGCGAACAGCGCGGCGCCGATCGCCAGCGCGATGCCGCTGCCGCTGACCATCGGCGAAAGCACGCCGGCGATCAGCGCGTTGATCACCAGGCCGGTGAAGGCCTGCAACGAGGAGGCGCTGCCGCGCTGGCGCGGGTACATGTCCAGGATCGCCAGCGTCAGGATCGGGAACACGAGCGCGATGCCGAACGAATTCAGCGCCATCGGCATCACCGCCCACGGCACCGACGGTTCCGCCACCAGTGCGTAATAACCCAGGTTGGCCACCATCGCCACGCCGCAGCAGGCGAAGCCCGCGCGCACCTGGCTCACGCCCGCGACCTTGCCGGCGATGCGACCCGAGGTCCACGCCCCCAGCATCATCCCCCCGATCATCGGCACGAAGAACCAGGCGAAACTCTTTTCGTCCAGGCGCAGCAGGTCGAGCACGAACGCCGGCGCCGAGGCGATGTAAAGGAACAGCGCGCCGAAGTTGAAGGTACCCGCCGCCGCCAGCCGCTGGAAGCGCGGATTGGCGAAGATGCCCCAGTAGTCGCGCAGCAGCCGCGACGGTTCGGGCACCAGCCGCTCCGCGGCCGGGTGGGTTTCCGGCAGGCCCCACCAGGTGGCAGCCAGCAGCGCCAGCGCCCAGGCCACCAGGAACCAGAAGATCATCGGCCAGTGGCTCCAGCCGAGCAGCCAGCCGCCGATGATCGGCGCGATCGCGGGTGCGATGCCGAAGATCATCGACACCTGGCTCATCAGCCGCTGCGCGTCGTCGCCATGCAGCACGTCGCGGATCACCGCGCGGCCGACGATCAGGCCGACGCCGGCGGACAATCCCTGCAGCGTGCGGAACGCCAGCAGCGTGCCGAAATCGGTCGCCAGCGCGCAGCCGGCGGAGGCGATCGCGAACACCGCCAGGCCGCCGAGGATCACCTTGCGGCGCCCGATCGCATCCGACAGCGGTCCGTGCACCACGCTCATCAGCGCGTAGGCGACCAGGTAGATGCTGATGGTCTGCTGCATCGCCAGCTTGTCGGCGCCCAGTTCCGCACCGATCGCCGGGAACGCCGGGAAGATCGTGTCGATCGAGAACGGGCCGAACATCGCCAGCCCGCCCAGCAGCAAGGCCAGCCGGCGCATCGGGACCACCTGGCTCCGCGAGCGCTCCGCCTCCATTCCCAAGGTTCCCCGGCGACTGCAACAGCGAACGGTACAGGCTCGGGCGACCGGCCGGAAGCATCCGGGTATTATCGGGGCATGGTCGAACGGATCATCGAACAACGGCGCAAGGACCTCGGCGGCGGCTTCGAGGTCGGTCGCGTGCTGCCGTTCCGGCTGCAGCGGATGGTCGGGCCGTTCATCTTCTTCGACCACATCGGCCCGGTCGATTTCCCGCCGGGTATCCCGCGCTCGATGGACGTGCGCCCGCACCCGCACATCGGCCTGTCGACGATCACCTACCTGTTCGCCGGCGAGATGATGCACCGCGACAGCGTCGGTTCGGCGCAGCCGATCCGCCCGGGCGAGGTGAACTGGATGACCGCCGGCCGCGGCATCACCCATTCGGAACGCTTCGAACAGGCGCGCGAGCACGGCGGCCCGATGCACGGTATCCAGGCCTGGGTGGCGCTACCCACCGAGGCAGAGGAGACCGACCCGGAATTCAGCCATTACGCGGGCGCGCAGTTGCCGGAATTCGACGAAGCCGGCGTGCGTGGGCGCCTGGTCGCCGGCAGCGCCTTCGGCCTGGCCTCGCCGGTGCGCACGCATTCGCCGTTGTTCTACCTGCATTGCGAACTCGAGGAAGGCGCGAGCATCACCCTGCCCGCGTTGGCACCCGAGCGCGCCGCCTATGTCGTCCGCGGCAGCATCGAGGCCGACGGCAGCTGCCATGAGGAAGGACGGATGCTGGTGTTCGCCGCCGGCAAACCGGTGCAGCTGACGGCCACCTGCGGGCCGGCGGTGCTGATGCTGCTGGGTGGCGAACCCGTCGGCCAGCGCTTCATCGAGTGGAACTTCGTCTCATCCTCGAAGGAGCGCATCGAGCAGGCGAAGGCGGACTGGCGTGCCGGCCGGATGAAGCTGCCCGACCTGGACCACGGGGAATGGATCCCGTTGCCCGGGGACCCGGAAACGGCCCCCCCCGAGCCGATGTCCTGACGCCAGGGGCAGCCGACCATGGGTCGGCTCTACGGTATGATTGGCGGGCAAGCACGCGGTGGGAGAAGCGGCCCCCATGCCCGCATGGGTCGGGTCGCTGCCGAAGGCGCAAACGCCCGTAATCGCTCAGGCCCCAACCACCGCCGCGTGTGCACACTCTGGAGAGACCGGAAGGCCGTCCGCGGCCCAACCGGCGCCGAAGGGGCAAGAAGCGCGCACCTCCCCCAGCGCTTCGAAACTCTCAGGCAAAAGGACAGAGGGGCGCCCCTTTCCCATGACGCCCCCGCCATGACCCAGCCGACCCCTGCCGCAACCAGCCTTGCGTCGCTCGAGCACCACGACGCGTTCATCGAGCGCCACATCGGTCCCAACGACGGCGAAATCGCGCACATGCTGCGCACCATCGGCCACGACTCGCTCGAGTCGATGACCGACGCCATCGTTCCGGCGACGATCAAGTCGAAGGCGCCGCTGGCGCTGCCCGCGCCGATGGGCGAAGTCGAGGCGCTGGCCAGGATCCGCGCGATCGCCGCGAAGAACCGGGTGTTCCGCAGCTTCATCGGCCAGGGCTACTACGGCACCCACACGCCCAACGTCATCCTGCGCAACATCCTCGAGAACCCGGCCTGGTACACCGCGTACACGCCTTACCAGGCGGAGATCTCGCAAGGCCGCATGGAAGCGCTGATCAACTTCCAGACGATGTGCGCGGACCTCACAGGCATGGAGATCGCGAACGCGTCGCTGCTCGACGAGGCGACCGCCGCGGCCGAGGCGATGACCCTGGCCAAGCGCTCGGCCAAGGCGAAGGGCAACACCATCGTCGTCTTCGGCGATGCGCACCCGCAGACCATCGAGGTGATGCGCACCCGCGCCGAACCCCTGGGCCTGGCGCTGCGCGTGGCCGGATCCGAGGCGGAATGGAATGCCGCGATCGCCGCCGACGACTACTTCGCGGCGCTGATCCAGTATCCGGCCAGCAGCGGCTGGCTGCTGGACTGGAGCGAGGAAGTGGCGAAGATCCACGCCAAGGGCGCGCTGGCGATCTTCGCCACCGACCTGCTCGCGCTTGCGCTGCTGAAGACGCCGGGCGAGATGGGCGCCGACATCGTGGTCGGCAACACCCAGCGCTTCGGCGTGCCGTTCGGCTTCGGCGGCCCGCACGCCGCGTTCATGGCCTGCCGCGACGCCTACAAGCGCTCGATGCCCGGCCGCCTGATCGGCGTGTCCGTCGATACCGAGGGCAACACCGCCTACCGGCTCACGCTGCAGACGCGCGAACAGCACATCCGCCGCGAGAAGGCCACCAGCAACATCTGCACCGCGCAGGTGCTGCTGGCGGTGATGGCGTCGATGTACGCCGTCTACCACGGCCCGGATGGCCTGGTCCGGATCGCTTCGAGGGTGGCGCGCCTGGCCGCGATCCTGAAGACCGGCCTGCAACAGCTCGGCTTCACCGCGTCGCACCACGACAGCGCGTTCGACACGATCAGCCTCAAGACCGGCGAGCGCACCGATGCGCTCATCGCGCGCGCGGCGTCGCTGGGCGTCAACCTGCGCAAGGCGTGGGACGAGTACATCTGCATCTCGCTGGACGAAACCAGCACCCGTGCCGACATCGAGCTGCTGTGGCGGATCTTCGGCGGCGACGATGCCAGGCTGCCCGACATCGACGCACTGGATGCCGACGCGCCTTCGCTGATCCCGGAAGCGCTGCGCCGGACCTCGAAGTTCATGACCCACCCGGTGTTCAACACCCACCACAGCGAGCACGAGATGCTGCGCTACATGCGCGCGCTGGCGGACAAGGACCTGGCGATGGATCGCACCATGATCCCGCTGGGCTCGTGCACGATGAAGCTCAACGCGACCGCCGAGATGATCCCGATCACCTGGCCGGAGTTCGCCAACATCCATCCGCTGGCGCCACCGGAACAGGCGCAGGGCTACCGCGAACTGATCGAAGGCCTCGAGGCGATGCTGGTGGAATGCACCGGCTACGACGCGGTCAGCCTGCAGCCGAACTCCGGCGCGCAGGGCGAGTACTCGGGCCTGTTGGCGATCCGTGCGTACCATCGTTCCCGCGGCGAGCCGCAACGCGATGTCTGCCTGATCCCCGAGTCGGCGCACGGCACCAACCCCGCTTCCGCGCAGCTGTGCGGCATGAGCGTGGTGGTGACCAGGTGCGACGCCAACGGCAACGTCGACGTCGCCGACATCCGCGCCAAGGCCGAAAAATATTCCGACCGGCTGGCCGCTATCATGATGACCTACCCCTCCACGCACGGCGTGTTCGAGGAGGACGTGGTCGAGATCTGCGAGATCGTGCACGCGCACGGCGGCCAGGTGTACACCGACGGCGCCAACATGAACGCGCTGGTCGGCGTGGCCAAGCCCGGCAAGTGGGGTTCGGACGTCTCCCACCTCAACCTGCACAAGACCTTCTGCATCCCGCATGGCGGCGGCGGTCCGGGCGTCGGGCCGTGCGCGGTGAAGTCGCACCTCGCGCCGTTCCTGCCGGGCGCGCAAGGCGCCACCGCCCGCACCGAAGGCGTCGGCAACGGCGCGCCGGTGTCCGCGGCGACGTTCGGCAGCGCCAGCATCCTGCCGATCAGCTGGATGTACATCGCGATGATGGGCGCGTCGGGCCTGCGGCGCGCGACCCAGGTGGCGCTGCTCAACGCCAACTACATCGCCAGCAGGCTGGCCCCGCACTACGAGACGCTGTACACCGGCCGCAACGGCCTGGTGGCGCACGAGTGCATCCTCGACCTGCGCCCGATCAAGGACAGCACGGGCATTTCCGCCGAGGACGTGGCCAAGCGCCTGATCGACTTCGGCTTCCACGCGCCGACGCTGAGCTTCCCGGTGGCCGGCACGCTGATGGTCGAACCCACCGAGTCCGAGTCGATGGCCGAGCTCGACCGCTTCTGCGATGCGATGATCCAGATCCGCGACGAGATCCGCGCGATCGAGGACGGCCGCATGGACCGCGAGGACAACCCGCTCAAGCACGCGCCGCACACCGCGGCGCAGGTGTCGGCCAGCGAATGGACGCACGCGTACCCGCGCGAACTGGCCGCGTTCCCGCTGCCCTCGCTCAGGCAGCAGAAATACTGGCCTCCGGTGGCCCGGGTGGACAACGTGTGGGGCGACAAGAACGTCTTCTGTTCCTGCGTCCCGATCAACGAGTTCAAGGGCGAGATCGAGGCGTTCAGCGAACCGAACGTGTCCTGACCCTCGCGCATCCTTTCACGGCGCGGTGAACGGGCGCGGGTGATCCTGCGCGCATGGCAATGCAACCATATGCGCCGCAGGCGCCGGACCGGATGGAGGTCGAACGCTGGCCAGGACCGGCGGTCCTGGAGTTCGGCACCAACTGGTGCGGTTACTGCCGCGCGGCGCAACCGCTGGT
This sequence comes from Lysobacteraceae bacterium, assembly GCA_004297225.1. GTDB lineage: Bacteria > Pseudomonadota > Gammaproteobacteria > Xanthomonadales > Xanthomonadaceae > Cognatiluteimonas. The sequence goes on along the minus strand of SCUI01000013.1, from coordinate 306,073 downwards.
CGAACGTGCGTTCCAGGATCACCCGGGCGTTCGCCACGTCAGGGTCGAAGACGGCCCCGGGCGCGTGCTCGGGCGCTCTTTCCGGGTGAAGCTCTGGCCGACGCTCGTGTTCCTGCTCGATGGAGAGGAAGTCGCGCGCGTGGTGCGCCCCGGGGACCCGGCCGAGTTGATCGGCGCCTTCCACGGCATCGACCCTGGCGCGCACGCCGTGCCATGAGGGCCGCCGCCGGCCACTCGGCGCTGCTGGTCGTCGACATCATCAACCCGCTTGATTTCCCCGGCGCCGGTCGCCTGCGCCGGCAGGCCGAGGCGATGTTGCCCTCGCTGGCGCGGCTGAAGCATCGACTCAAGGCGCGTGGCGTGCCGGTGGTGTACGTCAACGACAACTTCACGCACTGGTTGCAGGATTTCCGGGAGCTGGTGGCGATCTGCAGCCAGCCCGACGCGCCCGGTGCGGCCCTGGCCCGGGCATTGCCACCCGAACACGACGACTACCTGGTGCTCAAGCCAAGGCATTCCGCCTTCTTCGCCACGCCACTGGAAGTGTTGCTGTCGCAACTCGGAGTCCGCCATGTCGTGGTCACCGGCATCGCCGGCGACGGCTGCGTGCTCTCGACTGCGATCGATGCGCACATGCGCGAGTTCGATGTCAGCGTGCCGCCGGACTGTTGCGCGTCCATCACGCGCGCCCGCAACGACCGCGCGATCCGCGTGCTGCGCGAGTCGATGCAGTTGGACACCGGTCTGGCCCGCCACCTTTAACCTGAACGATTCAGCCGGGAATCACGGCGCCGCCCGCGTTTTTCACCTCGCCGACAACAGCCTGGAAGCACTTTGTGCGGTGTCGCACAGTCGCGCATTCAGGCGGTTCGCAAGAATCGTTTGGTTTGCCGAGGAGATACCGGACGCAATGCTGCCGCCGCTGGAATGGAAGCCGAGGAGTTGCCTGCTCGACCGCTTGCCCCCCGCCATCTGCACCCGCCTGGCGCCTGACCTGCAACCGGTCGACCTGCCGGTCGGCAAGGTCCTGCTTGATGCGGGCAACGGGCACGGCGAGGGCGGCAACGGCCACCACGTCTACTTCATCCGCAGCGGCATCGTCTCGGTGTTGTACCTCACCGCCAACGGCGATTCCGGCGAGATCGCCAGCGTCGGCAACGAAGGCATGGTGGGCATGATGCTGCTCGCCGGCAGTCCGCGCGTGGGCACCCGCGCGGTCGTGCAGGCGCCGGGCGAAGCCTTCGCCTTGCGCATGGATGTCTTCGAGCGTGAATTCAACCGGGGCGGGGCCTTCCAGGCCATGGTGCTCGCCCATACCCGCTGGTTGCTGGCGCAACTGGCACAGGCGGCGATCTGCAATCGCCACCATTCGATCGAGAAACAACTATGCCGCTGGCTGCTGCTCGGCTTCGATCGCCAGGGCGGCTGCGGCGAGTTGCGCATCACCCACGAGGCGCTGGCCAACCTGCTGGGGGTGCGCCGCGAGGGCGTGACCGAAGCGGCAGGTCGCCTGCAGGAAGCCGGCGCCATCAGCTACAGCCGCGGCTGCATTCGCCTGCAGCAGCGCAAGGCATTGGAGCAGCGCGCATGCGAATGTTTCGCATTGCTGCACCACGATTATCGCCAACTCTGCATGGGTCCGCCCTTCGGGGGGTGACCGTCATCGCAGTGTGCGCCAGCGCACCGAGTCTTTCATTCAACTGCGATTAATGTCGCCTGCAATGGCGACCAACCTACAGCTGCCCCCCATGCTGGAAGCGATCCTGCATGCGGCCCACGACAGGTTTGCGGGGCAGGAATGGGCCCTCGTGGAAGAACACATCCGCAAGGCCTGGAACGCCATGGCCCACGACGCTCCCTGGGACGAGGTCCGGGACCCCGCTCGCCAGGCGTGGGAAGACGCCCGCCGCTAGCCCAGCCGGCGGGCGTCACCCATCGTCCAGGCTCAGCGACCGTCGCGGTCGAAGTCGCCCGGCATCGCGCGCTCGATGTAGTCCCAGCCCTCGCGCACGGCGCCCTTGGCGTCGTTCCAGGCCAGCGACGACTGTCCGCGGACGTTGTTCCAGTCGCGCTCCAGCTGCGACTCCACGTCCTCGAAACGCTGGCCCTTGTACTGGCCGAACGTGTTGTAGCCGTACTGGTAGGCCGGCTGGTAGTCGTTCCAGCTGTAGCGGTCGCTGTAGTACGGCGCCGAACTGTAGCTGGTGCGGAAGTGGTCGTCGTACTCGGTCGGGTTCACCGACTCGGCGATCGCGCCACCGGCCGCGTAACCGGCCACGCCGCCGACCACCGCGCCGGCGACCGTGCCGACCGGACCGGCCGCCGAGCCGATCGCGCCACCGGTCACCGCGCCCGCCGCGGCACCCGTGCCCTTGCCGAGTCCGTGTTCATTCTTCATGTCAGCCATGTCGCTCTTCTCCTGTCGTTCGTCGGCCGATTGCCGGAACACAGGATGCGCAACTCCACATCCAACCAACGTGAAGCGATGGGTGGAGGTTCGCCCGGTTCAGTTTTTTTCTCACGCCGCCATGCGGTGTTCGTAGTACGGGCGCGCCCGTTCATCGAGGATGCGTTGCTGCGCCGCGAGATCGCGCGGGTCCGGGTTCAGCCATGCATCGATGTTGCGCGACAGGATCGGCACGACGCAGCGGTCGTGTCCCGCCGCGGCGATTTCGGCGGGTGGCTCGTCCGTGATCGCAGCGAACGACAGCAGGTCGGGTTCGCCCGCCCCCGACCATGGCGACCACAGGCACGCGACCAGCATCTGCTGCGCCGGCCGCGGCCGGAATTCGAGCACCACGTTGCGTTCGGCCTCGCCCGGCCCGAGCTCGCGTTGCTCCACGCGATGCAGGGCGACGTTCTCGAAGAAGACCTCCACCGCGAGGATCCCGTGGCGGCGCCCGAACAGCGGCTTCCAGAACCTGCCGAGGTTGTCGCGGCGCGCGTTGTACGTGCCGGGATACCGCCGGTCGTAGTTCGCCGGCTTGCCCTCGGGCCGGCATTGGTAGCGCATCGGCCGGACCACGCGCTGGCCGTTGTCGCCGACCAGCACGGGTGCGTGCCAGCCAGGGAAGATGCGCGCATCGTCGGCAGCCAGCGAACGCCGCCGCAGCTGCGCCAGCTTGCCCATCGCCCACGCCACCTTGCGCCGGGCGATGCGCGCGCTTTCCGTCGCCGCCTTCGTCGGCTTGCCCTTCAGCGAACGCTCCGCATCTGCCAGTCGTTGGCGTTGCTTGAACAGAAGTTGTTCCAGTCGCACCGTCTCGTCGCGGTCGAACCCGGCGATCAGGTCCGCGATCCTGCGCTCATCGGCCGTTTGCGGCTGCGCGAACATCGCGTCCATCGCCCGCGGGATCTTCGCGCCGGAACCCTGCTGGCGTTCCCAGTACAGGCGCACGAACTCGTCGATGTCGATGCGCGCACCGATTTCGCGGACGAACTTGCGGTAGTCCTGCCGGATCTGGGCGGAATAGCACATGCCGCCTGCCGCCTCCGTGCGCGGTCAGCGCGGGCCCGGCGGGAAATCGATGAACATCTTCGCCACCGCGTTGTCGATGTCGGCGTTGATTTCCGACGGTGTGTCGGGGATGACGTCCTCGGCCGTCGCGCTCCAGATCGCGCGCTTGCTCTTCGCATCGAACATGTCCACGACCAGCGTGCCGACGTTGTAGCTGGTCACGCGGCTGCGCATGTACGGGTCCGGGCCCCACCACGAGTACGGGCCGTACCAACCCCAGCCGCCCCACATGGGCGCGTCGTAGAACGTATCCAGCCGATGCTCCTGGCGACTGGCCACGTGCGCGGCGATCGCCACGTCGCCGTCCGCGGGCACCAGTTGCCAGCCCTTGGCCATCAGTTGCTGGTCGATGCGGGTGACGATCCGCTGCATGTGCAGGGCCGTCCCGCCTTCGGGTTTCTGCCGCCAGCTGTAGGTGTGATATCGGCTGAAGTCCACCGCCGGGTCGTGGTCGGTGTATACGTCCGGGATGCTGGCGCAGGCGCCCAGCGCGAGCGCGCACACCACGGCGGGGAACAGGCGGGTCATGGCAGTCCTCCTGGCGGGTTCCGGGCGATTGTAGGGTCCCCCGGTCCCGGTGGCGGGGTCGTGAATGCGCCCGGGTCCCGGAATCTGTTTACAGTAGCCTTGGGCTGGCCGGTGCGTTCGGGGGAGCGACGGCGGCGCGATACGCGCAATGCCCATTCGTCCAGCAACCGTTCCGGGGAGGAACCATGTCCGCCAAGCCGCCCAGGCTCCGCCTGCTGTGTGCCGCCATCATCGCCGCCGTCGCCTTCCCGGCCATGGCGCAGCAGTCGACCGATCCCGAGACCCCGGCCGAGCCCGGGGTGAAGACGCTCGACCGGCTCACCGTCACCGGGTCGCGGATCAAGCGCCTCGAGGTCGAGGAGGCGCTGCCCATCACCTCTGTCACCCGCGAGGAGATCGACCGACAGGGCATCACCTCCGCCGAGCAGTTGCTGATGTACCTCAACGTGGCCGGCAACGGCTCCGACAACCTCGCCAGCAACAGCGGCATCGTCCACGAGGACCAACGCGGCAACAACGGCGTGTCCGGCGCCAACCTGCGCGGCCAGGGTGCCGACGCGACCCTGGTGCTGCTCAACGGTCGCCGCGTCGCCACCCACGGCCTCAAGGGGCGCGCGGTGGACCTCAACGCCATTCCCTTCGCCGCGATCGAGCGCGTGGAGGTGCTCCGCGACGGCGCGTCCGCGATCTACGGCACCGACGCGATCGGCGGCGTGATCAACTTCATCACCCGGCGCGACTTCCGGGGCGCGCAGGTGTCGGCGTTCGTCGACGCCACCGAGGCCGGCGGTGCCAACATCTACCGCAGCAGCCTGCTGGTGGGCAGCGGCGATCTCGACCGCGACGGCTGGAATGCTTTCGGCACGGTGAGCGTCAAGCGCAACACGGAGCTCGGCGGTCGCGACGGCGACTTCTCCAACGGCTTCCAGCCCGAGCGCGGGCTGTCGCCCGACACGCGCGGCACGCCGTTCGCGACGGTCTTCAACCGCCCCGGCAGCCAGGCCGGGATGAACCTGATCGGCGGCGGCTTGCGCGATCCGGACGGCACCCTGCTCACCGCGATCAACATCCTCGACCTCCCGGGCGGCGCCGGCTGCGAGTCCGGTGGCGAGAACATGGGGCCCTACGACCACCAGCTCTGGGGCGTGCCCGGCTCGCGGTTCGCCTGTGCCTGGGACTATCCGTCCGCCGCGGTCATCCAGCAGCCGCAGGACAGCATCGACTTCATCGGCCGCGGCACCCTGCGCATCGGCCAGACGCACGAGGCATACCTCGAGGTGAGCGCCTCCCGCGTGGAGGTCGCCAAGACCTTCGAGGAGAACCAGATCTCGCCCGGCTCCACCTTCGGGCCGAGCACGTGGTATCCGTCCACCGGCGAGTCCTACGACATGGTCTACGAGGCGCTGGCCGACTACTTCGGCGCCGACCAGCTGCGGTACGGCCAGCCGATCGCCTACCGCTGGCGCTGCATCCCCTGCGGGCCGCGACAGATCGAGACCACCACCGACGCCTATCGCGTGCTGGCCGGCATTGGCGGCCTGGTCGGCGGGTGGAGCTACGACGTCGGCCTGTCGCGCGCGTCGAGCGAGTCCGAATCGGTGCTGGGCAGCGGCTTCCACTACACCGACGCGCTGCAGGCGATGCTCGGCAGCGGCCTGCTGAATCCATTCCTGCTGCCTGGCCAGTCGCAGTCGCCCGAGGCGATGGCGGCGCTGGAGGCGGCGTCGGCGCGCGGCGTCACCTTGTACGGCGGCGAGTCAATCGTCACCGCGCTGGATGCCAGCGTGAGTGGCGACATCGGCCTGTCCCTGCCGGGCGGCACGATCGCGCTGGCCACGGGCGTGGACCTGCGCCGCGAGGAATTCCGCTTCAACGGCGACCAGCGCGTCGACGGCAGGCCGGTGTTCAATGCGCCGTTCGACGACGCCAACGCGCTGGAGAGCGTCTCGCGCGACATCCGTGCCGCCTACGTGGAGACCTACCTGCCCCTGCTGCGCAGCCTCGATGTCACCCTCGCCGGCCGCTACGACGACTACAGCGGCTTCGGCAGCACCTTCAATCCGAAGGTCTCGTTCCGCTTCCGCCCGCTGGACTCGCTGCTGTTCCGCGGCGCCTACAGCACCGGCTTCAAGGTGCCGTCCTTCAACCAGCTGTTCAACGGCGTGTCCGAGGTGCAGTACACCGGCCTGGACCTCGCCGACCCGGAGAGTTGCCCCGGTGGCGTCGCCGAGGAAGGCGTGCCGGGCTGCGAGGCGATCCGGCCGGTCGAGCTGTTCGGCGGCAAGGAGGACCTGAAGCCCGAGGAATCGACGCAGAAGAGCCTCGGCGTGGTGTTCGCGCCCGGCGAGCGCTTCGACATCGCCCTGGACTGGTGGGAGATCGAGCGCGAGAACACGATCCGCTCGGCGCCCCGCGACGTGCTGATCGACTACTACGACGTGTTTCGCGACAACTGGATCCGCGACGCCTCCGGCGAGGTCGTGGCGATCGATCGCCGCTACATCAACTCCGGCGGCAGCCTGACCCGCGGCGTGGAAGTGGATGCCAACCTCTCGGGCGACGTGGCCGGCGGCCGCTGGACCGTGCACCTCAACGGCAGCTACGCGCAGCTGTTCAAGACCAAGCCGCTGGAGACCCTGCCCTACGGCGACAACCTCGTCGGCAGCTACGTGCGCTACTACAACCTGCCGATCCGCTGGAAGCACACGCTGGCGTTCGGCTACCAGCGCGGCGACTGGGCGCACACCCTGGTGCAGGTGTACCGCAACGGCTACCTGGACGAGGAGCCGGTCAGCGTCGCCAACGGCAGCTACGTGCCGCCGGCGTGGGACCCGCGCGTGGAGGACTACACGGTCTACAACTACAGCGTGGTGTGGACCGGGATCCCGGACCTCAAGCTCGGCTTCGGCATCAAGAACCTGCTCGACACGGACCCGCCGTTCACCGCGCACATGAACGACTTCGCGGCGGGCGCCGGCTGGGAGCCGCGCATCGCCGATCCGCGCGGTCGTTCGTACACGCTGCTGGCCGAATACACGTTCTGAAGCCGGTAGCTGGCCGTCCCGGGGCGTGCCCCGGGCGGCCAGGCGGCCTCGTCAGGCCCAGGGGTCGCGCAGGACGATGTTGGCGTCGCGGTCCGGGCCGGTGCTGACGATCGCCAGCGGACTTCCGGCCAGTTCCTCCAGCGCGCGCAGGTAGGCGCGCGCCGCCGGCGGCAGCTTGTCCCACTGGGTGATGCCGTGGGTCGACTCCTGCCAGCCCGGGAACTCCAGGTACACCGGCTTGCACTCGGCCCAGCCCTCGGCATCCAGCGGCGCGTATTCGCTGCGCTTGCCGTGGTATTCGTAGGCGATGCAGATCTTCAGCGTCTCCATGCCGTCGAGCACGTCGAGCTTGGTGATGCAAAGGCCGCTGATGCCGTTGATCGCCACCGCGCGCTTGAGCGCCACGATGTCCATCCAGCCGCAACGGCGCGGCCGACCGGTGGTGGCGCCGTACTCCTGGCCGCGGTCGCGCAACGCCTGCCCGGCTTCATCGAACAACTCGGTCGGGAACGGTCCGCCGCCCACGCGCGTGGCGTAGGCCTTGGCGATGCCGAGCACGTAGTCGATCGCATCCGCGCCGACGCCGGTGCCCGCCATCGCCCCGCCGATCGTGGTGTTGGACGAGGTGACGTAGGGATAGGTGCCGTGGTCGATGTCCAGCAGCGAACCCTGCGCGCCCTCGTACAGCACGCGCTTGCCCTGCCTGCGCAGGTCGTGCAGCACGCCGGCGACGTCGCATTTCATCGGTTCGATGTACTCGCCGAACGCGACCGCTTCGTCCAGGGTCTGCTGGAAGTCGACCGGCTCGGCACCGAGGTATTTCGTCAGCACGAAGTTGTGGTAGTCGAGCGTGGCCCGCAGGGTGTCGGCCAGCTCGTGCGGGTAGCGCAGGTCGGCGACGCGGATGCCGCGGCGCGCGACCTTGTCCTCGTACGCCGGGCCGATGCCGCGGCCGGTGGTGCCGATCGCCTTGCCGCCGGCGGCTTTTTCGCGCGCCTGGTCCAGGGCGATGTGGTACGGCATGATCACTGGCGTCGCCGGGCTGATCTTCAGCCGCGAACGCACGTCGACGCCGGTTTCCTCCAGTTCGTCGATCTCCTTGCGCAGCGCGCCGGGATGCAGCACCACGCCATTGCCGATCAGGCACAGCGCATCGGGCCGCAGGATGCCGGACGGAATCAGGTGCAACACGGTCTTCTTGCCGTTGATCACCAGCGTGTGGCCGGCGTTGTGACCGCCCTGGAAGCGCACGACCGCGCCGATGTCCTGCGTCAGCAGGTCGACGATCTTGCCCTTGCCTTCATCGCCCCACTGGGCACCGAGCACCACGACTGACTGACCCATTTCCCTGCTCCCGACAGACCAAAAGCCGGCGGGGAGAAGTCCCCGTCCGGCTTTTGCGCATTATCCGGGTTTTGGGTGAAGGGGGCCAGCCGCACGCCAACCGAACATGGGTCGGCGCTACATTCTCACGAGGACCAGTGCCGCCAGGCCAATGGCGACGACCAGGGCGCCGACCGCGCGGAGCTTGCCGTTGGGCATGGCATGCAGCTGCTCGGCGGCACGGCGCCATGCGTCCGGCATGGCAAAAAGCAACAAGCCCTCGAGCACCGCCACGAGGCACAGGGCCGACCACAGGTCGGTCATCGGTCGTCGCGAAGGTACTGGAGGAACGGGTCGTTGTCGTCGAGCACGATCGCGGCGTTGCCGTCGAAGGCCTTGCGGTAGGCCTCGAGGCTGCGGTGGAAGGCGTAGAACGCCGGATCCTTGCTGTACGCCTCGGCATAGATCCGCGCCGCCTCGGCGTCGCCCTCGCCGCGCAGCTTCTGCGCGTCGCGCTCGGCGTTGGCCAGGATCACCTGCTGCTGGCGGTCGGCCTCGGCACGGATCGTCTGCGACAACTCCTCGCCCTCGGCGCGCAAGGCGGACGCCACCTGCTGCCGCTGGGCGCGCATGCGCCGGTACACCTGCTCGATCACCTCGCCGCCGGGCGGCAGGTCGATGCGCTTGATGCGGATGTCGACGATCCTCACGCCCAGCGTGGCGGCACCCTTGTTGATGGCGTCCAGCTGGTCGGCGACCATTTCGTTGCGGTCGCCCGAGACCACCTGCTGCAGCGTGCGCGAGTTGATCTCGTTGCGCAGCGAGTCCTTGATGATCGGCGCAAGACGCGCGACCGCCACCGACTCGTCGCCACCGGTGGCGCGGTAGAAGGTGCGCACGTCCTCGATCTGGCCGATCGAGAAGAAGTCGACGCTGACGTCCTTCTTCTCGCTGGTCAGGTAGCGCTCGGGTTCGGCGTCGAGCACCTGCAGGCGTGTGTCGTAGACATGGGCGGTTTCCACCAGCGGCCACTTGAAGTGCAGGCCCGGCTCGATGTCCGAGCGCACCACCCGGCCGAGGTTGAGAACGATGCCAACGTGGCCCTCGTTGACCACGAACACCGAGCTCACCAGCGCCAGCAGCGCGACGACGGCCGCGGGAATCCACAGGTTCAGTCTCATCGGCCCAACTCCTCGCGGCCCGCCGGGCGGGGATCACGCCCGGGTCGCGGCGTCGAAGGCGACGCATCGACCGGCGGCGCCACCATCTCGGGCGCCAGCAGCGGCGCGGTCGTGGTCGCCGGCGCGGCCGGCGCGGTGCCCGGCATCGGCAGGTAGATCAGTTCACGGCCGTCGGCGCCGACCACGGTACGGTTGCCACGCAGCACGTCCTCCACGGTTTCCAGCCACAGGCGCTTGCGGGTCACCCCCGGCGCGGCCTCGTACTGCTCGCGCAGCAACGAGAAGCGTTCGCTGTCGCCGGTCGCGCGCGCGATCGAGGCTTCCTTGTAGCCTTCCGCCACGGTGCGCACGCGGGCGGCATGGCCGCGCGCCTCGGGCACGATCTTGCTGGCGTAGGCCTCGGCCTCGTTCTTCAGGCGGTCCTTGTCCTGCTGTGCGCTGTTGACGTCGTCGAAGGCAGGCTTTACTTCCTCCGGCGGCCGCGCGTTGGGCAGGTTGAGCTCGGTCACCAGCAAGCCCGTGCGGTACTCCCTGAGCGATTCCTGCAAGCGCTCGCGCGCCGACACCGACAGCGCGTTGCGCGCGCTGAGTACGGTGTCGAGGTCGGAGCGGCCGACCTGCTCGCGCACCGCGCTTAGGGTGGCCTGGGTCAGCACTTCCTCGGCGTTGCGGGTGCCGAACAGGTAGAGGATGGCGTCGTCGACGCGGTACTGCACGTTCACTTCCACGGTGACGATGTTCTCGTCGCGGGTCAGCACCGGCACGGTGTCGCTGAAGGTCTTGATCTGCGTGGCCTGGACCTTGATCACGCGCTCGATCGGCCAGGGCCACTTCAGGTGCGGGCCCGGCTGCAGCACGCGCGCCACCTGGCCGAAGCGCAGGACCACGCCGCGCTGCTGTTCGGTCACCAGCACGAAGGAATTGAACACCAGCCACAAGGCCAGCAGGATCGCGATCCAGCGGCCGGGACCAGGCCCGCCGCTGCCGGCGCTGCCGCCGAACAGGCCGCGCAGAGGGTCGAGCAGTCGGTCGAGGGGGCCGCCGCCGCCGCGTCGCTGCGGGTTGCGGCCGTCCTTGCCGGACCCACCGGGGATGTTCCAGGCCATCGGTACTCCAGGGAGAAAAACGTGGCGCGCCGGCGCGAACGGCGCCCGGCACGTGCATCCGGTCGATTCTAGGCGTCGGCTCCGGCCGTCTCAACCAACAGCGGCTGCAGCGCCGCGCCCCAGGGCTGGCTGGCGAGGCGCTGGGCATCGGCCCGGGCCAGGTCCAGCTGCAGCGACCAGCCGGCCTCGTCGTGGGCTTCACCCCTCACCGCGCCGAGCTCGTGCAGGCGTGCGCGCAGGCGGCCGGCATCCGTCGGCAGGCGCACCTGGCCATGGATGCGGCGCAAGCCGAGCAGGCCGCCCAGCGCGGCGCGCAGCAGGTCCAGGCCGAGGCCGTCGCGCGCGGACACCCACACGCGCTCGCGCAGGCCCGGCTGTTCGGCGGAAGCCCCGGGCAGGTCGTGGCGCGACCGCGAGTCCTCGAGGCGGTCGATCTTGTTGTAGACCAGCAGCTGCGGCAGGTCGCCGGCGCCGACCTCGGCCAGCACCGCGTCGACCTGGGCGATGCGTTCGTCCCGCAGCGGATCGGCGGCGTCGACCACGTGCAGCAGCAGGTCGGCTTCGCGCGCCTCGCCCAGGGTCGAACGGAACGCCGCCACCAGTTCGTGCGGCAGGTCGCGGACGAACCCGACGGTGTCGGCCAGCACCACGTTGCCGGTGGGCAACGCGATCCGGCGCACGGTCGGGTCCAGGGTTGCGAACAAGCGGTCGTCCGCGTAGGCGTCGGCGCCGCTGAGGGCGTTGAACAGGGTCGACTTGCCGGCGTTGGTGTAGCCCACGAGGGCCACGCGCGGCAGTTCGCTGCGGACGCGGGCGCGGCGCATCTGGGTGCGCTGCACCTCGACCTTGTCGAGCCGCTTCTGCAATTGCTCGACGCGCTTCTGCAGCAGCCGGCGGTCGGTTTCCAGCTGGGTTTCACCGGGGCCGCGCAGGCCGATCGAACCGCCGCGCTGGCGCTCCAGGTGGGTCCAGCCACGCACCAGGCGGGTGGCCATGTGCCTGAGCTGGGCCAGCTCGACCTGCAGCTTGCCCTCGGCGCTGCGCGCGCGCTGCGAAAAAATGTCCAGGATCAGGCCGGTCCGGTCCACCACGCGGCGTTCCAGCGCCTTCTCCAGGTTGCGCTCCTGGATCGGGCTGAGCGGGTGGTTCACCAGCACGAGGTCCGCGCCCGTGGCATCGGCGGCGGCCTTCACTTCCTCGAGCTTGCCGCTGCCGATCAGTGTCGCGGGGTTCGGGCGGTCGATCCGCGCCGGGAGCATCGCGGCCACGGTGGCCCCCGCCGAACGCGCCAGGTCGGCGAACTCCTCGACCAACCCCTCGTCCGGCGGGCCGCCGGCGTGCGGCTGGATGAGCAGCGCGTGCTCGCCCTTGCGCGAGCGTTCGAAAAGCGTGGTCGGCATCGCTGCTCAATGGGGCCGGCGCGGCCCCGGATCAAGCCTCTTCGGCCGCCTCGGCTTCCTCGCCGCCGGCCGCCGGGGCGCCGACGCGGACGTTGCGGGCCGGGACCACGGTGGAAATGGCGTGCTTGTAGACCATCTGGCTCACGGTATTGCGCAGCAGGACCACGAACTGGTCGAAGGACTCGACCGTGCCCTGCAGCTTGATGCCGTTGACCAGGTAGATGGAGACGGGTACGCGCTCGCGGCGCAAGGCGTTCAGGAACGGGTCCTGGAGCGATTGTCCCTTGGACATGGTGTTTCCCCTGCAATCTTATGATTTGTGTGTTGTTTTCCCGGCGCTCCCTCAAGGCGCCGCATCGCCCGACCCACCTTCCCCATGGCGGCGACCGGCCGATGTTACCGCAAACGCGGCCAGCGCCTGTTCGAGCGGACCGCGGTCACATTCCGGGTCGAACCAGCGCGCGCCGAGCTCGCCCCGCAACCAGGTGATCTGGCGCTTGGCCAGTTGGCGGGTGGCGAAGATCGCACGATCGCGGAAGGTCGCCGCGTCGGTGAGGCCATCCAGGTGCTCCCAGGCCTGGCGGTAGCCGACGGCGCGCAGCGCAGGCAGCTCCAGCGGCGCCGGGTGCGCTGCGAGTGCCGGCCGTGCCCGCAGGGCGCGCACCTCGTCGAGGAAACCCTGTTCCAGCATCCCGTCGAATCGCCGCTCGATGCGCTCGTGCAGCGTGCTCCGGTCGCGCGGCGCCAGCACCAGTTGCAGGACCCGGGCCGGCAACCTGGCACCACGGCGCTGGCGCTGCCATTCGCTGATCGGTCGCCCGCTGAGCCGCCACACCTCCAGCGCGCGCTGGATCCGTTGCGCGTCGGTGGCATGGATCCGTGCCGCGGCCGCGGGATCCACCGTCGCGAGCTCGGCATGCAGTGCCGCCCAGCCGCGGCCCGCTGCTTCGCGTTCCAGTTGCGCCCGCATTGCGGGATCGGCCGCCGGCATGTCGGCCAGCCCGTGCAGCAACGCGCGGAAATACAACCCGGTGCCGCCGGCGAGGATCGGCAGCTTGCCGCGCGCCAGGATGCCTGCCACCGCGGCGCGCGCATCCTGCGCGAACTCGGCGGCGGAATACGGTTGCCAGGGGTCGCGCACGTCCACCAGGTGGTGGCGCACGCGCGCCTGTTCCTCGCGCGTCGGCTTGGCGGCACCGATGTCCAGGCTGCGGTAGACCAGCGCCGAATCGACGCTGACGATTTCGCCATCGAAGCGCTCGGCCCACTCCAGCGCCAGCGCCGACTTGCCCGACGCGGTCGGGCCCATCAGCGCGATCGCCGGCGGGCGCGCCATCAGTAGCCGGCGGACAGCTCGGCCCGGACCTGGTCGTGGGTGCGCTGGACGTGTCCGGGTGGCGGGCGATCGAGCAGGCTCACGCCGATGATCGCCAGCACCGCGCCGAAGAAGCCGGGCACCATCTCGTACAGTCCGCTGCCGTACTGGCCCACGGCAATCTCCTTCCACGCGATCACCACGATCGCGCCCACCAGCATTCCCGCCAGCGCGCCGTTGCGGGTCATCCGCTTCCACGACAGCGACAGCAGCACGACCGGACCGAACGCCGCGCCGAAGCCGGCCCAGGCGTAGCTGACCAGTCCCAGCACCCGGCTGTCGGGATCGCGCGCGATCCAGATCGCGAGCAGGGCCACGGCAAGCACCATCGCCCGGCCCACCCAGACGAGTTCACGCTGCGACGCCAGCGGCCGCAGGAAGCCGCGGTACAGGTCTTCCGTGAGCGCGCTCGAGCACACCAGCAGCTGGCACGACAGCGTGCTCATGATCGCCGCGAGGATCGCCGACAGCAGCACGCCCGCGACCCACGGATTGAACAGCAACGTCGCCAGCGCGATGAAGATGCGCTCGGGATTGCCGCCCAGCGCGGCTTCCAGGCCCGGGTGCGCGGCGAAATATGCATTGCCGAACAGGCCCACCGCCATCGCCCCGAGCAGGCACAGGAACATCCAGGTCATGCCGATCCGGCGCGCGGGCGGGATCGTGGCCAGGTTGTCGGCGGCCATGAACCGCGCCAGCACGTGCGGCTGGCCGAAATAGCCCAGCCCCCAGGCCAGCAGCGAGACGATGCCGACGAAGCCGAGCGCACCGCCACGGAACCAGTCCAGCTTCGCCGGGTCGACCTGCTCGATCAGCGCCAGGCTGGCGCCAAGCCCGCCGCTGCCGGCGATCACCACCACCGGCGTCAGCACCAGCGCGAAGATCATCAGCGTCGCCTGCACGGTATCGGTCCAGCTCACCGCGAGGAAGCCGCCGACCAGGGTGTAGAGGATGGTGGCGGCGGCGCCCCACCACAGCGCCTGCGCATACGGCAGGCCGAACACGCTCTCGAACAGCCGCGCGCCCGCCACGATCCCGCTGGCGCAGTACACGGCGAAGAACACCAGGATCACCAGCGCGGCGATCACCCGCAGCAGCTTGTGCTCGTCGGCGAAGCGGTTGGTGAAGTAATCCGGCAAGGTCAACGCGTTGCTGGCGTGTTCGGTGTACACGCGCAGCGGGCCGGCGACGAACTTCCAGTTGGCCCACGCGCCCAGCAGCAGGCCGACCGCGATCCAGCCTTCCGAAACGCCACCCAGGTAGAGCGCTCCGGGCAACCCCAGCAACAGCCAGCCGCTCATGTCCGAGGCGCCGGCCGACAGCGCGGTGACGTAGCTGCCCAGCGAGCGGCCGCCAAGGATGTAGTCGTCGAAGTTGCGGGTGGAACGCCAGGCCCAGAATCCGATGCCGACCATCAGCAGCAGGTAGGCGGCGAAGGTGGCGAGCAACGGGGTGCTGGCGGTCATGCGGTCTCGGGGTTGCGGCCGGGGCACGACGCCCCGGCCGCATCTTGCCTCAGAACTCCCTGGCGATGCGAAGCCCGATGGTCCGCGGCGGCGAGGTGACGGTGTACGGCTGGTAGCCGCACGTCAGCGTCGCGCATTCGGCGAAGCGGGTCAGTTCGGTGCGCGTGTCGAACACGTTCTTGACGAACACGTCCAGGTCCCACGAGCCCCAGGTGTACCCGGCCGAGAAGTCGAACAGGCTGTAGGCGTCGAGTTCGCCCAGCAGCGCGTTCTCCGCGTCGCGCAGGTCGGCGCGGCGACTGCCCTGGTGGAACAGCGCGCCCTGCACATGCGCCTCGCCGCTGCCAACGTCCCACGTGTAACGGCCGGTGAGGTTGCCCTTGAAGCGCGCGGTGATCGGCAGGCGCGTGCCTTCGCGGGCCAGCGGGTCCGGGCAGTCGGTGGCTGGATTGCCGTCCGGCCCGTTGAAGCCGCAGTAGTCCTCCTTCAGCTTCGCGTCGTACCAGGCAAACCCGCCACTGAGGGTGAAGTTGTAGGTCGCCGCCCACTGCAGCTCCACCTCGGTTCCGTCGATGCGGGCAGCGTTGGCGTTCCGGATCTCCGTCAGGCCGTTGAGCCCCAGGTAAGAGAACTGGAAGTCGTCCCAGTCCTCGCGGAACACCGCACCGTTGAGGATCAGCCGGTCGCCGGCCCAGGAGGTCTTCCAGCCGAACTCGATGTTGGTGAGGTAGTCCGAGGTGTACGGCGGCACGGTGCCGCGGCGGTTGATGCCGCCCGGCCGGTAGCCTTCCGACCAGGTCGCGTACACCATCCTGTCCTCGTCCAGCTGCCAGCTGAGGTTGAAGCGGCCGATGGTGTCGTCCTCCTCCACGCGCTTGTCGAGGTTGACGCAGGGCGCGCCGTGGAACTGCTCGTCGCTGAAGCAGGCGACCACCCCCGAGGAGCTGCTCCAGCCCCAGTCGCCGTAGCCGAAGAAGCCCTTCAGGCTGTTGTCGGCGCGGAAATGGCGCAGGCCCGCGGTGGCGGTCAGCGCCGGCGTGATGTCGAAGGACAATTCGCCGAACACCGCCTCGTCGCGATCGATGCGCTGCTGCTGGGTCAGCCAGAGGGTGTCCGACCAGCCGGGCACTTCCTGCACGGTGGACAGTCCGTCGACCTTGTAGTCCTGTTCGATGTCGTGGCGCTGCTCCTGCCAGAACAGGCCCGCGACCAGGCGCCAGCGGTTGTCCGCGGGGCTGGCGATGCGCAGTTCGTGGGTGTCGGTGCGGTAAGCGTCGCTGGCGAAGATGTGCTGCGACGGATTGACGTAGGTATCCGGGTCGCAGGTGAAGGACACCGGGTCGAAGTCGGAGCACATGTAGGCGCCGTAGCCGGCGAGCGTGTCGTACCAGAACCCGTAGTCGGTGTAGTCGGCCGCCGAGTCGACGTCGCGACGCAGGTGCGCCCAGGTGTAGGTGAGGTCGAAGTTGCCGATCTTGCCCTCCACCGTCAGCGCCGCCTGCAGCCACTTGTCCTTCGAATACTCGGGATAGCCGTGCGACACCTCCAGCTCGCCGACACTTGGGTCGTAGCCGTTGCTGCCGTACGCGTCCTGGGTCTGGCCCATGACCGTCGGGCTGATGGTCCAGTTGTCGTCCAGGTCGATGCGCAGCGCGGCGCGGGCGCCGGCGGTGAACGCCTCGTTGTAGTTGTCCTCGACGAAGCCCTCGTTGTCGGCGACGATCCCCGAGGTCGGGAAGGTCACGGTGCCGGGCACGTTGTCCACGTAGCCGGCCTCGTGCTTCTGCCATCCGACCAGGCGCAACGCGGACGCCGGCGACAGTGGCAGGTTGGCCATCGCCTCGAGCACGTGGCCCGTGCCGCCCTTCTCGATCGTGTTGAGCTCGGCCGCCACCTTCGCCTCGAATCCGGAGGGATCGGGCTTGTTGGTGATGATGCGCAGCGTGCCGGCCTGCGAACTGGCGCCGTACAGCGTGCCCTGCGGCCCCGCCAGCGCCTCGACCCGGGCGATGTCGAACATGTGCACGTCCAGCGCGCCGGTGATGGTGGTGATCGGCTGTTCGTCCAGGTACACGCCCACGCTCGGGCGCGAACCCGAATGGTTGCCGTCGCCGCCGCTGGCGACGCCGCGCATGTACACCTGCAGGAACCCCGGCCCGGAGAACACGCCGCCGCCGGCGGTGCCGTAGGACAGGCTGGGGACGAGCTTGGCGAAATCGTCGAAGTCGGCGACGTCGTGCTGTTCCAGGGTCTGCTCGCCCAGCGCCTGGATGCTGATCGGCACTTCCTGGAGGTTCTCCTCGCGCTTCTGCGCCGTCACCGTCACCTTGCCCAGGGTGCGCGGCTGGTCCTGCGATTGCGCCGCATCGTCCTGTTGGGTGCCGCCGTCCTGCGCCAGCGCCAGTGCCGGCCACTGCAGCGCCATGCACACCGCCACCGCGAGCGGCACCCGCGCCAGCGCGCGCGCCCGCTTTCGTTGTGCCACTCCCCTCCCCGACATCTTCATCGCACTCCCTCCTCCTTGTGGTTCACGGCGAAGCCGGCACCCCCGGCCAGGCCTGGAGCACGGGGCCCAGTGCCTGTTCCAGCGGTTCCAGCCATGGTTCGAAGCGGGTCCAATGGTCCAGGCCGCCGCGGTAGATCGGCTGGCGCACCTGTTCGGAGCTGGCGGTACGCACCGCGCGCTCGTTCTCGAAGAAGCGCAGGCATCCGGGTTCGAACTCGAGGCCGCAATGCGCGAGCAGCCTGCGCACCTCGCCCTCGGTGTCGGCCACCAGGTCCTCGTAGAGCACGCGGTGCACGCGCCCGGGCAGCACCGCGTCGAAGTGCGCCATCAGCCGCACGTAATCGCGGTAGAAGCGGCCGATGTCGGCGAGGCTGTAGGCGAAGTCCTGGCCGCGGGCGAAATGCTGGCGGAACAGCGAGAAGCCGCAGGCCATGGGATGCCGGCGCACGTCGATGATCGTGGCGTTGGGCAGCGCCAGCTGCAGCAGGCCGACGTGCGCGAAGTTGTTCGGCATCTTGTCGATGAACCGCGGCGCATCGGTCTTGCGCTGGATCCGGGTATTGGCGAGGTAGCGCTCGCCCAGCGCGCGCAACTCGCCGGGGGCCAGCGCTGCCAGCGCTTCGTGGTAGCGCGCGGGGGAATCGACGTCGTTGCCCTGCAGCCGCAGCACCCTCGCCAGCGAGGTGAGCTCCGGCAGTTCCATCGTGCCTTCGACCTGCGAATGGCTGGCCAGGATCTGCTCGACCAGGGTCGAGCCGGCGCGGGGCATGCCGACGATGAAGATCGGATCGCGGTCGGGCGCGCCGCTGCCGGCGCGCTCGCGGAAGAACGCTGCGGTGTACAGCTCGATCGCGCGGTCGATGCGCGCGCTGTTCTCGTCCGCCGAATACGGCACCCGTGCCAGCCGCCGGGCGTTGCCGTCGGCGTAGTGGCGGAAGGCGGCCTCGTCCTCGCCGCGATCCTCCAGTGCCTTGGCCAGGGCGAACTCCAGGTGCAGGCGGTCCTCGTCGCGCAGGTCGCCGCGCCGCAATTGCGCCCGCATCGCCGCCAGGTCTTCATCGTCGAAGCGGAAGGTCTTGAGGTTGGCCAGGCTCCACCAGGCATCGCCGAACGCGGGTTCGAGCGCGGCGGCGCGGCGGTACGCATCGACCGCGCGGCCCGCATGGCCGGCGGTCTTCAGCGCGTGTCCAAGGCTGAGCCAGAGGCGTGGTTGCCCCGGGAACTGGGCGAGGATGCCCTGGTAAAGGTCGATCGCCGCCTCGTAATCGCCGGTGCGGCACAGGACCACCGCCTTGAGGTTGCGGCAGCCGGCGTCGGCGGGATTGCGTTCCAGCAGTTGCTCCACCTGCGCCAGCGCTTCGGCCGGACGGTTGTGGCGGTGCAGGACCATCGCGTAGTTCTGGCGCGCGGCGTCGAAGCCTGGCGCGAGTTCGAGGCAGCGTTCCAGCAGCGTGGTCGCGTCCTCGTAGCGGCCGAGGCGGGCAGCTACCTCGGCGAGCATGCGGATCGCCGCGACGTCGGTGGGCGAGCGGCGCAGGCGTTCGCGGAGCAGCGATTCGGCCCGGGGAAGGTCGTCGATGGCCAGGGCGTGGCCGGCGGCGAGGAGCTGGCGATCCGCGGTGGCGCGTCGAAGCGCGTCGCCAACCCTGCTGGTGGCTCCGGTTGCAGCCTGCTCCATGACCCTCCCCCGAGGTTTGGGTCGAGCCTACGTCCGCGCCCGCCGCCCCGCAAGGGCGCGGCCCGGGGTCACTCGTCGTCGGGCCAGCGGATTGCCGGGGTCGCGGTCTTCGGCCGCGGCATCGGCTGCGCGGCGACCGCGTTCCAGACCTTGAGCGCGTCCACGGTGGCGGCGACGTCGTGCACGCGCAGCAACTTCGCGCCGCGCTGGGCGGCGACCAGGTGCGCGGCGACCGAACCGTGGACGCGTTCCCGCGGATCCTGGCGGCCGGTGAGCTCGCCGATGGTCTTCTTGCGCGACAGGCCGGCGAGCAGCGGCACCCCGAGCTCGGTGAAGCGCTCAAGCTGCGCCAGCAGCACGAGGTTGTGCTCGCGCGTCTTGCCGAAGCCGAAGCCCGGATCGACCACGATCCGCTTCTTGTCGATGCCGCCCATCTCCGCGGCGAAGACGCGCTCGGCGAGGAAGCGGTGGACCTCGGCGACGACGTCGTCGTAGCGCGGGTCCTGCTGCATCGAGCGCGGCTCGCCGAGCATGTGCATCAGCACCACCGGCACGCCCAGTCGCGCGGCGGTGTCGAGCGCGCCCTCGCGGCGCAATGCGTAGACGTCGTTGATCATGCCGGCGCCGGCCTCGACCGCGGCGCGCATGACTTCCGGCTTCGAGGTGTCGACGCTCACCGGCAGGCCGGTTTCGCGCGCCAGCTGGGTGACCACCGGCACGACGCGGCGCAATTCTTCCTCGAGCGGCACTTCCGCCGCGCCCGGCCGGGTCGATTCGCCACCGACGTCGAGGATGTCCGCGCCCTCGCCTGCCAGCTTCAGGCCGTGGGCGACCGCGTCCTCGAGGCTGGCGTGCTCGCCGCCGTCGGAGAACGAATCGGGAGTGACGTTGACGATACCCATGACGCGCGGGCGGTCGAGCTTCAGGATCCGACCGGCGCAGTCGAGTTGGGGGGACGTGTCGAACATCCCGAAAGCATACCCGGAGCCGGAGGATAGGAACTTCGGATCGGCGCTCTCGCATCGAATCCGGAGCTCCTCGCTTCTTGTAGCCGAGTGCGCGCTATCCGCTTGGGGCACGCGCTGCCGGGCGGGGCAGCCCCTTGGGCGAACTAAAGGAGGAGGCCGAAGGCCGGGGGACATTCGCCCAAGGGGCTGCCCCGCCCGGCAAAAGCCCCCCGAAGGCAGAGCCCCTACACCTCGGCGGGGCCGCCGATGGTGATCGGCTTGGGGCGGTCCTTGCCCGGGCCGCCGGGGCTCCAGCCCATCGGCGGCGGCGGATCGCGGCCTTCCATGATCGCGTCGATCTGCGGCACGTCGATGGTCTCGTACTCGAGCAGCAGCTTCGCCATCGCGTGCAGCTTCCCGAGGTTGTCGGTGAGGATCTTCGTCGTGCGGCGATAGGCCTTGTCGAGGATCCCGCGGACCATCTCGTCGATGCGCCGCGCGGTCTCGTCCGACACGTTCTTGTGCTGGGTCACCGAGCGGCCGAGGAAGACCTCGTCCTCCTCCTCGCCGAAGGTGATCGGGCCGAGCTCGGACAGGCCCCACTTGGTGACCATGTTGCGCGCCATCTTGGTCGCGCGCTCGATGTCGTTGCTGGCGCCGGTGGTGACCTTGTCTTCGCCGAAGATCAGCTCCTCGGCGACGCGGCCACCGTAGAGCGAGCACAGCTGCGACTCGATCGCGGTGCGGTTGTACGAATACTTGTCGCCCTCGGGCAGGTACATGGTCACGCCCAGCGCGCGGCCGCGCGGGATGATCGTCACCTTGTAGACCGGGTCGTGCTCGGGCACCAGGCGGCCGACGATCGCGTGGCCCGCCTCGTGGTAGGCGGTCAGGGTCTTCTCCTGCTCGCTCATCGCCATCGAACGGCGCTCGGCGCCCATCATGATCTTGTCGCGGGCCTTGTCGAAGTGGTCCATGCGGACTTCCTTCGCGTTCTCGCGCGCGGCGAACAGCGCCGCCTCGTTGACCAGGTTGGCCAGGTCGGCGCCGGAGAAGCCCGGGGTGCCGCGCGCGACCACCATCGGATCGACGTCGTCGGCCAGCGGCACCTTGCGCATGTGCACCTTGAGGATCTGCTCGCGGCCGCGCACGTCCGGCAGCCCGACCACCACCTGGCGGTCGAAGCGGCCCGGGCGCAGCAGCGCGGGGTCGAGCACGTCGGGGCGGTTGGTCGCGGCGACCACGATCACGCCTTCGCCGCCTTCGAAACCATCCATCTCGACCAGCAGCTGGTTGAGGGTCTGCTCGCGCTCGTCGTGGCCGCCGCCCAGGCCGGCGCCGCGGTGGCGGCCGACCGCGTCGATCTCGTCGATGAAGATGATGCACGGCGCGTGCTTCTTGGCCTGCTCGAACATGTCGCGTACGCGCGAGGCGCCGACGCCGACGAACATCTCGACGAAGTCCGAACCGGAAATCGAGAAGAATGGCACCTTGGCCTCGCCGGCGATGGCCTTGGCCAGCAGCGTCTTGCCGGTGCCCGGCGGGCCGACCATCAGCACGCCGCGCGGGATCTTGCCGCCCAGCTTCTGGAACCGCGACGGGTCGCGCAGGAACTCGACCAGCTCCGACACTTCTTCCTTGGCCTCGTCGCAGCCGGCGACGTCGGCGAAGGTGACCTTGGTCTGGTCCTCGTTGAGCAGCTTGGCGCGCGAGCGGCCGAAGGACATCGCGCCCTTGCCCCCGCCCTGCTGCATCTGCCGCATGAAGTACACCCAGATGCCGATGAACAGCAGCCACGGCAGCACATTCACCAGGATCATGCCGATCGACATGCCGCTGGACGGCGGCGTCTGCACCAGCGTCACCTGGTGGTTCAGCAGGTCGTTGACCATGTCCTTGTCCACCGGCGCGTAGGTGGTGAACTTGCTGCCGTCCTTGCGCTCGCCGGTGATGGTGGTGCGGTCCTCGGCGATCTTCACCTGGGAGACGCGGTCGCCCTGCACTTCCTGCACGAACTGGTCGTAGGTCAGCGCCTGCGTCGTCGCCGACTTCGGGCTGAAGCTCTGGAACACGACCAGCAGCACGACGGCCACGACCACCCAGAGCAGCAGGTTCTTCACCAGATCGTTCACGATTTCACTTCCGTCAGTTTGCCTTGCGCGAGTGCATAGACTTCCGGCGAGCGCTTGCGCGAGGCGGCCGGCTTGCGGATGGAGACTTTCGCATACCGGCGGCGCAAGTCCCGCAGGTAATCGTCGAACCCGGCGCCCTGGAACAGCTTGATCAGGAAATCCCCGCCGGGGCGCAGGTGCCGGTCGGCGAAGTCCATGGCCAGTTCCGCCAGGTGCATCATCCGCGGCTGGTCGACGGCATCCATGCCACTCTTATTGGGGGCCATGTCGGACAGGACAAGGTCCACAGGGGCGCCGCCGAGCGTCGCCTCTAGACGCGATAGGACCGCATCCTCCCTGAAGTCGCCATGAAGGAATTCGACCCCGGCCAGCGTGGGCATCTCGAGGATGTCCAACGCGACGACGCGGCCGCTGTCGCCCAGCGCCTGCCGCACCCACTGCGACCAGCCACCCGGCGCCGCGCCCAGGTCGACCACGACCATGCCCGGCTTGAGCAGGCGATCGCGCTCGACCAGTTCCTCCAGCTTGTACGCCGCGCGCGAGCGCAGCCCTTCCGCCTGCGCCTTCTTCACGTAGGGGTCGGAAAAATGCTCCTTCAGCCAGCGCTGGCTGGACTTGCTGCGGGTGGCCATGCGTGCCGCCATGATACCCTGCCAAGCCTGACCGGACGCCCCGCACCACCCCGATGACGACAGCCCTCACCAGCGCCCAGACCCGTTTCCTGCGCGGCCAGGCGCATGACCTCAAGGCCATGTTGCAGGTCGGGGGCAAGGGCATCAGCGACGCGCTCGTCGCCGAGGTGGAACTGGCCCTGGAACACCACGAGCTGATCAAGGTGAAGGTCGGCGGCGAGGACCGCGAGGCCCGCGACGCCATGATCGGCACATTGGCCGAGCGCACCGGCGCCGCGCTGGTGCAGCGCATCGGCCACACCGCGGTGCTTTACCGCCCCTCGAAGGACCGCCGGCAGATCGTGCTGCCCCGCGCCTGAGATGCAGCTTCACGAGGACAAGCCGGACTACGACTACGTCCTGCGCGGCGCCGACGGCGAGTCGGCGCTGGTCAACGAACGCACCCTGCGCCGCAGTTTCATCGTCGCTCCCGGCGCCCTGGTGGAGGACTGGCCGGTGACCGACGCGGGCGCGCTGCGGCCCGAGGATCTTTCGCCGCTGCTGGCGCTGGAGCCGGAAGTGGTATTGCTGGGTACCGGCGCGGCGCAGGCGTTCGCTCCGCCCGCGACCCAGGCCGCCTGCCTGCGGCGCGGGATCGGCCTGGAGGCGATGACCAACGCCGCCGCCGCCCGGACCTACAGCGTGCTGGCGGGCGAAGGGCGGCGCGTCGTGGCCGCTTTCATCATTCCCGCGGACGGTTCATAGAGCGGATCAGCGTTTCGGCAGGTAGGCCAGCGGATCCACCGGCTTGCCGTTGTAACGGATCTCGAAGTGCAGCATGTCGCGGGCGGCGCCACTGTGGCCGAGCTCCGCAATCGCCTGCCCCGCCTTGACCATGGCGCCCTCGTTCACCAGGCGCGCGCGGTTGTGGCCGTACGCCGATAGCCACTGGTCGTCGTGCTTCACGATCACCAGCTCGCCATAGCCGACCAGTCCCGAACCCGAATACACCACCACGCCGTCGGCCGCGGCGCGCACCGGCGCGCCTTCGCTGCCGCCGATGTCGATGCCCTGCTTGGTCGGTTCGCCGGCGACGTAGCGCGACAGCAGCACGCCATCGGCCGGCCAGCGCCAGGCGAACGGCGAGGCGGGAGGTGCCGGCGCGGGCCTGGGCGCCGGCGCTGCCGGTTTCGGCCGGCTCGACGCGGAACCGCCGCCACTGCGCGGCCGGGCGGTGCTGCCGCCGGCGCCTGGATACAGCCGCAGGCGTTGCCCGGGATAGATGGTGTATGGCGCCGGGATGCCGTTCCAGGCGGCGAGGTCGCGCAGGGTGATGCCGTTGTCGGCGGCGATGCGGTACAGGTTCTGCCCGCGCTGCACGGTGGTGGTGACGCCGTACTTGGGCGTCGACACCGAAACCGGGGCGCTGCCGGTGGGCGCGCGGCGCACCACGTGGCTGCTGCCGCAACCCGCGAGCACCAGGCAAGCCAGCGCCAGTCCCGCCAGCGCGCCCGCCTTCATCCGCACCACCTCATGCGTACGCATGCCAGACAAGGTAGCCGATGGCGCCGAGCAGCAACACCGTGGCGATCCAGCCAAGCGGCTCGATCCAGCGGCGCAGTGCCGCCTCGGCGCGGGCGCCGCCGAGGCGGATCGCGCCGGCGACCAGATACACGCGCTTGCCGCGGCCGACGAACATGCTGGCCATGAACGGGAACAGGGGCACGCCGACGATGCCGGAAGCCCAGGTGAAGAACTTCAGGGGGATCGGGGTGAAACCGGCCAGCACCAGGATCCAGAACGCCTTCCACGGCGACTCGATCGCGATCTCGCGCAGGTACACCACCTGCTCGTTTATCTTGTGCAGCCAGCCGAGTTCGGCAAACAGCGGCTTGACCAGTTCGAAGGCGTAATGGCCGAGGAAATAGCCGACCAGCGCACCGACCAGCGAGCCGGCGAGGCTCAGCGTGGCGAAGTGGAACGCGCGCCGCGGCTGCGCCAGCGCCATCGGCGCCAGCATGATTTCCGGGACCACCGGGAAGAACACCGCCTCGGCGAAACTGAGCAGGGTCAGCAGCGCCGGCGCGTTGCGGTGACGGGCCCACGCCAGTGCGCGCTCGTAGAGCGGCCCGAACAGCTTCAATCGAGCATTCCCGACAGCAGCGGCACGAACACCACCGGGCCCAGGTCCTCGCGGGTGATCCGGCCTTCGGCGTCCTTGCGCAGGCGCAGCAGCGACTGCGCGTCGGCGCCGCCGACGGGCGCGACCAGTGTGCCGCCGGGCGCGAGTTGCTCGGTCAGCGCATCGACCAGCGCCGGCGCCGCGGCGGTGACGACGATGGCGTCGAACGGCGCGGCTTCCGGCCAGCCGATGCGGCCGTCGTCGTGGCGGCTGCGCACGGTCAGTCCGAGCGCGCGGAAGCGCTTGCGCGCCTGCCGCAGCAAGTCGCCGATGCGCTCGACGGTGAACACTTCCAGGCCCAGCGCGGCGAGGATCGCGCCCTGGTAACCGGAACCGGTACCGATTTCCAGCACCTTTTTCGGCTGTGCGCGGTCGGCGAACAATGCCTCGGTCATCTTCGCCACCACCCAGGGCTGGGAAATGGTCTGGCCGTGGCCGATCGGCAAGGCCGTGTCCTCGTAGGCGCGGGTGGCGAAGGCCTCGTCCACGAACAGGTGCCGCGGCACGGTGCGGATCGCGTTGAGCACGCGCTCGTCGGTGATGCCCGCGCCGGGGACGGGACCGGCGCGCAGGCGCTCGATCAACCGGTCGCGCACGCGCTGCGAGGTCATGCCGACGCCGACCGCTTCCGGCTTCAGGCGCATCCGCGCGGTCATGCCGCCTCCCCGCGGGGCGGTTGCGCGCGGAGCGAGGCTTCCAGCCCGCCGACCCAGCTGGCCACCTGTTCCAGCGCCTGGTAGCGGGTCAGGTCGACCTGGATCGGAGTGATCGAGATGTGGCCGGTGCGCACCGCGTGGAAATCGGTGCCCGGCCCCGAGTCCAGTTCCGGTCCGGCGGGCCCGATCCACCACCACTTGCGGCCGCGCGGATCCTCCTGCTGCACGCAGGGTTCGGCACGGTGGCGGTTGCCCAGGCGCGCGACTTCGACCCCGCGCACGTCGCTCCAGGGCAGGTCCGGCACGTTGACGTTGAGGATCGTGTCGGCCGGCAGCGGATCGGTCTTCAGCCGGGCGATGATCCCGACCACGGCGCGCGCGGCGGTTTCGTAGTGGTTGGGCAGGCGGTCGGCGGTGGCCAGCGACACCGCGACCGCGGGCAGGCCGAGGAAGCGCCCTTCCATCGCCGCGGCGACGGTGCCCGAATAGATCACGTCATCGCCGAGGTTGGCGGTGTTGTTGATCCCGGACACCACCATGTCCGGCTCCTGCTCGAGCATGCCGGTGATGGCCACGTGCACGCAGTCGGTCGGCGTGCCGTGCACGCGCCAGGTGTGTTCGTCCAGGCGGACCACGCGGACCGGCATGTCCAGGGTCAGCGAATTGCTGGCGCCGGAACGGTCGCGATCCGGCGCGACCACGATCACGTCGTGGCCGGCGGCACGCAGGCCGGCGGCAAGGACCTGGATGCCAGGGGCGTCGACGCCGTCGTCGTTGCAGACCAGTACGCGCATGTCGCCATGATAGCGTGGGGCATGGGTAAAAACCGCGAGCCGCCGCCAGGAAACGACGTCGACGACGCCGCCCTGTTCCGCGATGCGATCGGCCCGGTGCGCGAGTTGCCGCCGGTTCCCGAGCCGCCGCGCAAGGCCCCGCCCCGCGCGGTGCCGCGGATGGCGGCGCGCGACCATGAGGAAGCCGTCGGCGAATTCCGCCGCGCGATGGCCGGCGACACTCTCGAAGCGGGCGACGCGCTCTGCTACCGCCGCGATGAGGTCCCCGGCCGCGTGCTGCAACGCCTGCGCAAGGGCCAGTACGCCGCGCAGGACGAACTCGACCTGCACTGTAGCGATACCGCGCAGGCCGAAGCGCTGCTGCGCGCCTTCCTCGCCGGCGCGCGCGGCGCGGGCCTGGGTTGCGTGCGCATCGTCCACGGCAAGGGCCTGCATTCGGACAGCGGCGTGCCGGTGCTGAAGAACCTGGTGGACCGCATGCTGCGCCAGCGTGGCGACGTGCTCGCGTTCGCATCGGCGCCGGCGGCGCAGGGCGGTGCGGGCGCCGTGCTGGTGTTACTGAAGCGCCCCCAGCTCCGCTAGCAGCGTGGTGGCATATGCCCCTGGCGGCAGGCCGAAGCGCAGTTCCAGCACCGCGTCGTCGGGCCACGCCCACTCCAGTCCCTGCGGACGCAGGCGCGTGGCGCGGCGCTCCTGCTTCAACCCGGCCGCTTCCAGCCCCGCGCGCAGCGCCAGCGATTCCGGATCCGCCAGTGCCTCGTGCTCGAGCGCCGCGGCGCCGGATTCGCTGCGCAACGCGCCGCGACCCCACAGCGGCGCGGTGGGATGGATGTCGAACGCCGCCAAGCGTCCGGCCAGGATGTCGTCGAACGGCTGCGGGCCGAACACGCTGCGGCTGCCGTCGAGCATCCACACCTCGCCGTCCAGCGCGCCATCCCAGTTCCCTGCCGCCACGCGCGCACCCAGCACGCGGTTGAACAGTTGCGAACGCGCCGCCGACAGCAGGTGGGTGCGCTGCTCGCGGGCGACGCGGCGCCCGCCGAACATCGCCAGCGCGTTGCCGACGTTGTCGCCGCCGCGGCCGAAGCGCTGCTCGCCGAAGTAGTTGGGCACGCCGCGCGAGGCGATCGCCCGCAGGCGTCGCTCGATCGCGTCGCGCGCGCCGTCGACCTCGCGCAGCACCAGCACGAAGCGGTTGCCGGCCAGCGCGCCGCGCGGGAGCTTGCGTGAGTGCCGCGCTATCGCCAGCACCCGTAGTCCCTCGTTAGCTTCCAGCGCTGCCACGTCCGGGGCCTCGCGACCGGGCAATTGGACGCTGAAACGTTGCACCGTGACCGCGTGCCGGTCCTTCAGCCCGGCGTAGCCGACCGCGGCCTCGCCGACGCTGGCCCATTGCGCCAGCAGCTTCGCCGCGAACGCCGTGTTCATCCCGCGCTTTTCGATGCTGAGCAGCAGGTGTTCGCCCGCGCCGCTGGGCTCGAACGCATCGAGTTCCTCGACCCTGAAATCCTCGGGCGTGGTCCGGATCCGCGCCGACAGGACCGGCGCGCCATGCGCCGCCGGCCAGTCCACGGCGCTCACGCCGGCACGAGCAGGCACACCGCGTGCGCGGCGATGCCCTCGCCGCGGCCGGTCGGGCCAAGCCCTTCGGTGGTGGTCGCCTTGATGCTGACGCAGCCGATGTCCGCACCCAGGGCCGCCGCCAGCGCCGACCGCATCGCTGCCACGTGCGGCCCGACCCTGGGCCGTTCGCAGACGATGGTCACGTCGGCATTGCCGAGCGCCATGCCGTGCTCGTCCATCAGGCTCTTGCAGTGGCGCAGGAAACGGATGCTGTCGACGTCCTTCCAGCGCGGGTCCGATGGCGGGAAGTGCTGGCCGATGTCGCCCAGCGCCAGTGCGCCGAGGATCGCGTCGCACAGAGCGTGGATGGCGACGTCGCCGTCGCTGTGCGCGACGACACCGCGGTCGTGCGGCACCGGCACGCCGCCGAGCATCACCTCGTGGCCTGCGCCGAAGGCGTGGACGTCGAAACCGTGGCCGATGCGGGGATTCATGCGCGCGATTCTCGCAGGTAACGGTAATACGCCAGGTCGGCGGGCGTGGTGATCTTGAGGTTGGACTCACTGCCCTCGACCAGCAGCGGCCGCGCGCCCTGCCGCTCCATGGCCATGGCTTCGTCGGTCGCCTCGACGCCGTCGCGGCGCGCGGCTTCCAGCGCGCGCTGCAGCTGCAGGCGCCGGAACAGTTGCGGCGTGAATGCGCGCCACAGCCGCTCGCGCGGTTGCGTGCCGTCGATGCCGCCGTCGTCGCCGGCACGCTTTAGGGTGTCGCGCACCGGCGCGGCGAGGATCGCGCCGACCGGGTCGGCGCGCCCGCGCTCCAGCAGCGCCGACAGGTCGGCGTGGGACAGGTGCGGGCGCGCCGCGTCGTGCACCAGCACGAAGTCGTCGGCGCGGACGGCGTCCGGCAAGGCCTGCAGCGCAGCCAGCACCGAATCGGCGCGCGAGGCGCCACCGGTGCAAGCGATCACGGGCTTGCCCTCGATCTCGCGCCATCCGGGCCAGTGCGCATCCCCTGCGGCGAGCGCAACCACCACGCCCTCCACCGCCGGGTGCGAGAGCAGCACGCGCAGGGTATGGGCGATGAGCGGCTCGCCATCGACTTCGATGTACTGCTTCGGCACCGGCCCACCGAACCGGGCACCCGAACCGCCGGCGGGGACCACGGCCCAGGTCAAGGCAGCGGCTCCGCTTCGATCGGCGCATCGGGCTCCGTGCCTTCGGCCGGCACGCTGTCCTGGCGTTCGATCACGCGGTAGAAGGTTTCGCCGGGCTTGATCATGCCCAGCTCGTTGCGCGCACGTTCCTCGACCGCGGCCTCGCCCGATTTCAGGTCCTCGACCTCGGCCGCCAGCGCATCGTTGCGCTGGCGCAGGCCGGTGTTGTCGCGCGCCTGGCGCTCGACCCGCGACTGCAGCGCCGCGACCTCGCGCTCGCCACCGTTGCCGAACCACAGGCGGTACTGCAGCCAGGCCAGCAGCGCCAGCAACACCAGGAGCACGATCCGCAGGCCGCGCATCGGGGTGGCGGCGTCAGCGATGCAGCGAGACGAACGCGTCGCGGCCGGCGTACTTCGCCCCGCTGCCCAATGCCTCCTCGATCCGCAGCAGCTGGTTGTACTTGGCGACGCGATCGCTTCGGCACAGCGAGCCGGTCTTGATCTGGGTGGCGGTGGTCGCCACCGCGATGTCGGCGATGGTGGTATCGCCGGTCTCGCCCGATCGGTGCGAGACCACCGCGGCGTAGCGCGCGGCGTCGGCCATGGCGATGGCTTCAAGCGTCTCGGTCAACGTGCCGATCTGGTTGACCTTGACCAGGATGGCGTTGGCCACGCCCTGGTCGATGCCGTCGCGGAAGATCCGCGGGTTGGTCACGAACAGGTCGTCCCCGACCAACTGCACCTTCTCGCCCAGGCGCGCGGTCAGCAGCTTCCAGCCATCCCAGTCGTCCTCGGACATG
Organism: Lysobacteraceae bacterium; assembly: GCA_004297225.1. Taxonomy (GTDB): domain Bacteria; phylum Pseudomonadota; class Gammaproteobacteria; order Xanthomonadales; family Xanthomonadaceae; genus Cognatiluteimonas. The sequence continues at coordinate 276,106 of SCUI01000013.1, read as the reverse complement.
CCGTCCTCGATGGTGGCGATCGGGTACTGCGCGCACCAGCTGGCGAGGAAGTCGGTGAACTGTTCGCCGGTGAGGCGCTTGCCTTCGCCGGTGAGGTTGTACTTGCCGTTCTCGAAGAACTCGGTCGAGGCCACGTCCAGGCCCAGCAGCACGTCCTCGCCCGCCTTGTAGCCGGCCTTGCCGATCGCCTCGAGGATCGCTTCCAGCGCTTCCTCGTTGCTGCGCAGGTCAGGCGCGAAGCCGCCCTCGTCGCCGACCGCGGTGGAAAGGCCGCGGCCCTTCAGCACCGACTTCAGCGCGTGGAAGATCTCGGCGCCCGAGCGCAGCGCCTCGGAGAAGGAGGTGAAACCGACCGGCAGCACCATGAACTCCTGCAGGTCGACGTTGTTGTCAGCGTGCGCGCCGCCGTTGATGATGTTCATCATCGGCACCGGAAGCACGGGCTCGCGGCCATTGGCCAGGTGCCGCCACAGCGGCATGCGCCGGGAAGCGGCCACCGCGTGCGCGTTGGCCAGCGACACGCCGAGCAGCGCGTTGGCGCCGAGGCGACCCTTGTTCTCGGTGCCGTCGAGGTCGATGAGGCGGCGGTCGAGCGCGGCCTGGTCGCCTTCGAAACCCTGCAGCGCCTGGGCGATCGTGGTGTTGACGTTGGCGACCGCCTTGCGCACGCCCTTGCCGCCGTAGCGCGTCTTGTCGCCGTCGCGCAGCTCCACGGCTTCCTTGCTGCCGGTGGACGCGCCCGAGGGCACCATGGCGCGGCCGAAGCTGCCGTCGGCCAGCGTCACTTCCGCTTCGAGCGTCGGATTGCCCCGGCTGTCGAGGATTTCCCGTGCATGGATCTTGGCGATTGTCGTCATAGTCGTCGATTGTTGGGGATTGGTTTTGACGCGGATCAACGCGGATCGAGAACGGATAACAGCGGATCGAGCAGGGATTGGCAACCGCTGTGGACCACTAACCCATTTCCGTGTTGATCCGCTCTTATCCGCGTGATCCGCGTCCTGCGGTTGCTTCCTGCTCCAGGAAGCCGGACTGCTTGGTGGTGCGGTCGATGGCGATGAGGGTTTCGAGGAGGGCGCGCATCTTGCCCAGGGGCCAGGCGTTGGGGCCGTCGCTGAGGGCCTTGTCGGGGTCGGGGTGGGTTTCCATGAAGATGCCGGAAATGCCCGCCGCCATCGCCGCGCGCGCCAGCACCGGCACGAACTCGCGCTGGCCGCCGCTCTTGCCGCCGGCACCGCCGGGCAGCTGCACCGAATGGGTGGCGTCGAACACCACCGGGCAACCGGTATCGCGCATCACCGCCAGCGAACGCATGTCGCTGACCAGGTTGTTGTAGCCGAAGCTCACCCCGCGCTCGCAGGCCATGATCTGCGCGTTGCCGGTCGCCTTCGCTTTGTCGGTGACGTGCTTCATCTCCCACGGCGACAGGAACTGGCCCTTCTTGATGTTCACCGGGCGCCCTGCGCTGGCCACCCTGCGGATGAAATCGGTCTGCCGGCACAGGAACGCCGGGGTCTGCAGCACGTCGACGACTTCGGCCACCTCGTCCATCGGCGTGTATTCGTGGACGTCGGTGAGCACCGGCACGCCGAGTTGCCGCTTCACTTCGGCCAGCACCTTCAAGCCCTCTTCCAGCCCGGGGCCGCGGAAGCTCTCGCCGGAGGTGCGATTGGCCTTGTCGAAGCTGGACTTGAAGATGAAGGGCACGCCCAGCGCCGAGGTGATCTCCTGCAACTTGCCCGCCGTGTCCAGCTGCAGCTGCATCGACTCGATCACGCACGGCCCGGCGATCAGGAAGAACGGCTGGTCGAGCCCGACCTCGAATCCGCACAGCTTCATGCACCGGCCTCCTTCAGCAGCCGCCCCCCCGCCTGGGCCCGATGCTCGCGGGCGGCGCGGATGAAGCCGATGAACAGCGGATGGCCGCTGCGCGGCGTGGACAGGAATTCCGGGTGCGCCTGGCAAGCCAGGAACCAGGGGTGCACCGACTGCGGCAGTTCGATCATTTCCACCAGCAGGTCGTCCATCGACTTCGCGCTGATCACCAGGCCCGCGTCCTCGAGCTGGGTGCGATACCGGTTGTTGAACTCGTAGCGGTGGCGATGGCGCTCGCCGACCACGTCGGCGCCATAGAGCCTGTGCGCCAGCGTCCCGGGCTTGATCCGCTGCTCCTGCAGGCCCAGGCGCATGGTCCCGCCCAGGTCGGACTCCTCGCTGCGGCGCTCGATGTCGCCGCTGGCGGTGCGCCACTCGGTGATCAGGCCGATCACCGGATGCGCGCTCTGCTTGTCGTTCTCGGTGCTGTTGGCACCTTCCAGGCCGGCGACGTGGCGCGCGTAGTCCACCACCGCGGCCTGCATGCCGTAGCAGATGCCGAAATACGGCACCCCGGCCTCGCGCGCGGTCTTCGCCGCCAGCACCTTGCCTTCGAAGCCGCGGTCGCCGAAGCCTCCGGGCACCAGGATGCCGTCGACGCCTTCCAGTGCGTTCGCGCCCTCGCGCTCGATCTCCGCCGATTCGAGCCAGCGCAGCGTCACCCTGGTGCGCTGGCGCAGGCCGCCGTGCTTCAGCGCTTCGGCGAGCGACTTGTAGGCGTCCTGGTGGTCGACGTACTTGCCGACCACGGCGATGGTGACGGCGTCCACCGGGTGCTCGGCCGCGTCCACCACAGCTTCCCACTGCGACAGGTCGGCCTGCGGCGCGGCCTTGTCGTTGAGGCGCAGGCTGTCGACCGCGATCTGGTCGAGCCCTTGCGCCCGCAGCCACATCGGCAGCTTGTAGATGTTGTCCAGGTCGATAGCGGAAATCACCGCCTTCTCGGGCACGTTGGTGAACAACGCGATCTTGCGGCGCTCGCTGTCGGGCAGCGGCTGCTCGCTGCGGCACACCAGCACGTCCGGCTGGATGCCGATCGAACGCAGTTCCTTCACCGAGTGCTGGGTCGGCTTGGTCTTCAGCTCGCCGGCGGCGGCGATCCACGGCACCAGGGTCAGGTGCATGAACATCGCCATGTGCGGGCCGCGCTCGGTGCGGACCTGGCGGATCGCCTCCAGGAACGGCAGCGATTCGATGTCGCCGACGGTGCCGCCGATCTCCACCAGCGCCACGTCGTAGCCGGCGGTGGCCGCGTCGATGCTGCGCTTGATCTCGTCGGTGATGTGCGGGATCACCTGCACGGTGCCGCCGAGATAGTCGCCGCGGCGCTCCTTGCGGATCACCGCCTCGTACACCTTGCCGGCGCTGATCGAGTTGCGGCCGCTCAAGCGGGTGTTGACGAAGCGCTCGTAGTGGCCCAGGTCGAGGTCCGTCTCGGCGCCGTCGTCGGTGACGTAGACCTCGCCGTGCTGGAACGGGCTCATCGTGCCCGGGTCGACGTTGATGTACGGGTCCAGCTTCATCAGCGTGACCCGCAGGCCGCGCGCTTCCAGGATCGCAGCCAGCGAGGCGGCGGCGATGCCCTTGCCTAGCGAAGACACCACGCCCCCGGTGACGAAGATCAGGGGGGTGACGGGGCTTGCGGGATTCATGGCGGCAGCGACTCGCTGGAAAGCCCCATTCTACGCGACAATGGCGGGATGAGCAGCCGTTACGATGCCGCAGATATCGAGGTCCTTTCCGGCCTCGACCCGGTCCGCCGCAGGCCGGGGATGTACACCGACACCACCCGCCCCAACCACCTCGCGCAGGAAGTGATCGACAACTCGGTGGACGAGGCCCTGGCCGGCCACGCCCGCGAGATCGAGGTCGTGCTGCGGACCGACGGCTCCTGCGAGGTTTCCGACGACGGCCGCGGCATGCCGGTGGACGTGCACCCGGAGGAGCAGGTGCCCGGGGTCGAGCTGATCCTCACCAGGCTGCACGCCGGCGGCAAGTTCAGCAACCGCAACTACACCTTCTCCGGCGGCCTGCACGGCGTCGGCGTCAGCGTGGTGAACGCACTGTCGAAGCGGCTCGACGTCTGGATCAAGCGCGACGGCAACGAGTACCACATGGCCTTCGCCGGCGGCGAGCGCGCCAGCGCGCTGGAAGTCGTCGGCGGCGTCGGCAAGCGCAACACCGGCACGCGGTTGCGCTTCTGGCCGGACCCGAAGTACTTCGACAGCCCGAAATTCAACCTGCGCGCATTGCGCCACCTGCTGCGCGCCAAGGCGGTGCTGTGCCCGGGACTGACCGTGCGCCTGCACGACGAGGCCAGCGGCGAGCGCGACGAGTGGCGCTACGACGACGGCCTGCGCGCGTACCTGGCCAGCGAATTGCAGAAGGGCGGGCTGGCGAAGGCGGAACTGTTGCCGCCGGAGCTGTTCACCGGCTCGCTGAAGAAGGAAACCGAGGTCCTCGACTGGGCGATCGCCTGGGTCGCCGATGGCGACCTGGTGCAGGAAAGCTACGTCAACCTGATCCCCACCGCGCAACACGGCACGCACGTCAACGGCCTGCGCACCGGATGCACCGATGCGTTGCGCGAGTTCTGCGACTTCCGCAACCTGCTGCCGCGCGGGATCAAGCTGGCGCCGGAAGACGTGTGGGACCGCGCCGCGTTCGTGCTGTCGCTGAAGATGACCGAGCCGCAGTTCAGCGGCCAGACCAAGGAACGCCTGAGCTCGCGCCAGGCGGCGGGCTTCGTCGAGTCCGCCGCGCACGACGCGTTCTCGCTGTGGCTCAACCAGCACGTCGAATTGGGCGGGAAGATCGCGCAGCTGGCGATCGATCGCGCCAGCGCACGGCTGAAGACCGAGAAGCAGGTGACCCGCAAGAAGGTCACCCAGGGCCCCGCCCTGCCCGGCAAGCTGGCCGACTGCATCAGCCAGGACCTCTCGCGCACCGAACTGTTCCTGGTGGAGGGCGATTCGGCCGGCGGCAGCGCGCGCCAGGCGCGGGACAAGGATTTCCAGGCGATCCTGCCGTTGCGCGGCAAGATCCTCAACACCTGGGAAGTGGCCTCGGGCGGCGTGCTCGCCTCCAGCGAGGTGCACGATCTGGCCGTGGCGATCGGCTGCGATCCGGGCAAGGACGACATTTCCGGCCTGCGCTACGGCAAGGTGGTGATCCTCGCCGACGCCGATTCCGACGGCCTGCACATCGCCACCCTGCTGTCGGCTCTGTTCCTGCGCCACTTCCCGTCGCTGGTGCGCGACGGCCACGTGTTCGTGGCGATGCCGCCGCTGTTCCGCGTCGACGTGGGCAAGCAGGTGTTCTATGCGCTGGACGAGGAGGAAAAGCGCCTGCTGCTGGAGAAGATCGAACGCGAGAAGCTCAAGGGCGCGGTGCACGTCACCCGCTTCAAGGGCCTGGGCGAGATGAATCCCTCGCAGCTGCGTGAATCCACCATCCATCCGGATACCCGCCGGCTGGTGCAGCTGACGGTGGACGATGCGGTGGAAACCGCGTCGCTGATGGACATGCTGCTGGGCAAGAAGCGCGCCGGCGACCGCAAGGCCTGGCTGGAGGGCAAGGGCGACCTGGCCACGCTGGACGTCTAGCCGGCGCGGACCTCGATCACGCTTTCAGCTTCCTGACCGACGCCGCGCTTCGTCGGGTACGCGCGCGCCCTTATCCTCGCGTACGTCTTCATCGTTTCCGGGGGGGAACCGCGCATGCGCGCAAATGCTTCGACGAGCCTGGCCGTCATCCTGCTGGCCGCCGCCAGCGCCGCCAGCGCCGCAAGTGCGCAAGTGCCCGCGGGGGACTTCGCCCGCCATGCCGAGGTGTTCTCGGCGAGCCTGTCGCCTTCGGGCGAGTACATCGCCCTGGCGATGCCGAACGAGGGCGGCATGGAAACGCAACTGCAGATCGTCCGCCTGGATGGCAGCGGCGACACCCAGGTATTGCGCTTCGGCAGGCAGCAGCACGTCACCGACCTGGTCTGGAGCGACGACGAACAGATCGTGGTTTCCCGGGCGAAGATGGAACCGCTGGAGGCGCGCCCGTACAGCTACGGCGAGCTGATGAGTTCGGACGTTGCCGGCAGGACCCAGGAAACCCTGTTCGCCTACGTCCCCGACAACGGCAACAAGCGCGGCCGTCGCAAGGACCGCGGCTTCGCCACCGTGGTCAAGGTGCTGGATGCCGAACCCGGCAAGGTGCTGGTGGACTTCACCGCATGGCCCACCAGCCGCGGCGACGACGATTTGACCACTTCGATCTACGAGGTCGATACCCGCACCGGTCATCGCGAACTGGTCGAACAGACCCCCGAAACCGCGGTGTTCCAGTTCGACCATTCCGGCAAGGCGCGGCTGAAGACCACCACCGACGACAACGGCGACCCGGTGCTGGCCTACCGTCCTGCACCCGCCAGCGACTGGATGCCGGTGCCCGCGACGCTGGCCGGTTACGACATGGACCTGGTCCACGTCATGGCCGACGACAACACCGCCTATGCCACGATCGTGGACAAGGGCGAACCCAGCCAGCTGTACCGGGTCGACCTGGCCAAGGGCACGCGCCAGCGCCTGGCCGGGCGCGACGACGTCGCCATCGCCGGCATCCTGCATGCCGGCCACGATGGCGCGCCCTTCGGGGTCACCTACGACGAGGACAAGCCCTCGGTCGAATACCTGGACCCCGCGTCCGAATGGGCGCAGCTGCACGTCGGCCTGCTCAAGGCGTTTCCGGGGCAGATGGTGTCGCTGCTCGACTGGACCCGCGACGACCGCAAGGTGCTGTTCATGGCCTGGGGCGATCGCCACCCGGGTGCCTATTACCTGTTCGACCGCGACCAGGGCAAGGTGCAGCTGGTCAACGAACTGATGCCGTGGATCGACGCCACCGCGATGTCGCCGAGCAGGCCGGTCAGCTTCCAGTCGCGCGACGGCCTGGTGCTGCACGGCTTCTACACCGCGCCGCAGGCCGGCGGCGCCCGGCCGCTGGTGGTGATGCCGCACGGCGGCCCGCACGGCCCGTACGACAGCTGGGGCTTCGACAGCGACGCGCAGTTCCTCGCCAGCCGCGGCTATGCCGTGCTGCAGGTCAACTACCGCGGCTCCGGCGGCCGCGGCATGGACTTCATGCGCAGCGGCTACCGCGAATGGGGCGGCAAGATGCAGGACGACGTCGCCGACGGCGTGCGCTGGGCGATCGAGCAGGGCCTCGCCGACCCGCAGCGCATCTGCACCTACGGTGCCAGCTATGGCGGCTATGCCGCGCTGATGCAGCCGATCCGCTACCCGGAGCTTTACAAGTGCGCGATCGGCTATGTCGGCGTGTACGACCTGGAAGTCATGAAGGCCGAAGGCGACATCAACGACAGGAGGTCCGGTCGCAGCTACCTCGAGCGGGTGCTCGGCACGGACGCGGCGCAGCTGAAGGCGTGGTCGCCCGCGCAGAACGCCGACAAGATCCAGGTCCCGGTGCTCCTGGCCCAGGGCAGCATCGACCAGCGCGTGCCGATGGAACAGTTCGAAGCGCTGAAGAAGGCATTCGCGGCGCGTGGCGTCGAGGTCGAGTCGATGGTGGCCCAGGGCGAAGGCCATGGCTTCTACAAGCCCGAGAACCGCGCCGAGCTCTACCGGCGGATGGAAGCCTTCCTCGACCGCCACATCGGCGACGGCGCCCGCTGAGCGCCGCGCGCGGCGGCGCTACTCCAGCGCCGCCCGCAACAGCGCGCGCAACACCTGTTGCGCACGCGCGGCCTTCGCCTCGTCCCAGGCGAAGCTGCCCTCGTCCATGTAGATGCGCTGGCTGATCTCCAGCTGCACCGCGTCGACGCCGCGCGCGGGATCGCCGTAGTGGCGCGTGATGTAGCCACCCTTGAAGCGGCCATTGGCGACCCAGTCGTAGTCCGCCTGCCCGGCCAGCACGGCTTCCAGCCGTTGCTGCAGCGCCGGCGATGCGCTGGTGCCGCCGGCGGTGCCCAGGTTGAGGTCCGGCAACCGTCCTTCGAACAGGAACGGCACCTCGCCGCGGATCGAATGCCCTTCCCACAGCACCACGCGCCCATGCGTGCCGAGAAGGCGCTCCAGTTCCGCACGCAGGCAATCGTGGTACGGCCGCCAGTAGCGGTCCACGCGCGCCGCGACTTCGGCGGCATCGGGTTCCTCGCCGTCGCGATAGACGGGCTGGTTGCTGAACTGCCGCACCGGGCACAGGCCGGTGGTGTTCTGCCCGGGATACAGCGAGGCGTCGTCCGGCGGGCGGTTGAGGTCGACCACGTAGCGCGAGTAGCAGGGCGCCAGCACCGAGGCGCCAAGCGCCATGGCGAATGCATACAGGCGCGCGACGTGCCAGTCGGTATCCGGCGCCCGCCGCGCGGAGGGTGTCATCCGCGCCGCCAGCGCCTTCGGGATTTCGCTGCCGTCGTGCGGCAGGCTCACCAGCAGCGGTGCGTTGCCGCGGTGCAGGGTGTAGATGGTGTCGGTCATGCCCCCTCTCCTAGCGCATCAGCACCACTTCCTCGGCCGACGTGGGATGGATCGCCACCGTATCGTGCAGGTCCGCGAGGGTGATGCCGCGCTTCAACGCCACGGCGAAACCCTGCAGGATTTCGTCCACCCCTTCCCCGAGCAGGTGGATGCCCACGACCCGCTGCCCGCTCGCGCCGGCTTCCCCTTCGGCGACGCACACCAGCTTGAACAGGCTGCGCTGCGGCGAATCGGCCAGCGCATGCAGCATCGGCCGGAAGCCTGCACGGTACACCCGAACGGCATCGCCGTGCCGGTTGCGCGCCTCATCCTCGGTGAGCCCGACCTGGCCCACCGGCGGATGCGAGAACACCACCGTCGGGATCGCGTCGTAGTCCAGGCGCGCGTCCGGCGCACCGCCGAACAGGCGATCCATCAAGCGCCGCGCGGCGGCGATCGCGACCGGCGTCAGCGCCACGCGGGCCGTCAGGTCTCCCACCGCATGCACTCCTTCCACGCTGGTGCGCTGGAAGTCGTCGACCACCACGTGCCCTGCCGCATCCAGCGCCACGCCCGCTTCGGCCAGGCCGATGCCATCGCTGTTCGGGCGACGCCCGGTGGCGAGGATCACCTGGTCGAACGGCCCCTCGTCATGGCCGGCGGCATCACGCAACAGCACCGCGCCGGCGGCGCCGTGAAGGCTGCGCAACTCATGGCTGAAGCGCACGCGGATGCCCTGCTGCGCATAGTCCTCGAGCAGCTGCGCGGTGACGTCGGCATCGAAATGCCTGAGCAGCTGGCGGCCGCGCACGAACATCTCGACCCGGCTGCCCAGCGACTGCAGCACCGCGGCCAGCTCGACGGCGACGTAACCGGCTCCGACCAGCGCCACCCGCGCCGGCGCGGCCTGCAGCTGGAAGAAGCCATCCGAATCGATGCCCAGTTCCGCGCCGGGGAGATCGGGCCGCAGCGGCCGTCCGCCGGTGGCGAGCAGGACCTGCGGCGCACGCAGGCGCAACCCGTTGCTGCAGGCGACCACGCCCCCGCCTTGCAGGCGTCCGCGGACCGGCATCAGGGCGATGCCCGCCGCTTCGAGCCGCCGCTGGTAGCCCTGGTGGATGTTGCCGATGTAACGCTGGCGGAAGGCGATGAAGGCCGGCCAGTCCAGCGCCGGCAATCCCGCCGGCAGTTCGAAGCCGAGCTGCGCCGCAAGCGCCACCTTCTGCGCCAGGTCGGCGGCGAGCCACATCGCCTTCTTCGGCACGCAACCGACATTGACGCAGGTGCCGCCCAGTTCGCCCGGTTCCAGCAATGCGACGCGCGCGCCGTGTTGCGCGGCACGGAACGCCCCGGCCAGGCCGCCGGAACCGCCGCCGAGCACGACCAGGTCGAAGTCGGCGACGCCGTGGCTCATGCGAAGCGTTCCAGCCGGTACGGCGCCGGGTCGATCGACGGCGCCTTGCCGGTGACCAGGTCGGCGAGCAGGTGCGCCGTGGCGATGCTCATGCTGACCCCGAGCATGCCGTGGCCGGTGGCGAGCCACTGCCGCGGACGACCGGGCACCGGGCCGAGCACCGGCACGTCGTCGACCGTCATCGGCCGCCAGCCATACCACTCTTCCTGCTTCACCGGGCCGACGCCCTCGTGCAGGTATTCGCGCGCAGCGCGCTCCAGCGCATCGAGCCGGCGCCGGGTCAGCGCCTGGTCGTAGCCGGAGAACTCCATCGTGCTGCCCAGGCGGTAACCGCTCGACCAGGTGCTCACGCACACGCTGCGTTCCTGCAGCGTCAGCGGCCGCTTCGGCACCAGCGCAGGTCGCTCGTAGGTGATCGAATAGCCCTTGCCCGGCTGCATCACCCGCGACAGCAGCGGCACGCGCAGGCGCCTGGCCACCTTCGGCGACCAGGCGCCCACCGCCAGCACGACGTCGCCGCAATGCAGCGGGCCGCGGCTGGTCTCCAGGCGCAAGCCGCTGCCGCCCTGTTCGATGCCAAGGACCTCGCGTTCCTCGTCGATCGTGCCGCCGGCCTCGCGGAAGGCGCGCGCCAGGCCGTCGACGTAACGGTCCGGGCGCAGGCTGGCATCGCCGGGATAGCGCGCGACGCCGACCACGCCTTCGCGCAATGCCGGTTCGTCGCGCAGGTACGTGGCGCCGTCGATCACTTCGCTGGCGATGCCCAGTTCGGCCAGCCACGCGAGGTCCCGGCGGTATTCATCCAGCGCGCGCTCGTCGCGGAACACGTGGTCGGTGCCGGTTTCGGCGAAATCGCATTCGATGCCGTGCCGGGCCAGCCATTCGGGAAACTCCCGCCGCGAAGCCTGCAGCAGCGCGGCGCGCGCGGCGCCGCTGCGCATCATCCTGGCGTGGTTGCAGTTGCCGGCGAAACGCAACAGCCACGACCACAATCCCGGGTCCACGCGCGGCTTCAGGTACAGCGGCGCGTCGGGCGTGAGCATCCAGCGCATCGCGCGGAACACCTGCCCCGGCGCCGCCAGCGGCAAGGCGTGGCTGGGCGTCAGCGTGCCGCAGTTGCCGTGCGAACTGCCGCAGCCGATGGTGCCGGCATCCACCACGCGCACGCCGCGCCCGGCCTCGGCCAGCGCCAGCGCACAGGCCAGGCCGACCACGCCTGCTCCAACCACCACGACATCGCTTTGCTTCCCGCCACCGGCCGCTTGCATGGCCGCGACCGATGCCCCCGGATCTTCTTGCATTGCAGCAAATTCTCCTGAACGAGACAGTTTCGGACCCCGATGGAAACGTTTGCGACGGCAATCGGGGCCTTTCCGCCGCAATGCAACATGACAACCCCGCCATTGTCTGCCTATTTACTGCGCGCTGTCAGCGCCGCTGCCGCGGGCTGGTCGCGTGCGTTTCCATTGCCGGTTCCGGCCGGCCCACCGTCAATCCTCCAGGGGTCAGAAGATGCACTTGAATGCTCGTCTCCTCGGCGTGGCGATCGTCGCCGCGCTCGCAGTTCCCGCCGCCCATGCCGCGACGCCCGGCACGACGCCCGCCGCCAGCCGCGCCCTCGGGCTGATCGACGGCCATGCCGCTACCGTGCGCCGCGCCGACGCCGATGCCTTCGTGTCCCGCGGCGTCATCGTCGATGCCGACGGTACCGAGCACGTGCGCTTCGCCCGCACCTGGCAGGGGATGCCGGTGATCGGCGGCGATGTCGTGGTGCATGCGCGCAACGGCCAGTTCCGCGGCGCCAGCCTGACCCTGGGCACCAGCATGCGGCCCGCGCTGCGCGGCGGCATCGATTCCGGCCGCGCGATCGTGGAAGCCGGCGTGGCCTTCGGCACCGGTTTCGACGGCGTGCCGACCGCCCGCAAGGTCGTCTATGCCCGCGGCGCCACGCCGGTGCTCGCCTGGGAAGTGCTGATGCAGGGCACCAAGGCCGACCAGACCCCGACCGAGATGCACTACTTCATCGACGCCCTCAGCGGCCGGATCCTCGACCAGTACGACGGCGTCAAGACCGCCAAGGGCAAGCCCGGCGGCGGCGGCGGCACCTGCGGCACCACGGCCAGCGGCACCGGCCAGTCGCTGTTCTCCGGCGACGTCGCCATCGGCACCGCGGGCTGCAGCGACGGCAGCTTCCAGATGCGCGACACCCTGCGCGGCGGCGGCTACACCACCGACATGGCCAACCGTACCAACGGTTCCGGCACCGTCTTCGCCGACGCCGACAACAACTGGGGCGACAACACCACCGGCAACCGCGCCACCGTGGCGGTCGATGCGCATTACGGCGTGTCCGAGACCTGGGACTACTACCAGGCGGTGCACGGCCGCAGCGGCATCGCCGACGACGGCAAGGGTGCGCTGAGCCGCGTGCATTACGGCCGCAACTATGCCAACGCGTTCTGGAGCGACAGCTGCTTCTGCATGACCTTCGGCGACGGCGACGGCCGCAGCGTCTACCCGCTGGTGGCGATCGACGTGGCCGGCCATGAAATGACCCATGGCGTCACCTCGCGCAGCGCCGACCTGATCTATTCGGGCGAGTCCGGCGGCCTCAACGAGGCCATCTCGGACATCTTCGGCACCATGGTCGAGTACTACTCGAACAACGCCAGCGACCGGCCCGACTACCTGATCGGCGAAGAGATCTTCATGAACAACGCCGCGGGCACCAAGGCGATCCGCTACATGTTCAAGCCGAGCCTGGACGGGTCGTCGCCGGACTGCTACAGCAGCAGCCTGGGCAACCTCGACGTGCACTACAGCTCGGGCGTGGCCAACCACGCCTACTACCTGATGGCGGAAGGCGCCGCGGTGCCGTCGGGCTTCAACCTCTCGGCCTCGCAGCTGGTGTGCAACGGCAACACCTCGGCCGGCGGCATCGGCCGCGATGCGGCAGGGAAGATCTGGTACCGCGCGCTGACGGTGTACATGACCTCCAACACCAACTACGCCGGCGCCCGCGCCGCGACGCTGCAGGCGGCCGCGGACCTCTACGGTTCCGGTTCCCAGCAGTACAACGGCGTGGCTTCGGCCTGGAGCGCGGTCAGCGTCAACTGACCACCCGCCACCGGCGACAGCCGCAACGGAAACGGCCCGCGATCAGCGGGCCGTTTCTTTTCCGTGCACTGGCCCGCCGGCTCAGTGGTGGTGCCCGCCCTCGCCGTGCACGTGGCCGTGCTCCAGCTCCTCGGCGGTGGCCTCGCGCACGTCGACGATCTCGATGTCGAAATGCAGGTCCTTGCCGGCCATCGGATGGTTCAGGTCGACGTCGACCACGCTCATGCCGACCTTTTCGATGGTCACCGCGCGTGGCCCGAAGTTGGTGTTCAGCACCACCTGCATGCCCGGCGCCAGGCGCTGTTCGCCGAAGTGCTTCTTCGGCACGCGCTGGACCATGCCCTCTCGCTTCTCCCCGTAGGCATCGGCGGCCGGCACCTCGACGGCGAACTTCTCGCCGGCCTCGCGGCCTTCCATCGCCTTCTCCAGCCCCGGGATGATGTTGCCGTGGCCGGCCAGGATCGCCAGCGGCTCGCGTCCCTCCGAACTCTCCACCGGCTCGGCGCCCTGCTCGGCAACGGCGTAGTGGAAGCGGACGACGCGGTCTTTTTCGATCTTCATGGCTGGGATAGCATCCAACGAATGGGGGCGCATTATCCCGGCAACGCCGGCCACAGGCCAAATCCGCGGGTTCCTGGCCCGTGGCGGGCCGCTTTCAGGGCAACGCCCGGCCTGCTGCTGGCCGGCCTGCTCGCGGCCTGTGGCGGCCACCAGCCGGTCCGCGACGCATCGCCGCCGGCCACTCGCCACTGGGGCAATGCCACGCCCGGCGACCCCGCCGCCGCCAACGCCGTGCTGATGCGGGCGTTGAGCCTGGTCGGCACGCCCTACCGCTATGGCGGCAACACCCCGGAAGGCGGTTTCGACTGCAGCGGCCTCGTGAACTACGTGTTCCGCGACATGCTCGAGCTGAGCCTGCCGCGAACCTCGCGCGACCTGGCCCGCTACCAGGGCCCGCCGATTCCGCCGGGCAGCCTCGCGCCCTCGGACCTGGTGTTCTTCGGCAGTGGCGGCGAGGTCAGCCACGTCGGCATCTACGTCGGCGAGGGCCGCTTCGTGCACGCCCCCAGCACCGGCGGCACGGTCCGCCTGGACCGGCTGGATGGCGCCTGGTGGCGTGAACACTACAGCGGCGCCAAGCGCGTCCTGTGACCGGTTTCACGCGGCAATAACGGAAATTGAACCAACGGGCGTTGGTTTCCGGGCAGGATCACGCATCGCTCATTTCCGTCTACAGCGCGTGACGACAGCCGACCCGACAACCTCCGGCCGCATTGCCGCCATCCGCCGCCCGCTCGCGGGCGCCGTCCTCGCCGCCTGCCTGTGCGGTGCCGCCCTGCCCGCCTTCGCCAATCCGGCAACGGCGGCAACCGGCACCCCGGAAGCTTCGGTGACCGGTTCGGCCATGCCGGCCACCCTGGCCAAGCCGGTCCTGCCGACCGCTCCGGCCAGCCTCGACCTCTCCGCGACCCAGTTCGTGGCCGACGCGCCCGCCGCCGCGGAAACCACCACCGGTGGCCGCATCCAGGGCGTGCTCAAGCGCGCATTGGCGCTGCTCGGTACGCCGTACCGCTGGGGCGGCACCACCACCGCCGGCTTCGACTGCAGCGGGTTGGTGGGCTACGTGTTCCGCACCACCCTGGGCATCGAGTTGCCGCGGGTATCCCGCGACATGGCCCGCCAGGGCGAGCGCGTGGACCGCACCGAGATGTCCCCCGGCGACCTGGTGTTCTTCGGCCGCCGCGGCAAGGTCGACCACGTCGGCATCTACCTGGGCGAAGGCCGCTTCGTGCACGCCCCGCGCACCGGCCGCGACGTCACCGTGTCCTCGCTCGAGGGCGGTTACTGGGGCGGCAAGTTCCTGCAGGCGCGCCGCGTCGCCGGCATCTGACCGGCGACGGGCCTGATCCGCGGGGCTAGTTCGCCCCGCCCTCCGTGAAACTGCCGTAAGGGGCCAGCTGTTCCGCGATCGCCTTGCCGTCGCCGACCACGATGATCGACTGCTCGCGCGGTACCCAGTACTTGCGCGCCATCGCCTGCACCTGCGTCGCGTCCACCGCCCGGACCATCGGCACGTACTGGCCGAGGAAGGTGGCCGGCAAGCCGTTGACCCAGTTGTTGGCCAGCGTCCCCGCGACCGCGCCCTGCAGCTGGTTGCTGATCAGGTAGCCGCCGGCGACGTAGCGCTTGGTGTCCTCCAGTTCCTGTGCCGGCACCTGTTCGTTGCCCAGGCGCTCGAACTCCTTGAAGAACTCCGCGATCGCCGCGCCGGTGACCTCGTTGCGCACGTCGGCGCCGGCCTGCACGCGGCCACCGTTGCGCGCAGGCGACTGGTAGGCGCTGGCGCCGTAGGTGTAGCCCTTGTCCTCGCGCAGGTTCTGGTTGACGCGACTGCTGAAGCCGCCACCCAGCACCGTGCTCGCCAGCTGCAGCGGCACGTAGTCGGCATCGGTGGCGGGGATGGCCGGACTCCCCAGCCGGATCGCCGACTGCACGCTGCCGTCGCGCTGCACCAGCACGTGCGACGCCGGCGCCTTCCGCCGCGCCGGCCCGGTTTCCGCCAGCGGGGCGCCGTCGACCTTCCAGTCGCCCAGCGCCTGCCGGGCCATGCGCAGCGCCTCGTCGGCGTCGACCCGGCCGGCGATCACCAGCAGCGCGCGATCCGGGCGGAAGCGGGCCGCATGCGCGGCCTCCAGGGCTTCCGGGGTGGCCGCGGCGATGCCGCCTTCGCTGGCCTGCACGCGCGCATAGGGATGGTCGCCGTAGACGGCCGACAACAATGCGCGCGTCGCCTTGAAACCGGGTTGCGCTTCCGAAGCCTTCAACTGTTGCAGCGCGTTCGCCTGCTGCAGGCGCACTTCGCCGGCGGGAAAGCTCGGCTGCCGGGCAACTTCGGCCAGCAGTTCGAGCATCGCACCCGCATGCGAGGGCAGCGCGTTGGCGTTGACGAAGATCGCGTCCGCGCCGGAACTGGCGCCGATGCTGCCGCCATACCCCTGCGCGGCTTCGGCGATCGCGCGCGAATCATGCGCGTCGGTGCCTTCCACCAGCATCCCCGCGAGCATGTCGGCGAAACCGGCGGCGTTGGCGGCATCGGCTGCGTAGCCGGCGCCGCGCACGGCCAGCACGTAGTCCACGCGCGGCACGCCGTCGCGCGGCACCACCCAGACCTGCAGGCCGTTGTCGAGCGTGCGCTGGACGATGTCGGCGACCGGCAGCGGCTTGTCCGGCGCGAACGGCGGCAGGTCCCTCGGCAAGGGCGCGTCGGCACCGGCGTGGGCCGTGCCGGCGAACAGCAGGGAAAGCGCGCAGGCCAGCGCGCCGCGGCGCAAGGTCATGGAATCGGTTTTCGCACTCATCGGGCGGGCTCCTGCTGCTTGCGCGCCGCGAGCATGGCGTCGGGCACGCGGTCGATCACGGTGCGGTTGTCGCGGGTCAGGTAGGTGCGCGCGGCGCGCTGCACGTCGGCCGAGGTCACCGCCCCGATCCAGCCGGGAATCGCGTTGACGACATTGGCGTCGCCCCACAGGGTCTGCAGCTTGGCCAGGCGGTCGGCGCGGCTCATGAAGAACTCGAGGCCGTTGTACCAGTCGGCCAGCATCCGCGTCTTGACCCGCGCCAGCTCGGCGTCGCCGACGCCTTCGCTGGCGATCCTGGCGATTTCCTCGTCCATCGCCGCCAGCAGCGCATCGGCGGTCGTGTCCGGCTTGTACAGCGCGAACACGGTGAACAGGGTCGGGCCGTCGTATTCCCACGGACTGGTCAGGCCGTACAGCGAATCGACGTTGAGCGCGAGTTCGCGGCCCTTCACCAGCCCCTGGTAGAAGCGCGAGGCATCGCCGCCGGCAAGCACGTCGCCGAGCACGGCCATCGCCGCCTGGTCGCGGCTGCCGCGGTCGGGCATCTTCCACGCCGCCGCGATCGCCGGAACCTGCGCCAGTGCGTCGCCCTGGACGATGCGCTTTTCGCGCGTGTTCAGGCCTTCCGCGTAGTCCGGTGCCGCCGGCGTCGCCCGCGACGGGATCGTGCCGAAATACTTCTCCGCCAGCGCGAAGCCCTGCTCCGGGGTGATGTCGCCAGCGAGGCCGAGCACCGCGTTGTTCGGGCCGTAATAGTCGCGGTGGAACGCGGCCACGTCCTCGAGGCTGGCGTTCTCCAGGTCCTGGAAGCTGCCGTAGCCGTCGTGGTTGTTCTCCCACCTGGAGAACGCCTGCTGGCCGATGTCGATCCACATGAAGCCGCCGTACGGCTGGTTCTTCACGTTGACCCGGATCTCCTCCTTCACCACGTCCTGCTGGTTCTTCAGCGTGACCGGATTGAAGTCCAGCGTCTTCATGCGATCGGCCTCGAGCCAGAGGATCGGCTCGATCGCCGAAACCGGCGCGACCTCGATGTAGTTGGTGAAGTCCGGGCGGGTGGAACCGTTGTTGCGGCCGCCGCCGCCGGTGATCACCCGGTCGAACGCGCCCTCGGGCGCGTTCGGCGTGCCTTCGAACATCAGGTGCTCGAACAGGTGCGCGAAGCCGGTGCGGTTGCGCGGCTCCAGGCGCATGCCGACGTGGTAGACGACGCTGACGCCGACCGTGGGCGAACTGTGGTCCTCGGAAACGACGACCGTGAGGCCGTTGTCGAGCGTGCGGACCGCGACCGGGACGGTCCACTGGTCCGCGGCGACGTCGGCGGCCCAGGCCGTGGTCGTCGCCATGAGGCCCGCCAGCAGGCAGGCGATGGGCCATTTGCGCATGTGCGTTCCCCGTTGCGAGACCGCGCCAAGCTACGCGCAGCCCGGGGCCGGGGCTATCGCCCGAAAGTCATGGCCGCGGGGCGCTTCAGGCCTGGCCGGCGTCGCGTACCGGGTGCGGTTCGCCAGCCTCGCCCGCGGCCAGGCCGATGTTGCTGGAGGCGGCCTCGTAGACCTCGCGGTCCAGCAGGCCGGTCTCGCGTGCCACCAGCACCGGCACCAGCATCTGCCCGGTGACGTTGGTCATCGTCCGCATCATGTCCAGCACCCGGTCGATGGCGTACAGGTAGCCGATCGCCTCCAGCGGCAGGCCGGCGGCGCTCAACACCACCGTCGCCATCACCACCGCCGTGCCCGGCACACCGGCGGTACCGAAGCTGCCCAGCACCGATGCGATCATCACCACGAAGTACTGGTCGGCGGTCATCGGCACGCCGGTGTATTGCGAGATGAAGACCGCCGCCAGCGCCGGGTAGATCGCGCCGCAGCCGTCCATCTTGATGCTCGCGCCCAGCGGCACGGCGAAGGCGGCGTAGTCGCGGTCCACGCCCAGGTTGTGGGTGACGCTGCGCAGCGCCGCCGGCATCGAGGCGAAGCTGGAGGAGCTGACAAATGCCACCTGCATGCCCGAGGCCGCGCCGCGGAAGAACTTCAGCGGGTTCAACCCGTGCACCAGCAACAGCCCGCCGTAGACGACCACGATGTGGATCGCGCAGGCCAGGTACAGCGCGATCACGAAGCTGCCCAGCGGCAGCAGCTTCTCGAAGCCGTAGGAGCCCACCAGCGCGGCGATCAGGCCGAAAGTGCCGATCGGCGTCACCTCGAGCACGAAGCGGGTGACCTGGATCATCAGCTCGCTGGCTTCGCCGGCGAGCTTGCGCGCGCCGGCGACGCGGTCGCCGAGCTTGACCATCGCGAATCCGACCAGCGCGGCGATGAAGATCACGGGCAGGATCGAGCCCTTGTCGGCCGCGAGCACGGTCTCGCCGGCGGCGTTGGTGGTGGTGCCGATGCCGGTCAGCGCGTAGAACGCGTTCGACGGCACCACGTCCAGCAGCACCCGCACCGGATCGGGCACGGTCCTGGGCACGTAGTCCGAGGCGATCGACAGCGCGCCCACGCCGATGCCCGGCTGCAGGATGGTGCCCACCAGCAGGCCGACGCCGACCGCCAGCACCGCGGTGCCCGCGAACCAGGCGAAGGTGCGCCCGCCCAGCGCCGCCATCGATTTCTGCCCGTGCAGCGAGGACACGGCGTGGATCACCGCGAAGAACACCAGCGGAGCCGCGATCAGCTTGATCAGGGTGACGTAGAGGTCGCCGAGCGGGCCGAACCAGGTTTCCGAGGCAGGACCGACGATCCAGCCGGCCAGCGCGCCGAGCACGAAGCCTGCGAGCACTCGTTGCCAGAACGGGATGCGGAACCACGCGGAGACGAGCGTCATCTTCGAAAGATACCATTGGCGTCATGCGCCAGAATCCGATTGCTGCAACGTTCTGTTCCGTATTGTTCGCCACCGCGCTCGCCGGGTGCGCCAGCCGGCCGACGTTCGACGCCGGGTCCCCGGCGGCAGCGACCGGGGTGGTCGTGCCGGTGCCGGCCGTCGTCCACCCGGAGGGTGAAACCGCGGCATGGTGGTTCCGCAACGGCGCCGCGCAGGCGGCCGCGCGCGGCGGCCCCGCGGGCAAGGCGCGCAACCTGATCCTGTTCGTCGGCGACGGCATGAGCCTGCCGACGGTCTCCGCGGCGCGGATCCTCGCCGGGCAACGGCAGGGCGCCCCGGGTGAAGGCACGCAGCTGGCGTGGGAGCGCTTCGGGCACACCGCGATCAGCCGCACCTACAACACCGACGCGCAGACCCCGGACTCCGCCGGCACGATGACGGCGATGGCGACCGGGGCGAAGACGCGTTACGGGGTGATCGGCGTAGGCCCCGGCCCGCTGCGCGGCGATTGCGAGGGCGCACTGCAGGCGCCGCTGTTGACCCTGTGGGAACTCGCCGCCGCCAACGGCATGGCCACCGGCGTCGTCACCACGACGCGCGTCACCCATGCCACGCCCGCGGCGACCTTCGCCCACTCGGCGGAGCGCAACTGGGAGGACGACGTCGCCATCGCCAAGGCCGGCGCCCACGGCTGCACCGACATCGCCCGGCAGATGGTCGAGTCGCCTTACGGCACGGGACCGGACGTGCTGCTCGGCGGCGGCCGCGGCAACTTCATGCCCGCCAGCCAGGTCGATCCCGAATACCCCGACCAGCACGGCAGGCGCCAGGACGGGCGCGACCTGATCGCGGAATGGCGACAGCGACACCCGCGCGGCGCCTATGCCTGGAATGGCGCGCAACTGGAGGCGGCGCCGAAGGATGCGCCGCTGCTCGGCTTGTTCGAGCCCAGCGTCATGCATTACGTGCACGAACGCGGCGACGACCGCGCCGGCGAACCGACGCTGGCCGCGATGACGCGCGCGGCGATCGAGCGCCTGCAAGGCGACCCCGACGGCTACGTGCTGCTGGTCGAAGGCGCGCTGATCGACTACGCGCACCATGCCGGCAACGCCTACCGCGCGCTGGACGAGACCATCGCCATGTCCGAGGCGGTGGCGGCGGCCGACGCGATGACCTCGGCCGACGACACGCTGATCATCGTCACCGCCGACCACGCGCACACGCTGACCTTCGCCGGATATCCCTCGCGCGGCAATCCGATCCTGGGCAAGGCCGACACGGTTGCGGAACCCGGCACGCTGGCGACGGACGCCAACGGGCTGCCCTACACCACGCTGGGCTACGCCAACGGCCCGGGCCATCGTGACGGGGACAGCCGGCCGGACCTCGGCGGCGTCGACACCGCCGCGGCCGACTACAAGCAGGAGGCCGCGATCCCGCTGACGGCGGAATCCCACGGTGGCGACGACGTCGGCGTCTGGGCCCGCGGCCCCGGGGCCGCGGCGGTGCGCGGCAGCATCGAGCAGAACACGATCTTCCACCTGCTGCTGCAGGCCAGCCCGCGCCTTCGCGGCGCGCTGTGCGACAAGGGCTATTGCGACGGCAACGGCATCCCCGTCGAGTTGCCGGACCCCGCGAATTTCAGAACGGCTTCGCCAGCACCAGCCAGACGATGACGGCCAGCAGCAGCACCGGCACTTCGTTGAACACCCGCAGCATCGTCGACGACGGCAGCGCGCCACCGCGCGCCGCGCGCGCGAGCCAGCGGCCGCTCACCACCCAGCCGGTGAACAGCAGCGCCACCAGCAGCAGCTTGGCGTGCAGCCAACCGCTGCCCGCCGCCACCATGGCCGGGAAGCCGTCGAGCACGCGGTAGCCCAGCCACAGCAACAGGCCGAGCACGAACGACAACCCGAACATCACGTGGCCGAAGCGGTAGAGGCGCCGCCCCATCAGCAGCAGGCGCGCACGCACGTTCGCGTCGTCGCCGGCCTCGACCAGGTTGATCAGGATCCGCGGCAGGTAGAACAAGGCCGCCATCCATGCGATCACGAACACGAGGTGGGCGGTCTTGGCGATCAGGTACGCGGTCATCGGGGCTCCGTCGGCGGCAGTGGCGCGCGATAGGATGCCATCCATGGACAAGACCTACGACCGCGCCTATTTCGACCGCTGGTACCGCCACGGCGGGATCGGCGGCGCGAAGCGCCTCGCGCGCAAGGTGGCGCTGGCCGTGGCCACCGCCGAATACCACCTGGAACGGCCGCTGCGCACCGTGCTCGACATCGGCTGCGGGGAAGGCGCCTGGCGCGCGCCGCTGCTGATGCTGCGGCCGAAGGCCCGCTACCTCGGCTTCGACGCCAGCGAGTACGCGGTCGAGCGCTACGGCCGCAGCCGCAACCTGCACTTCGCGCGCTTCGGCGACTTCGCCCTGCTGCGGCCGTGCCCGCCGGTCGACCTGCTGGTGTGCAGCGACGTGCTGCATTACCTGCCCACCCGCGAACTCGACAGGGGCCTGCCCGGCCTCGCCGAGCTGTGCGGCGGCGTCGCCTTCCTCGAGACCTTCACCCGGGAGGATGCCGCCGAAGGCGACGAGCACGACTTCCGGCCGCGCCCCGCCCGCTTCTACCGCCAGCGCTTCGACGCCCTCGGCTTCACCCCGCTCGGTTCGCACTGCTGGCTGTCGCCGGCGCTGCACGGCACCACCACGGCGCTCGAATCCCCCTGAAGACCTACGCCTTCACCAGCAGCTGCTTGGCGATCGCGCCGTGCAGCTTGCCGATGCCGCGCAGCAGGTGCAGCGTGGCGAACAGCAGGACCACGCCGCACAGGAACGCGATCGGCAGTTCCCACCAGCCCAGCGTCGTCGCCGGCTCCCAGTAGCCGATCCGACCGCCGCTCAGAGACCAGCCGTCGAAGGCGCCGAAGGCGGCCAGCACCGGCGCCACCACCAGCGCGAGCGACACCGACAGAGACGTGACCGCAACGGTGAAGTAGACGATGCCCAGCGGCAGCATCGCCAGCATGTAGACCAGCGTCGACCATGTGCGCGGATCGGTGAACATGCGGCCGATGCGGTCCAGCAACGGCAGGTCGCGGTCGGCATACAGCGGTCGCCGCGGCATGCGCTCGCCGAGCATGGTCTCCACGATCCGCCCTTCCACCAGCGACAGCAGCCGCACCGAGCCCAGGAACAGGATCACGAACGGGATGCCGATGATGATCACCGACAGGCCGAGCGACAGCGACACGCCGGTCACCACCCAGGTGAAGTAGAAGATGCCGGTGGCCAGCGCCAGCAACGCGTAGAACATCGCGCCGTAGGTGCGCGCGTCGGCGGCGACGCCGAAGAAGCGGCCCAGTGCCGATTCGCGCCGCGGCGGCGCCGGTGGGCGCAGCGCGGTCTGCACCTTCGCCTCGGTATCGCGATAGATGTCCGCGACTTCCGCGGGTGCGCCGTAGCTGCCGGCGACCGAGGCGATCACCTCGGCTTCGCCGCGGCCCGGCTGCTCGGCGAGTTCCGAGCGCAGGTATTCCTCGGCGTCGTACAGCGCGTCCTGCACCAGCGCGGGATCGGCGCCGGCGAGCGCGGCGCGCAGCTGCGCCAGGTATTCGGGGATGGTGGTCGGCAACGGTTGCTCGTGCATGGCGTTCATGCGCTTGGCCCCTGGAGGACGGAATCGACGGAATCACGGGTGGCGCGCCAGGCCTCGGCCCAGTCGCGGAGGACATCCCGCCCGGTGGCGGTGATGCGGTAATAGCGGCGTGGCGGTCCGGCCACGGAAGGTTCGACGAAGCTCTCGAGCAGCCCGGCGCCTTCGAGGTTGCGCAGCACCGGGTACAACGCGCTCTGCTTGCCCGCCAGCACGCCCTCGCCCACCTGCTCCAGCCGCTTGGCTATCTGGTAGCCGTACATGGGTTCGGCGGCGCCGGCCAGGACGCCGAGTAGCGCCAGCGACACGGTGCCCGCGCTCAGCTCCTTCTGGAACTTGCGCAGCAGTGGCTCGGACGGGTCGGGGGGCATGGGGGTCTCCCAGCAGGTTGGCGCCATGCTATTGCCAACTTCGATATAGCGAGCGTGCCAGTAGTCATGCCTGCCGCTTAACCCCTCGCGCGCAATCCTTGGGCCTCCCCCCCCCACCCCAGGAGTCCTTCCATGACCCAGGGCGACAAGTCCAGCTACACCGACAAGCAGAAGCGCCAGGCGCACCACATCGAACAGAGCGAGAAGAAGGAAGGCAAATCGCAGGAAACCGCCGAGCGGATCGCCTGGGCCACCGTCAACAAGCAGGACGGCGGCGGCAAGAAGAAGAAGCATTAGGAGCGGTCGCACCGCTGCTGCGTCATCATGGGCGGACCCCGCCACGGAGTCCGCCCGATGTCGCCTGCCCGCGTCCTGCCCTTCGCCCTCGCAGTCGCGCTGGCCGCGGCGCCCGCATTCGCCGCCGTCGACACGCCTGCGCCGAAGTCGCCGGCCGAACTCCTGGCCGCATCGCAACCCTCCGATTGGCGCACGCTGGATCCCGCCAACACCCTGTACATGACCCTGCCCGGCGGTCGCGTGGTGATCGAGCTTGCGCCGGTGTTCGCGCCCGAACACGTCGCCAACATCCGCGCACTTGCCCGTGGCCACTACTGGGACGGCCTCAGCATCTACCGCTCGCAGGACAACTTCGTGGTCCAGTTCGGCGATCCCGCCGAAGATGAGGCCGGGCGCAAGCCGATCGGCGAGGCGAAGGCGCACCTGCCCGCCGAATTCACCCGCGACGCCGACGGCATCGACTTCCACCGCCTCCCCGATGCCGACGGCTACGCGCCCCAGGTTGGATTCGCCGACGGTTTCCCCGCCGGCCGCGATCCGGCCACCGGGCAAGCCTGGCTTGCGCACTGCTACGGCACGCTTGGCGCCGGTCGCGACGTCGCCGCGGATTCCAGCAACGGCACCGAGCTGTACGTGGTCGTCGGACAGTCGCCGCGCCAGCTGGACCGCAACATCACCGTGGTCGGGCGCGTGGTCCAGGGCATGGAGCTGTTGAGCACCATCGCGCGCGGACCCGAGCCAATGGGCTTCTACGAAGACCCGGCGCAACGCACCCCGATCGCGTCGATCCGCCTGGGCAGCGAACTGCCGCCGGCCGAACGCATCGAACTGCAGGCGCTGCGCACCGGCACGCCCCTGTTCGACCAGCTGGTGGAGATGCGCCGCAACCGCCGCGACGGCTGGTACAAGCTGCCGGCCGGGCACATCGACCTGTGCAACGTGCCGCTCCCCGTCCGGGTGAAGCCGGCGGATTGAACACCATCACACGGCATTTCGCCGGCCCCGCCTAGCCTGCGGACAAGCCCAACGCGAGCCACCCCATGCCCACCCTGCGCATGCGCCTGACCGGTACCGAGAACGACGTCCGCGCGATTTCCAACCTGCTGCAAAGCCTGGACGGGATCGAACACGTCGAGGAAGTGGCGGACATGATGGACAAGGCCGACGACCCCGATTCGAGTTCGGCGGGGCTCAGCGAGAACAACGGGCCGGACGCGCACGAGATCGAGATCGAGGCGGGCAACGCCTCCACCGCGCGCAAGGTGCGCGAAGCGGTCGAGGCGCTGGCCTTCGACCTGGACGTGCTGGTGGAGTTCGAGGAAGAAGAGGACTGAAGGTTCGCCCGGCCTTGGGGGTGCCTTTCGGGGGATTGCCCGGCGGCGTTGATTGACGCAACCTCGGGCTTCGTGTCTTCGGGGGAAGCAACGATGCGCATTTCCACCATGCTGTTGGCCGGCATGCTCGCCGCCACGTGCCCGTTCGCCGTGCAAGCACGGTCGGCGGCGCCCGCCGGCAATTGCGCCGCGATTCCGCTGGCAGGCGCCGACGCCGCGGCGGTGATGGTGCCCAGCGCCGAAGACGCCTGGGGCGGCCCGCGTTCCGCCGATGCGCCGACGCTGTCCGA
The DNA here is from genome assembly GCA_004297225.1 of Lysobacteraceae bacterium. Lineage (GTDB taxonomy): Bacteria > Pseudomonadota > Gammaproteobacteria > Xanthomonadales > Xanthomonadaceae > Cognatiluteimonas. The sequence continues at coordinate 251,103 of SCUI01000013.1, read as the reverse complement.
CCGGGTGGTGAAGTATTCGATCGACGCCACCCTGGATCCGCTCAAGCACACGATCAGCGGCCGCCAGCAACTGACCTGGCGCAATCGCAGCGCGCAGCCGGTGTGCAGCGTCTACCTGCACCTTTATCTCAACGCCTTCGAAGGGCCCGGCAGCACCTTCATGACCGAACTGCGCGAGGGCAACGACAAGTTCCGCAGCGGCGTCGGCACCAAGGAAGGCGAGTGGGGCTACATCCGCCTGGACAAGGTCGCCCAGGACGGCGCACCGGTGAAGTGGAGCTTCGTGCAACCCGATGGGGGTCCGAAGACCGACCGCACCGTGGTCCGCCTCGACCTGCCGCAAGCGGTGGCGCCCGGCGCCAGCACCACCCTCGACATCGACTTCTTCGACCAGTTGCCGCGGGTGGTCGCGCGCACCGGTTACTACGGCAGCTTCCACCTGGTGGCGCAGTGGTTCCCCAAGATCGGCGTGCTGGAACTGCCGGGCGAGCGCGGCGCCACCGCGCCACGCTGGAATGCGCACGAGTTCCATGCGCACAGCGAGTTCTTCGCCGACTTCGGCGAATACGATGTCCGCCTCACCGTGCCCAAGGGCTACACGGTCGGCGCCACCGGCGAGGAGACGGGGCAGCCGGTCGAACGCGACGGCAAGGTCACCCACCGTTTCGTCCAGGGCGACGTGCACGATTTCGCCTGGACGGCCGACAAGCGTTATGCCGAGCCGCTGGTCGGCCATTACGAAGGCCCCGGCAGCCCCCGAGTCGCCGTCCGCGTGCTGTTCACCCCGGAATTCGCCCACAACGCCCAGCCCGTGCTCGACGCGACGTTGCGGTCGCTGGAATATTTCTCGAGCACGCTCGGCCCGTACCCGTATCGCACCGTCACCGTGGTGATCCCGCCGTACAACGCGGGCGAGGCGGCGGGCATGGAATACCCGACCTTCTTCACCGCCGGTAGTTTCGACAACGTCGAACCGGGCACGTTGGCCCGCGACCTGCTCGACTTCGTCACCATCCACGAGTTCGGCCACGGCTACTTCTACGGGATCCTCGCCTCCAACGAGTTCGAGGAACCGATGCTGGACGAAGGCCTGAACGAGTACTGGAACCAGCGCATGCTTCGCGCCGAGGGGCGCAACATCCACCTGGCCAGTCCGCTGACGAAAAAACTCGGCATCGACCTGAGCCTGCCGGGGTTCGAGGTCGATCGCATGCGCGCGATGTCCAGGCATCCAGCCGATCCGCTCGGCAGCAATTCCTGGGGATGGATGTCCGGCAGCAGCTACGGCACCGTCTATTCACGCACCGCGACGACGATGCGCGACCTCGAGGCCGAAGTCGGCACGCCGGCGCTGGAGCGCGCGTTCAAGCTGTACTACGAGCGCTGGAAGTTCCGCCACCCGAGCATCGCCGACCTGCGCGCCGCACTGGCCGAGGGCACCGGTCGCCCCGATGTCGTTGCGCGGGTGTTCGCCGACCAGGTCTACGGCGTCGCCCCGGTCGACGATTCGATCGCCGGCTTCCGCAGCAACGAGGTCCTGCCGCAGCCCGGCTACGTGATGCACCAGGGCAAGCGCGTGGAGCTCACGAGCAAGGACCTGGCCAAGGCGGTCGAGGACAAGCGCAAGGCCTGGAAGAAGGCCAACCCGGATGCGAAGCCCGGCACCGGCCCGTTCCCGTACCGCACCTCGGTGCTGGTGCGCCGGGCCGGCACCGACGTGCCGCAGACCCTGCGCGTCACCTTCGCCGACGGCAGCACCGCAACCGCCAGCTTCAGCGGCACGCGGCCCTGGCAACGCTTCGAGTGGACCCGGCACGCGAAAGCGGTGTCGGTGCAGCTGGATCCCGAGGGCAGGCACTACCTCGACGCCACCCGCATCGACAACAGCCGGACGCTGGAAGCCGACAGCCCGGCCCCGCGCCGGCTCGCCACCCAGTTCGGCGCCGCGTTGCAAGCCTTCTTCTCCTTGCTGGTGAGCCTATGAACCGCACCCCTCGCCGCGGCGGCCTGGGCGCCGCCGTCCTCGGCCTGAAGTCCGCGTTGCAATGGCGACTCTGGCTCCTCTGGATCCTGGCTACCCTGTTGCCGACGCTGCTGGTCGCGCTGCCGCTGTGGAGTTCGCTGGCATCGGTATTCGGCACCGCCCTGCACGGCGAAGACATCGCCAGCGACCGCAACCTGCCGTTGCTGCTGGAGGGGCTGCTGGAAATGGGCGACCACCTGGCGTGGATCCCCGGCAGCCTCGGCGCCAGCACCGTGCTGATGCTGCTGCTGTCGCCGTGGCTGACCGGCATGGTGGTCGCGTCCATGCGCGCCGGACGCACGCTGGGCTTCGGCGAACTGGTGCGCGGCGGCCTGGCCGAATACTGGCGGCTGTCGCGCATGCTGCTGTGGTCGGCGCTGCCGCTGGGCCTGGCGTTGCTGGCCGGCAGCGGCGCGATGGCCGCGTTCGCCTCGGGCGCCGAGGACGCCGTGCTCGCGTCAGAGGCCGAAGCCGCGGCGCGCAACGGCATGATCGTGGCCGGCGTGCTGTTCGTGCTTGCCCACGCCTCGGTCGAAGCCGGCCGTGGCTGGCTCGGCGCCGACATGGCGCTGCGCTCGGTCATCCGTGCCTGGTGGCGGGGCCTCAAGCTCCTGCTGCGGCGGCCGCTGGCGACGCTGCTCGTCTACGTGGTCGCCAGCGTCGCGGGCTATGGCCTGGCGCTGCTGTTCGCATGGCTTCGGCTGCGCGTGGACGGCGGCGCGGCCGTGTCCGGGTTCCTTGCCGCCCAGGGCATCGTGGCGATGCTGGCTTTCGGGCGAATCGCCCGCCTGTACGGCCTGGGCGCGCTGGCGGCGGAGCGCATGCGCCGCGGATGACGCACATGAACGGGATGCGCATCCCGTTCCCCGGAATCCCGTCGCGCGACGGCCATCACGCCTCCCGGGCAATCCGGACGGTACCCTCCGGATCCAGGGGGACCCATGCACCCAGATTGCAGCCCCGGATCGCCCCAATGCGACCAGGGACACGAATTCAGCACAGCCTTGCTCGTCGCCAAGACGCCGCGGGATGTGATCGCCGCGCTGGCAGCCACGCTGCCGGTCGGGATCGCCTGCGCGTTCTCCTCGCCACGCTGGCCTGAAGCCATCGCCAGCGAGCCGGCTGCCGACGATGCGCAGCTGGCCCGCGCCGTCCGCGAGGTGGCCGCCTGCCGCGCCGGTGGCGGCGCCGATCCGCGCAGCCTGCTGCTGTGCGACGAGCCCGGTGGCGCCGTCGCCCTGGTGCGGCTGGAATCGCCGCTGCCCGCCGGCGCCAGGGCCAGGCGCGATTGCGAACTGGCCGGGCGCCGCCTGGCCGAATTGCTGGCGCTGCAGCGCCTGCGCGCCGACGTTTCCCACCTGGAGAAGGCCGAGCAACTGCAGCGCGCCCTTTACGCGATCGCCGACATGGCCGGTTCGGAACTGGACATGCCGGACATGCTCCGCGGCCTGCATTCGATCATCTCCGGGCTGATGTACGCGGAGAACTTCTACATCGCGCTGTACGACGAGGCGACCGACAGCCTGCGCTTCGCCTATTTCGCCGACACCATGGACCAGGACGGCCCGCCCGCCGGCGAGGTCGTGCCGATGTCGCGCATCCAGCACGGCCTGACCTGGTACCTGGTCAAGGACGCGCGGCCGATGATGGGCAGCACCGAGGAATTGCGCGCGCAGATGTCGGGCCCGCTGTCGCTGCATGGCGCCGACAGCACCGACTGGCTCGGCGTGCCGATGCTGCGCGACGGCCGCGTGCTCGGCGCGCTGGTGGTGCAGAGCTACCTGGAAGGCACGCGCTACACCAGCGCCGACATGACCCTGCTCTCGTTCGTGGCCGAGCACATCCTCACCGCGCTCGAGCGCAAGGGCGCCCAGGAACAGCTGGAGCAGCGGGTGGAGGAGCGCACGCGGCAGCTGGCGCAGGCCAACCGCGACCTCAGCCGCGAAGTGGCCGAGCGCCAGCGCGGCGAGCGCCTGCAGGCGGCGTTGTACCGGCTGGCGGCGCTGGCCACCAGCGAGGACAGCAGCGACGCGTTCTACCGCAGCGTGCACCAGATCGTCGGCGGGCTGATCGACGCGCGCAACTTCTACATCGCCCTGCTCTCGGACGACGGCCGCGAAGTCAGCTTCCCGTACGCCGTCGACGCGTGCGAGACCGACTGGTCGCCGCGCAGTTCCGGCCGCGGCCTCACCGAGTACGTGCTGCGCACGGGCCAGCCGCAGGTGGTGGGCGGCGCGCGCATGCTGGAACTGATCCGCGCCGGCGAGGTCGACCCCCGCTACGTCGACAGCGCCTCGACCAGCTGGCTGGGCGCACCGCTGCTGGGCGTGGATGGGCCGATCGGTACCGTCGCCGTGCAGTCGTATTCGCAGGCGCGCGGCTACGACGCCCGCGACGCCGAGCTGCTCGCGTTCGCCGCGCACCAGATCGCCAACAGCCTGCGCCGCCGCCGCGCCGCGGAAGCCTTGCGCGAGGCCAATGCGCAACTGGAAGCCCGCGTCGAGAAGCGCACCCGCGAGTTGCGCGAACAGGTCGCCCAGCGCGAGGAGGCCGAGGCGCGGCTGCGCCACCAGGTGATGCACGACCCGCTCACCGGCCTGCCGAACCGCGTCTACCTGCTCGACCGCGTCGACCGCGCGATCGCGCAGCTCCGGCGCGATCCGTCGCGGCCGTTCGCGCTGCTCTACATCGACGTGGACCGCTTCAAGCAGATCAACGACAACCTCGGGCACCTGGCCGGGGACGACGTGCTGTGCGAGGTCGCTACGCGGCTGAAGGACATCGTGCGCGAGCCGGACGTGGTCGCGCGCCTGTCCGGCGACGAATTCGCGGTCCTGCTGGAGCGGCTGGAGGCGAGCAGCGACGCCAGCCACGTCGCCGAACGGATCATCGCCGCCCTGGCCAGGCCGGTGGCGGTCGGCGAGCGGCAGCTGCACACCAGCGCCAGCATCGGCGTGGCGGTATCGGGCGATGCGCGCCGCGCCACCGACGAGGTGCTGCTGGACGCGGACATCGCCCTGTACCGGGCCAAGGAACGCGGGCGCAACCAGCACGTGCTGTTCGAGGAATCGATGCGCCGCCCCGGCACGGATCCGCTGGCGTAAGCACGCCACGCGGCGCCCGGCCGCGTGCCTACAATGCCGCGATGCCAACCCCCCAGACCCGCAAGGCGTTCCTGCAGATCCACGCGTGCGTGCTGCTGTGGGGCTTCACCGCGATCCTCGGCAAGCTGATCACCCTGCCGGCCCTGCCGCTGGTCTGGTGGCGCATGGCGCTGGTGGTGCTGGCGCTGGCCTGCGTGCCGCGCGTCTGGCGCGGCGTGCGCGCGCTGCCGCCGCGCCTGCTGCTGGCCTATTCCGGCATCGGCGTGCTGGTGGCGCTGCACTGGCTGACCTTCTACGGCTCGATCAAGCTGGCCAATGCCTCGGTCGGCGCCACCTGCATGGCGCTGGCGACGGTGTTCATCGCGCTCACCGAACCCAGGCTGGTCGGACGGCGTTTTTCCTGGCGCGAGATGCTGCTCGGCGTCGCCGTGCTCCCCGGCGTGGCGCTGGTGGTGGGCGGATTGCCGCACGAGATGCGCATGGGCGTGCTGGTCGGCACGGTCTCGGCGATGTTCGTCGCCGTGTTCGGGGCGCTGAACAAGCGCTACGTGGACCGCGCCGATCCGCTCACCATGACCGCCGTGGAACTGGGCGCCGGCACCCTGGCGCTGACCGCGCTTGCGCCGTTGATGCCGCTCGTGTTCCCGGTCTTCGCCGGCGAGTTGCTGGTGCTTCCCTCGGCCCGCGATGCGTTGTACCTGCTGGCGCTGGCGCTGGCCTGCACCTTGTTCCCGTTCGCGCTGTCGCTGGTCGCGCTGCGGCACATGAGCGCGTTCGCCGCGCAACTGGCGGTGAACCTGGAACCGGTCTACGCCATCGTCCTGGCGATGCTGCTGCTGGGCGAGCAGCACGAGCTGACGCCGGCCTTCTATGGCGGCGTCGCCATCATTCTCGGCGTGGTCCTCGCCTACCCGCTGCTGGTTCGGCCCAGGCGCCTGGACCACGTCGAGGTCCTCGCCACCGCCGAGGCCAAGGACATGACGTTGTAGGCTCTGGCCATGTACCTGGACTTCTTCGCCCTCCGCGAGCCGCCGTTCTCGATCACCCCGGACCCGCGCTTCGTGTACCTGGGTGAAGGCCATCGCGATGCGCTGGCGCACCTGCTGTTCGGCATCGACCAGGGCGGCGGCGGCGGCTTCGTCCAGCTCACCGGCGAGGTCGGCACCGGCAAGACCACGCTGTGCCGGCTGCTGCTGGAACAACTGCCGGCGCATGCGCGCGTGGCGCTGGTGCTCAACCCGCGGCAGGCCCCGGTCGAACTGCTGGAGACGATCTGCGAGGAACTCGGGATCGACACCGAAGGACGCCGTGGCAGCAGCAAGGCGCTGGTCGACGCGCTCAACGCCTTCCTGCTCGATGCCTACGGCAAGGGCCTGCGCGTGGTGCTGGTGATCGACGAGGCGCAGGACCTGTCGATCGAGGCCTTGGAACAGGTGCGCCTGCTCACCAACCTTGAAACCGACACGCAAAAACTGTTGCAGGTGATCCTGATCGGCCAGCCGGAACTGCGCGAACTGCTGGCGCGCGACGACCTGCGCCAGCTGGCCCAGCGCATCACCGCGCGCTTCCACCTGGTGCCGCTGGACGAAGCCGGCAGCGAACGCTACCTGCGCCATCGCCATGCCGTCGCCGGCGGCACCCGCCTGCCGTTCGACAAGGCCGCGATCCGCCGCCTGCACCGGCACTCCGGCGGCGTGCCGCGCCTGCTGAACGTGCTGGCCGAACGCAGCCTGCTGGCGGGTTATGCGCGCGATGAATCCGGCATCGGCGCGCGCCTGGTGGACCTTGCGGCGCGTGAAGCCTTGCCGCTACGCGTGCGCGCGCGCCGCCGCTGGCGTGATGCGCTCCTCGTGCTCGGCGCGGCCGGCAGCCTCGCGGCACTGGCGTGGTGGCTCCTGCCACGGCGCGCGGTGCCCGACACTCCGCCCGCCACCCCGCCTCCGGCAACGCTGGTGGAGGATCTTCCATCGGCGCCGCCCACGATGCCGCAACCCGCGGTGCAGCAACCCGCGGTGAAGCAACTCGATCCGCCCGGATTCGCCGAGGCCATCGCCACCGCCGTCGACGATGCCGCTTGGTCGTCCCTGCTCGCGGACTGGAAGTTGCCGGCCAGCGCCAACGACCTGGCGATCGCGCGACGCTGCGCTCCACGGCTGGCCGAAGGCGTGCATTGCCTGCGCGCACGCGGCAGCCTCGACCAGCTGGTCGCGATTGGTCGCCCGGTGCTGCTGCCGCTGCGCGCGGGTACCGCAACGGCATGGTCGGTGCTGCGCGGTAGCGGCGTGCATCGCGTGCGCCTGCAACTGGGCGATGCGTCGTTCGACGTTCCGCGCACGCTGCTGCGGCAGTCGTGGAACGGCGACTACGTCGCGATCTGGCGCGACGGCGGCGACGGTGCGCGGGAGGTGGCCGACATCCGCACCTTCCAGGCATTGCACGGCCTGGACGCGGACGGCATCGCCGGCCCGCAGACGCGCTTCGCGATGGCCGCGGAAGGCCCGGGGCCGACGCTGCAGGAGTTGCGCTGATGTCGCTGATCCTCGAAGCACTACGCAAGTCCGAAGCCGAGCGGCGTCGCGGCGAGGCGCCGGACCTGCTCCGCGCCGAACCGGCGCGCGCGGCAACCGCGAACACGACCTGGCGACCGTGGCTGCTCGCCGTGCCGGCGCTGCTGGGCGTCGTCCTGTTGGCCTGGTGGCTGCGCGGCACGCAGTCGCCCGACGCGGCGAACAGCCGTGCGCAGGCGCAGGCGCACGCCGCGCCTGTGGCCGCGACCGCGGACGCGGTCGCGCCCGCTCCCGCACCGATGCCGGCGATTGAACGATTGCAGCCGCCGCCACCCGCCACGACGCCCGCACCGGTCCGCGGTTCCACGGCGGAACCCGGCATGGCCGCGCCGGGACCTGCCGCGCCGTCCACCACGCCTGCGACGCCCGTCGCGCTCGGCGCGCTGCCGCCCGCGCAACGCAAGGCGCTGCCGCCACTGCGCCTGAGCATGCACCTGTGGAACGAGGATCCGGCGCGACGCGTGGCGATCCTCGACGGCAGGCGCGTCACCCCGGGTGACCACGTCGGCGACGCCGTGGTCGCGGAGATCCGCCGCGATGGCGTGCTGCTGGACTGGACCGGGGGTCGGGTGCTGGTGCCCTTGCCCTGAATCCGCCGCCCCGCGCTATCCTCGGGACCGACCGGTGCCAATCCCGGTGCCGGACCGGAGGGGGAGCCGCCGATGAATCCTGCAATGCAAGCCGATGTGGGCAAGCTGGTCCTGCGCCTGGCCCTGGGCGTGCTGGTGCTGTTGCATGGCGTCGCCAAGCTGCGTGGCGGCCTGGACCCGATCGAAGGCATGGTCACCAGCTCGGGCCTGCCCGGCGTGCTCGCCTACGGCGCGCTGCTGGGCGAAGTGCTCGGGCCGCTGATGCTGATCGCCGGGTTCTACGGCCGGATCGGCGCGATCCTGATCGCCATCAACATGTTGTTCGCCTTCGGCCTGGCGCACATGGGCCAGCTCGGCCAGTTGAACGAACAGGGCGGCTGGATGCTGGAGCTGCAGGGGATGTTCCTGTTCACCGCGATCGCGCTGGCCCTGCTCGGCCCGGGCCGCTACAGCGTCAACGCGAAGTAGTCGCTGGAAGACGGCGCCGGTGGGAGCAATGACCGCCGTGGTGCTGGTGTCGGTGCTGGTCATCGGCGCCGGTGCCGTCTTCCTGTTCAACCGCTTGGTGCGCCTGCGCAACCAGGTCCGCAACGGCTGGGCGGACATCGACGTGCAATTGCAGCGCCGCCACGACCTGGTGCCCCAGCTGGTTGCGGCCGTGAAAGGCTACGCCGGGCACGAACACGCCCTGCTCGCCGCGGTGACCGAACTGCGCGCCCGCGCGCTGGCGACGCCGGCGCCGGCGCAGCTCGGCGCGATCGAAGGCTCGCTGCAGGGCGCGCTGGGCAAGCTGGTGCTGCTGGCCGAGGCCTATCCCGACCTCAAGGCCAGCGCCAACTTCAGCCAGCTGCAGCAGGGCCTGGTGGACGTCGAGGATCACCTGCAATACGCGCGCCGCTTCTACAACGGCGCCGTCCGCGACTACAACGACGCGACGCAACGCTTCCCCGACCTGCTGGTCGCGCGCGCCTTCGCTTTCCAGCCGTCCGAATTCTTCGAAACCGACGACGCCTCGCGCGCCGCGGTCCAGGTCGGGCTCGCGCGATGATCCGGGCATGGCTGGCCGCCGCCGCGCTCGCGTGCGGCCTGCTGCCGGCAGCGGCAACGGCCCAGGAGCGCATCACCGCCTACGACAGCACCGTGCAGGTGCTGGCCGACGGCAGCCTCGAGGTCACCGAGCGCATCACCGTGCACGCCGAGGGCGCGCAGATCCGCCGCGGCATCTACCGCGATTTCCCCACGCGTTACAACGACCGCCACGGCAACCGCGTGGTGGTCGGCTTCGAAGTGCTGGGCGTCACCCGCAATGGCACCGTCGAGCCCTGGTTCACCGAATCGCGAGCCAACGGCGTGCGCGTGAACACCGGCAACGACCAGTTCCTTCCGGTCCCTGGCGAGCACGCCTATGAACTGCATTACCGCACCACCCGGCAACTCGGTTTCTTCGACGGCCACGACGAGCTGTACTGGAACGCGATCGGTACCGGCTGGGACTTTCCGATCGAGCGCGGCAGCGTCGAGGTGCACCTGCCGGAACCGGTACCGGTCGATGCGATGCAGGCGCTCGGCTACACCGGCGCGCAGGGCGAGCGCGGCACCGCCGTCGTCGCCTCGCTGCCGGCGCCCGGCGTCGCGCGCTGGCAGCTGACGCAGCCGCTCGCACCCGGCGAGGGCATGACCATCGTGCTGTCGTTCCCGAAGGGCATCGTGGCCGCGCCGACCCGGGCGCAATCGATCGCGTGGTTCTTCCGCGACAACGCCAGCGTGCTGGTGGCCTTGGCCGGGCTGCTGGCGATGGCGGGCTTCTGCGCGTGGCGCTGGCTGCGGATCGGGCGCGATCCGCGCGCCGGCGTGGTCTTCGCCCGCTACGAGCCGCCGGCCGGGCACTCGCCGGCGGGGCTGCGCTACCTGCGCCGGATGGGCTACGACACGCGCTGCTTCTCCTCCGGGGTGCTGGCGCTGGCGGTCGCCGGCGCGCTGCGTATCCATCGCGAGGACAAGCTGCTCAAGGACGCCTGGTCGCTGCAGCGGACGGCAGTGGCCGCGGGCAGTGCCGGCGACGACGCGCGCGCCCTGCTCTCAAGCTTGTTCCCCGGCGGCAAGCAGGAACTCGAGCTGAAGGACGCCAACGCGTCCGTGCTGCAGAAGGCACGCCAGGCGCATGTGTCGGCGTTGAAATCGCAATACCAGCCGGCGATGTTCCGGACCAACGGTGGCAGCGTGCTGGCGGCCTTCGGCATCGGTGCGGCGTCGATCGCCCTTGCATTGCTCGCCGGCAGCGGCGCCGGGATCCCGCTGATCCTGGCGTGCGCGGGATCGATGCTGGCGATGCTCATCGCGTTCGCGCTGCTGGTGCGCGCGCCGACGCTCGCCGGCCGCAAGCTGCTCGACGAAATCGAGGGACTGAAGTTGTACCTGGGCGTCGCCGAACGCCAGGACCTCGCGCGCCTCCAGGGACCCGGCGCCGCCCCGGTGCTGGACGCGGAGCGCTTCCAGCGCCTGCTGCCCTACGCCGTCGCGCTGGACGTCGAAGAGGCCTGGACCGAACAGTTCACCGCCGCCGTGGGCGCCGCGGCCGCCGAGGCCGCCACCGCGTCGATGGCCTGGTACAGCGGCGCACGCATGGGCAGCATGACCGCATTCACCGACTCGATCGGCAGCGGCCTGGCTTCGCAGATCGCCTCGTCCTCCACGCCTCCCGGCAGCTCGTCGGGCGGTGGCGGTGGCGGTTTCTCCGGGGGTGGCGGTGGCGGGGGTGGCGGCGGAGGCCGCTGAGCCAGCCAGCCGGACGACGGCGCGTCGCCGGCGCGATCAACCGGTGGCCAGCGCGTCCCATTCGGCAAGCGGGCTTTCGCCGGGACACTTGCGGTCCGGGAAACCGTACTTCTCGCGCAGCTCGACGCCGCAATCGCCCATGCCCTCGACGTCTTCCTCCCGGCTGGCGCAGCTGCGCTCGAAGGCGCGGACGAAGGCCTCGCGGCGATGGACGAAATCCTCGCCGCACTTGCGCACCAGCCGGATCCGCTCCAGGTCCTCGTGCACGGGGTTGGAACCCGACAGGCCGAACTGGCGCAACTCGTCCTCGGTCAGCAGGCGCAGGTCGCGGCTGGGCACGGTCATCATCATGTCCGCCACCGCAACGTCGGCACCGTTGCGCAGGAAGTAGTCCTTGATCCGGTCGTGCACCGCGCGCAGTTCCTTGTCGAGCTCGGCGCGCGTGGTGGCCTGCGAATGCAGGCGGATGATGCGATGGATCCCGACCGGCCCCGACACCAGGCGATTGTCGCCGGCGGCGAGGATGAACACGCAGGCGCTGTGGCACAGGTCGCCTTCGCGCACCCAGATGGTCCAGTGCGCATCGCCGATGGCGTCTCCGGCACGGATGCCGTCCTCCACCTGGCCACCGGCCGAATCGATGTCGAGGATGCGGCGCGGGATCTCCATGCGTTCGGCCATCGCCGTGACCCGTTCGACCAGCTCGGCGAAATCCGAGGAGATCTTGCCCTCGTAGCGCAGGCGCACGACGCCTGGCTCGCGGCAGGGCTCCATCGCGTCGAGCACGCTGAGGTAGGCCAGGTCCTCCAGCGGCTGGCCGTCGCCGCTTTCGGCGTAGTCGGTGCTGCAGCTCAACCAGGCCTTGCCCGAAGTGAGCGTCGCCGCGGGCCAGCGCGTCCCGGCCAGCACGTCCTCGGCAAGCGGCTCGGTGACCACGATCGGCGAACTGATCGCACCGCCTTCGTCGGCGCTGGCCGAGGTTTGCTGCGGCGGCGCCGGCGGTGGCTCGGGATCCTGGCAACCGGCGGCCAGGAACGCGCACAGGACCAGGCCCAGCAGGACCGACAACGGAGGTGGGGGGCATTGCATGGCTCCAGTTTAGGCGCCGCCGCACCGGCCTTGCGCGAACGGGTGATGAATCCCCCTGCGCCTGCTACGGTGGCGCGGGTCCGGATCCGGGGAGACGCGTGATGCCTGCACCTGACTTTCATGCGCGCGCGTGGGCGCTTTGCCTGTTGCTGGCGTTGGGCCCCGCGGCCGGCGCCGTCGCGCAGGCGCCCACCCCCGACGAGCGGGCCGCGTGGCGACGGCAGGCGCAAGCGGTGACCATCACCCGCGACGACTGGGGCCTGGCCCATGTGCACGGCCGCACCGATGCCGACGCCGTGTTCGGCATGGCCTACGCGCAGGCGGAAGACGACTTCAACCGCGTCGAGACCAATTTCATCAACGCAATGGGGCGGCTGGCGGAAGCCGAAGGGGAATCCGCGATCTGGCAGGACCTGCGGATGAAGCTGTTCATCGATCCGGTCGAGCTGCGGCGGATGTACGGCGAGAGCCCCGCCTGGTTGCGCGAGCTGATGGACGCCTGGGCCGCCGGCCTCAACCATTACCTGGCGACGCACCCCGCGGTGAAGCCGCGCGTGATCGCGCGCTTCGAACCGTGGATGGCCCTGAGCTTCAGCGAAGGCAGCATCGGCGGCGACATCGAACGCGTTTCGCTGAAGTCGCTCGCGGAATTCTACGGCGGCGATGCCGGCGCCCGCATCGCATTTACCGAGCCGCCGCCGAGCTGGCACGAGCCCACCGGTTCCAACGGCATCGCCATCGCGCCCGCGAACACCACCGACGGGCACGCGTTGCTGTTGATCAATCCGCACACCTCGTTCTTCTTCCGCTCCGAGCTGCAGATGTCCAGCGACGAAGGGCTGGACGCTTACGGCGCGGTGACCTGGGGACAGTTCTTCATCTACCAGGGGTTCAATCGCCACGTCGGCTGGATGCACACCTCCACCGGGGCCGACGTGGTGGACGAATTCGCCGAAACGATCGTGCGCCAGGCCGGGGCCCTCGCATACCGTTACGGCGACGAGCTGCGCCCGGTGACCGTGCGCGCGATCGTGGTGCCCTATCGCGCCGCTGATGGCTCGATGGCGGAACGTCGTTTCACCACCTTCTCGACCCACCACGGCCCGATCGTCCGCGCCGCCGACGGCAAGTGGATCGCCATGGCGCTGATGAACACCCCGGTCGCCGCGCTCCAGCAGAGCTGGCTGCGGACCAGGGCGCACGACCTGGCCAGTTACCTGGAAGTGGCCGGGCTGCAGGCCAATTCCTCCAACAACACGCTGTTCGCCAGCGACAGCGGCGAGATCGCCTACCTGCACCCGCAATTCATCCCGGTGCGCGACGACCGCTTCGACTACACCAGGCCGGTGGATGGCAGCGATCCCGCCACCGACTGGAAGGGCCTGCATGCGCTGGACGAAGCACCGAACGTGATCAACCCGCCCAACGGCTGGGTGATGAACACCAACAACTGGCCCTACTCCGCCGCCGGCGAGTACAGCCGCAGGCGCGAGGACTTTCCGCGCTACATGGACAGTTTCGGTGAAAATCCGCGCGGCGAGAACGCACTGCGGCTGCTGGCCGATGCCGCGGATTTCAGCCTCGACAAGCTGGTCGCCACGGCCTACGACCCGTACCTGGCCGCGTTCGCCCGGCTGGTGCCCGTGCTCGTCGCCGATTTCGATGCGCTGCCGGGCAACGACCCGCGCAAGGAACGCCTGCGCGCGCCGGTCGCGGTGCTGCGCGACTGGGACCATCGCTGGGGCATCGCCTCGATCCCGACGTCGCTCGCCGTTTTCTGGGGCGATGCACTGTGGGACGACGTAGCCGGCGACGCGCGCGCCGCGGGGGTGTCCGTGTACGACTTCATGGCCGGCGCTGCTGGCGCGACACGACGCCTGGCGGCATTCGAATCGGCGGTGACGCGGCTGGAAACTGACTTCGGCCACTGGGGCACGCCGTGGGGCGAGATCAACCGCTTCCAGCGCCTCACCGGCGACCTGCTGCAACCGTTCGACGATGCCGCGCCCAGCATCCCGGTCCCGTTCGTGTCCTCGCGCTGGGGCTCGCTGGCCTCGTTCGGCGCGCATCGCTGGCCGGGGACCAGGCGCTATTACGGCACCAGCGGCAACAGTTTCGTCGCCGCGGTCGAGTTCGGCGAAACGGTGCGCGCCCGCGCGATCACCGCCGGCGGTGCCAGCGGCGACCCGGCGTCGGCGCACTTCAACGACGAGGCCGAACGCTACAGCACCGGCAACCTGCGCGAGGTGTATCTCCGGCCGGAGCAACTGCGCGGGCATACGGAGCGCGTCTACCACCCCGGCGAATGACTTCCCGTCGGGGTCAGTCCGGCCGCGTCAGCGACCAGAACCCGATGTCGGCCCGGTGTTCGTAGCCCATCGCCTCGTACAGCTGCAGCGCGCGCACGTTGTCGCGGCTCACGTGCAGGAACGGCAGGCGGCCGCTTTCCAGGTTGTCGTTGCCCAGCATCGCCGTCAGCCGCCGCGCGTAACCCAGGCCGGTGAACGAGGGATGGGTGCAGATCGCGCTCATCTCGCGCGTGTCCGTGGTGCCCAGGCGCTCGCCGATCATCGCCGCCAGCTGCCTGCCGCGGTAGATGCCGAAATAGCGCCCCAGTTCCATCGTGCGCTCGCGGAAGTAGTGCGGGTACACGAGCGAGGTCAGCGCCATCGCATCCACGCGATGCCGCGGACCCAGCGGCACGATCGCCGGGCCGTCGGCCACCTGCAGCGGCCGCGGGCAGGTCATCTGCGCCAGCGGCCGGAAGGCCTCGCAGCGCCAGCCCCGCGGCACTGCCGGCAACACGCCGAGCAGGTACACGCTTTCGCCGGGCGCGACCAGCGCCGCCAGTGCGTCGTCCACCCGTGCATGCGCGTGCGCCACGCCCAGGAACGGGGCGAAGTCCGCGGGATATCGCGCCACGTCGTCCGCGAACAGCGCGATGTCGCGATGGCGTGTGCGCAGCGACGACCAGAAGGGATTGTCGAGGGCTTCGGTCGGCATGCCGCGATGATAGCGGGGCGTTTTCACCGCCGTAACGGCCATGGGTCCAGCATGCCGGTGCAGACGAGGAGCACCGTGATGGCCAAATCCAACCCGACCCGACCCGACGCACCACGCGACGAGAAGCGCATCGACGACGGCACCGACGTGCCTGGCCGCGGCGGTCCGCCGCTGCGCGATCCACGCTCGATCGCGGCCATGGACAACATCGGCCTGGACGACCAGGCCGACCTGCTCGACCCGGAACTCGACGACGCGATCGGCGACCGCGCCCAGGGCCGGCGCACCTTCAGCGACGACGTGCGCAGCGACGAAATCGGTGGCATCCCCGACAGGAACCTGTAGCAGCGCAGCTGGGCGCGATCCGGGCCGCCGCCGCGGCCGGGTGCTTGCCCATGGAATATTGAAGGTCTATCCTTTCATGTGAAAGGAGACGCCATGCCCGCCCGCCGCACCGACCGTATCCCGGACCCCGCGCCCGCGGCGGACCCCGCCGCCGTCCTGTCCAAGGCGGTCCTGCGGGCCGCCGACCTGCTGGACCTGTCGCAGGCCAGCCTGGCCCGGGTGCTGGGCTTGAGCGCGGCCAGCGTCACCCGCCTGCGCCAGGGCAAGCTGCAACTCGACCCCGACAGCAAGGCCGGCGAACTGGGCCTGCTGCTGGTGCGCCTGTTCCGCTCCCTCGACTCCATCGTCGGCAACGCCGAGGCCGCGCGCGACTGGCTGCGCGCTCCCAACCTGGGACTCAATGGCGCGCCCCGCGAATTGATCGTGACGCCGCAGGGCCTCGTCCATGTCGTCGATTACCTGGACGCCCACCGCGCTCGCGGCTAGCGCCGCGCCCTGGGCGGGCGAGGCCTGGCGCATGGTCGAGGCGCAGCACGCCGCCGCGACCATGAAACTGGTGGACACGGCCGGCGAACAGGCGCTGCTGGAACGCCTGGTCGAGCAGGCCAAGCCGCCGTTGCCCGAGGCCGCGCGGCCGTTGCACTACCTGCTGGCGACGCCCTTCCGCTACCCGCCGCTGCCGCGCGGCTCGCGCTTCCGCGCCGCCGGCGAACCCGGCGTGTTCTACGGTGCCGACCAGTTGCCCACCGCCTGCGCCGAACTCGGCTACTGGCGCTGGCGCTTCCTCCGCGACGCGCCCTCGTTGCAGCGGATCGACGCGGTGGCGCACACCGCGTTCCGTGTCGCGCTGAAGGCGACAGCGGTGGTCGACCTGCGCGCGCCGCCGCTGTCGCGCGACCGCAAGCGCTGGACCGAGCGCGACAGTTACACCGACACGCAGGAACTCGCGCGCCGCGCGCGCGATGTCGGCATCGCGGCGATCCGCTACGAATCGGTGCGGGATCCGGCGCACGGCGGCTGCACCGCCCTGCTCACGCCGGCGGGCTTCGCGTCGAAGTCGCCGAAGGGCGCGCCGCAGACCTGGTGGCTGACGGTGCGGCAGGACCGGGCGACGTGGTTGCGCGGCGCGCAACGGCACGAGTTCCGCTTCGGTTGAAGCCGACCATGGGTCGGCTCTACAGGAACGAGTCGGCGACCACCTCGGGCTCGGGCTGGCTGAAATGCTCCTGCAGGTACTTCTCGCCCTCGTCGCAGAACAGGGTGACCACCGTGCGCAATTCGGGATGTTGCTCGCGCACGCGTCGCGCCGCGACCAGGTGCGCGCCCGAACTCGGGCCGCACAGCAGGCCGTGCCTGCGCGCCAGCCGCCGCATTTCCACCACCGCCTCCTCGCTGGACACCGACAGCGTCGCGTCCACCAGCGATGCGTTGCGGGCGAAGATCCCCGGCACGAAACCGTCGGAGATGCCCTCGATCTCGTGCGTGCTGACCTCGCCGCAAAGGATGGTTTGCGATTCCGAGGGTTCCATCGCGAACAACCGCACCTTCGGGTTGGCCTTGCGGAATGCCTGGCCCACGCCGATCAGCGTGCCGCCCGTGCCCACGCCCATCACCAGCGCGTCGGGCACGCGGTCGCCCAGTTGCGCCAGGATCTCCGGCCCGAGGATCTCCCGGTTCTCCTCGATGTTCGATTCCGAATCGAACTGCCGCGGCGCGAAATAGCCCGGCTCCCCGCCCAGCCGCCGCGCTTCCTCGAGCGCGGCGTTGACGTGGAAGTGGCCGACGAACTTCACCTGCGCGCCGTACGCGCGCGAGATCGCCACGCGTTCGTTGGACAGGCCCTCCGGCATGACCACCAGCATCCGGTATCCCTTCACCGCCGCCACCATGGACAAGGCATTGCCGGTGTTGCCGCTGGTCGCCTCGACGATCGTGTCGCCCGGCTTGAGCAGGCCCTCGCGCTCGGCCTTCTCGATCATGTACCAGGCGATGCGCGCCTTGATCGACCCGGACGGGTTCATGAATTCGAGCTTGGCGAACACGCCGTCGATCTCGATCAGCGGCGTGTCGCCGATGGCATCGAGGATGTCGCGGGAAATGCCGGTGTAGCGGACGGGACGCGATCCGTTCACTGGATCCTCGCCGATCCGAGCGTCCAGCTCGGCGGATCGCTGGCGGGGAAGCTCTGCTCGCTTTCCAGGTCGACCAGGGCGTCGTCGTCGTGCGGGGGATCGGGCCAGCGCTTGCGTTCGGTCGGATTGGGCGCGAAGCCCGGCGTGGGTTGCTGGGGTTTCATGGGACCTCCTGCCGCAACTTGCGGCTGTTCGTCCTTCATACCCCCGTGCGCGTCAAGGCTCCAGCGATTTCCCGGCCTTGCGTGACCTGGATCAATCCAGCAGGGGTTCCAGCGATCTCCAGACATGGTCGAGCAGTTGCGGCTGCACCGCGGCCGTCGGGTGCAGGTTGTCCGCCTGGAAATTGTCGCGGTCCGCGGCCACCGGCTCGAGCAGGAACGGCAGCAGGACCACGCCTTCGGCCTTGGCCACGGCGCGATAGTTCTCCGCGAATCCATCGGTGTAACGGCGGCCGAGGTTCGGCGGCATCCGCATCCCGACCAGCAACACTTCCGCCCCGGCCTGTTTCGAGGCCCGGATCATGCGCACGAGATTGGCCCGGCTTTGCGCCAGCGGCAGGCCGCGCAATCCATCGTTCGCGCCGAGCTCGATCACCACCACGTCCGGCTCCACGCGCTCGAGCACCTGGCCGATGCGCGAGACGCCGCCGGCGGTGGTTTCGCCGCTGATGCTGGCGTTGGCGACGCTCCAGCCCGGCTTGCGCGCGTCCAGGCGCTTGCCGAGCAGCGCCACCCAGCCTTGCGAGGCGGCCATGCCGTACGCTGCCGACAGCGAGTCGCCGAACACCAGCACCGTCCGTTGCGCAGCCGTCCTGGCCGGCGTCGCCGCCATGGCTTGCGGCAGCAGCACGGCCAGGCACAACAGCAGCACGGCCCAGCCTTTGGCCCATTGCGCCGGGCGGCTGGCTGCCGCATATGTGGTCTGGAGCATCGACATTGGCCTGGGACCTTCAGAGGAAGCATCATCTTGACGGATCGGAGCGGAGCGCAGGCTGAAGCCGGCCATGGGCCGGCGTTGCGGGTCCTGGACCTGGGCAAGCGGGTACGGCTGCCGGAAGGCGAGCTGGTGATCCTCGAGGACGTCGGCTTCGATGTCGCGCACGGTGAAACCGTGGCCATCGTCGGCGCCTCCGGCTCGGGCAAGAGCACGTTGCTGTCGCTGATGGCGGGGCTGGACCTGCCGAGCGACGGCAGCGTACGGCTGGACGGTGCGCCGCTGTCGACGCTGGACGAGGACGGCCGCGCCCGCGTGCGCGGCGAAAAGGTCGGTTTCGTGTTCCAGAGTTTCCAGCTGCTGCCGTCGCTGACGGCGCTGGAGAACGTGATGCTGCCGCTGGAGCTGCGTGGCGACCGCGACGCCGAAGGCCCTGCGCGGGCGATCCTCGGCAAGGTCGGCCTGGCACGGAGACTGGGCCATTACCCGCGGCAGCTGTCCGGCGGCGAGCAGCAGCGCGTGGCGCTTGCCCGTGCATTCGTCACCCGGCCCTCGCTGTTGTTCGCCGACGAGCCCACCGGCAACCTCGACACGCATACCGGCGAGGCGATCATCGAGCTGCTGTTCGCATTGAACAAGGATGCCGGCACGACCCTGGTGCTGGTGACCCACGACGAACACCTCGCCGAGCGCTGCTCGCGGCTGCTGCGGCTGGACAGCGGCCGCCTGGTCGCCGACGAATCGCGCGCGGCATGAACACGATCGCGCTCGCCTGGCGGCAGCTGCGCCGCGACCTCGGTTCCGGCGACGTGCGCATCCTGCTCGCGGCGCTGGTGCTGGCGGTACTGGCGATCACCGCGGTGGGCTTCATCACCGATCGCGCCAACCGCGCGCTGGCGCTGCAGGCGAACCAGCTGCTTGGCGGCGACGCGGTGGTGCGCGCGGACGAGGCGATCACCGGCGCGATCCGCGACGCCGCCGATGCGCCCGGCCTGCGCAGCACCGAGACCATCGAGCTCGGCACCATGGTCGCGGTCGGCGACGGCGCCGATGCGCCGATGCAGCTGGGCGAGTTGCACGCACTGGGCCGCCGCTATCCGCTGCGCGGCGAGTTCCTGCTGGCCGGCGCCGACGGCACCGAATCCGTGGCCAGCGGCGTGCCGGAACCAGGCACCGCCTGGCTCAGCCGCGCCGGCGCCGACACCCTGGGCGCACGCATCGGCGACACGCTGGGCATCGGCGAATCGCGGCTGCGGCTGGTGGCGCTGGTCGCGCAGGAACCCGACGCCGCGCTCGATTATTTCGACGTCGCGCCGAAGGTCTACATCAACCTCGGCGACCTGCCCGCCACCGGGCTGGTCCAGGAAGGCAGCCGCGTCGGTTATCGCCTGATCGTCGCCGGCGACGCCAACGCGGTGCAGCGGTTCACCGACACCGCGCGCGCCAACCTCGGCCGCGGCCAGCGCCTGGAGACCGTGCGCGATGCGCGGCCGGAAATCCGCTCGGCGCTGGACCGCGCTGGTCGCTTCCTCGGCCTGGCCGCGCTGGTCTCCGTGGTACTCGCGGCGGTCGCGGTGGCGATGGCCGCGCGCCGGCACAGCGAGCGGCATCTTTCCGGGACCGCGGTGATGCGCTGCCTCGGCGCCACCCAGCGCACCCTGGTTGGCGTGCACGTCGGCGAACTGGTGCTGCTGGCGTTGATCGGCAGCGGCCTCGGCGTGGCCATCGCCTACGCCCTGCAATGGGCGATCGGTGCGTGGCTGGCGGGTAGGCTCGGCATCGACATCCCCGCCGCCAGCCTGCTGCCAGCGCTGCAGGGCCTTGGCGTGGGCCTGCTGGTGCTGCTCGCGTTCGGCGCGCCGCCGGTGCTGGCGCTGCGGCGGGTACCGGCCTTGCGCGTGCTGCGCCGCGACCTCGACCGGACCGAGCCCAGCGCATGGGCGGTGGTACTGGTGGGACTGGCCGGCCTTGCCGCGCTGCTGTGGTGGCAAGCCGGTTCGGCGACCCTCGCGCTCGCGTTGCTGGCCGGCCTGCTGGCCACCTTCGCCGCACTGGCGCTGCTGGCCTGGCTGATGATCCTGCTGGTGCGACGCCTGCGCTCGCGGCTGCGCGGCAGCCTGCGCTACGGCCTGGCCAATGTCAGCCGCCGGCCGGCGACCAGCATCGCCCAGGTTTCCGCGCTCGGCCTCGGGCTGATGGCACTGCTGCTGCTCACCTTCGTGCGCACGGACCTGCTCGACCGTTGGCAACTGTCGCTGTCGGACACCGCGCCGAACCGCTTCATCATCAACGTCCAGGACGACCAGGTCGCCGCGGTGCGGGCGCACCTGGCCGCCGCCGGCATCGGCGAGCCGACCCTGTTCCCGATGATCCGCGCGCGCCTGTCCGCGGTGAACGGCAAGGCGGTGACCGGCGAGGATTACGCGGCCGCAGGCCAGCGCGCGCAGCGCCTGGCCGAGCGCGAGTTCAACCTCTCGGTGGCGAGCGCGCTGCGCGACGACAACGAGGTGGTCGCCGGCGAGTTCTGGAACGACCGCGTCCCGCGATCCCCGGAACTGTCGGTGGAGCAGGAATTCGCGGCCACGCTGGGCTGGAAGCTCGGCGACGAGGTCGCGTTCGACATCGCCGGGCAGCGCTTCGAAGCCACCATCACCAGCCTGCGCACGGTCGAGTGGGAAAGCTTCCGCCCGAATTTCTTCGTGATCGCGTCGCCGGGATCGCTGGAAGGTTATCCGGCGAGCCACATCACCGCGGTCACGGTACCCGAGGGCGACACCCGCTTCACCGGCGAGCTCGTGCGCGCGTTCCCCAACCTCACCGTGATCGACGTCGGCGCGGTGCTCGACCAGGTGCGCGAAACCGCCGACCAGGTTTCGACCGTGGTCGAGGTGGTGTTCTGGTTCTCGCTCGCCGCCGGCCTGCTGGTGCTGACGGCCGCGGTCAGCGCCAGCCAGGACGAACGCCTGCTGGAGGGCGCGGTGATGCGCGTGCTCGGCGGCCATCGCCGGCAGTTACGGATGGCGCAGGCCTCGGAGTTCGCGGCGATCGGCCTGCTGTCCGGGCTGACCGCGGCGATCGCCGCCTCGATCCTCGCCGGGGTACTCGCCACCGAGGTGTTCGACCTGCCGTGGAGCGCCGATTGGGGCATGGCCGCGGCTGGCGCCGCGCTGGGCATGGCGGCGGCGTTGCTGGCGGGCCTGTTCGCGACGCGCAAGGTGCTGGACGCGCCTCCGAACGTGACGCTGCGCGAGCTGGAAAATTGAGGGCAGCCGACCGTGGGTCGGCTCCACTACTCAGCGGAAAGTGATGCCGTGGTTCTCGTTGAGCTCGCCGGCATCGTTGAGCACGGCGTACTTCCGGGTGTCCGGATCGAACAGCACCGACAGCTTGCCCTCGGGCGTGCGGCGGATGAACTTGATCTCCCAGCCGAAACGCTCGAGCGTGTTCAGCGTGGCCAGTTGTGCATCGTTGAGCTGCCGCTTGAGCGCCGCCGAGCGCTCCTTCTCCGCACTGCGCCGGTCCGTGGTCGTCGACATGCCGCGCCCTCCCCCTGTTGGGGGCTAGCCTAGCGCCTTGTGCCGGCCGCTGCCACGGGCGCTTGCCGACCTCGGGCCGGCGGTCCTCACTCCACCAGGGACACCGATTTCCGGTTGTCCGAAGACACCTTGTCGATCAGCTTGTTGTAGGGATCGAAGCCGACGCTGTCGGGTTTGCCCGCGACGACCACCTTCACCACCCGGTCGGCGGCGTCGGCAGCGGCGGTGATGCGCCGCGGCGCGAGGTACAGGATCTTCTCGTCCTTCTCCTCGCCCGACGGGCCCTCGGCGAACACGCCGATCTCCACCCGGTCGTCCATCGCCGCCGCCGTCTCGCGACCCTTGCCGTCGGCATGCAGCTTCGCGGCGTGCAGCTTCATCGTCACCTCATAGCGGCCATCGGCAAGTTTCCTCGCGGTGGCTTCGGTCACGCGGTTGTCGTACAGCGTGATCTTCTCGAACAGGTCGGTGACCAGCTGCTGCTGGTCCGGCCCGGCTTCCGCGCGGATGTACCGCAACAGGTCCAGCGTGGTCGGGTACGGCGGCATGCCGAAGCGGCGGTCCTTGACGAAGCGTGACAACGCACGGTTCAAGGCGTCCTCGCCCATCTCCTCGCGCAGCCGGTAGAACACCAGCGAGCCCTTGTTGTAGTGGATGTAGGGCTGGTTCTCGGCGCGGTACAGCGGCAACTCCTCCAGCCGTTCGGTACCGCGACCGGACAGGTATTGATCCAGCTCGTACTTGAGGAACTGGCGCATCTTTTCGCGGCCGTATTCCTTCTCCATCACCATCAGCGCCGAGTACTGGGCCAGCGATTCCACCAGCACCGGGCCACCCTGCGAGTTGGCGCCGGCCACCTGGTGGCCCCACCACTGGTGCGCGACTTCATGCGCGGTCACGTAGAACACGTAGTCGATCGCGTCGTCGCGGGTCAGGTCGGCGATGAAGCCGATCGACTCCGAGAACGGGATGGTGTTGGCGAACGACTGCGCGAACGAGGCGTAGCGCGGGAATTCGAGGATCCGTACCTGGTCGAACTGGTAGGGCGCGAAGGCCTGCTCGTAATAGGCCAGCGACTTCTGCGTCGCCTCGATCATCCGTTGCACGTTGTACGGGTGCTTCGCGTCGTAAAAGATCTCGATCGGAAGGCCCTTGTAATCGCCTTTGGCGACGCTGTAGCGCGCCGACAGCACCGAATAGAAGTCCAGCATGGGCTGCTCCATCCGGTATTCGAAGCAACGGCGGCCGTCGCGATCGAAGCTGCGCTGCAGCTTGCCGGGCGACAGCGCGATCTGCCCGGGCTGGGTGCAGACCGTGGCGGCGTAGTCGATCCAGTCGGCGTCGTCGGTCAGGTAGGTCGCCTGCCGCGCTTCCACGTCCTCCAGTTTCGGCATCCGCGTGGGCTCGCCCAGCCCGCGCTTGCGGCGCTCGTTGCGGTCGGTCAGTTCGGCGCTGGCGTCGTAGCCGAAGGCGGGGAAGTAGTTGCTGTTGAAGAACGTGCCGTTTTCGACGATCGCCGTCTGCGCCAGCCCGTTCTCGATGCCGCGCGAGTGGTAGTCCACGGTGAAGGACATGTCGCGGCGTTCGCCCGGCAGCATCGGCACGTCCAGCCGGTAGATCCGGTAGCCGATCGGCTCGTCGTAGGTTGCCAGCGATTGCCCGCCGAAATCGATCGCCATGAGCGCCTTGGGGTCCGCCAGGTGCACGTGGATGTCGCGGATGGGCGTGTCGTGCGGGTTGACGATCCGGTACGTTCCGGTCGTGCGCATGGACTGGGTCTCGGGGCGCAGGTCCACGTCGATGCGCACGGCCTCGATCTTCGGCTGCGGCAGCTTCTCGTAGCGCTTGTATTCGCGCTCGTAGCGGGCCATGAGGTCGCGCTGTTCGTCCGGCGGCACGTACTCGTTGCGCACGTTGGTGTTCCAGAACAGCCAGGCGCCAGTCGCCACGAAGCCGGCCAGGGAAACCGCCAGCACCGCGCCGGCCGGCCCCAGCAGGCGCCCGCGCATGGAAAGCACGCGCTCGCGCCAGCCGGTTTCCGTGCCGCGCACCCACAACGCGGCCGCGACCGCCAGCAGCGCCGCCAGGAACAACGCCCAGTAGGCCTGGAACCACAGCTGCCCGGGCAGGAAGTGGCCGTAGCCGTTCATGTCCGACCACGGCGCGTTGGCCGCACCGCCGATGGTGTAGAGGTTGTGGGTGAAATCCAGCGCGCCGAGCACGCCTTGGGCGATCATCACCACGATCACCAGCGCGTAGCCGGCGAACTTGTTGTGGGTGATGCCCTGCAGGGCCAGCGCCAGCATCGCCATCAGGCCGAAGAAGATGCTGCCGTTGAGCATGATCTTGAGCCAGGTGAGCGGCTCCACCGGTGTGCCCTTGGTGGCCTGGAACAGCATGCCCGCCACCGCGCCCACCGCCTGGAACAGCACGATCACCAGGAACAGCGCACCGAGCTTGGCCAGCACCGGCATCCAGTCCGGCGTCGGCACGGCGTCGGAAACCTCGTTGATCCGCGCCGTGCGCGCACGCCCGGCCAGCTCGCCGGCGTAGAACAGCACCACGATCACCAGCAGCCAGCTGTAGCTGCTTTGCAGCACCTCGGCCACGCGCGAGGTCACCGGGTGGGTCGGCGTGCCGTACATGAAGTCCATGGTGAACAGCGACGGCAGGAAGTTCGCCAGGCCGAACAGCAGCATGATGATCAACGGCACGCTGCGCAGCACGCTGCTGGTATCGAACCAGAGCATCGAGGCGAACTGGCGCGCAGTGGCCAGCGGGCCGTATGCCGGCGCGTGCGCGGGCACGTGCGCCGGACGGGCCAGCACGGTGTCGACCGCCGCGGTCGCAGCCACTTGCTTGCGGCGGCGCCAGCCCTTGCCGGTGCCGGTACGCTCGGTACGGAACAGGGCGAACGCGGCGCCGATCAGGCCCAACCCCACCGCCAGCCACAGCGCGCGGTTGGCGAGGATGTAATTGGAGATTTCAGGGATCGCGTGATTGCGCTGCTCGGTCGCCCAGTAGCGGATGGTGCGATTCAGCGCGCGCGCACCCAGCGGATCGAGCATGACCGCCAGCCAGACGTTGTCCAGGTCGCGCAGCAGCGACTGGCTCACGGCATAGGCGACGATGTAGCCGAGCAGGCCGATGTAGACCCACAGGATCGAGCGTGTCAGCACCGCCAGCAGCCCGAGCAGGCCAAGCGCGAACACCAGGTTCGGCAGCACCATCACGCCCAGGCCCCAGGCGTAGGCGCGCAGCGGCGTCGGCCCGAGCCGTTCCGGGTCGATCCACGGCATGTACTGGGCCAGCAGCATCGCCGCAGCGATCACCACGAACACGACGACGCACGCGAAGAATGCCGCCAGCATCCGCCCGACCAGGTAGTCGCGCCTGCGGATCGGCTGCGAGAACACCAGATCCGCGGTGCCCAGCTCGAAATCGCCCAGCAACGCATGGCTGGCGATGCCGGCGATCGCCAGCAGCCCGATCAGGGTGAACATCGCCAGGATGTTGATCACCACCGTCGGCGCGTTCTTGAACACGCCGCCGGCGCCGCCGCCGATCTGCACGGCCTCGCTGGACATCGCGCCGAAGGCCAGCAGGCCGAAGAACAGCGCGAACATCCACAACAGCCCGCTGCGCATCTGTTCCCGCCACTCGAAGCGCAGGAACTCCCACATTGCCGGCGCCACGTCAGGCGGCCTTCTTCTGCAGGCGGAGCTGGCGGAAATACACGTCCTCCAGGCCCGCGTCGATGCGCTCGAAGCCATCGCCCGGGTCGGATTCGGCGAACACGTGGATCATCGGCTGGCCGCCGACCAGGCGCGTTGACAGCACCTGGTACCGCGACTGGTACTGCGCCAGCTGCGCCTTGTCGACACGGCGCCGCCAGACCTGGCCTTCGAGCGCGGCGATCGCGTCGGCCGGTTCCCCGGCAAGCAGCACCTGGCCCTTGTTCATGATCGCCATGCGCTGGCACAGGTCGGTGACGTCCTCGACGATGTGGGTGGACAGGATCACCGCCACGTTCTCGCCGATCTCGGCCAGCAGGTTGAGGAAGCGGTTGCGCTCCTCCGGGTCCAGGCCCGCGGTCGGTTCGTCGACGATCACCAGTCGCGGCTGGCCCAGCAGCGCCTGGGCGATGCCGAAGCGCTGGCGCATGCCCCCCGAGTAGGTGCCGAGCTTGCGCTTGCGCGCATCCCACAGGTTGACCTGCTTCAGCAGGCCCTCGACCGTGTCCTTGCGCGCGCCGCGCGCGGTCAGGCCCTTGAGCACCGCGAAGTGATTGAGCAGGTCCTCGGCGCTGACCTTGGGGTACACGCCGAAGTCCTGCGGCAGGTAGCCCAGCTGCCGGCGCACCGCGTCCTTTTCGCGCAGCATGTCGATGCTGCCGCCGTTGCCGTCGTCCATGGTCGCGCTGCCGCCATCGGCATCCTGCAGCGTCGCCAGGGTTCGCATCAGCGAGGACTTGCCGGCGCCGTTGGGGCCGAGCAGGCCGAACATGCCGCGCGGGATGTCGAGGCTGATGTCGTCCAGGGCGCGGACGCCGTTGGAATAGGTCTTGTGCAGCGAGCGGATCGTGATCATCGGGTCCTTCCTGGCGGATCGTCGGGGCAAGATATCGGGGCGTGATGCCGGCGTGAAGCGCAATCGGTCACCCTGACCAAAGTCACGGAGCGCCTGCCCCTACCCCTGTTCGTCGCCGCCCGCCTCCCGCCACGCCGCCAGCGCCGCTTCGTAGCGTTCCAGCTCCATCTCGTAGACGTCGTTCACGCACATGGCGCAGCCGTCGCCGCAGCAATCGCCGGGCAGCGGCTTCTCCGGCGGCACGGGGCGCGCCGGCAGTTCGCGCGAAGGATGGTCGGGACCTGTCATCGAACCCAGTCTAGTCCCGGGCGCGAGGGCTATACCTGCGCGGACTTCCAGCCGCCACGCGAGAACAACCACAGGGTGAACAGGCCAACCGCGGACTCGGACACGAACACCGCCCAGAACACGCCCGACGAACCCCAGTCCAGCCGCAGTGCGAGCCACCAGGCCAGCGGGATCTGGATCAGCCAGAAGAACACCAGGTTGATCTTCGTCGGCGTGGCGGTGTCGCCGGCGCCGTTGAACGCCTGCACCGAGACCATCCACCAGCCGTAGATCCAGAACGAGAACGACAGTATCCGCAGCCATTCCGCGCCGACCGCGATCACCCGGGGGTCGTCGGTGAACAGTCCCATGATCGCTTCGTTGAACAGGAAGAACAGCACCGACACGGCGAGCAGGTAGCCCATGTTGTACCAGCCGATGTGCCAGACGCTGGCCTCGGCGCGGCCCGGTTGCGAAGCGCCCAGGTTCTGCCCGACCAGCGTGGCGGCGGCGTTGGACATGCCCCAGGCCGGCATCATCACGAACATCATCGTTCGCAGGGCGATCGTGGCGCCTGCCACCGCCTCGCTGCCGATGCTGGCGAGGATGCGCACCAGGAAGATCCACGAGGTCATGCCGATGATCATCTGTCCCACCCCGCCCAGCGAGGTGCGGACGATGTTGCGGACGATGTCGCCCTGCCACTGCAGTTGCGAGGCCAGCACGCGGATGTGCTGGCCGCCACGGAACAGGATCCACAACTGCATCAGCACGCCGGCGCCGCGGCCGATGGTGGTGGCGATCGCCGCGCCTTCGATGCCCAGGGCCGGGATCGGGCCGAAGCCGAAGATCAGGATCGGGTCGAGCACGATGTTCAGCGCGTTGGCGACCCACAGCACCCGCATCGCGATCGCGGCATCACCGGCGCCGCGGTAGATCGCATTGATCACGAACAACAGCATGATCACCACGTTGCCGCCCAGGGCCCATTGCATGTAACCGTAGCCATGGGTGAGCGTCCATTCGTCGGCGCCCATCAGCGCCAACAGGTCCCGTGCCCAGACGATGCCCGCCACCGCGAACGGTACCGATACCAGCAATGCAATCCATATCGCCTGCACCGCGGTGATCGCGGCCTGCTCGCGCTTGTGCTCGCCGATCCGCCTGGCCACGGTGGCGGTGACCGCCATCGCCAGGCCCATCGCGATCGAGTACAGCAGGAACAGGTAGGTCTCGGTCAGGCCGACCGTCGCCACCGCCGACGAGCCCAGCCGCGCCACGAACCAGATGTCGACCACGGCGAAGGTGGACTCGAGCACCAGCTCCAGCACCATCGGCACCGCGAGCAGGAACACCGCGCGGCGCAGCGGGATGACGGTGTAGTCGGCCTCGGTGCCGCGCAGCGCGGCGCGCAGCTCGGACCAGAGTGAAGGCGAAGACATCCCGGTGGCCTCACGCGCGGCAAGTCGGCGCACATTACCCTAGGCGCGAGCCCACCGACAGGAGCAGCCCCATGCCCGGCACCGTCCGCCTCCACCGCGTGTTCGCCGCCCCGCCCGAACGCGTTTTCCGCGCCTTCGTCGACGCCGACGCACAGGCCAAGTGGCTGCCGCCGTACGGCTTCACCTGCACGGTGCACGAATTCGACCCCCGCGTCGGCGGCCGATACCGGATGAGCTTCACCAACTTCTCGGGCGGCGACAGCCACGCTTTCGGCGGCAGCTGGCTGGAACTGGTCCCGAACGAGCGCATCGTCTACTCGGACCGGTTCGAGGACCCCGGCATGCCGGGCGAGATGCGTACCACGGTCGAACTGCAGGAGGTTCCCGCCGGCACCGAACTCACGGTCGTGCAGGAAGGCATCCCCGACGCGATTCCGACCTCGGCCTGCTACCTGGGCTGGCAGGACTCGCTGGCGCAACTGCGGCGGCTGGTGGAGCCGGAGATCCCCGCCGGCACCTGATCAGGCGGCGCGCTTGCCGGCCGCGATCTGCCGCAGCGCCTGCTCGAACACTTCCGGCGGCTGGCCGCCGGAAATCAGGTGCTTGCGGTCGATGATGATCGCCGGCACGGCGCGGATGCCGTGCGACTGGAAGAACTGCTCGCCGATGCGGACCTCCTCGGCGTACTCGTCCGAAGCGAGGATCCCGCGCGCGCGATCGGCCGGCAGTCCCGCCGCCGTGGCGATGTCCACCAGTACGTCGTGGTCCGAGACGTCGCGGCCCTCGGTGAAGTAGGCACGCAGCAGCGCATGCTTCAACTCGCGCTGCCGGCCTTCGCCTTCGCCTTCCGCCCAGTGCAGCAAGCGGTGCGCGTCGAAGGTGTTGTAGATGCGGCTGCGCTTGTCCATGTCGAAGGTGAAGCCGAGCGCGGCACCGCGATCGACGATCGCCTGCTGGTTCGCCGCCGCCTGCTCGGGCGGCATCCCGTACTTGCGCTGCAGGTGTCCCGCCGCGTCCTCGCCTTCGGCCGGCATCTGCGGGTTGAGCTCGAAGGGCTGGAAGTGGAGTTCGGCCTCGACCTCGCCGCGGGTCCTTTGCAGGGCCTGTTCCAGCGACATCAGGCCGACCGCGCACCAGGGGCAGACGACATCGGAAACAAAGTCGATACGAAGCGAAGTCGGGGCATCGGTCATGCACGAAGGGTAGCACCGCCGGGATGGCCGCCAGGCCGCGTCGTAGTCCCGTGAAGCCGGTTTCACCCGGCGGGTGATCCAATGGGCGCCAACGCCGCGCCCATTCCGCCCGCATGCGAAAACGCCCACCGCTGGACAAACCCCTCGTCGCCACCGGCATCGAGGGCCTGGACACGATCCTCGAGGGCGGCCTCACGCCCAACCGCCTCTACCTCGTGGAGGGACTGCCCGGCGCGGGCAAGACCACCATGGCGCTGCAGTTCCTGCTGGAAGGCGTGCGCCGCGGCGAGTCGGTGCTTTACGTCACCCTGTCCGAGACGGAGTCCGAACTGCGGGAAGTTGCCACATCGCATGGCTGGGACCTTCGCGGCGTGCATATCCACGAACTGTTCTCCGCGGCAGACCAGCTCGACCCGGACGAGCAGTACACGGTGTTCCATCCCTCCGAGGTGGAGCTGGGCAAGGTGACCCAGGGGATCCTCGACGAGGTCGAACGGCTGCAGCCCCAGCGCGTCGTGTTCGACTCGCTGTCCGAGATCCGCCTGCTGGCCGGGTCGCTGCTCCGCTTCCGCCGCCAGATCCTCGCGCTCAAACAGTACTTCGCGGGACGCAAGGCGACGGTGCTCCTGCTCGACGAGAACCACGTGCCCGAGCAGGGACTCAACGCGCACACCATCGTCCACGGCGTTATTTCACTGGACCAGCTGCGGCCGGAGTTCGGCGGCGACCGCCGCCGCCTGCGCGTGAGCAAGATGCGCGGCCGCCCGTTCCACGGCGGCTTCCACGATTACGAGATCGAGACCGGTGGCGTCATCGTGTTCCCGCGCCTGGTGGCTGCCGACCATCGCCGCGAGATCGAGAGCGGCACGCTGCACAGCGGCCTGCAGGAGATGGATGCCTTGCTCGGCGGCGGCATCGAGCGCGGCACCAGCACCCTGCTGATCGGCTCCGCCGGCACCGGCAAGTCCTCGCTGGCAACGCACTTCGTCATGGAAGCGGCCAAACGCGGCGAGCGCTCCGCGGTGTTCCTGTTCGAGGAAAGCGTGCACGCGCTGCGGACCCGGTCCAGGGGGCTGGGCCTGGACCTGGATGGGCGGATGGCAGACGGCACGGTCATCGTGCAACCGATCGATCCAAGCGAATTGTCGCCCGGCGAGTTCTTCCACATCGTTCGCGACGCGGTGGAACGCAAGGAGGCGCGCATCGTGGTCATCGACAGCCTCAACGGCTACCTCAATGCCATGCCGGGGGAGCGTTTCCTTGTCACCCAGTTGCACGAGCTGCTGAGCTACCTCGGCCAGATGGGCGTCTCCTCGTTCCTGCTGAATGCGCAGCAAGGGCTGATCGGCAGCACCAACAGCGCGCTGGACATCAGCTACCTCGCCGACAGCGTGATCATGCTGCGATACTTCGAGGCCCAGGGCGAAGTGCGCACCGCGATTTCCGCGCTGAAGAAGCGGACCAGCGGGCACGAACGCACCCTGCGCGAGTTCAACATCAGCGCCGCGGGGATCGACATCGGCGAACCGCTGAGGAACTTCCGCGGCGTCCTCACCGGCGTGCCGAGGGAAGTCGAATCCGCGCCCGCCGCCGCCCCGCCCGCCGCCGCATCGGCAAAGTGATGCCTTGAACGGTACGGACCTTCCCGAGTCGCTGCGACGGGTGCTGGTGCTGGTAGGTACGGCCCGGGATTCGCAACTGATCTGCGAGTTGCTGCAGCAGCACGCCATCCCGACCTGCGCCTGTCGCGACGCGCAACAGCTGCACCGGGAGATCGCCGCCGGCGCCGGGACCGTCCTGATCGCCGAGGAATGCCTGGACCAGGGCGGACACGACGCGTTGCTGCAGGCACTGGCGCGGCAGCCCGCCTGGTCGGACCTGCCGATCCTGGTGCTCGCGCGTACGGGCGCCGATTCGGTCACCGTCGGCGATGCGATCGCGTCGCTGGGCAACGTCACCCTGCTGGAGCGGCCGCTGCGGGTGGCGGCGCTGGTCAGCGTGGTCCGCACCGCCTTGCGCGCCCGCTTCCGCCAGTACCAGATCGAGGCGAACCTGAAATCCCTGGAAGCGGCGCGCGACGCCGAAGCATGGGCCGCGCGACGCAAGGACGAGTTCCTGGCAATGCTCGCGCATGAACTGCGCAACCCGCTGGCGCCGATCCGCACCGCCCTGTACCTGATCGAGCAGCAGGACATCGGCGCGGACAAGCGCGGGCAGCTGCAGCGGATGATGGAGCGCCAGGTCGACCACCTCGTCAGGCTGGTGGACGACCTGCTGGAGAGCTCGCGGCTGTCGCGCGGCAAGATCGAGCTCAAGCGCGAATGCATGGACCTGAAGGACGCCCTGCTGCGCGCCGTCGAACTGAGCCGGCCGCAGATCGACGAAGCCGGCTGCGTCCTCGAAATGAAACTGCCGCCCGAACCCCTGGAGATCGATGCCGACGCGATCCGCATGGCCCAGGTCTTCGCCAACCTGCTCAACAATGCAGCCCGGTATGGCCGCAGCGGCGGCAGGATCCGGCTGGAGGCGTCGCCCACGAACGATGGCCAGGCGCTCATCCGGGTCATCGACGACGGCATCGGCATCGATCCCGAAACGCTGCCGCACGTCTTCGAGCTCTTCTCCCAGGGCAAGCGCGAAGAGAGAGCCGCGCAGGGGGGACTGGGCATCGGCCTGGCGCTGGTCCGCTCGCTGGTCGAACAGCATGGCGGACGCGTGGTGGCCGCCAGCCAGGGTTGCGGCAAGGGCGCCGAGTTTTCCGTGTGGCTGCCGCTGAATGCCTCCCGGCACCAAGCCGCCACGCAACCGCCGACGGCACCGCCAGCGTTGCCCAAGGGCCTGCACGTGCTGGTGGTGGACGACAACCAGGACGCCGCCAATGCGCTGGGCATGTTGCTTGCCGCCAGCGGCGTCGAACACCGGGTCGCGCACGATGGTCCGGGCGCATTGTCCGCGGCCAACGAACTGATGCCGGACGCGATCCTGCTGGACATCGGCATGCCCGGGATGGACGGTTATGCCGTCGCCCGGGCCCTGCGCGCCGATCCGCGCCACAACCAGGCGCTGATCATCGCGCTGACCGGCTGGAGCGAGACGCAGGACCTGGAGGCGAGCAAATCCGCGGGCTTCGACCACCACCTGCGCAAGCCGGCGGACATCGGCGAACTCCTGCGGCTGCTGGCAAAAGGCAGGCACACGTTGGCTCCGCCGGGGCTCCCTGCCAAACTGGCGGGATGACCCGCGCCGACGAATTCGCTTCCCTGCCCCTTTCCGCTGCCCTCGCACCCGGGCTGGAGGCGCTGGGCTACAAGGAAATGACCCCGATCCAGGCGCAGGCGCTGCCCGCAATCCTGGAAGGGCGCGACGTGATCGCGCAGGCGCCGACCGGCAGCGGCAAGACCGCCGCCTTCGGCCTGGGCGTGCTGCAGGCGATCGACGCCGGGGCAATCCGCACCCAGGCGCTGGTGCTGTGCCCGACCCGGGAACTCGCCGACCAGGTCGGCAAGCAGCTGCGCAAGCTGGCCACCGGCATCCCCAACCTGAAGATCTCGGTGCTGTGCGGCGGCATCCCGCTGGGTCCGCAACTGGCCTCGCTGGCGCATCCGCCGCACGTGGTCGTCGGCACCCCGGGCCGGATCCAGGAGCTCGCCGCGAAGCAGGCGCTGCAGTTGCCTGGCGTGCGCACCCTGGTGCTGGACGAAGCCGACCGCATGCTGGACATGGGCTTCGAGGAGCAGATCCGCGACATCGTGAAGAAGCTGCCGAAGGACCGGCAGACACTGTTGTTCTCGGCGACGTTCCCCGGGGCGATCCGCGAACTCGGCGCCGCGATGCTGCGCGACGCGATCCACGTCAGCGTCGGCGATGGCGCCGAACCGGCGACCATCGAGCAACTGTTCTTCGAAGCAGGGCAGGATCGCAAGGCGCCGCTGCTGGCGGCGCTGCTGATGCGCTACCAGCCCGAGTCCAGCGTCGTGTTCTGCAACACCCGCGACGATACACGCGAGCTGGTCGGCTCGCTCGAGCACTACGGCTTCAGCGCCCTTGCGCTGCATGGCGACATGGAGCAGCGCGACCGCGACGAAGTACTGGTCCGCTTCGCCAATCGCAGCTGCAACGTGCTGGTCGCCAGCGACGTCGCCGCGCGTGGCCTGGACGTCGAGGATATCGGCGCGGTGGTGAACTACGAATTGCCGACCGATGCGGACACCTACCTGCATCGGGTCGGCCGCACCGGACGCGCCGGTCGTTCAGGGCTCGCGCTGAGCCTGGTCGCGCCGCGGGAGCTGCCGCGCGCGCAGATGATCGAGGAACGCCAGGGCCAGGCGCTGCGCTGGGAGCAGGCCGTGCCGCTGTCCGGCAAGCCGCGGATGGTGCCGCAGGCGGCCATGGCCACCTTGCGCATCGATGCCGGGCGCGGGGACAAGCTGCGCCCGGGCGACATCGTCGGCGCGCTCACCGGCGAGGCCGGCCTGCCCAAGGACGCGATCGGCAAGATCGACGTGTTCGCCACCCGCAGCTACGTGGCGATTGCGCGCAAGCATGCCGACCAGGCGCTGGCCAGGCTGCGTGCCGGCAAGATCAAGGGGCGCAAGTTCCGGGTGAACCCGCTTTGAGCGCCACGGCTGGACTCGAAGCCACCTTGGCCCTACTCGAGGCGATCGTCGCCGACCGCGGCGTGCTCGCCGAACTGCCCGAAGCCGAACGCGCGCGCCTGCTGCAGGCCGTCGCGCTGGTCCACCACCCCGAGCCGCGGGCGCGCCGCCGCCAGGCCAGGGAGCAGGCGCGCGAGCGTGCCCGCGAAAAGGCGCTCAGGACCGAGGAACTGCTCAACCGGACCGGCATCCGCACGCTGCGCGCCAAGCCGGTGTTCACCACCCCGAACTACTTCCCGCCGCAACCGCCCGGCCGGCACGATCCGCACAACCGCGCTTCCGACCCCGTGTCGCACAACGAGTCGCCCGAGTTGCTGCATTGCTACGTCTGCAAGTGCAAGTACACCCAGGTCCACCACTTCTACGACCAGCTGTGCCCGGCCTGCGCGGAACTGAACTTCTTCAAGCGCACCGAAACCGCCGACCTGCACGGCCGCGTCGCCCTGCTCACCGGCGGCCGGGTCAAGATCGGCTACCAGGCCGGGCTGAAGCTGCTGCGCGCCGGTGCCGGGCTGATCGTCACCACGCGTTTCCCGCGCGACTCGGCGGCGCGTTACGCCGCGGAACCCGATTTCGAGCGGTGGGGCCACCGCCTGGAAGTGTTCGGCCTGGACCTGCGGCACACGCCCAGTGTCGAAGCGTTCTGCACGGAGTTGCTGGCCACGCGGACGCGGCTGGACTTCATCATCAACAACGCCTGCCAGACCGTGCGCCGACCGCCGGCGTTCTACGCGCACATGATGGAGGGCGAGCGCGCCCTGCAGGGCAACACGCACGCGAAACAGCTGGTCCGCGCCGACGGCGTGCTGGACTCCGCCGAGCTGTCGCAGGTGGCGCTGCTGCCCGACGAGCTGGTGTCGCAATCGCACCTGTTCCCCGCCGGCCGGCTGGACCAGGACCTGCAGCAGGTGGACCTGCGCGGGCGGAATTCATGGCGGCTGCAGATGGACGAAGTGCCCTCGGTCGAATTGCTGGAAACGCAGCTGGTCAACGCGGTGGCGCCCTTCATCATCAACGCGCGGTTGAAGCCGTTGCTGCTGCGCACCCCCGATGGCGAGGCGCCGACGCGCGACAAGCACATCGTCAACGTGTCCGCCGTCGAAGGGCAGTTCTACCGCAACTTCAAGACCACGAAGCACCCGCACACCAACATGGCCAAGGCCGCGCTGAACATGATGACGCGCACCGCGGCCGCCGATTACCACGGCGACGGCATCCACATGAACAGCGTTGACACCGGCTGGGTGACCGACGAGGATCCGGTGGAGATCGCCGCACGCAAGCAGGTCGAGGAACGCTTCCACCCGCCGCTGGACATCGTCGACGGCGCCGCGCGCATCGTCGACCCGATCATCCACGGCTTCAACACCGGCGAGCACGTGTGGGGGCAGTTCCTGAAGGATTACGCGCCGACGGACTGGTGAAGCGTCCACGCCGGATCGCGGAACGCGGCGGCCAGGAAATCCACCAGCCGCCGCGTCTTCATCGGCAGGTGCTTGCGGGTCGGATACACCGCGTGGATGCCGAGCTCCAGCGAGCGGTATCCAGGCAACAGTTCCACCAGGGTGCCCGCGCGCAAGTCGGGGCCGACCAGGAACTCGGGCTGCAGGATGATGCCCCGCCCCTCCAGCGCCGCGACCCGGCAGGTGTCGCCGCTGTTGCTGCGGATGCGCGGGTGCACGCGCACCGACACCTCGCCGTCGGGGCCGTTGAAACGCCAGTCGTCGCCGCCGGTCCAGTAGCTGTAGGCGAACACTTCGTGCGCGGCGAGATCGCGCGGGTGCGCCGGCGCGCCATGGGCGTCGAGATACGCCGGCGCTGCGCACAACACGATGCGCGTGGTCGCCAACCGGCGGCTGACCAACTGTGAACTGCCCAGGGTGGTGATGCGGATGGCGAGGTCGTAGCCCTCGTCGACGAGATCGACGACGCGATCGTTGAGCACGATGTCCAGCGAAACCTTCGGGTGCTCGGCCAGGAAGCGCGGCCACAACGGCGCCAGGTGCAGGTTGCCGAAGGTGACCGGGGCGTTGATCCGCAGCAGGCCGCTGGCCTCGCCGCCGCTGGAGGCGGTTTCCGTCTCCAGATCCTGCAGCGCTTCCATGAGTTCGCCGGCGCGGACGTGGAAACGCTGCCCCTCGTCGGTCAGCGAAAGCCGCCGCGTCGTCCGGTGCAGCAGGCGCACGCCCAGTGTCGCCTCCAGTTCGGTCACGTGGCGGGACACCGCGGCCTTGGACAGCCCCGTGGCATCGGCGGCGCCGACGAAGCTGCCGGCGCGGACGACGGCGAGGAAACTGGCGAGCTGCTGGAGATCGAGCATGGGATTGTTCCGGTTTGAGGAACAGTGTTTCGCCGAAAAGACTGTTTATCACATCCGCTGGGGTCAATAAAGTGCTCGTCAACCCGGCAACGGGATCCACTTTCCAAGGGAACGACCACCATGAACGCATCGCTCTCGCTGCTCGGCCGCCTCGGCCTGTCGCTCATCTTCATCACCTCCGGCTGGGCCAAGATCGGTGGCTACGCCGCGACCCAGGGCTACATGGAATCGGCCGGCGTGCCGGGCCTGCTGCTGCCGCTGGTCATCGCGCTCGAACTGGGCGGCGGCCTGGCGATCCTCGCCGGCGTGTTCACCCGCTGGCTTTCGCTCGCCTTCGCGGGCTTCACCGTGCTGGCGGCGCTGCTGTTCCATTTCGACCTCGCAGACCCGGTCCAGTCGCTGCTGTTCTGGAAGAACCTGGCCATCGCCGGCGGCTTCCTGGTGCTGGCGGCCAACGGTCCGGGTGCGCTGAGCCTGGACGGCAAGCTTGCCGCGCGTCGTGCACCGGCGATCGCCAAGCCTGCAATTGCCGATTGACCCACCCTCCCCCATTTGCCCACTTGGCCGCGGGGCGCAATCCCCGCGGTCTTTTTTTGCACAGGAGTCCCGTGATGACGCTTGCCCCTGCCCTGTTCGTCTCCCATGGCTCGCCGATGTTCGCGCTGGAGCCGGGCCTGCTCGGACCCAACCTGCAAGCGCTTGGGCGAGAACTCGATGGCGCGCGCGCAATCGTGGTGGTCTCCCCGCACTGGCAGACCCGCGGCGTGCGCGTCACCGGCACCGCCGCGCCCGGCACCATCCACGACTTCGGCGGATTCCCGCAGCCGCTTTACGCTTTGCGCTACCAGCCGCCCGGCGATCCGGCGTTGGCGGTCGACATCACCGGCCTGCTCCAGGCCGCGGGCTTCGACGCTCGCGTCGATCCGGGCCGCGGCCTCGACCACGGCGCGTGGGTGCCGCTGCGTTATTTGCGCGCGGACGCCGACATCCCGGTAGTGCAGGTGTCGTTGCCGATCGATGCCGATGCGGCAACCGCGTTGCGCCTCGGCGAAGCGCTGGCACCGCTGCGCGCCCGCGGGGTGGTGGTGGTCGCCTCCGGCAGCCTCACCCACAACCTGTACGAGTTCGGGCGCGGCGTGCGCGACCCGGACTACGCGCAGGAGTTCGCCGATTGGGTCGCCGATGCCGTCGCCCGGCGCGACGTGGACGCACTGCTCGACTACCGTGCGCGCGCACCGCACGCCGCGCGTGCGCACCCGACGGAGGAACATTTCCTGCCACTGCTGGTGGCGCTGGGCGCAAGCGGGGACGCCGAACCCGGCACCCTGGTTCGCGGCGGCATGACCCACGGCGTGCTATCGATGGATTCCTTCGCATTCGGACGGAAGGCCGCATGAGCGCGCTCCAGGACTTCGCCCTGCGCGACGACGCACCGCTCGCCTATCGCAGCTCGCGCTTCGACGGCTCGCCGTCGCGCCTGCTGGTGCTGGTGCACGGCGTCGGTGGCAACGAGACCAACCTCATCGGCCTGGGCGAGGGCTTCGTCGGCCAGGCGCTGGTCGTATTCCCGCGCGGGCCGCTGACGCTGGCGCCCGGGCAGTACGCCTGGTTCCCGGTGCGCTTCGGCCCGAACGGGCCGCAGATGGACTTCGAACAGGCACAGCGCAGCAACGCCGCATTGCAGGACTTCATCGCCGTGCTGCAGGCGCGGCACGGCATCGCGCCCGACCAAACCATCATTGCCGGCTTCAGCCAGGGCGGGATCATGAGCGCGAGCGTGGCGCTCACCGCGCCCGCGCTGGTCGGCGGGTTCGCGGTCCTTGCAGGGCGGATCCTGCCCGAGATCGAGGCGCACGCCGGTCCTGCCGAGGCGTTGCGCACACTCGACGGACTGGTGATCCACGGCGAACTCGACGACAAGCTGCCGGTGGCCTGGGCCGAACGCGCGGACGCGATACTCACCCGCCTGGGCGTCCCACACCGGGTGCTGCTGCATGGCGGGGGCCATGAACTTCCGCCCGAGGCGCAACAGGCGTTCGCCGAATGGGCATTCGGGAACCCGCCAGCCTAGCCGCCTGCATACACACCCCCGGCCGCCCTTGAGCGTAGTATCCGCGCCCTGGAGGTGGCCCATGCGCCGATCCGTCCTGGTGTTCGCCCTGGCCCTGCTGCCGGCCGCCACGCTGCCTGCGCAGGAATCCCACGATCACGGCACGCCCGAGCACCTGGGCACCGTCCACTTCGGCGCCAGCTGCGCGCCTGCCGTGGATGCCGACATCGACCGCGCCGTCGCGCTGCTGCACTCGTTCGCATACGACGCGGCCGACGCCGCGTTCGCCGAGGTGGCGACCCGCGATCCGGGGTGCGCCATTGCGCGCTGGGGCCGGGCGATGAGCCGCTACCACCCGTTGTGGGAAGCACCCTCCTCCACCACGATGGCCGAAGGTGCGGCGCTGCTGGACGAAGCCGCCGGCCTCGGCACCGGCAGCGCGCGCGACCGCGCCTTGATCGATGCATTGGCGGCCTATTACACGGGGCCCGAGGCGACGCCCGCCGCGCGGGCGATGCGCTGGTCGGACGCGATGGCGGCGGTTGCGCGCGAATTCCCCGACGACGAAGAAGTCGCCACGTTCCATGCCCTGTCGTTGCTCGCGACCGCATCACCGGCCGACCGCACCTACGCGCGGCAGCAACAGGCCGCGGACATCCTCGAGCCGATCTGGCGACGCCAGCCCGACCACCCGGGCATGCCGCATTACCTGATCCATGCCTATGACAGCGCGGCGCTCGCGCAGCGCGGCGTACCGGCCGCGCGCGCCTACGCCAGGATCGCCCCGTCGGCGCCGCATGCGCTGCACATGCCTTCGCACATCTTCACCCGGCTCGGCTTGTGGGACGATTCGATCGCCGCGAACCTCGCCTCGCGCGACGCGGCCAAGGCCCAGGGCGACGTCGGCGAGCAGGTGCACGCGATGGACTACCTCACATACGCGTACCTGCAGCGTGGGCGCGTCGAGGACGCGGCCCGCGAGGTCGCCGCCCTGCGTGCGTTGACCGGCGTCGCCGGCGACAAGTTCAAGACCGGTTATGCCGGCAATGCGATGCCCGTGCGGCTGGCCATCGAGACCCGCGACTGGTCCGGTGCGGCGAACCTCACGCCGCTTCCGGGTTCGACGCCGCAGGTGGCCGCGCTGGCGTGGTGGGCGCGCGCGCTGGGCAAGTTGCGCGCAACCGTGCCCGCCGATGCAGATGACGACATCCGCGAACTGCAGGCGGCCCACGATGCGTTGCAGGCGGATGGCAACACCTATTGGGCCGCGCAGGCCGGTGTGTTGCTCAAGTCCGCCGAAGCCTGGCGACACGCCGCTGCGGGCGAGCACGACGCCGCGATCGCTGCGCTGACGAGTGCCGCGGACGAAGAAGACGCGCTGGAAAAGTTGCCGGTGACGCCCGGGCCGATCGTGCCTGCGCGCGAACAGCTGGGCGACCTGCTGTTGTCGTACGAGCGGCCGCGCGAAGCCGTGCAGGCATTCGACGCTGCGCTGGCGCTGGCCCCGGGACGCGCGGGCGCCCTGCGCGGCAAGGCGGAAGCGGAACGGCGGCTGTCAATGCAGCCCTGAAATCCCGGGCACGAACACGAACACCAGGACGATCGCGAGCAGGGTCAGCGGATACAGGCTGGCGCGATCGAACAGGCGTGCGGCATCGCGCCCTTCCAGCGAGCGGAACAGACGCAGCGCCGGCCACAGCAGCAGCACGCCGCCTGCCGCCAGGCAGGCGAGCTGGAACGGCAGCCCCAGCGACAGCGGCGACATCAGCGGCAACCACAGGCCGAGGATCACGGTTGCCGTCAAGGTGAGGACCACCAGCGCGCTGGCCACCCGCAACCCGAACAGCAGCGGGATGGTGCGTGCGCCGATGCGCCGGTCTTCCTCGATGTCGTTCCAGTCCGCCGGGATGTTCTGCCCGCCTATCTCCCACAGCATCAGCCAGGCCAGCAGGAGCAGCAGCAACCACGGCGACGGCTCGGGACGAACCACGAACACCGCGGCGATCGGCCCGGCCGACTTCACCAGCCCGCTGACCAGGGTGCGCCACCACGTGACCTTCAGCAGCTTGCAGTACAGCGCCTCCAGCACGGTGGCGGCGAGCACGATCAGCACCAGCCATGGATTGAGCAGCCACGAGCCGACCAGGGTCAACGCATACCAGAATCCGAACCAGGCCAGCGCACCGCGCATGCTGACCAGGTTCTGCGCCAGCGGGTAGCGCATCAACGAGGCTTCCACCGTATAGCCGGGCTTGACCCCGGCGGCCACCTTGGCCTTGTCGTCGTTGACGCCGAGCAGGTCGTTGAGCGCGTAGATGGCGGTGTAACCAGCCAGGCCGGTGAGCAGGCACAACCCCAGCACCTTCCAGTCGGGAAACCCGCCAAGCCAGAGCAGCGCGACGAAGCCCGGCATCGCCAGGTCGAGGATGCCGTGGGTGCTGCGCGACAGCGCCAGGAAGCGCTTCACGCGGCTGCCCCGGGCTTGTCGAAACAGGCCATGTAGTTGATGTCCTCGCGGTCGCGGGCGACACGGAACGAACGCGCCAGCGGGTTGTACATCAGGCTGTCGACGGCGATGAAGCGCAGGCCGCAGGCGCCGGCCCATGCACGCATCTCCTCCGGGCGGATCAGCTTGCGATAGCTGTGGGTGCCGCGCGGCAGCAGGCCCAGGATGTATTCGCCCGCGACGATCGCGAACGCGAACGCCTTGAGGTTGCGGTTGATGGTGGAGAAGAACACCTGTCCGCCGGGCTTGAGCAGCCGCGCGCAGGCCTCGATCACGCGGGCCGGCTCGGGCACGTGCTCGAGCATTTCCATGCAGGTCACCGCGTCGAAGCTGGCCGGCTCCTGCTCCGCCAGGTCCTCCACGCGGCTGTAGCGGTAGTCGATGTCCAGGCCGCTGGCGGCGGCGTGTTGGCGGGCGATATCGAGCGACATCTGCGACAGGTCGATGCCGGTGACGCGGGCACCGCGCTTGTGCAGCGCCTCGGCCAGGATGCCGCCCCCGCAGCCCACGTCCAGCATCCGCGGCCGTGGCGTCGTCACCCGGTCCATGATGAAACCGGTGCGCAAGGGATTGATGACGTGCAGCTGGCCCATCTTGCCGTGCGGATCCCACCACAGTTTCGCAATCCGGTTGAAGTGGGCGATCTCGGCGGGGTCGACGTTGCTCGTTGCGGTCATGCGGCGGCCATCCCGTGGGTCAGCGCAGCGATCGCCGATGCGACCTCGCGCCGGTTGATGTCGTTGGCGAACACGCAGGCGCCCAGTCCCTGCGGCAGGGGCACCCGTTGCAGGCCGTTGCGGTGCTCGATCCGGTCCAGCAGCGAGTCCCAGACCAGGTCGACGTCGAGCAAGGTGAAATCCGGCTCGAGGCCCAGGCGTTCGACCAGGCCGAAGATGCGCGCGGTGTCAGCCACCGACAGCAGCCCGCGCCCGCGCGCGACCAGGCACGACACCAGGATGTCGAGCAGCACCGCCTCGCCGTGCAGCAGCCGCTCCCCGTGGCGCGCCTCCAGCCCGTAGCTGAAGGTGTGGCCGAAATCCACCTTGCGCTCGAGCTCGTCCTCGAACAGGTTGGGCTGCAGTTCCTCCAGCATGCCGGCGATGGCGCGGTCGAGGATGTCGCCGCCGGCCGCGTCCTGGAACGCCGCCGCCACGCTCGCATCGCCGCTGGCCTCCAGCCGCTCGAACAGCGCGACGTCGCGGATCACCGCCAGCTTGATGATCTCGCACACCCCGTTGAGCACGTGCCGGCGCGGCAGGGTGCGCAGCAGGGTGTGGTCCAGCAGCACCCGGCAAGGCGGCTCGAAGCTGCCCAGCCGGTTCTTGTGGTTGTTGAAGTTGATCCCGGTCTTGATCCCCACCGAGGCGTCGACGTAGCCCATCAGCGTGGTCGGCACCTTGATGTGCGGCACGCTGCGGCGATAGCTGCCGGCGACGAATCCGACCACGTCGGTCAGCACGCCGCCGCCGATGGCGATGATCGGCTCGTCGCGGCGGTGGATCGGAAAGTCATCCAGTTCGCGCACGATGTCCAGCCACGCGTCGGCGGTCTTGCTGGTCTCGCCGCCGGCGAACGGGACGATCCGTGCGCTGACTCCGTGCGCGGCGAAATAGTCGTCGATCCGCTGGCCGTGGTGGCGTGCGACCTGTTCGTCGACCACCACGAAGCGCCTCCCTCCGCGCACGCGTCCGATCGACAGCAGGGCGTGGTTGCGCGGGTCGAATAGGTCTGGCGCCTTGACCAGGTCGTATTCGATCCGGCGCTGGTGGCTGACCCGCCAGGCGGTGCCGGGTTCGGTGCTCAAAGCACCTTGCTCCATTCGGAACGGCGTGCCAGCACTTCGGCGGCAATCTCGCGCGCATGCACCGCATCGTGGTCACGGAAGTGGCCGCACTGGTCGACGTGCGCGTACGGCACCGATTCCGTGTAGAGCACCCCCCGAAGGATGGCGGCCAGCGCATCGTCGATGACCTGGTAGCGCCCCTCGTTGAACAGCACCAGGTAGAAACCGGTGCGGCAGCCCATCACCCCCAGCGAAACGAAGTGCTCCGGCAACAGCCGCTGGAAGCCTTCCAGCAGGAAGTGCTCAAGCGAATGCAGTTCGGCCGGCGCGAGGCATTGCCCCGCGTTCGGTTGCCGGAAGCGCAGGTC
Source organism: Lysobacteraceae bacterium (assembly GCA_004297225.1). Classification (GTDB taxonomy): domain Bacteria; phylum Pseudomonadota; class Gammaproteobacteria; order Xanthomonadales; family Xanthomonadaceae; genus Cognatiluteimonas. The sequence continues at coordinate 207,829 of SCUI01000013.1, read as the reverse complement.
GATGCTGTAGACGACATCGCCGCCAGGGCCGACGCGCGCAGCGCGCAGCTTGATGCTGGGGGCCTTCAGCCGGCGATGGTCGAGTTCGCCGACCGTCGCCGGATCCCAGCCCAGCGCCTGCAGGTTCGTCATGGCCGCGCGCCGGCCAGCGGCGCCAGGTGTCGGTAGCTGTCGTCGAGCGCCTGCTGCCAGGACGCGATATGGTGGTACAGCTCGACCGAGCCATAACCGTGGAAGCCGTGGTCGGTCAGCGCCTTGAAGCTGGCGCCCAGGTCGAGCGTGCCTTCGCCCGGGATCTCGTGGAAATGGACGATGCCGGTGAGCGTGTTGGCCACCATCGCCTCGACCAGCGCCGGCCCGTTGGCGCCACGCAACCAGGCGAGGATCGGCCAGGCCCGCTCCAGCACGTCGAAGGACAAGCCTGGCACAGAGATCAGGTAGGTGAATATCTCGTCGTCCAGCGACGAAGCGGCGACGGGCAGGCTGGCGTAATCGATCGTGCGCGCTTCGCCCCGCACGCCCGCCCGCGCCAGCAGCGCGTCGATCCGTTGCCGGCGTCGATCGCTTGGCGCCTGGTCGCAGAAATACAGCGGGTGGTTGCGGTCGACCAGCAGGTAGTCGGCGGTATCGGGGAAGTACACCAGGGTGCTGGCGAAACCGAGGTCGAATGCAAGTTCGTCGGCATCCTCGACGATCTTGAGGTTGTAGCCGGCGCGGGCATCGGAAATGTGCAGGTAGCGGGCATGCGGCGCGGCCTCGCCCAGCGCGGCGACGTAGTCGCGCTCGGAGCAATACGCATGGCACAGGTCGATGTGCAGCCGAAAGCGTGGCGAGCCGACCGCGTCGATCAGCGCCAGGCCCTGGGCCATGGTTTCGATGTACATGCCCGGCTCCGGCTCGATCAGCAGGGTGATGTCCTCGTCGTCTCGGATCTCGCGCAGGCATTCGTGGATCGAATCGGCCAGCAGCTCGCCGGGATCGACCGCCGGGTTGCGCACGTGGTCGTCGCGGATGAAGCCACTGCCGAAGGTGACCAGTGGCGAGCCCAGGCGCCGCGCCACCCGGATGCCGCGCTTGACCAGGTCGATGCGGCGCTTGCGCCCCGCCAGGTCCAGGGTCATCAGCGAGGGTTCGTGCGGCCGCGAGGGGGTGAAGAAATGCGAGGCAGTGGCCACGCAGGCCGGGGCGATGCCGTTGGCCTGCAGGCGCTCGCGGACCGCGGCCAGGTAGTCATCGTCGATCTGGAACGGATTGAACTGGCGCCGGTGGAAGCCGATTTCCACGCCCGCATAGCCTGCCGCCGCGACCGCGTCGATCGCGTCCAGGAAGTCCAGGTCGGTGAGGCCGAAGGTGCTGTAGCTGAGCTGGATCACTGCGGCAGTCTGGTCAACCGCCCCGGCCGGCGCCTTGATTCAGGTCAACCCTCGATCCCTGCCCGGGATTCCTGCCCGGCGCGCTCAGCGCCCGCCGCCGCTGCGCCGGATCGAAACCAGCAGCCACAGGCTGCCGAGCACGGCGCCGACGAAGCCGAGCAGGCCGAAGAATGGCAGCCCGAGCAGGGTCGGGCCGCCCGGAACCGTCATCACGATCGAAGACCCGACGATCAGCGCGGCGATCACCGCGGACATCGCCAGCCGGTTGGCCGAATGCTCCACGCGCTGGCCGAACTTCTCCAAGCGTTCGACGTCGAGGTTGACGTTCATGCGCCCGCGCCGCGCCATCCGCAACAGGTGGCGCAATTCGGTGGGCAGCGCCGCCAGCAGGCCGATGGTGTCGGCGGCGGCACGGCGCCCGCGGCGCGCGATCGCGAACGGCGAATAGCGCGCCAGCATCGCCCGTTGCAGGAACGGCGCGGCCTCGCCGGCCATGTCGAAGTCCGGGTCGAGCTTGCGGCCGATGCCTTCCAGCGTCACCAGCACCTTGATCATCATCGCCAGGTCCGGCGGCAACGCCAGCCGGTACTCGCGCAGCAGCGCGGTGATCTCGCCCATCATCCCGCCCAGGTGCAAATCCTTCAGCGGTACGCCGTGGTAGCGGTCGATGAAGGCATCCACCCGTTGCGCGATCGCCTCGGCATCCACGCCGGCATCGGTGGTCCAGTCCAGCAGAACGTCCGCGACCGGCTCGGCGTCGCGCCGCACAAGCCCGTCGAGCAGCTCGACCATCTGCGCGCGTCGCGCCGGCGACAAGCGCCCGACCATGCCGAAATCGATCAGCGCCAGGCGGTCGCCGGGCAGCCAGAACACGTTGCCAGGATGCGGGTCGGCATGGAAGAAGCCGTCGGCGAACAACATTTTCAACTCGGCCTGCGCGCCGAGGCGGGCGATCGCGCAGCGGTCGCCGCCCGCGGCCTCGATCGCGTCGATGTCGCTCAGCGGGATGCCGTCGATGAGCGCCTGCACGTTGACCCGCTCGCTGGTCCACTGCCAGTGCACCGTCGGCACCAGGAGCGCCGGTTCGTCGGCGAACGACGCGGCGATGCGCTCGGCGTTGCGGCATTCGGCCGCCAGGTCCAGTTCGCGCGCCAGCGAGGCCTGCAACTGCCGCACCAGCGCGCGCGGCTGGAACCGCGCCAGCTCGGGGGATTCGGACTCGATCGCCTCGGCCAGCCGGTGCAGCAGGCGCATGTCGGCCTCGACCAGCGGCTTGATCCCGGGCCGCCGCACCTTCACCGCGACCGCCTCGCCGCTGTGCAGGCGCGCGCGATAGACCTGCGCGATCGATGCCGCGGCGATCGGCTCGGGATCGAACATGGCGAACACCGCGCCCGGCGGCGCGCCGAGGTCCTCCTCGAGTTGCGCCCGCACCTGTTCGAACGGCACCGGCGGGACCTTGTTCTGCAGCTTCTCGAACTCGGCGATCCATTCGGGCGTGAACAGGTCCACGCGGGTCGCCAGCACCTGGCCGAGCTTGACGAAGGTCGGCCCCATTTCCTCGAACGCGCGGCGCACGCGCTCGGGTGGCGGCAAGGCGACCAGATCGTTGAGGCGCTCCAGCGGCACCACCTTGCCGGCGCGCTCCAGCGCCGGCGCCATGCCCAGCCGCCGGATCAGGTCGCCGAAGCCGTAGCGCGCCAGTACCGAGGCCAGGTCGTGCAGCCGGCCCAGGTCACGGGTGGCAGACAGGGTTTCCCAGAGCATCGAGCGTTCCCCGTGGGCGATGGGCGCACTTTAACCGCCCGGGCGCGCCGCGTCCCGGCGTCTGGATGCAGGCGTCACGCGCCACTCCCTAGGCTGTGGGCAACCCCCACGGAGGACGCGACATGCCCCGACTCCCCACAGGAACCCTCGTCGTGGTCGCCGACGGCGAGAAGGCACGATGGTTTCGCAACGTGGGCGACGGCAAGTAGCTCCGACTGCGGCAGGAAACGATGATGGACGCGCACGACATATTCCCGCAGGGCCCGTCCGGCGTCGCGCCGCCGGAGCTGGCCGGTCAGGACAAGGACGAAGCCAGCTTCGCCATGCACATCGCGGACAGGCTCAACCACGGCGCGCTCAACCACGAGTATGCGGACCTGGTGCTGGTCGCCGATCCGCAAACCCTCGGCAAGATGCGGCCACAGCTGCACAAGGAAACCCTGGCCCGGCTCCGCGGCGAGGTGGCGAAGACCTTGACCAACTCGCCGCTGGAAGACATCACGGGGGCGCTGGACGCCTGACCAGGATGACGATCTACAAGAAGCTGACCCAGGGCTAGCGGACGCGGAAGATCGGCCTCCAGTTGCCGCCCGGCCAGGTGGCCGAGGTGTAACGCCCGGGGTGGCGGGAAGGATGCGGCACCCGATGGCGCGGCTTGCGCTGGCGGGGCGGGTTGCGTGGCTGCGTACTGGACGCGGGGAGGGACTCGGGCAACGGCTGGAGGGTCGTGGACAAGGCTTACCTCTTCGAAAGCCAGGTGGGTGGATGTCTGGAGTCCGATAGACCGGGTCTTTTTTTTCAAATTCAAGGGGTTAGCGAGACAGACCCAGCCTTGGAGTCGCGGCCGCGGGCACGGGCGCGAAATCCGCTCCCGTACAATGGTGGCGTCCGCATTGACCGCGCGCCCCCATGAGCAACGGTTCCGCCCCCCGCCCCGTCTCCGGCAGCAAGATCGTCAGTCCGCAAGGCACGCGCGCCGTGCTGGACGGCATCAAGCCCAACGCCTCGAGCACGATCCCCGACGTCGGCCCCAAGCCGCCGTGGCTGCGCGTGCGCCTGCCCAACGGCGCGAAATACCGCGAAGTCATGGACATCGTGACCTCGCACAAGCTGTCCACCGTGTGCGCGGAATCCAAGTGCCCGAACATCGCCGAGTGCTGGGAACGCGGCACCGCGACCTTGATGCTGATGGGCTCGGTGTGCACTCGCGCCTGCAAGTTCTGCTCGGTCAATACCGGCAATCCCAACGGCTGGCTGGATCCGCTGGAGCCGGTGCACGTGGCCGACGCCGTGCGCCTGATGGGCCTGAAATACGTGGTGCTGACCTCGGTGGACCGCGACGACCTGCCCGACCTCGGCGCCGGCCACTACGCCGCCTGCATCCGCGCCATCCACCACGTCATGCCGGACACCGCGGTCGAAGCACTCACTCCCGACTTCCAGGGCAAGCACGCGCTGGTCGCGCAGGTGCTGGACGCCGGCCTGGCCACGTTCGCGCAAAACCTGGAAACCGTGAAGCGGCTGACCCATCCGGTGCGCGACCCGCGCGCCGGCTACGAGCAGACGCTGGACGTGCTGAAGTTCGCCAAGCAGCACGCGCCCGGCGTCATCACCAAGACCAGCCTGATGCTGGGCCTGGGCGAAACCGACGAGGAAATCGCGCAGGCGCTGGACGACATCCGCGCGGCCGACGTCGACGTGGTGACGATGGGGCAATACATGCGGCCGACGAAGAACCACCTGCCGGTCGAACGTTTCGTCACCCCGGAACAGTTCCGCGAGTATCGCGACCTGGCGCTGTCCAGGGGCTTCCTGGAGGCCGTGTCCGGCCCGCTGGTCCGCTCCAGCTACCGCGCCGAGCGGGTGCTGGAACAGGACAACGTCGGCCTGGACGAAGGCAGGCAGAAGGTGCTGGAGGCGATCCGGGAGTCGGCATCGACCATGCAGTCGCTGCGCTGCTGAAGCGGGTTACCTACCGATCGGGACGGGCGAGCCTTCGATCATCGAGGTCCGCATTCCCTCGGCTTTGCGCGAACTCCGGGAAGACCTCTCCCAGCGGCAACACATCCGGCAGGACGTAGAAGACACCGCCCCGGTCGAAGATCGGAGTCATGACTTCGTCGTAGAACGTCGGCGCGACGTTGATGCAACCATGCGAGATGCGGTTGTCGTCGGGCGTGGGCGATTCAAGGCGTTCGACGCGTCGCTCGGAAGGCACGCTGGTCGCGGTCGGGTGGATGGAGACCGCGGAATCGTAGTCCACCCACAGTACGCGCCCGGCATCGATCGACGGGCCGAAGCCGCCGATGAAACGACCCGCGGGCGTCGTGCGATCCCGGCCCGGGATCTCGCGCAGCGCAAGACCGGCGATGCCGGGGGCGGTGTGGTCGCCGACCGCCGAACCGAAGAGACCAGGGGCCGCGCCACGAAGCTTGCCCTCGCCGTCGAACACCAGGATCTGGGCCGCGGCCTTGTCGATGACCGCGAACGGATAGCCCTGGTTGTCGTTGGTGGCGACCACCCAGCCCGCGAGCTCGATCACCGTGTCGGACACGTCCTGCTCGTGTGGCAGCAGGTCGACCGCGCCCGCGGGTTCGGCAATGGCGTCCTCCGCGCTGGCCACGCCGACACCCGCGAACGCCAGCGCAAATACCAGCGGAATCGCGCGTAGCAAGGAGACCGGCGGCCGGCAAAGGCCACCGGGTCCCGGGTTCAGACCGTTCAAGTACAAGACCTGCTTAACCGCGCGGCACGCGGCTCGGCGACGATTCGAGCTGCTGGACGCGGCCTTCCAGCGAATCCAGGCGCGAGTTGGCGCGCTGGGCCGCCTGGTTGGCGGATTCGGCGCTCTGGGCCGCGTCCTGCACGCGCGAATCGAGCGTGTCCAGGCGCGAGTTGACCCGTGCGAAATCGTCGTCGTAGGTGGCGCAACTGGCAAGACCCACTGCGGCGACGATCGCCACTCCGAGCGTACGCGCCGTCGTCAGATGCTGCTTGGTCGGGAACATTCCAATTCTCCTTCGTCTTGGGCCACGGGGAATAGAGCTGGCTTTCGCCGGGGCCATGAACCCCATGGCAGTTGACGTTGGAGTGCGTGGATGGGTTGTGAAGGGGGTGGCAATGCAGTTCGAGAGGTCAACCTCGGGCACGACGGGCCGGCAAAAAGCGCGGATTCCGCAGCAGCGCGGCAGACACCAGCGACACCAGCACGCCGACCGGGAAGATCTCGGCGAAGGTCATCGGCAGGCGGAACAGCGGGTTGGCGTACTGCACCTTGAACTCGGCCATCTCGGCGGACATCTTCGCGATCTCGGCCGCGCTGGCGCCATTGGCGCGGGCCTGTTCGAGCATCGCGTTGCCGTAGGCCGTGGCGAAGTCCATGTCCAGGAGCGCCTGCACGCCTTCCCAGGCGACCACGTAGAACACGCCCGCGACTACGCTGATCCCCAAGCCAACCCCGAGGGCCGGCCAGAATCCGATGACGCCGCCCCGGCCCACGTCCCGGTGCCGCTTGATGCCCACGAACACCGCGCTGAGCGCGATCAGCATCGTGGTGTAGCCGATCAGCATCCCGTACTTCATCGGCGGCTCGCCGCCGAAGGCCAGGAAGGTGGCGAACATGAAAGCGCCGACCACGACGCCGGCAATGGCGCCGTACTTCAGGATGGTGCGCAACATTGGGTGTCCCCCTCGGTGTGGTTCGGCGTCAGACGGTCACGAATTCCCTGCCCGCCAGCGAGGCGGCAAAGCCATCGTAGACCTGGTGCGTCCCGGCCCAGTGCGGGAGCACCTTCATGCGGGCGAGCCAGCCGCGGATGTTCGGGTAGTCGGCGAAGGTGCTGCCTACCATCTCGGCGAGGATCACCATTTCCACGCCCACGTAGTCGGCCAACGTCGGCTGGTCGCTGCAGAGGAAGTCGTGGCCGCGGCCGAGGAAGTGCGACTCGAGCACGCCCATCCAGCGCTGCGTCTTCTCCTGGCCCCAGGCGATGGTGGCGGCATGCGCCTCGTCACTGCGGCGCTTGTGGTGCGGGAACAGCTGCGGGTAGACCAGGTTGTAGGCGCAGTCCTTGTAGTAGTTGCCGTAGAACCAGGCCATGGCCTCGTCCACGCGGGCGCGTGCCCTCAGTTCCGTGGGGTACGCGGCCGAACCGGTCTTGGCGGCCAGGTAGCGGAGGATCGCCGCGCTCTCGGTGAGGATGAAGCCGTCGTCGTCCAGCACCGGGACCAGCGCGTTCGGGTTGACCGCCTTGTACTCCGGCTTGTGCTGAGCGCCGGTCTGCAGGTCGACCAGTTCGAAGTCGAGCTCGATTCCCTCCGCGCGGCGAAGAACATGACCATGCGGCTGACGGTGGAGGCGGGGTGGTAGTAGAGCTTCATGGGGGTCCGGTGTGGCTCTGAAATAAAGGCAGAAATGGTCCTCCACCACTTGCTCGACAGCAAACGGGTGCTGGCCACGTGGCCCCACCCGCCGCGGAAACTCACATTTCGGGGATCGCCTCCAAGGCGGCCCTGTCTCCCTTGGCCTGGCGCGAAGGCGGTGCCATCCCCGAAAGCACGCTATTCGCCTGTTGCTGTGCGCGCATCGCGGGATCCAGCACATCCATCTTCCGGGGTTGCTGCAGGAAAGCGTGGTCTCCCATTGCCAGTTGGCAATTGCGACTCAGCGTATCGACTTCCTGCCCGCGGACAGCGGCGGCGTCTTGCAGGTGGACCACGACCGCAAGCGTGTCACCTAGCGCCTCAAACCGATTGCACAACGCATCGATGGTCCGTTCGGATCGCAGCGCCGCGCCCTCCACCCGTACCAGCAGGTTGTGGCGGTCGACCCAATTTGCAGAGCGGACGCCGGGCAAGGCCCGGGCGACGATACGCGCGGATTCACGGTCGATGGGGCGCCCGCCATCCGGAATCTTCATGGGGCGCCGCATGTCCTCGGAGATGGCCTCGGCATTGCGTCGGACGCCCTCCTGGTCGCCTGACAGGGCAGCCAGTCGTGCACCGGCAAGGTGACGGGCGGTGCGAACCGGATCCATCGGTGCGCCAGCGTTCTGGACACCAGGCGCCAGCGCTTGGTCGGCGGGCGGCTCACCGCAACCCACCAGAAGCAAGCCCACGCAGACAGTTCCCGCGGCGAATTGAATTCCCACATCAGACTCCCAGACGAATCGCGTTCGGCATCCCACAAACCGCTAAGCGGATGGACTTCCTGGTTTCGGGGATCGAGCCTCGAATGTCACTTCCGCAACTCCGCCAGCGCACACCAGCCTTTTCCGGAATTGCGAAAATGCCAGAACTGCCATCCGTTGACGTTTCGGCCAGTGATCGAGCGAGCGGCAGCCGTGGGTGACTCGTAGAGTTTTCCATCCACCGCAATGTGACCATCGATCCGGAGGGACGCCACGTACCGCTTGCCTTTGTAGTCGGCGCGAAGCGGGATTCGGCGCTGCAATCGGCCTGCCAGTACTCTCGTGCCCTTTCCTTGCGAAGTGGCCTTGCGCACCCGCCTACGGGCCAGATTGCCTCCCAGCAGCGCGGCATGGCGCGCCGCGTCATGGTCACGCATGGCACGGATCAGGTTGCGACGCTGGTCGATGGCCCTGGGAAGGCCACCCTTGACGCGGTTGCCCTTTGGAAGCGCGATTCGCAACAGAAGCGACTCCAACGGCTTGATGTGCTCATCCGCAGCGGCAAGATAAACGCTGAAGCGGTCCCACTTCTTTGCATGGCGATCCTTGAGATGCTGGCCCACGCGCCCGAGCAGATTGGTGGCGAGGCCAACGTAGTAAAGCCGCTCGCCCTTGTAAAGCGCGTAGACCCCGGCATGCCCCCGAATCAATCCTGCGATAACCGGCCGGTACTCTTCCTCGAGCAACTTTCCCGACACGCGCTCCAGATACTCGGTGAACAAGCCAGTCTTGAGTGCCTTCTTCATCCCCGCCCCCTCTACTCACCTGCAGGCCGCTACGGACTCACGGCAAAGGCGCTAGCCCCAGCTCTACGAGAAACACGTTGTGCTTCTTCTTCGCTTCTTCGATCTCTGCCGCAATTGACTGCAGCTCGGCGTGGACGGATTTTAGGTCGATGTCCTCTTCAGCCTCCGCCGTACTTACATAGCGAGAGATGTTGAGGTTGTAGTCGTTGTCGACGATCTCTTTCGTGGAGACGCGCCGTGAATAGCGCTCCTCCTCGCCTCGATCACGGTACGTGTCGACGATACGCTGGATGTGCTCGTCGCTCAGGTGATTCTGGCGCTTGCCTTTAACAAAGTGTTCGGCTGCGTTGATGAACAGCACGTCGTCCGGCTTCTTGCACTTCTTCAGCACCAGGATGCACACCGGGATACCGGTGGAATAAAAGAGATTGGCCGGCAGGCCGATCACTGTGTCGATATGGCCATCGGTGAGCAGCTTCCGGCGGATGTCCGCCTCCTTTCCGCCGCGAAACAGCACCCCGTGCGGCAGGATGATGGCCATCACGCCGTCATGCTTGAGGTAATGCAGGCCGTGCAGCAGGAAGGCGAAGTCGGCCGCGCTCTTGGGTGCCACGCCGTGGTTGGCAAAGCGTGGGTCGTCCTTGGTCGCGTCCTTCGGCTCCCAGCGGTAGCTGAAGGGCGGATTGGCCACCACGGCGTCGAAGGCCGGCTTCTTAGCCGGGTTGGTCTCGCGCAGCCAGTCCCAATCGTTGGCCAGGGTATCGCCGTGATGGATCTCGAATTCGGTATCCTTCACCCCATGCAGCAGCATGTTCATGCGCGCCAGGTTGTAGGTGGTGATGTTGGATTCCTGGCCCACGATGCGGCCGATCTGCCCTCCCGCCTCCCTCATGCGCTGGCGCACGTTGAGCAGCAGTGAGCCCGACCCGCAGGCGAAATCGAGTACGCTGCCCAGCGACCGGCGCGGGCCCGCTGACGGCTCCTGGCTGTCCAGCGTGACGATGGCCGAAAGGATGCTGGAGATGCGCTGGGGCGTGTAGAACTCGCCCGCCTTCTTGCCGCTGCCGGCGGCGAACTGGCCGATCAGGTATTCGTAAGCATCGCCCAGCGTGTCGGTGTCGGTGGAGAACCCGGCCAGCCCTTCGGCGATGCGCCCGATGATCGCGGCAAGCTTGGCATTGCGCGCGGGGTAGTCACGACCCAGCTTGTCCGAGGCCAGGTTGATCTCGGAGAATAGCCCCTGGAAGTGGCTTTCGAAGGACTGCTCCTCGATGTACTTGAAGCCCTTCTGCAGCGTGTCCAGCAACGCCCCGGCCTGCGTCCGTGCCAGGTGCACGATATTGGTCCACAGATAGGGCGGCTCGATCACGTAATGCGCCTTGCGCCGCATCTGCTGCTCGAATTGCGCCACGTCACCGGGGTTCTGCGCATACCACACCGACAGCGGCGTCCTGCCGCCGTTGCCGATGGCGTCCGGGTCGGGATAGTCCGTGCCCAGTTCGCGCTTCGCTGCGGCTTCGTAGTTGTCCGACAGGTAGCGCAGGAACAAGAAGGACAGCATGTAGTCGCGGAAGTCGTCCGCGTTCATGCTGCCGCGCAGCTGGTCGGCAATGGCCCACAGGGTCCTGCCGAGTTGCTTCTGGTCGTTTTCAGTCATGGTGCCGGCTCTTCGTATGCAATTGGCTCCGCGGGGAACAGGGCCTTGTTATAGGGGTAAAGATCGAGGAACCGTTGCACGATCGCCCGGAAAAATCGCTTTGTCTCGTCTCCCATCACTTCGGGCTCGTAGAGCGAATACTTGCCGTGGTTTAGCAAGTCGACGAAGCGTTGATGCAGAACACCATCGGCATCGTCCGGACCCGATTTGATGCAAGCTGAGAAGTGGGTGTAACCAAGAAACAGCGCTGTCTTCTCCAGAACCGCGCGCAGCATATTGAAATGATGCGTATGGATGTCGTCTCCCCGCGCGACCTTGTCCAACTCCACGAGCGCCGCGACGTGGTGAAACGATGGCGTGTCACCCTTTTGCTGGATCAGCTCGTAGCGCCGAGTGGCGCGAGGGCAAGTGAGCACATAGTGCAATGCCCTATTCCTGAAGTCATTCTTCAGCTCGTAGTACAAAACGTTGAAGAACAAATGGTGATGCGTGGATATGACGGTAGAGACCTTGATCCGGTCTGTTTCAATGTCGCCAGAATCGTTTCGCGCAACGTCCCGATAAAGCTGCACAAGGTGGTTGGCGACCACGATGGCGTTGTGCTCGTCCAGCGACGAGATCGGGTCGTCAATGTAGACGTACTTCACCCACGCGTACGCCTCGGCGCCGTCTAGGACCAGCTGGACGATGGCCAGGAAGAAGCACCAAATGAAGATGTTCTCCTCGCCACGAGACACCTTGATGTCGTCAACGGTAGTCGTAACGCCGTCCAGCGTTTCCTCGCGGGAGAAGCTCACCGTCCAAGCGGCTGTATCGATGCGAAAGTCGAAGTCCGCGTACCGGCTGAGCAACGGACGGATGCGGTTGTCCATCTCCAGTTCGGCGAGGCCCGCAAAGAAGCGGGATTCACTATTGATCTTCAACACCCGCCGGCTGTCATTGGCGAGGTCGTTGTCCCACTGGAACAGGTCTTCGGTGAAGGCGTTGAAGTACAAGGTGTCGCGCGCAGTCACCTCGCCCTCAGTGGCTACTGTCTTTCCGATGTTTTTGAACGCCGTGGACAGACGTGTCTTGCCCGTGCCGTTGTAGGCATAGAGCACAACGAATTTTCTGGTGTCCAGCTGAGTCCGCAGGTACCGTGCGAGCTCAGGCAAATCGGCGAAGGTCTGGCTCATGTTTTCCTGCGCCGCTTGATCCGGTGCTCCAGCGCGGCCAGTTCGGCCTCGTCGGCCGCATCGGCCGCGCGCGCCTCTTCTTTTTTGCGCTGTTCGTCGAAGCCCAGCCAACGCGCGTCCGTGCCCGCTTCCATCTGCTCCCGGCTGACTGTACCGGCGCCTTCGAGCAGGGGAAAACCGTTGCTGGCGATGATCTGGCCGACGTTCTCCATCCAGAAGCGCATCGGGAGGTCCTGCCGGCGCTTGGCCCGCAGTTCGGCGGTTTCCAGGAAGACCACCACCAGCCGGTTGAGGGTGTCGATTTCGTCCTCGGTGAGGTAGTTCTTGGCCACCACGATGTCGTGCTTGCGTACCCGGCCGCCGCTCCAGCTGCGCAGGCCGAAGTGCGGGTCGGCCGGGTTGGCGCGGGCCAGGATCAGCTCAGCGGCGGTGTGGCCGGTCACCGCATACAGCAGCAGGTTCTGCACGGTGGCGAAGAAGGTCTGGGTGGCGCGGTCGGTCCTGTCGTAATCCACGCTCAGCGCGAACAGGTCCCGCACCTTCTGGTAGAAGCGCTTCTCCGAGGCACGGATGTCGCGGATGCGCGCCAGCATCTCGTCGAAGTGGTCCGGGCGGCCGTCCGGATTCTTCAGGCGTTCGTCGTCCATGACGAAGCCCTTGATGAGGTATTCCTTCAGCGCGGTCGTGGCCCAGCGGCGGAACTGCACGCCACGCGGGGAGCGCACGCGGTAGCCCACGGCGAGGATGGCGTCGAGGTTGTACAGCGTGACCGGCCGGCGCACGTCGCGTCCGCCCTCGCGCTGAACCACCGAGGATTCCTCGGTAGTTCGTTCAGGTTCCAACTCCTTGTCGGAAAAGAGGTTTTTCAGGTGCAGGCTGATGTTGTCGGCGGTGACGTCGAACAGCTCGGCCATCTCCGACTGGGTCAGCCATACCGTCCGGACGTCGGCGCGCAGCTGGATCCGGCTGGCGCCGTCCTCGGTGGTGTAGAGGATCAGGCCGCTCACGCGCTCAATGCCTCCGGCGCGGGGAACAGCTGCTGCATCAATCCCTGCTTGTGGGTCTTGAGGCTGGCGAGGCGATCGGTTTCTGCGTTGATACGGGCGTCAAGGGAAGTCAGGCAGACGGCGACGCGCTGCTGTTCCTCATTCGACGGCACAAGAATTCCGACAGACTTGACGATCTCACCGGAGAGATTGCCCTGCCCACCCTGAAGGTATGTCGCCACCAGCCATGGCTGCAGGGCGGTCAAGTAGTGGTAAAGAAACGGCCTACTCCCGTGAGGACGGATGCAAAGAATCGCTTGGTTGATGGCGCCTGACGTTCGCGCGAGTGCCACGTCACCGCTGTTGGCCCCGTACAATGCCAACAGCACATCGCCTCTCTCGACGAGCTTGGCTGAAGAAGCTTTGAGGCCGGTCTCCGTCAGAGAAAGTTCGATTTTTTCGCTTTCGATCTCTGCGGACCGAATAAACGGAATCGCCCCTCCATAGTAGTCACTTCTTGTGGTCGCCGGAGTGCCGCCGCTAAACGATTTACTCCAAGCGCCCACCGAGGTCGCCCTCCACTCCGGCGCGTTGCGGAACTCGGGGAAGCGGAGGCGGGGGCGGGTTTCGCCTTCGTGGGGGAAGAGCTGCTGCATCAGTCCGCGCTTGTGCGCCTTCAACGCCTCCACCTTGCGCCCCTGCGCGGCAATCACCTCGTCCAGCGACGTCAAGCAGTCGGCTATTTTTTGTTGCTCTTCACGCCGACATTCGACGGGAGGCAATGGTATGGGAAGCGCCATTAGATCGTTATCGCTCACATTCAGTGAGCCATGCGCACGCGCCCCCACTGCAATCCGACCACGCAGCCAATCACCATGGAGATTGGAGACAAACAGATTCTCTAGAAAAATCGGATGAACATCGCCGTCTTTGATCCTGAAGCACGTAAAGATGCTATTGGGGACAGCGGCGCGGTCGCTCCCGTCGTAGCGAGCGATGTAGCCCTGCGGATACGCTTTCGTCGCACTCTTGTTGTATGCAAAGTCCTCTTGCTGAAGAACTAGGTAGTTCTTCAACGACTGCCCGGCTATCGTACGACCAAGCTTTTCTTGCTGACTGACTAACCCCAGCCCAGAGGTGACGGTGTAGGGAACACACTCGGTAGAGCCAACCCGCTCTGTGACCAAACACGTGATCGTTCCTAAGGCAGCGCTCGTCCAAGCACCAGCATCCCGAAACTCAGGGAATCGCAGCCTCGGCGTTACCATCTTCGTGCCCTGCTTCGCCATCACCGCGCGTCCTCGTAAGCCTTCAGCCCGGCAATCTCGCGGCCACCAGCGCGCTTGCGCAACAGCGGCGCCAGCTCGGCCATCAACTCGCCTTCCTTCTGCGCCCGTGCCTTCCACCCTAGTTCCAGGGGACTGAGCAATTCGGTCAGCGCGTCGCCGTCGAAGATGCGGCGGGCCAGCACGGCGTCGAGAAAGGCACCAAGCGCTTCCACCGCCAGGCCGTGATGGCCGGCTATCGCGGCCATTTCGCGGGCGGCCTTCTCCTTCTTGAACGTCTCGTAACCGGCGCGGATGGCGGCCTCGTCCAGCCCTGCTCCGGCCTTCAGGCCGCGGACGTACTCCGTGATGTCCTCGCGTTCTCCGATGAACTTGGCGTCGCCCGCGATCAGGCTGGCCAGCTCCTCGCGGCTCATGCTGGCCTTGCCGGCCGGCTGCATGGAGATGTCGGCGGCCAGCTTCATGATGTAGTCGTAATCGATGGTGGCGGAGGCGAACAGCACGAACTCGAAGTCGAGCTGGTCGACCTCGCTTTCCTCGCCGCCCTTGTCCTTGCCCTTGCCCTGCTGGGCGCGCAGGCGCTGCGCAGTTTCGAGATATGCGCCGCGGAAGGCGTTGTGCTCGTCCGTAGACAGCACCTGCTCGATCTGCTGCGCCTGTTCGGGCGTGAGGTCGGTGTACTGGTCCAGCTGCACTTTCAGCTTCTGCACCTGCTTGAAGTGCTCGACGAAGCCGGCGCGGGCCGCATCGCCCTTGAGGTTGGCAATGTCGTCGGGCGCGCCGGTCAGGCCCTGGGATTGCAGGAAGGTGGCGAGCTGGTCGCGGGCATCCTGCAGCTTGTCGATCATCACCGGTGCCGGGTCCACCAGCCAGATGGTGCGCGCCTGCTCGGCTTTAACGCCGGAGAACAGCGCGATGGCCGCATCCACCGCCGCCTGCTGGCCGCGGAAGTCGAGGATGTTGCCGTAGGGCTTGGAATCGTTGAGGACGCGGTTGGTGCGGCTGAAGGCCTGGATCAGCCCGTGGTGCTTGAGGTTCTTGTCCACGTACAGCGTATTGAGGTACTTGCTGTCGAAGCCGGTCAACAGCATGTCCACGACGATGGTGATGTCGACCTTTTCCGCGCCCTTCATCGGCAGGTCGGCATTGGGGAACTGCTGGCTCTTGATGCGCTGCTGCACGTCCTGATAGTAAGCGTCGAACTCGGCGATGCGGTGGTTGGTGCCGAAGCGCGCGTTGTAATCGGCGATGATGGCGGTCAGCGCGGCCTTCTTGCCTTCCGGATCCTTCCTGTTGTCTTCCTGTTCCTGCGGCAGGTCTTCCTGCAGCTGACGCACATCGGCGCTGACGTCGCCCGGTGGGGAGAACACGGCAGCCACGGCAAGCGGCCGGTAGCCCGGGTCGGCGGCGGACTTCTCGGCCTGCACGGTCTGGAACAGCGCGTGGTACTCGATGGCGTCGTTGATAGACGCCGTGGCCAGCAAGGCATTGAAGCGGCGCTGCGCGGTGGCGGTGTCGTGGCGGGCCAGGATGGCCTCGACCACGGCGCGCTTGGCCAAGGTTTCGCCGGGTTTGACGGGGTGCTTGCCGTCCGGCTTGAAGTAGTCGACGTGGAATCGCAGGACGTTCCGGTCGTCGATGGCGTGGGTAATGGTGTATTCGTGCAGGGACTGCTGGAACAGGTCCTCGGTGGTCCTGAGGGTCTGCTCCTCGCCCTCGATGCGCTTGTAGCTAGCGTTGGCATCGAAGATAGGCGTGCCGGTGAAGCCGAACAGCTGGGCCTTGGGGAAGAACTCGCGGATGGCCTGGTGATTGTCGCCGAACTGGCTGCGATGGCATTCGTCGAAGATGAAGACGATGCGCTTCTCGCGCAGTGCGGCGAGCTCCTCGGCATGGCTGGCCAGCCCGCGCTTCTCTCGGCCACGGTTGCGGGTGCTGGATTCATCCAGCGCCATGCCCAGCTTCTGGATGGTGCAGACGATCACCTTGTCGGCGGCATCCTCGGACAGCATGCGCCGGACCAGCGCGCCGGTGTTGGTGTTCTCCTCAACGCACCCGGGCTGGAAGCGATTGAATTCCTCGCGGGTCTGCCGGTCCAGGTCCTTGCGGTCCACCACGAACAGGCACTTGGCGACCTCCGGGTTGTGCTTGAGCAGGGTGGACGCCTTGAAGCTGGTCAGTGTCTTACCCGAGCCGGTGGTGTGCCAGACGTATCCGTTGCCGAGGTTCCGGTCGATGCACTCGACGATGTTCTTGACCGCGTAGATCTGGTATGGCCGCATCATCAGCAGCTTCTGCTCACCCTGCACCAGCACCATGTAGCGGCTGATCATGTGGCCCAGCGTGCACTTGGCGAGGAAGGCATCGGCGAAGGCATCCAGGCCGGTAATCTTGCGGTTGTCCGGCGCGGCGTACTCGTACACCGGCAGGAACTGCTCCTTCGCGTCGAAGGCGAAGTGGCGGGCGTTGTTGTTGGCGAAGTAATAGGTGCGGTCGCGGTTGCTGACAACGAACAACTGGATGAAGCAAAGCAGCGTGCGGGCATAGCCGTTGCCGATGTCGGCCTTGTACTGGACGATCTGCTCCATCGCGCGGCGGGGGTTGATGCCGAGGGTCTTCAGCTCGATCTGGACAACGGGTACACCGTTGATCAGCAGCACCACGTCGAAGCGATGGTGACTGTAATCGGTGTTGATCCGCAGCTGGCTGGCCACCTCGAAGGCGTTCTTGCACCAGTCATTGGTATTGACCAGGGTGTAGTTGAGCGGCGTGCCGTCGTCGCGGGTGAAGGCGTTGCGGTGGCGCAGGGTGTGGGCGGCCGCAAAGACGTCTGGCGTGACGATTTCTTCGAGCAAGCGCCTGAACTCGGCATCAGTCAGAGTGACCCGGTTGAGCCCCTCGAAATGGTTTCGGAAATTGGCTTCAAGAGCCGCGCGATCGCGGATGTCCGGGCGCAGCGTGTACTTGAGCTCGCCGAGCTTTTCGATCAACTCTTGCTCGATCGTGGATTCCCTTACTCGCATAGATTCCCCAGCCACCGAGCGTCCCCTCGAGTAGCCTAAAGCATTGGAATCTTTAGGCCCATTTCCCCCGCACATTTTTGGGCAATGGCGTAGCCGGCATCCGCATGCCGCATCACCCCGGTCCCCGGATCATTCCAAAGCACCCGCGCAATCCGCTTGTCAGCCTCCGGCGTGCCATCGCACACGATCACCACCCCCGAGTGCTGCGAATACCCCATCCCCACGCCCCCGCCATGGTGTAACGAAACCCACGTGGCCCCACCGGCCACGTTGAGCATCGCGTTCAACAGCGGCCAGTCCGAAACCGCATCGGATCCATCCTTCATCGCCTCGGTCTCTCGGTTCGGCGAAGCCACGCTCCCCGAGTCCAGGTGATCTCGCCCGATCACCACCGGAGCCTTCAACTCCCCGTTCCGAACCATTTCGTTGAACGCCAGCCCCAGCTTGTCCCGCTGCCCCAGCCCCACCCAGCAGATCCGCGCCGGTAGCCCCTGGAACGAAATCCGCTCGCGCGCCATGTCCAGCCAGCGGTGCAGGTGGGGATCATCGGGGATCAGTTCCTTGACCTTGGCATCGGTCTTGTAGATGTCCTCGGGATCACCAGACAACGCCACCCACCGGAACGGACCGATGCCCCGACAGAACAGCGGCCGAACATAGGCCGGCACGAAGCCCGGGAAGTCGAACGCGTTCTTGCAGCCTTCGTCAAAGGCCATCTGCCGAATGTTGTTGCCGTAGTCGAACACCGGCACACCCATCTTCTGGAACGCCAGCATCGCTTCGACGTGCACGCGCATGGACCGCTTCGCCTCGTCGCGCACGTGCTGCGGATCGATCTCCTGCGCGGCAAGCCACTGCTCCACCGTCCAGCCGATCGGCAGGTAGCCGTGCACCGGGTCGTGCGCCGAGGTCTGGTCGGTCACCGCATCCGGCCGCACGCCGAGGCGCACGAGTTCCGGCAGCACTTCCGCCGCATTGCCCAGCAGCGCGATCGACTTCGCCTGCCCTGCCTTCGTGTAATTCGCGATGCGCGCCAGCGCATCGTCGAGATCGCTCGCCTGCTCGTCCACGTAGCGCGTCTTCAGCCGCATGTCGATCCGCGACTGCTGGCACTCGATGTTCAGCGAGCACGCGCCCGCCAGCGATGCCGCCAGCGGCTGCGCTCCACCCATCCCGCCCAGCCCGGCCGTCAGGATCCACTTCCCGCTCAAATCGCCGCCGTAATGCTGCCGCCCCATCTCCACGAACGTCTCGTACGTCCCCTGCACGATCCCCTGCGAGCCGATGTAGATCCACGAGCCGGCCGTCATCTGGCCGTACATCATCAGACCCTTGGCATCGAGCTCGTTGAAGTGCTCCCAGGTGGCCCAGTGCGGCACCAGGTTGGAGTTGGCGATCAGCACGCGCGGGGCGTCGGCGTGGGTGGGGAAGATGCCGACCGGCTTGCCCGATTGCACCAGCAGGGTCTCGTCGTCGCCCAGCGTCTTCAGCGACTCGATGATCGCGTCGTAGCACTCCCAGTTGCGCGCGGCGCGGCCGATGCCGCCGTAGACCACCAGTTCCGCCGGGTTCTCGGCCACTTCCGGGTCCAGGTTGTTCTGGAGCATCCGGAACGGGGCTTCGGTCAGCCACGATTTGCAGGTGAGCGTGGCGCCGCGCGGGGCGCGGATATGGCGGCTGGGGTCTTTGCGGGTGGGCATTTCGTCGCGGCTCCTGCAGGCAATACCGCGATTATTGCACCCGTGCGCGCGCGTCAGTCCGGGACGCAGGCCTTGCGCGCGGCCGCCAGCGCCTCTGCTTCCTCGGCGCTGATCGGCTTGGGCACGTTGCCGCCACCGCCGTCGAAGGCGACGTGCCAGCTGCCGTCGTCGCCGCGCAGCCAGGTGGAAATGAAGCGGCCGGCGAGGCGCCGCACCTGCCCGTCCTTGCTGGTGAACTGCATCCAGTACGGCCCGCGCGACAACGCGACGCGGCCGTCCGCGGCGAGGTGCACCGCGTCCGGATACCACTGCAGCACCGCGCCGGTGCCGGCGATCAGGCCGGCCCATTCCGCGGCGATGGCCTCGCGCCCGCTGGTGGGCTGGCCGTTGCCGCCGATGAAGGTGGAGTCCGGCAGCAGGTGTTCGGCGAACGCGGCGGCGTCGTGGTCGGCGACGGACTGGGCGAAGGAGAGTTCGCGGGTCCAGACGGCGCATTCGTCGGGGGTGGCGGCGAACGCGGGAGGTGCGAGGGTGAGGGTGGCGAGGAGGAGGATGGGGAGGCGCATGGGGTTGGCCTGGGGTTGGAGGGCGAGGCGAACATGCTGTCGCGGCTTGCGCCGCTCCCACAAGGGGGATTGGTTTGTGATGCAAAGTGCTTGACGATGTCCCCGGGCAAGCCTAGATTCGCGGCATGAGCAGACCCCTCCGGCTGGACCGAACCGAATCCCCCGTGTCGCTGCACGAGCGGGCCATGGACGACCTGCGCTTCATCCGCAAGACGATGGAGCGCAGCGGGTCCTTCACTGCGGTGCCCGGCTGGGGCGGCGTGGCGATCGGCGCGATCGCCCTGCCCGCCGCCTGGGTCGCCTCGCAGCAGCCGACGCCGCAGCGCTGGCTGGCGGTGTGGCTGGCGACCGCGGCCGTGGCCGGCGCGATCGCCGCGGCCACGCTCGCGATCAAGTCGCGCCGCTTCGGTGCGCCGCTGGCCACCGGCCCGGGACGCAAGTTCCTGATGAGCTTCCTGCCGCCGGTCGGCGCGGCGGTGGCGCTCACCGTCGCCCTGTTCCCGGACAACTCGACCGCGGTGCTGCCGGGGCTGTGGATGCTCTGCTACGGCGCGGCGGTCATTTCCGCCGGCACGTTCTCGGTGGGCGCGGTGCCGCTGATGGGCATCGGCTTCATGTGGATCGGCACGTTGGCGCTGGCCACGCCGGCCGCGTGGGCGGACGCATGGATGGCGCTCGGCTTCGGCGGCCTGCACCTGGGCTTCGGTGCGCTGATCGCGAGGCGCCACGGTGGCTAGGCCCGCCCGCCTGGACGACGAGGACGCGAAGGTGGCCAGCGTCGCCACCCCCCGGAAGAAGAAGGCGAAGGCGGGGTCCGCGGTCGACCTCGACAAGCTGATCCACGAGCGCGTGCGGCTGGCGATCGTCAGCGCGCTGGCCGGCGCCGAGGCGCTCAGCTTCAACGAGCTCAAGACCCTGCTCGACATCACCGACGGCAACCTCAGCGTGCATGCGCGCAAACTCGAGGAGGCCGGGTTCGTGGCCTGCGAGAAGACCTTCGTCGAGCGAGTGCCGCACACGGCATACCGGCTCACCCCCGCCGGGCGCAAGGCGCTGAACGCCTACCTGGGCCACATGGAGGCGTTGATCCAGCGGGTGCGGGAGGGTTAGGAACGCGCTAGATTTGGCGTCCCTTTCCGCTCGAGGTTGCGTGCCATGAAGTGGAGCCTTGCCCTCGCCTTCGGCTTGTTCGCCGGGGGCCCTGCCGTCGCCCAGGACATCCCGGATTACGTCACCGCCGCGGTCGCCGATCCGGCGCGCGCCGCCGATGCGGAAGACGACGCCCGCCGCCAGATCGTCGAGATCATGGCGTTCTCCAAGGTCAAGCCCGGCGACACCGTGCTCGAGCTGGTGCCCGGCAGTGGTTACTGGTCGCGCGTGTTCAGCGGCATCGTCGGCCCTGAAGGCAAGGTCTACCTGGCCGTGCCGACGCCGATGGAGAAGTATTCCGAAGAGACCAAGGCGCTGCCCCAGACGCTGGCCAACACCGAATTGCTGATGCAGCCCGCGGACGCGCTGTCGGCGCCGACGTCGGTGGACGTGGTGTTCACCGCGCAGAACTACCACGACTATCCAAACGAGTTCATGGGCCCGACCGATCCGGCGGTGCTCAACAAGGCCGTCTACGACATGCTCAAGCCAGGCGGCCTGTACGTGGTCATCGACCACGTCGCCGAGGCGGGGTCGGGCATGCGTGATACCGAGACGCTGCACCGCATCGACCCGGCCGTGGTGAAGCAGCAGGTCGAGGCCGCGGGCTTCGAGTACCGTGCCGAGAGCGACGTGCTGCGCAACGAAGCCGACGACCATACGCTCAAGGTGTTCGACCCGAGCGTGCGCGGCCACACCGACCAGTTCGTCTACCGGTTCCGCAAGCCCGGCTGATCCGGAACCGGCACGCCATCGGCGTTGACCTTCAGGGCGACGCCGGTGGCCGTGCAACGCAGTTTGGGTTTGGTACCGGTGGCGCGGGCATGGCGCTCGGCGCGGCGATTCTGCATCGCCACGATCACCGAACCGGTGTCGCGCAGGCAGTAGGGCGCGAAGCGCGCATCGGCCATCTGCATCGTCCCTGCCGGCTCGGGCTGGGCGGCGAACGCCATGGCCGGCAACACCAGTGCCGCTGTCGCCAGGCCTGCGGACATGATCGCTTTCATGGCAAGACCTCCCTTTCCAGGGGCGCCATCGGACGGTGGCGCTGGGGTCCTTATACGCCTGCACGGTCATATGCGCCCGTTATGATCGGGGCATGAATTTCCTGACCCGCGCCTGCCTCGGCGCCCTGCTGCTCGTCCTCTCCGCCTGCGCCACCGCGCCGGCTCCCACCCCCGCCCCGCGCACGGTCCTGCTGGTGTCCGTGGACGGATTGCGCGCCGACGTCGTCGGCAGCGGCACCATGCCGACGCTGGACGCGCTGGCCGCGCGCGGCGTGCGCGCCCGCTGGATGACGCCGTCCTATCCGTCGCTCACCTTCCCCAACCACTACACCCTGGTCACCGGCCTGCGCCCGGACCACCACGGCATCGTCAACAACACCATGCGCGACCCGGTGCTCGGCCGGTTCTCGCTGGGCGACCGCGATGCGGTGGAGGATCCGCGCTGGTGGGGCGGCGAGCCGGCGTGGGTAACGCTGCAGAAGCACGGCGGGCATGCCGCGACCATGTTCTGGCCGGGTTCCGAGGCGCCGATCGCCGGCCAGCACCCGGACCAGTGGCTGCCGTTCGACGGCTCGATGCCGGGCGATGCGCGCGTGGACCAGGTGCTGGCCTGGCTCGACCAGCCGCCGCCGCAGCGGCCGCGGTTCATCACCCTGTACTTCGACAAGGTGGACCATGCCGGGCACGATGCCGGACCCGATTCCGTGGAGGTGCGCGAGGCGGAAGTCGCGGTGGATATGGCGCTGGCGCGATTGATCGCCGGTCTGGAGGTTCGCGACCTGCGTGAACGGGTGGATCTGCTCGTCGTCTCCGACCACGGCATGGCCGCGGTGGAACCTTCGCACTTCGAGTTCCTCGACGACTACCTGGCGGCGAAGGGGCTGCCGGTCACCGCGATCGACGTGGTCAGCCGCAACAGCGCGGTCGGCGTTGCCGTGGCGGAAGGTGCGAACGCCGCCGCGGTGGAAGCGGCGCTGCTCGGGCGCCATCCGCACGCCGAGTGCTGGCGCAAGGGCGAACTGCCGGCGCGCTGGCACTACGGCACGCATCCGCGGGTGCCGCCGATCGTCTGCCAGGCCGATGTCGGCTGGCAGCTCACGGTGCGCGCGGCGTCGCGGCGGCGCAGCCACACCGGCGGCGCGCATGGTTTCGACCCGGCGTCGCCGGAGATGCGCGCGGTGTTCGTCGCCGACGGCCCCGGCTTCGTCGACGGCGCGGTGCTGCCGCCGTTCGACAACGTCGACGTGTATCCGTTGCTGATGGAATTGCTCGACGTGCCGGCGCAGCCCAACGATGGCGATGCGCGCACCTTCGACGCGGTGCTGCGATGACCCTTAGAGGAGTTTGACCAATGCCTGCCTGTAACGCGCGGCGATCGCGTCGCGGTCGCGATGCCGACCCTCGGACACCACGAGTTCGCCGTTCACGTGCACCTCGCGCACCAGGTTGCGGTTGCCGCTGAAGATCCAGCGGTCCTGCAGGTCCTCGGGCGTGGCGCCCGTCAGTTGCGGCGCATCCTCGTCCAGCAGCAGCACCTCGCCACCCGGGTCGAAGCCGGTCGCACGCGCGCTGCTGGCCTGCACCGCGTGCAGCAGCGTCTCGCCGACGCTGCTCGAATCCGCGCCGACCGCGATGTTGCGACGGCGGGTGGACAGGCGCTGCCCGTATTCGAGCCAGCGCAGCTCCTCCACCGGCGACACCGACACCTGCGAATCCGAACCGATGCCGAAGGCGCCGCCGGCGGCGAGGTAATCGCGCAACGGGAACAGCCCGTCGCCGAGGTTGGCCTCGGTGGTCGGGCAGATGGCGACGGTGGCGCCGCTGCGGGCGATGCCGGTGACTTCCGCCGGTTCCAGGTGGGTGGCGTGCACCAGCGTCCAGCGTGCGTCGACTTCGGCATTGGCCAGCAGCCATTCCACCGGGCGTGCGCCGCGCAGCGCCAGGCAGTCCTGGACTTCGCCGATCTGCTCGGCGATGTGGATGTGCAGCGGCATGTCCGGCGGCAGCGCCGCGACCACCGCGCGCATCGCATCGGCCGGCACCGCGCGCAGGCTGTGCAGGGCGCAGCCGACGCGCAGCATCGCGTCCTCTTCGCCGCGCAGCGTCTCGAGCAGCCGCAGGAAGCCGTCGACGTCATGGCCGAAGCGCCGCTGCCGTTCGCCCAGCGGGCGGCCGTCGAAGCCGCCGCTCATGTACAGCACCGGCAGCAAGGTCATGCGGATGCCGGTGTCGCGCGCGGCCCGGACCAGCGCGCGCGACATCGCCGCCGGGTCGTCGTAAGGCGTGCCGTCCGGCGCGTGGTGCAGGTAGTGGAATTCGCAGACGCGGGTGTAGCCGGCTTCGAGCATCTCCGCGTACAGCTGGGCGGCCACCGCGTACAGCGTGTCCGGGTCGAAGCGCGCGGCCATGCGATACATGGTCTCGCGCCAGGTCCAGAACGAATCCTTGGGATCGGTCTGGCGTTCGGCCAGCCCGGCCATCGCCCGCTGGAACGCGTGCGAGTGCAGGTTGGCGACGCCGGGAAGGGAAAACGCGTGGGTGGGCCTGGCCATCGGGGCATTCTCCCCCGCTGCACCGCGCAATGCGAGAATCCGGCCATGGATCGATCGCCGAACCACTGGGACGGGTTGGCCACCGGCGTCGCACTGGCGACGCTGCAGGGCGACCGCGGCCATGGCCTGGTCGAGGACGCGGCGCTGGGCTGGCGCGATGGGCTGCTGGCTTTCGTCGGGCGCCGCGCCGACCTGCCGGCCGATGTCCTCGCCGATGCCCATTTCGAGCTCGATGGCGGCCTGCTGACGCCGGCGCTGGTGGATTGCCACACGCACCTGGTGTTCGCCGGCGACCGCGCGCGCGAATTCGAGATGCGACTGCAAGGCGAGAGCTACGAGGCGATCGCGCGCGCCGGCGGCGGCATCCTGTCGACCGTGCGCGCGGTGCGCGCGGCCAGCGAGGACGCACTGTTCGAGCAATCGCTGCCCCGCGCGCGATCCCTGCTCTGCGACGGCGCGGCGACGCTGGAGATCAAGTCCGGCTACGGCCTCGACCTCGACGGCGAACGCAAGCTGCTGCGCGTGGCGCGACGGATCGGCGAGGCGCTCGGTGTCACCGTGCGCACCACGTACCTCGGCGCGCACGCGTTGCCGCCCGAGTATGCCGGGCGCGCCGACGACTACATCGCCGCCAGCATCGAATGGCTGCTGCAGCTGCACGCGGAAGGGTTGGTGGACGCGGTGGACGCGTTCTGCGAAGGCATCGGTTTCAGCCCGGCGCAGACGCGGCGCGTGTTCGAGGCGGCGGCCGCGCTGGGCCTGCCGGTGAAGCTGCACGCCGACCAGTTGAGCGACCTCGGCGGCGCGGGACTGGTGGCCGAATACCGCGGTCTGTCCGCCGACCACATCGAGCACACCGACGAGGCCGGCGTGCGTGCGATGGCCGCCGCGGGCACCGTCGCGGTGCTGCTGCCGGGCGCGTTCCACGTGCTGCGCGAAACGAAGCTGCCGCCGCTCGACCTGCTGCGCGCGCATGGCGTGCCGATGGCGGTGGCCACCGACTGCAATCCGGGGACGTCGCCGCTGATGTCGCTGCGACAGGCGATACAGCTGGCCTGCACGCATTTCCGGCTGACGCCGGAAGAGTCGTTGCGCGGCGCGACGGTGCATGCCGCGCGCGCATTGGGACTGCAGGATCGGGGGGTGCTGGACGTGGGCATGCGCGCCGACTTCGCCCACTGGCGCGTCGCCCACCCCGCCGAGCTGTGCTACTGGCTCGGTGGCAACCTGCTTGCCGGCGTCTTTTCCGCCGGCAACAAGGTGGCCTGACTTACTTCGCCGCGGTCTTCTTGGCGACGGTCTTCTTGGCGACGGTCTTGGTGGCCTTGGTCGCGGTCTTCTTCACCACCGGGGCCTTGGCGACGCCGGCCGACTTGGTGGTCGACGCGTGCGAACGGGCATTGCCGTAGCTGGCGTTGTAGCGCTTGCCCTTGGCGGTCTTGCGGTCACCCTTGCCCATGGTTCGTGTGCTCCTGGAAAAGCGGGAATTCTACCGTGTGGAGCCGACCCATGGTCGGCTTACACGTGGCCGCGGCTCGCGCTGTGCACGTGCACCAGCCGCAGGTTGGCCAGGTGCCCCAGGCCGACCAGCGTGCCGCCCAGGGTCATCGCCAGCGCATGCGGCAGCAGCGACTGGTGCAGCGGCTGGTAGAGCACACCGACCCACAACACCACCAGCCCGGGGATGAGCATGCCCAGTGCCCGCACCTTGCCATGCCGGCGGTAGCCGCTGACCAAAGTGAACAGCCCCAGCAGGCTGGCGAAGATCACGAACCCCTCCTCGAAGCCCTCGCCCAGCCACGCGGCGAGCCCCAGCGACGGCAGCACGGCGATCGCCACCGGCACCAATGCGCAGTGGACCGCGCACAGGAACGAGGCGATGAAACCGAGCCGGTCGGCGCGGCTGAGTGGCGCCGCGCGCCAGGCCATGACTTTCAGGGGATGGTGATCCATTTGAAACATTATAACATAGCTGCATGAAACCGACCGCCTTGTCCGTCGCCCTGGCCCTTGCCCTCCTCCCCGCCCTCGCCCACGCCGCCGATCCCGCGGCGGACGGCGATACCGATCCACGCCACGCCAAGGTGCAGGACCTGCAGGCGGTCGAAGTGACTGCCACACCCTTGCCCGACACCACCGAATCGTTGACCCAGCCGGTCGAGGTCCTCGCCGGCGAACGCCTCGATGAAGCCAAGGCCAGTTCGCTCGGCGAAACCGTGTCCAGGCTGCCCGGCGTGCAGTCGTCCTACTTCGGCCCCGGCGTCGGCCGCCCGATCGTGCGCGGCTTCGACGGCGCGCGCGTGCAGGTGCTGAGCGACGGCCTGGGGTCCGGCGACGTCTCCACCGTCAGCGCCGACCACGCGGTCTCGATCGAGCCGTTCCTGGCCAACCAGGTCGAAGTGCTCAAGGGCCCGGCGACGCTCCTCTACGGCAGCGGCGCGATCGGTGGCGCGGTCAACGTCGTCGACGGGCGCGTCCCCGACGAACTGCCGCTGGATCCGCTGCAGGGCCGCGCCGAATTGCGCCACGACAGCGTCAGCGGCGGCGACACCGGCATGGTCCGCATCGATGCCGGCGCCGGCAACGTCGCCTTCCACTTCGACGGCCTGCATCGCGAGACCGGCGACTACGACACACCGGCGGGGCGCCTGGCCAACAGCGCGCTGCGCACGGACAGCGGCGCGTTCGGACTGTCCTGGATCGGCGATCGAAGCTTCCTCGGTGGAAGCTACAGCCTGTACGCCACCCAATACGGCATCCCGGGCGAGGAAGACGTGCGCATCGACCTGGACCAGCGCCGCAGCGAATTGCGCGCGGGCCTGGACGACGTCGGACCGTTCGAGACGCTGCGCGCCAAGTTCGCGCGCACGCGTTACACGCACACCGAACTGGAAGGCGCCGAGGTCGGCACCGTGTTCGACAACGACGGCCTCGAAGGCCGGCTGGAACTGGTGCACCGGCCGCTGGCCGGCTTCGAGGGCGCGCTGGGGCTGCAATGGTCGCAGCGCGATTTCGAGGCGATCGGCGAGGAAGCCTTCGTCCCCGCTTCGAAATCGCGCGATGCCGGCGTGTTCTGGATGGGCAAGCGCAAGCTCGGCGCGCTGGACCTGCAGTTGGGCGCGCGGCACGACCGCAACCGCATCGACGTCGACGAGGCCACCGCGATCGGCCCGGATCGCGAGTTCAGCACCAGCAGCCTGTCCGCCGCGCTCGGCTGGGAAGCCACCGAGGCCTGGCACCTGTCGCTGGGGCTGGATCGCGCGCAACGCTCGCCGACCGCCGAGGAGCTGTACTCGCACGGCCTGCACGTGGCCACCGCCAGTTACGAGCAGGGCGCGCCGGAGCTGTCGCCGGAAACCGCCAACCGCGCCGAGCTTGGCGCGCACTGGCATGCCGGTCGCCTCACCGCCGGCGCCTCGGTCTACACCGTGCGCTATGACGACTTCATCTACCTCGCGCAGATCGGCATGACCGACGACGACCTGCCGCTGCGGCAATGGACCCAGGCCGACGCCCGCTTCCACGGCGCCGAGGCGGAACTGGAATGGCAACTCGCGGAGAACGCCAGCGGTCGCTGGGACCTGCGCGTGTTCGGCGACACCGTGCGCGCCACGCTGCGCGACGGCAGCCACCTGCCGCGGATCGCGCCGTCGCGCCTGGGCGGCGAACTGCGCTGGGAACAGGGCCCGTGGCGCGCTTCGCTGGGCGCCATCCGCAGCGCGAAACAGGACAACGTGGCGCCGCTGGAGACGCCAACTCCCGGCTACACCATGGTCGACGCGCACCTGGCCTGGCACATGGACAGCGATGCGGGCAACGCGCTGGAACTGTTCCTGGACGCCGGCAACCTGCTCGACGAGGAAGCGCGCCCGCACACCTCGTTCCTGAAGGATGTGTCGCCGCTGCCGGGGCGCAACATCGCCTTCGGCATCCGCATGTTCTTCTGAGCCGCGTTACCCGACCATGGGTCGGGTGCTGCAGCGGGCGCAGAGGCCGTGCACTTCCAGCGTCTGCGCCTGCGGCACGAAGCCCAGCGCGCGGGCGCGTTCGTCCAGCGCCGCCACCACTTGCGCATCCTCCAGTTCGACCGCCGAATGGCAGCGGTCGCAGATCAGGAACGGCACCGAATGTTGCGCGGTGCTCGGATGGTGGCAGGCGACGAAGGCGTTGACCGACTCGAGCTTGTGGATGAAGCCGTTGGCGAGCAGGAAGTCGAGCGCGCGGTAGACGGTCGGCGGTGCGGCCGCACCAACGGCGTCGCCGGGCGCGTGGTCCTTGAGCATTTCCAGCAGGTCGTAGGCCTTGACCGGCTTGCCCTGCCCCGCGACCAGTTCCAGTACCCGTGCGCGGATCGGCGTCAGCCGCAGGCCGCGCTCGACGCAGGCACGCTCGACCGCCGCGACGAAGCCGTCCGCGTCGTGGACGTGGTGCCCGGGGTCGATGCAAGGGTCGCGATGGTTGGCCATGGGTCCAATCTACGCAATTCGTGCCAGCGCGGCATCGATGCGGGCCAGCGCCTGGTCGCGACCGGCCAGGTAGACGGTGTGGGCGATGTCGGGGCTCACCTGGGTGCCGGTGATGGCGACGCGCAGTGGTTGCGCCACCTTGCCCATGCCCAGGCCCAGCGTTTCCGCAGTGGCGTGCAGCGCGACGCCGATCGCTTCGACGGTCCATTCCGGCAGTGCGGCCAGGCGTTCGCGGGCATCGGCCAGCGGCGCGCCGGCGGCCCCGGTGAGATGCTTGGCGACGGCCTTGTCGTCGTACTCAGTCAACGGCAGGTACCAGACTGCGGCGCGTTCGGCCATCTCGCGCAGGGTCTGCACGCGATCGCGCAGCGCGACCACGACGTCCGCCGGCGCCGGCCCCTTCGAAAGGTCGAAACCGAGCTCGCGCAGGTGCCATTCCAGGTGCGCGGCCACCGCTTCCGGCGCGTCGGATTTCAGGTACTGCTGGTTGAGCCAGCCGAGCTTGGCGGGGTCCAGCCGCGAGGCCTTGGCGTTGACGTCCTTCAGGTCGAACAGCGACTGCATTTCGGCAATGGTGAAGATCTCCTGGTCGCCGTGCGACCAGCCCAGCCGCACCAGGTAGTTCAGCAACGCGTGCGGCAGGTAGCCGGCGTCGCGGTACTGCATCACGTCGGCGGCGCCAGTGCGCTTGCTGAGCTTGGCGCCGTGCTCGTCGAGGATCATCGGCAGGTGCGCGAACGCCGGCACCGGCGCGCCGAGAGCCTGGTAGATGTTGATCTGCCGCGGGGTGTTGTTGACGTGGTCGTCGCCGCGCACCACGTCGGTGATGCGCATGTCGATGTCGTCCACCACCACCGCGAAGTTGTAGGTGGCGTAGCCGTCGGAACGGAAGATCACCAGGTCGTCGAGCTCGCTGTTGGCGATCTCGATGCGGCCCTTGACCTTGTCGTCCCACGCGACCGCGCCCTCCAGCGGATTGCGGAAGCGGATCACCCGGTTCGGATCGTCGCGCCAGCCAAGCCCGGCGTCGCGCGCGGCACCGCTGTAGCGCGGCTTGCCGCCCGCGGCCATCGCGCGCTCGCGCATCGCCTCGAGTTCTTCCCTGGTCTCGTAGGCGTAATAGGCATGGCCCGAGGCGACCAGTTGCTCGGCGACTTCCCGGTAGCGATCCAGGCGCTGGGTCTGGTAGATCGGGCCTTCGTCGTAGTCCAGGCCGAGCCAGTCCATCGCCTCCAGGATCGCGTCGATCGCGGTCTGGGTGCTGCGCTCGCGGTCGGTGTCCTCGATGCGCAGGATGAACTGGCCGCCGCGACGGCGCGCCTCCAGCCAGCAGTACAGCGCGGTGCGCGCGCCGCCGATGTGGAGGTAGCCGGTGGGGCTGGGGGCGAAGCGGGTGCGGCAGGGCGTGGTCATCAGGCAATTTTACCTACAATGGGGAATGACCACCCTCTTCATCTCCGACCTGCACCTGGATCCGGAGCGCCCCGCCATCACCGGACTGTTCGGCCGCTTCGTCGAGGAAGAAGCGCGGGGCGCGGATGCGCTGTACATCCTGGGCGACCTGTTCGAGGCCTGGGTCGGCGACGACGATCCGTCAGAGGCCGGTGCATTCGTCGCCGGCAAGCTGCATGCGCTCGCCGGGACCGGCGTCCCGGTTTACTTCATGCGTGGCAACCGCGATTTCCTGCTCGGCGAGGACTACGCGCGTCGCGCCGGAATGACCATCCTGCCGGATCCCGCGGTGATCCTGCTGCACGGCCAGCCGACGCTGCTCACCCACGGCGACCTGCTGTGCACCGGCGACACCGCCTACCAGCAGTTCCGTGCGCAGACGCGCGAACCGAAGTGGCAGGCGCAATTCCTGTCGCAACCGTTGCCGGCGCGCCTTGCCTTCGCCCGGCAGGCGCGCGCGGCCAGCCAGGCGCACCAGGGCGGGCTGGCGTCGCAAGGGAAGATGGAATCGATCACCGACGCCGCGCCAGGCGCCGTGCGCGAGTGGTTCGCACGCTACGGCCTGGACCGGATGATCCATGGACACACGCACCGGCCGAAGGTGCACGACGACGAAGGCGGCACCCGCATCGTGCTTGGCGACTGGTACGAGCAGGGGTCGGTGTTGCGGGTGGATCCGGAAGGCGCCGCCCTGGTCACGCTGTAAGGGCGGCGAGTTCTTCCTCGTCGAAGCCGGCGGCGGCACGGGCTTCCAGGTTGAACGGGGGATGCAGCACGCCGGACGCATGTTCGCGCAGCAGCGCACGGAAGGTCTCTCGCGGTTCGACCCTGCGTTGCGCGCAGGACCAGCGGAACCAGCGCGTGCCGGCGGCGACGTGCGCCACCTCCTCGCGCAGGATCACTTCCAGGATCGCCGCCGTGGCCTCGTCGCCGAACTCGCGCAGCTTGACGATCATCGCCGGGGTCACGTCCAGGCCGCGCGCCTCGAGCACGCGCGGCACCAGCGCCATCCGCGCAAGGCCGTCGTCCGCGGTTTTCTCCGCCATCCGCCACAGCCCGTCGTGCGCGTCGAAGTCGCCGTACTCGTGGCCCAGTTCGTGCAGGCGCGCGCGCAGCAGGTTGAAGTGCCGGGCCTCGTCGCGGGCGACGCCGACCCAGTCGGCGTAGTACTGCGCGGGCATGTCGCGGAACCGGTACACCGCGTCCCAGGCCAGGTCCATCGCGTTGAACTCGATGTGGGCGACGGCGTGGATGAAGGCGGCGCGGCCTTCCGCGGTGCCGAAGCCGCGCCTGGGGAGCTGGCGCGGGTGGACGAGGGTCGGGCGCGCGGGGCGGCCGGGGTTGGTGATCGGTTCGGGTGCGCCTGCATCGGCGGGAACCGCGAGTTCGCCGCGAAGGAAGGCATCGGCGGCCGCGAGCGTGGCTGCAGGCTTGGTGTCGGGGGCGTCGGCGTCGAGGCATCTGCGCGCCGCGGCGAAGAGCGTCGCGGCTTGCGTCGCTCCCACATGGGGAGTTCCCGGGGAAGTCATGTCCTCAGGAAGCGCGGCGGGCGGACTTGGCGTCGTCGGAGCGCAGCTGCTTGATGCTGTCGAAGTAGCCGGGCTCGACACCGGTGACGTATTCGCCGTTGAAGCAGGACGAATCGAACTTCGTCACCTTGCGCTTGGGTCCGGACACGGCCTCCTCGAGGTCGGCCAGGTCCTGGTAGATCAGCCAGTCGATGCCGAGCAGCGCCTCCACCTCGGCCTCGGTGCGGCCGTTCGCGACCAGCTCGTCGACGGTGGGCATGTCGATGCCGTAGATGTTCGGGTAGCGCACCGGCGGCGCCGCGGAGGCGAAATACACCTTCTTCGCCCCGGCCTCGCGCGCCATCTGCACGATCTGCTTCGAGGTGGTGCCGCGCACGATCGAGTCGTCCACCAGCAGCACCACCCGGTTCCTGAACTCCAGCGGGATGGTGTTGAGCTTGCGGCGCACCGATTTCGCGCGCTCGCCCTGCCCCGGCATGATGAAGGTGCGGCCGACATAGCGGTTCTTGACGAAGCCCTCGCGGTACTTCACGCCGAGCACGTTGGCCAGTTCCATCGCCGAGTCGCGCGAGGTGTCGGGGATCGGGATCACCACGTCGATGTCGTGGTCCGGGCGCAGGCGCAGGATCTTCTCGCCCAGCTTGATGCCCATGCGCATGCGCGCCTTGTGCACCGAGATGTCGTCCATCATCGAATCCGGGCGCGCCAGGTAGACGTACTCGAAGATGCAGGGGGTCAGTCCCTGCGGCTCGACGCACTGCCGGGTGAACAGCTCGCCGCGCGCGGTGAGCACCACCGCCTCGCCGGGCGCCACGTCGCGCAGGCGCTCGAAGCCCATCAGGTCCAGCGCCACGGATTCGGAAGCCACCGCGTACTCGTCGCCGTCGGCGGTGCCGCGCTTGCCCAGCACCAGCGGACGGATGCCGTTGGGGTCGCGGAACGCCACCACGCCCAGCCCGAGCACGCTCATCACCACCGCGTAGCCGCCGCGCACGCGCCGGTACACGCCTTCCAGCGCGCGGAACACCGCCTCCGGCGCCAGCGCCTTCTGCTTGTCCAGTTCGTGCGCGAACACGTTCAGCAGCACTTCCGAATCCGAGTCGGTGTTGACGTTGCGGCGGTCCTGCTCGAACACCTCGCGGCGCAGCGCGTCGGTGTTGATCAGGTTGCCGTTGTGCGCCAGCGCGATCCCGTAGGGCGAGTTCACGTAGAACGGCTGCGCCTCGTCGGTGCCCTCCGAGCCGGCGGTGGGATAGCGGCAATGGGCGATGCCCACGCGCCCCTTCAGGCCCTGCATCGACTTCGCGTCGAACACGTCGCGCACCAGGCCGTTGCCCTTGTGCACGCGCAGGTGGGTGCCGTCGGTGGTGGCGATGCCGGCGGCGTCCTGGCCACGGTGCTGGAGCACGGTGAGGCCGTCGTAGAGCTGGGCCGCGACGTCATGCGTCGCCGCGATGCCAAGGATGCCGCACATGTCATTGACCTCCGAAATCCACGCGCTGCGCTGCCCAGTCCGGCAGCAGCCCGCGCAACACCTGCGCGCCCGGCAACAGCACCGGGACCACTTGCGATTCGCGCCAGCCCGGATCGCGCGGCATCGGCGTGAAGCCCATCAGCAACACCAGCATGCAGGCGACCAGGCCGCCGCGGACCAGGCCCAGCGTCATGCCCATGATGCGGTCGATCCCCGAAAGTCCAACCGCATGCACCAGCTTGCGCACGCCCCAGCCGACGATGCCGACGAACAGCAGCACGCCCAGGAAACTCAGGCCGTAGCCGGCGAACAGCTGCGACGGCGACGGCTCGCCGCCGCCCGCCAGCAGCAGCGCGGCGTGCGCGCCGAAGCGGAACGCGGCCCAGCCGGCCAGCACCCAGGCGACCAGCGAGGCGACCACGCCGACGAAGCCGCGCATCAGCCCGAGCACGGTCGACAATCCGATCACCGCCAGCAGCAGCAGGTCGGTGGCGGTCATGGCCGGCCGCGGTCCATCAGGGATGCGGGCGGACGAGGCCGTCGATGCCCATGCGGTCGCGCACGCGCACGCGCAACTGGTCGGCTTCGGCCCGGGTCGAGACCGGACCGATGCGCACGCGCAGCAAGGTGCCCTGGTCGGTGGCGACGCGTTCGATGAAGGCACTGAAGCCGAGGCTGCGCGCGCGCGCGACCAGCGCGTCGGCGTCTGCCTGGCCGCGGAACGCGCCGACCTGCACGGCGAACCCGGTGCCGGCGGCGGCCGGCGGCGGCGGCGTGGCGGCCGGTTTGGGGACGGCGGGCCTCGGCGCGGCTGGCTTCGTCGCGGCCGTGGTTGCGGCCGAAGGTGCTGGCGCCGCGTCGAGCGTGATCACCTGCGCGTCCATGTCGTCGCGCACGTGGCTGGCGCGCAGGCGCGCGGCTTCGGCCTCGGCGCGCGTGGCGTAGGGACCGATGCGCACGCGATGGACGGTCTTGCCGTCGACGCTGGCGGCTTCGCGGAATGCCGGCAGCTGCGAGGCGCGCAGGGAGGCGACCGCCGAATTCGCTGCGTCGAGCGTGGAGAAACTGCCCCAGCTGACCGCGTAATCGCCACCGGCGGTGGCGGCGGGGAACATGGCGGCCTCGGTGGTGGCCGTCGCGGGGACGGCGGCATCCCCTGCATCGGCGGCCTCGTCCGGCAATTCCGCGGCCGTCGCCGGCAGCGTATCGGCAGGCGGCGTCATGCCCAGCGCGCCGCCTTCCGGCGTCGCGGTCGCGGACGGGCCGATCAGCGGCAGTTCGCGGGTCTGGAAGCCATCCTCGGGTGCGTCGGGCACCTCGAGCGGGACGTCGGCTACGCCGCTGTCGGGCGCCGGGCCCTGCACCAGCATCGGCAGGAAGATCACAGCCAGCGCGACCAGGACGGCGGCGCCGACGAGGCGCTGTTTCAGTGCAGGTTCCATCGGCGCTCGCGTGCTGCGGGAGGCGCGCGAATTATAACTGGCGCGGGGCGCCGCCCCCTTAACCCCGCCCCGCCGGTGGCGGTTGCAGCGCCTGCAACGCGGCGGCGGCGGTGTGGAACGAGCCGAACACCAGCACCCGGTCCCCGCGCACGGCGTCGGCGAGGGCGTCCGCCAGGGCCTGTTCGACGGTGGCGTGGGGCCGCCCGCCCGCGGCCGCGGTGCCGGCCAGGCGGGCGCCGAAGCCGTCGATCGGCAGTCCGCGGGCGCCGACGTCGAGACCGGCCAGGTACCAGGCGTCGATCCGCGGCGCCAGCGGTTCGACGATGCCGGCCAGGTCCTTGTCGCCCAGCGCCGCGAACACCGCCAGCGTGCGCCCGCGCACCGGCGCATCGCCCAGCCATCGCGCCAGCTCGCGCGCGGCCTGCGGGTTGTGGCCGACGTCCACCATCACTTCGATGCCGTCGCGTTCGCAACGCTGCAGCCGGCCCGGAAGCCGCGCATCGGCGACGCCCTCGGCGATCGCCGCCGCGGGCAAGGGTTCGCCCAGCGCGCGCAACGCGGCGATCGCGGTCGCGGCATTGCGCAACTGCGACGGCGCCGCCAGCCGCGGCAACGGCAATTCGTAAGTGCGGTTGATCTCGCGCCAGCGCCAGGCGTCGTCGCCGAGCCTCTCGAAGAAGAAATCGCAGTTCGCGCGCACCGCCGGCGCGCCGATCGCATAGGCATGGCGCAGCACGCTGGCTGGCGGATCGTCGTCGCCCAGCACCAGCGGCGTCCAGGCTCGGGCGATGCCGGCCTTCTCGCGGCCGATGGCGTCGCGGTCGCTGCCGAGCCAGTCGACGTGGTCGATGTCCACGGTGGTGATCACCGCGACGTCGGCGTCGACCAGGTTCACCGCGTCGAGCCGGCCGCCCAGCCCCACTTCCAGCACCGCCAGGTCCAGTCGTGCGCGCTCGAACAGCCACAGCGCGCACAGCGTGCCGTACTCGAAATAGGTCAGCGCGGTGTCGCCGCGCGACGCCTCGACCGCCTCGAAGCCGGCGACCAGCGCTTCGTCGCCGGCGTCGCGGCCGTCGATGCGCACGCGCTCGTTGTAGGCCAGCAGGTGCGGCGAGGTGTAGGCGCCGGTGCGCCATCCCGCGGCGCGCGCGATCGCTTCGATGAAGGCGACCGTGGAGCCCTTGCCGTTGGTGCCTGCGACGGTGACGACCTTGCGCGCCGGCCGGCCGAGACCCATGCGTTGCGCGACCGCGCGCACGCGTTCCAGGCCGAGCTCGACCGTCTTCGGATGCAGCCGCTCGATGTAGTCGAGCCATTGCGGAAGTGTGCGTGACATGGCCCATTGTAAAAGCTGGACTTCGGATGGGCGCTCTCGCGGGAAAGGCGGGGCTCCCTTGGGCGAATGTCCCCCGGCTTCGCCTCCTCCTTCAATTCGCCCAAGGGAGCCCCGCCTTTCCCGCTACGCTGCCGGGACCGCGCTGCGGCGTGGACGAGCGACTACAGCGCTCGATGCACCGCTTCCCCGAAAAGCGGCGTGTGGTGCGCGCAATCGTTGAGGCGGACGACCTCCAGGCGGGCGATGTCCTCGCCTTCGAGCAGGTTGAGTGTGGTCGGCGCCTGCCGGAAGCGCCACAGGTTGGAGAGCGGCAGGCCGAGGATCCGGCACAGCAGCACGCGATTGACTGCGTCGTGGGCGACGACCAGCAAGGTATCGTCGTTGCCCAGGCCCTCGCCTGCGCGCTGCAGCGCCGGCCAGGCGCGGTCCAGCACCTGCCGCAGCGATTCGCCGCCGGGCATCAGCACTTCCTGCGGAGCCTCGCGCCAGGCGCGGGCGCGCTCCGGGTCGCGCTCGCGGATCTCGCCCGCGAGCAATCCTTCCCAGCTGCCGTGCGCGATTTCGAGGAACCCCTCGTCCAGCGACAGCAGCGGCGCCCGCGCCTCGCCCAGCGCCAGTTCGGCAGTGCGGCGCGCGCGCGACAGCGGCGAGGCCACCGCGCGATCCACGCGGAAGTCGCGCAGGCGCTCGCCCAATGCCCGCGCCTGCGCCTCGCCGGTGGGCGACAGCGGGATGTCCTCACGGCCCTGGTAACGGCCTTCCGCGTTCCATGGGGTTTCGCCGTGGCGCGCCAGCAACAGCCTCACAGTGCCTCCAGCGACAGCACGCCGGTGATTCCGCGCAAGGCCACCAGTTGCGCCTCGGGGACTTCGCGGTCGACGGTGATCGCCGCCAGCGCCTCGCCGTCGCCCTTCGCGCCCAGCGAGAAGTTGACGATGTTGACCTCGGCCGCGCCCAGGTGCGAACCGACCAGGCCGATCAGGCCGGGGCGGTCGACGTTGCGCATCAGCAGCACGTGCGCGAGCGGATCGAACTCGATTTCGACGCCGTCCAGCCGCACCACCCGCGCACCGCGGTGCAGCGTGGCCTCCAGTTCGCGCGCGTTGCCGCTCTCGTCCTCGATCCGCAGCCTGAGCAGGCGGTCGAAGCCGTCGGCATCGCCGCCGACGGTTTCGGCCACCACCAGCCCGCGCGCGGCGGCTTCCTGCAGCGCGTTGACCGGGGTCACCCGGGTGGAGGCACCACCCAGCAGGCCGGCCACCAGCAACCGCGTCAGCGGCCGCGGATCCAGCGCCTCCACGCGCCCGGCATAAGTGAGGTGCAGCTTCACCGGCGCGGGCACGAGGCGCATCGCCAGGCGTCCCAGCGCCGTCATCAGCGGCATCCACGGCACCACTTCGCGCGCCGCCTCGGCGCTGAGCGGCGGCAGGTTGA
Organism: Lysobacteraceae bacterium; assembly: GCA_004297225.1. GTDB lineage: Bacteria > Pseudomonadota > Gammaproteobacteria > Xanthomonadales > Xanthomonadaceae > Cognatiluteimonas. The sequence goes on along the minus strand of SCUI01000013.1, from coordinate 170,520 downwards.
CGCAGCCGGCGACCGCGCCGGATTCGAAGTAGTCCAGCACCTCGCGGGCGAGGATCGTGCTGACCGCCTGCTGCGCCTCGCCGGTGGACGCGCCCAGGTGCGGCGTCAGCACCAGCTTCGGATGCGCGCGTAGCGGCGAGTCGGCCGGCAGCGGCTCGGTGGCGAAGGTGTCGAGCGCCGCACCGGCCAGGTGCCCGGAATCGAGCGCATCGAGCAGCGCGGCCTCGTCGACCAGGCCGCCGCGCGCGGCATTCACCAGGTAGGCGCCGGGCTTCATCATCGCCAGTGTCTGCGCGTTGAGCAGGTGCGTGGTCTCCTTGGTCCGCGGCACGTGCAGGGTGATCACGTCGGCCCAGGCGAGCAGCTCGTCCAGCGTCTTCAACGGCACGCTGCCGTGGGCCGCGGCCGAGGTCGGCAGGAACGGATCGTACGCGGCGACGTCCATGCCCAGTCCGCGCGCCTTGCGGGCCACCGTGCCGCCGATGCGGCCCAGGCCGATCACGCCGAGCTTCTTGCCTTCCAGCTCGAACCCGGTGAGCCCTGCCTTGGGCCACTGCCCCGCCTTCATCCCGGCATCGGCGCGGGGCACGTGGCGGGCGAGCGCGAACAGCAGCGACAACGCGTGCTCGGCGGCCGCCAGAGTGTTGCCGTCGGGCGCGTTCATCACCGCGATGCCGGCATTGGTGGCGGCATCGACGTCGATGGTGTCGACGCCCGCCCCGGCGCGGCCGATGACCCGCAGGCGACTGACGCCGGCCAGCGCTGCAGCCGGCACCGGCGTGGCCGAACGCACCAGCACGGCGTCGACGTCGGCCAGGGCCGCAGCCAGGCGGGAAGGGTCCTTGATCGGTTCGGGGGCGATGGCGACATCCCAGCCGGCCTCGCGGAACAAGGCCATGCCGTCCTCGTGGATGCCATCGCATGCCAGCACTTTCATCAACGCGCTCCTGTGGTGGTGGGACCACGGACGCGCACGCCGCCGGCAGGACGGGTCCCGGCGCGCAGGGCAACCGGGATAACGCTATCGGGAAACGGGGCCGGCAGGCATGGGAATCCGCGATTGCCGCCACGTTAGCAGACGGGCGCGGGGAAACGCCACATGCCGACGGGCGGAAGCCTGGCCTACTCCGCGGGCAGGTTCATTTCCTCCAGCAGGTGCGGCGCGGGGTAGACCTTGGCCAGCAGCCAGCGCAGGTAGCGGATGTCGACGTGGATCGCGCGCTTGTAGCGCGGGTCGTACATCCAGCTGGCGCTCACCGCTTCCCAGTTGCTGTCGAAGTTCAGGCCGATCAGCCGCCCCTTCGCGTCCAGCACCGGCGAACCGGAGTTGCCGCCGGTGGTGTCCAGGTTGGTCATGAAGTCGACGGTCTGGGTCTCGAGCACCGGGTCGGCGGTCGTGCCGAAGTCGCCCTTGGCGATTGCGGCGAGCAACGGGTCCGGGGCGTCGAAGGGCACCACGCCGGTGTGCTTCTCGACGATGCCCTTCACCGTGGTCAGCGGCGTGTAGTGCACGCCGTCGCGCGGATCCAGCGAACTGACCTTGCCGTAGCTCACGCGCAGCGTGGAATTGGCGTCCGGATACAGCGGCTTGCCATTGGCGGCGCCGTAGCCGGCCCAGCCGCGCATGTACGACGGGCGCAGCCGCAGCAGGTCGCCGGCGCGCTGCTTTTCGACGTCCTCGTCGCGCAGCACCGCGGGCAGCAACTTCGCCGCCACCTGCATCAGCGCATCGTCGCTGGACTGCACCGTGGCGGGATCGGCCGCCAGCAGGCCCAGTCGCACGTCGGCGTCGCCGAGCGTGGTGGCAGCGTAGATACGGTCGAGCGCGGCGCTGGCCGCGGTCGCATCGGCGCCGAACACCGCGTCGAGCTCGGCGATGCGTTGGCCGGCGGGCAGCGCACGGTAGCGGCGCAGCAGTTCGGCCAGGATCGCCTTCTCGACCTTCGCGTCGTAGCGGCGCTGCACCTGCTTCAGCGCGGCTTCGATCCGCGCTTCGTCGCGCTGCTGGTAGCCGCTTTCGCGTTGCGCGTCGGGCTTGCCGCGTTCCAGCGCCAGCCGCTGCAGGCGATAGGCGCTGCCCAGCAACTGGGTCTGCGACAGCATCAGGTCGAACAGCGTGTCGCGGTCGCTGGTGGCGTGCGCCGCGGCGATCAACTGCTTCGCCGCCTCGATGTCGGCCAGCGCGGCCTCCGCCCCGGCCTGCTTGCCGAACCACGCCAGCATCGCCGCTTCGTCCGCCGCACGGGTGGCGACCGCATCGCTGCGGCGCAATCCGTCCAGCTCGCCCTGCGCGCGCTTGAGTCCGTTCTCCAGCGACGCCAGCTGCGCCGCGTACAGCACCTGCGCCTCGGCGTCGCCGGCGGCCGCCTTCTCGATCGTGTCGACCAGCGCGCCGTAGATGTCCACGCGCGAGGGCAGCGTGTCCTGCACCTGCTCGGCGAATTCCATCGCCGTGCGGTGGCGGAACGTGCGGCCCGGATACCCGGCCAGCATGGCGAAGTCGCCCTCGCCCACCGGGTCGGTGGACACGGTGAGCCATGCGGGCGGCGTGTACGGCACGTTATCCTCCGCGAACGGCGCCGGCTTGCCGTCCGGGCCGACGTAGGCGCGGTAGAAGGCGAAGTCGCCGCTGTGCCGCGGCCACATGAAGTTGTCGATCTCGTCGCCGTAGTTGCCGATCGCTTCCGGCGGCGCGTACACCAGCCGGATGTCCTTCAGCTCCAGCTGCTTGACCAGGTAGAAGTCGGTGCCGTAGTCCATGTCGGCGACGCTGCAGCGATAGCCGGCATCGGCCTCGCATTCGGCGACCAGCGCCTTTTCCGCCGCGTCCACCGCGTCGTAGTACGCGCGCCCGGTCTTGCCGCGCGCGTCGGCGAGGATCCGGTCGGTGACCTTGTCGAAGGCGACCGTCACCAGCACCCGCGCGGCCGGGCCGGCCGAGCGCTCGGCGGCCATGTCGGCGGCAATGAAGCCGTTCTCGATCAGGTTGTCCTGCGACGTCGAGTTGAGCTGTATCGCGCCCATGGCGCAGTGGTGGTTGGTCACCACCAGCCCCTTGGGCGAGACGAAACTGGCGGTGCAGCCGCCGAGCGAGACCACCGCGTTCATCGGCGGCCTGGTCAGGTCGGCCAGCGCTGCGGGATCGCCCTGGTAGCCGGCCGCGCGCAGCTTCTCCGCGATCGCGGGCAGTTGCGAGGGCAGCCACATGCCTTCGTCGGCCCGTGCCTGTTGCGTGCCGGCGAAACCCACCGCCGCGACCACGGCCGCGGCCATTCCGAACTTGCGTGCATCAGTCATGCGGCAGCCCCATTTCCTCGAGCAGGCGCTCGGCGTGGTCGACCTCGTCCATCACCCAGCGCATGTAGCGCGCATCGACATGGATCGAACGGGTCAGGTCGGGATTGAAGATCCAGTCGGCGCTCAGGCTCTCGTAGTTGCCGTCGAACAGCAGGCCGACCAGTTCGCCCTTCGCATCCAGGGTCGGCGAGCCGGAGTTGCCGCCGGTGGTGTCGACGTCGCTGAGGAAGTTCACCGGCACGTCGCCCAGCGCGGCCATGCGGTACTGCGCGCCTTCGCCGCTGGCGATGGCATCGAGCATCGGCTGCGGGGTGATGAACGGATCCTCGCCGGTGGTCTTGGCGACGATGCCGGCCAGCGTGGTGAACGGCTGCATCTGCACCGCGTCGCGCGGCGAGTAGCCGCGCACGGTGCCGAAGGTGATCCGCAGCGAAGAATTCGCATCCGGGTAGACCGGGCGGCCCTGCGAGGCGTTGAAGTCGATCATCGCCTGCATGAATTGCGGGCGCAGCGCGGAGATGCGGCCTTCGCGGGCCTCGCCCTCGCCCTCCAGCCGCAGCAACGCCGGCATCACCTGCACCGCGAAGCGCAGCGCGGGGTCGTCGGAAGCCTCGATCGTGGCGCGGTCGGCCTTGAGCAGCTGCAGGCGCACGGCTTCATCGCCCAGCTTGCTGCCCGCGTACAGCGCATCGAGCCGGGCGTCGAGATCGGCGACGGACTTGTCGTTCGGTCCGATGCCGAGCCAGGCGTCGAGTTCGGCCACGCGGCTGGCGGCCGGCACCTGCGCCAGGTAGCGCTCGATCCGCAGCTTCGTCAGCGCCTTGTCCACGGACGCGTCGTAACGCTTGTCCATCGACTTCATCCGCCCTTCCAGGCGCGCGGCGTCGCGGGCCTGGTAGCCGCTCTCGCGCTCGGCGTCCGGCTTGGCCTGCTCGATCGCGTTGCGGTACAGCGACACGGCGGTGCCGGTGAGCCCGCCGGAGGCGACGCTCGGGAACCAGCGGTCGCGCTCGCGCGTGGCTTCCGCGGCGGCCAGCTCGCGCTCCAGCGCCGCCAGCGCGGCGACCTGGGCCTTGCCGGCCTCGCCGCGCGTGGCGAGCCACTGCTTCAGCGCGTCCTCGCGGGCCCGCTTCATGCCGACCGGATCGTCCATCTGCGCGAAGCCGTCGAGCTGGCCCTGGTAGAGCTTGAGCGCGTTGTTGATGCCGGCCACGGTGGACGCGTATTTCAGCGCGGCGGCCTTGTCGCCGGCGGTCGTGCGTTCGATCTCGGCCAGGTAGTCCTTGAAGTACGCGACCGACTCCGGATGGCTCCAGTCGATCGCGTCCTGCACCTCGCTCGCCAGGCGATAGCGGTTGGTGCGGCCGGGGTAGCCCGCGACCATCACGTAGTCGCCGGCCTGCAGCGGCTGCTGCGACACGGTCAACCAGCTCTTCGGCTGGAACGGGACGTTGTCCTTCGCGTACGGCGCGGGCTTGCCGTCCTTGCCGACGTAGGCGCGCAGGAAGCTCCAGTCGCCGGTGTGCCGGGGCCACTCGAAGTTGTCGATGTCGCCACCGAACTTGCCGATCGACTCGGGTGGCGCGTAGACCAGGCGCACGTCCTGGATCTCGAGCTGGCGGATCAGCGAGTACTCGAGCCCGCCGTTGAAGCTGTAGACGTTGCAGCGCAGGCCACCGGGTTCCTCGCACGCGGCGACCAGCGCCTTCTCGCGCGCGTCGATCGCGTCGAAACGCGCCTTGCCGTCCATGCCGTCGAGCCCCTCGACCACCTGCGCGGTCACGTCGCTGATTTCCTGGGTCACGTAGATGCGCGCGTTCGGGTCGGCGGGCAGTTCATCGGCGAAGCTGGCGGCGACGAAACCGTCCTTCAGCAGGTCGCGCTCGGGCGTGGAGTTGTACTGGATCGCGCCGTAGCCGCAGTGGTGGTTGGTCACCACCAGGCCTTCGGGCGAGACGAAGCTGGCGGTGCAACCGCCGAGGCTGATCACCGCGTCCAGCGGCTTGCCGGCCAGGTTCGACAGCGCGGCCGGATCCATCTGCAGGCCGCGCGCCTTCAGCTGCGCCGCGAGCTGCGGCATCTGGCTGGGGCGCCACATGCCTTCGTCGGCGTGGGCGGGAAGCGGCGCGGTGGTGGCGAGGATCGCCGCGGCGAGCGCCGCGGCCAGGGTGAGATTGCGCATGTCCGGTCAGTCCTTCTGTGCGGAGTCGAGTTCGGCCACCAGTCGCGGCGCCGGCATCACTTCATCGAGGATCCACAGCATGTAACGCGCATCCATCGAGATCATCCGGGTCATGTCGGGGTCGAACACCCAGTTCGAGACCACCGCTTCCCAGTTCATGTCGAAGGCCAGGCCCACCAGTTCGCCGCGCGCGTCCATCACCGGCGAACCGGAGTTGCCGCCGGTGATGTCCAGGTCCGACAGGAAGTTCACCGGCACGGTGCCCAGTTCCTTGCTGGCGTACTTGCCATGGCGCTTTTCGGCGATCGCATCGAGCAGCACCTGCGGCGCGTCGAACGGCTCCACGCCGGTGGCCTTGCCCGCCACCTGCTCGAGCGTGGTGAACGGCGCCTGCGCGCTGCCATCGAGCTTGGTGTAGCCCTTGACGTTGCCGAAGGTGATGCGCAGCGAGGAGTTCGCGTCCGGATACACCGACTCGCCCTTCGAGGCCTTGTAATCGGCGACGGCCTGCAGGTACACGGGCCGCGCCAGCAGCTCCTCGCCCTGGATCGCCTTGTCGCGCTGCTCCATCTCCAGGATCGTCGGCATCAACGCCACCGCCAGCTGCACCGCCGGGTCCTGGCTCGCCTCGAACGCGGCGCGGTCCGCCTCGAGCAGCGCCAGGCGGTTGTCGAGCTGCCCCAGGCCCGTGCCGGACAGGCGATCGAGCGCGCGCTGCACGGCGGCCTCGTCGTTGCCGCCGAGCCAGGAATCCAGTGCCGCGACGTGCTGGTCCGCGGGCAGCGCGATGTACTGGCGCAGCCAGTATTCCTGCAGCTGCCGGTCCATTGCCGGCGCGTAGCGACGGTCCATCTGCTTCAGGCCGCCCTCGAAGGAAGGCAGGTCGCGGGCCTGGTAGCCGGGCTCGCGTTCGGCATCGGGTTTCTGCCGTTCGATCGCCAGGCGGTAGAGATCGACCGCACGGCCGATCACCGCCGTGCGCATCAGCTGGCCGAAGACGAAATCACGCTCGCGGGTGGCGCGCTCGACCGCCAGCAATTCCTGCAGCTTCGCGTGCGCGGCCAGCGCGGCCTTGCCGTCGTCGCCCTGCGCGCGCAGCCAGGCCAGCACGGCGTCCTCCTCGGCGTGCTTGCGCTCGCTGGCGTGGATGCGCTCGAAGCCGGTCAGCTGGCCCTGGTAATTCTTGACCACGTTGTGCCAGCTCTTCACCGCGCTGGCGTACTTCACCGCGATGTCCTCGTCCTGCTTGCCGGCGGCTTCGACCAGGTCGATCATCGCGCCGTAGTGCTCGACGACCTGCGGGTAGCTCCACTGCGCGGTGTCGTCGAAGGCGCCCGCCAGCGCGTAGCGCGCGGTGCGGCCGGGATAGCCGGCGACCATGACGAAATCGCCGATTTCCAGCGGCTGGCTGGCCATCCGCAGCCAGTGCTTCGGCTGGTAAGGCACGTTGTCTTCCGAATACGCCGCCGGCTTGCCGTCCTTGCCGACGTAGGCGCGGATGAAGGTGAAATCGCCGGTGTGGCGCGGCCACATCCAGTTGTCGATGTCGCCGCCGTAGGCGCCGATGCTCTGCGGCGGCGCGTAGACCACGCGCACGTCGCGGATTTCCAGGTTGCGGAACAGGCGGTAGGCGTTGCCGCCGGAGAAGCTGTAGAACTGGCAGCGGTAACCGGCTTCGGCTTCGCACTCGGCCACCAGCTTCTTTTCCAGGTCCTGCAGCGCCACGGTGCGGCCGGCGGCATCCGGCGCGGCGGCGATCGCGGCCTTCGCTTCGGCGGTGACGTCGCGGATCGAATCGAGCGCGTAGATGCGCGCGTTCGGGCCGGAGGAAATCTCGTCGGCGAGGGTGGCGGCGTTGAAGCCGGTTTCGATCAGGTTGTTCTCGGGGGTCGAATTGAGCTGCAGGCCGCCGTAGGCGCAATGGTGGTTGGTCACCACCAGGCCCTGCGGCGAGACGAAGCTGGCGGTGCAGCCGCCGAGCGAGACCACCGCGCCCATCGGTTGCCCGGTCAGGTCGGCCAGCTGTTCCGGCGGCAATTCCAGGCCAGCATTCTGCAACTGCGCCGCCACCTGCGGCAGCTGCTGCGGGACCCACATGCCCTCGCCCGCCACGGCGCTGCCGATGCAACCGGCGAGCGCCAGCGCGAGGACCTTGACCGAATGACGCATGCTGTTCTCCAGACCCGTAAAAATGCGTTCGAGTATAGCCCCGGCCACGGGGCCGAACCGGGACCCGGCGTATAATTTCGGCCTTTCCAGGAGGCGGGCCCGCGATGTCCCAGACGATGAAGGCGCTGGTCAAGCGCGAGCCCGGCAAGGGCATCTGGATGGAGGAAGTTCCAGTCCCCGTCCCCGGCGCCAACGAGGTGCTGATCAAGGTCGAGAAGACCGCGATCTGCGGCACCGACCTGCACATCTACCTGTGGGACGAGTGGAGCCAGCGCACGATCAAGCCCGGGCTGGTGATCGGCCACGAGTTCGTCGGCCGCATCGCCGGACTCGGCCCCGGCGTCACCGGTTACGCCGTCGGCCAGCGCGTCTCCGCCGAGGGCCACATCGTCTGCGGCCATTGCCGCAACTGCCGCGGCGGCCGCCCGCACCTGTGCCCGAACACCTTCGGCATCGGCGTCAATCGCGACGGCGCCTTCGCCGAGTACATCGTGATGCCGGCCAGCAACCTGTGGCCGATCCCGGACCAGGTCCCGTCGGAACTGGCCGCGTTCTTCGACCCTTACGGCAATGCCGCGCACTGCGCGCTGGAGTTCGACGTGGTCGGCGAGGACGTGCTGATCACCGGCGCCGGCCCGATCGGCATCATCGCCGCCGGCATCTGCAAGTTCATCGGCGCGCGCAACGTGGTGGTCACCGACGTCAACGACTACCGCCTGAAGTTGGCAGCCGACATGGGCGCCACCCGCGTGGTCAACGTCGCGAACACCTCGCTCAAGGACGTGATGGCCGACCTGCACATGGAAGGCTTCGACGTCGGCCTGGAGATGAGCGGCAACCCGCGCGCGTTCAACGACATGCTCGACTGCATGTACCACGGCGGCAAGATCGCGATGCTCGGCATCCAGCCCAAGGGTGCCGGCATCGACTGGGACCGGGTCATCTTCAAGGGCCTGACCCTGCAGGGCATCTACGGCCGCAAGATGTACGAGACCTGGTACAAGATGACGCAACTGGTGCTCAGCGGCTTCCCGCTCGGCAAGGTGCTCACCCACCAGTTGCCGGTGGAACGTTTCCAGGAAGGCTTCGAGCTGATGGAAGCCGGCAAGTCCGGCAAGGTGGTCCTGTCATGGGTTTGACGTCGCGCTACGAGGACGCGCTCGACGAGATCCGCGAGGCCGGGTTGTTCAAGGCCGAGCGCATCATCACCAGCCCGCAGTCGGCGGAGATCACGCTGGCGGACGGCAGCACCGTGCTGAACTTCTGCGCCAACAATTACCTGGGGCTGGCCGACCATCCGGCGATGATCGAGGCGGCGAAGCAGGCGCTGGACACGCACGGCTTCGGCATGGCCTCGGTGCGCTTCATCTGCGGCACCCAGGACCTGCACAAGCAGCTCGAGAAGACGATCGCCGACTTCTTCGGCACCGAGGACACGATCCTCTACGCCGCCTGCTTCGACGCCAACGGCGGCCTGTACGAACCGCTGCTCGGCGAAGGGGACGCGATCATCTCCGACGCGCTCAACCACGCCTCGATCATCGACGGCGTGCGCATGTGCAAGGCGCGGCGCTATCGCTACGCCAACTGCGACATGGCCGACCTCGAAAAACAGCTGCGGCAGGCGAAGGCCGACGGCGCCGGTCAGATCATGATCACCAGCGACGGCGTGTTCTCGATGGACGGCTTCATCGCGCCGCTGGACGAGATCACCCGCCTGGCGAGGCAGTACGGCGCACTGGTCCACATCGACGAGTGCCACGCCACCGGCTTCCTCGGCGACACCGGGCGCGGTTCGGCCGAGGTCAAGGGCGTGATGGACCGGATCGACATCTTCACCGGCACGCTCGGCAAGGCGATGGGCGGCGCGATCGGCGGCTTCACCACGGCCAGGCGCGAGGTGGTCGAACTGCTGCGGCAGCGTTCGCGGCCCTACCTGTTCTCCAATTCATTGCCGCCGCACGTGGTCGCCGCGGGGATCAAGGCGTTCGAAATGCTGGCCGGCGCCGGCGAGCTGCGCGCGCAGCTGAGGGAAAACACCGCCTATTTCCGCGAGAAGATGCTCGCCGCGGGGTTCGACATCAAGCCGGGCGTGCATCCGATCTGCCCGGTGATGCTGTACGACGCGCCGCTGGCGCAGCGCTTCGCCGAGCGCCTGCTCGAGGAAGGCATCTACGCGATCGGTTTCTTCTTCCCGGTGGTACCGCAGGGCCAGGCCCGCATCCGCACGCAGATCTCCGCCGCCCACACCCGCGAGCACCTCGACCGCGCCATCGCCGCCTTCACCAGGATCGGCCGCGAACTCGGCGTCATCGCGGCCTGACGGTTTTCTTCTGACGCGGATCAACGCGGATCAGAACGGATCAAAAGGAAGAACGGGTAGCCGATTCGCCCCTATCCTTTTGATCCGCGTTGATCCGCGTCGAAAAGACCCTCAATCCGCCGTGACGGGTTCGGTGGGGGACGGGAGTTCGGGGGCGGGAGGTGGAACGACGGGGAGTTCGCCGGCGGGCGCGGCGGGCGGCGGCGGTGCCGCCGGGTCGGCCGGCGCGGGGGCGGCGCCGCGGGCGACGCGGACGCCGCGCGACTTCATCCACGCGCTGAACTCGTCCGCCGTCATGTTCTTGCCGTTCTGGCTCATGTTGAAGCGCCAGGGCGTGTTGTCGAACTCGGTGCGCTTCTGGTACGTGGCCGGGTCGGTCAGTGCACCGGGACTGCCTGCCGGGGTCGTTGCCGCCAGCGCAAGGCAGGCGTCCACGCGCAGGCGCAACAGCACCTGGTCCAGGGTCAGCGCCTTGTCGTAGGCCTGCGCCAGCACCCCGTCCGGGGCGCCGAGCTGGCCGATGGCGAGTGGTGCCAGTTCGTTGGCGACGGGAACCACCGCGGTCGGCTGCAATGGTTGCGCCGCGGGCGCGGGACAGGTGTTTGCCCAGGCCGTCGCCGGCAACGCCGCCGTCGCCAGCAGCAGGATGATGGTTGCGCGCATTCCCCTGACCTCCGACCGGATACGGCCCGAGTGTAACGGCATCGCGCAAAAAGCGAAGCCCGGCGCGAGGCCGGGCTTCGGGTTCGTGAAGCCGGGCGAACCCGGCTCCCCGCGAGCGTGCGTCCCGTCGGGTGGAAGGGAACCCTTGCGAGGCTCCCACCCCCCTAAGAACCGTGCGTGCCTCTTTCAAGGCACACGGCTCAAGCCTTGGCTAGGGCTTAGGAACAGTGAGACCTTGGCTGTGAACCTGAACATGGCACTCTGGATGAAGCAGGACCCGATTACTTAACAGGTCCGATCCACCTGCCACGCGAGGCACGATGTGGTGGTCATGCCACCCGGTGTCGGTGATGGGCGCCTGACACAGCGCACATTTCCCGTTCTGGGACAGGAAGAGCGTCACCCACTGGCTGCGGTGCGCTTTGGACCGGGCGAGCCGGTCCTGCCGTCGCTTCTCGCCGTAGGCTTCGTACGCAGGATCGAACGGTGTGTATTCCGCCCGAACCTTGACGTGCCGAACGATTGGCGTGGATGCCAGCCTGTACAACTCCAGCAAGGCTGCACCCGAGGCGTCTTCTGCCCGATTGGTAGCGAACACCCAATTCCGTTGGCCAATGGTGTGGAAGTATCGATCCTTGCACCATCGGCGTCCCTTGTTGGGGTGTCGCCGCTTCGCCCAGCGTTGCAGCGCCTTGAAAATCATTGCGTCAACACTGGTGAAGATTCGCTTTGCCACGACCGGATGGTGATAGTTAGCCCATCCTCGCAGTATCGGGTTAAGCACCATGATGAGCTGTTCTTGCGTGCTCGACTTGTTGCCATCGAGAACTTCCTTGACCTTGCGATAGAGCGAACGAATGCTCTTTTCGCTCGGACGAATCAGAAGCTTTCCAGAGTACTTGCGAAAGTTCCATCCAAGGAAGTCGAAGCCGGAACTCATGTGCACGACGCGCGTCTTTTCAGCTGACAACTCCAGCCCGCGGGTGGCGAGGAATCCTTCCACCCAAGGCCTGACTACATCCATCAGCACCTCCGAAGAGGCTCCGGTGATGACGAAATCATCGGCATAGCGCGTTACGTTCACCTTGGCCTGTTGGGCCTTGGTGTAACCCAAAGACGCCTTGAGATGCGCCTTGAGTTCGCGTTCCAACCCGTTCAAGGCAACGTTCGCCAATGTAGGCGAAATGATGCCCCCTTGCGGTGTTCCTGCCTCCGTCGGTTCGTACTGTCCCCGATAGAGCACGCCGGCCTTCAACCATTTCCGCAACACGCCTTTGTCCATCGGGACATTGGCCAGGAGCCAGTCATGGTCGATGTGGTCGAAGCATCCTGTGATGTCAGCCTCCAACACCCATTCCGGCGAGTGTTGCTTCGCCAGGCAGATGAAGTTCTGAGCCATGGCATCGTGCGTCGAGCGACCTTGTCGAAAGCCGAAGCTGTTCGGGTCACCCGTGCCTTCTGCCACCGGTTCCAGCGCCAGCAGATAAAGCGCCTGCATGGCCCGGTCCCGCATCGTAGGAATGCCTAGCGGCCGCTCTTTCCCGTTTGATTTCGGGATGAATACGCGCCGCAGCGGCAAGGGTTTGTACCCGCGTCGGCGGAGGCCGGAAAGCGCCTTCCACCGTTGCTCGGGTGTGCTCCACAAGACACGGTCGACTCCGGCCGTGCGCTTGCCTTGGTTCTCTGTCACTCGCCGCACCGCCAACATCTTTGCGGAGCGTGAGCGGGTCAGCATCCGTTGCAGGGCCTTGACCCTGCGCCAGTTGCCTTCCTTGGTCGCCTTCGCGATTCGTAGCTGCATACCCCGGACGTTCCTATGGACTCGATGCCAGTCAATGCTCATCCAATCGGTCGGTTCGCCGGAAAACGCAGACTCAATGGTTCCATTGAGCTCTTTCATGCTGTTCTCCCGTTCTGCAATGGAGACACAGCGCCCCCGGATGGGGTCGCTGCCCCATCGGGTAGGTTTGAGTGGGCTGCCATGGGCACCACCACTGTTCCTGCGAGTTTCCGCAGTTCGTTGTCGCGATCCAAGACCACGCGGAAGTGGGCGCACTCTCGTGCCAGCGTGATGTTTCAACGCTTATGCCAGCCATTACAGCCAGCCGTTTGCTTTCTCCGCGATCCCTTACCCGTGCATCCAACAGAGTTCCTTGCGGTTCTCCTGCCCGGAGGGCGGATGGACGGGCTTACCACGTTCCCGTGACGACACACGACCGGGTTAGGGCCTGTCTGTTCGCCGGTGAGCTTTGTAGCGACGCATCGCGAAACCAAAGCGCGATGACTGCTCACGTACCATTTTGGTCGGTGCCTTGAACAGCAGCGTTGGCACCATCGTCCTAACGGCGTTTATCGACAGTTCTCGTTGGATACCCGTACCGGTCAGCCTAGCTCCCGGATTCCGTCTGCTCGGAATCCTCCGCTCATCCCTCACGGAATTGGCGTACCTGATCTTCCAGGGGGCTTCATTGTCAGTGGAGCTTCACACTCGGCAGTTACCTGCCGCGCATGTCCACCTAGGCTACCGCTAGTCGCATAGCAGGCTCCCTACCGAATGAGTTCGGTGGAGCAATGCCATCACGGACACGCAATCTGCGCGTCTGAAGAGACCTCGTCCCCAAGAGTGGCCGCGAAAGTTTCCACGTGGAAACTGACGTGCCGGGGAGGAGTACACCGTCCGTCCTTGATTGAAGGACCCCGGTCATCGTTGCGATGACGGCTAAGGCTGGAGGAAACGCACAACCTTCCCGTTTCGCGTTGCGCGAAACCCGGGAGGGTTGCCCTCCCGGGCCTCGTTTCTAGCTTGGCCCGGGCTTCTTTCGAAGCCCGGGTTACTACGGTGTCTCGGAGAAAAAGCCGAGTCTTTTCAGTGCGTTACGATTGCTCGTGTCGCACTCAGTTCTGGACGTTCAGCTCGGTACGGCGGTTCTGCGCACGGCCTTCCGGATTGTCGGAACCGTCCTCGTTGGTGTTCGGCGCGATCGGGCGGCTCTCGCCGTAACCGTTCGGGCCCACCAGGCGCGAGGCGTCGATGCCGTTGCCGGTCAGGTAGTCGTACACCGCGCGAGCGCGGCGCTCCGACAGGCCCTGGTTGTAGGCATCGGTACCGATGGCGTCGGTATGGCCGGCAACCTCGACCCGCAGGTCGGGATAGCGCTTCAGGATCTCGATGGCCTCATCGAGGATCGCGACCGCGTCCGGACGCAGCGTCGACTTGTCGAAGTCGAAGTTGACGCCCTTCAGGTCGATCGACACCGGCACCGGGCAGCCGTCCGGACCGATGGTCTGGCCAGCCTGCGAACCGGGGCACTTGTCGTCGCAGTTGTTGACGCCGTCGCCGTCGTCATCCAGGTCCGCGCAGCTCGGGGCGACCGGCGCCGGGGCCACCGGGGCCATCGGCTCCGGGCCAAGGGCCACGGTCAGGCCGACCGAAGCCAGCAGGTCGGTGAAGTAATCTTCCTGCTCGGAAGCCGGACGCGCCTGCACTTCGTCGAAGTCCACGCGGGTGCCGATTTCGGTGCGCAGGTCCACGCGGCCGAAGTCGAACTGCAGGCCGGCGCCGAGGTTGGCGGCCAGGTTGTTGTCTTCGTGCTGGGCCGGGTAGCCGCCTTCCGGCGCGCCAAAGGCGGGATCACGAACGAACTCTTCCTCGTGGCGCTGCAGGCCCAGGCCGAACTTCACGTACGGCCACCACTTGGCGTCGACGTTGCGGAAGTGGTAGCGGGCGTCGGCCGAAATGCCGTACTGGCTCCACCACAGGCTACCGTCGCCCTTGTCGGGATTCTGGTAGTTCAGTTCGGCGTCCAGCGACCAGTTCGGCGTGAGGAACCGGCCGAACCCGAGGGTCGCGAACGGCGAGTCGGTGGTGCCGCGATCATTGTCCTGGACATTGACGCCCACGGAGCCGGACACGTACCAGCGATCGTCGTACGTCTGCGCGGAGGCCGCACCGGCCACACCCAAGCCAGCAAGCAGGGCGGCGCAGAGGAGTTTCTTATTCATGTTCAGCTCCTTTGATCGGAATAGGAATTGCATGTAGCGGGGTTCGATTCAGACGGCCCTTCCCGCACGCCATCCGGTGCAGATTAATGCCGATGGCGTGAAGACCTTGTTAACACTACCATAACAGATGAACGGGGAACTTCCGCGGGTCGCTGGCAGCCGACGGACGGTTTCATACCCGGTACAGGTTCATGAATTGGTCGATGGGAAGCGAGTCAAGGCGCTCCGGTTCGGCCGCCAGGGCCATGATCCGGTCCACCTGCCCCCCCGGCAAGTGGGCGCGCAGGGCCGCCTCGCACTTGGCCATCAGGACGGGGATTCCCTCGGCCCGGCGCTTGCGGTGGCCGATCGGGAAGTCGATCGCGACCCGCTCGGTCGAACTGCCGTCGCGGAAGAACACCTGCACCGAGTTGCCGATGTAGCGCTTGGCGGGGTCGAAATAGTCCCGGGTGAATTGCTCGTTTTCGCTCACCACCATCTTCTCGCGCAGCGCATCGATGCGCGGGTCGGCGGCCACCGCGTCGGTGTAGTCGTCGGCGGTCAGGCGGCCGAAGATCAGCGGCACCGCCACCATGTACTGGATGCAGTGGTCGCGGTCGGCGTAGTTCGCCAGCGGTCCGGTCTTGTCGATGATGCGGACGCCCGCCTCCTGGGTCTGGATCTCGACCCGCTCGATCTCGCCGATCCGGTCCTTGACCAGCGGATGCAGCTTCATCGCGCATTCCACCGCGGTCTGGGCGTGGAACTCGGCCGGGAAGCTGATCTTGAACAGGACGTTCTCCATCACGTAGCTGCCGAACGGGCGCTCGAACCTGAACGGCTTGCCCTCGAAGGCGACGTCGTAGAAGCCCCAGGTCGGCGCGCTCAGCGCGCTCGGGTAGCCGACCACCTGCTTGTCCACCGCATTCAACGCATGGGTGACGGCCCGACGGCAGGCATCGCCCGCGGCCCAGCTCTTGCGCGGGCCGGTATTGGGCGCATGACGGTAGGTGCGCAGCACGCCATTGTCGATCCAGCTGTGCGAGACCGCGGTGACCACCTCGTCCTTGCCGCCGCCGAGCATCGCCGTGGCGACCGCGGTCGAGGCCAGGCGCACCAGGATCACGTGGTCCATGCCTACCCGGTTGAACGAGTTCTGCAGCGCGTAGCAGCCCTGGATCTCGTGCGCCTTGATCGCCCAGCCCAGCACGTCGCGCACGGTCGGCGGCTGGCCGCCGTCGCGCAGTTCGCGCCGGCCCATCCAGTCGGCCACGGCGAGGATCGCGCCCAGGTTGTCCGACGGGTGGCCCCACTCGGCCGCCAGCCAGGTGTCGTTGAAGTCGAGCCAGCGCACCAGCGTGCCGATGTTGAAGGCGGCCTGCACCGGATCGAGCTCGAAGCCGGTGCCAGGCACCAGCGCGCCGCCGGGCAGCGTCGCGCCCGGCACGATCGGGCCCAGGTGCCTGACGCAGGCTTCGAACTTCATCGCCAGCATCGCGCAGGCCAGCGAGTCCAGCAGCATGTAGCGGGCGGTGTCGTAGGCCTCCTGCGAGTCGATCCTGTAATCGATCACGTAGTCGGCGATGTCCACCATCGGTTGGTCGGGCTGCGGGCGGACGGCGGAGCGGGCGTCGAAATGGCTCATGGGGGGCTTCAGGCGGGATGAGCCCGCTATTTTGCCAGAGGCGGGCGTGCACCCCCCGTTCAGGCGACGTTGCGGTTGGTCTGCGTACCGTGCGCCAACTTTTTTCGTTGCCCGCCGCCGAGTGAGCGGGCGCCTGCGCCGGACGCGTGAAGACGTCCCTTGCGCTCGGGCAAAGGCGAGCCGCAGAGCCGCCGCCCTCCCCAAAACGCCATGCCGGCTACGTGTGACGGCCCCGTTGACAAGGACGTGGGCAGCATCGTGGGTCCGGCGCAACGGAGCAAGGAGCCTCGATGAAGCTCGTGTGGATTCTCTGGCTGTCGCAGTTCATGCCCCAGCCTGCCGCTGACTCGCTGTGCCTGAGTACCACCCTCTACCTGGAAGCGCGCGACCAGTCGGTGCGCGGCCAGCAGGCGGTGGCCGAAGTCGCCTTGCGCCGCCGCGACAGCGGCCTGTGGGGCAACGACGTGTGCTCGGTGGTCACCGCGCGCAAGCAGTTCGCGCCGACGATCGTTTCGCCCAACACGCGCATCAGCAACGTGGATGCGTGGGCAGAAGCGGTGACGGTGGCGCTGGAATCCGAGCGCAACTGGTCGCTGCCGCCCGGCGAGCGCAAGGAAGTCGTCCCCGGCGCCAGCCATTTCGCCGCGTTGTCCATCGCCCAGCCCAGCTGGCGCAACGCCTACCAGGTGGCGACCATCGGCGACCACACCTTCTTCAAGGTGCAGAAGCTCAAGCCCGTGAAGGGCTGACCGCCGCAACGCTGCATTGCACAGGGGCGGGTTGCCCCGGGCACGCGAGGCCGCCGATCATGGCGGCCTTTCCATGCGTGGAGACGTGGCAATGAAGCTCTATTACTCCCCCGGCGCCTGCTCGATGACCGACCACATCGTGCTCGAGTGGATCGGCGCGCCCTACGAGGCGATCGCGATCAGCCGCGAAGATCGCAGGACGCCGGCATACCTGGCGATCAATCCGGCGGGCGCGGTGCCGGCGCTGGTCGAGGACGACGGCTGGGTGTTGACCCAGAATTCCGCGATCCTCCATTACCTGTCCGCCAAACACCCCGAAGCGAAACTGTTCGGCGACGGCACGCCGCGCGCCGCGGCCGAGGTCGACCGCTGGCTGGCCTTCGTCAATGCCGACGTGCATCCCTCGTTCTGGCCGTACTTCGGCGGCCTGGGCTGGCTGCAGGACGAGGCATCGCTGCAGCAGGGCAAGGCCGCGGCGGGCACCAAGCTGCGCGGGCTGTTCGAGCGTGCCGACAGGCAGCTGCAGGGCCGCGACTGGATCGCCGGCACGCGGTCGGCGGCCGATCCCTACCTGTTCGTGGTGACGCGCTGGGCCAAGGCCGTGGGCGTGGACCTGTCCGGCCTGGACGCGCTGGAACGCCACCACCAGCGGATGCTGGCGGACGAGGCGGTGCAGCGCGTGATGAAGGCCGAAGGCCTGTAGCAGCGCCCGCTTACGGACGCCGCGCCAGCTCCGCGTCGTCCCGCGCCTTCGGCATCAGGTCCTGCTTGCTCGTGCCCAGCCACATCAGCAGCGGGCAGGCGACGAAGATCGAGGACAGGGTGCCGATGACGATGCCGATCATCATCGATTCGGCCATCCCCTGCAGCGAGCCGCCGCCGTAGATGTACAGCGCCAGGGTCGTCAGGAACGCGACGAACGAGGTGATCACCGTGCGCGACAGCGTCTGGTTGATCGAGGCGTTGAGGATCTCGCGCGCCGGCGCGCGCATGCCGCGGAAGTTCTCGCGCACGCGGTCGAACACCACGATCGTGTCGTTGATGGAGAAGCCCATCACGCCCATGATGCCGGCGAGCACGGTCAGGTCGAACTCGTGCCCGGTCACGGCGAACCAGCCGGCCACGACCACCACGTCGTGCATCGTGGCCAGGATCGCCGCCACCGCGAACTTCCATTCGAAGCGGAACGAGATGTAGGCGAGGAAGCCGATCACCACGAACAGCATGGCGTAGATGCCGTTCTGCGCGAGCTCCTTGCCCACCTGCGGGCTGATCTCGGCGCTGCTGCGCTTCTCGGCCGGGTTGCCGGGTTGCGAAGCCGCCTCTGCGACCGCGTCGCCGACGCTCTCGGCTGAATTGCCCGAGCCCTTGTCCGCCTGCAGCCGCACCAGCAGGTCGTCGCCGCTGCCGAAGGTCTGGACCACGGCGTTCTCGTAGCCGGCCTTGGCCAGGCTTTCGCGCACGTCGTCGACGTCCGGAGCCTGCTGGTAGCGCAACTCGACGCCGACGCCGCCGGTGAAGTCGAGGGCGAAATTGAAGCCCTTGGTCGCCATCGCACCGAAGGCGACCACCAGCAGCAGGATCGACAGGCCGGTCGACACCCAGCGCAGGCGCATGAAGTCGAACTTGCTGTCGTGCGGGAACACGTTGAATTGCATGGCAGGCGGTCCCTGTCAGATCGCCACGGACTTCAGCTTGCGCCGGTGTCCGTAGATGAGGGTGGCGATGCCGCGCGATACCGACACGGCGGTGTACATGGAGGTCACGATGCCGGCGATCAGCGAGACCGCGAAGCCCTTGACCGGGCCGGTGCCGAAGGCGAACAGCGCGACGCCGGCGAGCATCGCCGTCAGGTTGGCGTCGGCGATCGTGCCCGAGGCCTTGTCGTAGCCGGCGGCGATCGCGGCCTTGGCCGGTACCCCGTCGCGCAGCTCCTCGCGTATGCGTTCGTTGATCAGCACGTTGGCGTCCACCGACATGCCCACCGTCAGCGCGATGCCGGCCAGGCCGGGCAGCGTCAGCGTGGCGCCGAGGAAGGACATCACCGCCACCACCATCAGCAGGTTGATCATCAGCGCGATGCAGGTGATCAGGCCGAACATGCGGTAGTAGACGAGGAAGAAGCCGAGCGCGAACAGGAACGAGTACTTCACCGCGGTCAGGCCGCGCTGCACGTTCTCGGCGCCCAGGCTGGGGCCGACCACGCGCTGCTCGACGAAGTCCATCGGCGCGGCCAGCGCGCCGGCGCGCAGCAGCAGCGCCAGGTCCGCGGCTTCCTTCGCGCTTTCCAGCCCGGTGGTCTGGAATTCCTTGCCGAACACGCCCTGGATGGTGGCGACCGAGATCACCTGCTCGCTGGTGCGCGTGGTGCGCACCTCCTTGCCGTCGGGACCGATGGTCACGTCCGGCACGCGCTCGACGTACACCACCGCCATCGGCTTGCCGACGTTCTCGCTGGTGAAGTCGAACATGCGCTGGCCGCCGATGCCGTTCAGCGTCACCGAGACCTGCGGCGTGCCGCTGCGCTGGTCGTAGCCCGAGCGCGCCGTCACCAGCTGGTCGCCGGTGGCGATCACGCGCTTGTTCAGCAGGATCGGCATCGGCTTGCCGTCCGGACCGATTTCCTTGCGGTAGTAGACCTTGGCTTCCGGCGGGATGCTGCCGCTGCGGATCGCCTCGTAGGCGTCGCCCTCGACCACGCCGCGGTACTCCAGCGTCGCCGTGGCGCCGAGGATGCGCTTGGCCTGGGCGGTGTCCTGCACGCCGGGCAGCTGCACCACCACGCGCTCGGCGCCCTGCCGCTGGATCACCGGCTCGGCCACGCCGAGCTCGTTGATGCGGTTGCGCAGGGTGACGATGTTCTGTTCCACCGCATCGGTGGTGATCTGCGCCACTTCCGCCTCCGGCACGCGCAGCACCAGCGTGGCCTCGTTGGCTTCGGCCTGCAGGTTCGGCAGGTTCTTCGCCGCCAGCGCGAGCGCCTTGTCGGCCGCGTCGGCCGTGGCGAGCCTGGCCACGATCGCGTTGTCGCCGCGGCGCTCCACCGATTCGTAGCGCACGCGGTTGTCGCGCAGCATCACCCGCACGTCCTCGGCGTAGGCGTCGAAGCGCTTGTCGAGCGCGGCCTTGCGGTCCACCTGCATCAGGAAGTGGACGCCGCCCTGCAGGTCAAGGCCCATCAGCATGCGCCGCGCGCCGATCGCATCCAGCCAGGCGGGTACCGTCGAGGCCAGGTTGAGGGCGACCACGTAGTGCTCGCCGATGCTCTTGTTCAGCAGGTCGCTGGCGCGGGTCTGCGCCTGCACGCTGCCCAGCCGGACCAGCAGCTCCTCGGCCTTGGTGTCCAGCTCGATGGCCTTGGGCACGACTCCCGCCCTGGCCAGTTCGGCCGCGACCTGTTTCTCGAGCTGCGCGTCGACCTTGTAGCCGCGGTTGGCGGTGATCTGCACCGACGGATCCTGCGGGTACACGTTGGGCAGCGCGTAGACCACGCTGAGCAACAGCACGACGACGATGATGACGTACTTGAAGCGGCCGTATTCGAGCATCGCTATTGGTTCCCGCGGCTCAGGCCGACTTGAGGGTGCCCTTGGGCAGGACGTTGGCGATGGCGCCCTTCTGCACGCGCAGGCGGACGTTGTCGGCCACCTCGACGCCGATGAAGTGCTCGCCCATCTCGCGGACCACGCCGGCGATGCCGCCGTTGGTGATCACCTCGTCGCCGATGGCGATCTTGTCGAGCATGGCGCGGTGTTCCTTCTGCCGCTTCATCTGCGGGCGGATCATCAGGAAGTACATGATCGCGATCAGGATGACCGGGAACAGCAGGCCGCCAAGGCCGCCGCCGAACAGGCCACCGGGGGCTGGCTGGCCGGCCGCCTGGGCCCAGGCGGGGGAAACGATCAGGTCGAGCAGGTCCATGGAAGGGTCCGGTAGGCGAAACAACGGGCGATTATGCCACGGGCCCGCCTATCTCCCGACCGCGGGCCGCGTGGAAGGACTCGCGGAAGGCGGCGAAGGTTCCCGAGGCGATGGCCTCGCGCATCCCGGCCATCAGCCGCTGGTAGACCCACAGGTTGTGCAGGGTGCCCAGGATCGGCGCCAGCATCTCGTTGCAGCGATCCAGGTGGCGCAGGTACGCGCGGCTGAAGCCGCCGGCGCAGGCCGGGCAGCCGCAGCCCTCCTCGATCGGGCGGGTGTCGCGCTCGTACCGCGCGTTGCGGATCCGCAGCGTGCCGGTGCTGGTGAAATAATGGCCATTGCGCGCATTGCGGGTCGGCATCACGCAATCGAACATGTCGACGCCGCGCGCCACCGCTTCCACCAGGTCCTCCGGCCGGCCGACGCCCATCAGGTAGCGCGGCTGCGCCGAGGGCAGCTGCGGGCAGGTGTGCTCGAGCATCGCGTTGCGTTCCTCTTCCGGCTCGCCGACGGCCAGGCCGCCGATCGCATACCCGTCGAAGCCGATCGCCTTCAGCCCTTCGGCCGAGCGCGTGCGCAACTCGCGGTGCACGCCGCCCTGGACGATGCCGAACAGCGCGGCGTCGTTGCCCTCGTGCGCGCGCTTCGAACGTTCCGCCCAGCGAAGCGACAGTTCCATCGAGCGCTGCACCAGTTCCGCCGCCACCGGCACGCCGTCCACGTGCACCGGCGGGCACTCGTCGAAGATCATGACGATGTCCGAGCCGAGCACTTTCTGGATCCGCATCGATTCCTCGGGGCCGAGGAACACCGTGGATCCATCGGTGGGCGCCTTGAAGGTGACGCCCTGCTCGCTGACCTTGCGCCGGTGCGCGAGCGAGAACACCTGGAAGCCGCCTGAATCGGTGAGGATCGGCCCGTCCCATCGCGCGAATCCATGCAGGCCGCCGTGCGCCTCGATCACTTCCAGCCCCGGCCGCAGGTAGAGATGGAAGGTGTTGCCGAGGATGATCTGCGCGCCGATCGCGCGGACCTGCTCCGGCAGCATGCCCTTGACCGTGCCATAGGTGCCGACCGGCATGAACGCCGGTGTCTCGACCACGCCGCGCGGGAAGGCGAGGCGGCCGCGGCGCGCGGCGCCGTCGGTGGCCAGCAGTTCGAAGTTCATGCGGGCCATAGCAGCATCGCGTCGCCGTAGGAGAAGAACCGGTAGCGTTCGCCGATGGCGTGCGCGTACGCCTCCATGATCCGCTCGCGCCCGGCGAAGGCGGATACCAGCATCAGCAGCGTGCTTTCGGGCAGATGGAAGTTGGTCAGCAGCGCGTCGATGCTGGTGATGCGGTAGCCGGGGAGGATGAAGATCGAGGTCTCGCCGGTGAACGGTCGCAGTTCGCCGCCCTGCGACGCCGCTTCCAGCGCGCGCAGCACCGTGGTGCCGACGGCGACCACGCGGCCGCCGCGTTCGCGCGTGCGCCGCACCTGCTCGACCAGCGGCGCGCCGACCTGCAGCCATTCGCTGTGCATCTGGTGCCGTGAAAGATCGTCCACCCGCACCGGCTGGAAGGTGCCGGCGCCGACATGGAGGGTGACGTGGCCGCGTTCGACGCCGCGCGCGGCCAGCGCCTGCAGCAACGCCTCGTCGAAATGCAGTCCGGCGGTCGGCGCGGCGACGGCGCCGGGGTGGCGCGCGAACACCGTCTGGTAGCGCGCCTGGTCGTCGGCGCCCGGCGCGCGATGGATATACGGCGGCAGCGGCAGCGACCCGGCGTGCTGCAGCCAGTCGGCCAACGCGCCTTCGACGTGGAAGCGCAGGCGGTAGAACTCGCCTTCGCGGCCGAGGACCTCGGCCTCGCCGCCGGCGTCGAGCGCGATGCGGCTGCCGGCCTTCGGCGACTTGCTCGCGCCGACCTGCGCCAGCGCCTCGTTGCCCGGCAGCAGGCGCTCGACCAGGATTTCGACGCGGCCGCCGCTGTCCTTGCGGCCGTGCAGGCGCGCCGGGATCACCCGGGTGTCGTTGAACACCAGCAGGTCGCCCGGCTGCAGGAGACCGGGCAGGTCCGCGATGCCGCGATCGGCGAACGGTGCCGGCGCCGGCGGCACCACCAGCATGCGGCTGGCCGAGCGCTCGGGCAGTGGCGCCTGCGCGATCAGTCCGGCCGGCAATTCGTAATGGAAGTCGGATTTTTCCAAGCCGCGCATTGTACGGGCGCTAGCGCTCGAACTTGGTCGACAGCACCAGCGAGGAAGTCGTGCGCTCCACGCCCGGGACGGCACCGATGCGGTCGGTGAGTTCGTCCATTTCCCCGATCGTCGGCACCACCGCCACCGCGACCAGGTCCCAGGGTCCGCTGACCGACTGCAGGCTGCGCACTTCCGGCATCGCCCGTAGGGCCGCCACCACCGCCGGCATCTGCTTGGGCAGCACGGTCAACAGGATCAGCGCGCGGATCCGGTCGCGCTCGAAGTCATCGGCCACGCGCACCGTGTAGCCGGCGATCACCCCGCTGCGCTGCAGGCGCTCGATGCGGCTTTGCACGGTGGTGCGCGACAGGCCCAGGCGCCGCGCGATCTGTGCGGTCGAGGCGCGGGCGTCCTCGCGCAGCAGCGAGAGCAGGGCCTCGTCGGCCGGGGTCAGGCGCATTGCGGGAGTTCCATCGTCATTTCGACGAAATCTACATCGATTCCGCTCAGATCGCACCTGTCATCTGACGAAAAGATGTCGATAATAGGAGGTTGACCGCAGCATTCGACCCCAGGCCACGGCCGCATCCAGACCGGAGACCCGCATGACCATCCTCGCCCAGCTCGCCCCGCTCCGCGCCCATGCCGGCCAGCGCCGCACCAGCGGCCTCGACGACGCCGCCATCGAGCGCTTCGCCCCCTCCCACCCCGAGCTGGGCGAAGCGATCGCCGCCGCGGCCGCCGAGTTCCAGGTCGTGGCCCGCGACCACGCCGACCTGCTCGACCTGGACGAGGACGAGCAGATCCGGCGCGTGCAGGCCGACTTCGTCAACTTCTATCCGCAGGACGCGGTGAATCCCTACGTTGCCCTCGCCGCCCGCGGCCCGTGGATCGTGACCCTGAAGGGCGCGGTGCTGTACGACACCGGCGGCTACGGCATGCTCGGCTTCGGACATGCGCCGAAGGACATCCTCGCCGCGATGGCACGACCGCAGGCGCTGGCCAACATCATGACCCCGAGCCTGTCGCAACTGCGCTTCACCCGGGCGCTGCGCAAGGAAATCGGCCACGCCCGCAAGGACGGCTGCCCGTTCGCGAAGTTCATGTGCCTCAATTCCGGCTCCGAAGCCGTCGGCCTGGCCGCGCGCGTCGCCGACACCAACGCCAAGCTGATGACCGACCCGGGCGCGCGCCACGCCGGCCGCGCGATCAAGCGGCTGGTGGTCAAGGGCAGCTTCCACGGCCGCACCGACCGCCCGGCGCTGTACTCGGATTCCTCGCGCAAGGGCTACCTGAAGCACCTGGCCAGCTTCCGTGGCGAGGACAGCGTGATCGCGATCGCTCCCTACGACGTCGACGCGCTGAAGCAGGTGTTCGCCGACGCCGACGCCAAGGGCTGGTTCATCGAGGCCATGTTCCTGGAGCCGGTGATGGGCGAAGGCGACCCGGGCCGCAGCGTGCCGGTCGAGTTCTATGCCGCCGCGCGCGCGCTGACCAAGGCGCACGGCGCGCTGTTCCTGGTGGATTCGATCCAGGCCGGCCTGCGCGCGACCGGCACCCTGTCGATCGTCGACTACCCCGGCTTCGAAGGCCAGGAAGCGCCGGACATGGAGACCTATTCCAAGGCGCTCAACGCCGGCCAGTACCCGCTCTCGGTGCTCGCCTGCAACGAGCGCGCCGCCGGCATCTATGCGCGCGGCACCTACGGCAACACCATGACCGCCAACCCGCGCGCGCTGGATGTCGCCTGCGCGGTGCTGGCCAAGCTCACCCCGGAACTGCGCGCCAATATCCGCGAGCGCGGCCGCGAGGCCATCACCGGCCTGGAAGCGCTGAAGGCCGAGCTCGGCGGGCTGATCACCAAGGTCCAGGGCACCGGCCTGCTGTTTTCCTGCGAGCTGTCGCCCGAGTTCAAGGGCTACGGGGCCGGTTCCACCGAGGAATGGCTGCGCGAGCACGGCCTGGGCGTGATCCACGGCGGCGAGAACTCGCTGCGCTTCACCCCGCAGTTCGAAATGGGCAAGGACGAACTGCAGCTGGTACTGCAGCTGGTCAAGCGCTCGCTCCTCGAAGGTCCGCGCCAGCAGCAGGCCGCCTGAAGCAACGGTTCCCTAGTAATCTCCCCTAGTGGGAGCGGCGCAAGCCGCGACTGGAGGGGCGATGAGAATCGTTGAAGTGCAGCACCCCCTGGTCCAGCACAAGCTGGGCCTGATGCGCCGCGGCGACAACAGCACCAAGACCTTCCGCGAGCTCGCCTCCGAGCTCGCGACCCTGCTGACCTACGAAGCCACCGCCGACCTCGAGACCGAGGCGGCGGAGGTGCAGGGTTGGGCCGGGGCGGTCGCGGTGCAGCGGATCAAGGGCCGCAAGATCACCCTGGTCCCGATCCTGCGCGCCGGATTGGGCATGTTGCCGGGCGTGCTGGAATTGATTCCCGCGGCCAAGGTCAGCGTGGTCGGCATGCGCCGCGACGAGGCGACCCTGTTGCCGGAAACCTATTACGAGAACCTGGTCGGCGGCATGGCCGATCGCACCGCGCTCATCCTCGATCCGATGCTCGCCACCGGCGGCACCCTGGTCGCCACCGTCGGCCTGCTCAAGGCCGCGGGCTGCACGCGGATCAAGGGCCTGTTCCTGGTCGCGGCACCCGAAGGCCTGCGCACGCTGGAAGCCGCGCACCCGGACGTGGAGGTCTACACCGCCGCGATCGACGAGCGGCTCAACGACAAGGGCTACATCCTGCCCGGCCTCGGCGACGCCGGCGACCGCATCTTCGGCACAAAAGTGATGTAGAGCCGACCCATGGTCGGCTCGTGCGGGAGATCAGCCGACCATGGGTCGGCTCTACCGGCGGCGGCGCAGCACGACGAAGCCCACCAACAGCAACCCACCCGCGCCGACCAGGATCGGCAACCACGACGCCAGCCACGCGCGCGGCGGCGTTTGCGCGACCGGCACCACCGGTGCGCCGGGCCGCAGCACCCACTCGCCGTCGCGCAGCTCGATGCGATCTCCCAGCGGCGGCAGCGTCCGCGTGAGCCAGTGGATGCGCAGGTCGCCGACCTGCGGGTCGAGCGGGTTCTCCGCACTGCCCAGGCCGTTGCCTTCCGGCTGGAAAGTGGCGGACAGATTGCCCGGCAGGCTGGAGAAGGCCGGCCGGAATTCGCGCCACTGCGCCAACTGCTTCACGACCTCGTCGGAAAGCGGATGGCCGTCGACGGTGATCCGCGCCGGCAACCAGCGTTCGCTCCGCAAGGGGAACGGCGGATTCCCGTGCTCGCCTTCGCCGCCGAGCGGCGCATCGCTCCAGCCGCGCACGTGGTCCTCGCCGCGCGCCACCCACTGGAACATCTCCACGCGCCGCGCCAGCCCGAGTCCCGAGCCCTGGACGCGAAAATCGGGGTCGCGCAGGCCGGGATCGCCAACCGGAACCGCGGCTGGATCCGGTGCCGGCGCCGGTGCGTCCTGCGCTCCGGCGATGCCCGCGAACAGGCCGGCACCGGCGAGCAGCAGCGCGGCAAGGCGCTGCGCCAGGCTCATCCCGGCAGCACCCGCGCGCGCAACTCCGCGACCTCGTGCGTGGTGCCGTAGCGGCCGCGCTCGTCGCGCACGACTTGCGCCAGCGCGCAACCCGGGTCATGGGTAAAGAACAGGTGCACGTTGCGCGCCAGCTTGTCCTCGAGGAACTCGCGCTTCTCGTCGATCAGCAGCTCGGCGTTGCGGTCGTAGCCCATGGTGATCGGCACATGCACCCATGGCCGTCCGGGAATCAGGTCGGCGCAGAAAACCACGCCGCCATGGTGTTCGCCGCCCGCGCGCTCCGGGCCGACGATTTCAGCCAGCATCAGCCCCGGTGTGTGGCCGTCGCTGTAATGGAAACGCACCGCCTGGCCGAGCGCGTTCGAATGCGTGCCGTCGACGATCTCCAGGCGGCCGGTGGCCTCGAGCAGTGCCGGCAATTCGGGGATGAAGCTGGCACGGTCGCGCGGATGCGGCGCGCGGGCACGGTCCCAGCAGGCGGCGCTGACCACGAAGGTCGCGTTCGGGAACAGCAGTCGCGGCGGCTCGCCTTCCTGCCAGGGCGCGAACAGGCCGCCGGCGTGGTCGAAGTGCAGGTGCGAGAGCACCACCACGTCGATGTCCTCGTGGCCGAAGCCGGCCTCGGCCAGCGACTCCAGCAGCACGTGCCGGTCTTCCTGCACGCCGTAGCGTTCGCGCAGCTTCGGTTCGAAGAAGGCGCCGATGCCGGTTTCGAACAGCACGGTCTTGCCGGCCAGCGGCGTCGCCAGCAGCGCGCGGCAGGCCAGTTCGATGCGGTTGGCCTCGTCCGGCGGCGACCAGCGCTCCCACATGGCGCGCGGGGCGTTGCCGAACATCGCGCCACCGTCGAGCTTCTGCGAATTGCCGATGATCGACCAGAGTTTCATGGCGTCGATTCTATCGCCGACCCGCGCGCAGCACGCCGGCGCTGCCCACCGGGTTGCGCGGATCGGCGCCGCCGGACAGCACGTTGGTCCGCTTGTCCCAGGACACCGTGTTGAGCACGCCCCAGGTGCCCTCGCCGGCGTTGACCTTGTGGCCCATGGCTTCCAGCTGCGCGATCGTCGCCGCGTCGAACGCATCGGGTTCGGCCGAGACGACGTCCGGCATCCACTGGTGGTGGAAGCGCGGCAGCGCGGCGACTTCCTGCGCCGACAGGCCGTCGTCGTAGCCGAGGATGCCCAGCAGCACTTCGGTGATGATGCGGCTGCCGCCCGGCGCGCCAAGCACGGCGAGCTGGTCCGGCGACTCCATGAAGGTCGGTGTCATCGAGCTGAGCATGCGCTTGCCCGGCGCGACCGCATTGGCCTCGAAGCCCATCACCCCGAAAGCGTTGGGCGTGCCGGGCTTGAGCGCGAAGTCGTCCATTTCGTCGTTGAGCAGCACGCCGGTGCCCGGCGGCACCAGCCCGGAGCCGTACAGCAGGTTGATCGTCTGCGTCGCCGAGACGATGTTGCCGTCGGCGTCGATGATCGAGAAGTGCGTGGTTTCCTCGTCCTCCAGCGGTGCCGGCTGCCCCGGCAGCAGTGCGCTCGGCGTCGCCTTGTCCGGATGGATCGTCGCGCGCAGGCCCGCGGCGTAGTCCGGGCTGGTCAAACGCGCGACCGGGACGCGGGTGAAGTCCGGGTCGCCCAGGTAGATGGTGCGGTCGCGGTACGCGCGGCGCATCGCTTCCACCAGGATGTGCGTGCGATGCGCGGCGTCCAGCTTCGAAAGGTCCCAGCCAGCGGCGACCTGCAGCATTTCCGCCAGGGCGACGCCGCCGGAGGAGGTCGGCGGCGCGGTGGTGATGTCCCAGTCGCGGTACGTGAAGCGGATCGGCTCGCGCTCGCGCACCTGGTAGCCGGCCAGTTCGGCGACGGTCCACTGCCCGCCTTCGGCATTGACCCCGGCGACCAGCTTTTCGGCGACGTCGCCGCGATAGAAACCATCGAAGCCCTGCCCGGCAAGCAGGCGCAGCGTGCGCGCGAGGTCCGGCTGCTTCAGCACCTCGCCGACCTTCGGCGGATCGCCGTCGGCCAGGAACAGCGCGCGCGTCCCCGGGTAGCGTTCCAGCACTTCGCGCTTGCCGGCATAGCCGCGCTCCAGCCGGCGGTACACCGGGAATCCCTCCTCGGCGATCCGGATCGCGGGCGCCAGCGTTCGCGAAAGCGGCAGCCGCCCGTATTCGGCGGCCAGCTTCACCAGCGCCGCGGGCAGGCCCGGCAATCCCGCGGACCAGGGACCGTGCTCGGCACGATCGGTGTCGAGGTTGCCCTCGGCATCCAGGTAGGCTTCCGGCGTCGCGGCCTGCGGCGCGGTTTCGCGCGCATCGAGGAACACGTCCTTGCCGCTGCGCGCGTCGTGCAGCAGGAAGAATCCGCCGCCGCCGAGGCCCGAGCTGATCGGCTCGACCACCGACAGCACCGACGACACCGTGACCGCGGCGTCGAATGCGTTGCCGCCGTCGCGGATCGTGTCCAGGCCTGCGCTGGTGGCGAGTTCGTGGGCGCTGGCGATCGCGGCGCCGGGTGGATTCGCGGAGGTCGTGCCTTCCGCGGCGGACGGCGGGGCCGCGAGCGCGGTTCCGGGCAGGAACGCGAGCAGGGAAAGCAGCAGCGACAGCGGGGCGATACTTTTCATGCCGACTCCAGTTCCGGCCGGCGCAGCTTCGCCAGCAGTTGCGGACGCCGGCCGGCGAGTGCCGGCGCCCGGTTGCCTACCCACTCGTGGCTACGTGGTTACTTGGTCGAATCGACGAACACGTAGTTGACCCCGGCCGGCTCCACCGCCGCCTTGACCCGGTCGCCATCGGCGGGCTGGCCGATGAACAGCACGCGCACGCCCTTCATCGAACCCGGCGGCACGCTGGCGAACGAGGCGACGACGATGTCGGCCATCTTCGCCGATGCCGGCGAGGCGTAGGCCAGCATGTTGCCGGAGATGATGCCGCGACCCACGTCGCTCTGCGCCTTCTCCAGCATGCGGTCGTACTGGTCCTGGAAGTCGGGCGCGCTTTCGCCGGGCAGCAGGTACACATAGGGCTGGTTGGCGATGCCGCCCATGTTCCGCGGCACCACGTCCTGCAGGTACGCGCGCCAGGCATCCAGGTCGTCGCCGGCCGGGGCGCTCATCGCCGCCTGGGCCTCGACCTTCGGTGCCTCCTCCTTCGCGCAGGCCGCCAGCAACGGCAGGGCCAGGATTGCCACCAGGATCATTCGCGTCATGTTCTTCATTGATTGCCTCTCCCCCAAGGGACTCCATTCACGCATCTGTGCGCTGCCATTCGGCCTGCAACGCTTGGGCCACCGCCGGCGGCACGAACGCGGAGACGTCGCCACCCAGGCGGGAAATCTCGCGCACCAGCGAAGATGAGATGAATCCGTATTCCTCGGCCGGAGTCAGGAACAGCGTCTCGGCCTGCGGCACCAGGTGGCGGTTCATGCTCGCCAGCTGGAATTCGTATTCGAAGTCCGAGACCGCGCGCAACCCGCGCAGCAGCACGCCGGCACCCAGGTCGCGGACGAAATGCGCCAGCAGCCCGTTGAAACCGCGGACTTCCACGTTCGGGCATCGGGCGAGCGCCTGCCTCGCGAGTTCCACCCGCAGCGACAGCGGCAGCGCCGGCCCCTTGGCCGGGCTCTCGGCGACCCCGACCACCAACCGCTCGAACAACGGCGACGCACGCTGCACGAGGTCCACGTGCCCGTTCGTGATGGGATCGAACGTGCCGGGATAAACCGCGATGCGGGTGTGGGCCACGCTCATTCGGTCGCCGTGCCGTTGGGATCAGGATCCGTTGCCAGTGTAGCAGTGGCGGCGGCTTCCCGGACTGCGCGGCGATACAGCGCATAGCGGACCTCGCGGGTACTGCCCTGGCGATGCGCCAGCCATTGCCCGGGATCGGGTTCGGCGCCGCCGTGCGGTCCCTCGAGGTACAACCAGGCGTCCGGCGCGAGCCATGGCGGCAACAGCGCCAGCACCTGCGCGTGCAATCCGGCGGAGAACGGCGGATCCACGAACACCAGGTCGAAGCGGCCGTGCAGCGGCACCCGCAGGAACGACAGCGCGTCCGCGCAAACGACGTGCGCACGCTCGCCGCCCTCGAGCTGCCCGGCCACCTCGCGCAAGGTCCCGGCGACGGCCGGGTCGCGTTCGACCAGCAGTGCCTCGGCCGCGCCGCGCGACAGGGCTTCCAGGCCCAGCGCGCCGCTGCCGGCGAACAGGTCCAGCACGCGCGTCCCCGGGAGCATCGGCTGCAGCCAGTTGAACAGCGTCTCGCGGACGCGGTCCGGGGTCGGCCGCAGGCCCTGCAGGTCGGCCACCGGCAGGCGGCTCCCGCGCCAGCGGCCGCCGATGATGCGGACCGCGCCGGCGTCGCCTTTGCCACCGCGAGCTGGGGGTTTCTGCTTCATCGGATCGTGAATGGGGCCGGTGCTACCATGCGCGCCATTCTGCGCGATGGTCCCGACGATGGTGAGTTTTTTCCGCCGCAAGAAGCCTGAAGCGGCGGCGCCCGCCGCCGATGCGCCCGCGGCCCCAGCGCCTGTCCAAGCACCCGTCCCGCCCGAAGTGCCCCCCGCGTCGCCCGGCGCCGAAGGCTGGCGCGAACGGCTGCGCGGCAGCGGCTTCAGCCGCAGCCTCGGCGGGCTGTTCTCGCGCAACCCGCGGCTCGACGACGCGCTGCTGGAGGAAATCGAGACCGCGTTGCTGACCGCCGACGTCGGCGTCGCCGCGAGCACGCAGCTGGTCGATGGCCTGCGCAAGCGCATGGCCGCGCGCGAATTCGCCGACGCCGGCGCGCTGCTGGCCGCGCTGCGCGACGAACTGCTCGCAATGCTGCGGCCGGTCGCGGTGCCGCTGGCGATCGACCCGGCACGGCGGCCGTTCGTGATCCTCACCGTCGGCGTCAACGGCGTCGGCAAGACCACCACGATCGGCAAGCTTGCGCGCCGCTACAAGGACGAGGGCCGCACCCTGATGCTGGCGGCCGGCGACACCTTCCGCGCGGCCGCGGTGGCGCAACTGCAGGCCTGGGGCGAACGCAACGGCGTGACGGTGGTGGCGCAGGGCCAGGACGCCGACCCCGCCTCGGTGGCCTTCGACGCGCTGCAGGCGGCGAAGGCGCGCGGCGTCGAGGTGCTCATCGCCGACACCGCCGGTCGCCTGCATACGCAGCAGGGACTGATGGCGGAACTGGGCAAGATCCGCCGCGTGCTCGGCAAGCTCGACCCCGATGCGCCGCACGAGGTGCTGATGGTGATCGACGGCACTACCGGCCAGAACGCGCTGTCGCAATTGCGCCAGTTCCATGCGGCGGTGAACGTGACCGGCCTGGTGGTGACCAAGCTCGACGGCACCGCCAAGGGCGGCGTGGTCTTCGCGCTGGCGCGCGAATTCGGCATCCCCATCCGCTACGCCGGCATCGGCGAGCGCGCCGAGGACCTGCGCGTGTTCGACGCCGGGGCCTTCGTCGACGCGCTGCTGCCGCGCAGCCTCGGCGGCTGAGCGACCACCATGGACGCGCGCCGGCGGCGGGTCCTCATCGCGATCGCGCTGGCGCTGCTTGCCTTGCTGCTGGCGTTGCGCTTCGCCCTGCAGCCCGAGCGCGCGACGCGCTTCCTGCTCTCGCGGGTCGGCGGGACACTGGGGCTCGACATCACCTTCAGCGGCGCCGCGGAATACCGGCTGCGCGGCACGCCGCGCCTGGAGATCCGCGGCATCGTCGCGCGCGAGCCGGGCGCGCAGGTGCCGTTGCTCACCGCCGATCGCATCCTGCTCTCGCTGCCGTGGTCGACGATCCGCGCACGCGGCGCGGCACTGGACGCGGAGCGCCTGGAACTCGACCGCCCGGTGCTGCAGCTGGCCGCGCTGCGGCACTGGCTGTCCACGCGCCCGCCGTCCGAGGAACCCCGGCTGCCGACGCTGGCCCGCGGACTGCTGGTACGCGACGGCAGCCTCCGCAACGACGGCGCCGATGCGGACTGGTTCATCGACGGCATCGCGATCGACATCGCCCGGCTGGCGCCCACCGAGCCACTGCGCGCGCGCGTGCGCGGCCGCTACGTCGCCGACACGTTGCGCGTGCCTTTCGACCTTGCATTGGCGCTGCAGCGGATGCAGGCACTGGCCGACGCCAGCCCCACCGGCATGGGCGTGGTCGGCCGCCTGGCGGTGCTTGGCGGGAAGCAGTGGCGCATGCCTGCGCACCTGCGCCTGTCCGGGCCCTTGCGTTTCCGCACCGACGACATCCAGGTGGTGCCGGCACGGCTCGGGATTGCCGGCAGCTACGTGACGCAGGCCAGCAACCTGCCGTTCGCGATGGGCGCGCATGGCCCGATCCGCTACGACTACGGCAAGCTGTCGATGGAGACCGCTCCGCTGGTCGTGCGCGGCCGCGGAGCGGAGGCGGAAGACCCGATCCCGGACGCGATGGCGCGCGGCAGCGTTGCACTCGGCGATGCGCTGGCCCTGGACCTGGACGGCAACATCGCGCAATGGCCACAGGCGTGGCCGGAATTGCCGGCGCCGCTGCACCGGCCGCGCGGGCCGGTCGAGGTGGGCCTCGATTACCTGGGTCCGGCCGACCTGTCGGGGATCGTGCAACTGCGCGCGAGCAAGGACGCGACCCGCTTCGACGGCCGCTTCCGCATTGCCGCCATCACCGACTGGCTCGACGCGGGCATGGCGACGCCGCTGCCGCCGCTCGACGGCCGCATGGACACGCCGCTGCTGGAAATCGTCGGCGCGCGCCTGGAGGGCGTCCACGTCGAAGTCGACGAACCCACGATCGCGCCCACCGGCAATGACTGAAACGCCCGCCATCGCGGCGGCGTTGCTGGACTGGTTCGACCGCTGCGGACGCCGCGACCTGCCCTGGCAGCATCCGCGCACGCCCTATCGCGTGTGGTTGTCGGAAATCATGCTGCAGCAGACCCAGGTGCAGGTGGTGCTGCCCTACTTCGAACGCTTCGTGGCCGCGCTGCCGGGCGTGCGCGAATTGGCGGCGGCACCCTTGGACCAGGTGCTCGCGTTGTGGTCGGGCCTGGGCTACTACGCCCGCGCCCGCAACCTGCACGCGGCGGCGCGCGCCTGCGTCGAGCACCATGGCGGCGAGCTGCCGCGCGATTTCAACGCGCTGCTGGCGCTGCCCGGGATCGGCCGCAGCACCGCCGGCGCGATCCTCGCGCAAGCCTGGGAGGAGCGCTTCCCGATCCTCGACGGCAACGTCAAGCGCGTGCTTGCGCGCCTGCACGGTATCGACGGCTGGCCCGGCACGCCCGCGGTCGAGAAACAGCTGTGGGCGTTGGCGCAGGCGCAGCTGCCCCGGGCGCGCATGGCCGACTACACGCAGGCGCAGATGGATTTCGGCGCGACCCTGTGCACGCGCTTCGATCCGGCCTGCGTGGTCTGCCCGTTGCAGGCGGCGTGCGTCGCCCTGCAATCGGGACGCGTCGCCGAACTGCCGTGGCCCAAGCCGGGCAAGGCCCGCCCGGTGCGCAGCGCGGTGGTGCTGCTGCTGGTCGATGCCGGCGACCGCGTGCTGCTGCAACGCCGCCCGGCGACCGGCGTCTGGGCCGCGCTCTGGTCCCTGCCCGAAGCGCCCGACCATGCGCTGGCGCGCGAATGGTTCCACGGCCACGTCGACGCCAGCTACGACCACGGCGAGGCCTTGCCGGTGATCGACCACGGCTTCACCCATTACCACCTGCAACTGCAACCGTTGCGTTGGCCGCGCGTGGCGATGCGGGCGAAGGTGGCCGACAATGACGACCTGCGTTGGGCCGGACGCAACGAATGGGCGTCGCTGGGCATTCCAGCGCCGATCCGCAAGCTCCTGGAGGAAACCGTCGCATGAGCCGTACCGTGTTCTGCCAACTGCACCAGCGCGAGGCCGAAGGCCTGGACTTCGTGCCCTGGCCCGGCGAACTGGGCAAGCGCGTCTACGCCGGCATCGGCAAGCCGGCGTGGGCGCAATGGCTCGCCTACCAGACCAAGCTGATCAACGAGAACCGCCTGTCGCCGCTGGACCCGAAGCACCGCGCCTTCCTCGAAGGCCAGATGGAGAAATTCCTGTTCGGCGGCGACGCGGAAATCCCCGCCGGCTTCGTCGCCCCGCCGGCGGAGTGAGGCCCTACCTGGACGTCATCCGCTCGCGCGCCGCGCGCACCGCGGCGATGTCCACCGGGCGGATCTCCTCGATCCTGCAACCGGCGGGCACGCCGGGCACGGAAACGCGGTCGAAACCCGCGCTGACGAAGCCGGCCTGGCTGCTGATCGCGATCGTCGGCGAGGCGCCGCCCCAGTCCAGGCAGGGACCGCTGATGCGCAGCAGGTAGACCTCGCGCGGGCGCATGGTCAGCAGCAGGTGGGCCTCGTCGACCTCTTCCCAACTGACCGGATCGTAATAGCGGATGGTGCGCACCGGCTCGCCGGCGTGGGCGCGATACAACGCCAGGCTTTCCGCATCGCTCATGCGGGTGGTGGCGCAGGCGGCAAGCAGCGCGGCGATGGAGGCGGCCAGGAAAAGACGGAATGCCATGACGCTGGCTCCTTTCGTGGGTGTGCTGCCGATCATGCGCCGGGGCGCGGCCACCGGCCGCGCGCGGCGCAACCCCCGTTCAGCCGGGATGCTGGAAGCCCCGCAACTTGCCCCGCGGGCGGCGCGTCCGTATCATCGCGCCCTCGCAGATGCGGGCTTCGCGGCCTCCCCGACGGGAGCGTTGCACCGGCCGGGTAGCTCAGTTGGTAGAGCAGGGGATTGAAAATCCCCGTGTCGGGGGTTCGATTCCCTCCCCGGCCACCACTTCCAAGTGGTGGAAATTCAAGGCCTTACATCACGATCAAACAGCCCGCACGTGTTGCGGGTTTTTTGTGTGTGACAAAAACGTGTCATCGATCCGGCACGCAGCGCCACGCAGGTGGTCCGCCGCCAGATGCGCGTACCGCAGGACCATCTCGAAGCTGGCCCAGCCGCCCAGCTCCATCAGCTCCTGCAGCGGCGTCCCGCTCTGGACGTGCCATGAGGCCCAGGTGTGCCTCAGGTCGTGCCAGCGGAACGAGCGTTCGATCCCTGCCCGTTCCAGGGCCGCCTTCCACGCTTTCGTCGAACAGCGCGCCACGGGCTTCCCTTCATAGGTGAAGACGTGCGCGTTGTCGGTCCCGAGCCGCCGCCGCAACACCGCGACGGCGGACTCGTTCAGTGGGACGCCAATGGCCCGACCGGCCTTGGCTTCGTCCGGATGGATCCACGCGACACGACGGGCCATGTCCACCTGCTCCCACCGCAGGAAGGACACGTTGCGCTGCCTCAGGCCCGTGGCGAGTGCGAACTGCGCCATATCCCGAAGGTGGGGCGGCAGCTCGTCCAGGAGCCGCCGCGCCTCTTCGGGAGTCAGGAAGCGGATGCGCCCCCTCGGTTCCCGGAACAGCCGGACTTTCGGAATCGTCTCCAGCCAATTCCATTCGTCCCTTGCGCGTCTCAGGATCGCCCGGATCAGGGCCAGGTAGCGGTTGGCGTTGCTCCGGCTCGACTCGCGAACCTTGCGCTCGGCTATGGCGTCGATCACGTCCCGGGTCACCTGCGAGAGCAGCAGGTGGCCCAGGTAGCGATCCAGCCACCGCAACTTGGCCACGTCCTTTCCATGCGATCGCTTGTCGCGGGTTTCCTTCACCCACCGGACGGCGGCGTCCTGCCAACTCCGCTCGGGGCGAACCCCGAGCCGCTGTTCCTCCCACAACTGGACCTTCAGCCGGTCGTGGAACTCCTGCGCCTGGACTTCGATGGAAGTCCCAGTAGAGCGGCGTACTCGCGTGCCGTTTGGTGCGGTGAGATGGACCCACCAGACATCACCGCGTCGGTATAGCCCCATGAGGATTTCTCCCGGTTGGAGCCACTTAGCGGCGCTTGCCTTCGGCCAGCGTAAAGCTGACCAAGATACGCAGCAAGGTCGTCTTCGAGGAACACCCAGCGCTTGCCCGGTTTCGCGGCTTTGAGGCGGCCTTCGCGGGCGTGGCGGCGCAGCACGGCGGGCGACATTCGCAGGAAGGCCGCCGCTTCGTGCAGGTCGAGGGTCCGCATCGCCTACCCCCGCTCACGGTCGCATCCGACGCAGGTTGTAGCGCCGCGCCTTCGCGTTCGCCTTGCGCTTGATGTAGGCCTCCAGCGTTTCCGGGAACTGCTTGGCCGGGTCGTCGTAGTACCTCTCCAGCGCGTGCAGGAACTCGCCCAGGCCTTCGTCCAGCTCCGTGATGCCCTCCCGCGCCATGAAGGAACTCAGCCCCGAGATGCCGTGCCGGAAAAGGCGGTCATCAGAGGGAAGTCTGGCTTTCGGAACGCGGGTGAGTGGCGGGGCTTCCGGGTCTATGTCCCACAGTTGCGACAGGCCTTCCCAAAGTGGGTGGGTGGGCCAGCGGCTGCGCGTCTCGTCGGTTCCCGAGGGAATCGCCAGCCGTAGCCACTCGCCGCACAGGTAGCGCCACAGGCTGCCGCAGCAGCCCAGCACCTCCCCGGCGGGCCCGCGCATCTGCTCCGGCAGGCCTTCGCGACGCACCTGGAACTCCATGCGCCACACCGGAGCCTCGCCGGCCCAGCCCTCCTGGGCCCACAGCGGCCTCATGTAGTCCTTCCCTGACTTCAGGATTTCCCGCGTCTTGTCGTAGAGCCGGGCGCTCACTTCGTTCCCGCTGCCGAAGGAAATGCCCGTGACCTGGTCGCATTCCTCGTGGATGGAGCGCTTCTTGCTGCGCTTGACCCAGTGACTCCCCGGCAACGCGGCCAGGTCGTGGTCCGTCTGGAAGTCCGCGAACAGGTCGAGGCGGCTGATCTTCGGCGGCCCCTGGACCTCGCCCATGTCCCCGACCAGCTGGGTAATGGTGGCGATGGCCTCCTCGGGCCCGACCGCCGTCAGGTACTCGCTGCGGACCTGGACCAGCGCCAGCGGCAGGACCCCCGCCGTGGCATTGGACAGCTGGATAGAGAACCAGTTGTCCTCCATGACGAAGGCGAAGCGCCCCCGGCCACGCGGCAGGACCATGAATTGGTGGTCCCCCAGCCCGATGCCCGCCAGGGCGATGGCGTGCTCATTGGCGGACTGGGCCTTCTGCTTGCACTCCTGCAGCCACAGCGCCAGCTCGGGATCAATGCCGCCCTGGAAGGACAGGTAAAGGCTGTCCACCCCATGACGTAGCGGACGGATGCAGTTTGCGGGTGCTGTGATACTGGGTTGCGCACCCGCGGCGCGAACGCCGCACGCGGCTCCGGTCGCCGCTTTAGCGGCTTTCCGCGCCGCACGGTCGCTTCCATGTTTCTCGGTCATAGCAATTCTCGTGACGCCCGGGATTGGGCGTCATGGAAGCTATGTCGCGCTTCGGTCCACCTCGACCACAAAGAATTGAAAATCTATGTGGTTGCGTTCTCTCTCCATCTCGCAAGCGTCGTAAAAAGCCCCTTAAACGAGTCCTGCCCCCTTGCGTCATACAACCTGAGACGCTGGGTCACAAGGTCATATATAGCTTCCCTGGAGTGCGACTCGAACACCCGACCTTCGGTTAGCACGCGCTCCATATATCGTAGGTTCCAGTAAGGCTGAAGCTGCTTATTGGGTCCTTTGGCAGCAGCGAGATACAACTGCCGCAGCCGCCTCGGCTCTCCACGCAGCTGCAGCCCACCCACGTAACCGACAACACTTGGCATTGACAACACAGTCGGATCTATGGCGATAGCTCTGCGCAGCGCCACATCGTCTCCTTCCAACCCCTTACGCACCAAATCAGAAAGGGAAAGCGAGTGGAACCCGATCGCCTTCACGGAATAGAGAAGCGCAAAAAGCATCGACAACACCAAAACCACCTGGCGCGGCTTTATGACTGCCGAAGGGCCTTCCACCTCTTCTGGCCAAGCGAGGAGGCGGGCGTGTGCGTTTTCGCTCTTGGCAATTTCCAAGAACGCGCCACCCATTCCAGTCGCCTGAAACACGAGCGCCAAGAGCTCAGCAAGACTGAACTCGTAGCACCACGACCAATACAACGGAACTCCCGTTCGGCGTAGAAATTTTGGGACCCAGCCATCAGTCGCCAGTTTCCTTATCTCGCCTTCTAGACCCGACACGGCAGAGAGGAAGCCCTGAAACCGGGCCACCTCTTCGAGCGTCATAGACGCCAAGAGACCTTGACTAGATGTATCTGCGGGGGGTTCCATCTCGTTCCGTCAGCCCCAGGCAGCTTTTGATTTCGTCTCCAAGGTGCCCAAGCAGAGAAGTTTTCGCACGCGACTAGGCAGCCATGACAACGCCCGTGTTCACTAAGGTCTCAGGGCCACCGGAGGTTGTCGACGGATTGAGCGAGACGGCGGATCGCAGTCGATCAAACCTTTTTGCGTCCAAACGTTTTCCTGGGTATCCGCGCCGCTTCTTTACCGAGGGCGGGAGACCATTCGAAAGCCCAAGCTTCTCCAGCCTAGCGGCTACGGCAAGCGCCCTCAACTTAGTGCCGGGCTTAATGCGCTCTGCTTCGCGGTACTGGCCCAAGAGCGTCGCACCCAGAAGACTGATGTCCTCCGGATTAGTCGCCGCCCAAAAAGCTTCTTCAAATTGCCGAATTTTGCGTTGGCGCCGAAAAGGTAGATCCACGCGTCCGGCAGAAACGGCTACACCGGTGACTACCTTGGTAGCGTCTCCGCGAAAATGGGTAATCTTATGCCCGACGAATCCGTTCTTAGCCAACTCATGCACCACCTTCGATGTGAAATGGCGGTTGGCCTTGCTTCCGGAGAAGACCATGTCATCGACGTATAGCGTAAAGATAAGTCCGTGATCCTTGGCAATCTCTGCTATGCGGCGAAACATTTCCGAACAAGCGAAGAATGAAAGAACCGGACTAACTGCACTCCCAGTAGGGAGTGCGCTACTGGAGGCGGTGGTAATACAGCACAACTCTGTCAAGACATGCGCCACGTCAGGCGAACACTGCAGCCGACGCTCGAAAAAATCTCGAACAAACCTTCGAGTTACGTTCGAATAGAAGTTCTTGATATCAATTTTGACGGTTGGTTCGCCGATAGCATGCGGCCGAGCGTTGTCAAAATAAGACCGCGCCTTCGTAGCGGAATAGACGTAATCCGGCTTTTCAATTCGCCCAATCAAGATCGCCAGGCGCTTATGGATGATCGCCAAGAGCGGCTTGGGTTGCTGGATCGCGCGCGCCTTGTGGGGAATTCCAACCAACTCATCACGACGCCGGCGCCGTGTATCCCAGAGACGATAGTTGTCGGGCTGCTTTAGCAGCAGGCGCAAGTCTCGCAGCGAGACCCCAAGGATCGCCGCGAGCTTCTGCTTCGACGCCAGCCGATAAAATGGCGAGGACGTCAATGGATAAGCTCGCGCATTGGCCATTACTTATGCGGCTCTCTTCAATTCTGCCTTTTTTTCAATCCATCGCAAAATTGCGACGGCCTTTTGGCCGAGCATGGCTTTGACTTTGAGATCTTTCTCGGACTCTCCGGCATGCTCAGAAAACAAAACTAAAGACGAAAGAGGAATATCAAAATGCTCCGCATAGCGTTGGAGCAGATCCAAGCTAGGCGTCTTCTTGCCAGATTCAACCTCTGATAGATATGAGCGCGAAATTCCAAGAGCTTCTGCTAGATCCGACTGATTCACTTCATGAAATGAACGTACCAGTCGGAGGGCTTCGCCAAACATTTGAATTCTCCAGTGGTAGGTGAATGGTTGAGGGAGGTTAGCCCAGGACGTCAGTCAGTCGCGACCACATGCGATACAACCACCATGCAATCGAAGCTCCCTTGAGTACGGCCTTCAGGATTACCCTTACAAACCTTCTCTTGGGCTTGGGCGGTTCGGGATTAGTGTCGGTGTTACTTCCAGTCATAAAATTACCTCTTTCGTTGGTGACGGCACGGAGAACGCGGAACAATTCCGCGCCCCAACTGCGCCGTCTCTCGGCCACCAAGAAAGATTTATGACTAGGGGTCGAAACCCCGAACTTTGTCCCTCCCACTACCAACCCCGTCTTTCTCTCGAAGACGGTCTAAGTCGCCAATCATTCCCTCCCCTTCGACAGATCCGACGAAGACTCGTTCATGAACTTGGCAAGGGTTGAAGGCCTAAGCCTTCGCAGATGTCCAACAAGGCACATCCCTTGTACAGCTGCCGAGTGATCGACCCTGCTGCCACCGATCACGAGGCAACTCTAAGACTATGTTCGCTAGAAGTCAACATCGCGTCGCTTGTGAGCGAACCTATGACGTACCCTCCCCCCCCTCGATGAGCAGGCGAGGATCCATCAGGTTCTGTAAAATAGCCTTCAGAAGTCGAAAGCATGAGGCAGCAAGCGCCGTAAGTGGCTGTTTTTGTTGGAAAATATCAACTTTCGACTGTGCCTTGAAAATCCCCGTGTCGGGGGTTCGATTCCCTCCCCGGCCACCATTCCTGGTGGCATCACGTAACCGGAAATCCCCATGCGAGTTCCCGCAGGCTTCACCACAGGGCTGTTGATCGAGTCCGCGCCCGACGGCCAGATCGCCGTCGGCTTCGCGAAGGATGGCGTCCTGCTGGGCGATTACACCCTCTCGCCGCTGGACGTGGCCAACATGGCCGCCGCGCTGCTGGCCGCCTCGCGCGACGGTGCCGCGCAACTGCCCGGTCCGGAGCAGGAACAAGGTTCCGGCGCGCTGGTCATGCCTTCCTCGTTTGCGCTTGGCCCCGGCGCCAGCCCGGGACAGGAGTCGCTGATCATGTCGTTCGGCCAGTCGCACCTGGCCTTTTCGATGCAGCCCGAAGTGATGCGTTCGCTCGGCGAAAGCATGGTCACGCTGGGCACGCGCGGCCGCCCGAACTGAGCCCGCGGCCGATCGCTACCTGAACCGTCGCGGCGCGCATTCACGCCGCGCGGAACGGCACTTGCGCAGCATCACGCCATCCCCACGGATGGACCGCCGCGATGCCGACCCGCCACCCGCACACCACCCGCAACACCCTGCTTGCCACTGCGATCGTCCTGGCGCTGGCCGCGCCATGGACGTTCGCGGAGGCACAGTCGCGCCCGGATTTCAGCAACGTGATCGGTCGCGTGGACACGGTCCCGGCCGGCGCCGGCGACACCGCGGCGACCGACGGGAAGCCCGCGGACGTGCAGGCCGACCTGTGGTCGCCTCCCTCGCCGCTGCCGCGCGCGACCGCCGACGCCGAACTGCCCGCCGACGACACGCTGCGCGCCCAGGTGCTGCTGGATCGCGCGCACTTCTCGCCCGGCGAAATCGACGGCGTCTCCGGCACCAACACCAGGCGCGCGATTGCCGCGTTCCGCAAGGCCCGCGGCCTGGGCGACGGCGAAACGCTCGACGACGCGACCTGGCAGGCGCTGCGACAGGGTGACGCACCGGTGCTGGTCGAATACACCATCACCGAGGAGGACGCCGCAACCGACTTCGCCAAGGTGCCGTCGGACATGATGGCGAAGGCCGAACTCGATGACCTGGGCTACGCATCCATCGAGGAGATGCTGGGCGAGCGCTTCCACGCGAGCCCGGCGTTGCTGCAAAAGCTCAACGCCGGCAAGGCGTTCACCGCGGGCACCACGATCACCGTTCCCAACGTCGCCGGCCGCGAACCGCTGGCCAGGGCCGCCGAGGTGCTGGTGGACAAGTCCGACGGCAGCGTGTCGTTGCTGGACGAGGGCGGCAAGGCCTACGCGCGCTTCCCCGCCACTTCCGGCAGCGAGCATGACCCGTTGCCGATCGGCGACTGGAAGATCAACGGCGTCGCCCGCGAGCCGACCTTCCATTACAACCCCGAGCTGTTCTGGGACGCCGACCCGAGCCATGCCAAGGCCACCATTGCGCCCGGTCCGAACAATCCGGTCGGCCTGGTGTGGGTGGACCTGTCGAAGGAGCACTACGGCATCCACGGCACGCCCGAACCCGCCACCATCGGCAAGACCCAGTCGCATGGCTGCATCCGCCTGACCAACTGGGACGTGCTTGCGTTTGCCGCCGCGGTGTCGCCGGGCATGGAAGCCGTGCTGCAGCAATGAACGGGCTGCTGAAGGCGACGCTGCTGTTCCTGGCCGGCGTGCTGGTCGGCGCCAACGTGGTGTTCTTCCTGATGCGCGACGGCGGGCCCGGGGCGACGCGTACGCTGGATTCCGGCGGGGCGCCGGCGACCGCGGCCGCAACGGACGACGCCACCGCTCCACGGCCGGCGCCGCTGCCCGCGACCGTCGCGCCGGAACCGGACATGCAACCCGTTGCGCCCACCCCTGCACGAAGCACGCCACCCGCGCCGCCCACCGATGCCCTGCTGATCCCGGTCCGCGGCATCCGTGCCCCCGAGCTGCAGGACACGTTCGACGATTTGCGTGGTGGCGGCAGCCGCGCGCACGAAGCGCTGGACATCATGGCCGAACGCGGTACGCCGGTGCTGGCGGCGACCGATGGCCGCATCGAGAAGCTGTTCGACAGCGACGCCGGCGGCCACACCATCTACCAGTTCGACCGCGACCGCACCCACGCCTACTACTACGCCCATCTCGATCGCTATGCCCCGGGCCTGCAGGCGGGCAAGGAAGTCGAACAGGGCGAGGTCATCGGCTATGTCGGCAGCACCGGCAACGCCAGCGACGACGCCCCGCATTTGCATTTCGCGATCTTCGAACTGGGTCCCCGGAAAAACTGGTGGGAAGGGACCGCGATCGATCCCTTCCCACTGCTCACCGGGACTCAATCCTCGGCGGATTGATAGGCCGCCAGGAAACGTCCCGCGGCCACCGCGTAATCGGCACGCGTCACCTTCTTGCCCGGGTCGAACCAGGCATGCAGCGTCGGCGCGAGGTCGAACGGACCCTGGGTCAGGGTGAAGCGCGCATTGATCACGCCCTGGTCCAGTGCCAGCTGCACGTAACCGCGCAGCGCGGGGGCGATCGAGCCGGCATCGTCGATCGGGATCCGCTTGCCGTCGTAGAACGCGGTCAGCTGGCCGTCGAACGACCGCGCCTGCGCCTGCAGTCCGAGCGACTGCACCAGCGAATAGGCCATGCTGACGCGGGTGACGTAGTCGTTGCCGCGGAAGTCGCCGTTGAGCAGGCCCATGACGCCATCCTGGCGCTGGCTGAGGTCGCGCAGCGGCGCACCCTGCGCCACCGCCGACTCGGCGAATGGATAGGCCGCATCGGTCGTGGACATGTCGTCGAAGGTCGGCACGCCGTCGAAGGGCAGGTACTGGCGCACGCTTGCGCCCATCACCAGGTACTGCGCCATCTCGCCGCGGCGCAGGTAGGCGTCGGGGCGGAAACGCCGGTCGGAGTAGCCGTCCACCAGGCGGTTGGCGACGGCGAACTCGATCGCCTGCCGCGCCGCATGGCTGGCGACGTC
The DNA here is from genome assembly GCA_004297225.1 of Lysobacteraceae bacterium. Classification (GTDB taxonomy): domain Bacteria; phylum Pseudomonadota; class Gammaproteobacteria; order Xanthomonadales; family Xanthomonadaceae; genus Cognatiluteimonas. The sequence continues at coordinate 126,504 of SCUI01000013.1, read as the reverse complement.
GTCCATGCCGGTGTAGCCACCGCTCTTGAGGAAGCTGATCTCGCCGGTGATCGTCCCCGGCAGGCCGTAGCCGTTGGTCACGTTCGCCGGATCGACATCGGTGCCCGAGACCGAGCCGATGCCGCGCACGGTCACGGTCCAGGTGCCGGCCTTGCCCGGTGCGCCGGTGGTGACGGTGTCGCCGAGCACCGGCAGCGCGATCGCCGATCCGTAGCGGATGCCATCGGGATCGGTCAGCACCAGCGCCACGGTGTTCGCGTCGATCGTCGCCTTCACCGCCACCCAGGCGATGTCGCTGCCGACGGTGAAGCTCTGTTCGGTGACCGGCCCCACCGGCGCGAAGTCGACCGAGAACGGCACCGGTGCCGGGCCCTCGACCAGCAGCGCGTTGGCGTTGAAGGTGCGCAGTGCGTTGACGGTCGCGCCGAAGTCGTTGCGCAGCCCGGCGGACTCGGCCACCGCGGCGTAGGCGTTGACGTGCCCGGTGCCCGCCTCCCAGGCCAGGCGCCCGGTCATGTTGGTCGAAGTGCGCTCGAGGATGTCCGTGACCTGCGCGGGGGTCAGGTTCGGGTTCGCCTCCAGCATCAGCGCGATGATGCCGGCCACGTGCGGCGTCGCCATCGACGTGCCGCTCATGTGCGTGTAGTACGGCAGGTAGGCCGGATCCAGCGTTTCCGCGTCGTGCTGTGCCTCCAGCGGCGGCAGCGCGCCGAGCAGGTCGCGGGTGGAGACGATGTCCACGCCGGGTGCGACCACGGTGGGTTTGTTGTAGTAGGTCCACTGCTTGCCGTCCGCAGTGGTGAAGCTGCCGCTTTCGCCGCGCTTGCCGCGCGACGAGAACGAGGTGAGGACGGCGTCCTTCTCGCTTGCGCCGACGGAGACCACCCACGGCGCCTGCGCGTACGGATTGTGCGTGTCCTCGCCAGGGCCGTCGTTGCCCGCCGCGAACACGCTGACGATGCCGCGCTTGTACAGCTCGTAGCTGGCGATGTTCACCGGGTTCAACGGGTCGAACTTGCCCGAGGAACCCCAGGAATTGCTGACCACGCGGATCGGCGAGTCGTAGCTGAACTGGTTGGTCGCCGCGTAATCGAGGCCGCCGACCGCATCCAGGATCAGCAGCACCGCGCCGGACCCGTAGCCGACCAGGTCGGCGCCCGGGGCGACGCCACGGTACAAGCCGTTGGACATCGCCCCCGTGCCGCCGATGGTGCCGGCGCAGTGGGTGCCATGGCCCGAGCCCCAGTCCGTGTGGGGGATGCCTTCCAGGTAGGTGATCGGCAGCATCGTGTCGATCGCGGCCAGGTTGGTGACGCCCTGCGTGTTCTGGACGACATGGTCGCCGAACTTCAGGTCCGTATGGGTCGCATCGATGCCGGAATCGTTGACCACGACGGTCACGCCGGCGCCGCTGAACGGGATCGCGCGGCTGAAGTCGTTCGGGTTCTCCACCGTGCGCGCGGCGCCGGAAAGTTGCCTGGCTTCCTGGTTGAAGTACTTGAGTGGGGCGTTGAACCAGATCGAAGCGATTTCGTCGCGGTCGGCAAGCGCGCGGATCTCCGCCGGCGTGGCCAGCGCGCCCGCGATCGGCAGGGTGCGCATGGTGATGCCGCGATCGATGCCCAGCTGCTTGAGGACCGACCGCTGCTGGCTGGTGACCGGGCCGGACTGCTTGTAGCTGATGACCACCTGCAGCTGGTCGGTCGGGTTGGCGGCCGCCAGCTTCTGCACCAGCTGCGGGTCCAGGTGGGCCTCGGCCAGGGCCAGGCCGCTGGCGAGCATGCCGGCGGCGATGGCGGACAGGCGCAGGCCGATGCGACGGGGGGATGGGCGATGGGACGAAGACATTGGGATCTCCGGTGGGTTGGGTGGGCCCGCATTCGGGGGAGGGAGCGGGATGGACCGAGTATTGGCACCGGTCCACCGCAGCGCCCATCCGGGAGACCCACCAGCGGCGCTGGGGGATAACCCCCACGCCGGCGATGACATCGCGTTCACGAAAGTGGGTTAGGCTCGTTTCCGTCCGAGGGGGACGCAGCGTCACACAGGAGCCCGGCCGTGAAGCACGCGATGTTCCGCAACCTGCTCGCCGCGATTTCGCTGCTGGCGACACCCGTCGTCGCCGGCGCGCAGGCGCTTCCGGTACAGGTCACCGCCAGCGGCAACGTCGCCACGGTCAACATCGGCTCACCCGCACTGCCACCTCTTGCCGACCTCACCTTCACCTTCGACGACGCCAGCCACTTGACCGCGCAGTCGCTCGGCGTCAGCGCGCAACTCGTGGACCCTGCCGACAGCACCCTGCTCGCGCGCCTTGGTGACGCCACGCTCCTGCAAATCGATTCCGCGCTGCCGCTGCTGGTGACCGTGGCAGCGCCCGCGTCGGGCGGGCTCAGCTTCCACCGCACCGGCCGCTACGAACTGCATACCCACCAGCTCGCGTACTCGCTGGGGAGCAACCTGCGCGTGTTCAAGGCGCCGGTCGGCGGCCACTTCGTCGACGTGACCGAGGAGATCGCGGCGGGCAGCGTGCGTGCACGCAGCCGCTACAGCGGTTTCTCGCAGTTCCTGGTGCTGGCGGACCTGCGGCCGACCAGCAGCGTCGTCGCGGAAAAGATCGCGCGCCTGCGCACCCGCGTCGATACCCTGCCCGCCCTCGAACGGCCCGCGTTCGATGGTTACCTCGACGACGTCGACTCGGCCGTGCAGGCCGGCGACTACGCCGGTGCGATCGCCGCCGTGGACCTGGTCTCCGCGCGCGCGCTGCAGCGCGCCGGCAATGGCCTGGCCGACGAATGGCGCGCCAGCCGCGACGCCGACAACCAGGCCGGCGACCTGCTCGCGGGAGCCGCGACCCTGAAGTTCAGTCTCGCCTACCTGCGCGACTACGGGGATTAGCCGGGCGGGCTAAGATCGCGGGATGCTGGCGCGCCTGACCGCGTATCCCCCCGAACAAGCGGCGATTACCCGCTCGCTGCACGATGGCGAGGCGCTGCGGATCGGGCGCGGCCCCGACAACGGCCTGTGCCTGCCGCACCCGTCCGTATCGCGCAGCCACGCCGTGCTCGAAGCAGGCGAAGGCACCTGGCGGCTGCGCGACCTCGACAGCAAGAACGGCAGCTTCGTCGACGGCCGCCGCATCGAGCATGGCGACGCGCTGGCTGGTGGCTGCTGGTTGCGCTTCGGCGAGGTCTATTGCGAATTCACGCCGCTCTCCGCGGATGAGCAGGCGCGCGGCGACGACGCCTGGCGCCGGCGGCGCGCGAGCGCGGCGGCGCAGACCGCGCGGATCGACGGCATGCAGCGCCTGGAGGAAGTGCTTGATGGCAGCCTGCGCGGCGTGGTCGAGCTGGCGCAGTGCGACCGCGGCTTCGTCCTGGTCGAGGGTGCCGGCGGACTGGCGGTGCGCGCGAGCCTGGCTCTGGAGCCGTCGCAGCTTTCGGCGCGCGAATTCTCCGGCAGCATCGGCGCGGTCCAGCGCGTGCTGGAACGCGGCCGCAGCGTGGTCGCCAACGACATCGGCAACGAACCCTGGCTCGCCGGACGCGCGTCGGTGATCGCCGCCGGCCTGTCGACCCTGGTCTGCCTGCCGCTGCTCGACGCCGGCCGAGCGTTCGGCGCGATCTACGCCGACCGGACGCGACCCGGCCCACCGGTGACGACCCTGGACCTGGAGTTGCTCGAGGCCTTCGCCGAACACGCCGCGCTGTGGATTGCCGCGCGCCGCGCCCGCGCGCAACTGGCACGCGCCACCGCCGAGGCGTCGTGGTCGGCGATCGTGCAGGCGCACGAAGGCGCGCCGGCGTGAGCGGCCCGCGCCCGCGCGACGGGCGTGGCCCGGCCTCCGGCGAGGATGGCGGCAACGACGCGACCGCGACCATGCTCCACGCCCACGCGGACTACCTGCCCGGCACGCTGTTGGCCGGACGGTTCCGCATCGACGGCATGCTCGGCATCGGCGGCATGGGCATCGTCTATCGCGCCACCGACCTCGCGCTGGACGTTCCGGTCGCGCTGAAGCTGCTGCGACCCGAGCTTGCGCACCGCAAGGACGCGTTCGAAAGGTTCCGCCAGGAACTGCTGCTGGCGCGCCAGGTGTCGAGTCCGCGCGTGGTCCGCATCCACGACCTTGCGCGGCACGAGGACCGCTGGCTGATCGGCATGGACCTGATCGAAGGCGAGTCGCTGGACCAGCGCATGGACCAGCGCGGCACGCTGCCGGTGGAAGAAGCGCTGCGCATCGCCCGCCAGGTCGCCGAAGGCCTGGCCGCCGCGCATGCGCGCGGCGTCGTGCACCGCGACCTGAAACCGGCCAACATCCTGCTCGATGCCGCCGGCGACGCCTACATAGCCGATTTCGGCGTGGCCCGATCGCTGGCCGGCAGCGGCGGCACCCGCACCGGCACCCTGGTCGGCACGCCCGACTACGTGTCGCCGGAACAGGCGCGCGGCGATACCGCGGACGCGCGCAGCGACCTGTATTCGCTGGGCCTGATCCTGTACGAAATGCTGGCCGGCAAGCTGCCCTTCGCCGGCGGCACCAGCACCGAGGTGCTGGCGCAACGCATGCTGCATTCGCCGGCGCCGCTCACGAGCGAGCGGGATGACGTCCCGAAGTGGGTGGCGCGGCTGGTCGACCGCCTGCTGCGACCGCAACCCGCGCACCGTTTCCAGTCGGCGGACGAAGTGCTCGCGGCGATCGACCAACGCCAGGTGCCGCGCCGCCTGTACGCCGACGTGATCCGTCCGCACCTCGCGGCATGGCTGTCGACGGCTGCCGTGGTGGTGCTGGGCATCGGCCTGCTGGGCTGGTGGCAATGGCGCGCGCCGCCACCGGTGGCCCCGCCTTCGCCACCACTGGATCGACTGCTGGTCCTGCCTGTCGCCGGCGATGCGGTCGATTCCGCCACCGCCACCGCAGTGGGCGCGCACCTGCGCGATGCCCTGGCCGCGGTCCCCGGCCACGCCGTCGCCGGGCGCGAGCGCACGCTGCAGGCGCTGCGCCAGCTCGACACCGGCGGCAACACCGAGCCAAGCCTGGATGCATTGCAGGAGGTCGCGGCGTCCAGCCGCGTGCTGCGCCCGGAGCTGCTGCAACGCGAAGGCGGCTGGACGATGCGCAGCCGGCTGTTGCTGCCGGACGCGGGCACGCGCGTGATCGATGGACCGCTCGCCACGTCGCCCGCGGCTGCCGGCATGGCCTGGCTCGCCGACACCGCGGTCGCTTCCGCGCTGGGAATCAAACCCGGCAGCGCCACCCTGGCCATGCCCGATTCCGCTGCGTGGCTGCGCGAATACGGCGCCGGCCTGCTTGCCCGCGATGAAGGCCGCCTCGCCGAATCGCTGTCGCACCTGGAAGCCGCGACCCACCTGGCGGCCGGCTATCTCCCCGGGTGGCTTGCCGAAGCTTCCGTCGCGCAGATGATCGGCGAACAGGACAAGGCCTTCGATGCGATCGAGCAGGGCCAACGCACCGGTGCCGACGCACCGGCGCCGTTGGCTGGCCGCCTCGCCGCGCAGCGCGCGCTGCTGGATGGCGATGCACCCGCCGCCGTTGCCCGGTTCCGCGAATTGCTCGCGGCCACGCCCGACGACACCGATGCCGAACTGGGCCTGGCCCGGGCACGCGGCGCCGGCGGCGATTTCCCAGGCGCGATCGCCGGGCTGCAACGCCTGGCCAAACGCGACGCCAACGATCCGCGGGTGTGGTTCGAACTCGGGAAGTTCTCGATCCTGAGCGGCGAGGCGCAACGCGCGGTGGACGATTACCTGGTGCGCGCGCTGGTGCTGTCCAAGCGCAGCCGCGACGCCTACGGCGAAGCCGAGGCGGTCAACGCGCTGGGTATCGGCTATGGCAGGCTCGGCCAGAGCCGCGACGCCGCCGAACAGTTCCGCAAGGCGGTCGCGCTGCGCAAGGCCATCGGCAACGTGCGCGGCGAGGCCACCAGCCTGCGCAACCTCGGCAACGCGCTGTCGCTCACCGGCGACTTCGAATCCGCGGCGCGCGAACTCGAACGCGCGCGTGCGCTGCACGAAGGACTCGGCGACCGCGAAGGCCTGGCCGCGGTCGAGGGCGAGATCGGCGTGCTGTACGAGGAGCGCGGCCTGTACCCGCAGGCGCTGCAGGCATTCCGCCGCGCGCTGCAGGCATGGCAGGCACTCGGGGATCCACTGGGCGTGGCGATGTCGCGCAATGACATCGGCTTCGCCCAGTACCAGCTGGGCAACTACGGCGATGCGCAGGTGTACCTGCAGCAGGCCGCGGCCGACTACGCGACGCTGGGCGACGCGATCGGCGAGGTGCGCACCGGGCAGGACCTGGCCCTGCTGGCGATCGCGCGCGGGCAATGGGACGAGGCGCGCCGCCGACTGCAGCAGTCGCTGTCCACCGCCAGCCGCCTGCAGATGCAGGAGGAAGCCGCGGTGAGCCGCCGCCACCTGGCGGACCTCGAACTGCAGCAAGGCCACCTGGCCGCCGCCATCGACCAGGCCGACCGCGCCATGGCCTCGTTCCGCCAGCGCCAGGATCCACGCGGCGCCACCGACGCCGGATTGCTCAAGGTGGAGGCGCTGCTGGCCGCGCGCGCCGGTCCGGAAGCGGAAAAGGCGCTGGACGAACTGGCGCCGTCGCTTCGCCGCACCTCCCGCGAGCAACAAGCGATCGCATTGCTGCTTCGCGCCGAACTCGCGACACGCGATGGCGACCTCGCTGCTGCGCGCCTTGCGCTCGAGCGTGCCACGCCACTGGCCAGGGCCTCCGGCATCCGCCTGCTGCAATTGCGCATCGCCCTGGCCGAAGCGCGACAGTCCGGCCGCGCCCGACCGGGCCTGGCTGCCGAGGTCGAGGACCTGGGCCACCATGGCCTGCGCCTGCAATGGCTGCAGCAGTCGATCGCGCGCGCGCTGGCGGACGGCGACCATGCGCGCGCGGCGAGCCTCTACGGCGAGGCGGCGAAGCTGTTGCGCGGCGGCGATTCGCTCCATGCCGGCGCCCTTCATGCGCTCGGTGCCCGCGCCCTCGACGCCGGAGGCGACACGCAAGGCGCTGCCGTTGCCCGCGATCGCGCGGAAAAGGCGCGCGCCAGCCTGCGCCAGGGCATGCCGTCCGGCCTGCTCGCCCGCTACGACGCCGCAGGGGAGCCCGACCACCGATGAACCTGCACCTCGACGCCCAGTACGAACGCCTGCTGCAGCGGCTGGAGGCGAACGAGCGCGAATTCCGCCGGCTCGGCCGCGCGGTCTGGCGCGTGCAGGAGGACGAGCGCCGCCGGCTGGCGCGCGAACTGCACGATGGCCTGGGCCAGAACCTCACCGCGCTCAAGCAGCACCTGGCGCAGGTCGACGCGCCGCTGTCGGATGCGGCGCGCGCGCACCTGGATGCGGCGATGGCGCTGTGCAGCGGCGCACTCGAGGACACCCGCAACCTGACCCGCCTGCTGCGCCCGCCGATCCTCGACGACCTCGGCCTTGAACCCGCGCTGCGCTGGCTGGCGCGCAGCTTCAGCGAATCCAGCGGCGTGGAAGCAGTCGTGGAGTTGGGCGAACTGCCGACCCTGGACGGCGAGTTGCAGACGCTGCTGTTCCGCATCGCCCAGGAAGCGCTGGCGAATGCGGCGCGCCACGCCCAGGCCCGCAGCGTGCTGCTGCACCTGCAACAGCGCGGCGCGGAACTGCAATTGCAGGTGGTCGACGACGGCCGCGGGTTCGAGCCCGGCAGCGCCGCGGTCAGTGGCGGCAATGGCCTGGGCGGCATGCGCGAGCGCCTGCGGCTGCACGGCGGACGGCTGGAGCTGGTGGCGGCCCCGGGCCGCGGCACGCGGCTGCGCGCGTTCGTTCCGCTGGGCGCGGCATGAGCATCCGCGTCCTCATTGCCGACGACCACACGCTGGTCCGCGAAAGCCTGGTCGGGCTGCTGCAGGCCGATGGCGACGTGCAGGTCGTCGCGCAGGCGGCGAACGGCCAGGAAGCGGTGGAACGGGCGTTGCTGGCGCGGCCCGACGTCGTGGTCACCGACCTGTCCATGTCGGGGTTCGGCGGGCTGGAAGTCATCCGCCGGCTGCGCGCGGCGTTGCCGGGTACCCGCATCCTGGTGCTGACCATGCACCAGGAGGACGAATACGTGCTGCAGGCGGTGCGCGCCGGCGCCTCGGGCTACCTGGTCAAGGACGCCGCCTCGTCGGAGTTGCTGGTCGCGGTGCGGGCGCTGCATGCCGGGCGCGGGCACTTCGGGGCGCGCGCCGCACGGGCGCTGGCCGAGCGGCTGCAGCATCCCGAGCGCCCGGTCGACGATCCCTACGGCAGCCTCACCGGCCGCGAGCGCGAAGTGCTGCACTTGATGGCCGAAGGCATGACCACCAAGGAAGTCGCGCGCCGCCTCGGCATCGGGGTCAAGACCGCGGAAAACCACCGCGGCCGGGTGCTCGCCAAGCTCGGCCTGCGCAACACCGCCGAAGTGGTCCGCTACGCCATCGCCAAGGGGCTGCTCGACTGACCGGCGCCACCCTACGCCGGTGTATGCTCGATGCAGGCCCTTGTGGAAGCTCCCATGCGCAAGCGAGTTCGTTTCGATCCTTCGTTGGCGGCGGTCCTGCTGCTCACCGCGGCGACGCTGGCCGGATGTGCCGGCGGCGGGCCCGTGCGGCGCGTCTCCGAACCCGCCGCGAACCTGCAGCAACTGGCCGTGCAGGCCGACGGCAGCTGGGCGGTCGAGGTACGGATCGACAACTTCAGCAGCGTGCCGATGCGTTTCGAGCGCGTGGACCTGGCGATGACGATCGCGGGCCAGCCGCCGGTCGCGTTGCAGGCCTCGCCTTCACTGCAGATCGGCCCGGAATCGGCCGACGTGGTCACCGTGCGGGCGATGCCGCCATCGGGCGCCAAGCTCGCGGTGGCCGACGCGCTCTCGCGCAACCGCGCGATCGACTACCACCTCGAGGGCACGCTCGGTGCCGCGCCGGAAAACGGCAGCGTGCGCGATTACCGGATCAAGCGCGACAACGCGCTGAGCCCCGCGCCCGGCATCACCGGAGTGCTGCGCTGACATGAGCACGTACCAAGCCCCGCTGCAGGACATCCGTTTCGTCCTGTTCGACCTCCTCGGCGCCGAGGCCTTGTTCCAGCGGCTCGGCCGCGACGACGCCAGCCGCGAGCTGCTCGACGCCGTGCTCGAGGAAGGCGCGCGCTTCACCCAGTCGGTGCTGGCGCCGCTCAACGCGATCGGCGACACCCATGGCTGTACGCTCGACCCCGCCACCGGCGCGGTGACCACCCCGCCCGGCTTCCGCGACGCCTACCTGCAGTTCGTCGAGGGCGGCTGGAGCGGACTGGCGGCACCGGCGACCTACGGCGGCCAGGAACTGCCGCACGCGGTGGACGTGGCGATCAAGGAGATGATCGACGCCGCCAACCTGGCCTGGGGCAATTTCCCGCTGCTCTCGCACGGCGCCGTCGACGCGCTGATGCGCCATGGCGAGGAATGGCAGCGCGAGGCCTTCCTGCGCCCGATCGTCGAGGGGCGCTGGACCGGCACCATGTGCCTGACCGAGCCGCAATGCGGAACCGACCTCGGCCTGCTGCGCACGCGCGCCGAGCCCCGGGCCGACGGCAGCTTCGCGATCAGCGGCACCAAGATCTTCATCACCGCCGGCGAGCACGACTTCACCGAGAACATCGTCCACCTGGTGCTGGCGCGCCTGCCGGACGCGCCGGCCGGCAGCAAGGGCATCTCGCTGTTCGCGGTGCCGAAGCTGCGCGTGGATCGCGAGGGCAAGGTGGGCGAGCGCAACGCGGTGCGCTGCGGCGCGCTCGAGCACAAGATGGGGATCCACGGCTCCGCGACCTGCGTGATGAACTTCGACGGCGCGCAGGGCTGGCTGGTCGGCGAGCCGAACAAGGGCCTGATGGCCATGTTCACCATGATGAACTCGGCGCGGCTCGCGGTCGGGCTGCAGGGCCTGGGCCTGGCCGAACGCGCGTTCCAGAATTCGCTGCGCTACGCCAACGAACGCCTGCAGTCGCGCTCGTTGTCCGGACCGAAGCAGCCCGACAAGCCCGCCGACCCGATCATCGTCCATCCCGACGTGCGCCGCATGCTGCTGACGCAGAAGGCGCTGGTCGAGGGCGGCCGCGCGCTCGCCTTTCACGCCGGCACCCTGGTCGACGTCATCGCCCACTCCGGGGACGCCGGCGAGCGCGAGCGTGCCGAGGCGCTGCTCGGCTTCATCATTCCGATCGCCAAGGGCTGCCTCACCGAATGGGGCGTGGAGTGCACCTACCACGCACTGCAGTGCTTCGGCGGCCATGGCTACATCGCCGAGCACGGCATGGAGCAGCTGGCGCGCGACGCGCGCATCACCACGTTGTACGAAGGCACCACCGGCATCCAGGCGCTGGACCTCACCGGCCGCAAGCTGCTGCAGCTGCGCGGCGCGGGCATGCAGGAAATGCTGCGGATGGTCGCGCAGTTCTGCGATGCGCAGGCCGGCAACGCCGATGTCGCCGAATTCATCGACCCGCTGCGCGCGCTCGTCGCCGAATGGGAGGCGCTCGGCCGCGGCATCGCCGCGCGCGCCGCGGCCGACCCGGAAGAGGTCGGCGCGGCCTCCTACGATTTCCTGATGTATTCCGGCTACGCCGCCCTCGCCTACTGGTGGGCGCGCAGCGTCGCCGCGTCCGCCAGCGGCGCGCCCGGCTTCGCCGAGGCCAAGCGTGCAACCGCCCGCTTCTATTACGCCCGCCTGTTGCCGCGCACGCGCCAGCACAAGGCGGCGATCGAGGCCGGTGCCGGGCCGTTGATGTCGCTGCCGGCCGAGCGTTTCTCCCCCTGAGCGCACACGCCATGCCGCTTCGGGTATAAGCTGGATTCCCGATGGAGGCAGACACAGCGAAGCTTCGGCTGGTCGGTGAGCCCCGCGCCCAGCGCCTGGACGCGGTGAGGCTGCTGTCGCTCGATGCCCATGGGCGCGCCCTGGACTGGATGAGCTGGCAGGACGCGACCTGCCTCTACGTGCGCGGCGCCGTCGCCTGGACCCTCGGCGATCCCTGCCTCACCGTGCACGGCGGCACCAGCCGCGACACCGGCTTGCGCAGCATGCTGCAACTGCACCCGATCGTGGCCGCGCGCAGCCACGTCCGCGCCCACGCGCTGGACCCGACGCCGGCGCTGACCAACACCGCCCTGTTCGCCCGCGACCAGCAGCTGTGCCTGTACTGCGGCCGCGAATATCCGCGCCAGCAACTCACCCGCGACCACGTGGTGCCGCTCTCCCGCGGCGGCCGCGACAGCTGGGAAAACGTGGTCGCCGCCTGCTTCCACTGCAACTCGCGCAAGGGCGGCCGCACCCCGCAGCAGGCGGCCATGCCGTTGCTGGCCGTGCCCTACCGGCCGAGCTGGATCGAGCACCTGATCCTGTCCAACCGCAACATCCTGGCCGACCAGATGGCGTTCCTGAAGAGCCAGTTGCCACGGCGCGGGCCCCGCTTCCGCGCGCACTGACCGGGTACACTCGGGCCATCGACCCAGCAGGATCCACGACGATGTCCCTGACCCTCGGCATGACCGGAATGGACCCGGCCACCGAAAACGAACTCAAGGCAGCCTTCGAGCAGGCCAACGCGCGCCTGTCGCGCCGCTGGCGATTGCTGCCCGAAGCCGACGCCGACCACGTGGTCGTCGACATGGACAGCATGTACGGTCCGATGAGCTGGCTGCGGCTGCACGCGGCCGGCAAGAAGGTCGTCGGCCTGACCACGGCGCGGCGCAGCCAGACCGATTTCCACCTGTTGCGTCCGTTCGACGCCGACGCCGTGGCCGCGCTGCTGCAGGAGATCGCCGAAGGCGTGCCGGCCGCCGCCGAGCCCGCGGGAATGGCACCCTCGCCGGTGCCGCAGGACCAGCTGCGCGAGGAACACCCGCAACCGGCCGACGAGGAATCGCGCGCGCCAGGCCCGGTGCCCGGCAAGCCTGCTTCCGAGGCCGCCGCCACGCTCAAGCCGGCGACGATCGCGCCGCCGGCGCCCCCGCGCGAGCGCACCCTTGCCGACTGGCTGGCGCCCGGGGCCTTGTCCTCGCGGGTGCGCTTCTCGCGCAACGGCGAGGCCGCGATCTACATCGATCCCGTCGCGCGCGAGTATTACGGCCCCGCGGCACTCAAGCCGCTGGCCGGTTACTTCACCGGCGCGGCCGCCGAGGCGGATTTCGACCCGGTCGAGGGCGCGGGCTGGGATGGCGGCATCGCCACGCTCGGCGCGGCGCAGCCGCTGGCACGCCTGCAGTGGTACGGCGGCCTGCTCGCCGGCGGCGGCAGCCTGCTGCCGGGCTTCGATCCGGCGGGCCGCTACAAGCTCAGCAAGTGGCCGCAGACCGAGCGCGAGTACCCCAAGCACTTCCGCATCGCCACGGCGATGATGAAGGGCCCGGCGACGCTGGAGGAAATCGCGGGCGCCAGCGGCGTCCCGCTGGCTGACGTCACCGACTTCGTCAACGCCAGCCTCGCCACCGGTTACGCCGAAAACGTGCCGGACGAGCCGACCGAACCCACCGAGCCGGGCAAGTCCGGCCTGTTCGGGCGGCGCAAGAAGTAAACGCCAGCCCCACGGTTTCGCCGCTTCCCGGGCGCTTCGCCTTGCCCGCCGCGCCGGCGGGCGCGAAAATGCCCGGATGACCGCCTCCTTCCCGATCGACGCCGGGCGCTACCCGCGCCTGGCGCGCATCGACGCCCCCGCCGACCTGCGCCAGCTGGACGAGACCGAACTGCGCGACGTGGCCGATGAGCTGCGCGCCTACCTGATCGAGTCCGTCGGCCATTCCGGCGGCCATTTCGGCGCCGGGCTGGGCGTGGTCGAGCTGACCACGGCCCTGCACTACCTGTACGAGACGCCGGAGGACCGGATCGTCTGGGACGTCGGCCACCAGGCCTACCCGCACAAGATCCTGACCGGCCGCCGCGACACCATCCGCACGGTCAAGCAGGCCGGCGGCGTGGCACCGTTCCCCAAGCGCGAGGAAAGCGGCTACGACACCTTCGGCGTCGGCCATTCCTCCACCTCGATCTCCGCCGCGCTGGGCATGGCGATCGCGAACGCGGCCGCCGGCAACGAACGCAAGGTGGTCGCGGTGATCGGCGACGGCGCGATGACCGCGGGCATGGCCTACGAGGCGCTGAACCACGCCGGCGGCATGTCGCCCGAACCCGACATCCTGGTGATCCTCAACGACAACCGGATGTCGATCAGCGAGAACGTCGGCGGCGTGACCAAGATGCTCGGCCGCGCCACCGGCAGCCGCACGCTCAATGCGTTGCGCGAGGGCGGCAAGAAGCTGCTCGGCGACAAGAACAACCCGACCGCGAAGTTCGTGCGGCGCTGGGAAGAACACTGGAAGGGCATGTTCGTCCCGTCCACGCTGTTCGAGGAAATGGGTTTCCATTACACCGGCCCGATCGACGGCCACGACATGGACGCGCTGGTGTCCACGCTGAAGACGCTGCGCGGGCTGAAGGGCCCGCAGCTGCTGCACGTGATCACCACCAAGGGCAAGGGCTACGAGCGCGCGGAAGGCGACCAGATCGGCTACCACGCGGTGTCGCCGTTCGATCCCGAACAGGGCGTGGTGAAGAAGCCCGGTGCCGCGCCGAAGAAGCCAACCTACACCGACGTGTTCGGCGACTGGTTGTGCGACATGGCCGCCGCCGACCCGGCGCTGATGGGCATCACCCCGGCGATGCGCGAGGGCTCGGGCCTGGTGCGCTTCAGCCAGGAATACCCGGAGCGCTACTTCGACGTCGCCATCGCCGAACAGCACGCGGTGACGCTGGCCGCCGGCATGGCCTGCGAAGGCGCCAAGCCGGTCGTCGCGATCTATTCGACCTTCCTGCAGCGCGGCTACGACCAGCTGGTGCACGACGTCGCGATCCAGGGCCTGGACGTACTGTTCGCGATCGACCGCGGCGGCGTGGTCGGGCCGGACGGCGCGACCCACGCCGGCAACCTCGACCTCAGCTACCTGCGCTGCGTGCCGGGCATGGTGGTGATGGCGCCGGCCGACGAGGACGAGTGCCGGAAGATGCTGACCACCGGCTTCCGCTTCCACGGCCCGGCCGCGGTCCGTTATCCGCGCGGCACCGGTCCCGGAGTCGCGGTGGAACAGTCGCTGGAGACGTTGCCGATCGGCAAGGCGCAACTGCGCCGCCGCGGCGCCGGCGTCGCCCTGCTGGCGTTCGGCGCGCTGGTGCCGGCCGCCGAGGCGGTGGGTGCGGAACTCGGGCTGACCGTGGTCAACATGCGATTCGTCAAGCCGCTGGATCGGGCATTGCTGCTGGAACTGGCGAAGACCCACGAAGCCTTCGTCACGATCGAGGACAACGTGGTCGCCGGCGGCGCCGGCAGCGGCGTCGCGGAACTGCTGGCGGCCGAGGGCGTCACCATGCCGATGCTGCACCTCGGCCTGCCCGACGCCTTCCAGCACCACGCCAGCCGCGAGCAGCTGCTTGCCGAGGCCGGCCTGGACGTGGCCGGCATCCGTGCCTCGGTGCTGGAACGCTGGCCGCGCATGGGCGACGGCCCGGCGGTCATTGCGGCGCGCTGACCTCGTAGCCGCGCGCCTGCAGCTTCGCCAGGTAACCGTCGGCCGACAGCAGGTCGGCGATCGGCAACAGCGCGAAGGTCGAGGCGTTCTTTGCCAGCGCCGTTTCGGCAGCGGCCAGCCACGCCGCTTCCAGCGCCTGGTCGATGCCTTCGCCGCCGCGCTTGCGCAACATCGGCGAGTCGATCGCCGCCTCGGTGCATGCGCGGTCCTGGCTGAGGTCGGGCAATGCCCGTAGCGCTTCGATGTCGCCGGTGGCCCAGGCATTCGCGCGCCGGCGCAGGTGGTCGCTGCCGGCCTCCAGGCGTTCGATGGTCTTCTCCAGGCAACCGGTGTCCCGCAGCTGCGCATGTTCCACTTCGGCCAGCAGCGCCTTCGGATCGGTGACCTTGATCGCCTTGCTCGGCCTGGTTTCGTGCAAGCCGTGCGCCTTGACCGCGCGCGAGATCACCGGCCCGACGATGCCGCCCTGCACGAGGCCGTTGTCGTCCATTGCCTCTTCCCACAGTTCCTGCGCCGCGAACAGCGGACGCATGCGCTCGGCCTTGCGGCCGCGGCCAAGGTATCGCTCGCGCAATGGCAGCCAACGTGCATACAGGGCAGCCGGCAGCACGTCGCGCAGCGTCTGGTCGTCGGGGTTCTTGCGCGCACCGTAGAGCTTGGGCACCAGCAACAGGCTGCGGAAGAAGCCGCCGGTCTCCACGGTCAACCTGAGCGTGGGCGCGTACAGCACCTCCTGCGAGGCCGCCAGCGCGGCTTCCACTTCCCGCGAGCGCCATTGCATGCGCTTGGGCAAGGGTGCCTGGGTACCGAGGATCCACATGACGTGGTTGCCCTTGGCGACCTTCCACAGGCCCGGGCCAGGCAGCACGCCCTGGACGACGACGGGGGCTTCGTCGCGGATGTCGTCGGCCGGTGCAGCGACTTCGGACTGGGCGAAGGCGACGATGGGGGCGAGGGCGAGAAGCGAGGCTGCGAGCAGTGCCTTCATGGAGATCCTTTCCGGGGGGTGGAGTGCATAGCGACCTGAATGCGCGGCGCTAGTTCCAGCATCCTGTCGCGGCTTGCGCCGCTCCCACAAGGTGGACATCCATGAAAAAGGGCGGCCCTTTGGGGGCCGCCCTTTTTCATGGATGGTCGGGGTAGCCGGATTTGAACCGACGACCACTTGTCCCCCAGACAAGTGCGCTACCAGGCTGCGCTATACCCCGATGGGGCCGCGATTATAACGTTTCAGCGCTTGAGGAGCTGCAGGACTTCCTCCAGCTCCATCCGCACCTGGCGGACGACCTGGGAGGTCATGGTGGCTTCCTGGCGGGCGCCCTCGCCTTCCAGCCGCAGGCGCGCACCGCCGATGGTGTAGCCCTGCTCGTACAGCAGGCCGCGGATCTGGCGGACCATCAGCACGTCGTGGCGCTGGTAGTAGCGGCGGTTGCCGCGGCGCTTCACCGGCTTCAGCGACGGGAATTCGGTTTCCCAGTAGCGCAGCACGTGCGGCTTCACGTCGCAGAGCTCGCTGACCTCACCGATGGTGAAGTAGCGCTTGGCCGGGATCGGCGGAAGCTCGCGGTTGCTGCCGGGATCAAGCATGGGCGGTGGTCCCCGCGTACGCCTCGACCCGCTCCTTCAGCTTCTGGCCGGGGCGGAAGGTGACCACGGTGCGGGCGGTGATCGGGATTTCCTCGCCGGTCTTGGGGTTGCGGCCCGGGCGCTGGTTCTTGCGCCGCAGGTCGAAGTTGCCGAAGCCCGACAGCTTCACCTGGCGGCCCTGCTGCAGCGCCTCGCGGAGCACGTCGAAGAACGCGTCCACGAATTCCTTCGCCTCGCGCTTGTTCAGGCCCACGTCCTCGTACAGACGCTCGGCCATTTCCGCCTTGGTCAACGCCATTCCCGCCCTTCCCCTGGAAATGCAACCGGGGACCTCCCCGGGGGCACGTTCACGCCCTGATCGAGGCGCCGTGTTCGCGTTGCAGGCTTGCGGTCACCGCCGCCACCACCGCATCCACGTCGCTGTCGGTCAATGTGCGGGATTCGTCCTGCAGAATCAAGCCCATAGCGAGACTCTTGAATCCGGATTCCACGCCCTTGCCCTGGTAGCGGTCGAACAGGCGCAGGTCCTTCAGGATCGGCCCGGCGGCAGCCTTCACGCTCGCGGCCAGGTCCGCCCATGCCACCTGTTCAGGCAGCACGAAGGCCAGGTCGCGGCGCACGGAGGGGAACCGCGACAGGCCGCCGGCCCGCGGCAGCGGGCGCTGCAGCAGCGGCGCCAGGTCCAGTTCGAACGCCACCACCTCGGCGTCGAGGTCCAGGGTCCGCTGCAGCGCCGGGTGCAGCTGGCCGATCCAGCCCAGCACGACGCCGTCGCGCAGGACCTCGGCCGAACGCCCCGGGTGTGCCCAGGACGGGGCGGAAGGGCGGAATTCCAGGCGCGCGCCGGACAGCGCCGCCAGGCTTTCCAGATCGCCCTTGAGGTCGTGGAAGTCCACGCTGCGACTGCTCGCGCCCCATTGTTCGGCCATCGCGTCGCCGCAGGCCACGGCGGCGACCCGCAAGGTCTCCAGCGGGGCTTGGCCAGCACCGGCGGCGCGGAACACCTTGCCCAGTTCGAACAGGCGCACCCGCGACTGCTGGCGCGCGGCATTGCGCGCCAGCGAGGCCACCAGGCCCGGCAGCAGCCAGGTGCGCATCATCCCCAGTTCGGCACTGAGCGGATTGGCAAGCGCCACGCCGCCTCCGTCCATGCCCCACTGCGCGAGCAGCGCGGCGTCCACGAATGCGTAGTCCACCGCTTCCAGGAAATCGCGCGAGGCCAGGTGGCGGCGCACGTCGCCTTCGCCGACGCGGGTTTCGGTCGGCTCGACCAGGCGCGTGCCGCCGGCCGGCAGCGTCGCCGGGATCGCATCGTAGCCGTGGATGCGCGCGACTTCCTCGACCAGGTCTTCCTCGATCGCGAGGTCGAAGCGGCGCGCCGGCGGCGTCACCCGCCAGCCTTGCGCGTCGATCGCGACTTCCAGGCCCAGTGCACGCAGGATGCGTTCGACCTCGGCGTCGGCGATGGCGATTCCGAGCACGCGGGAAAGCCGCTCACGGCGCAACAGGATCGCGGCAGGGCGCGGCAGGTGCGCCGGCAATTCGGCTTCGACCACCGGGCCGGGCTTGCCGCCGGCATGGTCGAGGATCAATTGCGTGGCGCGCTCGATCGCGACGCGCGGCAACTCCGGATCCACGCCGCGCTCGAAGCGGTGCGCGGCATCGGTGTGCAGGCCCAGCTTGCGGCCGCGGCCGATGATCGCCGCCGGTGCGAAATGCGCGGCCTCCAGGAACACGTTGCGGGTGGCGTCGGTGACGCGGGTGTCGTGGCCGCCCATCAGGCCCGCCAGCGCGACCGGACGATCGGCGTCGGTGACCAGCAGGAAGCCGTCGTCCAGGCTCGCGTCGCGGCCGTCGAGCAGCTTGAGCATTTCCCCGGCGCGGGCGCGGCGCACGCCGACCGGCCCCTTGAGCAGATCGCGATCGAACGCGTGCATCGGTTGCCCGAGCTCGAGCATCACGTACTGGGTGATGTCCACCAGCAGGCTGACCGGGCGGATGCCGCCGCGGCGCAGGCGCTCGGCCATCCACACCGGCGTCGGCCGCGCAGCGTCGACACCGTCGATGATGCGTCCCACGTAGCGTGGCGCATCCGCTCCCGCCGCCAGGTCGATGGCCATGCGCGCCTCGCTCGCCGCCGGCACGGCGGTCGCCGGCAACGGCTCGACCTGCGAGCCAAGCGCGGCGGCGACGTCGAAGGCGATGCCGCGCACGCTGAAGCAGTCGGCGCGGTTGGGGGTGAGCTTGAGTTCGATCGCGGCGTCTGGCAGCCCGAGGTATTGCGCCAGCGGCGTGCCGACCGGCGCGTCGCCGGGCAGCTCCATCAATCCGGACGCGTCCGCATCGACGCCCAGTTCCTTCGCCGAGCACAACATGCCGTTGGAATCGACGCCGCGCAGCTTCGCCGCCTTGATGGTGAGGTCGCCGAGCCTGGCACCGACCATCGCCAACGGCGCGACCAGTCCCGGGCGCGCGTTGGGAGCGCCGCAGACGATCTGCAGCGGCGTGCCGGTGCCGGCGTCCACCTGGCACACCTGCAGGCGGTCGGCCTGTGGATGCTTCGCGCATTCCAGGATCCGGGCGACGACCACGCCGTCGAGGCCTTTGCCCAGCACGGTGAGTTCCTCGACCTCCAGCCCGATCGCGGTGAGCGTGGCGGCCAGGGCCTCGCTGTCCGCTTCCACGCGCACGTGCTCGCGCAGCCAGTTCTCGCTGAATTTCATCGTCCGTGCTCCTCAGGCGAACTGGCGCAGGAAGCGCACGTCGTTGTCGAAGAAGCTGCGCAGGTCGTCGACCCCGTAGCGCAGCATGGCGAAGCGTTCCACGCCGATGCCGAAGGCGAAGCCCGTGTAACGCTCCGGGTCGATGCCGACGTTGCGCAGCACGCTCGGGTGGACCATGCCGCAGCCCAGCACCTCGAGCCAGCGGGTGGAGCCGTCGGGCTGCTGCCAGGCGATGTCCAGTTCCGCCGAGGGCTCGGTGAAGGGGAAATAGCTCGGGCGGAAGCGCATCGCGAAATCGCGCTCGAAGAACGCGCGCACGAATTCGGCCAGCGTGCCCTTGAGGTCGGCCAGGCTGGCGCGCTCGTCGACCAGCAGGCCCTCGACCTGGTGGAACATCGGGGTGTGGGTCTGGTCGCTGTCGGAGCGGTAGACCTTGCCGGCGGCGATCATGCGCAGCGGCGGCTGGCCGCCGTTGGCGAGCAGGTCCTGCATGTAGCGCACCTGCACGCCGGAGGTATGCGTGCGCAGCAGGCGGCGGTCGCCGCCGCCTCCATCGGACATGTAGAAGGTGTCGTGCATCGCCCGCGCCGGGTGGTGCGGCGGGAAGTTCAGCGCCTCGAAGTTGTGCCAGTCGTCCTCGATCTCCGGGCCATCGGCCAGCTCGTAACCCAGGCGGCCGAAGATGCCGGCGATGCGCTCCAGCGTGCGGCTCACCGGATGCAAACCGCCACGCGCGGCGCCGCGGCCCGGGAGGGTGACGTCGATCGTCTCGGTGGCCAGGCGCGCATCGAGCGCGGCGCCTTCCAGCGCCTCCCGCCGCGTGGCGAGGGCCTCGCCGATCGCGTCGCGCACGCGGTTGATCGCCTCGCCGGCGGCCTTGCGCTCTTCGGCCGGCAGCGTGCCCAGCGACTTCAGTTGCGCGGTGATGCTGCCGCCCTTGCCCAGCAGCGACACGCGCAGCGCCTCGAGCGCCTCGGGCGTGCCCGCCGAGCCGATGTCGGCCAGGGCCTGCCGGCCCAGTTCCTCGATTGCTGCCATTGCGATCCCCGAAAAACGAAACGGGGAAGGACTCGCGCCCTTCCCCGCTGCGTGTATCACGTTTCCCGCGGGAGCCGCCATCGCGGCTCCGCCGGTCGAGCTTACGCCGCGAGAGCGCCCTTCGCCTTTTCAGCCAGGCCCGCAAAACCCGCCGGGTCGTGCACGGCGATGTCCGCCAGCACCTTGCGGTCCAGGGTGATGCCGGCCTTCATCAGGCCGTTCATGAAGCGGCTGTAGCTCATGCCGTTGATGCGGGCTGCCGCGTTGATGCGGGTGATCCACAGCGAACGGAAGTTGCGCTTCTTCTGCTTGCGGCCGATGTAGGCGTACTGCAGCGCCTTCGTGACCGCCTGCTTGGCGACGCGGAAGACCTTGCGACGGGCGTTGTAGTAGCCCTTGGCCTGCTTGAGGACCTTCTTGTGACGACGGCGCGCCTGCACGCCACGCTTGACTCGTGCCATTGTTCAGCCCTCCTCAGAGATACGGAAGCATGCGATCCAGACGGCCCGCGTCCTCGGCACGAACATGGTTCGTCTGCCGCAGGTTGCGCTTCCGCTTGGTCGCCTTCTTGGTGAGGATGTGGCTCTTGTTGGCGTGGCCGCACTTGTACTTGCCGGAAGCGGTCTTCCGGAAGCGCTTGGCCGCCGCCCGATTGGTCTTGATCTTGGGCATTGGGGTGTCCTTGCGAAATCTCTGAACTGGCGTGGGCGGCGGCTCCTGCAGGGATACAGTTGCCACGCTTTCCATCCTGCCCGTGCCGGCGGTAGGCCGTTGATTCGCAAGGAATCAGCGGCGGGTCCTGGGTAAAGCTGAATGCCCGGCGCGAACCGGGCCGGCCATTATGCCATCACTTCTTCTTCGGCGCGATCATCATCACCATCTGCCGGCCTTCCAGGCGCGGCCGGGACTCGATCACGATGTCCTCGCCCAGGTCGGCCTCGATCCGCTGGGCCATCTCCCGGCCCAGCTCCTGGTGGCTCATCTCGCGGCCGCGGAAGCGGATGTTGACCTTGATCTTGTCGCCCTCGGCGAGGAATTCCCGCATCTTGCGCATCTTGATCTGGTAGTCGCCCTCGTCCGTGACCGGACGGAACTTCACTTCCTTGATCTCGACCTGGCGGGTCTTCTTCTTGGCGATGCTCGCCTTCTTCTGCGCCTCGAACTTGAACTTGCCGAAGTCCATGACCCGGCACACCGGCGGATCCGCATTGGGCTGGATTTCCACGAGGTCCAGGCCTTCGTCCTCGGCCAACGACAGCGCCTCGTCGCGCGACAACACGCCGATCATCTCGCCGTCGCTGCCGATCACGCGTACGCGCGGAACGCGGATTTCCTGGTTCTTGCGGTTCTGCTTGCTGTCGGTGGTGCTGATATGGCGGTCCTCGGGTTATGGGCGGCCGACCGTGGGTCGGCTCTACAGGGTCTCGCTGCCTAACCGCGCGGCGAAGTCGGCCAGGGACATCGTCCCCAGGTCTTCGCCACCGCGGGTTCGCACCGCGACCATGCCATTGTCCTTCTCGCGGTCGCCGACCACCAGCAGGTAAGGCACGCGCTGCAGCGTGTGCTCGCGGATCTTATAGCCAATTTTTTCGTTGCGCAAATCGGATTCGACCCTGAAGCCTTGATTTGTAAGGGTTTTCCGACATTCCTCGACCCAGTCGGCCTGGGCGTCGGTGATGTTCATCACCACCGCCTGCACCGGGGCCAGCCAGGCCGGCCAGAGCCCGGCGTGGTGCTCGACCAGGATGCCGATGAAGCGCTCCATGGAGCCGACGATGGCGCGGTGCAGCATCACCGGATGGCGCTTCTGGCTCATCTCATCGACGTACTCGGCGCCCAGCCGGCCCGGCATCATGAAATCCACCTGCATGGTGCCCAGCTGCCAGGTGCGGCCGATGGCGTCGCGCAGGTGGTATTCGATCTTGGGGCCATAGAAGGCGCCCTCGCCGGGAAGCTCCTCCCATTCCACGCCGGCGCTGCGCAAGGCGGCGCGAAGGGCTTCCTCGGCCTTGTCCCAGGTGGCGTCGTCGCCCAGCCGCGGCTCCGGGCGCAGGGCCAGCTTCACCTGCACGTCGGTGAAGCCGAAGTCCGAGTACACCTTCATCGCCTGGGCGTGGAACGCGGTGACCTCGGCCTCGATCTGGCCCTCGGTGCAGAACACGTGGCCGTCGTCCTGGGTGAAGCCGCGCACGCGCAGGATGCCGTGCAGCGCTCCCGAGGGCTCGTTGCGATGGCAGGCGCCGAACTCGCCGTAGCGGATCGGCAGGTCGCGGTAGCTGTGCAGGCCCTGCTTGAACACCTGCACGTGGCCGGGGCAGTTCATCGGCTTGAGCGCGTAGGTGCGCTTCTCCGACTCGGTGAAGAACATGTTGTCCTTGTAGTTGTCCCAGTGCCCGGACTTCTTCCACAGCTCCACGTCCAGGATCTGCGGGCAGCGCACCTCGCCGTAGCCGGTATCGCGGTAGACCTTGCGCATGTACTGCTCGACCACCTGCCACACCGCCCAGCCCTTCGGGTGCCAGAACACCAGCCCCGGGGCTTCCTCCTGCAGGTGGAACAGGTCCTGCTGCTTCGCGATCCGGCGGTGGTCGCGCTTCTCGGCCTCCTCCAGCATCGTCAGGTAGGCCTTGAGGTCCTTGTCGTTGAGCCAGGCCGTGCCGTAGATGCGGCTGAGCATCTGGTTGTGGTGGTCGCCGCGCCAGTAGGCGCCGGCCACCTTCATCAGCTTGAAGCTGCGCAGCTTGTCGGTCGAGGGCACGTGCGGGCCGCGGCACAGGTCGGTGAACTCGCCCTGGGTGTAGAGCGACAGTTCCTCGTTGGCCGGGATCGACTCGATGATCTGCGCCTTGTACTCCTCGCCCATGTCGCGGAAGAACTTCGTCGCTTCGTCGCGCGACTTGACGCTGCGCGAGACTGCGTGCGCCTCCTTCACGATCTTCTGCATCTCCGCCTCGATCGCAGGCAAGTCCTCCGGCGTGAACGGGCGCTCGAAGGCAAAGTCGTAATAGAAGCCGTTGTCGATCACCGGGCCGATCGTGACCTGCGCGCCGGGATGCAGGCGCCGCACGGCCTGGGCCAGCAGGTGCGCGGTGGAATGGCGCAGCACTTCCAGGGCGTCGGGGTGCTTGTCGGTGACGATCTCCAGCGATGCATCGCGGTCGATCCGGTGGCTGGTGTCGACCAGCTTGCCGTCGACCTTGCCGGCCAGTGCGGCCTTGGCCAGGCCGGGGCCGATCGAGGCGGCGACGTCGCCGACGGAAACGGGATGTTCGAACTCGCGGCGGGAGCCGTCGGGGAGCGTGATGGCGATCATGGCTGGATTCTGTAGGAGCGCACGTGGGCGCGACCGGGAAACAAAAAAGCGCCCACAGGCGCTCTTGGCGGATCGGCGGCCTGGGGGAATCAATATTGGGCGGTAGTAGTGTCCATGTCGCACGCTCGGCCGGCGTTGCCGCGGGCCACCTTCTGCCGATCGAATCGGTGCGGCGCCAACGGCGCACGCGTCGATATTAGCATCACCGCCGGCCCCGCCGGTGCGGGGACCGGGGCCGGTTATGGTCAGCGGCAGGCCAGCGCGTCCGGCGCGGTGGCCGCGCCCGCCGCGATGCGGATGTTGGTGAAGCCGGCGGCGAAGGGCGGCGCGGCCTTGATGGCGAATGGCACCTCCACCCCCGCAAGGTCCAGCCCGCCGGCGGCGAAGCACGCCAGCGGCACGGTGACGCCATGCCGCGTCCCGGGTGCGTAACCCCGCAACGTCGCGGCGAGGTCGAGTTCCGCGCCACAACCGGTGCCGCAGCCCATCGACAGGATGACCGGCGAGGTTGGCGGAGTCTCCACCACCACGTCGAATTGCAGCGCGCCGTCCGCCTGCGCGAACGCGGCCAGGTTGTTGCGCGACGGATTGATCGCACGCAGCTGCGCCGGCGCCAGCCAGGTCACCCGCCGGGCATCCTGCTGCAGGTTGATCTGCATGGTTTCCACCCGCATGGCCGGCTTGTCGCGCGGGAATTCGATCACGGCGTTCAGGTCGCTGCCGACGCCGCGGATTGCGCCGTCGGCGGACAGCTGCAGGGTGAACGGCGGCACGTCGGTGCGGTTGAAGATGGCCAGCGTGCTGGCCGCGGCGCAGGCGGCGGGAATGTCCACGGGCAAGGTGCCCACCGGCTCGCGATCCCCCAGGCGCAAGCCGTAGCCCACCGGAAACAACGGTGGCCGTGCGGGATCCGGCGAGGATGACGCCGGCGGGCAGGCCTGCCCCGGCCACGGGAAAGTCAGCGTGCCGCGGAAGTCGGACTGCGCACCCGTGGACAGCGGGCCGGTGAACAGCATGTCCGCCACGCCTGCGCCCTCGGTGCCGGGCAGCCACGCCGCGACGAACGCCTGTGCCATGTTCATCAGGTCGTTGGTGTACAGCGGCCGCCCCGACAGGAACACCACGACCACCGGCTTGCCCGTCGCCGCGGCTTCCTGCAACAGCGCGAGGTCCTCGGGATGACGGCGGCTGTGGGCGACGTTGTCCGAGGCCACGATGTCGCCATTGGTTTCCGCGTAAGGACTTTCCCCGATCACGGCGATCACCGCGTCGAAGTCCCCGGAGGCGCCGGCGACACCGTTGGCGCCGTAGGCGACATTGTCCTCGCCCAGCGCGGCGCGGATCCCGTCGAGGATGGTCGTGGCATTCGGGTAATCGGCATTGCTCGTGTCGGTGCCTTGCCAGGTCAACGACCAGCCACCGGCCTGCATCGGCACGCTGTCGGCGCCGCGCCCCACCACCAGCACGCGCCGATCGCGGGGCAGCGGCAACAGTCCACCGTCGTTCTTGAGCAGCACCAGCGATTCACGCACCGCGCGCCGCGAGAGTTCGCGGTGTTGCAACGCCGCCTCGTTGCCGGCATGACGGCTGTCGGAAGGCATGGCGTCGAACAGGCCGGCGCGCAGCTTGACCCGCAGGATGCGCGTGACCGCGTCGTCGATCCTGCCCATCGGAATCTCGCCGGCCTCGACCTGGGCGATGGTGTTGGCGATGAACGCCTTCCAGTCGTCGGGCACCATCACCATGTCGATGCCGGCGTTGATCGCTTGCGCGCAACCGGCGTTGGTGCAGCCGGGCACCTGGCCGATGCCGTTCCAGTCGGAGACGACGAAACCGTCGAATCCCATCTTGTCCTTCAGCGCCACCGTGAGCAGCTCGCGGCTGCCGTGCATCTTGCCGTAGTCGACCCCGGCGGCGATGTCGTTCCAGGAGTTGTAGGAGGCCATCACCGTCTGCACGCCGGCGCCGAGCGCACCGTAGTAGCCCTGCGCATGCACGTTCAGCATGGTGGCCTTGTCGACCTGTGCGACCCCCTGGTCCTTGCCGTCCCTGGTGGCGCCATCGCCGATGTAGTGCTTGGCGGTGGCGACGACCTTGTCGTCACCGTCCAGGCCGCCCTGCAGGCCGCGGACATAGGCCTCGGCGTAGTCGCGAACCAGGCCGCCCCCGGAGGAAAAACTCTCGTAGCTGCGACCCCAGCGCGTGTCCTGCGCGACCGCCACGGTCGGCGCGAACACCCAGTCGATTCCCGTAGCACGGACCGATTGCGCCGTCGCCGCGCCTATCCGTTCCACCAGCGCCACGTCATGCGCGGCTCCCAGGCCGATGTTGTGCGGGAAGATCGTGGCGCCATGGACGTTGCTGTGTCCGTGGACGGCGTCGGTGCCCCAGATCACCGGGATCGGCACGCTGGCGTCGGTGGACATGGATGCGGCGCGGTAACGGTCGGCCAGCGTCAGCCAGTCGCCGACGGTCGCGTGCATGTCCATCGCCGGCCACGACCCGCCGCCGTTGAGCACCGAGCCGATGTAGTACTGGCGAACCTCTTCGGGCGTGATCGACTTGATCTCCGCCTGGGTCATCTGTCCGACCTTCTGCGCCAGGGTCATTCCGGCGACGATCCCGCGCACCCGGGCCTCGGTCGCGGGATCCGGTGCGATCGCGCTCTCGATCCGCGGCCAGTCCTGCAGCGGCGGCTCCGCTGCGACTTGGTCCTGGCCGGCGGTACGGGTGGCGAATGGCGTGCAGGCAACAAGCAGGAAGCCCGCGCAAAGGGCGCCCAGGGCGCCCGTGCGTGTCGTCCGACCCATGCCTTACAACTCGTACCGGAAGCCGAGGAGGTACTGGCGCCCGTATTCGGTGTACTCCTCCGGCAACAACAGCCCGGTGGAGCCGGAAGCCTCGCTGACCTGGGTGCGGAACGCCGAGTTGTTGAGGTTGTTGACCTGGAACAGCAGCTGCAGGCCATGCAGGCTGCTGGAGTCTGCGAACTCGTAACTGAGCTGCAGGTCGAGCTGGTTCTCCGGCAGCGTGTAGCGATACTGCCGCTGGCCGAACAGCGCGCTGTACTCGCCGCGGTACTTGTCGCGGTAGCGATCGCTCAGCCGGATCGCGAACCCTTGGTTCTCGTAGTAGACGGTGGCGTTGGCGACGACCTTGGACAAGCCCGGGATGGTGTCGGTCGAAGACCCGCCCGGGCCGTCCGGGTCGATCGACGACTCGGTGTAGGACGCATTGAACTGGAGGCCGAAGCCACGCAGCACCGGGTGCAGCAACTCGCCGGTGAGCGCGCTGCCGAACTCCACGCCGCGCATGTAGCCGCCCTCGCCGTTGGCCCATGTATAGAACGTGCCGATGTTGGAAAGCGGCGTGTAGCCGCTGTCGTTCGGATAGCCGGTGAAGTCCCAGCCCATGATCTGCTGCTGGTAGACGTAGCTCTGCAGCTTCTTGTGGAACAAGGCCAGCGCCACGTAGCTGCCCTCGCCCAGGTACTTCTCGAACGAGAGGTCGACGGCGGTTGCCCGGTACGGCTCGAGCGTCGGGTTGCCCCCGCTGCCGGACCATTCGCCGAACTGGTTCACGCCCGCCGAACTCGCCGCGCTGAGGTAGTTGATCGGCGCGCGCATCAGGGTCTTGGCCCAGCCCAGGCGCAACAGGTAGCCGTTGCCGAAGTCCGCCGCCAGGTTCAGGCTCGGCAGGACGTCGTTGTAGGTGGTGCCGATGGTCTGCGACCCGGCGATGACGCCGCTGTTGGCGTTGAAGCCGGTCGACGACTGCTCGGTGTGGATGTACTGCACGCCGAAGTTGCCGCGCAGCGCGATGTCGTCGGTGAGGTCGGTGTCGATGTTGGCGCGGACGTAGCCGGTATTGACGTCCTCTTCGACGATGTAGTCCTTGAGCACGTCGTCGTTGCTCTCGCTGAGGGTCACGTCGTAATAGGTCCCGAGCAGCGAGCGCGGATCGAAGGACAGGACATTGCCCATGCCGAGGAAACCGAGCGACGACGGCGACACCAGCATGCCGGGATCGACCAGCACCGGCGCACGGCCGTTCTTCAGGTCCGCGAAGTAGACCTGCGCGGTCTTCTCCTTGCTGCGGCGGTTGAAGTTGACGCCGGCGTCGACGCTGGAGATGAAACCGGATTCGAAGGCGCGGTTGATGTCGAAGCGCCCGGCCTTGATCGTGTCGACCTGCCGGGAATCCTCCATGCGCCCGTCATGGCCCCAATGCTGCGGGTCCCACAGGTAGACCGCCGAAGGGTCCGACATGTCCGGCATCGAGTAGTCGCCGAAGCCATTGCGCAGCGGGATCTGGAAGCCCACCTCCTGCGGCCCGAGGCGGCCGGCATAGGTCTCCAGTACCGACTGCTCGCGCTCGGCGCGCGAATAGCTCAGGTCGAACTCGAGGGTCCACGCGTCGAGGTCCAGGCTGGTGTTCCAGCCGGCGGACCAGAGCTTGTCGCTGCGCGTGTTGTTGTCGTTGCGCACCACCGGCTGCACGCCGGTCATCGTGCCGCCGGTGAGGAACGGATGGCCCGAGAAATCCGTGACTTCGGGGTCGCGGTAATCGACGTGGCCACCGGCTTCGTTGGTGAACCACGGATCGTTGCTCCACATCGTGCCGCGCATCAGCTCGTCCTGGTCGAACCGGGAGTAGTACACGTCCAGGATGCTGTGCCAGCGGTCGTTGGGCTGGAATTCGAGCACGCCCATCACGCCGTCGCGCACCAGGTTGCGGGACTTCACCCAGCCCTCCTGGCCTTGCAGGGTGATGGCTTCGTCGGGCTTGCCCGGCTGCTGGTTGCCGCCCCAGCTGTCGGTGGTGGCGCCGCTGGCCCACCACCACTGCTTGTAGTGCTGCTCCTGGAACGGCGAATCGAGCCTGGCGAGGCCCAGGGCCACGCCGATGGTGTTGTCCGCGAACTGGTCGACGTACGAGAAGGCGGCGCGGTAGCCCTTGTCGTCGATGCCGTCGGCCACGTTGCCCAGCGAGTTGTATTCGCCCTGGCCGCTGAACACCATCCGCCGTTCGCCGAAGCTGAGCGGACGGACCGTCTGCAGGTCGACGGTGCCTGACAGGCCCTGGCCGATCAGCGCCGCGTCCGGGGTCTTGTAGACCACCACCGAATTGATGAGTTCGGCCGGGTACTGGTCGAACTCGGCGCCGCGGCTGTCGCCCGTGCTGACCTGCTCGCGGCCGTTGAGCAGCGTGCCGGCGAACTGCTCGGACATGCCGCGGATGTTGATCACCTGGGCGCGGCCATCGACGCGCTGGGTGGCCAGGCCCGGCAACCGCGAGATCGAGTCGGCAATGCTGACGTCGGGCAACTTGCCGATGTCCTCGGCGGACACAACCTCGACGATCGAGCTGGCCTCGTTCTTGCGCTCCACCGCGTTGGCGATGCTGTAGCGGATGCCGGTGACGACCACGCCCTGCAGGGTCGTGGGCTCCGTTTTTTCCCCGGCTTCCTGCTGCTGCGCGGCATCGGTCGAGATGCTGGTCGCCTGCTGGTCGTCGGACTGCTGCGTATTCGGATCCGATTGCGCGAAGGCGACCCCTGCGTACAGCAACATGGAACAGGCCAGCGCCAACTGGTTGCGCCGGAGCAGCGCGCGTCGCCGCGGGCATTGCAGGTTGCGGTCCTCGATCGTGGCGTCGCTTCGCATGGGTCCCCTCCAGCACTGATTGACAGCGCTGTCATTAGAGGTGAAAAATCCGTTTGTCAACGCTTGACCCGACCGGTGACGCGTTCACGCGACGCTGCCTGCCCTTCCATTGGCCATGGAAGGGTTTATTTGCTGCATTGCAGCATCCGTTTGCGCGGCGATTCCCGTCGCGCGGAGGTGCGCATGGATCGATCCGGACATGCAGGTTTTTCCTTGCTCCTGGGGCTCTCGCTGGCGCTGGTGGCGACGCCACCCGCGGTGGCCGGGTCCGGGACCGCGGTGCAGGCATGGTTGAGCACCAACGACGGCCGGCAGCGGATGCAGCCACTGCCCGATGCCGGGACCGATGCCGTCGCGGCGCGCGTGGTGCACATCGAGGTCGATCCCGCGCATCGGTTCCAGCGCATGGTCGGTTTCGGCGCGGCGCTCACCGATGCCTCGGCATGGTTGCTCGCGAGGCAGATGTCGCCGGGACAGCGCGACGACCTGCTGCGCGAGCTGTTCGGGCGCGAAGACGACGGCATCGGCCTGGATTTCACCCGCCTGACGATCGGCGCCTCGGATTTCTCGCGCCACCACTACAGCTATGACGACATGCCGCCCGGCCAGGTCGACCCGGAGCTCGTCCATTTCAGCATCGCGCCGGCTCGTGGCGAAGTGATCCCGGTGTTGCGCGAAGCACTCGCGATCAATCCCCGGCTGCAGGTCATGGCCTCCCCCTGGAGCGCCCCGGGCTGGATGAAGACCAGCGACAGCCTGGTCCAGGGAACGCTCTGGCCGGAGTACTACGGCGCATTCGCGCGCTACCTGCTGGCCTACGTCGATGCCATGGATGCCGAGGGCATCCCGCTGTTCGCGCTCACCCTGCAGAACGAACCGGCCTTCGAGCCCGGCGACTATCCCGGGATGCGGCTCGGCCCGCGCGCACGCGCATCGATCATCGGCCACTACCTCGGGCCGCTGCTGGAGCGGCGGCGCGAGCGGGGCGCGCCGGCGCCCCTTCTGCTGGAGTGGGACCACAACTGGGACAAGCCCGGACAACCGCTGGCGGTGCTTGCCGACCCGCTCGCCGCTCCCCATGTGGCCGGCGTCGCCTGGCATTGCTACGGCGGTGACGTTTCGGCGCAATCGCAGGTGCACGATGCCTACCCGCAACTCGACACCTACCTGACCGAATGCTCGGGCGGGGACTGGGAGCCGGTGCGCAGCGGCGGCCTGGTCCAGCAGGCGCGCAGCCTGGTGGTCGAGACCACCCGCAACTGGGCACGCGGGGTGCTGTTCTGGAACCTTGCCCTCGACCCGGACAACGGCCCGCACAAGGGTGGCTGCGGGACATGCCGCGGGCTGGTGACGATCGCGCCCGATGGCAGCTTCACCCGCACGGACGACTACTACGCGCTCGCGCATGCCAGCCGCTTCGTGCGCCAGGGGGCCTGGCGGATCGGTTCCAGCGAAGCGCATGCCGACGTCGCCAACGTCGCCTTCGAAAATGCCGACGACGGCAGCCGGGTCTTGCTGGTGGTGAACTCCGCGACGGTGCCGCGCGGGATCCAGGTGGAAGGCGGCGGCACGTCGTTCTCGCGCGTGCTGCCCGGAACGAGCGTGGCGACGTTCGTATGGCACCCTGTCACCGCCGCGGAAACCACCGCCACGCCGGGCAGCGACGGAAACCACCCATGACCTCGAGATCGCGCGCAGCCACCCGGGTCCGGATCGAGGACGTCGCCGCCGCCGCCGGGGTTTCGATCAAGACCATCTCGCGCGTGCTCAACCGCGAGCCGAACGTGCGCGAGGCCACCCGCAGGCGCGTCGAGGAAATCTGCGCCCGCCTCGAATACCAGCCGAACCGCTTCGCGCGCGGCCTTGCCGGGCAACGCTCCTACGTGGTCGCGCTGGTCTACAACAACCCGTCGCTCAACTACCTGATGGAGGTCCAGGGCGGCGTGCTGGAGGCCTGCCATGCCCAGCACTACAACCTGGTGCTGGCGCCGATCGGCGACGGCAAGGCCCGCACCGCCGCCGACATGCGCGGCCTGTTCGAGCACTCGAGGCCGGACGGGGTTGTCCTGATCCCGCCGCTCACCGACAACGCCACGGTCATTGCCCACCTGCGCGACAACGCGGTGCCGTTCGCCTGCATCGCTCCGCGCAGTACCCGCGAGCGGATCGGCGTGCGCATGGACGATCGCGCCGCGGTCCATGGCCTGATCGCCCACTTGGTCGGGCTGGGGCACCGCCGCATCGGCCACATCATGGGCGCGGCCTCGCACGGCGCCTGCCACTGGCGCCATGCCGGCTACCGCGATGCGCTCGGCCAGGCAGGCATCGAGTACGACCCGGAGCTGGTGGTTCCCGGCGAGTTCGTGTTCGAGTCGGGCATCCGCGGCGGCAAGCGGCTGCTCGACCTGCCGTCGCCGCCGACGGCGATCTTCGCGGCGAACGACGACACCGCGGCGGGCGTCATCCGTGTCGCCGGGGAACGCGGCCTGTCGGTGCCGCGCGACCTTTCCGTATGCGGCTTCGACGACACGCCGATCGCGCGCCACATCTATCCCGCGCTGACGACCGTGCGCCAGCCGACCGCGGAGATGGGGCGCATCGCGACCCTCGAACTATTGCAGCACATCCGCGGCGCCGAGCCCGGCCGCATGGTCGAAGTGACCCACGCACTGGTCCTGCGCGAATCGACCGGCCCGGTGCCGCCGGCGCGATCGACTCAAGCGCGCATCGCGGGGGCCGTATCCAGGTCTCGCACGCGCGAGCCGCGCAGGCCGTAGAACACGATGTAGCCGTAACACACCAACGGCAACGCCAGCGATTGCTGCAAGCCCTGGGTGTCGGCCAGCCAGCCGGTGGCAAGCGGGACCACGGCGCCGCCGACGATAGCCATGATCAGCAGGCTGGACGCCTTCCCGGTCATCGGGCCCAGGCGCTCGATGCCGAGCGCGAAGATGGTCGGGAACATGATCGAGTTGAACAACCCGATCGAAACCACCGACCACTTGGCCAGGTCGCCGCTGGTGGACATCGTGACCAGCAGCAGCATCGCCGCGATCGCGGCGAAAGCCGCCAGCACCCTGCGGGGATCCATCTTCGCCAGCAGGAACGAACCGGCCAGGCGGCCGACCAGCGCGCCGCCCCAGTACATCGAAACGTAGGTCGTCGCCTGTTGCTCGGTCAGGCCCCGGCCGATCTCCGGCATCGATAGGTAGTTGACCAGCACGCTGCCGATCGAGACTTCGGCACCGACGTAGAAGAAGATCGCGAGCACTCCGAACAACACGTGCGGATGGCGCAGCACGTCGGCGATCCGGTAGCGCCGGTCGTGGGCGAGGTCCTCGACGCCGCGGATCGCCGGCAACCGGAAGGCCATCACGATCGCGGCAAGCACGAACAATGTCACGGCCAGGCCCAGGTACGGGCCCTGCACCGCCTGCGCCTGGCTGGTGCGCCAGGCCAACGCCTCCGCCGCCGGCATCACCGCGATCTGTTCGGGCGAAGGCGGCGCCGCGGCCAGGATCAGCAGTCCGCCGAACAAGGGCGCGATCGTCGTGCCGAGCGAGTTCATCGATTGCGCCAGCGTCAGGCGGCTGTGGCTGGTGCGCTCCGGGCCGAGCAGTGCGACGTAGGGGTTCGCCGCCACCTGCAGCACGGTGATGCCGGTGGCGAGCACGAACAGCGCGCCGAGGAACAGCGGATACGCATGCAGGCCGGCCGCGGGCCAGAACATCAACGCACCGACGCCGGCGACCAGCAGCCCGGCGACGATGCCGCGCTTGTAGCCCAGCGCCGAAACCAGCCGCCCGGCCGGCAGCGACATCAGGAAATAGGCGCCGAAGAAAGTGAACTGGATCAGCATCGCCTGGACCCAGCTCAACTCGAAGGAAGCCTTGAGGTGCGGGATCAGGATGTCGTTGAGGCAGGTGAGGAAGCCCCACATGAAAAAGATCGAGGTCACCACCACGAGGGCAAGGCGGGAGGTGCCGGGCGCGGCTCCGGCGACAGGCGTTGCGGGCTGCGGTTGCATGGTCGGTTCCTGGCCGGGGTCCGGCACATGGAACCTTGCCGCTGGCCGATTGTCCAGCGCTGTCATCCAATCCCGCCGCGGGGCCTGGCCCGCCGTCGACGCGATTGGTGGGCGGTACAGGGTTCGAACCTGTGACCCCTACCATGTCAAGGTAGTGCTCTACCGCTGAGCTAACCGCCCGGATGCCCCGCGGGAAGCCCGCGGGGTCGCGAATTCTAGCTTGCCAGCCGGGCGTCCTTCAACCGCCGCAGCTCGTCGCGGGCCGCGGCCGCCTCCTCGAATTCGAGGTCACGGGCGTGCTGGTGCATCTTCTGCTCCAGTTCCTTCATCCGCGCCGCGGCCTGCGAGGCGCTCAGCGCCGCGTAGTCCTCGGCGGTCTCGGCGACCTTGCGGCCCTTGCCGCGGCCGATCTTGACCATGCCCGGCTCGGCGCGCGCGCCTTCCATGATGTCCATCACCGCGCGCTGCACGCTCTGCGGGGTGATGCCGTGCTCGGCGTTGTACTCGACCTGCTTCTGCCGGCGCCGGTCGGTCTCGTCGATCGCCTTCTGCATCGAGTTGGTGACGCGGTCCGCATACAGGATCGCCTTGCCGCGCAAATTGCGGGCGGCGCGACCGATGGTCTGGATCAACGAACCGGCCGAGCGCAGGAAGCCTTCCTTGTCGGCGTCCAGGATCGCCACCAGCGACACCTCGGGCATGTCCAGGCCCTCGCGCAGCAGGTTGATGCCGACCAGCACGTCGAACTTGCCCAGGCGCAGGTCGCGGATGATCTCCACGCGCTCGACGGTGTCCACGTCCGAGTGCAGGTAGCGAACCTTGACGTCGTGCTCGGCCAGGTACTCGGTCAGGTTCTCGGCCATGCGCTTGGTCAGCGTGGTCACCAGCACGCGGTCGCCCATGGCGACGCGCAGGTGGATCTCGCCGAGCACGTCGTCCACCTGGGTGGCGACCGGGCGGATCTCCACCTCGGGATCGATCAGGCCGGTCGGGCGCACGACCAGTTCGGTGATCTCCCCGGCCGCCTCGCGGAGTTCGTACGGCCCCGGCGTCGCCGAAACGAAGATCGCGCGCGGCGCCCTGCCCTCCCATTCCTCGAACTTGAGCGGGCGGTTGTCCAGCGCCGACGGCAGGCGGAAGCCGAACTCGACCAGTGTTTCCTTGCGCGAGCGGTCGCCCTTGTACATCGCGCCGATCTGCGGGACGGTCACGTGCGATTCGTCGACCACCAGCAGCGCGTCGGGCGGCAGGTAGTCGAACAGGCACGGCGGCGGTTCGCCGGGCATGTAGCCGGTGAGGTGCCTGGAATAGTTCTCGATGCCGTTGCAGTAGCCGACCTCGGCCATCATCTCCAGGTCGAACTGGGTGCGCTGCGCCAGGCGCTGGGCTTCCACCAGCTTGTTCGCTGCGTACAGCTGCTCCAGCCGCTCGCGCAGCTCGACCTTGATCGTTTCCACCGCGTCGAGCACGGTGCGACGGCTGGTGACGTAGTGCGAACCCGGGTAGATCGTGTAGCGCGGCAGCTTGCGCAGGGTCTCGCCGGTGAGCGGGTCGAACAGGGTGAGGTTCTCGATCTCGCCGTCGAACAGCTCGATCCGCAGCGCCTCGGCGTCGGACTCGGCCGGGTGCACGTCGATCACCTCGCCGCGCACGCGGTAGGTGCCGCGGGTGAGGTCCATCTCGTTGCGGTCGTATTGCATCTCGGTCAGCCGCCGGATCAGCTCGCGCTGGTCGATGCGCTCGCCGCGGACCATGTGCAGCACCATCTTGTGGTACTCGCCCGGGTCGCCAAGGCCGTAGATCGCCGAGACCGTGCAGACGATGATCGAATCGCGTCGTTCCAGCAGCGCCTTGGTCGCCGACAGCCGCATCTGCTCGATGTGCTCGTTCACCGAGCTGTCCTTCTCGATGTAGGTATCGGAGGACGGGACGTAGGCCTCGGGCTGGTAGTAGTCGTAGTAGCTGACGAAGTACTCGACCGAGTTGTTCGGGAAGAACGACTTGAACTCGCCGTACAGCTGCGCCGCCAGGGTCTTGTTCGGCGCCATCACCAGCGTGGGCTTCTGCACCCGCTGGATGACGTTGGCGATGGTGTAGGTCTTGCCCGAGCCGGTGACGCCCAGCAGCACCTGCTTGGCGACGCCGGCCTCGAAGCCCGTGGCGAGCTTGTCGATCGCCTGCGGCTGGTCGCCGGCGGGCGAATACGGCGAGACGAGCTGGAACCTGGCGGGGGCGTCGGACATGGACCCGCCAGTGTATCCGCGCCGCCCGGTCCTGGATGACCGGCCCCTGTCGCGGCCACGAAAAAGCCCGCATCGCTGCGGGCTTTCACGTGGAGATGTCTGGCGCCCGAAGTTGGACTCGAACCAACGACCCCCTGATTAACAGTCAAGTGCTCTAACCAGCTGAGCTATTCGGGCGGGGCCGCATATTGTGCCGAGGCGGCCAAAGCGGCGCAACCAGCGCGCGGGCGACGCATGACCTCCGACACCCTCCCGCGACGTCGCACCGGTCCAGAATCGCAGGGATTCCTGCCCAATGGAGCCACCCGTGAGCCACAAGCCCCAGACCCTGCTGTTGTCCGTCGCCATCGCCGCCGCCCTGGCCGGCTGCCAGAAGCAGGACGCCGCCCCCGCCGCCGACGCGCCCGCGCCGGCCCCCGCCACCACCGCCATCGAGCTGCCGCCGACCGCCGCCTTCGCGATCGACGACCTCGACACCACGAAGGACGCGTGCGAGGACCTGGATGCGTTCGTGAACGGCAAGTGGCTGGCCGCGCACCCGGTGCCGGCGGACCGCACCACCTGGGGCAGCTTCGAGATGCTCGACGAGCGCTCGGAAGTGGCCAGCCGCAACATCGCCGAGGCCGCCGCGGCCGACGCCGGCGCCAGCGGCCTGTCCAAGCTGGTCGGCGACTTCTATGCCACCGGCATGGACGAGGCGGCGGTCAATGCCGCCGGCCTGAAGCCGATCCAGCCGATCCTGGATCGCATCGACGCGATCAAGACCCCCGCCGACATCGGCCAATACCTGCGCGACGAATTCGCCGCGGGCCGCGGCGAAGTGTTCAGCTTCGGCGGCGAGGCCGACTTCAAGAATTCCTCGCAGGTGATCGGATACGCGTTCCAGGGCGGCCTGGCGCTGCCGGAGAAGGCCTACTACCTCGAGGACGGCAAGGACGGCTCGTACAAGAAGATCCGGGAGCAATACGTCGCCCATGTCAGCAGGCAGCTGCAGAACGCCGGCGTGGACAAGGCCGCGGCGGACGCGCAGGCGCAGGCCGTCCTCGACTTCGAGACCCGCCTGGCCAAGGCCTCGATCTCGCGCATCGAGATGCGCGATCCGAACAACCAGTACCACTACGTCACCGTGGCCGACGCCGACAAGTCCGCGAAGAATTTCCCGTGGGGCGAGTTCATGCAGTCGCAGGGCCTGGACGTGGAGGGCTTCTCGCTGTCGCAGCCGGAATTCTTCGCCGAGTTCGACAAGATGATCTCCGACGTCCCGGTCGAGGACTGGCAGGCCTACCTGCGCATCCACGCCATCGACGGCATGGCCCCGTACCTGGCCGACACCTTCGCCGACGAGCGCTTCGACTTCTTCAACAAGACCCTGCGCGGCCAGCAGGAACAGAAGGACCGCTGGAAGCGGGTGATGGACGCGGTGGAAGGCAGTGTCGGCGAGGCCCTGGGCCAGCTGTACGTGAAGCAGTACTTCCCGGCCGAATCCAAGGCGGCGATGGAGAAGCTGGTGGACAACCTGCGCGCCTCGCTGAAGTCGCGCCTGGAGAACCTCGACTGGATGAGCGATGAGACCAAGCAGAAGGCCATCGCCAAGTGGAACAGCTTCATGCCCAAGATCGGCTATCCCGACAAGTGGCGCAGCTGGGACGGCCTGGGGAGCTCGCGCGGCGGTTACGCGGAGAACGTCCTGGCCGCGGCCAAGTTCAACCGCGACTGGCAGTTCGGCAAGATCGGCAAGCCGGTCGACCGCACCGAGTGGGGCATGACCCCGCAGACGGTGAACGCCTATTACAACCCGCTGCAGAACGAGATCGTGTTCCCGGCGGCCATCCTGCAGCCGCCATTCTTCGATCCCAAGGCCGACCCGGCGCTCAACTACGGCGGCATCGGCGCGGTGATCGGCCACGAGATGCTGCACGGTTACGACGACCAGGGCAGCCAGTTCGACGCCCAGGGCAACTTCGCCAACTGGTGGCAGGACGCCGACCGCAAGGGCTTCGAGGCGCGCACCGCCAAGCTGGTGCAGCAGTTCGACGACTACGAGTCCATCGACGGCCTGCACGTCAAGGGCGAGCTGACACTGGGCGAGAACATCGCCGACCTCGGCGGCCTGACCGTCGCCTATGACGCCTACCGCAAGGCGCTGGCCGACGCCGGCACCGACCCGGCGGCGCAGGTCGACGGCTACACCCCTGACCAGCGTTTCTTCATCAACTGGGCCACGGTGTGGCGCCGCAACTACACGCCGGACGAGCTGAAGGTGCGCCTGAACACCGATCCGCACGCGCCGGCGAAGTTCCGCGCGATCGGCGCGCCCTCGAACATGCCGACGTTCGCCGCCGCGTTCCAGTGCCAGCCCGGCCAGCCGATGGTCCGCGCCGACGACAAGCGCGTGGTCATCTGGTAAGCAGTTCCCGCGTCGCGAAGCGACCAGGCCCCGGGGTTCGCCCCGGGGCTTTTTTGTTCGCGGCATGCGTGTTCATGCGCACACGCGGCTGCTTGCTAGACTCGCGGCATGCCAACACCACGCCTGTCCATGCACGCGCTCGCCCTGTCCCTTGCGCTGGCGGTTTGCCTCGCACCTCCCGCCGCCCAGGCGCAACGCAAGGCCAAGGCGAAGACGCCCGAGGTCCCTGCCGTCTGCACCGACTTCCACACCTTCACCAACCAGTCCTGGCTGGACGCGCACCTGATCGTCGCCGGCGAGGGCATGGAATCGGCATTCGGCGAACTGGCCGAACGCGCGCGCCAGCAGCAGGTGGATCTGCTCAACGACTACATGCAGTCGGCCCAGGCCGGCGTGCCGAAGCTGCTCGGCGATTTCTGGGCCAGCGGCCTGGCCGAAGCGGCGGTGGAACGCGACGGCGCGCAGCCGATCGCCCCGTTGCTGGCGCGGATCGACGCGATCCGCCGCGGTCGCGACGTTCCCGCCGCCATCGCCGCCCTGCACCAGGTCGGGTTGCCGGTGCTGTTCGACTTCGGCGCCGACATCGACCTGTCCGACCTGGACCGCCACGTCGGCTACTTCACCCAAGGCGGGCTGGGCCTGCCGGATCCGGCGTTCTACACGCGCAACGACACCGAGACCCGCGCCCTGCTCGACCGCTACCGCGACTACGTCTCCAAGCTGCTGGCGCTTGCCGGCACCCCCGCGGCGCGGTTGCAGGCGGACACCCAGGCGGTCATCGACCTGGAAACGCGGATCGCCACGGCCAGCCGCCCCGCCAGCCTGCTCGGCGATCCGCGCGCCAGCTACGCGCTGGTGCCCGTGGCCGGGCTCGACCAGCAATACCGCAACCTGAAGCTGCAGTCGTTCCTGCAGGCGCAGGGGGTCACCGACGACAGCGTGTCTCTCGCCAACCCGCAACTGTTCTCGCAACTCGACGCGATGGTGGCCGGGCTGAAGCCCGCGCAATGGCAGGCCTACCTGCGTTTCCACGTCGCCTCCGCGGCCGCGCCCTACCTGTCGAAGGCCTGGCGCGACGTCGACTTCGCCTTCCGCGGCCAGGTGCTGCGCGGCGAACTGGCGCCGCCCTCGCGCCAGGACCTGGTGCTGGCGGCGATCAACCGCGCCGCGGGCCCGATGCTCGGCCGCGAATATGCGGCTCTTTACCTGCCCGAAGCCAATCGCGCCATGGCCGTCGGGATCGCCGCGCAGGTGCGCGACGCGTTCGGCCGCGCGATCGATCGCAACAGCTGGATGAGCGACACCGCGCGCGCCGAAGCCAAGGCCAAGCTGGCGTTGCTGCGCGTGGAGATCGGCACGCCGGCGCGCGACCTCGACTACACCGTGCAACCGATGGGCCGCGGCAGCTTCGGCAGCAACATGCTGATCGCCTCCACCTGGCGGCATCGCGAGGAAATGCGCCGGATCGGCCGCGGCAACGCCGACCGGCGCTGGAACGTGCTGCCGCAGCAGCCGGCGCTGGGCTACGACGTCGCCCAGAACCGGCTGATCATCACCGCGGCGACGTTGCAGCCGCCGGTGCTGGACATGGCACGCGACCAGGCGGCGAACTACGGCGCGCTCGGTGCGCTGGTCGCGCATGAACTGACCCATGCCATCGACGGCGAGGGCCGCATGGTCGCGGCCAACGGCCAGCTGCGCGACTGGTGGACCGCCGCCGACGCCAGCGCCTGGGACATGCAGCTGGCGCCGCTGGTGGTCCAGTACGGCGGCCTGGGCGTGGACGGGCAACGTACGCTCGAGGAAAACGCCGCCGACCTGTCCGGCGTCGAACTGGCGCTGGACGCGTTGGCCACGGCGCAGCCGGCGCTGGACGATGCCGGCCGGCAATGGTTCTTCCAGGGCTGGGCGAAGTTATGGCCGCAGCAGATGTCGCCGGATGTCGCCGCACGCATGGCCGCTTCGGACGTGCATGCGCCGGGCAAGTGGCGCACCAACGCAGTGCTGGCCAACCAGGCCGCGTTCGGCAGCGCGTTCAAGTGCAAGCCGGGCACGCCGATGCAGCGCGAGCCGGCGCTGCAGGTGAAGATCTGGGATTGATTGTGGGAGCGGCGGAAGCCGCGACTGTCGAAGCGACTCGTTCGCGGCTTCCGCCGCTCCCACATGGGCTAGCGGAAGGTGCCTCGGCGCCTGGGCCCGCCGCGGCCGAACGGCGGCTGGCCGCGCCAGTAGCGGATCAGCAGCCAGCCGAACAGCATCCCGCCCAGGTGCGCGAAGTGCGCCACGCCGGGTTGCAGGCCGCTGAAACCGAGCAGCAGCTCGATCGCGCCGTACACGATCACCAGCGTGCGCGCCTTCATCGGGATCGGCGGGATCAGCAGCATCACCCGCTGGTGCGGGAACAGCATGCCGTAGGCCAGCAGCAGGCCGAACACACCGCCGGACGCACCGATGGTCGGGTAGGCGAAGCCGCCCTGCATCACCGCCCACGTGCCCACCGCCAGCTGGCACAGGCCCGCGCCAGCGACGCAGGTGAAGTAGTAGGTGAGGAAGCGGCGGTTGCCCCAGGTGTATTCCAGCGGCGCACCGAACATCAGCAAGGCCAGCATGTTGAAGCCGACGTGGGCGAAGCTGCCGTGCAGGAACGAGTACGTCACCAGCTGCCAGGGCAGGAAGGTGGTGGCCATCGATTCGACGCCGCCGTCGCCGCCCAGCGGCCACAGCATGAAAGCGGCGAACGTGCCGTCGCCCAGCAGCCATTGCAGGACGAAGACGATGCCGTTGGCGATCAGCAGCGCCTTGGTGACCGGGGGGAGATTGGAAAACATGCGGCCATGATACCGGCCGGCCGTGTTCAGGGCGTGGCCCAGAGCTCCGCGTCGAGATCACTGCCCTGGCGCGTCGGCGCCCGCACGCGGCCACCCACCACCGCCACCCCTTCCGCGCGCAGCCGTTGCGCCTGCTCGCGGAAACCGTGCGAACCCTCGGGGAAGGCGATGCGACCGTCGGCGCGCAGCACCCGGTGCCAGGGCAAGGAAGGATCGGTGTTCGCGCTCAGGACCCGGGCCGCCAGCCGCGCGCGACGCGGCAAGCCGGCGCGGCGCGCGACCTCGCCGTAGCTGGCCACCTGCCCGCGCGGGATGGCGCGGACCGCGGCAAGGATGCGCTCGGCGTCGGCTACGCCCATCCCAGCAATTCGAACAGCCGCAACGTCGCGTAGGCCATGCCGCCGGCGGCGGGGATGGTCAGGATCCAGGCCCAGATGATCCGTTCGATCACGGTGAATTTCAGCGCGCGCGGATTCTTGGCGAAGCCCACGCCCATGATCGCGGTCGAGATGCTGTGGGTGGTGGACACCGGCATGCCGAAGTGCGCCGCCGTCACCAGGATCGTCGCCGAGGCCGACTCCGCGGCGAAGCCGTCGATCGGGTGCAGCTTGACCATCTTGTGGCCCAGCGTCTTGATGATCCGCCAGCCGCCGGCCGCGGTGCCGGCCGCCATCACCAGCGCGCAGGTGGTGATGATCCAGGGATCGATCCCGGACTCGTCGCCGTTCGGATGCAGGAACGAGAGCCAGCCCGGCAGGTCGTCGAGCACGCCGTTGGCCTGCGCGGCGAAGATCGTCAGCGCGATGATGCCCATGGTCTTCTGCGCATCGTTGGTGCCGTGGGCATAGCCCATGTAGGCGGCGGAAACCAGCTGCGCCTTGCCGAAGAAGGCATTCACCCAACGCGGCCGCGCGAACCTGGACAACACCGGACCGGCGCGACCGAGCGCCGCGATGCACACGTAGAGCAACGAAAGGATCACCACGCCCAGGGTGAAGCCGGCGATCGGCGAACTGATCATCGGCACCAGCACCTTCCACAGCAGGCCCTTGTTCTGGGTCCAGCCGCCCAGGTCCTGCGACCAGATCAGCGCGTTCCAGTCGTTGTGCGCGGCGGCCAGGGCGGCGCCGCACAGGCCGCCGATCAAGGCATGCGAGGACGACGACGGCAGGCCCAGCCACCACGTGATCAGGTTCCAGCTGATGCCGCCCATCAGCGCGCATAGCAGCACCTGCGCGGTGACGTTCACCACCTCGGTGTCCACCAGGCCGGAAGCGATGGTCTTGGCCACCGCGGTGCCCATGAACGCGCCGATGAGATTCATCGTCGCTGCCAGCATCACCGCGGACCCCGGCGACAGCACCTTGGTCGCGACCACGGTCGCGATGGAGTTGGCGGTGTCGTGGAAGCCGTTGATGAACTCGAACACGAGCGCGGCGAGCACCACCACCAGCACGAGGGTCAGCATCGGGCCGGCCTCAGCTGTTCTTCAGCGCGATTTCGTAGGCGACCACGCCGGCCTCGCGGCAGCGGTCGATCGCCTTTTCGAGGATCTCGAAGAACTCCTTGAGCAGGAACATCTCGCTGGCGTCGAGGTTGCCCGAGTAGATGTCGCGGTGCAGCTCGAGGATCAGGCGGTCCGCCTCGTTCTCGATCACCCGCAGCTTGTCGCTCAGCCGCTTCATCGGCTCCAGGCGCATCTTGTGCAGCTCGTGGACCATTTCCACGACCACCGCGGCGGCCTTCTCGAGCATCGCCGCGCGCGGCGCGAAGTCGATCCCCTCCAGGCGATGGTGGGCCAATGCGAAGCGGTCGGCGAAACGCTCGACCTGCTTGGGGATCTTGTACAGCGCCGACCCCAGCGCCTCGATGTCCTCGCGTTCGATCGGGGTGATGAAGCTGTCGACCAGGGCCTGGCTGATCTTCTCCGAGGCGTCGCGCTCGCGCTGGCGGGCCAGCTTGAACGCGTCCAGGACCGGGGCCCGGGTGCGGTCGGAAAGCATCTCGTAGAGCGCCACGGTGCTGTCGTGGGCGGCCTTGGCCGCCTCGTCCAGCAGGGCATAGAACTGCTTGCCCTGGCCGAAGATCGTCTGCAGGGAGAACATGCGGCCGCCTCCGGCACTGGGGAAGGTGACGATGGTATGGCTGGATTATGACCGTTTTGTGTCAGCGTCCCGTGGGGGAGCCGCCACGGGCGGCTGATATCATCGCCGGTGGCGAGCCTCCGCCCCCTGGGACCGCACGTGCTGCAGCTCCTGATCGTCCTGCTCCTGATCGTCCTGAACGCGTTCTTCGCCCTGTCGGAGATGGCGGTCATGACCTCGCGCAAGAGCCGCCTGCGGCAGATGGCCGAGCACAGCCGCGGCGCCCGCAAGGCCCTGGCGCTGGCCGAGCACCCGGACCACCTGCTGTCCACCGTGCAGATCGGCATCACCCTGATCGGCGTGCTCACCGGCCTGGTCGGCGGCGAGGCGATCGGAAAGGAGATCGGCCAGTGGCTCGAAGGCACGTGGCCGGAAGCCATCGAATACGCCTCCGCCATCGGCATCGGCACCGCGGTGGGCCTGATCACCGCGGGCCAGGTGATCTTCGGAGAGCTCATCCCCAAGCGCCTGGCGCTCACCAACCCCGAGAAGATCGCCTGCAGGGTGGCGTTGCCGCTGGACTGGCTGGCGCGCATCGCCAAGCCCGTGGTCCTGGCCCTGGGCGCGATCAACCGCGGGGTCCTGCGCCTGCTCGGCATCCGCGACGACGCCCGCAACGCCATCACCGAGGAGGAAATCCGCCTGCTGGTGAGCGAGAGCCACGAGCAGGGCCTGATCGACGCCGACGAACGCAACATGATGCAGCGGGTGATGCGCCTGGGCGACCGCACCGCGGACAGCCTGATGACACCGCGGCCGCGGATCACCTGGCTCGACGCCGCCGCCAGCTTCGAGGAGAACCTGGCGGCGATGCAGGAGACCCCCTACTCCCGCTACCCGGTCTATCGCGGCAGCGATGCGGACGTGCTGGGCGTGCTGGAAGTGAAATCGCTGCTCGAACACCTGGACCAGCGCACGCCCGACCTGTTCCGCGAGCTGCGCGAAACCGTGTTCGTGTCCGAGTCCACGCATGCGCTGAAGCTGCTGGAGATCTTCCGCGAGGAACAGCAGTCGCTGGCGCTGGTGGTGGACGAATACGGCGACGTGACCGGGATGGTCACGCTGAACGACCTGATGGGCGCGGTGCTGGGCCGGATGCAGTCCGGCGAGAGCGCGGACGCCGAGGCGCTGGTGGTGGAGCGCGAGGATGGCTCGCTGCTGGTCGACGGCTCGCTGCCGCTCGACGACCTGCGCGAGCTGTTCGGCGGCGGCCTGCTGCCCGGCGAGGACGAACACGACTATCACACCGCCGCGGGCATGGTCATCGCGCGATTCGGCCGGATCCCGCACCCCGGCGAGCATTTCGACTGGGGCGGCTGGAGGATCGAAGTGGTGGACCTCGATGGCCCCAGGATC
The DNA here is from genome assembly GCA_004297225.1 of Lysobacteraceae bacterium. Lineage (GTDB taxonomy): Bacteria > Pseudomonadota > Gammaproteobacteria > Xanthomonadales > Xanthomonadaceae > Cognatiluteimonas. Next base: position 82,588 of record SCUI01000013.1, on the reverse strand, counting down.
GACAAGCTGCTGATGCAGCGCATTGCCGGCGAGGCGTGGCCAGGGGACACGGGAGCACCCGGCGACCATGCGTGAGCGCAACCTGCGTGGGTTGCTCGATGGTTTCACCATCGGCGATCCCGACGAGTTGCTGCCGCTGCAGGGGCTGCTCGCCGGGCTGGGGCGACGCGCGTTCGGCATGCTGCTGCTGGTGGCGACGCTGCCGGCCTTCATCCCGATCCCGGTGGGCGGCGCGATCAGCGGTCCGCTGGTGATGCTGATCGGGGTGCAGTTGCTGGCGGGACGCCGGCGGCCGTGGCTGCCGCGCTTCATCGCACGGCGCGGGCCGCATCGCGGCGCGCTGGTGCGCTTCCACCGGCTCATCGTGCCCTGGCTGGCGCGCCTGGAGCGGCTGGTGCGGCCGCGGTTGGGGCTGTTGCTGCAACAGCGCGCGGCGATGATGCTGACCGGCCTGCTGCTGGTGCTGCTCGGCTTCCTGCTGTCGCTGCCGATCCCGCTCACCAACTACCTGTTCGGCGGGCTGCTGTTGCTGTTCGCCTTCGCCATGCTCGAGCGCGATGGCGCGCTGATGCTGCTGGCCTGGGCCGGCGGCCTGGTGTCGATCGCGGTGTTCGGCGTGCTGTCGGGCAAGTTCGCGGCGATCGCTGCGGAAGGCCTGGACCGCCTGTTCTAAGAAAGACCCGGCCCGAAGGCCGGGTAATTCCGAATGCCGGCAAGTTGTCCCGGTCCACGTTCGCGTCCTGCGCCGGCGTCCTGCCGACTGGCGTCCTGCCTTGCTGCGTCCCTGCCCGCTTCCTGCGGCAGGACCGGTATCGCTTCCGCGTTCTGTTCTCGAAGTGGATACCCCGAAAAGGCCGACTGGGCGGCCAGACTTCCATGCTTGTGACGACGGCGTTCTCTCCGGACGCCTGGATTTGACCCGACGTCCCTCCCCCCACAGGAAGTTCGCCGGCGACTCCGCAGGTTCCGAAAGGGCGGAAAGCTGCGACGGACATCACATTACGTCGGGCCTTTTTCCCGTGTCAAATCGTTTTTCGCGGTAGCGGCGCTGTAAACGGTTACGGCGCATCGGGGGGACTTCCTACGGTCGGCGACGGGGGACGCCGATCCCTCCCTCGGTCCGCGCGGCCCATGCTGCGTTCCATCCAGTGGAAGGAGGACGCCGATGCGCGCGCTGCAATGGGGATTCACCCTGGTCGAGGCGGTGATCGCGATGCTGGTCGTGGGCATCCTGCTCGCGATCGCCGTCCCCGCCTGGAGCAACGCGCTCGCGCGGACCCATGCGGCGGCGGCGCGGGCGGCGTTGTTGGGGTCCCTGCAGCGCTCGATCACCCATGCGGCGATCGCGGGGACGGAAGTGGTGCTGTGCCCGTCCGCGGCAATCGATTGCAGGGACGACTGGGACTGGAGCGACGGCTGGATTGCCTATGCGGACATCGACGGTGATCGGCGCCGCGATGCCAACGAGACGCTCTTGCACGAGGAATCCGCGCTGCCCGACGACATCCGCCTGTTCACGAGCAAGGGCCGCAAGCGCCTGGTGTTCCAGCCCAATGGAGGGAATGCGGGGTCGAACGTCACGTTCACGTTGTGCACCGGCAATGGCCCGGGCTCCGCGGCGGCACTGGTGCTCGCGAACGACGGGCGCTTGCGCGACGCCAGGGCCCCGTCGCGGGCCGCGGAGCAATGCTCCGCGGCGCCGCGGTGACCGGGATCCTCAGGGGCAGGTTGCCGGCTCGGCGAAGTGCAGTGTGACGTCAGCCGAGTTGCCCTTGCACGCGCCCTTGTTCTCTCCCTTGTTGCAGGTGTAGTAGCAGCTGGCTGGCCGATTGACCAAGGTGCTTGTCGGATTGGCGGCGAATTCGACCACGACCTCATCGTTCGCATCGAGGTTGGTGAAGTTGATCAACGCCGATTCCGCGCCCAGGCCGTCATTGCTGACGGTGATCTTGCTGGCGGTTTCGCCCTTGGTCTTGTTGGTGGCGGACGTGATGTTGTAATTGGGGCACACGTTTACCGGATAGGCCTTGCCGTCAGGCGAAATGGTCGGCCATCCGGTGGAAGTGTCGCCACCACCGTAAGTGCAGCTGAAACCCAGCGCCTTGGTGTCGGTGGTACTGCGCGACTTGTTGTAGCCATTGAGAAGCACGGCCATGGTGTTGGCCACGCCAAGACCGGCGCTGGGCGAGCCATTCGACACGTTGCAGCTTTGCTTGTAGACGCCGGTCCCCGACCCCGAGGCCGAACAACCCTTGGACGCCTGCGCGCCGGTGATGTAGGAGACCTGGGGCGTCCCGGCGAAGTCGGTTGGCATCGTCAGCAGCACCCAGAACAGTTCGCTGCCGATGTCAGTGGGGAGACCATCGCGCACATTGAACGCCTGCGTGTCGGGGGTCGTCGTCGCGTCAGCCGGGGAAATGGCGTCGAACGCAAGATCGAGCAGACCCGAGTTCGACTTTCGGGCGAAAGTGCTGACGATCACGCCCAGCATCTCCGCCTTGGCGTTGCTGGTGACGTTGCCGCGCACGGGATCGCTGGCCGAACGGGACGCGCTGAAATCGTTGTTGGTGACCGCCAGCGGGCCGCTGGTGGGCGACCAATCTGCAAGCTCCGTCAAATTGATCGTGGTGAACGGCAACAGCTTCAGGATGCAGGTGCTTTTCGCCTCGGCCGAAGCCTGGCATGCCGACGTCGCCTTGGCCGAAGTGATGGCGTCGACCGCATCGTCCTCGAGGTAATCGACATATAGCCCGCGGGAGTGCAGCCACTTGCCGCCGGCATCCACCAGCTTGATCTCGATGGCGGACGGCTCGTCGAGCACGTACTTCTCGCCCCTAGCCAGTGCATACGGGTCGCCGACGGCGTTGTAAGTGGTCTGCTCGGTGCCCTTGGAGGGGGCTGGATCCACGAAGCGGCCATCGAGGTAATCGATCACGAAGTCCTGGTAGCGCGCGACCGCACCGCCGGTGATCGCCGGGGACCCGAGCACCGACGTGGAATCCGGAACCGGTGTCTCGGCGGTAGTTCCGTCGCCCGTGGCCAGCAGGGCGAAGTAGTCATTGGACAGGTCGGCCGCGACCGACCAGATGCCATCCACCCGGATGAGCCGGCAGGATTCCTTGTAAATACCGGAAGTGACCGCCTCGAGGGCATCCTTGCTGGCGTAGTGCGGATGCGCAGCCGAAACCTTCCCGGAGGTCTTGGTGACCCGTTGCGGCGAGAACGTGGCGCCTTCGGTGCCGACCGGATCGTGATGGTTGCGGCAGCAGAGCGTGCACTTGTCGCTTTGCTGGGCTGTATACGCTGCGGCGACGCCCGCCGGTGCCGTGTATTCGGCGTCGATCGGCACCGTATATCGGGTGCCGTTCCAATAGGTCGGGCGTTTTGCCTTGGTCGCCGACGCGGCACCGTAGTCGCAGGTGCAACCAACCATCAGCGTTTCGACCCTGGCCTGCGCGACCCGGGTGCCGTCGTCGGAGTTGAGGCCGCTATAGGTGATCACGTCGAAGGACGTTTCCACCGTGTTCTCGCCGCGCACCACGTTCGGCTTCGGATTGGTTGCCGCGCTCTCCACGTCCGAACTCAGGGCCATGGGAATGACCATGTCGTCGGCGGCCGGGTCCAGGATTTTGACCTGCACGGTCCGCGGGCTGCTGTCGGCGGTCGCCGCGAGCAGCTTGGCGGAGTCGGAAGGCGACAGCCCGTCGATCACGTCCTCCAGGCTCACCGACTGGGTCGCGCCCTGGGCATCGGTCCAGGTGACGGTGACGCGGACCTGCTTGAAATCCTTCGCGCCCATGTCACTTGTCTTGTTGGCGGCTGCTACGAACTTGCTCGTTCCCGTGTCATAGATATACCGGGACACCGTCGTAGTGCGCGAATATGTCACGCCTTCCCGATCAATCGACTCCGCCGCCTCGCTATCGATAGCTATGTAGTGGAGAGATGTTTCGAACGAACGGAGCTGTTCCAGTTTCTCCTTGGCCAGCGCGATCGCCACTGACTGCGTGCGCGATTCGGCCGAGGAGCGCACCAGGCTCATCTGCATCGTGGCCAGGGCCACCAGGCCGAACGAGGCGATGGCGACCGAGGCCATCACCTCCAGAAGCGTCATGCCAAGCGACTTGCGGCGTGAGGTGTCCATGCCTGCTCCTAGATACCCGTGGCGCTGTCGAGCCAGCTGCCCGGCAGCCGACCGAAGCGAGTCGATTCGGACAGCGGCGAATCGGGGTTGCCCGCGTCGCATTCGTCGTAGACAAGGTCCATCGTGCCGTTGAACGTGCCGCCGCCCTCGAGAATAATCGAACCGAACACCGCGCCATTTGCATTGCCGAAGACTTGGGCGGAGTCGTCCTCGCTGCGCACGAAGATCGTCCCGTAAAAGTTGCCCTTGTGCCCGAAGGTGTATGCACCGTCGACAACCAGGACAACACAGTTGGCCGGAGACCCAACATCCCCAGCTGGAGCGCAGTTGCTGTCAGACGTAATGACACCGGTTTCCACCATTACCTTTTCCCCATCGATTTCCTTTTCTGCTGTTTCCCGCCCACCCCTGACGTAAAACAATCCAGAAGAAGTAGAATTAAGGAAAGAGCAGTCAGGATGAGAAAAATCAAAACCTAGATCTTCAAGCGCCTGATCAGCACAGTTGGCCTTTGGGGTACATGTTTTTAGTACTTCTGTTCCATTCCCGCCCGTCACGTCCACGCCGAAGATCCATTCAAACAAGTTGTCGTCGGTGAAGTCGGCGGGGTCGTCCATCCGGTTCCCGAGGGCGTCCACCCCTCCCGGAAAGAAGGTGATGTCCGGCAATGCCCCGGTGTTTCCATCGACATCGAGGACATCGATGCCCTCGGTCGCCTTCTGCGACAAGACTTCCGAGTCGCAGGTGCAGCCGATCGTGTTGCCGCACTGCTGCAACAGCGACAGGTCGTTGCCGTTGAGGTAATCGTCTCGGGTGCAGGTCTTCCAGGCCGCACTCGTTCCCGACACGTTGTTCGGCGACCAGATCGACGCCGCGACGCCGAATCCACCCGCGTTGGGCGCGCTGACGACGGTCCAGTTACCGTTGAGGTCGACGACCCCGGACGCCACCAGCGGCGTCGAAGCCGAATAGCTCTTGGTCGCCAGCGTGCCCCAGGTCTCCTTGACCTGCGCCGCTGCGCTCTCGCCGGGCAGGCTGGAGGTGGCCACCAGCATCACTGCTACCCGGCGGCCGCTGGTGGGCGACAGCGCGCAATCCGGCACGCCCGTGTCCGGCTCTTCCACGCGGCACATCAGCGCGCGGACGGTGGTGTTGGCCGTATAGGCCGCGGTCCCGCCGACCGTGGTCAGCTTGGCCCCGGTGGGGAATGTCGTCGACGTGGACAGCGGCAGGTTCAGCTTGGTGCTTGTGGGATCGGTCACCGCGGTGCCGTCGCTGGTGAAGTAGTACATCTGCGCGCGCCGGGTGGCGTCACGCTCGGCGAAGCACGGATGCGCGGTGTTGGTGATGCCCGCGCAGGACTGCCATCGCTTGTTTGCAGGCGTGGTCGCATCCAGCCAGCCACCGGCACTCGTCGTCGAGATCTTCGACACATTCGCCTTGATGTATTCCCCGCCCAGGTTCAACGCGTACTCGGCCGCCTGGTGGGCGAGTTGCGCCCGGTTGTCGTTGGTCGCGGTGCGCTGTTCGAACATGCCGACCGCCGCCGATCCGAACACGAGCAACCCAAGGATCATCAGGATCACCATCGTGATGAACAAGGTCGCCGCGCCTTGCTGCTTCCGCCGGAAGGACATGTCGGGCCTCATGGTGTCAGGTCGCAGTTGGACAGCGTCGCATCGAAACAGTCGGAGCGGACGCGCACCGTACTGGCGAAGGTGCGGGTGTATTCGTCCGTGCCGATGGCGTCGCCGGTGAGGGTGATGTCGAGCTCGCGGATCTGTACGACCGGCGCCGATGTCGGGACACCGCTGCGGCGGTCGCGGATGGTGAACTCGGTGATCGCCAGGCGCGTGGGGTCGGTCAGCGCGCACCATCCGCTACCGGCATTGCAGCTCGCCGGATAATCGGTGTAATCGGGCGCGTCGCCAGCGCAAGCAGGAGTCACGCCGTCCGAGCTGATCGCGTACTCGATCACGCCGACGCCATCGCGCGTCGCATAGCGGAACCCACGGATCTCGCCATTGCCTGGTTCCGGCGAACCACCGACCACGACGCCGCCGGCACGGTCGTACGCGAAGATGACGCACTGGAACTCGCCCGCCGTCGCCGATTCATCGTCCAGCAGCAGCCGCGCGAAGTCGGAACCACTGCTCGTGGAGATGTAACCAAGCGAATCCTCGTCGTAACCCGAGCGCCGCAGCTCACGGGTCACCAGGTCGAGGGTGCTCCGCAGGTCCTGGGTGAGGCGGGTCGACACAAGGTAGTCGGCGTTGCTCTTCATGCTGGCGATGGCGAACGCGAGCACGGCTCCGCCGACCACGAGCCCGGCCACCATCGCGACCATCAGTTCGACCAGGCTGAAGCCCCGTGCGCGCCGCGCACCGGACCCGCCAGGCCGCATCGGTTTCACGGCGAACACTGGCGCCCCTCGTAATCGGATAACGGAATCGCATCGGCCGACGACTGGCAGAGAACCGCCCGCCCCAATGCGTCCACGTGCAGGTTGAGCGTGTAATCCATCGGCCCGGCCGGAGCGGAAAAACTCGCCAACACGCCAGCGCCCGCGCTGTCTGCCAGGAGACCGCGCTGGGCCTCGAGCACCGCCACGTCGCTGCCGGTGTCCAGGGTGACGCCGTTCCATTCGTCCTGGCTGGTCGGGAACCGGGCTACGTTGCAGATCTTGAAGGCCGGCACCGCGGTGCTGCAGTCGCAAGGCGTGCCGTCGCTGGGATTTGTGGTGGTCGCGGCGCCCAGGCAGAAGGTCCCGTCGGCAGCCTTCTGCACGCCGACCTTCACCATCGAATTGCGCTTCACCGCCTCGAATCGCGCGTTGTTCCAGAAAGCGGCGGCCTGGTCGGCGGCCTCGCGGACGGCGGCACGCTGGCGGAAGGAAGCAAACGAGGGCAGCGCCGCCACCGTCAGGATGGCGAGCACCGCCAGGCCGACCATGAGCTCGACCAGGGTGAAACCTTGCTGGCTGTCACACTTCCGCATGGGTGCCCTCCTCCCCACCACGAATAGGCCTGAAATACCGCTCCGGATCAACCCGTGGCCGACATCCGGCGGCATCCTTCCGACGAGCGAGGGGTGCCTTTCGGACGCGGTGACGCGTGCTAGCATCCGCGCAGCCAAGGGGGAAAGGCCATGAACGCCCAGCAAAGGGGATTCACCTTGATCGAGCTGATCGTGGTGGTGGCGATCGTCGCCATCCTGACCGCGGTCGCCGTGCCCGCCTACACGGGCCAGATGCGCAAGTCGCGCCGCGCCGAAGCGCACCAGGTGCTGACCGACCTGGCCCTGAGGCAGGAAAAATGGCGCGCGAACCACGCCACCTACGGCAGCCTCGCCGACATCGGCGGCACCTCGCCGACGCCGTCGGGCAATTACACCATCGGTGCGATCACCTTCCCTTCCTCGGGCACCTGTCCCGGCACGGCGACCGCGATGGGCAGCGCCAACAGCTTCACGATCACCGCGACCGCAACGGGCGCCCAGGCATCTGACGACGCCTGCGACACGATCGTGATCAGCAACAGCTGCGGCACGATCACCAAGTCGTCGACCCCTTCTGGAGGCGATTGCTGGTAGGTCGCCGTGCCTACCAGCAGGCATCCACCGCCGCCGCGCTCCCGTCGCCGGCGAGCCGCACGCCGGTATGGTCGACCGACAGGGTCCCGCAGGTGCTGTCCGACGAGGCCTGCGACCCCTTCGGCACGGCCTCGATGCGGAAGGTCGTGGCGGTCGGCTCGGAGGCCGCGAAACCCACCGTGTAATGGTCGGTCACGTCGTCCGAACACGCCGGCAACGTCGCCCCTTCGTAACTGAAGGTCAGGGTGTACTTGCGCTCCATCGCCTGCGCCCCCTCGACCAGGCAGGCTTTCGCCGCACCGCGCCGCGTCTTCACCATGGCGAACTCGTAGCTGGCGACCGCCAGCGCAGTGAGGATGCCGACGACCGCGATCGCGATCAGCAGCTCGATCAGGGTGAAGCCTCGCGCCTTGCCCCTTGCGGCCATTTCAGTCCCTCAGGATCTCGCGCCAGGAAATGCGCCGCGCGCCGCCGCCTTGCGGGTTCATCGTGATGGAGCCGAGCGTTCCCGTGGATCCGCCGACCACCAGCAGTTCCTCGATCAACGTCGGCAGCGTCGGCATGCCCACGCCCAGGTCGATCGAGCCGACCGGCACCAGCACGTCGCCTTCCCTGATCCGGTCGTCGTCGTCGAAATCGCCATCGCCGTCGACGTCGAAATACGGGCTGCCCAGGCTGGTGCCGTTGAAGGCGTCCAGCGCGTTGATGTAGCCGGTGCCGCCGGCGTCGCAGGTGTCTTCCTGCGGCGGCACCATGCTGGCGAACAGGAGCACGGTGCCGCGGACGCGCGGATTGCTGACCACGCGCTCACCCGGGGACGGCTCGTCGAGGTCGATGAACCAGCCCTTCTTGTCGGCCGGCATCGTCCCGGCCGCCTCGAAACCGCGCACGTCGCGGCCGCCCTGCGTTCCGGTCACCAGGATGTCGCGCTCCACCAGTTCGCCGCGGCCGGCGATGGCGCCGCCGCTGTCGATCAATCCGTACATCGACTGCACATCGGTGTCGCCGATGTCGCCGGACTCGATGAATGAACCGGTGCCGACGAATACCCAGACCTGCGAAGTCGCAGGATCGCGGGCGATCGCCAGGCCCGTGGTGATCGGCTGCGCCTTGCCGCCGGCATCGACGGCCCGGAACATCGCGGCGCCGCCGTTGGCGATCGCCCAGTCCGCGGCGGTGGCGCCGGACAGGTCGAACTTCCAGACATTGCCGTTGAGGTCGCCGGCGTAGACGTAATCGACCTTGCCGTCGGCGTTGGTGTCGGCGCCGCGCGGCGCCGAGAGGCCGTTGTCGCCACCCGAGCCGGTGTCGAACTTGCGGATGACCGCACCCGTGGCCAGGTCCAGCAGGAACAGCACGGAATGGCCGTTGTTGCTGTTGATGCCGTTGCCGACGATCGCCGCGGTCGCGCCGTTGTTGAGGGTGACGATCAACGGTTCGCCCAGCACCTGGCCCATGTCGTCCCCCAGCGCGGTGCCGGTGTAGTCCCAGAGCACGTCGCTGGCATCGAAGTTCGCGGGGTAGGTGACATCCAGCGCGAACAATCCCTTGCCGCCGCGCCCCAGCGTGCCCAGCAGGTAATTGCTGCCGCCGGTCTGCGCCTGCGACGACACCACCACCGGGCCGTCGACGAAATAGCGGTGGTTGGGGCCGTACTGCGGGTCGCTCAACGTGGCCAGCGCGGCCAGGTCGATGCCGACAGGCACATACGCGAACAGTTCCTCGCCGCCGGCCTGGTTGCCAGGCGCGCCGCGATCGACCGCCGAGAAGGCATGCAGCATGCCGTCGTTGGCACCGACGTAGATCGCTTCGTTGTCGTGCACGTACATCGGCGAGGAATTGGCGATGTCGCCGAGCAAGGTGTCGCGATCGCGCAGCGGGCCGCCCTGCCGCGTCTCCAGCGCGCGCGAGCCGGCGACATAGGCGGCGTTGTCCGCGCCCAACGCGGTCTGCTGCGCCGTGGTCGGGAAGCTGGTGCCCTTGCCGACGCCCACCGCCGATGACGTGAACAGGTTCCGGTCCCCGTACGCGGGGATGTTCTGCGATGCCTTCCAGGCCGCATCGGGCACGCCATCGCCGTCCTCGTCCTTGTTCGACACGCCAGCCGAGCTGACCTCGTAGGCGGCGAGTTCCCCGGTCCACTTGCCGGAGACGTAACTGGCCTGGTACACGCGCGTATCGGTCTGGAACGACGTGCTGTTCGCGGTGACGTTGGAGGCCGATCCCAAGCGCTGCGCGACCGTGGCCAACGCGTCGATCAGGCCCTGCACGAACTCGGTCGGGCTGGTCGCGGCGACGAAGTTGCCATGGCCGTTGACCGAGGCGTGCCACAGGTCGTCGATGCGGTCCAGGTCCTCGGCATCGGTCGGATCGCCCCAGTGCTTGCTGCCATTGGTGATCGACTGCAGGTCCGTCTTCGGATCCAAACGCCCGCGCAGGCCGATGGAAACGCCGAAGGTGACCATGTGCTGCCAGAACGCCGGGTCCGCGGTCGAGGTCGGCACGTCGTTGGCGAGCGTCGTGACCAGGTCGCGCTTCCAGTAGTGGTTGGCGATGTCGGCCAGCGTGTCGCCGCGCGAATACAGGCCGTTGCGGCCGACGAAGTCGTCGCGGTACGGCGTCACCGGTTTGTACTGCAGGCTCGACTTGCCGTCCTCCGACAGGATCACTTCGCCTTGCGTTGCGTCGGCGTCGTTGACCGTGCCGTCGTAGCCGTCGTTGGTGTTCCAGTAGCCGTCGGTGGTGAGGATGGCGAAGTTCTGCCGGCAGCTGAGCAGGCTGCCGTCGCCCGCATCCCACGGGCCGCCGGCACTGGCGTTCGAGAAGTACTTGCCGGCCCGTTGCAGCGCGCCTTTCAGCGGCGTGCCGTTGTTGCCCTGCGCCGATTGCAGGCGGCTGAACCAGGTGGCCCGGTTGCTGCCGCTGAACACGCCGCCGTTGGTGCCGACCGGGATGTCGTAGGAACTCCGGCCCCAGATCGAGTCGTAGCCCACCCGGATCCCGGAACCCAGCTGGCCGAAGGCCTCGCTGGCGCCGGCCTTGGCCACCTTGATCCGGGTGCGATGGTAGGAATACCAGGTCGCGAAATTGGCGCGCTCGGCGGCTTCGCTGCGCCCGGTCGGCGTGGCCTGCGTGCAGTCGCGCCAGCGCCAGCCGCGGGCGTTCCCGCCATCGCATTGCGCCGCCGAGTTCGCCGAGAAGGCGAACGATGCGCGCCAGACCTGCCCGTTCTGCAGGATCTGGTAACGGTAGTAGTTCTGCAGCTTGCCGAGGTCGCTGTTCGACAACCCGGCGGAAACCGGCACGTAGAACGTGGCGGGTTCGCCGACGCCGGAGAGGTCGGCGGTGCCGCTGTCGCTGCCGACGAAGTTGCTGGACGTGTACACGCTGTCGTAGCTCGTGCCGCCGCTCATCCGCGTGCCGTCCGCCTGCATCCACGGCAGGTAGGTGACCGACGGGTTGTAGTAGATCGTGTTGGTGGCGTAGCTGCGGTCGTAGACGCCTTCGGCGTGGCTGTCGGAGAACGGGCTGTAGTCGGCGTCCGAACTGATGTTGTCGCCGGTCGGGCGGCTGGAATCGTTGCGGCCGTCGCGGTTGACGTAGCTGATCGACGGCACCTGGGTGTTGTACATGTAGCGCCAGGTCATCGAGCCGGAATCGTCGAGGATGAACATCACGTTCGCCGGCGGGTAGGCGGCGCCCGTCTGCAACGGCAGGTACGGCACCTCGACCGCCTGGCCCGGCACGGCGGCGAAGGCCGCGACCAGTCCGGCCAGAATGGCCCAGCCGCCGCTCGGGAAGGTCGTCTTCATGCGTGGCCCCGCGTCATGGCACCGCGTAAACGGATTGCAGCATCACGTCGGCGCGCCCTTCGGCATGGCTGTACGCGGTGATGCGGTAATGGTTGATCGTTCCGGAGCAGCCCGCGTCCGGCGAGACGTCGAGGCTGGTGGTGCATTCGCCGCTGGACGGCAGGCCGGTGTCGAGCAGCTCGACGATGAAGCGCGGGCGCGCCGTCATCCCGCCGATCTCGACCGTGGCTTCGCGCCAGGTGCCGGAAGCGTCGTCCCAGAAGCCGGCCGCCTCCCAGCGCGCGTTGTCGCCGGGCACGTCGGGGTCGGGCTTGCCGCACAGGCCGTTGACGCAGGCGCTGCCGGCAACGGGCTCCGGACGGGCCGCCGCCACCGACTCGCCTTCGCGCAACGCGGCTTCGACCGCCTGGAAGGCCAGGCTGCGGTCGTGGACGGCGGCGCTCATGCGTTCTTCGAGGATCGCGTTGCGCAGGCTCGCCAGCGCCAGCAGCGTGACCACCACCAGCAGCACCAGCACGACCACCAGCGCGACGCCGCGCTCGCGCCGGATGCCTCGCGGAGCGCGGATGCTCATGGCGCACGACTCCTCAAGGCGACCACGTGGCTGAGCTGGCGCTGGACCTGGCTGCCGTCCACGAGCTCGGAACTGGTGAGTTCCAGCGATACCTCCACCGCGACCACCTGGCGCCAGTCGGCGACGGCGCCGGGCGCCGCATAGGCGTCCTCTCCGTCCACCAGGTAGGCCAGCGACATGCCGGTGACACCCTCGGCGATCTCGTCCTGCTTGACCACCGGCGCGGCGCCGCTGGTGTCCAGGCGGCTGCGGTAGAGCGAGCGTCCCGCCGCACTGGCGCAATCGGCCCGGCCGTTGCAACCGACATACCAGCGCAAAGCCTGCAGGCGGGCGACGTAGGCCGACCACTTGTTCTCGTCCAGGCTGCAATCGATGGTGGCGTCGGTGCCGCCGAAGGCGCAACCGAAGCGATAGCTGGTCCCGGTGGGTGGCGAGCAGATGATCGGTTCGCCGAACCCCTGCGAGCAGTTGCCCGGGCTGCCGGTGCCCGTGTTGTGCACCAGCGCGGGGCTGGCACCCGCCAGCACGTTGGTGACCTGGAAGATCGCGGCGTGCTGGGCATCGCAGATCACCGCGATGTCGCCTTTCGCCAGGCCGTGGTCCACGGTGTTCAGCAGGATCTGCGCCGATGCGGGCGTGTGGCTCTTCACCGTGACCAGGTCCGGCGCCGTGGACTTGAGCTCGACCGCGGCCGTGCCGGCCACCCGCTGCCCTTCGCCGGTGCCGAACGCGGCATCGCCGAAGGCCGTGGCGCCTCCGTAGCCGACGATGCCGGTGCCGTAATCCGTGTACCAGCGCGAGGTCGGGTTGTTGACCACGTTGGCCGCACCTGCCAGGTCGGTGCCGCAGGCGTTGGCGGTGGCCTCGCGCAGGTCGCGCGCCATCAGCTCGAACGCGACCCGCGCGTTCGACTGCAGCCGGCCGATGCTTTCGGCCGCCACGTAGGTCCGTTTGTTGGCCAGGAACACCGACATCGCGGCGCCGGCAACGATCAGGCCGAGCACCAGCGCGACCATCATTTCGACCAGGGTCACGCCGCGCATCCGCCGGCGGGAAGGAAGGCGCGTCACAACCGCGTCTCCGTTGACAGCTGCTGGGTGGTCGAACCGCCGGTGCCGCGCGCGTCGTCCCACTGGACGATGATCCGGCAGTCCTCGCCGCCGCAGTCGACCACCTGGCCGCAGGCCGACGGTCCCAGGCCGTCCTTGAGCGCCAGGATCCAGTCGCGCAGGTCGCTGGTCACCAGGTCCGAGGCGGTCGGCGGGGCGCAGGTCATCGCCGCCAGGTCGTAGCCGCCGTTGGCGGCGACGTCGTAATTGGCGCGCATCCGCTCGAGGATGGCGTAGGTCTGCACCACCGCCGCGCTGCGCTCGACGGCGCTGTGCCGGTTGCGCAGCGCCGTGGCCTGCATCGCCGCGATCCCGAGCAGGCCGACGGCCAGGATCGTGACCGCGACCAGCACTTCGACCAGGCCGACGCCAGCCATCGCCCTCGGTGCGGGCTGGCGGCAGCGGTGGTGGCGCGGCGGCGTGTTCATCCGCAGGCCGCGCCATGACCGGCCGGCGTGCGCACGCCGACGGCACCACTGGTCCGGATGTCCACGCAACGCACGTTGCTGGAGGGCTGGCTGCTGTCGATCCAGATCCGCACCGAGTCGTCCAGCGGGTCGCCGCTGGCGTCCCGGGCCAGGCCGTCGGAACGGAACACGACCGTGGCCGGCCCCGCCACCTCGACGTTTCCATCGACCCGCGAGTTGCGCAGCAGGGTGTCGCCCGCGTTGAAGGCGTTGCTGCGGTCCTCGTCGACGAAGGTGATCCAGCCGTCGATCGAGGCATTCGCGCAACTGGCGGAAGTGCCCGCGTTGGCGTTGGCGCTGGCGCACACCACCACCCTGCGGTTGCGGCGGATGGCTTCCATCCGCGCGGTCTGCAGGTTGGCGATCATCTCGTTGGAACTGGCGGCAAGGCGGTTGCCGTTGACCAGCGCCTGGAATCCGGGCACGCCGGCGACCAGCACGATCGCCATGACGGCGATCGCGACCAGCAGTTCGATCAACGTGAACCCCCCCGTCCCTCTCACGATCGTCGCTCCGGACGCCCCCCTCTCCCCGGGAACCACTGTCGCCGCTCCCCTTCCGCGGGACAAGGGGAATTCTGACGCAAAACCGTGCGGTCCGTCACAGGTCGACACCGTTGATCGGCCATAAGGTGCCGTTCGTACGGTGGGCAGCCCCCCCGGCGACCCTAGCTGACGATCTCGTAGCAGGGCTTGTACTGGCCCGCGATCTTCATCCGGCGCTGCTCCACGAATGCCCGCAGCAAGGCGTCCAGGGCCTGCATCATGTCGCGGTCGCCGTGGATCTGGTACGGGCCGAACTCCTCGACCCGGCGCATGCCCTCTTCCTTGACGTTGCCGGCGACGATGCCGGAGAACGCGCGGCGCAGGTCGGCGGCCAGGTCCTGCGGGCGGCGCCCGTGGTGCAGGTCCAGCGTGGCCATCGCCTCGTGGGTGGGCACGAACGGGGTCTGGAACTCCATCGGCACGTCCAGCGACCAGTTGAAGAAGAACGAGTCCTTTTCGGCAATCCGGTAGCGCCGCACCTGCTCGATGCCGGCCGCCATGGTCCGCGCGACCTCGGCGGGATCGCCGACGATGATGCGGTAGCGCCGGGTCGCCGCGTCGCCCAGCGTCAGCCGGATGAACTGGTCGATCTGCTCGAAATAGGGGCCGGCGGCGGTCGGGCCGGTGAGCACCAGCGGGAACGGCAGCTTTTCGTTTTCGTCCCGCAACAGGATGCCGAGCAGGTAGAGGATCTCCTCCGCGGTGCCCACGCCGCCGGCGAACACCACGATGCCGTGGCCCAGGCGCACGAACGATTCGAGGCGCTTCTCGATGTCCGGCATGATCACCAGGTGGTTGACGATCGGGTTCGGCGATTCGGCGGCAATGATCCCGGGCTCGGTGATGCCGATATAGCGCGGATCGCGGCAGCGCTGCTTGGCATGGGCGATGGTGGCGCCTTTCATCGGTCCCTTCATCGCACCCGGGCCGCAGCCGGTGCAGATGTCCATGCCGCGCAGGCCGAGCTGGTAGCCCACGTCCTTGGTGTACATGTACTCGTCGCGGCTGATCGAGTGACCGCCCCAGCACACCACCAGGTTCGGTTCGCCCGGGTGCAGCACGTGCGCGTTGCGCAACAGGCGGAATACCGCGTCGGTGATGCCCTCGGAGGTATCCAGTTCGTCGGCGTAGTCTGGCGCCAGTTCGATCGCGGTGTAGACCAGGTCGCGGACCACGGCGGCGAGCAGCTCGGCGACGCCCTCGATGATCACGCCGTCGACGAAGGCCATCGCCGGCGCATTGCGCAGGTCCAGCCGCAGGCCGCGGTCGAGCTGGTGGACCTGGATGTCGAAATCGGGGTACAGCTCGCGCGCCGCGCGCGGGTCGTCGGTGGTGCTGCCGGTGGTCAGCACCGCCAGCGCGCAGCGGCGCAGCAGTTCGTGCATGCCGCCGGCGGAGGCGTCGCGCAGCCGCGCGACTTCCTCGCGCGAAAGCACGTCCAGCCCGCCGCTGGGGAAGATGCGGGCATCGACGGTGGGAAGCTTGGGGGTGGCGGCAACGGGGATGGCGGCGTCTTCCATGGCGGCAGTATAGGGAATGGCTTGTCGGGGGATGGAAAGAAAAACGGCCGGGTCGCCCCGGCCGTTCTTCCTGCTACGCGATGGTTCCGGGATCAGAACTCGTAGCGCAGCGTCAGCAGCAGCGACCAGCGCGACACCACGCGCGGGACGCGGCCCTCGTAGGGGCGCAGGTCCTGCCAGGTGGGGCTGTTCGAGCTGCCCAGGTTGTACACGTACTTCCCGTCCGGGGTCAGGCCGCCGAGGCGAGCCAGGTAGCGCGAGTCGAAGCCGCCGATTTCCTCGGTCACGCCCCAGTCCTTGTTGAGCATGTTGAGGAAGTTGTACACGTCCAGGCGAACGATCGACTTGTGGTCCTTGAAGAAGCCCGGCAGCTCCTGCTGCAGGCCCAGGTCGAGCTGGTGCACCCACGGCAGGCGGGTCGCGTTGCGGTCCGCGATCTGGCCGCGGTGCGAGGACAGGTAATCGTCGCCGTCGATGAACGCATGGAACGCGGCGATCTGCTCCGGCGTGGCCGAGCCGTAGCTGACGTTCGGGTCGTTCAGCAGCGGGATGTACGCCGGATCCTGGAAGACGCCGTCGCCGTTCGGGTCGCCATTGATCAACCAGGTGTACGGCAGGCCGCTGCGCGCGTTGAAGTACGCCGAGACGCTGGTCTTGTAGTCGCCGAAGAATGCGTGCTCCCAGCCGGCCGAAAGCTTGAACGAATGCTCGATCTCGCGGCTGGCGCGGGTCGCCACTTCCATGTTCGGGTTCAGGCGCGAGACGAACTGGTAGCTCGACCAGGCCTGCGAGGACGCGTCGGAGCCGACCTCCTTCGCCTTGGTGTTGGTGTAGCTGGCGTTGGCGTACCAGCCATTGGCCATCGGCTTGTCCAGCGACAGGGTCACCGAGTTCGAGTAGCCCTCGTCGGTGTTGGTCAGCAGCGTCGAGATCTGGCTGAAGGCCGGGTTGCGGCCACAGTTCTTGTTCGAGCTGGAGATCGAACCCGCGGTGCAGTAGTAGCTGTCGCGGCCGTCGGCCAGCTGGCGCTGGGGCTCGCCGATGTTCAGCGCCTTGTAGAACGCAGCGTCGCGCGCGCGGATCGACTGCAGCTCGACCGAGCCCACCAGGCCGTACCACGGCAGCTCGCGATCATAGGCCAGGGTCGCCTTCCACACGGTCGGCAGCTTGAAGTCCGGGTCGATGACGTCGATCTGGTTGGACGGGTTGCCGGTCGCCGGCACGTTCTGGTTGTACGGATCGGCGCTGAACGGCGCCTGCGACGGGTCGAACACGCGGTAGGACAACGAGGTCACGCCGCCGTTGTTCTGGTACGGGTTCGCCAGCCACACGAACGGGGGCACGCTCTGGAACGAGCCGATGCCGCCGCGCAGCTGCGACATGAGCTCGGTGTCGAAGCTGTAGTTGAAGGCGAAGCGCGGCAGCACCACGGTGTTGCGCGAGCCCAGCTTGAAGTCGTTGCGGAAGCCGAACGCCTCCTCGAAGCCCGGCGAGACCTCGGGGGCCTTGTTCGCCTTTGGCATGTTGATGCGGACGCCGTAGTTCAACGACAGGTTGTCGTTGACCTGCCAGGTGTCCTGCAGGAACGGGCTGACCTGGGTGTAGACCAGCGCCGCGGCGGTGTCGTCGATGTCATAGCCACGCGCCGGGGTGCGCAGGTTGTAGACGTCGTAGTTGCCGTTGGCGAAGTCCTCGAGGCTTTCGAACACGTACGAGCCGTGCAGGTCGCGGCCGTACAGGTTGTAGACGTCGTGGCGCATGTAGTCGAAGCCACCCTTGATCACGTGGTCGCCCACGTAATAGGTGCCGGCGACGGTCGCCGACAGGCGCTCGGTGTTGATCTGGTTCTCGTGGCGGTTGTTGTCCTCGCCGATGAAGATCGAGCCGCCGTTGGCCGTCTCGATTTCCACCTCTGGCTGGTTGACCGGGTTGCCGTTGACCTGGTCGAACTTCTGCAGGCTCAGCTTGACCTCGGTGGAGAAGTCCTGGCTCCAGTCGCTGAACAGCTGCAAAGAGGTGTTCTTGGTGATGTTGTCGATGTTGTACCAGTGGCTGCTGAGGATCACGTTCTCGGCGAACTGGTCGTACGGCGAGGGGCGGAACTCCTCGGTCTGCTGGTAGGTCAGGCTGGCGCGGTGGTTGTCGTTGATGTTCCAGTCCAGCTTGGCCAGGTAGCGCTTGTTCTCGAGGTTGACGCCGGTGGAACCGTAGGTGCCCGGGACCATGCCGAGGTCGTTGGCGATCGCGATCGCCTCGTTGACTTCGTCCATGGTGACGTTGCCGTTGGCGATGCCGTCGGAAGTCGACGAGCCGCCGAAGTTCTTGATCTCCTGCTCCTCGTAGGAGGCGAAGAAGAACAGCTTGTCCTTGACCAGCGGGCCGCCCAGGGTGGCGCCGAACGTGCGGTCGCTGTCGAAGCCGGTGTACGGTTCGCCTTCCAGGTCGCCCATCCAGTCGGCGTCGCGCAGCGCGCCGTAGACCGAGCCGTGGAATTCGTTGGTGCCGGACTTGGTGACCGCGTTGACGGTGGCGCCGACGGTGTCGGAGCCGACGTCGTAGTCGGCGACCTTGAGGTCGTAGGCGGCGATGGTGTCGACCGAGATCGGGGTGCCGATGTAGGGCATGCCGTTGGCGTTCAGGCCGAAGGGATCCCCCTGGGACATGCCGTCGACGGAAATGTTGTTGTAGCGGTTGTTGACGCCCGCCACCGAGATCGAGCCGTCGCCGGCGTCGATGACCTGGATGCGGGGATCGAGGCGGGCGATGTCGTCGAGCGAACGGTTGCCCTGCGGCGTCAGCTGCAGTTCGCGGCCATCGACCGAGGTGCCCAGGCCCTTGTTGTCCGGATTGAAGACGTCCGCGGTCGCGGTGCCGACCACGGCCACCGACTGCAGCGTGGTGATGTCGGCGTTGAGCGCGGCGTCGACGGTGCTGATCTGGTTCAGCGACAGGTAGACGTTGCTCTCGGTGTCGGTACCGGCACCGGCCTTGGTGACCGTGATCGTGTAAGGACCGCCGACGCGCAGGCCGCGCGCGTTGTAGCGGCCGCTGGCATCGGTGGTGACGCGGCTGGTGGTGCCCGACTCGACGTGGGTGATGGTCACGTCGGCGCCGGCGACCGGCTGTCCGTCGGCACCCAGGACCTGGCCGGCGACACCGGCGGAAGTGCTTTGCGCGAACGCGGGGGCCGCGGCAAGGGCCACGACAAGGGCAAGCGACAGCTTCGACAGCCGGGCGCTGGTGCGATGGGTCATCTCAGGGTTCCTCGGACTTGGTGTAGGCGCGCAGACACCATCGTGTAAGCGCGCGATGACGGACGGCGGGTCGTGGGATAACACGAGTTTAACATGGTGGGCCGCGGCGATGACACGGCGATGACACCCCCGGGGCCCTGTTTTCGCGACCTGTGGAGGTCAGCCGGCTAGCCGGAGGTAGGCCGCCACCCCGTCCAGGAACATCTGCACCGAGATGGCCACGATCACCATGCCCATCAGCCGCTCGATCGCGGTCAGGACCCGCATCCCCAGCCACTTGTAGAGGTAGGTGGCCGAGAACAGGATGGCCGCCGTCGCCGCCCAGGCGATCAGCAGGGCCAGGCTCCAGGCCCCCATCCGGTCCGGCTCCTGGCTGCCCATCAGCATGACCGCGGCCATCCCCGAGGGTCCGGCCACCAGCGGGATGGCCATCGGCACGATGAAGGGCTCGCCCCCGGGCAGTTCGCCCATCAGGCCCTCGGGGGGCGGGAAGATCATCCGCAGGCCGATCAGGAACAGGACGATGCCGCCGGCGATCGACACCGACTCCTGGCGCAGGTGCATCAGCTCCAGGGCATAGCGGCCGCCCCACAGGAAGGCCATCAGCACGCCCAGCGCGATCAGCATCTCCCGCACCAGCACCACCCGCTGCCGGTGCGCCGGCATGCCGCGCAGCAGGCTCAGGAACACCGGGATGTTGCCGAGCGGATCCAGGATCAGGAACAGCAGCAGCGCGGCCGAAGTGATCGTCATCGCGTGGGCTTACGCAGCCGGCTTCCAGACCCGGCCGCGGTGCGCGGCGCCGGCGGCCGAGAGCAGTTCGACGCAGGCGCCGGCCCAGTTCGCCGGATCGCGGGCGTCGCGGTCTTGGTCGGCCATGTAGGCGCGGCCGCGCAGCGTGGTCCGCATCGGTCCGGGTTGCAGCCCGGCCACGCGCACCGGCGAGGCCGCGCCCAGTTCGGCGTCGAGCATGCCCACAAGCGTGGCCAGCGCCTGCTGGGCGATGCCGTAGCCGCCCCAGAAGGCGCGGCCGGTCAGGTCCAGGTCGTCGATCGCGAACACCACCGCCGCGTCGGGCGCCTGCTGCAGCAACGGCAGGCAGGCCTGGGTCAGCCACCAGCGCGCGGTGAGGTTGACGTGCAGGGCGCGGGCGAAGTCCGCCGGATCGGTGTGCAACAGCGGGGTCAGGCCCTTGAACTCGGCGGCGCAATGCAGCACGCCGTCCAGCCGCCCCAGTTCCTGGCCGATGCGTTCGGCCAGTTCCGCGTAATCGTCCGGTGCGGCGCCCTCGAGGTCCATCGGGTACAGCAGCGCCTGGCCGCCGTCCTTCACGATCGCGTCGTGCAGGCGGTTGAGCTTCGGCACCTTGCGGCCGAGCAGGACCACGATCGCGCCGGCGCGGGCGCAGGCCTGCGAAGCCGCGGAACCGAGCCCGCCATGGGCGCCGGCCACCAGCACCACGCGCCCGGCCAGCACCGGCGCCGTTCCGGTGTCGGTCGGAGCCGCGCTCACGCCTTGCCGACCTCCGCCAGCATCCGCGCCAGCTCGCCGGACTCGAACAGCTCCAGGGTGATGTCGCAGCCGCCGATCAGTTCGCCGTTGATGAACAACTGCGGGAAGGTCGGCCAGTTCGAATAGCGCGGCAGGTTGGCGCGGATCTCCGGCTCCTCGAGCACGTTGACGGTGTGGAAGCCGTCGGCACCGGCCTGCTTGAGCGCCTGCACGGTACGGCTGGAAAACCCGCACATCGGGAACTGCGGCGTGCCCTTCATGAAAAGCACCACCGGATGGCCCTCGATCTCGGACTGGATGCGCTCGGACACCTGCATGTCTTTCTCCTGCAATGCACCCGCATGCGGCGTGCACGGCCGGCTGCGGGGGGTGGGGGTAGAATCGCTGGATTGTAAGCCGCCCTTCCCCTGAAAGGAGTCTGCCCATGGCCATCGAACTGCCTCCCCTGCCCTACGACCGCACCGCGCTGGAACCGCACATCTCCGCCGAGACCCTGGATTTCCACCACGGCAAGCACCACAAGGCCTACGTCGACAACCTCAACAAGATGATCGCGGGCACCGAATTCGAATCGATGCCGCTGGAACAGATCATCCGCAAGTCGGAAGGCGGCATGTACAACAACGCCGCGCAGGTCTGGAACCACACGTTCTACTGGAACTGCATGTCGCCCAGCGGCGGCGGCGCGCCGACCGGCAAGGTCGCCGAGGCGATCGACAAGGCGTTCGGCGATTTCGCCACCTTCAAGGAAAAGTTCAGCGAGCTGGCGGTGAAGACCTTCGGCTCCGGCTGGGCCTGGCTGGTGCAGCGCGGCGACGGTTCGCTGGCGCTGGTCAGCACCCCGAACGCGGTCAACCCGATGGCCAGCGACGACACCGCGCTGCTCACCTGCGACGTCTGGGAACACGCGTACTACATCGACTACCGCAATGCGCGGCCGAAGTACGTGGAGTCGTTCTGGAACCTGGTGAACTGGGACTTCGTCGCGTCCAACATGCGTTAACCGCGCAAGCGGGCGACCACCGGCGCCACCTGGGCCTCGCGGCCGAGCGTGGCGCCGACGCGTTCCAGGGCCTGCGCCAGCGCCGCGGGGTCGTCCGAACGCAGCGTCGCATGGCCGACCTTGCGGCCTTCGCGCGGCGCCTTGCCGTAGTCGTGCCAGTGGCCGCCGGATTCGGCGAGCACCGGCGCCGGATCGGGCATCGCGCCGATCCAGTTGAGCATGCAGGCGTGGCCGAGCATGCGCGTATCGCCCAGCGGCAGGCCCGCCACCGCGCGCATGTGGTTCTCGAACTGGCTGGTCTCGCTGCCCTCGATCGTCCAGTGCCCGGAGTTGTGCACGCGCGGCGCCAGTTCGTTGGCCAGCAGCACGCCATCGCGCTGGAACAGCTCCAGCGCGAACACGCCGACATAGCCCACGGCATCGGCCAGGCGTTGCGCGTGGCCGAGCGCCTGCGCGGCCATCGCATCGTCCACGCGCGCCGGCGCCAGGCTCGCGGACAGGACCCCGTCCACATGCCAGTTCTCGGTCAGCGGCCAGCTGCGGAATTCGCCATCGCGCCCGCGCATCGCCACCACGGACAATTCGCGCTCGAACGGCACGAACGCCTCGACGATCAGGCCGACCTTCTCCGCCTGTGCCCCCAGGGCTTCCCAGGCATCGTCCACGCTCGCGCCACCATTGCCTCTCGTCTGCCTGATCCGGAACTGCCCCTTGCCGTCATAGCCCAGCCGCCGCGTCTTCAGGATGCAGGGCGCGCCGACGTGGGCCACGGCCGCCTCCAGTTCCTCGCGGCTGTCGACGGGAACGAAATCCGGCACCGGGATGCCCAGTTCGCGGAACAGCGTCTTCTCCGCCAGGCGGTCCTGCGCCGTCGCCAGCGCCCGCGGGCTGGGGAACACCGGCACGCGCTCGGCCAGCCAGCGCGCGGACTCGGCCGGCACGTTCTCGAAATCGAAGGTCGCAACGTCCACGCGCGAGGCGAACTCGGCCAGCGCGGTTTCATCGCGGTAATCGCCGACCACCATCGGCGCGAACTGGCCGGCGCAGGCGTCGGGCGAGGTGTCCATCACCAGGAAGCGCAGCCCGAGCGGCGCGCCGGAAAGCGCGAGCATGCGGGCCAGTTGCCCGCCTCCGAGGATGCCGACGGTGATCACTGGCGCGGGTCGTCGGCCGCCAGCACGTCCGACGTCTGGCGCGCGCGGTAGCCCACCAGGGCCGTGGCGATCGCCGCTTCGGAGGAGGCGAGCATTGCCGCCGCGAACAAGGCCGCGTTGCAGGCGCCCGCATTGCCGATGGCGAAGGTGGCGACCGGAATCCCGGCCGGCATCTGCACGATCGACAGCAGCGAATCCATGCCGTTCAGCGCCTTGCTCTGCACCGGGACGCCCAGCACCGGCACCACGGTCTTGGCCGCGAGCATCCCCGGCAGGTGCGCGGCGCCGCCGGCGCCGGCGATGATCGCGCGCAGGCCGCGGCCCTGCGCCGAGGCCGCGTATTCGAACAGGCGGTCGGGCGTGCGGTGCGCCGACACCACCTGCACCTCGTGCGCGATGCCCAGCTGATCCAGCAGCGAGGCGGCGTGCTGCATCGTCTCCCAGTCCGAGCGCGAGCCCATGACGATGCCGACGAGCGGGGCAACGGTACTTGCGACCATGGCGGTTCCGGTCCATGCCGTGCAAAGCGGTATTCTAGCCATCATCCCCGCCGGGTACCGACATGGACCGCAAGCTGCTCGATATCCTCGCCTGCCCCGCCACCCGGCAGCCGCTGTCGCTGCTCGACCGCGCCGGCCTCGACGCGATCAACCAGGCCATCGCTGCCGGCGGCGTCCTGCGCGCCGACGAAACCCCGCAAGCCGAGCCGCTGCGCGAGGCGCTGGTGACCCGCGACCGGCGCCTGGTCTACCGCATCGACGACGGCATCCCGGTGCTGCTGGCGGAGGAAGCCATCGCCACCGGCCAGGTGCCCGGCTTCCAGAAGTGAGCCCCGGCACCCCGCCCGCGACGGTCCCGCCGCCGCCGGTCGAGCAGGTGGATGCGGATGTCGCCCGCGCGCTGATCGAGGACATCGGCAGCGGCGACGTCACCGCCTCGCTGCTGCCCGACGGCGACGACGTCGCCTACCTGTTGTGCAAGGAGGACGCGGTCGTCTGCGGGCGCCCCTGGTTCGACACCTGCCACCGGGCGCTGGACCAAGGCGTGCGCATCGACTGGCGCGTGCGCGAGGGCGACAGCGTCGCCGCCGGCACGGTGCTGGCCACCCTTGCGGGGCGCAGCCGGGCGCTGGTCACCGCCGAGCGCACCGCGCTCAATTTCCTGCAGACGCTGTCGGGCACCGCCACCACCACCGCGGCGCATGTCGACGCCGTCCGCGGTACCGGCACGCGCATCCTCGATACCCGCAAGACCCTGCCCGGCCTGCGCGTGGCACAGAAATACGCGGTCCGCGTGGGCGGCGGCGACAACCACCGCATGGGGCTGTACGACACCGTGATGCTGAAGGAAAACCACGTGCGCGCGTTCGGCTCGGTGGCGGCGGCGATCGCGCAGGCACGCGCGCGCCACCCGGCATTGCCGCTGGTGGTGGAGGTCGAGACGCTTGCCCAGTTGCGCGACGCACTGGAAGCCGGCTGCGATCGCGTGCTGATCGATGATTTCGCGCCCGGGCAGCGGCGCGAAGCGGTGCGCATCGCCCGCGACGCTCCGTTCCACGGCCGCATCCCGCTGGAAGTCTCCGGCAGCGTCGACCTGGAAGGCCTGCGCGCGATTGCCGCGGACGGCGTCGACTTCGTGTCGATCGGCGCACTCACCAAGCACGTGCGGGCCATCGACCTGTCGATGAAGCTCGGCCCGCCCCCGGAAGGCTGAGATGCCGACGCTGCTGGTGCTGATGATCGTCGGCGCGCTGGGCTTCGCGTGGTGGAGCGCGGCGCGCGATGCAGCCGAACGGGCCGGGGACCTCGGACGGGAAGCCTGCCGCGCAGCGGGCGTGCAGTGGCTGGACCAGACCGTGCATGCCAGCGGCGTGCGGCTGCGTCGCGGCGACGACGGGCGGCTGGGCCTGGAACGCACCTTCCGCTTCGAGTATTCCGAGGACGGCCAGGACCGCCACATCGGCCGCCTGGTCCTGCGTGGCCGCCGCCTCGTCGCCTTCGTCGGCCCCGTCCGCAGCAACATCGCCACCTTCCACTGATCCGGGGCGAGGGGGAGGATTCCAGGGCGAATGTCCCCCAAGGCCGGCCCACGCGGTGCGGGCTACTTCACGATGCGCAGGTGCCCGCCGCGCTTGGGCGGCTCGTTGCCGCCGTCATCAGGCGGCGTGTCGTCGTCGTTCGGCGAGGGAGTCGGCGCATCTTCCGCCGCGGCAGGCGTGTCCTCTTCCGGCGGCAGGGCCATCCCCTGCCCGGTTTCGCGCGCGTAGATCGCCAGCACCGCGCCGACCGGCACGATCACCGCGTGGCTGACGCCGCCGAAGCGCGCGGTGAACGCCACCGCGTCGTTGTCCATGTCCAGGTGCGCCACCGCGCGCGCGGCGATGTTGAGCACGACCTTGCCGTCGTTGATGGTGTGCGCGGGCACCCGCACGCCCGGCTGGGTCGCGTCGACCAGCAGGTGCGGCGTCATGTCGTTGTCGGAGATCCACTCGTACAGGGCCCGCAACAGGTACGGGCGGTGGCTGCTCATCCGCGGCGCATCGGTCATCGCGCTGGCGTCAGTCCGGCATGGGCCGCAGGTTGCGTTCCTGCGGGGTGAGGCTGCGGGCGAAGCCGGGGTTGCGGAAGATCCGGTTGCCGTAGTCCTCGATGCACTTGCCGTCGCGCGGCAGGCCCACGCCCAGCGCGTCCAGGCGCCAGATGATCGGGGCCATGGCGCAGTCGGCCAGGCTCATTTCCGGGTTGAGGAAGAACTTGCTGGCCTTGAACAGCGGCACCGCCGCGGTCAGCAGTTCCTTCAGGCGCTTGCGCCCGGCTTCGGCCTGCTGCTTGTTGCCCAGCTGGATCGCCTGCACCTGCGGCACCCAGTCGTGCTCGATGCGCAGCATCGCCAGGCGCAGCCGCGCGCGCGAGAGCGGGTCCACGGGCATCAGCGGCGGATGCGGATAGCGTTCGTCCAGGTATTCGCTGACCACCGACGCCGCGTACAGCACCAGCTCGCGCTCGACCAGGGTCGGCACCGAGTGGTACGGGTTGAGGTCGATCAGGTCCTCGGGCGGGTTCTGCGGGTCGACCGGGATGAAGTCGTAGGTGACGCCTTTCGCCGCCAGCACGAGGCGGACGCGATGGCAGAGTACATCGTCGACGGAAGAGAACAGGGTCAGTGCGTTACGCATGCGCAGACTCGTCGCCATCATGGGCCTTACCTCCGGCGACCGGACCTCCGGTCGCACCTGTTTGCCTCAATGCACGTCGCGCCAGTATTCCTTCTTCAGGAGCCAGGCGAGGAAAGTGAGGAACGCCAGGAACAGGATCACCCAGACGCCGATCTGCTGGCGCTGCAGTCCGGCCGGTTCGCCCGCGTACTCGAGGAAGGCGGTGATGTCGCGCACGGTCTGGTCGAACTGGGCCGGCGTCTGCGTGCCGGGCTGGGCCAGCACCAGCTTCTCGACCGGGCGCTCGCCGTTGGCCTCGGGGCCGTACTCGGCGTGCTGCAGGCCCTGCATGTGCGACAGCACGTTCGGCATCGAGGCGTTCGGGAACACGGTGTTGTTCCAGCCCACCGGACGCGTCTCGTCCAGGTAGAACGAGTGCAGGTAGGCCGAGATCCAGTCGGCGCCGCGCACGCGCGCGATCACGCTGAGGTCCGGCGGCGCCTTGCCGAAGAAGGCCGTGCCCTGTTCGGGGGTCATCGCCACGCGGACCTGCTCGCCGGGCTTGGCGCCGGTGAAGTTGAGGTTGGCCTGCACCTGGTCCTCGGTGAGGCCGAGGTCCTCGGCCATGCGCGAATAGCGCACGTATTGCAGCGAGTGGCAGCCGGAGCAGTAGTTCATGTACAGCTTGGCGCCGCGCTGCAGCGACGCCTGGTCGCCGAGGTCGGTGCCGGCGTCGGGCAGCGCGGCGCCGGCAGCGGCGTGCACGGCGGCGGGAGTGGCCGCCAGGCCAAGCGCGAGCAGGCCGCCCGCAAGCAGAGAAGCCAACTTAGTCATGCGTGGTCACCCGTTCCGGCACCGGCTTCGTCTTGTCCACCCTGGTCCACAGCGGCATGGTGATGAAGAAGGCGTAGTAGAGGAAGGTCAGGATGCGGCCGATGATCGTCTCGACCGGGTCGGTACCCGGGCCCGCGCCGATCTTCATCAGCCACAGGAAGGAGACCACGAACATCGCGAGCATCGCCCAGGACAGCCAGCCGCGGTGGCGGTAGGCCTTGACCGGGCTCTTGTCCAGCCAGGGCACCAGGAACAGCAGCACGATCGCGCCGAACATCACCAGCACGCCCCAGATCTGGCTGCCCAGGAACGACGGGACAACGCGCAACATCGCGTAGTACGGGGTGAAGTACCAGACCGGCTTGATGTGCGCCGGGGTCACCAGCGGGTTGGCCTCGGTGAAGTTGTCGTGCTCGAGGAACCAGCCGCCGAAGGTCGGGGCGAAGAAGATGATGAAGGCGGCGATCATCAGGAAGAAGCCGACGCCCACCAGGTCCTTGACCGTGTAGTACGGGTGGAACGGGATGCCGTCGGCCGGCGCGGTCGGCGACCAGCGGTTGCCCTTCGGGCCCTTCTTGATGTCCACGCCTTCCGGGTTGTTCGAACCGACCTCGTGCAGCGCGCCCAGGTGCAGCACCACCAGCAGCAGCAGCACCAGCGGCAGCGCGACCACGTGCAGCGCGAAGAAGCGGTTGAGGGTGGCGTCGGACGGGATGAAGTCGCCCATGATCCATTCGGTCAGCCCGGTGCCGATCACCGGGATCGCGCCGAACAGGTTGATGATCACCTTCGCGCCCCAGAACGACATCTGGCCCCAGGGCAGCACGTAGCCCATGAACGCCTCGGCCATCAGCACCAGGTAGATCACCATGCCCAGCAGCCAGACCAGCTCGCGCGGCTTGCGGTAGGAGCCGTAGAGCAGGCCGCGGAACATGTGCAGGTAGACGACCACGAAGAACAGCGAGGCGCCGGTGCTGTGCATGTAGCGGATCAGCCAGCCCCACTCGACGTCGCGCATGATGTATTCGACCGACGAGAACGCCTCCGCCGCGCTGGGCTTGAAGTGCATCGTCAGGAAGATGCCGGTCACGATCTGGTTGACCAGCACCAGCAGCGCGAGCGAGCCGAAGTAGTACCAGAAGTTGAAGTTCTTCGGCGCGTAGTACTCGGTCATGTGCTTTCGGTACATCGGCATCATGCCGGGTGCCCGGGCGTTGACCCAGTCCATCACGTCGTTGGCGGTACGTGTCAGGAAGTTGGCCATGGCTTACGCGGCTCCTTGCGGGTCGACGCCGATCACGACCGTGGTGTCGTTCTCGAAGTGGTACGGCGGCACCGGGAGGTTGGACGGCGCGGGCTGCGAGGAATACACGCGGCCGGCGAGGTCGTAGCGCGATTTGTGGCAGGGGCAGAAGTAGCCGCCCTTCCAGTTCGGATCGAACGGCTGCGGCTTCAGTTCCGGGATGAACTCCGGCGCGCAGCCCAGGTGGGTGCACACCGCGACCAGCACCAGGTACTCGGGCTTGATCGAGCGCCACTGGTTGCGGGCGTACTCGGGCTGCTGGTCGGTGTTTTCCGAATTCGGGTCCGCCAGCAGCGGATCCATCTGCGGCAGCATCGCCAGCATCGCCTGCGAGCGGCGGGCCACGTAGATCGGTTGCCCGCGCCACTTCAGCGTCAGCTGCTGGCCCTCGGCCAGCGCCGCGATGTCCTGGCTGACCGGGGCGCCCGCCAGCTTGGCGCGCGCGCTCGGGTTCCACGACTTGATGAACGGCACCGCCGCGAACCCCACCCCCACCGCACCGACCACCGCGGTGGTCGCGGTCAGGAACCGGCGCCGGCCCAGGTTGTCCGGGCGCTCTTCGACCCCATCATTGCCCATCAGGCACTCCGCAAAGACTCGATGACAGACCGGCTGCCCCTTGCCGTCGCCGCGAGTGCGCGGGAACGGGCTGCCGCAAAAGACGGCAAAGTGTAACGGAACGTGAATCTCGCCGACAATGATCCCGCGGCCGATGCCCGCCGGATCAAGGGTTTGCGGGCGATACGGGGACCCTCAGCGGGCTGCCAGCAGGCCGCGATACCGATCGGCGAGCACGCCGACGCGCTGGACGTAGCGTTGGGTTTCCTTGTACGGCGGCACGCCGTCGTACTTGTCCACCGCGCCTTCGCCGGCGTTGTAACCGGCCGCGGCCAGGGTGACGTTGCCGTCGAACCGCTTCAGCAGCCAGGCCAGGTACTTCACCCCGCCGCGGATGTTCTGGGCGGCGTCGAAGGCATCGGCGACGCCGAAGCGCTCGGCAGTGGCCGGCATCAGCTGCATCAGGCCCTGGGCGCCGACCCGGGACACGGCCCGCGGGTTGAACGCCGACTCGGCGTGGATGATCGCGCGAACCACCGCCTCGTCCACGCCGTACTGCTTCGCGGCACTGGCGATCTCGCGGTCGTAGGCGCTGGTGTTGAGCTTGACCCGGCTGAAGTCCACGCCGGGCTTGCTGCCGCAGGCGTAGCAGGTCTCGATGTAGCTGTAGGAAATGGTGCGCAGCGCGGTGGCCTGGCCCTTGGGCGGCCGGCTGCTGTAGTGGCGCACTCCATCCTTGACGTAGGAATAGACCTGGCCGCTGACCCGGCGCGGGCCGGTGCTGCTGCTGGCTCCGGATTCGCGCGCCACCCGGTTGGACGCGGGACTGGCCGCGGCGGCGACGACTTTCGCGCCCGCCGGGCTGGCCACCGGCGAGCGCGTCGCCACGCTGCTGAAGCTGCTGGCCACGCGGCAACTGGCGCCCGCGACGCGGTTGCTGGAATAGCTCAGCGCCCCGTCCGCGCCCTGGCAGCGGTAGACCGTGCCGGCAGCGGCGGGCGCGGCCATCGCCAGGCCGGCCAGAAGCAGGATTCCCAGGACCCCCTTTCTCATGGCGCGCAGTTTCCACCCAATCACGCCGTGAACACAAGTGTTTGATTTCGCTGAACAAGCCCCTGGCCAAGCGGATTCCGTGACCGGCTTCGAAGATTCCGGACCTCACGCGCAACCGTGGCTGTACAGCCCCTTCACCGTAAAATGGCCCGATGAAGCCCCGCGGCAAGCTCTACATCCAGACCCACGGTTGCCAGATGAACGAGTACGACTCGGCACGGATGGCCGACGTCCTCGCCGCCTCGGATGGGCTGGAGCTGACCGACCAGGTCGAAGAGGCGGACGTCATCCTGGTCAACACCTGCTCGATCCGCGAGAAGGCGCAGGAGAAGGTCTTCAGCCAGCTCGGCCGCTGGCGCGCGCTGAAGCAGGGAGGCAAGCCGGTGCTGATCGGCGTCGGCGGTTGCGTCGCCTCGCAGGAGGGCGCCGCCATCGTCAAGCGCGCCCCGTTCGTGGACCTGGTGTTCGGGCCGCAGACCCTGCACCGCCTGCCCGAACTGATCCGCGAGCGTCGCGCCTCGGGCCAACCACAGGTGGACATCAGCTTCCCCGAGATCGAGAAATTCGACCGCCTGCCCGAGCCGCGCGCCGAAGGCCCGACCGCCTTCGTCTCGATCATGGAGGGCTGCTCGAAGTACTGCTCGTTCTGCGTGGTGCCCTACACCCGCGGCACCGAGATCAGCCGCCCGTTCGAGGACGTGCTGGTGGAGGTGGCACAGCTCGCCGCGCAGGGCGTGCGCGAGGTCAACCTGCTGGGCCAGAACGTCAACGCCTACCGCGGCGGCTATGGCGAAGGCGAGGTGGCCGACCTCGCGCTGCTGATCCGTGCGATCGCCGGAATCGACGGCATCGACCGCATCCGCTTCACCACCTCGCACCCGCTGGAGTTCTCCGACTCGCTGGTGGAGGCCTACCGCGACGTGCCCAAGCTGGCGAATTTCCTGCACCTGCCGGTGCAATCGGGCAGCGACCGCATCCTGTCGGCGATGAAGCGCGGCTACACCGCACTGGAGTTCAAGCAGAAGATCCGCAAGCTGCGCGCCGTGCGCCCCGGGATCTCGGTCTCCTCGGACTTCATCGTCGGCTTCCCCGGCGAGACCGATGCCGATTTCGAGAAGACCATGAAGCTGGTCGAGGACGTCGGCTTCGACCAGTCGTTCTCCTTCATCTACTCGCGGCGCCCGGGCACGCCCGCCGCCGACCTCGAGGACGACACGCCCGACGCCGTCAAGCACGAGCGACTGGAGCGACTGCAGGCGCGGATCAACGCCCAGGCGGCGGCCATTGCCCAGGGCATGGTCGGGACCGTGCAGCGCGTGCTGGTGGAGGGTCCTTCGCGGAAGAACGCCGCGGAATTGACGGGAAAGACCGAAAACATGAAGCCGGTCAACTTTCCCGGACCCGCTTCGATGATCGGCCGCTTCGTCGATGTGCTAATAACTACGGCACTGACCAACTCCCTGCGTGGAAGGGTCGCCGCCCCCGACGGAGCCACCACCTCGCCATGTTCGCCACCGGAAAGCATCCCAACCGGCATCTACATGCCGCCTTCTTCGACCTGATCCTCGCCGGCGGCGCGATGGCCGCCGACGCCGGCGCCATCCGCCTCGACAATCCCGGCTGGGACATGTTGCCCGGCTGGCTGTGGCCGGGCCTGGCGATGGTGTTCCTGCTCAGCGCGCTGTTCTCGTACGGGCGGCATCGCGCCACCCGTCGCTGAGTTCACTCCGCCGGGGCTTCGTACACCGGCTTGCCGTCCACCCAGGTCGAACGCACGGTGAGATTGCGCAGGCCCGCCGGGTCGATCGCCAGCGGATCCTGTGCCAGCACCACGAAGTCGGCGCGCTTGCCCGGGGCCAGGCTTCCGACCTCGGCTTCTGCAAAGCCGGCATAGGCGGCATCCAGGGTGAAGCCGCGCAACGCCTCGTACGGCGTCAGCTTGTCCTCGGGGTGCCAGCCGCCATGCGGCAGCCCCTGCGCGTCGGTGCGGGTCGCGGCGGCGTAAAGGCCCAGGCGCGGATCCACCGATTCCACGGGGAAATCCGAGCCCAGCGCCAGCCGCGCGCCACTGTCGCGCAGCTTGCGCCAGGCGTAGGCGCCATTGATGCGTTCCGGTCCCAGGCGCTCCTCGGCCCAGGGCATGTCGCTGGTGGCGTGCGTGGGCTGCATCGACGCGATCACGTGCATCGCCGCCAGCCGCGGCAGGTCTTCGGGTGCCAGCACCTGCGCATGCTCGATGCGCCAGCGGTGATCGCTGGTGGTCGCGGCGTCCCCGAGCGCCTTGGCGTAGCCGTCGAGCACCACGCGGTTGCCGCGATCGCCGATGGCATGGGTCGCCACCTGCACGCCGCAGTCGCGGGCACGGGCGTCCACGTCCTGCGCCTGCGCCGGTGTCATCAGCAGCAGGCCCATGTTGCCGTGGTCGTCGCTGTAATCGGCAAGCAGCGCCGCACCGCGGCTGCCCAGCGCGCCGTCCACGTACAACTTCACCGTGCGCATCTTCAACCGGTGCGACGGATGCTGGTACGGGCCTTCGCTGCACAGCCAGGCCAGGGCGTCGCTGTCGCCGTCGGCCATCGCGGTGATGCGCATCGGCATCTCGCCGCGATCGGCAAGGCGCTGGTAGACGCGCATTTCGCGCAGCGAGACGCCGGCGTCGTGCACGCCGGTGAGGCCGTGGGCGACGGCATCGTCCATCGCCAGTTTCAGTTCGCGCTCGATCGCGGCGTCGTCCGCATCCGGCACCACCGAACCGACCAGCGCCATCGCGCCGTCGACGAACACGCCGGTCGGCTGCCCGCTGGCGTCGCGGACGATGCGGCCACCTTCCGGATGCCAGTCGCCGGCCAGGTCGCGGCCGACCGCGCGCATCGCGGCGCTGTTCGCCCAGCCGGCGTGGCCGTCGATCCGCGACAGCCACACCGGGCGGTCCGGGAAGGCCGCGTCGAGGTCGGCCGCGGTCGGGAACGCGGTGTCGGGCCAGTCGTTCTGGTCCCAGCCGCGGCCCACCAGCCACGCCTCGGCGGGCAGTCCGGCGGCGAACGCCCGCAGCCTTGCGAGCACTTCGTCCTTGCTACTGGTGCCGACCAGGTCCGCGGTGAGGTGCGCCATGCCCAGGCCGGCCATGTGGCCGTGCGCGTCGATCAGTCCGGGGATGACGGTGGCATCACCCAGGTCCACGCGCGTGGAGCCCGGATGCGCGCGCAACAGGTCCTCGCGGCTGCCCAGCGCCAGGATGCGACCTTCGGCGTCGAACGCCATCGCTTCGGCGCGCGGTTGCGCGAGGTCCATGGTGTCGATGCGCGAGGCGCTCAACACCGTCACCTGCGCCAGGGCCGGCCACGCACACAACGCCATCACCATCGCACCCGCCACACTGACGCTCCCGCGCATTGCCGTCCCCCGCTTGCCCGTTCGATCGCCGCACTTTGCGAAAAACACCGGGCGGGCGCAAGCTTGCCCGACTGGCCGATCCCCCTTGCCGCTGCGACCGATGCCCCCACGCACGACTTCCGAGTTCGCCCTCGATCCTCCCGACGCAGAACGGCTGGCCAACCTGTCCGGCCCCTTCGATGCACACCTGCGGCTGCTTGAATTGCGGCTGGGCGTTGAAATCGGCAACCGCGGCAACGTGTTCCGCGTCGCCGGCCCGGAGGTGGCGGTGGCGAAGGCCGAACGCCTGCTGCGCGAACTCTGGGCCGAGGCGGCCAACGAAACGCTTACCGACGCCGGCATCCACCTGCGCCTGGGCGAAGCCGCGGTCGACCGCGTGGTCGACGAGGACATCGAACCGCAGGAAGTCGCGATCCGGGTCAAGCGCGGCACCATCCGCGGGCGCGGCCGCAACCAGGCCAGATACCTGCACGCGATCGCCACCCATGACATCAATTTCGGCATCGGTCCGGCCGGCACCGGCAAGACCTTCCTTGCGGTGGCGATGGCGGTCGATGCACTGAACGAATCGCGCGTGCAGCGCGTGATCCTGGTGCGCCCGGCGGTGGAGGCCGGGGAAAAGCTCGGCTTCCTGCCAGGCGACCTGACCCAGAAGGTGGATCCGTACCTTCGCCCGCTCTACGACGCGCTGTACGAAATGCTGGGCGTGGAAAAAGTGGTCAAGCTGCTGGAGAAAAGCGTCATAGAAATAGCGCCGCTGGCCTACATGCGCGGGCGCACGCTCAACGACGCGTTCGTGATCCTCGACGAGGCGCAGAACACCTCGATCGAGCAGATGAAGATGTTCCTGACCCGCATCGGCTTCGGCTCCACCGCCGTGGTCACCGGCGACCTTACCCAGATCGACCTGCCCAAGCACCAGAAATCCGGATTGAAGGATGCGCTGGAAGTGCTGCGCGGCGTCGACGGCATCGGCTTCACCTTCTTCGAATCGAAGGACGTCGTGCGCCACCCGCTGGTCGCGCGCATCGTCAATGCCTATGACGCGCGCGACCAGCACGACGCGTCGACGGGGCCGGCGCCATGACCCGCGGCCCTGCGCTGCTCGAAGTGACGGTCGGCTATGCCCTGCCCCGCGCCGGCATCCCGGCGGCAACCAGCTTCCGCAAGTGGGTGGCCGCGGCGCTCGACGGGCGCATCCGCGAAGCCGACCTCGCCATCCGCATCGTCGATGCGAAGGAAGGCCGCGCCCTCAACCGCCATTACCGTGGCAAGGATTACGCGACCAACGTGCTGAGCTTCCCGGCCGAAGTCGCCGAGGGCGTGAAGCTGCCGAAAGGCGTGCGCATGCCGCTGCTGGGCGACCTGGTGATCTGCGCGCCGGTCGTCGCGCGCGAGGCGAAGGAACAGGGCAAGCCGCTGAACGACCACTACGCCCACCTCACCGTCCACGGCACCCTGCACCTGCTCGGCTGGGACCACGAGGACGAGCGCGACGCCGAATGCATGGAGAAGCTGGAGCGGGAGATCCTGGCGGGGTTGGGGATCGAGGACCCCTACCTGGAGCGTTGATCCGCCGCTTCCGGCACGACGCCGATCTTCGCGAACGCGGCCAGCAGCGCGTCGCGCTGGCCTTCCTCCGGCCAGCCTATGACTGTCTCGACAAGCGTGCCGTCCCGGTAGAAATAGAAGTTCGGCGTCGCCCACCGCTTGATCATCGGCCAGTCCGATGTCTGGTAGGCCCAGCGCATCGCATAATCGGGGAACTCCCGGTTCCAATCGCGGACAGTTTCCAGATTGATGTACCGATCCTGCGGCATCAGCCAAAGGGTGCGTCCCTTGAACAAGGCCGCTACCTCCGGATCCTCGCGTATCGCCCTGACCGCGTTGTCGGAAAAATGACAAAGCGGATGCCCGGCTACGACGACATAGGGACCCTCCTTCGGTACGCCTGCGGCGACGCGCGAAACCTCGTCGTTACCAACAAGCTCCAGGACCGTCGGGCCCTCGAATTCCGTGGCAGCTTCGACCGTGCGGGGTAGTTCCTCCAACTCCACGTCCGGGTAAAGCAATGCCAGTCTGCGTGCTGGCTCGAACTCCCGGAACTTGACGTAATCCTTGAACAACGTCTGCACGTCAAACGGTGTTTCGCGCCCCCGGGATTGCAGTTCCTGGAACGCTGCTTCGACCCGATCCAGGTATTCGTGCTCGGATGTATAGAACACGAGCGTATCCGATGCGCTGAAGAAGGCACCCAAATCGGCATCCGACAACCTGTCCAGCGCATGCGTGGACACGCGTCCAAAATGGCGATCGAATGCTGCCTCGAGCGGCGGACCAGGATCGGCGTCCAGGGCGAGCCCTTGCTCGACCTGTTGGATCGCGTCAAATCCATTTTCCAGGCCATCGGATGTCTGTGCCCAGGCATCCGCTGATATGGCGAGCAAGAGCGCCATCCAAACGCACGCCGCTGTTCCTTTTGGTTCCATGGAAGCAAGTCTCCTGTTGGAGGAGGCGGCCGGATGTTCCGGCCGCCTTGCGGTATCAGCACCCTGTCAGGCAGATGTAAAACCTCTGGCCGTAGCAGTTGTGGGGGCTGACGCATTTGTATTCCTTGTAGTCGGCCCTAAGCCCCTGGACGATCGGCATCCGAACGACTGCGGTATCCGCAGGGCTTTCGACCCGTGCACCGAGTAGATGGGCAGTGCGCTGCGCGCCGAAAAGCGCGAGAATCCGGTAGGCCTGAGACGCCGTGAGTTCCCGCGCAAGTTCCTCGTACTTGTATCCCACCAGTCCGTTCTCGTTGAACGTCAGGGTGGCAAGGAACCGCTCCCGTGCCCCGGGCGACAACGCCATCAATGGCGACTCTTCGCCGGCAGTCCGCAAATAAGTCGCGAGGTCGGCGTCCGACTTGATCGGGGCCATCTCGAAGTCGATCGCGCGCAACCGCGCCTGTTCCGCGTCGACGTCGTGCATGGAAACCTGGGTCGGGATGCGCAGCGAGTTTGCGGCCAAGGTCGCGGACGACATGCCAATCGCCAAGGTGGCCAGGGCGGAAACCAGAAGTGCCTTGCGGAAATCCATTTGGGTTGCTCCTTGAGTGGGTCTCTACGCCAACATCATTGCTGGCGGGGCCATCCTTGGCCGGCCCCGGCATCCCACGCAAGGCGGAGACCGGGATTCAGCGCGGCGTCCCCCCCCGCGAGCCCGTCGGGATCTGCGCCGGCCCGGTGATGGGGCCCGACGCCCATTCCCGGTAAACTCCACTTGCGGCCCATCCGGGCCGGAACGGACCCACCGAGACATGCCAGAGGACGACAGTAGCCACCCCCCGGAGCGACGCTCCTGGTTCGAACGGATCGGCGCCATGCTGTCCGGCGAGCCGAGCACCCGGGAAGACCTGGTCGAGCTGCTACGCGACACCGAGGCCGACGGCCTCATCGCTTCCGACACGCTGCGGATGATGGAAGGCGCGATCGCGGTCTCCGACCTCAGCGTGGCCGACGTGATGATCCCGCGTTCGCAGATGGTCGCGCTGGCCTCGGGGCTCCCGTTCATGGAATTGATGCGGCAGGTGGTCGAATCCGGCCACTCGCGCTTCCCGGTGCACGGCGAGGACCGCGACGAGATCCTCGGCATCCTGCTGGCCAAGGACCTGCTGCGCGGCGTCGTTTCCGAGCACGGCCACCCGCACATCCGCGAACTCCTGCGCCCGGCGGTGCTGA
Source organism: Lysobacteraceae bacterium (assembly GCA_004297225.1). Taxonomy (GTDB): domain Bacteria; phylum Pseudomonadota; class Gammaproteobacteria; order Xanthomonadales; family Xanthomonadaceae; genus Cognatiluteimonas. Next base: position 45,883 of record SCUI01000013.1, on the reverse strand, counting down.
TCCCCGAGTCGAAGAAACTCAACGTGCTGCTGCGCGAATTCCGCCAGTCGCGCAACCACATGGCGATCGTGATCGACGAATACGGCGGCGTCGCCGGCCTGGTGACGATCGAGGACGTGCTGGAGCAGATCGTCGGCGAGATCGACGACGAGCACGACGACGCCGAGGACGTGACCACGCTGATCGCGGCCCAGGCGGACGGCCAGTACGTGGTGGATGCGCTGACCCCGATCGAGGACTTCAACGAGCGCTTCGGTGCCGACTTCGACGACGACGAATACGACACCATCGGCGGCCTCGTCACCGCGGCGATCGGGCACCTGCCCGAGGCCGGCGAGGAACTGACCCTCGGCCGCTTCGCCTTCCGCGTCGCGCGCGCCGACGCGCGCCGACTGCATGCGTTGCACGTGGCGGTGCATGGCGAATAAGGCCTGGTGGCTGCTGCTGGCGCTGCTCTTCGCCGGGCTCGCCAACGCCGCGCCGCGCATCGGCGTGATGACCATGCAGCCGGGCGAGATCTTCTGGGAACGCTTCGGCCACGACGCGATCGTGGTCGCCGATCCCGATACCGGCGAGGCACTGTCCTACAATTACGGCTTCTTCGACCCTGGCGAACCGGGCTTCCTCGGCCGCTTCGTCCGCGGCGAGATGCAGTACATGCTGGTCGCGCTGCCGCTGTGGGACGACCTCGCCATCTACCGCGAGGAAGGCCGCGGCGTCTCGATCCAGTGGCTCGATCTCAGCGATGCGCAAGCCGACGAACTGGCCGCGGCGCTGGCCGTGGCGGCGCGTCCCGAGAACGCGCGCTACCGCTACGACTATTTCACCCAGAACTGCTCGACCAAGGTCCGCGACGCGATCGACGAGGCACTGGGCGGGCAGCTGCATCAGCAGATCGCCGGGCGCTCGCGCGGCAATACGTACCGCAGCGAAGCGGTGCGGCTGGCTTCGCCGGCGCCCTGGATGTGGCTGGGCTTCGACATCGGGCTGTCGCGCCACGCCGACCGGCAACTGTCGCGCTGGGAGGAAGCCTTCGTGCCGATGCGGCTGGCCGACAGCCTCGGCGAAGCCAGGCTCGCCGATGGCCGCCCGCTGGTGCTGGCAACCGAACAACTGCTGCCGCACCGCCTGCCGCCGGAACCGGCGGAGACGCCGCGCCCCTGGTGGCCGTGGCTGCTGGCGGGGTTGGGCGTGGCGGCAGCGCTGTTGCTGCTCGGCCGCTGGCGGCCACGGCTGCTGGCGGCGCTGGGTAGCGTGTTCTGGCTCGGTTCCGGCCTGCTGGGCGTGCTGCTGCTGTACCTGTGGTTGGGCACCGAGCATCGCTTCGCCTGGGCCAACGAGAACCTGCTGCTGTTCGATCCGCTGGCGCTGGCGCTGCTGCCGGGGGGATGGCAACTGATGGCCGGGCGCGCGCCCGGGCCATGGTTCCGCCGGCTGCTGCGCATCGTGACGCTGGTGGCCGCCGGGGCCCTGCTGTTGAAGTGGGTGCTGCTGTTTTCGCAGGTCAACGAGGCGTGGATCGCGCTGCTGCTGCCGGCACACCTGGCCTTGTGGACGGCCCTGCGCCGCTCCTGAAGGGCATCGCGGCTTGCGCCGCCCGCACAAGGTAGGATTCCGGCGCATGGAACCTTCATTGCCCGGATGCGTGGTGAACTGCGTGGCCTACGACGCCCAGGGGGGGCGGCTCGGCGACATCACCCTGGACGCGATCAGCGACGTGCTCGACGCCGATGACGGCAGCTTCGTCTGGGTCGGCCTGTACGAGCCCGATGCCGCGCTGCTGCTGAAGCTGCAGGAGGAGTTCGGCCTGCACGACCTCGCCATCGAGGACGCCCAGCACGCGCACCAGCGGCCCAAGATCGAGGCCTACGGCGATTCGCTGTTCGTCGTCGCGCACACCGCGCAGGCGGTCGACGGCGGCCGCATCGCCTTCGGCGAGACCCACGCGTTCCTGGGCAAGCGCTACCTGGTCACCGTGCGCCACGGTCCGTCGGACTCCTACGCGCCGGTGCGCAACCGCGCGGAACGCGAGCCGGGGTTGCTGGCCCTGGGCCCCAGCTATGCGCTCTACGTCGTGCTCGACTCGGTGGTGGACAACTACCTGCCGATCGTCGACGAATTCCGCGACACGCTGGGCGCACTGGAGCAGCGCGTCTTCGCCGAGGAATTCGACCGCCGCACGGTGTTGCGCCTGTACGACCTGAAGCGCGAGCTGACCCGCCTGCGCCTGGCAGTGGCGCCGTTGCAGGACATCCTCGCGCAACTGACGCGCCTGCACGGCGACCTGGTGCACGACGACGTGCGGCCCTACTTCCGCGACGTCCTCGACCACGCATTGCGCGTCAACGAGGCCACCGACACCATGCGCGAGATGCTGACCGCGACGTTGAGCGTGAACCTGTCGATGGTCACCGTGGCCCAGGGCGAGATCGTCAAGAAGCTCGCCGGCTGGGCTGCGCTGCTGGCCGCGCCGACGTTGATCACCAGCTGGTACGGCATGAACTTCGAGTTCATGCCGGAATTGCACGGCCGCTACAGCTACTGGGTGCTGATCGGCGTGGTCGGCGCGGTGGTCGTCGGCCTGTACGCCTACCTCAGGAAGGTCCGCTGGCTGTGAATCATTCGCCGATGTGCTGGCGCAGCCAGTCGTTGACCGTGTCGTGCCAGAGCAGGCTGTTGGCCGGCTTCAGCACCCAGTGGTTCTCGTCGGGGAAGTAGAGGAACTTCGACTCGATGCCCTGGCGCTGCAGCGCGGTGAACGCGGCGATGCCCTGCGAGACCGGGATGCGGAAGTCCTTCTCGCCGTGGATCACCAGCATCGGCACCCGCCAGTCCTTGACGTGCAGGATCGGGTTGAAGCGCTCGTAGGCTTCCGGGTTGTCGTACGGCGTGCCGCCGTTCTCCCACTCGGTGAACCAGAGCTCCTCGGTGGCGTAGCCCATCATCCGGGTATCGAACACGCCGTCGTGGTCGACCAGGCACTTCCACGGCCCAGAAGAAGGCGTGTGCCATACGCCGGCGATCCAGTAGACCATGTAGCCGCCATAGCTGGCGCCCAGCGCGCAGGCCTTGTCGCCGTCCAGGAACGCGTACTTGTCCTGGGCCGCGGCCCAGCCCTTCTGCAGGTCTTCCAGCGGACGATCCCCCCAGTGCTGGCTGATCGAATCGGTGAACGCCTGGCCGTAGCCGGTCGAACCGTGGAAGTCGATCATCACCACGGCGTAGCCCTGCCCCGCGTAGGTCTGCGGGTTCCAGCGATAGCTCCAGCCATTGCCGAAACTGCCCTGCGGACCACCGTGGATCAGGAAGGCCACGGGATATTCCTCGCCTTCCTGGAAATTCCACGGCTTGACCACGTAACCGTGCACGGTCTCGTCGTTCCAGCCCTTGAAGGTGAACTGTTCGTAGTCGCCGAACGCCACGTCCGGCAGCATCTCGCCGGCGCTGGGAGTGATCGCACGCTCCGGCGTGCCGCCCAGCCCGCCGGTGAACACCTGGTTGCCGCTCTTGAGCGAATTGCGGGTGAACACGGTAGTCGGGCCGGCAATGGCGAAGTCGCCGATGCTGCCGTCGCCGATGGCTTCGGTGACATTTCCGGTGGCGATGTCGACGGCGAACAGCGGATGCTGGCCGATGTCGCCGGCGGTCGTGTAGAGCGTGCGGCCGTCTTCGGAGAGCACGATGTTGTCGGCGGAGCGGTCCCACTGCGGCGCGATCTCGCGGACCTCGCCGGTCGCCAGGTCCATCGCCATCAGCCCGAAGCGGTCGGCTTCGAAGCCGGGGCGCTTCATCGCGCGGTAGTACAGGGTGCCGCCGTCGGCGCTGAACACCGGACCGGCGTCCCAGGCCTCGTTGGCACCGGTGAGATTGGCGGCCTTGCCGCTGCCGTCGGCCTGCACGCGGTACAGGTCGAAGTTGGTCGACCACGGTTCCTGCGCGTTCGACAGTCGCGCGCTGACCACCAGCGACTTGCCGTCGGGCGCCCAGGCCAGGTCCGAAAGATCGCCGAACGGCTTGGACGGCACGTCCGCGACCAGATCGCCGCCCACCAGCGTCGCGCTGGTCACCGGCGCCTTGCCATCCAGCGACGCGACGAAGATCCGGTTCAGGCGGCCATCGCCCCAGGTATCCCAGTGGCGGATGAACATGCGGTCGTAGACCACGCCGCTGGCCTTGCTCCCGGCCTCCAGCTTCTGCTTCGTGCAGGCCAGGTCACCCTGGCAGTCCGGGAAGCTGCCCGCGGCGAAGGCGATGCGCCCGCCATCGGGGGACAGGGAATAGGCGTCCACGTCCACCGCGAAATCCGTGAGCTGCACCGGCGCGCCACCATCCAGGCCGACCGCGTACAGCTGCGAGCTGCCATTCTTGCCGCTGAGGAAGTACACGCGCTTGCCGTCGGCGGAAAAGGCCGGCGAGTTCACGTTCCAACCTTCCGGCGTCAATCGCACCGGCGGCGCCGCGTCGCGCGCGGACAGGTCCTCGATCCACAGCGAGGTGGACGACTTGTTCGCATCCATGTCGACGACGCGCTTGGCGAACACCAGCTTGCGCCCGTCCGGCGACAGCACCGGCGAGGAATAGCGGTCCATCGAGACGATGTCTTCGGGCTGGAAGCCGCGTTCGGCGAACGCAGTGGTGGGCAGCGCCGCGAGCAGGGCCGCGGAGAGGATGGCTTGGTGCAGTTTCATGGGGGTTTGCTCCTTCAGACCGGACCGGGCTCGACATCGCCCAGCGAACGCTTGGTGCCGCTGCGGTACAGCAGCCAGGCCACGACCGCCAGCACCGCCAGGCCGACCCACTTGCCGAACTGCAGGCTCTCCGGCAGCGCCAGCACGTCGGCGCGGCCGCTGGTGACGATCGGGATCGCGATGAAGATGCCCATCAACGCCTCACCGGTGATCAGGCCGGCGGCGAACAGCGTGCCGGGACGATGGATGCGATCGCGCAGCGACTCGTCCTTGCTGCCGACGGCGCCGTGGCGGCGCTCGACCAGGTAGGCCAGCAGGCCGCCGAGGAAGATCGGCACCATCAGTTCCAGCGGCAGGTAGATGCCGATCGCCGCCGCCAGCACCGGCACCCGGAAGCTGGAATTGCGCGACTTCAACCAGCCGTCGAAGGCGATGATCAATGCTCCGACCACGCCGCCGATGATGATCATGTTCCAGGGCAGTTCGCCGCCGAACATGCCCTTGGCGACCGACGCCATCAGCGTCGCCTGCGGCGCGGACAGCGGGTTGGGATGCTCGGCGGTGGGCGCGCCGATGCCATAGGCTTCGGCGAGCAGGTTCAGCACCGGCGCCATGATCAGCGCGCAGGAGAAGGCGCCGATCATCAGCATCAGCTGCTGCTTCCACGGCGTGGCGCCGACCAGGTAGCCGGCCTTGAGGTCCTGCAGGTTGTCGCCGCCGACCGCCGCGGCGCAACAGACCACCGCGCCGATCATGATCGCGGCGACCGCACCCAGCGGCGCCCCGGAAATGCCGACCGCCATCTTCCCCGCCTCGCCCAGCAGCACCAGCAGCACCGCCGAGGCGAACAGGATGGTGGCGATGGTGATGCCGGAGACCGGGTTGTTCGACGAACCCACCAGGCCGGCCAGGTAGGCCGAGACCGAGACGAACAGGAAGCCGGCGATGATCATGATGATCGCCATCGGCACGCTGACGTGCCACATGCCGACGATCGCCTGGTAGAGCAGCAGCAGCGGCACCACGAACGCGACCAGCGCCACCAGCATCCACTTCATCGGCAGGTCGCGTTCGGTTTCGGCGATGGTCTCGCCGCCGCCCTTGCGCGCCGCGGCGATGCCGCTGCGGATGCCCGACACCAGCGAGTTGCGCAGCGAGAACAGCGTCCAGACGCCGCCGACCAGCATCGCGCCGACGCCGAGGTAGCGGATCTTCGCGCTCCAGATCGCGAACGCGGCGTCCTCGGCCGAGGCGCCGGCGATGGACGCGGCCAGCGCCGGGTCCTGGCCCTGGAAGAAGGCGTGGTAGATCGGGATCGCGATGTGCCAGGACAGGATGCTGCCCGAGAGCACGACGATGCCGATGTTCAGGCCGACGATGTAGCCGACGCCGAGCAGCGCCGGCGACAGGTTGGTGCCCATGTAGCCCAGGTAGCGGCCGAAGAAGCCGGCGCCGGCCGCGGTGTCGGGCAGCATGCGCAGGCCGCTGGCGGCGGCGAGCTTGAACGCGCCGCCGATGACCGCCGACAGGCCGAGCAGCTTGAGGCCCGGGCCGGGGTTCTCGCCGGCCTTCAGCACTTCCGCCGCGGCCTTGCCCTCGGGGAACGGCAGCGGCTCCTCGACGATCATGGTCCGGCGCAGCGGCACCGAGAACAGCACGCCGAGCAGGCCGCCGAGGCCGGCGATCGCCAGCACCCAGGAGTACTGGAACGTATCCCAGTAGCCGAGGATGATCAGCGCCGGGATGGTGAAGATCACGCCGGCGGCGATCGAACTGCCCGCCGATGCGCCGGTCTGGACGATGTTGTTCTCGAGGATGGTGCCGCCGCCGAGCAGGCGCAGCACGCCCATCGAGACCACCGCTGCCGGGATCGCGGTGGCGATGGTCAGGCCGGCGAACAGGCCCAGGTAGGCATTGGCCGCGGCCAGGATCACCGCGAGGATGATCGACAGCAGGATCGCTCGGAACGTCAGTTGCGGCACCCGCGCAGGGGCCGTGTTCGGTCTGGTGGCGCTCATCGGATGGTGGCTCCCCGCCAATTGGGCAACCCCCGGATTCTGGCATCTATACTCCGCCGATGCACGGCGACTTCATGGGGCACCCGAAAGGGGTCTTCGTCTGTTTCTTCACGGAAATGTGGGAGCGCTTCTCCTTCTACGGGATGAAGGCGCTGCTGCTGCTGTACCTGCTCAAGCACCATGGATTCAGCGACGACATGGGCTACGCCCTGATCGGCGCGTACGGCGGGCTGGTGTATGCGGTTCCGGTGGTCGGCGGGCTGGTCGCCGACCGCTGGCTGGGGATGCGCAAGGCGGTGGTGCTGGGTGGCGTGCTGCTGTGCCTTGGCCACCTGGGCATGGCGGTGGAAGGCGCGGATGCGCGCATCGTCGACGGCGTGGTCGTGCGCGACGCCGGCGCGCTGCAGGTGTTCTACCTGTCGCTGGCGCTGATCATCATGGGCGTCGGCTTCCTCAAGCCGAACATCTCGACCATCGTCGGCAAGCTGTACGCCGAAGGCGATCCGCGCCGCGATTCCGGTTTCACCCTGTTCTATGCCGGCATCAACGTCGGCGGTCTGTTCGCCGGGCTGATCTGCGCGTTCCTGGGCGAGACCTACGGCTGGAAATACGGCTTCGGCGCCGCCGGCGTCGGCATGGTGGCGGGGCTGGCGATGTTCCTCTGGGGCCAGCGCTACCTGCAAGGCCACGCCGAGCCGCGCGATCCGGTCCTGCTGCGCCAGCGCATCGGGCCGCTGCCGCGGGAATGGTGGATCTACCTGGGCTCGCTCGGCGGCGTGCTGCTGGTATGGCAGCTGATCCAGCGCACCTGGACCGTGCAGGGCGCGATGCACCTGGTCGCGATCGCGTTCGGCGCGTGGTTCGTGTGGTACCTGGTGCGCCATTGCAGCAGGGTCGAACGCGAACAGATGCTGTCGCTGCTGGCGATGATCCTCGGGGTGCTGGTGTTCTTCACCCTGTACGAGCAGACCTACGGTTCGTGGCTGACCTTCACCGACCGGCTGATGACCAAGGACATGTTCCCGTCATTGGTCAGCGATGCCAGCGGCACGTTGCCGTGGTCGCTGTACATGATGGCGGCGAGTCCGGTGCTGATGGTGCTCGCGCTGCGCGCCAGCGATCGCGGCGCGCGCGGTACCGCGCGGGCGCTGATCGGCCTGCTGCTGGTGGCGATGGCGGTCGCCTGCTTCCGCGACGTGGTGCTGGTGCCGCAGACCGCCGGTTCGCTCACCTTCCTCGGTTCGTTCTTCATCGTGCTGCTGTCGCCGCTGTTCGCCTGGTTGTGGCCGTGGCTGGAGCGGCGCGGGCGCAATCCGTCCAAGCCGGTGAAGAGTGCGATCGGGCTGCTGCTGGCCGCCCTCGCCTTCCTGCCGCTGATGGCCGCGGCGCAGGTGGCCGGCACCGGCGCGATGGCCAGCGTGTGGTGGCTGGTGCTGGCCTACTTCGTGCTCGAGCTGGGCGAGATGTGCCTGTCGCCGATCGGCTTGTCGGCGGTGACCCAGCTGTCGGTCGCGCGCGTGGTCGGGCTGATGATGGGCGGGTTCTGGCTGGCGACCGCGTATTCGGAAATGCTGGCGGCGCAGTTCGGGGCGCTGGCGTCGCTCGACATCCCGGAATCGGGCGCGATCGACATGGCGTCGGCCGCGGCGACGTATGGCGAGCTGTTCGAGTTGCTGCTGTGGATCGGGCTGGGAAGCGCCCTGGTGTTCGCGATGCTTGCGCCGGTGCTGAAGCGCTGGATGCACGGGGTCAGGTAAGCGTTGCGTCCAGGGCTTGTTGCCAGGTCGGGAGGTCGATGCCGAAGTCGTGCCGGAGCTTCGTGCAGTCGAGCACGGAGTAGGCGGGGCGCGCGGCGGGCGTCGGGTATTGCGACGTGGCGATCGGGATCACTTGCGGTTTGCGGGCGATCCGCCCGAGCGCGTGGGCGCGGTCGATGATCGCTTCGGCGAAGTTGTGCCAGGTCGTGTCGCCGGTCGGGGTGAGGTGGTAGAGGCCGCTGGCCTGCGGCGCTTCGCGCAAGACCCGGGCGGTGACGTCCGCGATCAGGGCCGCGGGGGTCGGCGTGCCGCGCTGGTCGGCGACCACGCGCAGTTCGTCGCGCTCGGCCGCCAGGCGCAGCATGGTGCGCATGAAGTTCCTGCCGTGCGCGGCATAGACCCACGCGGTGCGGATCAGCAGGTGGCGCGCGCCGCTGGCGCGGATCGCTTCCTCCCCGGCGAGTTTGCTGGCGCCGTACACGCCCAGCGGGGCGGTCGGGTCGGTTTCGCGGTACGGGCGCGTGCCGGTGCCGTCGAACACGTAGTCGGTGGAGTAATGGACCAGCAGCGCGCCACTGCGCGCGCACGCGGCCGCGAGCGCGGCGGGCGCCTCCGCGTTCGCGCGGAAGGCAGCGTCGCGTTCGGTCTCGGCCTTGTCCACCTGGGTGTAGGCGGCGGCGTTGACCACGATGTCGGGCGCGATCCGCGCCACCAGGGCAGCAAGCGAGGCCGGCTGGTCGAAATCCGCCACTTCGCAGCGCATGCCGTCCGCCAGCATGCCCTCCGCCAGCATGCCGTCGCGCGTGCCGGCAATGACGTCACCGGAAGACGCGAGGCTGCGGCGCAGCTCGCTGCCCACCTGGCCGTTGCCGCCGAGCAGCAGGATCCGCACCGCGGCCTAGGCCTCGTACAGCGGCAGCCGTTCCGGCGGCAGCTCGTCCAGCAGCGGCAGCCTGGCGTCCTTGTCCGACAGCAACGGCTGGGCCACCGGCCAGTCGATCGCCAGCCGCGGATCGTCCCAGCGGATCCCCGCGTCGGCGGCCGGATCGTAGGTGTCGGTGCACAGGTAGGTGAACAGCGCGCGCTCGCTCAAGGTGACGAAACCGTGGGCGAAGCCTTCCGGGATCCAGAGGTGGCGCTTGTTCGCTTCGCTCAGCACCACTCCCGTCCAGCGCCCGTAATCCGGCGAGCCGCGGCGGATGTCGACGGCGACATCCCAGACTTCACCTTCCAGCACGCTCACCAGCTTGCCTTGCGCCTTGGGATTCTGGAAATGCAGGCCGCGCAGCACGCCCTGGCTGGAGCGCGAGACGTTGCCCTGCACGAACCTCGGCGCCAGGCCGACGGCGGCGAGCTTGTCCTGGTTGAAGGATTCGTAGAAGAAGCCGCGCGCGTCCTCGAATACGCGCGGCTCCAGCACCAGGCAGCCCGGCAGGTCGGTCTCGATGACCTTCATGTGCGCGCCGTCATGCGACGGGCCCGTGCTCGACCAGGCGCAGCAGGTACTGCCCGTACCCGTTCTTGGCGAGCGGTTCGGCGAGCGCGCGCAGTTGCGCGTCGTCGATCCAGCGATTGCCCCAGGCGATCTCTTCCGGGCAGCACACGCGCAGGCCCTGACGCTTCTCGATCGTCTCCACGAAAGTGGAGGCCTCGACCAGCGATTCGTGGGTACCGGTATCCAGCCAGGCGAAGCCGCGGCCCAGGCGCTCGAGTTGCAGGCTGCCTTCCTCGAGGTAACAACGGTTGAGGTCGGTGATTTCCAGTTCGCCGCGTGGCGAGGGCTGCAGCTGCGCGGCGAACGCCGGCGCCCGCCCGTCGTAGAAATACAGGCCGGTGACGGCGTAGTTCGAACGCGGTTTCGATGGCTTTTCCTCCAGTCCCACGACCTTGCCCGTGGCGTCGAACTCGGCCACGCCGTAGCGTTCCGGGTCGCGCACGAAGTAGCCGAACACGGTGGCGCCGGTTTCCTGCGCGCTGGCGCGCTGCAGGACCTCGGTCAGCCCGTGGCCGTGGAAGATGTTGTCGCCCAGCACCAGGCAGCTGGGGGCGCCGTCGAGGAACTCGCGCCCGATCAGGAACGCCTGCGCGAGGCCGTCGGGGCTTGGCTGCACGGCATATTCGATCTTCATGCCCCACTGCGAGCCGTCGCCCAGCAACTGCTGGAACAGCGCCTGCTCGTGCGGGGTGTTGATCACCAGTACCTCGCGGATCCCGGCCAGCATCAGCACGCTGAGCGGGTAATACACCATCGGCTTGTCGTACACCGGCAGCAGCTGCTTGCTGATCGCGCGGGTGATCGGATACAGCCGCGTGCCGGAACCGCCCGCGAGGATGATGCCCTTGCGCGCCTTCACGCCGACACCCCGATGCGCTCCAGGCGGTAGCTGCCGTCGAGCACGCGTTGCACCCAGGCTTCGTGCGCCAGGTACCAGTCCACCGTGTCGGCGATGCCCTGCTCGAAACTGTGCGCGGGCGCCCAGCCGAGTTCGGACTTCAGCTTGGTGGCGTCGATCGCGTAGCGACGGTCATGGCCGGGGCGGTCGGCGACGAAGGTCACCTGGCTGCTGCGCGGCTTGCCGTCGGCGCGCGGGCGGCGCTCGTCCAGCAGCGCGCAGATCGTGTGCACGACCTCCAGGTTCTGCTTCTCGGCGTCGCCGCCGACGTTGTAGGTCTCGCCGACGCGGCCGCGCCCGAGCACCGCGCGGATCGCGCTGCAGTGGTCGCCCACGTACAGCCAGTCGCGCACGTTCCTGCCGTCGCCGTACACCGGCAGCGGCTCGCCGGCCAGGGCGCGGGCGATGATCAATGGAATGAGCTTTTCCGGGAACTGGTACGGACCGTAGTTGTTCGAGCAGTTGGTGGTCAGCACCGGCAGCCCGTAGGTGTGGTGGAAGGCCCGCACCAGGTGGTCGGAGGCGGCCTTGGAGGCAGAATACGGCGAATTGGGTGCGTACGGCGTGGTTTCGGTGAACTTGCCGGTATCGCCGAGCGAGCCGTAGACCTCGTCGGTGGACACGTGCAGGAAGCGGAACGCGTCCTTCGCGGGGCCCTCCAGCGACTTCCAGTAGTCGCGCGCGGATTCCAGCAGCGCCAGGGTGCCAACGACGTTGGTCTGCACGAACGCGGCCGGGCCGTCGATGGAGCGGTCGACGTGGCTCTCGGCGGCGAAATTGACGATCGCGTCCGGGCGATGCTCGCGCAGCAGCCGGTCCACCAGCGCGCGATCGCCGATGTCGCCGTGCACGAACACGTGGTCCGCATTCCCGTCCAGCGCCGCCAGCGTGTCGCGGTTGCCCGCGTACGTCAGCGCATCGAGGTTGACCACCCGGTGGCCAGCGGCCACCGCCTCGAGCACGAAGTTACCCCCAATGAATCCGGCGCCCCCCGTAACCAGCCAATTCGCCAAGAACTGCTCCTTGCTCATTGAAGAGTCCGCACAAGGATGTGCGGGCTTTTGCGGATGGACCCGCGACTAGAACGGAATGTCGTCGTCGGCGAAGTCCTCGCCGAAATCGGCCACCTTCGCGGCCGGCGCCTGGTCGGGTCGCTGCGGCGGCGCGCTGCGCTGCGGGCGGTCGCCGCGGGGTTCGCTGCGGCCCTGGCCGCCACCCTCCCCGCCACCGCCGAGCATCTGCATCTCGTCGGCGACGATGTCGGTGGTGTAGTGCTTCACCCCGTCCTTCTCGTAGGAGCCGTACTCGATGCGGCCCTCGATGTAGACCTGGCGGCCCTTGCGCAGGTACTCGCCGGCGATCTCGCCGAGCTTGCCGAACAGCTTCACCCGGTGCCACTCGGTCTTTTCCTGCTGGTTGCCGTCGCGGTCCTTGCGCACCGAGGTGGTGGCCACCGACAGCGTGCAGATCGCCATCCCGCCCTGGGTGTACTTCATGTCGGGATCGTTGCCCAGGTTGCCGACCAGGATCACTTTGTTAACGCCGCGGGCCATGGCTGTCCTTCCGGTATCGCCCGGGATCGGGCAAGGGACATTGGATTATAACCGGGCCTCTTGCGGGGGTCGGTGGTCGCCGCGAGACGCTGTAGGACGACGCCCGCGCGGGCGACGGGCATAATCCGGGGTCCAGCTTCCAGGAACCCGCATGGACCTCGCCCCCGCCCATCCGGCCCGCGACGAGACTGCGCCCGCCAGCGCGGTGCCGGCGCTCGACCTGCCCGCGATCCAGGCGCTGGCGGCCGCCGACATGGGCGCGGTCGATGCCCTGATCCGGCGGCGGCTCGCCTCGGACGTGGTGCTGGTCAACCAGGTCGCCGAGCACATCGTCTCGGCCGGCGGCAAGCGCCTGCGGCCGATGCTGCTGTTGCTCGCGGCGGCGGCGTGCGGCAAGCACGACGGCGCGGGCGTGGGCGCCGACGCGCACCAGCTGGCCGCGGTGATCGAGTTCATCCACACTTCCACCCTGCTCCACGACGACGTCGTGGACGAATCCGACCTGCGCCGCGGCCGCAGTACCGCCAATGCGCTGTGGGGCAACGCCGCCAGCGTGCTGGTCGGCGACTTCCTGTATTCGCGCAGCTTCCAGCTGATGGTCGAACTGGATTCGATGGAGGTGCAGCGGATCCTCGCCGACACCACCAACCGCATCGCCGAAGGCGAGGTGCTGCAGCTGCTGCACGTGCGCAACCCGGACACCGACGAGGCCGCTTACCTGCGCGTGATCGAACGCAAGACCGCGGTGCTGTTCGCGGCCGCGACCCGCCTCGGCGCGCTGCTCGCGGGTTCCGACGCGGCCACCTGTGACGCGATGCACGACTACGGCCTCAACCTCGGCTACGCGTTCCAGATCGCCGACGACGTGCTCGACTACTCCGCCGACGAAGCCGCGCTGGGCAAGCACCTGGGCGACGACCTCGCCGAAGGCAAGGCGACGCTGCCGCTGATCCACGCCATGGCCCACGCCGACGGCGGCACGCGCGAACTGCTGCGCGAGGCCGTGCAGCACGGCGATGTCGAGGCGATGCCGCGGGTACTCGCGGCGATCGCCGAGGCGGACAGCCTGGCCTACAGCCTGCGCCGCGCCGCGGAGTTTGCGGGCGCGGCGGAAGCGGCGCTCGCGAACCTGCCGGGCAATACGCACGTGGCCGCGCTGCGCGGCCTGGCGCGCTACACCGTCAATCGGGATCGCTGAGGATCGATGACCGCTCGCGCTTGCAACAGCGTGGAGAACCAGTTTTCGTTCAAACATTCATCCCGGAAGCGGCCGTTGAAGCTCACGACGTAGGCGTTCTGGTTGGGCTTGCCCGGTTCGATCAGGCGCAGAGCCACTCCACGGGCATGTGCCCACTCCAGCATGGCCTTGCCGCAGAACTCCTTACCGTTGTCGGTGCGGATGGTCCTTGGCAGGTCACGGCTTAGCGCCAATCGGTCCAGCACGCGTGTCAACGCCTGCCCCGAGATCGCGCACTCGACCTCGATGGCCACGGCTTCGTGGGTCGCGTCGTCGATGATGGTCAAACACTCTTGATCAGCCGGCCTTCTGCGGTCCGGTCGAACACCAAGTCCATCGACCAGACCTGGTTGGCCGCCGTGGGCCGCACCAGCGGCTGCCGCTCCCCGACGGGCACTTTCTTGCGCTTGCGACGCCGCACGTGCAGCTTCGCTTCCTGGTACAGCCGTGCTCAGGCAGGCGGGGTTGCTGGTGAACTACAAAGCGCCGTCGCTTACTCAAGCCCCGTTCTACCATCGACCGCAAGAGCGCCCTGCGAGCCGGTGCGGTCACCACTTTTTTCGCAGCGCCTCGCGGGTCACCTCGCTCTCAAGAAGCGACTCCGCCAGCAGCTTCTTCAGCCGTGTGTTCTCCGTCTCCAGCTCACGCAAGCGCTTGGCATCGGCCACCCCCATCCCGCCGAACTTGTTGGGCCACAGGTAGTACGAGCCTTCGCTGAACCCGTGCCGCCCGCATTGTTCCTTGACCGCCATACCCGCTTCGGCTTCTCTGTTACCTCAGCTTTCACGCCGAAGTTTGGACTGCCCCGGGAACACTAGACAATTTCCAGCCTCACGCCGCGGCCCGCTCGAAGGCCTCGGGACTGATGCCGCCCAGATGGCTGTGACGGCGGGTTCGATTGTAGAAGACCTCGATGTAGTCGCAGACGTCGTACAGGAGGTTCGTCGTGCCGTAGGCGTCCTTGCTCGACTTCATACCGTGAAGCTCCGCCATCGCGGACCGCTTTGTCGGCCGAATCGTTGACCTAGTCGATAATTGCCTTGGTACCCTTGGCCGCATCTTTTACGTCACCAATGCTGATTGGCGCCGCTTCGCTAGCGAGTGACGCGCCTGCCAACAATCGCTCTCCCAGCGACGCATTTGGGTTCATCACCGTCTTGGCATCGCCTACCACGCCGGCAACCGTTTGCGCCACATCACCGCCATTAATCGCCAAGTTTCGTCCGATGCTCCGTCCATCCGGATCCGTGAACTTATAAGGATTATTGGCTGCGTAGCAGCAACTGCAGAAGTTCCAACCCGTGACCGTATCGACCGTGACCGGATCCACGCTCCAGAACGTTCCGACCCTGGGATAGCAATACCGCTGAACACTCTGACCCGACGCGGGTTACTCTTCCAACTGCGATCAACCCTTGATGCCGTGCGGTCCGCGGCTGCGATACGCCTTTGGAGAATCTCCTGCCATCCGGCAATAATCCCATGATGCGCCTTTTCGCCAGCGCAAGGGCGCAGGTCAAGCGTCCTGGCCCCGGATCGGCAACCATATCTTCACGCCTCACTTAGCCGGTCTGTTGTCATGCCGACCAACAACGAAGCGGGCTGCCCGAAACACCACGTGCCCCTAGATGCGCAGGGTCCGCGCCCCAAAAGCAATAGAAACGATCTTGCTCTGGCTGGTACACCAACCAATATCCCGCATCGTGTGCCAGACACAGTCCTGAAATGATGCTGCCCACCTCGGCATCTTCAAATCCAGGAGGCATCACTTCGGCACTAACTCGGAACGGCTCACATATGTGGCGCCGAATGTCCTCCGCCAGATTAGCAAAGTAGGAGACTTCGTCCACTCCCGCGTTTACGTAGACATCGGATGTATCTGAAAGGGCTGATTCAAGTCTTTCGATTGGAGAGATGGCGTGCACATTAACTCCTAGTCACCTGCCGGATCGCTTAATTGTCTTTGATTTCGGTTGGCGGCGGAGGCTCTGGGTAATGGAGAGTCTCTGCGGGCTTGTTGCCATTTGCAGGAATATCTATGCGCGGCCCTTTCTTGTCGGTAGCGGGCCGATGTGAAATTCCGTTATCGCCAACCCTCGTGCCGGGTGGATATCCCTTACCTTCAGGCGCGGGACCACTTTTTCCGCCTGTCAGTCTTTCAAAATCCTTTTCATCATTCCCTGTTCCGTCATTCTCAGGTGCAAGTGGTCCACTGTCGTGCGTCTTCCCGAACAGACCACTTTTTACATCTTGGGTGCCAACGAGCCCCTCAGGGAGCGGCGCTGACTCTCCCTCATCGGCAGACTCGTTGTACGAATTGATCGCTTCATTGCCGGCCCAAGCAACAATTACTGCCGAACCTACGAATGCCGCCGCATCTATCGCCGCAGCTACAGCCGGAGGAATCAAGGGCACCAGGCATACCGGACAACGCCCGTCAGGATCCTTGAACGCATACGGATTGTTGAACGCATACCCATAGCGGTTGAAGAACCGCATGTCGCCATTGCTATAAGCGGTGACGGGATCCACGCTCCAGAACCGCCCCACCCGCGGATCGTAATACCGCTGCTGCATGTAGGTCAGCTGGGTGGCCGCGTCAGTGACGTGGCCGGTGTAACCGGGGCCGTTTTCCAGCGGCCGGTTCAGCAGCTTGCCGTAGGGCTCGTACTCACTGCGCTGGACGACGACGCGGCTGGCGTTGGTCTTGGCCACCGGGGTGCCCAGGGCGTCGGTGTGCTGGTAGGTGACGGTGGCCGCGCCGGTGCTGAACGCCTTGGCCCGCTCGGCGATCAGGCTGCCGCCCAGGTAGACGAAGTCGCGCCACTGGCTGCTGCGGCTGTCCTGCTGGTACAGCAGCTGCCCGGACTGGCCGTACATCGACAGGAGGTTGCCCAGCCCCTGCAGGGAGGTCGCCAGCACCCGGCGGCCATGGCCGTCGTAGCGGTAGGCCTCCAGGGCTTCGACCTGGCGCAGGCGGTTGCCGTAATCGAAGGCGTACTCGACGCCGTTCCAGTTGGCCAGGTTGCCCTGCGGATCAAAGCCCAGGCCCAGGATCGTCGAGCCCGTGCTGCAGTCGCCGTTGATCTTGACGTTGGTCAGCTGGTTACTGGCGGTGTCGTAGCACAGCCACTGGTCGCGATTCACGGCGATGGTGTGGACCAGGTTGTCGAGCACGTCATAGGTGTAGTGGGCACCGGCGGTGCCGTACATCGGCGAGGTGACATCGGTCAGCCGGTCCAGGCCGTCATACGTCATGGTCCGGTTGCCGCGCTGGGCCTGGCCGGTGGTGCCATCGCTGATCGCGGCGACGTTGCCGGCCTGGTCGTAGTCGTAGGCGTCGTACAGGAGGTTCGTCGTGCCGTAGGCGTCCTTGCTCGCCTCCGGCAGGCCGCGGGCGTTGCGGGTCATCGTGTGGACGATGCCGTTGCCGTAGGTGAACTGCTTGATCGCGCCAACGACCTTTCCGCTGATGAGAACCACGCTAGGGACGTGGCGCCCACCGATCAACAGGCAATCCAAGGATCTGTGCAGTCAGGCTGAACGACGGTCGTGCACGGAATGAACGGTTCAAAGTCGGAGGAATCTTGAGCCGACCATGGGTCGGCTCTACGGTTGCAATGCAAATCGCTCTGCGAGGAAGCCGAACATCATCCGCTCGGCACGCCCAGCCGACAGGGGGTTGTAGACGCAGCCAGGCGGGCTGTTCGCATCCGGCAACGCGAAGCAGTGGACGGTGTTGCTGAAGTCCACGAACTGCCAGTCCGCGCCGGCGGCGTCCATTTCCTGCCTGAAGCCGGCCACGTCCCCGGCGGTGCCCTTGTCGTCGGCGCCGTTGAGCACGAGCACGCTGGGCTTGAAGCTGTCCTTCGATGCCGGCATCGACGTGTCGAGTCCGCCGTGGAAGGTGACGACCGCGGCGATGTCGGCACCGCTGCGCGCCAGCTCCAGCACCGTCGTGCCGCCGAAGCAGTAACCGAAGGCACCGAGCTTCGAGGCGTCCAGGGGTGCGCCAGCGGCGTTCGCGCGCAGCACCGAGAGCGCCGCGTTGACGCGCGCACGCAACTCCGGCAGGTCGCCGCGCAACGCGCCGGCCATCTTCCCGGCCTCGCCGTTGTCCTTCGGCTGGGTGCCCTTGCCCCACACGTCCGCGACCAGCACGACGTAGTCGTCGCCGGCGATGTGCCTGGCCTTGGCAACGGCGGCATCGGTCATGCCCATCCAGTCGGGCACCATCACCAGGCCGGGACGCTTCGCGACGCCGGCGTCGTCGTACACGAGCACGCCTTCGAAGGTCTTGTCGCCGACGCGCCACTGCACCGGGTCGGCATGCATCTTCGCGGCGCAGGCCTGTGCCGGCAGCGCCAGCGCCAGGCACAGCAGGATCCGGTTCAACGCGTTCATGGCGATGGCTCCTTGCTCGGGGAGCCCAAGCCTAGCGCAGCCCGCGCTCAGGCGATGCCGAGTCCGGGGATGGCACTGATCGCCTCGGGATCGAAGCCGGCCAGCCGGGCGAAATCGCGCCCGCGCTCGGTGTAGTCGCGGTAGGCGCCGAAGCTCGGCGCGCCGGGCGACAGCAGCACCACGCCGCCGCCCTGCAGGGTGGCGCGGGCATTGGCGACGGCCTGCTCGAGATCGGCGGCGGCGCTGAGCGCGAACGCGCCTTCCGCCGCAATCGGGGCCAGCAATGCGTGGATGCGCGGGCCGTTCGCGCCCATGGTGACGATCGCCGCGGGCGCGCGCTCGCGCATGGCATCGGCGAAGCCTTTCCAGTCGACGCCGCGATCGTGGCCGCCCACGAGCACCACGACCCGCTGGTCGCGGTACACGTCCAGCGCCGCAAGCGTGGCGTGCGGCGTGGTGCTGATCGAATCGTTGACCCAGGCGATGCCGTCGCGGCGCCCGAGCACCTGCAGTCGGTGCGGCAGCGGCTGGAACGTCGCCGCTGCGGGTGCCAGCGCGGCGGCATCCAGGCCCAGTGCCTCGATCGCGGTCAGCACGGCGCACAGGTTGCCGCGGTTGTGGCGACCGGGCAGCGGCAGCGCCGCGGTGTCCAGCACGAAATCCGCGCCGCGATGCAAGGCGTCCTCGCGCAGGTGCCAACCGTCCTCGCGGTTGAACCAGCGCACCTCGCTGTCGGGCAGCCGCAACACGGACAGCCGCGGGTCGGCGGCATTGAGCACGGCGATGCGCGGCCGCGCGTCGGTGAGCAGGCGCAACTTGTCGGCGACGTAACGCTCGTGCGAGCCGTGCCAGTCCAGGTGTTCGGGGAAGATGTTCAGCGCCACCGCCACCCGTGGCCGCGCGCCGCTGTCGGCGACGTCGCCGGTCTGGTAGCTGGACAGTTCGATCGCCCAGTACTGCGCAGCTTCGTCCAGCAGTTCCAGCAACGGCATGCCGATGTTGCCGGCCAGTGCCGTGCGCGCGCCGCTGGCGCGCAGCAGGTGCGCGAGCAGCGCGGTGGTGGTGCTCTTGCCCTTGGTGCCCGTGACGCAGACGGCATCGGCGACGACGCCATCGGCACCGGCGTGCTCGCCGAACCAGAGCGCGGTGCCGCCGACGAAGCGCGTGCCGGCAGCGATCGCCGCCTGCGCTTCGGGCTTGTAGGGGCTGATGCCCGGCGATTTCACCACCACGTCGTAGGCGGACAGGCGTTCGGCGGTGGCCGCGGGTTCGATGCGCAGGCCCGGGTCGAGCGCGAATGCCTCGGCTGCCTCGGTCTCGTTGCAGAACAGGGCCAGCGGATCGATTCCGCGCCCGCGCAGCGCACGCCACGCGGCCCGGCCCTCGCGGCCCCAGCCCCAGAGCGCGACGCGTCGGCCGCGCAGTTGCCCGAGGTCAAGCGGCGAAGCGGTCACGCAACGACTCCCAGAGCGCCGGCGGGATGCGGTGTTCGCCGGAAACTTCCAGCAGCGGTTCGATCGCCAGTTCGGCCGGATCCAGCTGGGGCAGGATCTCGCGCTCGAATCGGCGCACAAGCGCGTCCTCGCGCCACTCGGGACGCTGCACCAGCGCCGCCATCGCGGCGCGCGACTCACGACCCTCGCCGACGCATTCGAACGGCTTGTGGTCCTGGAATTCGAGCAGGGCGTCGTAACCCGCGGCCTGCGCAGGATCGTCCAGCAGGTTGCGGCCGAAGATGGAGACCAGGCGCGGCTTGGACATGAACGGCGCCAGCGCCAGGAACACGAAGTGGCACTTCGGGCAGACGCCGCACCAGCGCTGCACCGGTCGCTCGCCGAGGATGTGGAAGTTGCGGTTGCAGCTGGAGAACCAGGCGTCGTAACGATCGATCCTGGCGAACTGGCGCGCCACCGCAAGCTCGGACAGCGGCCGCAGCAGCGAGAAGTAGTGCAGCCCAGGCGCCACCTGCCGTTCGACGTATTCGCCGAAGGCCTGCTCGAAGGCCCAGCCCTTGGACCACTGGTGGTTCACTTCCCCGGTGCCGGGGATCATCGAACCGTAGCTGGCCGAGCGCTCGTTCGAGAACACCACCTGGCTGTCGCCACGCAGCACCGCCGCCAGCACCAGGATCGCGGAATTCACCGCGGTCACCGGAATGTGGCCGTTGAGCGCGCCCTGGCGGTTGAGGTCGAACAGCTGCGGCGCCAGCTGGCGGCCGATGTTGAGCGTCGGCAATCCAGTGCGCGCCGCGCAGGCGGCGATCAGCTGCGAACCGCCGATCCAGGTGACGGTCTGCGACACGCCGAGCGCGCGCAGCGCCTCGATCGTCACCAATGAATCCTTGCCGCCGCCGATGGCGACGAGGGCTGAGTCGCTCGTAGAGCCGACCCATGGTCGGCTGATTTCCCCCAGCCGACCATGGGTCGGCTCTACCTCGTTCGCGGGAAAACGGATGCGCCCGTCCAGGTCGATGCCGTTGCGGTACGCGAATTCGCCGAGCCCGTGCCGATAGATGGCCTGCAGCAATTCCGCCGTCGCCGCATCGATCGCATAGCCGTCGATCCGGATTTCCGGCGGCACCGCCGCCTTGTAATAGCTGACGCCGGCGATGAGATGCAGCAGGCGCAGCGCGCGCTCCGTCACCGCGGCGCGTGCCTCGTCCAGCTCGAAAGGCGCGCCCGGGATGGTCACGGTCTCCACCAGTTCCGGGCCGTCGTCGAACGCGTACGCCAGGCGCGCCACGCCGGTCGCCGCGTCGAACTCGCAGCGCACGAAGCGGAAGGCGCGGATCGCTTCGCGGTCGAAGCTCCAGTCAGTCATCGAGGATGTCCTCCACGGGCAGCGCCCGCAGGTTGTAGGTATTGGCCATCGCCATGCCGTAGGCACCGGCGTCGGCGACGAGGATCACGTCGCCCGGGGCGGTGGTCGACGGCAGCCGGCGCTGGCGCGCAAGCACGTCGCCGCTCTCGCAGATCGGACCGACGACGTCGAAATCCGCGTCGTTGCGATTGTCGAGCCGCGACAGGTTCGCGACCTCGTGCCAGGCGTCGTACAGGGCCGGGCGCAACAACGCGTTCATGCCGGCATCGCAGCCGACACGGCGCACGCCGTCCTTGTCCACCAGCTGGGTCGCGGTGAGCAACAGCACCCCGGCCTCGGCCACGAGGTAACGGCCCGGTTCGATCGCCAGCGCGTATTGCGGGTAGGCCGCCTTGATCGGCGCGAGGCCGGCTTCCCACGTTGCCAGGTCGAACGGCGCCTCCTCGGCGACGTAGGGCACCGGCAAGCCGCCGCCGATGTCGATCGTGTCCACGGTCGGGATGCGTTCGGCCAGCAGGCACAGCTCGGCGTACACGTCGCGCCAGTGCGCCGCCGCCTGCACGCCGCTGCCCAGGTGCGCGTGCAAGCCGGTGACGCGCACGTCCAGCTCCCGCGCTGCCGCAAGGAAGTCGTCCAGCCGCGCCACCGGCAACCCGAACTTGGCATCGCTGCCGCCGGTGCGCACCTTGTCGTGGTGCCCGGCGCCGCGGCCCAGGTCCAGCCGCAGCCACAGCGCGCGGCCGCGGAACAGTCCCGGCCACTGCCGCAGCACCTCGAGGTTGTCGACGGTGACGATGCAGCCGCGGGCCAGCGCCGCCACGTACTCGTCGCGCGGCGCGAAGCTCGGCGTGAACAGCACGCGTTCCGCCGCGAGGCCGGGCATGGTCGCGAACACGTGTTCCAGCTCGCCCAGCGACACGCATTCGAAACCGTAGCCTACTTCCGCCAGCGCCCGCAGGATCGCCGGGTGCGGGTTGGCCTTCAGCGCGTAGCTGCGTCGGTCCACCGCGTCCACCGCAAGCAGCGCTCGCGCGCGTTCGCGCACGGTCGGCAGGTGGTAGGCATAACGCGGCGTGCCCTGCGCGGCGCGCTGCAGCAAGGCGTCGCGATGCTCGACCCACCACGGCGTCGCACGCGCCTGGCGACCGTGGGTGATTTCCTGCCAGGTGGGGCCGAACACGCTGCCGTCGCGCATCGGCATCGCCCCGCTGCGCACCAGTTCCTCGTGCAGCAGCGGCACCAGGCCGTCGGCGTCGGCTTCGTCGACGACGAAGGTGAGGTTGAGGTCGTTCGAGGACTGCGAGACCAGGTGCACGCGCTCGCGACCGAAGGTGGCCCAGATATCGGACAGCCGGTGCAGCATCGAGCGCATGCCGCGCCCGACGAGCGTGATCGCCGCGCAAGGCACGATCACCTTGACCCGGCACACCTGTGCAAGGTCGGCCGACAGTGCCTCGAGCACGTTGCCGCTGACCAGGTTGTCGCTCGGATCCAGCGACACCGTGACGTTGGTTTCCGACGAACCGATCAGGTCAACCGACAGGCCATGGCGCTTGAAGCGCTCGAAGACATCGGCGAGGAAGCCGACCTGCTGCCACATGCCCACCGATTCCATCGACACCAGCACGATGCCGTTGCGGCGGCTGATCGCCTTGACGCCCGGTACGGTGGCCGCGCTGGCGTCGATGCGCGTGCCCGGCAGGTCCGGCCGCGAGGTGTCGAGGATCGCCATCGGCACCCGCGATTCGCGGCACGGCCCGATCGAGCGCGGATGCAGCACCTTGGCGCCGGTGGTGGCGATTTCCTGCGCTTCGGCGTAATCCAGCCGCGCCAGCAGCCGCGCCTCCGGCACTTCGCGCGGATTGGCGCTGAACATGCCCGGCACGTCGGTCCAGATCTCCACGCGCTCGGCGCCAAGCAGCGCGCCGAAGCAGGCGGCGGAGGTGTCCGAGCCGCCGCGACCGAGGATCGCGCTGCCGCCATCGCCATGGCGGGCGATGAAACCCTGGGTCAGCAACAATGTTGCAGGTTGCGCGTCGAAGCGCTGGCGCCAGTCGCTTGCCGGCTGCGTCCGGCACGAGACGCACAAGCGCAGCGACCACGCACTCTGGTTGGGCAGCGCCATCGCATCGAGCCAGTCGCGCGCGTCGCACCACTCGAAGCCGAGCCCTTGCGAGCGCAGGTAAGCCACGCCCAGGGTCGACGACAGCAGTTCGCCCTGGGCCAGGACTTCCGCCTGCCAAGCCAGGTCGAGTTCCCTGGCGCGGGGATCGCCGGACAGCGTGGCCAGCGCCTGCAGGCGCTCCGCCACCGGCGGGATCGCCGGATCCAGCCCGAGCTCGACGGCGAAGGCGCGATGCCGCTCCACCAGCGCTGCGCAGCGCGCCTCGATCGCGTCGCCATTGGCGATCGCCTGCAGTTCATTGGTGACGCCGGACAGGGCCGACACCACCACCAGCACGCGGGCGCCGGTCGTTTCCGCGCGTTCGCGCGCAAGCCGCCCGATCGTGTCCCAGCGCTCGCGGCGCGAGACGGAGGTACCGCCGAACTTCAGCACGATCCAGCGGTCGTGTCCCGTCATCGCTGCGCTTACCGGCAACCCCGTAGAATCCGCGGCCTCGCATTCTAGTCGAAGGCCGCATGCCGCACCGTCGCTACCTGCAGCTGGACGTGTTCGCCGACCGGCCAGGCGCCGGCAATCCGCTGGCCGTGGTGCTCGATGGCGAGGGCCTCGACGACGCCACCATGCAGGCGATCGCACGCTGGACGCGCCTGCCGGAAACCACCTTCGTGTCCCCCGCCACCCAGGCCGGCGCCGACTATCGCCTGCGCATCTTCAGCCCGCGCCGCGAAGTGCCTTTTGCCGGGCACCCGAGCGTCGGCACCGCGCACGCGGTGCTGGAAGCGGGAATGACCGCGCCACGCGACGGCATGCTGGTGCAGGAAGGCGCCGCCGGCCTGTTGCCGCTACGGGTCCACGGCGAGGGCCGCGCACGCACGATCGCGGTGCGGACGCCACCGGCGCGGGTGATGGAAGTCGCCGATGCCGGCGACCCGCGGCTCGAAGCCGCCCTGCCCGGCCTGCCGCACGGCGTGCTGCCGCCGGTGCTGATGGACGGCGGCCGTCGCTGGTGGCTGCTCGACGTGGCCGGGGAGCGTGCGCTGCGCGCGGCGCGCCCCGACTGGGCGGCGATCGAGCGACTCGCGCACGACACCGGCAGCATGGGCGTATTCGCCTATGCGCGCAGCGACGATCCGGTTTATTACCTGGCAGTGCGCGCGTTCGTCGGCGCACCCGCGCCGTTCGAGGATGCCGCCTCGGGCGCCGCCAACGCGACGCTGGCCGCGTGGCTGGCCGAACGCGACGCGCTACCGGGGGAAGGCGGCTTCTATCGCGTCAGCCAGGGCCGCGAGGTCGGCCACGACGCGATCATCGAATTGGACGTGGATGCCGACCGCCAGGTGTGGTCGGGCGGCCGGGCGTGCACGGTGGTCCGCGGGATGCTGGACTGGGACCGACCTACTCCGCCCTGACTTCCACGCGCACGCGGATCCGGTCGCCGGGGTGGTAGTTGGTGCGGGTCGTGTAGGTGCGGCCGCCGTATTCGTAGGTGACGTCGTACAGGTTCGACGCCTGGCCGGAATAGGACCGCGACGAGGACTCGGGATAGGGGCCGCAGACGGTCACGCGGCCGTCGCGTTCGCGCTGCGCGTTCTCGTAGACCTGGCGCCCGGCCACCGCGCCGACGGTCGAGCCGACCGCCGCGGTCGCATAGCGTGCGGAGCCGCCGCCGACCTGGCTGCCGATCACGGCGCCGATCACGCTGCCCAGCACCGAGGCCATCGCCCGCCCGCCGTCGGTGCCGCCGCGCTGCGGGCCGCCGTAGTAGTCGTCACGGTAACCGCCGCCGTAGTAGCCGCCGGACTCGTAGCGGGTGTTGCAGGACGGATCGCCGTAGCCGCCGGCGTAGGCCGGATAGCCGCCGGGCGCGCCGCCCACCGGGATGACGCGCACGACGCGCGCGTAGTCGTAATGGCCCTCGTCGCCACGCCAGCCTTCGTCGGCACCGGTGTAACTCCCGGTGTCGTAGGGCAGCGTTTGCACCGACTGGGCGAACGCTGGCGCGCCGGCGACGGCCAGGGCGAGGACCAGCACGGATGCGGCGGGGATCTTCATGGCGAGGCTCCTGCGCCGGGCTTGGCGCGTGCCGGCATCGTCGAATCACGCCAATGAAACGTTCCTGAACCCGGCCGGCGGCCAGCGCGACGGTTCAGCCGCCGACCAGTTCGGCTTCCACCGTGATCGGCACCGCGCTCAACGCCCGCGACACCGGGCAATGCCGGCCGACGTCGTCGGCGATGGCGCGGAATGCGGCGGCGTCCAGTCCAGGCACGCGCGCCTGGGTCTTCAGGCGGATGGCGGACAGCGAGGGCCCGCCATCGGTCGACAGGTCGACCTCGGCGCGGGTGTCGATCGCCGCGGGCGGATGCCCGGCTTCCGACAGCTTCAACGACATCGCCATGGTGAAGCAGCCGGCGTGCGCGGCGGCGATCAGTTCCTCGGGATTCACACCCTTGCGATCGCCGAAACGGGTGTCGAAGCCGTAGGCGGTGTCGTCCATCAGGCCGCTTTCCGGCGTCGACAACCGGCCCTTGCCGGACTTGAGGTCGCCTTCCCAATGCGCGGTGGCGAAGCGGGAAATGCCCATGGGGGAGCTCCTTGTTGCGTGTGGGGCCTTTCAGGGTAGTCCTTTGCCGCGCGGGTTGCCGCGGGCCGGCGACGGCGCTTGACCCCCGCCGGGCGCTGCGGGAGGCTTGGGGGCCTGCGCTCATGGAAGGACAGGACATGGCCTACACCACGCAGCAGATCCGCAACATGGCCCTCGCGGGCCATCCCGGCGCCGGCAAGACCATGCTGTTCGAAGCCCTGCTGCAGGCCGGCGGCGCGATCCAGGCGGCAGGCAGCATCGAACGCGGAAGCACGGTCTCCGATTACGATCCCATCGAGAAGGCGCGCGGGCATTCGATCGACGCGGCGATCGCCAGCATCGACCACGCGCCGCCCGGCCGCGATCCGGTCCACGTCAACATCGTCGATACGCCCGGCTATCCGGACTTCCGCGGTCCCGCGCTGTCGACGCTGGCCGCGGTGGAAACGGTCGCCATCGTCGTCGACGCCGACACCGGCATCGGTTACGGCACGCGGCGGATGATGGACTACGCGAAAGGCCGCGGCCTGTGCCGCGCGATCGTGGTCAACAAGATCGATCACGAAGGCGCCGACCTGGCGCGCCTGCTCGAATCGCTGCGCGCGACCTTCGGCCCGGAACTGCTGCCGCTGAACCTGCCGGTCGACCACGGCAAGCGCGTGGTCGACTGCTTCGGCCCCGACGCCGCGGGCTCGAACGTGGTGAGCGACGTCGGCGCCGTCGGCGACTGGCACCAGAAAATCCTGGACCAGGTGGTCGAGGTCAACGAGACGGTGATGGACCACTACCTGGACCTTGGCGAAGGCGGGCTCTCGCCGGATGAACTGCACGAAGCGTTCGAACAGTGCCTGCGCGAGGGCCACCTGGTCCCGGTGTGCTTCGCTTCGGCCAAGGCCAACGTCGGCGTGCGCAAGCTGCTGGACGTCGCCGAGCGCCTGTTCCCGCATCCCGGCGAGGCCAACCCGGCGCCTTTCGTGAAGGGCGACGGCGATGCCGCGCAACCAATCGTCGCGAAACCGGACCCGAAGGCGCACGTCATCGCCCACGTCTTCAAGGTCGCCAACGATCCGTTCGTCGGCAAGCTCGGCGTGTTCCGCGTGCACCAGGGCACGGTGCGCAGGGATTCGCAGCTGTTCGTCGACGACGGCCGCAAGCCGTTCAAGGTCGCGCACCTGTTCAGGCTGCGCGGCAAGGAGCACGTCGAGATCGACGAGGCCGTGCCGGGCGACATCGCCGCGGTCGCCAAGGTCGAGGACCTGCACTACGACGCCGTGCTGCACGACAGCCACGACGAGGACGCGATCCGGCTGGCGCCGATGGCCTTCCCCAGGCCGATGTTCGGACTTGCGGTCGAGGCCGCCAGCAAGGGCCAGGAACAGAAGCTCGCGGGCGCGCTGCACAAGCTGGCGGAGGAGGATCCGGCGGTCGTGGTGGAGCACAACGCCGAACTCAACGAGACCGTGCTGCGCGGCCTCTCCGACCTGCACCTGCGGGTGCTGCTGGAGAAGCTCAAGGAACGCTACGGGGTCGAGGTGAAGACGCATCCGCCGCGGATCGCCTTCCGCGAGACCATCAGCAGCGCGGCCGAAGGCCACCACCGGCACAAGAAACAGACCGGCGGCGCCGGCCAGTTCGGCGAGGTGTACCTGCGGATCGAGCCGCTCAAGCGCGGTGCCGGGTTCGAGTTCGCCGACGAGGTCAAGGGCGGCACCATACCGGGCCAGTTCATCCCCGCGGTGGAGAAGGGCGTGCGCCAGGTCATGGCCAGCGGCGCGGTCGCCGGCTACCCCTTGCAGGACGTGCGCGTCACCGTCTACGACGGCAAGTACCACAGCGTCGACAGCAAGGAGGTCGCCTTCGTCGCCGCCGGCAAGAAGGCCTTCCTCGATGCGATCGCCAAGGCTGGCCCGCTGGTGCTCGAGCCGATCGTGGACCTGGAGGTGTCGGCGCCCGAGCAGCACATGGGCGACATCTCCGGCGGCCTGGCGTCCAAGCGCGCGCGCATCAACGGGACCGATTCGCAACGCGGCGGCGAGATCGTGGTCAAGGCGCAGGTGCCCCTGTCCGAGCTGGAGGGGTACGCGGCCGAGCTGAAGTCGGTGACCGCCGGGCGTGGCCGTTATTCCTTGGATTTCAGCCACTACGAACCCGTTCCTGCGCAGGTGCAGCAGAAGATGGTGGAGGCCTTCAAGCCCCGCCACGACGAGGACTGATCCGGGGCGGCCGGGAAAACCCGCGAAAAAAAGCTGCATTCGGTACTTGGCGACGGCTCGGACTTGCCCTACATTCCCCTTGCCGAGGGGAATTCCAGGCAAAGAATCCAAGTCACTCCGACCTCAACACAGGGAACACGGGACACATATGGCGAAGAAGAAGGCGACCACGAAGAAGGCTGCTCCGAAGAAGGCCGCTGCGAAGCCGGCCGCGCCGAAGCCGATCAAGGAGGCCATGAGCAAGTCGGGCCTGGTGTCGTACATCTCCGAACAGACCGGCGTCGCTTCGCGCGACGTGCGCGCGGTGATGGGCGCGCTGGAGAACGCGGTGCACGGCTCGATCAGCAAGAAGGGCGCGGGCACTTTCACCCTGCCCGGCCTGCTGAAGATCTCCGCCGTCAACGTGCCGGCCAAGCCGAAGCGCAAGGGCATCAACCCGTTCACCAAGGAAGAGCAGTGGTTCGCCGCCAAGCCCGCCTCGGTGAAGGTCAAGGTGCGCCCGCTGAAGAAGCTGAAGGACGCCGCGGCCTGAGTCGCGTTCGCGGCCGCGCCGCAAGGCGCGGCCTGCGCCCCGGAAGGCCGGAATCCGCTGGATTCCGGCCTTTTTCGTTGCATCGCCAGGCGCCTTTCCAGCTGCTTCACCACGGCCGCCGCAAGCTGTCGGGCACGTCCCGATGGAGCCTGCCCATGTTGCGTTCATTGCGCTTCCCGCTGCTGCTCACGCTTGCCGCACTGGTGCTCGCGGCATGTTCCACGCTCGGCCTGGTCGGCGCCTTGCTCGGCGACCGCATCTCGTTCACCGCGCCGCAACTGCAACAGCAACTCGACCGCCGCTTCCCGCGCGACTACGACAAGCTCGGTGGCCTGGTCACGCTCAGCGTGCTGCATCCGCGGCTGAGCATCCCGCAGGGCAGCAGTCGCCTGCGCTTGGATTTCGATATCGGCATCGGCGCGCCCGGGCGCGACAGCCGCACGCCCGCCGGCCACCTAGCCGTGGCCAGCGGCCTGCGCTGGGACCCGTCCACCCGCGGCTTGCACCTGGACGCACCGTCGATCGAGTCGCTGCAACTTCCCGGCATGGGCGAAGCGCTCGGTCCGGCGGCGCGCGACCTGGTCGACCGCTGGCTGTCCGATTACGCCGCGCGCGAGCCGGTGTATCGTTTCGACGACAGCCTGCTGCAGCGACTGCAGTCGCGCAGCATCGGCGCCACCACCATCGAGGACGGCCTCGTGGTCGTGCACCTCGACCAGTAACCCACGGACGCCATGACCGCCACGACCCGAGTTCGCGCATTCCCGCTGCTGCTCCTGGCGCTCGTCGCCGCCTGCCTTGCCAGCGGCTGCGGGCAGGACGAGTCCAGCGACGGTACCGCCGCTGACGGCGCGGGCATCGCCAGCCTGCCCAGCCCCGAAGGCGGCGGCGGCTCGGTGACGGGCATGCCGGGCGCGCGCGCCGATGCCAGGCCGGGCCCGCCTGCTTCCGACCCGGCGACCGATCCATTCGACCTTGCCGGCGTGGAGGGCAACGGCTTCGACGAGAACGGCAATCCATTGCCGGCCGGCGACGCCATCGCATCGATGCCTGGCGAGGCCGGCGGCGAACCCGGCGCCCTCGGCGAGCTGCCGCCGGCCGGCGACGGCGCCCCAGCGCCGATGTCGCCCGGCGAACCCACCGCCGGCGACGCCGCCGCGGTCGTGCGCAGGTACTACGGCGCGATCGACGCGCGCCAGTACGAACAGGCCTACCGGATGTGGGCCGGCGGCGGCGGCGCCAGCGGCCAGAGCGCGGCGTCGTTCGCCGACGGCTTCGCCGGGACGGCCGGCGTCACCGTGCAGACCGGCACGCCCGGGCAGGTGGAAGGCGCCGCGGGATCGCGTTACGTGCGGGTGCCGGTAGCCATCCGCGCGGTGCAAGTGGATGGCAGCGAACACACCTACGAGGGCAGTTACACGCTGCGCCGCGCCGTCGTCGAGGGCGCCACCGCGGAACAGCGCGAATGGCGGATCGACTCCGCCGACCTGCACCAGGTACAAAGGTAGCAACGCACCTACAGTTCGAAGCGATAGCTCAGTTTCACCAGCAGTTGCTCGCTGTCGCGCAGCGAGAACGCGTCGCCGAGCTGCGCTCCCTCGTCGCGACCGAAATCGTCGAGCCGGTAGCCACCGCGACCATAGACCACGTACAGGTCCGACAACGGCGCCAGCTCGTAGCGGTAGCGTACCTGGAAGCCCAGGTTGCGCAGGCTCAAGTCGTCCACCGGCTCGTCGACCGGCACCGGCGTGCCGTCGGCATCGGCGCGCCAGGCCTGGCGCAGGCGCGCATCCAGGCCGATCGACTGCAGCTTGACCCGCAATTCCTGGCGAGTGCCGATGGTCCAGTTGATCCCGGCGTCCAGTCCCAGCGCGCGCTCCTTGAAGGTGCCCAGCAGGTTGTCGTGCTGCCACACCATCCATTGCGGCGTGCTTTCGCCGGAGACGACCACGAACACGTTGAACGCGTCGCTGACGTAATAGGTCGGCCGGAACAGGAAGTTGTAGCCGAGCCGCCGGTCGTCGCCGATGCCGCTGTTGTCCACGCCGATGTTGCCGTACAGCTCCCAGTCGCCCTTGCGCGACGCGTTGCGCTCGTAGAACGCATTGAAGTTCGGCGGCGTGCGCAGGATGCCGTGGCCGCGCAGCAGGCGGTCGTCGTAACCGGCGGCATTGACGTTGACCTGCATGTACTCGTTGCCGCCGTCGCGCAGCTGGCTCTGCAGCATCGCCCGGAACTGGCGCTGCAACGGCAGCCCGTGGTCGTTGTCGCTGCCGCCGATCCGCAGCCGCCACTCGCGCGATGCATACGCGGACGTTTCCGGGAGGTCGGTTCGACGCCGCGAAACCTGCCAGTGCGCGTAGTTGAGGTTGGCGCGATTGAGGTAGCCGAAGTCGTTGATCTGCAGGCTGTCGCCGAAGTGCATCACGATCCACTGCGAGCGCCAGCCATTGCCGGCGTTGTAATCGGCCCACACGCTGCCGCCGCTGCCGCGCGCGCTGGCGCCCTGGTGGTCGATCTCGCTGCCGATCAGGCGCGTCTGGATGTTCCACTTCGCCGTCGGGCGCCAGTTGTGGTCGACGCCAAGCACCGTCGCCTCGCGGTCCAGCCACGGATGGTCGACCCGGGTCAGCATCAGGCCCAGGTTCTGCTTCGCGTAGTCGCGCACCAGCCGCAGCGCGCGGAAGGAGCGGCCGACGTCGTCGGCTTCCTCGGCGGCGAACAGGCCGTACTTGTACTCGCCCAGGTTGCCGTTGAGCTTGACCGCGGCGGTGATGTCGCCCGGGCCGCTGCCATCGTCGGCCAGGCTGCCCACGCGCCGGGTGTAGAGCAACTGGCTGTTGTCCGACGGCGTGCCGAACTCGAAGATGCCCTGGTTCTCGGTGAAGAACGGGCGCTTGTCGCTGAAGAAGGTCTCGTTGGCGCCGAAGTTGACGACCAGGTCGTCGCTTTCCACCTGGCCGAAGTCCGGGTTGATCGTCGCGGTGAGCTGCACCTGGCCGTTCGGCTTCCAGAAGATGTCCACGCCGGCGTCGCCGTGCGAGTCGCCACCCACGTTGTCATGGCCGGCCACCACGTACGGCGTCATCGCGAGCAACGCCTGGCTGAAGTCGCGCACTTCGACCTGGCGGAAGTCGGACATGAAGCGCGGCAGGGTGAAGCTCGCATCGGGCCAGGCCATCCGTTCGCCGGTCGAACCGACGACGCGGTCGAGGTAGATGCCCAGCGTGCGCTTGCCGTCCACGCCCTTGGCCATCGGTGCGATGTACCAGGGGATCAGCATCTCCACCGACCAGGTGTCGCCGTCCTCGCCGACGGCGTGCTGCCAGTTGCCGTCCCAGTCCTTGCTGAAGCGCGACTCGTTGGTGATGGTCGCGTCCTGGATGCCGTCGGTCAGGCTGACGGTGAAGTTGTAGCCGCTGCGGCCGTCGCCGTCGAAATCCACCATCAGGTTGACCCGGTCCACCTGCGCGTCCTGGTCGCGCTGGGTGCGCTGGTAGGTACGCGGCTGGGCGGCGGTTTGCGTATTGCGGAAGGCGATCGCCAGTCCTTCCGGCGTCGCCTTGATCCAGGCCTCGGTGGGGTACGGCGACGGCGCGCGCGTGAGCGGCTCGACCATGCGGAAATCGGTGACGTGCTTCGCACCGGCCCATTCAGCCTCGTCGACGCGACCATCGATGTCGATCGCCGACGCCGGCCCGGCGAGGATCGCGAGCAACGCAACGGCATGCGCGGACGGGCGCCGGGCGCTCAGCGGGAGGTGGATGCGCATCGCGATTGCCTGTGCCGGGAAACCGGGCGTCAGGTTCCGCCCGGCGACGCCCCGCCGCCACTGGCATTGGTCATTGCAACCAATGCCGTCCCTCGATCATCCGCGCTTGGGCGACAGCATCGTCCCGCGGCACTTCTTCGAACCGCAGTGGCAAGCCCAGATCTTCTTCAGCCGCGCGGTATGCGGCTCGTCGAGGATGATCCCGTAGTCGTAGGTGAGCTCCTCGCCGGCGCGGATGGCGCGCTTGGCCTCGATGAAGACCTTGGACTTCCTCGGCTCGTCCTCGTTCTCCTCCAGCACCGCCTCGCAATTGGGGTCGCAGCTGAAGTTGATCCAGCGGGCGCTGTTGCCACCATGGTTGGCGTCGATCACCCAGTCGTCGTCGAGGGTGAACAGGAAGGTGTGGCCGCTCTCGACGTCGCCGCTGGCATCGGCATCCACCTCCTCGTGCGTCCGGCGCTGGCCCTTGTATTCGATGATGCGCTCGCCCTTGCGGATCGGCTGCAGGGCGAAAACGCCATTGCCGTGGATACTGGACTTGCGGGCGGAGATCTTGCGGGGCATTCGGGATGTTCCGTGCGGCGACAGGCGTCAAAGTCGGCCATTGTCGCCCGAAGCGGCGTGAAGCCGGAAGCGCCAACCGCGGGGTGAATCGGCGCCAACCCGGGGTGCTTGGCCCGGGGCCTTCGAAATCGTACAATTTCGGTACGATTAGGAGGTCCCCGCCTTGCTTCGCGTCACCAAGCTCACCGATTACGCCACCGTCGTCCTGACCGTGCTCGCCGCGCGGCCCGGCGAAGTGCTGAGCGCGGGCGAGCTGGCGGAGCAATCCGGGCTCGAGATCCCGACCGTCGCCAAGGTGTTGCGGCCGCTGGCCCGGGCCGCGCTGGTCGAAGGTTTCCGCGGCGCCGGTGGTGGCTACCGGCTCGCCCGCGACGCCGCGGCGATCAGCCTGGTCGAGATCGTCGAGGCGATGGAAGGCCCGCTGGGCATGACCGAGTGCAGCGTGCACCCGGGCACCTGCGGGATCGAGAAGTCGTGCAACGTCCGCGCCAACTGGCGCCGGATCAACGACGTGGTCGCCGATGCATTGCGTGATGTCACCCTCGCGCAGATGCAGGCGCCGCCACGGCCGGTTCGCAAATCCATCGCCGCGCGCCTCGCGCCGGCCTGAGGCCAACCATGGGCATTGCAGTGGAAAACCAGGAAATCCTGCAGCAACTGGGCCGGCGCTACGACGCCGGCTTCATCACCGACATCGAATCGGATTCGCTTCCGCCGGGCTTGTCGGAGGACATCGTCCGCGCGCTTTCGGCGAAAAAGAACGAGCCGGAATGGATGACCGAGTGGCGCCTGGCCGCCTACCGCCACTGGCTGACCATGCGCCAGCCGGACTGGGCCAAGCTCAGGCTCGGTCCGATCGACCTGCAGGCGCTGAGCTACTACTCCGCGCCCAAGGGACCCAAGTACAAGTCGCTGGACGAGGTGCCCAAGGAGCTTCTCGACACGTACGACAAGCTCGGCGTGCCGCTGCACGAGCGCAAGAAGCTGGCCGGCGTGGCGGTGGACGCGGTGTTCGACTCGGTGTCCGTCGGCACCACGTTCCAGAAGGAACTGGCCGCGGTGGGCGTCATCTTCACCTCGATGAGCGACGCCATCCAGAAGTACCCGGACCTGGTGCGCCAGTACCTGGGCACGGTGGTGCCGGTCGGCGACAACTATTTCGCCGCGCTCAACTCGGCGGTGTTCTCCGACGGCTCGTTCGTGTTCATCCCGGCCGGCGTGCGCTGCCCGATGGAACTGAGCACCTATTTCCGGATCAACGCCGGCCACACCGGGCAGTTCGAGCGCACGATGATCATCTGCGAGGACCGCGCCGAGGTCTCCTACCTCGAGGGCTGCACGGCGCCGATGCGCGACGAGAACCAGCTGCACGCGGCGGTGGTGGAACTGGTGGCGCTGGAAGACGCGAAGATCAAGTACTCCACCGTGCAGAACTGGTACCCGGGCGACGAGA
The DNA here is from genome assembly GCA_004297225.1 of Lysobacteraceae bacterium. Classification (GTDB taxonomy): domain Bacteria; phylum Pseudomonadota; class Gammaproteobacteria; order Xanthomonadales; family Xanthomonadaceae; genus Cognatiluteimonas. The sequence goes on along the minus strand of SCUI01000013.1, from coordinate 11,770 downwards.
ACGGCGTCGGCGGCATCTACAACTTCGTGACCAAGCGTGCGCAGTGCCGCGGCGCGCGCAGCAAGGTGGTCTGGACCCAGGTCGAGACCGGTTCGGCGATCACCTGGAAGTACCCGTCCTGCGTGCTGCTGGGCGACGACTCGGTCGGCGAGTTCCACTCCGTGGCCCTCACCCACCACCGCCAGCAGGCCGACACCGGCACGAAGATGATCCACGTCGGCAAGCGCACCAAGTCCAAGATCGTCAGCAAGGGCATCAGCGCCGGGCGCGGCCAGAATTCCTACCGCGGGCTGGTCAAGGTGGAACGAAGCGCCGAGGGCGCGCGCAACCACACCCAGTGCGACTCGCTGCTGATCGGCAAGCAGTGCGGCGCGCACACCTTCCCCTACATCGAGGTCAAGCATCCCTCGGCCACGGTCGAGCACGAGGCGACCACCTCCAAGATCAGCGACGACCAGCTGTTTTATTGCCGCAGCCGCGGCATCGGCGAGGAGGACGCGGTGTCCATGATCGTCGACGGCTTCTGCAAGCAGGTGTTCCGCGAGCTGCCGATGGAGTTCGCGGTGGAAGCCAAGAAGCTGCTCGAAGTCTCCCTCGAAGGCGCGGTCGGATAAGGAACGAACCAGATGCTCAAGATCGACAACCTCCACGCCGGCATCCCCGGCCGCGAAATCCTCAAGGGCCTCTCGCTGGACGTGAAGCCCGGCGAGGTGCACGCGATCATGGGCCCGAACGGGGCCGGCAAGTCGACGCTCGGCAACGTGCTCGCCGGTCGCGAGGGCTACGACGTCACCGCCGGCAGCGTGCAGTTCGAAGGCCGGGACCTGCTGGGGCTCGAGCCCGAGGAACGCGCCGCCGCCGGCCTGTTCCTGGCCTTCCAGTACCCGGTCGAGATCCCCGGGGTGAACAACACCTATTTCCTGCGCGCATCGCTCAATGCCCAGCGCAAGGCGCGCGGCGAGCCGGAACTCGATTCGATGCAGTTCCTGAAGAAGGTGCGCGAGAAGCTCGCCGTGCTGCACCTGGACGACCGCCTGCTGCAGCGCGGCGTCAACGAAGGATTCTCCGGCGGCGAGAAGAAGCGCAACGAGATCTTCCAGCTCGCCGTGCTGGAGCCGAAGCTGGCGATCCTCGACGAGACCGACTCGGGCCTGGACATCGACGCGCTCAAGGCGGTGGCCGACGGCGTCAACGCGCTGCGCTCGCCGGACCGCGCCTTCCTGGTGATCACGCACTACCAGCGACTGCTCGACTACATCAAGCCGGACGTGGTGCACGTGCTTGCCGACGGCCGCATCGTCGAGACCGGCGGCCCCGAACTCGCGCTGGAGCTTGAAGCGCACGGCTACGCGTGGCTGAGGGACCGCGTCGCGCCGGGGGCCGCCGCCTGATGGGCGCATTGCTCGAATCGCTGGCCGCAGGCTTCGACAGTACCGCGCCCTGGCGGCGCGAGGCGCTGGACGCGGCGCTGCGCGACGGCCTGCCGCTGGTCCGCAGCGAGGCCTGGAAGTACACCGCGCTGCGTCCGCTGGAGCGCCGCAGCTTCGCCACGCCGGCGGCACCGGCCGCGTTCGATGCCGCCTTGCTCGATGGCATCCCCGGCCCGCGGCTGGTGTTCGTCAATGGCGGCTTCGACGCCACCCATTCCGACACCACCGCATTGCCCGCCGGCGCACGCTTTCAGCGCCTGCCCGAACTGCTCGCCGACACCGATCCGCGCGCCGCCAACTTCATGCAGCGCCGTTTCGCCCGCGGCGACGAGGTGTTCGCCCGGCTCAACACCGCGCTGGCGCGCGACGGGATCGTGCTGCGCCTGGGCGAGAACGTGCGGCTGGCGCAGCCGCTGCACCTGGTTTTCATCGGCACCGCGGCTGGCGACGTCGACTCCGCGAGCCACCTGCGCCACCTGGTCGAGCTGCGCCAGGGCGCGGAGGCCACGATCGTCGAGCACCACCTGGGTTCCGGCGACCACGCCAACCTGTCCAACCAGCTGGTGCAGGTGCACCTGGCCACCGGCGCGGTGCTGCGGCACCTGCGCCGCCAGGACGAGGCGCCGCGGGCCACGCTGGTCGCGCGCACCGACGCGGTGCTGGCGCGCGACGCGCAATACCACCGGCTCGACCTGGAACTGGGCGCCGGCCTGTCGCGCCACGAGCTCAACGTGCGCCTGGAAGGCACGGGCGCGATGCTGCTCGGCAGCGGCGTGCAGCTGGCCACCGGTCGCCGGCACCTGGATACCCGGCTGGGCATCGAGCACATCGTCGGCGACACCGCCTGCGACCTCACCTGGCGCGGCATTGCCGCCGGCCGCGGCCGCGCGGTGTTCCATGGCGGCATCACCATCCGCCCGGGCGCCGACGGCAGCGACGCCAACCTGTCGAACAAGAACCTGTTGCTGTCCGACCAGGCGGAAGTCGACAGCCAGCCGGTGCTCGAGATCCACGCCGAAGAGGTCAAGGCGACGCACGGCGCCACCGTCGGCCAGCTCAGCCCCACGGCGATGTTCTACCTGCGCTCGCGCGGGCTGCCCGAAGCCGATGCCCGCCGCCTGCTGACCACCGCATTCTGCCGCGAGGCGCTGGTCGTGGTCGACGACCCGGCGCTGCGCGAATCGCTGGCGGCGATGCTCGACCGTTCCCTGGCCGCGCTGCAGGACGGCGCATGAGCCTCGCCGCCGCCCCCGCCGGCAGCATCGACTGGGCACGCATCCGCGCCGATTTCCCGCTGCTCTCGCGCCAGGTGCACGGCAAGCCGCTGGTCTATTTCGATTCCGCCAACACCGGGCAGAAGCCGGCGGCGGTGATCGAGGCGACCGACGATTTCTACCGCCGGCACAACGCCAACGTCAGCCGCGCGGTGCACATGCTCGGTACCGAGGCGACCGAGGCCTACGAAGGCGCCCGGCGCAAGCTCGCGGCGCACCTCAATGTCCGCGCCAACGAGCTGGTGCTGACCAGCGGCACCACCTTCGCGATCAACCTGGTGGCCTACTCCTGGGCGCTGCCGCGGCTCCAGCCCGGCGACGCGATCCTGGTCACGCGCATGGAACACCACGCCAACATCGTGCCATGGCAGCTGGTCGCCGAGCGTACAGGCGCCACGATCAAGGTGGCGGACATCACGCCGGACGGGGCGCTGGACCTGGACGCGCTGCAGGCGGCGATGACCGCCGACGTCCGGCTGCTGGCCGTGACCCATGTCTCCAACGTGCTCGGCACGGTCAACCCGGTGCGCGACATCTGCCGGATGGCGCGCAAGCGCGGCATCGTCACCGTGGTCGACGGCTCGCAGGCGCTGCCGCACATGCCGGTGGACGTGGCCGCGATCGGATGCGATTTCTACGCCCTCACCGGCCACAAGATGTGCGGGCCGACCGGAACCGGCGCGCTGTGGGCTCGGGGCGAACACCTGGAGGCGATGCCGCCGTTCCTGGGCGGCGGCGAGATGATCCGCGAGGTCCGCTTCGAAGGCACGGTATTCAACGATCCGCCACACCGGTTCGAGGCCGGCACGCCGAACATCGCCGGCCACGTCGGGCTAGGTGCCGCCGTCGACTACCTCGGCGCCATCGGCATGGCCCACGTCGCCGCGCGCGAGGCCGAACTGCTGGCGCACCTCACCGGGGAAATGCGCAAGGTCGATGGATTGCGCATCATCGGCAACGCGCCGGAGAAGGCGGCGGTGGTCTCGTTCCTGGTCGAGGGCGCGCACGCGCACGACCTGGCCACGCTGCTCGACCTGGAAGGCGTCGCCGTGCGCTCCGGTCACCATTGCGCGCACCCGCTGATGGCCTGGATCGGCGTACCGGCGACCTGCCGCGCGTCGCTGGCGTTCTACAACACCCACGCCGAGATCGAGGCGTTCATGGGCGCACTGTCCAAGGTGCGCAAGCTGCTGTGCTGACCCCGGGTGCGATCGTGTTCCGCGACGCCACCGAGGCCGACCTGGATGCGCTGGTCGCACTGGTGACCTCGGCCTATCGCGGCGATGCCAGCCGCGCCGGCTGGACCACCGAGGCCGACCTGCTCGATGGCGAACGCATCGATCGCGAGGTGCTGCGCGAGGACCTCCTGCGTCCGCGCAGCCGGGTATTGCTGGCCGAGCGCGACGGCATCCTGCTGGCCTGCGCGCATGTCGCCGAGATCGAGGGCGAGGGCTATTTCGGCATGTTCGCCGTGCGCCCCGACCTGCAGGGCGGCGGAATGGGCAAGGCGGTGCTGGCCGAAGCCGAACGGATCGCGCGCGAGGAATGGCGGTTGCGCAAGCTGCGCATGACCGTGATCGACCTGCGCGAGGAACTCGTCGCCTGGTACCAGCGTCGCGGCTACCACCGCACGGGGATCACCAGGCCTTTTCCGTACGGCGACGAGCGCTTCGGCATCCCGCGCCGCGACGACCTGCGTTTCGAAGTCCTGGAGAAGGATCTGTAGATGGGCGACTGGGTGCGCGTATGCACGACCGCCGAGCTGCTGCCGGGCGAATCGAAGGTGGCCTGGGACGGCGACGTCGCGATCGTGGTGGTCAACTACGACGGCGACTACTACGCGCTCGAGGATCGTTGCAGCCACGAGGACTTCGAGTTGTCCGCAGGCTGCTTCGACGGCGAGGAAGCGACCATCGAATGCGTGCTGCATGGATCGAAGTTCGACGTCCGCGACGGCCGCGCGCTCAATCCTCCGGCCTACGCGCCGGCGGTGCGCTTCCCGGTCAAGGTGGAGGACGGCTCGGTCTGGACCCGGGACGACCGGGACTGACGGCCGGATCCGACGCCCGGCCCGGTCTCCGCTACCGCTTGCGTGGCGATAATGGTTCTCATTATCATCGCTCGCTCCGCGGCCGATCGCGCCGCAACCTGCCCCGGAATCCATGTCCCGCCTGCCAAGATCGCGCCTCGCGCCGTCCCGTCGACTCCTGACCCTCGCCCTGCTCGGGCTCTGCTGCACACCCGCCCTGGCAGCCGAGACCGGCGCCGCCCCCGCCCTCGACGAGCCGCCCCAGGACCTCGACCGGGTCACCGTGCTCGGCCTGCGCTACCTGCCCGAGTACAACGCCCGCAAGACCCGCAGCGCCACGAAGACCGAAACCGAACTGCTCGACGTTCCGCAGGCGGTGACCGTGGTCACCGACAAGTTGATCGCCGACCAGGCAATGACCAGCCTGGTCGACACGCTGCGCTACATGCCGGGCGTCGGCACGGCACAGGGCGAAGGCAACCGCGATACCCCGGTGATGCGCGGTAACAGCACCACCGCCGATTTCTTCGTCGACGGCGTCCGCGACGACGTGCAGTACATCCGCGACGTCTACAACGTCGAGCGGGTGGAAGCGCTGAAAGGCCCGAACGCGATGATCTTCGGCCGTGGCGGCAGCGGCGGCGTGATCAACCGGATCACCCGCCAGGCCGACGGCGAGGACCACCACGCCGCCAGCCTGCAGGTGGGCTCCGGCAACCGGCGCCGCGCGACCGTGGATTACGGCACCGGCGTCGGCCTGGACGCCGGCTTCCGGATCAACGCCGTCCACGAGGATTCGGAAAGCTTCCGCGACGGCTTCGAACTGCGGCGCTACGGCGTCAACCCCGCATTCGGCATCGACCTCGGCGCCGATACCCGGCTGCATGCCTCCTACGAGCACTTCCACGACGAGCGCGTCGCCGACCGCGGCGTGCCCTCGCTGGACGGGCGACCGCTCGACGTCGACCGATCGACCTTCTTCGGCGATCCCGCGCAGAGCCCGGTCGATGCGACGGTCGATGCGTTCGACCTCGTGCTCGAGCATGCGTTCGCCGGCGGCGTGCAGTTGCGCAACCACCTGCGCCGGGCGGACTACGACAAGTTCTACCAGAACGTCTACCCGCGCGCGGTCGATGCCGGTACGCAAACGGTGGCGCTCGCCGCCTACAACAACGCCACCACCCGGCGGAACCTCTTCAACCAGCTGGACCTCACCTGGCAGGCCGACACCGGCAGGATCCGGCACACGCTGCTGGCCGGCGCCGAATTCGGCAGGCAGGAAACCGACAACCTGCGCATGACCGGCTACTTCGGCGGGCCGGGCAGCACCGCGACCAGCCTGCGGGTGCCGCTCGGCGATCCGCGCACCACCGCGCCGGTGGACTTCCGCCAGAGCGCCACCGATGCCGACAACCATGGCATCGCCCGGGTCGCGTCGTTCTACCTGCAGGACCAGCTGCAGCTGTCGCCGAATTGGCTGGCGATCCTCGGCCTGCGCCACGAGGACTTCAGCGTCGACCTGCTCGACAACCGCAGCGGCGAAACGCTGCACGGCGACGACAGCCTGCTCTCGCCGCGCGCGGGACTGGTCTACAAGCCGGTCGAAACGGTCTCGGTATACGCCAGTTACAGCATGTCCTACCTGCCGCGCGCCGGCGAACAGCTGGCGTCGCTGCGCGCCAGCAACGCGGCGCTGGACCCGGAGACGTTCCGCAACCGCGAAATCGGCGCCAAATGGGACCTGCGCCCAGGCCTGTCGGCGAACATCGCCGCGTACCGGTTGGACCGCGGCAACGTCGCGGTGGTCGACCCTGCCGACGCCACCCGCTCGATCCTGGTCGACGGACAGACCGCCAAGGGCGTCGAACTCGGCATCGCCGGCCGCATCACCGATGCCTGGCAACTGATGGGCGGCTACGCATGGCAGCAGGGCGAGATCACCACCACCCAGTCGGCGACGGCGCTGGCCGGCAACCGCCTGGCGCAACTGCCGCGGCACTCGGCTTCGTTGTGGAACCGCTACGACTTCAACCCGGCGTTCGGCGTCGGCCTGGGCATCGTCCACCGCGGCGCGATCTTCGCCAACGTCGACAATGCGGTCACCGTGCCGGCGTTCACCCGCTTCGACGCGGCGCTGTACTGGACGGTCCACCCGTCGCTGCAACTGCAGCTCAACATCGAGAACCTCGGCGACAAGCGCTACTTCGCCAGCGCCCACAGCAACGACAACATCAGCCCTGGAACACCGCGCAGCGCGTGGCTCACCGCGAACCTGAGATTCTGAGGCGGCGGGCATGTCCAGCCGACCATGGGTCGGCTGGACTACAGGTTGCTGACGCGGATGACCAGGAGCTCGCCGCCGCCATCGAGGAGGTGGCGGCGGCGCGCATCGCCGCCGCGCAGCAGCGCGGTGTCGCCGGGTTGCAGCGGCGGCAGCCCGCTGCCGGCTTCGAACCGGGCCTGGCCGGAAAGCTGGTGAAGCGCCCAGGTGGTGCCGGGATCGACGAACACCGCCAGCGAACCGACCAGCGGCCGATGCCACAGCTGCGCGTCGACCGCGTCGCGGCGCCACATCAGGTTGAAGTCCAGCGTGGGGCCGTCGACCAGTTCTCCCACCAGCGCGCGCTCGCCGGCGAAGCGCAGGCGATCGTGCGGCGGCAACAGCGTGTGCGTTGCGCCATCGTCGAAGCGCAGGCGCAGGCCTTCACCCTGGAGCAGCACCAGTTCCCGCTCCACGCCCGGGAACACCGAGAACGGGGCATCGGCCTCGATCTCGGCGATGGACAGGCGCCAGTCCCAGGCATGCGCAGGGTCGGCCGACGCCTGCGCATGCACCTGGCGGGTCCAGCCGGCGCCGTTGCGCCAGCGTTCGCGCTGGTAATCGGCGGCGGCGATGACCCTGGCGGCGTCCATGCCGCCAGTGTAGCGGGCGCGTCCCCGTGCCCGCTGCAGCCGGTTACTTGCCCTTCGCGACGGCTTTGGCCGGCGCGGCCTTGGCACTGCCGCCGACGACGACGCGCTCGCGGTTCTTCTCGATGATCGACAGGCCGATCCCCTTCACTTCCGCCAGCTGCTCGACGCTGCGGAACGCGCCGTGTTCCTTGCGGTAGGCGACGATGGCCTCGGCCTTGGCGCGGCCGACGTTGACCATGGCGGCGTCGATGGTGGCGGCGTCGGCGGTATTGATGTCGACGCGGTCCGAGGCGCCGGCAAGGCCGGCGGCGAGCGCCAGGCCGAGGGCCAGCGGAAGAACGGCGAAACGGGTGCGCTTCATGGGTGGTCTCCTTGCAGGCTGCCGGCGCGATCCGCCGGTGACCGCAGTGTTCGCGAACCGTCCCGCCCGCCCCATCGCCGTACCGCCCGCGGATGCCGGGGAAAACCCGGCGCTCACGCGTAGGGAAAAGCCGCGTTCACGGCCACCGCGTAGAATTGGCCGTTTCCAGCAAGGGTTGCATCCATGTCCTCCAGCCAGCTCGACACCGCCCGCATCGCGCGATTCGTGGACCAGAAATGGGACCAGGACATCGTCCCGCGGCTGGTCGAGTACATCCGCATCCCCAACAAGTCGCCGATGTTCGACGCCGACTGGGTCGCGCACGGCTACATGGACGCCGCGGTGAAGCTGATGGAGGACTGGGCGAAGGCGCAGCCGATCCCCGGGCTGGTGGTGGAGGTCGTGCGCCTGGAAGGCCGCACGCCGCTGATCTACCTGGAAGTGCCCGCCACCGGCACCGACACCGGCGACGACTGCGTGCTGCTCTATGGCCACCTCGACAAGCAGCCGGAGATGACCGGCTGGGACGAGGGCCTGGGTCCGTGGGAACCGGTACTGAAGGGCGATCGCCTGTACGGACGCGGCGGCGCCGACGACGGTTACGCGATCTTCGGCTCGCTGGCCGCGATCATGGCCCTGCACGAGCAAGGCGCGGCGCATGCGCGCTGCGTGATCCTGATCGAGGCCTGCGAGGAATCGGGCAGCTACGACCTGCCCGCGTACGTGGACCATCTGGCCGAACGCATCGGCTCGCCGTCCCTGGTCGTGTGCCTGGATTCGGGCTGCGGCAACTACGAGCAGCTGTGGTGCACCACCTCGCTGCGCGGGCTTGCCGGCGGCAACCTGACGGTGAAGGTACTGGACGAAGGAGTGCATTCGGGCGACGCCTCGGGCATCGTGCCGTCCAGCTTCCGGCTGCTGCGGCAGTTGCTGTCGCGGATCGAGGACGAGGACACCGGCCGCATCCTGCTCGATGGCCTGCATGCCGACATTCCCGCCGATCGCGCCGCGCAGGCCGGGAAAGTCGCCGAAGTGCTGGATACGGCCGTGTTCGACAAGTTCCCGCTGCTCGAGGGCATGCGCCCGATGAGCGACGACCTCACCGAACTGGTGCTCAACCGCACCTGGCGTCCTGCGCTGTCGATCACCGGCATGGATGGCATCCCGCCGCTGGCCTCGGCCGGCAACGTGCTGCGCCCGCAGACGGCGGTGAAGCTGTCGCTGCGGCTGCCGCCGACGCTGGACGGCAAGCGCGCGGGCGAGTTGCTCAAGGAAGCGCTGCTGCGCGACCCGCCGAACGGCGCCACGGTGACGCTGGAGCTGGAGAAGGCCTCCACCGGATGGAACGCGCCGGCGCTGGCGCCGTGGCTGGAGCAGGCGATCGATACCGCCAGCCGCGAGTTCTTCGGCGAACCGCCGATGTACATGGGCGAAGGCGGCTCGATCCCGTTCATGGGCATGCTCGGCGAGAAGTTCCCGCGCGCGCAGTTCATGATCACGGGCGTGCTCGGCCCGCATTCCAACGCGCACGGGCCGAACGAGTTCCTGCACATCCCGATGGGCAAGCACGTCACCTCGTCGGTGGCGCGGGTGATCGCCGATCACCACGCGGCCAGCGTTCGCGGCGACACCAACGCCTGACGCGCGCGCGCCGGTACGGCCGCCTAGCTGCGGCCGTACACGTCCTCGTAGCGGACGATGTCGTCCTCGCCAAGGTAGTCGCCCGACTGCACCTCGATGAGCTCGAGCACGTCGCTGCCGGGGTTCTCCAGGCGATGCCTGGCGCCGATCGGGATGTAGGTGGACTGGTTGGCGTGCAGCTCGAACACGTCGTGGTCGCGGGTGACGCGCGCGGTGCCGCTGACCACGATCCAGTGCTCGGCGCGACGCGTGTGCGACTGCAGCGACAGCGCCGCGCCCGGCTTGACCTTGATCCGCTTCACCTGGAAGCGTTCGCCGACGTCGACCGAATCGTAGCTGCCCCAGGGCCTGTGGACCTCCCGGTGCAGCGCCGCCTGGCTGCGCTGTCCTGCCTTCAGCAGCGCGACCACGTCCTTGACCTGCTGGACCCGGTCCTTGCGCGCCACCAGCACGGCATCGTCGGTTTCCACCACCACCAGGTCGTCGACGCCGACCAGCGCCACCAGCCGGCGCGCGTGCGCGTAGCTGTTGCGGCTGTCGACCGCGATCACGTCGCCGACGCGGGCATTGCCGTGTTCGTCGCGTTCGGCCACGTCCCACAGTGCCGACCAGGAGCCGACGTCGTTCCAGCCGATGTCCACCGGCAGCACCTGCGCCGCGTCGGTCTTTTCCATCACCGCGTAGTCGATCGAATCGGCCGGCGTCGCCGCGAAGGCGTCGCGGTCCAGGCGGATGAAGTCGCCGTCGCGGCGGGCGTCGCGCCAGGCCGCGCGGGTGGCCTCGAGGATGTCGGGGCGGAAGCGCGCCAGTTCCGCCAGGTATTTCGACGCGCGGAACAGGAACATGCCGCTGTTCCAGTAGTAGCCGCCCGCGGCCAGGTAATCGCGCGCCGTGTCGGCATCGGGCTTCTCCACGAACCGCAGCACCGCGTGCAGGCCCCCGCCCGCGTCGGCGCCGGCCTGGATGTAGCCGAAGCCGGTTTCCGGCGCCGACGGCACGATCCCGAAGGTCACCAGCGCGCCGGCGCTGGCCGCCGGCATCGCCGCCTGCACCGCGGCGCGGAATGCCGCGGCATCGCGGACGACATGGTCGGACGGCAGCACCAGCAGCAGCGGATCCCCGCCATCGGCGGTGGCCTGCAGCGCGGCCGCGGCGATCGCCGGCGCGGTATTGCGCCCGACCGGCTCCAGGACGATCGCGGGCGATGGCGCACCGGCCTGGCGCAGCTGTTCCGCGACGAGGAAACGGTGGTCTTCGCCGGCGACCACGATCGGCGGCAGGGTCGCCAACGCCGCGATCCGTCGCCAGGTCGCCTGCAGCATCGTGTCCTTGCCGACGAGCGGCAGGAACTGCTTCGGGTATGCCTCGCGCGACAACGGCCACAACCGGGTTCCCGAACCGCCGGAAAGCAACACAGGCTGCAATTTCGTCACGTTGCACTCCCTGGGAACTGGCCGGCAGTTTACCCTTTGCCCCTGGCCGGCCCGCCCCCGGACACCGCCCCGGAGCACGCATGACCCACTCCACCCCAATCCCCGCGCCCGAGCCCGGGCCGCAAGAACAGGCGCGGGCGCGCGAGCGCCTCGACTGGGCACGCGCGGCGCTCGGCGACGGCGCGGCGACCCTGGAGCGGGCCTCGATGGATGCCGGTTTCCGCAGCTACTGGCGCAGCCATGGCACGGGGGCGTCGCGGATCGTGATGGATTCCCCGCCCGGACTGGAAGACGTGCGCCCGTGGCTGCGCATCCGCGACCTGCTCGAAGCCGGTGGCGTGCGCGTGCCGCGCGTGCTCGCGGGCGACGCCAGCCAGGGCTTCCTGCTGCTCGAGGACCTCGGCACGCGCACGCTGTTGCAGGTGCTCGATGCGGACAACGCCGACGCGCTGTTCGACGGCGCGATCGGCCAGTTGCTGAAGCTGCAGGCGATCGCCCCGCCACCTTCGCTGCCCGCCTACGACGAGGCCATGCTGGAGCGCGAACTGCGCCTGTTCGACCAGTGGTTCCTCGGGCGGCACCTGGGCCTGGACGCCGATTGCGAGGCAATGGAAGTGCTGGATGGCGCGTATCGCCTGCTGGTCGATGCGGCGCTGGCGCAACCCCGGGTGCTGGTTCACCGCGACTTC
>SCUI01000208.1 GCA_004297225.1 Lysobacteraceae bacterium | reverse complement strand
CGGCAAACCGAGTCGAGAAACCCCGCACAAGTAACCGCTTTTCCTCTCGCGATACGATCCTCCTCCCAGCAGGATACTCAAAAAGTCCGCCTGCGCCCTGGACCGCGGCGCGTGAAGTGCGAGACAGGATAGAAAGGCGAGAGGTGGATAGATCGTGGTCCAGTCTCGTTTGCTCTCCTCGCTCGTCCTGCCTGTCTCTCGCGGCTATTCAACGTTCCCCCCCTCTTTCGAAGGGGTTTCTTCCCACAGTGGGGAATTTACGTTGAAGGGCGTCAATGCGAGACTCCGGTACAAGTGAGGGAGAACCGCACATGACGATCATTCAGCGGCTGTTTGAGGCGGTGGGTGAAGTGAGGGAGTGGTTCAGGCCGATCGGGCATGAGTCCGTGCTGGTGTATCAGGAACAGTGGATCGATGGGCGGCGGGGGAGGCTTTTCTACGTCTTGTTGATCGTGTTAGCCATGATCGGCTACGGCTCTACTCTGACAGCGTGGGCTGCAGATCTGTCGTCTCTCGATCCGGTAAAACCAGTGAAGGTCGTGGCGGCTGGTGTCGGGTATGAGAATGCGGAGACGTCCACAATTACCGTGAAAACCTACGATGCCGAGAACGGCGCGATCCTCTCAGAGGAAACGTATGAGTTGGACGTGAGAGAGGACGCAGTGTCAGCGGGGAGTCAACCGCGTGAGCGTATTTTTGCGGGCGGAGCCGGCCCTGGAGCTGACGGACTTTCAGCGTTCACGCTCCGCGTCTATGACGCGGCCACAGGACGGTTTCTCTGGCAAGGTATTCTAAATCTCAAGGTCAGCAATCAAGAGTCGGGTTCCACCCACCGGGTCATGGCGCATCTTGCACCCCAGGCGACGGTGACCCGGGTCCGCAGCCGAGGCGCCGTCGACGGGCAACCCCAGTTTTTCCTCCGTGCCGTCGATCCGGCAACCGGACATCTGGTGTGGACCGATCAGTTCTCAGCCGGGGCCGGCAGGCTTGCGCGTACAGAACGAGTCGGCAGGGCCGTCGTTGGCCAGACAGAGGGATTGGCGGCCCCCTCTCAACAGATCCAGTTTCACATCAGGATGTTGGACGAGCA
>SCUI01000207.1 GCA_004297225.1 Lysobacteraceae bacterium | reverse complement strand
ATACCGGGTCTGCGGCATGCCGAGTCGCACCATCAACGCCGTCATCGTCTCGAGACCCAGTTTGATGCCATGCTTTTGCAGACGATACAAATAAGTCACGGCAGTGGAATAGGTCATGGTATAACCAGGCAGGAAGGACGCTAGCCAGGGTGCTTCATGAAGGGTCCGGGCTTAAAAGTGGGCGACGAGGGTGCTTAAGGTTTCTTTCAGCTGTTTGCGCTCCACGATCATATCGATCATGCCGTGCTCCAACAGAAATTCCGCTCGCTGAAACTGATCCGGCAGCTGCTGTTTGATGGTCTGCTCGATCACGCGGGGACCGGCAAAACCGATCAGCGCTTTCGGTTCGGCCAGAATCACATCGCCCAACATGGCGACGCTCGCCGTCACACCTCCGAATGTGGGATCAGCTAACAGACAGATAAACGGGAGCTTGGCTTCGCCCAATTTGGCGACAGCGGCAGAGGTCTTGGCCATCTGCATCAGGGAGAGAATCCCCTCTTGCATCCTCGCTCCTCCGGAGGTCGTGACCAAAATGACCGGCAACCTGGCCTCCAGTGCCCGATCGATCGCCCGGCAGATCTTTTCCCCGACGACCGACCCCATGCTGCCACCCATGAAACTGAAGTCGAACACGCAGAGCACCACACGACGGCCATTGAGCATTCCTTCGCCGATCACCATGGCATCTTTGCGGCCGGTCTTTTCCTGCTGCGCCTTCACCCGATCCTTGTACGATTTCGTGTCCTGAAAGTTCAGCGGGTCCTGGGGAGCGAGCTCCGCATCCCACTCTTTGAACGTCCCGAAGTCGACCAAGAGCGCAATACGCTCCATGACGGAAATCGGGAAATGGTAGTCGCACTTCGGGCAGACCTTATTATTACGCTCGACTTCTTTGCGATAGACGATTTCTCGGCAGTGGTTGCACTTGAGCCACATCCCTTCCGAAATCTTGGATCGTTTCGGGGATTCAGGCTCTGTTGTTTTCTGTTTTTTAAACCAGGCCATTGTGCGCTCCTCTCAGTCCG
>SCUI01000206.1 GCA_004297225.1 Lysobacteraceae bacterium | reverse complement strand
CGCGAGAACGAGAGGTCGTGCGGGCTCCACACGCCGCTCCGCCCGTTCCAGATGCAGCGCACGCCCGCGCAGACCGCGTTGCCGAGGGAGGCGGCCTGCACGATCCGGTAGAGGAGCGTCGGGGCGCCGCGAAGGTCGACGACGTCGACGGAGCCGTGCGTGCGCGGGTTCGACATCGCGAGCCACGTCCCACTGGGGTGCAGCGTGAGCGTGTGCGCTCCGCCGCCGGGGTTGCCGGCGACGCAGCCGATGAGGCTCGTCGCGAAGAGGCCGGTGCCGGCGTCGAACGCGAGCCGCACGACGTCGACGCCGCCGCTGGTGCGCTGGCCGGTGCTCGCGGCCTTCGCCTGCAGGCACTCCGATGTCGTCGGGGCCGTGGATGAGACGGGGTCGAACCCGATGGCCGCGACATCGCCGCGCACCTGGACGTCGCCCTGCCACCCCGGGTCCGTGTACGCGCCCGCGAGGAACGGGTGTGCCGGATCGGTGATGTCGAAGATGCGCAGACCCGCGCCCATCGTGCCCACGAAGGCGTAGTCGCGGACGCTCCCGTCCGCGAGGGTCCGGGACTGGAACTCCACGTCCGTGCCGACGAACCCGCAGACGTTCGCGACGTGGACGATGTTCTTCGCGGAGCGCGGGAGGAGGCCCGGCGTACCGAGCGCCTCGCACGGCACCGGCGTGTTGTGCGCGGGATCGAGGGGCACGGCCGCGTCCACGCGGGTCTGCCCGGAGCCCGCTGGATGGATGCCCATCAGCGCGACCGCGATCAACAGGATGGCCAGTGCCCGCATCTCACTCCTCCCACATCCGCACGTTGTCGAAGACGGCCACGCCCGAGAGGCCACCCGCGAGCACGACGCGGACCTGCGTCACGTTCGCGAGCGCGGTGAACCGCGTGACGCCCGAGACGGTCCCGAGGACGGCGCCGAGCGC
>SCUI01000002.1 GCA_004297225.1 Lysobacteraceae bacterium | reverse complement strand
TCGGCGGCATTGGCGCGCATGGCGGCATTGGCGTCGGCCGCCGAAATGGACAAGGTGATGTCCGCGATCCGCGCCGCCGGCATCGCCGAGCGCGACATCCAGACCAGCGGCATCAACCTCAACCCGCAGTACCGGTATGCGGAGAACCAACCGCCCGTCATCACCGGCTACCAGGCCAGCAACACGGTCAGCCTGAAAGTGCGTGACATCGGCAAGCTGGGCAAGGTGCTGGATGCGCTGGTCGCCAGCGGTGCCAACCAGGTCAACGGGCCGATGTTCGAGATCGACGAGCCGGAAGCGGCCTACGACGAGGCACGCCGCGCGGCGCTGGCCAAGGCGCAGGCGCGGGCGACGATGTACGCCGAGGCGCTGGGCCTGCGGGTGCGGCGGATCGTGAGCATCGACGAAGGCGGCGGCTTCCGCCCACCCGTGCCGATGCCGATGATGGCGATGGCGCGCGCGGAAAAGGGCGCGGCGTACGACACCGCGGTGTCGCCTGGCGAAACGACGTTGTCGGCCAGCCTCAACGTGGTGTTCGAGCTGGGGCGCTGAGATGGCCGGGCCGACGCGACCTGAAAACGATCTTCCCGCCTCCCCCGGCGTCGATCCGCGCCGCGGCCGCAACCCCGGCTACGCCGAGGAGCGCCCGAAGGACCGCGGCCAGGCGCAGCAGCCTGCCGAACCATCCCGGCCCAACCCCGACGAACCCGGCATCGACCGCGACACCGACGCCCACCCCTCGCCGTGAGGCGTCGGGCGGGTCATCCGTTCATGCTCCATACGGGGAGGTAGGGAGCAGGATCGGGGCGTGGGAGTCGCCCACGCAAAGGGAGGTGGCGCATGGTCCATGCACTCGAACATCCCCATCCCGACGGCACGCGCATCGCCGGTTACAGCATCGCGATCGCCTTCAACGCCCTGCTGTTGATGTTGATCCTCGTACCCATGCAGGGCCCACAGGGCTTGCGTCCCGCCACCGACGCCTCGCCCCGGATCATCTGGTACACGCCCGATCCCCCCAGGCCGGTGGTGCCGGTGATGCCATCGCAGCCGTCCCGGCCCGCGGCGCCGCCGGAGCGGAGCCAGCGCGACGTCGTCATCGGGGATCCGCCGCCGGTGCTGGTGGACGCCGGCGCGCTGTCGCCGCCGGCGATCGAACCAGCGCAGGACGCTGCGATCCCGTCGCCTTCGCTGGCGACGGTGCAACCTCCCCCGTTGCCCGGCGTGCGCCTGGAATACCTGCAAGCGCCGCCGCCGGAATACCCGCGCGCGTCGGCGCGCGCGCGCAGCGAAGGCACGGTGCTGCTGCGGGTGCTGGTGGACGTCGACGGGCGACCGCTGCAGGTCGAGGTGCACGAAAGCAGCGGCGATCGCCGCCTCGATGCGGCGGCACGCGACCAGGTGCTGCAACGTTGGCGCTTCCGCCCGGCGATGCAGGACGGCCGCGCGATGCAGGCGATCGGGCTGGTGCCGATCCAGTTCAAGCTGCGCTGAGCACGACGGGCCGGCCCTGGCCGGGTCGGCCCTATGCGCGGTGGTAAGGGTGGTTGGCGAGCAGCGCCGCGGCGCGGTAGAGCTGCTCCGCCACCACCAGCCGCACCAGCATGTGCGGCAAGGTGAGCGGGCCGAGCGACCAGCGCTCGTCGGCCACGGCGATCACCTCGCTCGCGTGGCCTTCCGGCCCGCCGATGACGAACGCCAGGTCGCGGCCGCCATTGCGCCAGTGCTGCAGGCGTTGCGCGAGTTCCTCCGACGACCAGGCGCGGCCGCCGACGTCGAGTGCCACCAGGTGCGCGGACTTCGGCAGCGCCGCCAGCACGCGCGCGCCTTCGTCCGCCGTGGCGCGCGCGGTGTCGCGGCCCTTGCCGCGCAGGCCGGGTTCGATCTCGACCAGTTCCAGCGGCAACCAGTGCGAGAGCCGCTTGCGGTATTCGGCGAAACCATCGGCCACCCAGGACGGGGCACGTTCACCCACCGCAACCAGGCGCGCCTTCATCGCCGCGGCCTCACGCCGCGCTGTCGCCCTGCCTGGCTTCGCTGAAGTGTTCCGGGGGCTGGTCGCCGACCGTCCACAGTCGCTCGAGCGCGTAGAACTCCCGCACCCGCGGCAGCATCACGTGGACGACGACGTCGCCCAGGTCCACCAGCACCCACTCCGCTTCGCGTTCGCCTTCCACGCCCAGCGGCATCACGTCCAGCTTCTTGGCGAAGCGGACGACCTCGTCGGCGATGGATTTCACGTGCCGGGTCGAAGTGCCCGAGGCGATGACCATGAAATCGGTGACGCTGCTCTTGCCACGGACGTCGATCTCGACCACGTCCTTCGCCTTCAGCTCCTCGACCGCGGCGTGCACGGTCTCCAGCAGCTTGCCGACCGGCGGCGGCGGGTCGGGCAACTGGGTCTTGATGACCTGGGCTTGGGTGGTCAAATGGGCGCCTGCGGGATGGAATCGGCCACGATTATACCGGGCGGGGGATCACGGCCCGATGAGCGGGATCAAGCGCCGTACAGACCGTGGTCCTGGATGTAGGCGGCCACCGCGGCGGGGAGCAGGTGCCGCCAGGGCCGGCCGCTGCCGATCCGGGCGCGGATGTCGGAGGCCGAATGCGGGTGCAGCGGCTGCCGCAGGAACCACACTTGCCCGGCCGCGGACTGGCGTAGCGCGTGCGGTAAAGCGACGATGCGGCCGGCCAGCGCCGCCTCGAGCGGAGCCGCCATGTCTCCCGCAAGCGGCGCAGCATGGCGGCTGGCGACCACGAAGTGGGCGAGGCCGAACAGGGCCTCCCATTCCTTCCACGCCGGCAGTCCGGCGAAGCTGTCGGCGCCGACCAGCAGCGCCACTGGCCGTTCCCCGCCCGTCTCCCGGCGCAGCTCACGCAGCGTATCGACGGTCCACGACCTGCCCTCGCGCCCCAGTTCGCGCAAATCCAGCGCCAGCCCGGGTACGTCCTGGAGCGCCAGGCGCAGCATCGCCACGCGGTCGGCGGCGCTGGCACCCGGCGGCGCCCGATGCGGCGGGTCCGCGGCGGGCATCAGGTGCACCGTCGTCGACAACGCGTCGCGCGCGCTGCACGCGATCGCCAGGTGGCCGTCGTGCACGGGGTCGAAGGTGCCGCCGTACAGGACCTGCAGCTCGTCCACGCGCGATCAGCCCGCCAGCAGGCGGTCGGCGCCCGGCTCGGCCAGCGCCAGCAGCACGCGCTCGAGTTGCAGCCAGGGATCCGCCGGCTCGCGTCCGGGGCGACTGCGGCCCTTGGAGATGCGGTCGACCTGGGCGATCCCGGCCACGATCCGGTCCCAGCGCGCGGCCGGATGCCGCTTCAGCGCGCGCAGCCACGGCGCCTGCCGCGCATCCCACACGCGTTGCGCGCGGAACTCGGCGTTGAGGTTGCCGCCACGCGCGTGCACCCGCGACAGCGCCGCGCCGCGCTGGACCTCGGCGCCGACATACCCCAGCAGCGCCGGCACCGCCGCACCCTCCGCGCGCAGGCCGCGCAGGATGCGCGTGACCTGCACCGACTCGCCATTGAGCGCCGCTTCCCACAGGCGGAAGACGTCGAAGCGCGACGAATCGGCGACCAGCGCCTGCATGCGTTCGGCATCCAGCGGCCGGCCGTCGGCGAGCAACGCCAGCTTGTCGATTTCCTGCGCGGCGGCGAGCAGGTTGCCCTCGACGCGCTCGGCGAGCTGTTGCACCGCGGCCGGCTCGGCCTGCAGGCCGCGCGCGCGCAGGCGCCTGGCGATCCAGTCGGGCAGTTCGTGCGGCTTGACCTGCCAGCCGACCGCGACCGTGCCGATGCGCGCGATGGCCTCGCTCCACTTGCCGCCGTGGGAGCGGCTCCACTCGCCGCAGGTCACCAGCAGGCAGACGTCGGCGGGCGGGTCGGCGCAGAACTCCAGCAGCAGCTTTGCGCCCTCGGTGCCGGGCTTGCCGGTGGGCAGGCGCAATTCGAGCAGCCGGCGTGCACTGAACAGGCCTGGCGCTTGCAGGCTCGCCTTCATCGCAGCCCAGTCGGGTTCGCGCTGGTTGCCTTCGGCCTGGAACACTTCGCGTTCGCCGATGCCCTGCGCGCGCGCCGCGGCGCGCACCGCATCGGCGCCTTCCAGCACGCGCAGCGGTTCCGGCCCGGCGATCAGGTAGGCCGGCGCAAGGGGGCCCTTGCCAAGGCGCGCGGCGAGTTGTTCCGGCGTGGTCTCCATGCGCCGCGGCGCCTAGGGCGTGTCGCCTTCCACCCGCGGCAGGCGCGATACCGCGTCGATGCGGCGCAGCACGGCCGACAGCATCTCGCGGCGCAACTCGCGGGCCAGGATTTCCCGTTCACCGGCGGTGCCCACGGACTCGGTGGGGACGGAAACATAGTCGCGGGACAACTCGATCGCCTGCTGCGGCACGAGGTCGGTCCCGTCGGCGCGCTGCAGGCGGAAGATCACCGCATAGCGCAGGTTGAATTCCTGCGAACGGCCGAACTGGTCGATGCTGATCGGGTTCTCGCCCCAACGCTCGCTGACGACCTGCAAGGTCGCGGTCGCTGCCGCATCCGCGGCGCCGGGGCTCGCCACTTCCGCGCCGCCGCGGCGCAGGGCATCGCGCAACTCGAGGACCAATGGACTGTCCTCATTGGCGGCCACCACGCGCAGCGGGCCGAGGTCGGGCGGCAACCGCAGCGCGTTGCGCAAGTGGAAACCGCAGCCGGCCAGCAACAACATCGCCAGCCCGAGGGCAACGGCAAGCCTGGGTACGCGCGGGATGGGCAGGTTCATGCCGGCAGTCTAAGTCACCCGGCGGCGACGATGTTGACGATCTTGCCCGGAACCACGATCACCTTGCGCACCACCTGCCCGTCCAGGAAACGTGCCACGTTCGGTTCGGCCAGCGCCGCCGCCTCGACCGCTTCCCGCGCCGCGTCGGGGGCCGCCTCGATGGTGCCGCGCAGCTTGCCGTTGACCTGCACCGCGAGCGTCACGCTGTCGCGCACCAGCGCCGCGGGATCGGCGCGCGGGAACGCGACGTCCTCGAGCAGCGTTTCCGGGTGCCCGAGCACCTGCCACAGCGCGTGGCAGGCGTGCGGGGTGACCGGATTGAGCAGCAGCACCATCGCCTCCAGCGCCTCGTGGCGCACGGCGCGGCCCTGGCCGGACATGTCGTCGAACCTGGTGACGTGGTTGAGCAGTTCCATCAGCGCGGCGATCGCGGTGTTGAAGCTGTGGCGCCGGCCGTAGTCGTCGCCGACCTTCTGGATCGCCTCGTGCAGGTGACGGCGCATGGCCTTCTGCGCCGGCGTCAACGCGGCGGGATCGACCGCGGGATGGTCGGGCTGCGCGGCGTGCTCGACGACCACGCGCCAGAAGCGGCGCAGGAAGCGCGCCATGCCCTCGACGCCGGCCTCGCTCCACTCCAGCGATTGCTCCGGCGGCGCGGCGAACATCGAGAACAGGCGCACCGTATCGGCGCCGAAACGGTCGACCAGCGCTTGCGGGTCGACACCGTTGTTCTTGGACTTCGACATCTTCTCGATGCCGCCGATCGACACCGGCTTCCCGTCGGCCTTCAGCACCGCGCCGGTCACGTGGCCCTTGTCATCGCGGCTGACTTCCACGTCCGCCGGATTGATCCATTCCCTGTTCCCCGTTCCCTGCTCCCGGTAATAGGTGTCCGCGACCACCATGCCCTGGGTCAGCAGGCGCTTCGCCGGCTCGTCGCTGTGCACCAGGCCCTGGTCGCGCAGCAGCTTGTGGTAGAAGCGGAAATACAGCAGGTGCAGGATCGCGTGCTCGATGCCGCCGATGTACTGGTCCACCGGCAACCAGTAGTTCGCGCGCGCTTCGTCGACCTGCCCGGCGGCACCGGGCGAGGTGTAGCGGGCGTAGTACCAGCTGGACTCCATGAAGGTGTCGAAGGTGTCGGTCTCGCGCTCGGCGCCCCCGCCGCACTGCGGGCAAAGGGTCTTGCGCCATTCCGGATCGGCCTTGATCGGCGAACGCACACCCGAGAACTCGACGTGCTCGGGCAGGACCACCGGCAGCTGGTCCTCGGGCACCGGCACCGCGCCGCAGCGGTCGCAGTAGATCACCGGGATCGGGCAGCCCCAGTAGCGCTGGCGGCTGACGCCCCAGTCGCGCAGGCGGAAGTTCACGCGGCGCCCGCCGCGGCCGTCCGCTTCCAGGCGCGTCGCCAGCGCGGTGAACGCCGCATCGAAGTCGAGCCCGCTGTATTCGCCCGAGTTCACCAGCGTGCCGCGGCCGGTGAACGCGCCCTGCTGCTGGATGCCGTCGAGGTAATCGCGGACCATGCGCACCGCGGCACCGGTGTCGAAGGCGTCCACGTGGCCGCCCTCGAGCGCGGCCTGGAACGGATCCGCATCCACCGCGACGTCGTGGCCGATTTCCCGCAGCGCGTCGCGCACGCCGTCGGGCACGATCACCGGGCGTACCGGCAGGCCGTAGGCCGCGGCGAATTCCCAGTCGCGCTGGTCGTGCGCCGGCACCGCCATCACCGCGCCGGTGCCGTAACCCATCAGCACGAAGTTGGCGACGTAGATCGGCAGGTCCTCGCCGGTGAGCGGATGGATTGCCCACAGCCCGGTGGCCATGCCGCGCTTTTCCTGGGTTTCCAGTTCCGCCTCGGAGACGCCGCCATGGCGCAGGTCCTCGAGGAACGCGGCCAGTTCCGGGTTGCCCCGCGCGGCCTTCTGCGCCAGCGGATGCTCGCCGGCGATGCTGATGAAGGTGACGCCCATCAACGTGTCCGGGCGGGTGGTGTAGACCGCCAGCGGATCGCTTTCGCCGTCCACGTCGAAATGGATTTCCAGGCCTTCCGAACGCCCGATCCAGTTGCGCTGCATGGTCTTGACCGGCTCGGGCCAGCCATCGAGCGTGTCCAGGCCGTCCAGCAGTTCCTGCGCGTAATCGGTGATGCGCAGGAACCACTGCGGGATTTCGCGCTTTTCCACCGGTGCGCCGGTGCGCCAGCCGCGGCCGTCGATCACCTGCTCGTTGGCGAGCACGGTCTGGTCGACCGGGTCCCAGTTCACCACCGAGTTGCGGCGGTAGGCCAGGCCCTGCTTCATCAGCCGCACGAACATGCGCTGCTCGTGCACGTAGTAGTCGGGGCGGCAGGTGGCGAACTCGCGCGACCAGTCGATCGCGTAGCCCATCGCCTTGAGCTGCGCGCGCATGTGCTCGATGTTGGCGTAGGTCCACTTCGCCGGCGCGGTGTGGTTCCGGATCGCCGCGTTTTCCGCCGGCAGGCCGAAGGCGTCCCAGCCCATCGGCTGCAGCACGTTCCTGCCGATCATCCGCTGGTAGCGGCTGATGACGTCGCCGATGGTGTAGTTGCGCACGTGGCCAACGTGCAGCGCCCCGGACGGGTACGGCAGCATCGACAGGCAGTAGTACTTCTCGCGCGAGGGATCCTCGACGACCTCGAATGCGCGGGTCGCGTCCCAGAAGGCCTGCGCGGCCGCCTCCACGCGGGCGGGCTGGTACGCGGCGGGATCGGCTTGCGCTGCTGCTGGATTCGAGGCTTCGATGGACACGGCACTGGCGATGCTGGACGAACCCGGAAGCCTACCGCAGCGCACCATCCCCTGCCACGGCACCAGGGCGCAGGCGCACGGCGAAGAGCCACCAGGCGGCCCAGGCCGCGTTCGCGAGCCAGTTCGCCGCATCCGGACCCAGCCACGCCGGACCCGCCAAAGCCGCCGCGGGCACGAACAGCGCCGCCGCCACGCAGGATGCGCTGAAAACCTTGCCCCGGCGCGCCGCGAGGCCGAGCAGCAGGCCGCCCGCCAGGAATGCGATCCACCACAGCGACCAGCCCAGCGCGTGCAGCCGCGTCGCCTGCGACGCCGCGCTTGCGCTGGCCGGCGCGAACAGGCCGCGCATGGCGAAGCCCAGCGCCGAGATCTGCACCAGGCGCACGCCCACGCGTGCCAGCAAGCGGTCGTTTGCCAGGCCTGTCCGCAGCCGTTCGCCCAGCCAGGCCAGCGAAAGCCCGGGAAGCAGGTACAGCAGGATTCCGGTCGGCGTCATCCAGGGGACTTTACCTGCCGCAACGCACGGTCGGGTATGTTGTCCGGCGCACTCCGACCATCCCCCACGGATCCCCGATGCCCGCCGACCTCGCCCCGCAACCAGCCCCCCGGCCCAACGTCTTCGACGCCACCACCGACCGCTTCGAGGCGGACGTCCTGCAGCGCTCGCTGCAGGTGCCGGTGCTGGTGGATTTCTGGGCCGAATGGTGCGGGCCGTGCAAGCAGCTGGGGCCGGTCCTGGAAAAACTGGCCGCCGAATACCACGGTGCGTTCGAGCTTGCCAAGGTGGACGTGGAGGCGGAGCAGCAACTCGCCGCCGCGTTCCAGATCCGCTCGATCCCGACGGTGATGCTGGTCCAGGGCGGGCAACTCGTGGACGGATTCCCGGGGGCATTGCCCGAGGCGCAGCTGCGCGAATTCCTGAAGCACCACGGGATCGAGCCGCGCGCGCCGGAGGCGGCGCCGGAACCGGAACCGCCGGTCGCGCGCGATCCGCACGAGGAAGTCGTGCGCCTGCGCAAGCTCGCCGAGACCGAGCCCGACGATGCGGAGCACCGGCTCGACCTGGCGCTGGCGCTGCTGGCGACCGGCGGCGCCAGGGAAGCCGGGCAGCTGCTCGACGCCCTGCCCGCCAACCTCGCCACCGACGAGCGCGCGGTGAAGGCGCGTGCGCGACTGGGCTTCGCCGCCTTGTTGCAGGATGCGCCGCCGCCGGCGACCTTGCGCGCCGCGATCGACGCCGATCCCGGCGACCTGCGCGCCCGCCACCTGCTGGGCGTGCACGAGATCGTCGCCGGCGACGCGGCGGCGGGCCTGGAGCAGTTCCTGGAAATGCTGCGCCGCGATCGCGACTTCGACGACGGCCTTCCCCGGCGCGCGCTGATCGACGCCTTCCGCATCCTCGAGGACGAGGACCTGGTGTCGCGCTACCGCCGCCGCATGTCGTCCTTGCTGCTGGCCTGAGCCATGGCGATGCGCACGTATCCGGCGCGCATGCTGCGTCGCGCGCTCAACCTGTGGCCGCCGTTCCTGTTCACCGGGATCCACGTCGCACGGCTGGACGAAGATTTCCGCGGCGCGCGGGTGGAATTGCGCATGCGCCCGTGGAACCGCAACTACGTCGGCACCCACTTCGGCGGTTCGCTGTTCGCGATGACCGATCCGTTCTGGATGCTGTTGGTGATGCATCGGATCGGCGATGGCTACATCGTCTGGGACAAGGCGGCGACGATCGAGTTCGAGAAACCCGGCCGCGGCCTGGTCAGCGCCGAGTTCCGGCTCGAGGACGCGGTGGTCGAGGAACTGCGCGCCGCGGCCGCGGGCGGCGACAAGGTGCTGCGCTGGTTCGAGGCACCCGTCCGCGATGCGCAGGGCGACGTGGTCGCGCGGGTCCGCAAGCAGCTGTACGTGCGCAGGAAGCGGCCGAAGGACGCATAGGGCCGACCCATGGGCGGCTTTGCCGCCATCGGCCCTACAATCGGCGGATGGGGACTCCTAGCCTGGGACAACGACTGCAGCGCCTGTTCCTGACCGGCCTGCTCACGCTGCTGCCGATCTGGCTGACCTGGATCGTGGTCAAGTTCGTGTTCGGACTGCTGTCGGGCTTGAGCCAGCCATTGGTGGCGCCTGCGCTGGCCGAACTGGCGATGGCGGATCCGCGCACGCTGGGCTGGCTGTCCGATCCCTGGGTGCAGACCGCGCTGGCGCTGCTGGCCACCGTGGTCGTGATCCTGGCCGCCGGCTGGATGGCGCGACGCGTGCTCGGACAGCGGCTGCTGCGCTGGTTCGAGGCGCTGGTGGCGCGGATTCCGCTGGCCAGCACCATCTACGGCAGCGCGCGCAAGCTGCTCGACATCCTGCAGACCCAGCCCGACGGCACCCAGCGCGTGGTGCTGATCGATTTCCCGCACACGCAGATGAAGTCGGTCGGCTTCGTCACCCGGGTCATCCACGAGCGTGGCACCGGCCGCGAACTGGCCGCGGTCTATGTGCCGACCACGCCGAACCCGACCTCGGGCTACCTGGAAATCGTGCCGGTGGAGAAGATCACGCCGACCGACTGGACCGTGGACGAGGCGATGGCCTTCATCATCTCCGGCGGCGCCGTGTCGCCGGATTCGATCCCGTTTTCGGTGCCCCCGCCGACGGAGCCGCGCGCTTGAACGCGATTGCGCGGCCGCTGCTCGAGGACCGCGCCACCCGCCTGTTCGTCGCCCTCGCCGCGTTCTTCTGCGCCAATGCGCTGCTGGCCGAGTTCATCGGGGTCAAGATCTTCGCGCTCGAGGACACCCTGGGCCTGCGGCCGTGGGAATGGAACCTGTTCGGGCAGAGCGGCTCGCTGAGCTTCACCGCCGGCACGCTGCTGTGGCCGATCGTGTTCATCATGACCGACACGGTCAACGAATATTTCGGCCGTCGCGGCGTGCGCCTGATCAGCTGGCTGGCGGCCGGCCTGATCCTCTACGGCTTCGCCTTCGCCTACGCGGCGATCCACCTGGCGCCGGCATCGTGGTGGGTGGGCGCCGCCGCGCAACAGGGCGTGCCCGACTACCAGGCCGCGTACGCGGCGGTGTTCGGCCAGGGCATGTGGATCATCTGGGGTTCGCTGGTGGCCTTCCTCGCCGGCCAGCTGATCGACGTCGCCGTCTACCACCGCATCCGCCGGCGCACCGGCGACCGCCACGCGTGGCTGCGTGCCACCGGGTCGACCGCCGTCTCGCAGCTGGTGGACAGTTTCGTGGTGCTGTACATCGCCTTCGTGCTGGGACCCCAGCACTGGGGCTGGGGCCTGTTCCTGGCGGTGGCGACGCTGAACTACGCCTACAAGATGCTGGCGGCTATCGCCCTGATCCCGCTGCTTTACCTGGCGCGTGCCGGGATCCACCGCTACCTCGGACGTGCGCGTGCGGACGAGCTGCGCGCCCACGCCGCTGCGTAGCCTGCGGGCGCTGGCCGCCGCCGTTCTTCGGGATCGGGGTGTCGAGGCGGATCGGCCGGCTCGGGGCGAAGCCGTCGACCACGTCCATCTTCAGGTCGACCTTGAGCAGCTTCTGGATCTGGTTGAGCAAACCGCCCTCTTCCGGCGACACCAGCGACAGCGCCTCGCCCTGCGCACCCGCCCGGCCGGTGCGGCCGATGCGGTGGATGTAATCCTCGGCCACCATCGGCAGGTCGTAATTGATCACCAGCGGCAGGTCCGGGATGTCCAGGCCGCGCGCGGCGACGTCGGTCGCCACCAGCACCCGCGCCCGGCCCGTCTTGAACTGGCTCAGCGACTTGAGCCGCTGGGCCTGGCTCTTGTTGCCGTGGATCGCGACCGAGCGCAGGCCGGCGGCTTCCAGCTGCTCGGCGAGGCGGTTGCAGCCGTGCTTGGTCTTGCCGAACACCAGCACCTGGTCGGTGTGGCGCTTGCCGAGGATCTCGATCAGCAGCTCGCGCTTGCGTGCGCCGTCGACCGGATGCACGCGGTGGACGATGGTCTCGGCGATGGTGTTGTTCGCCGCGACCTGCACCTGCTGCGGGTTGCGCATGAATTCCAGCGCCAGCGCCTTGATCCGCGGCTCGAAGGTCGCCGAGAACAGCAACGTCTGCCGCTGCGGCGGGACCCGGCCGAGGATGCGCTTGATCGGCGGCAGGAAGCCCATGTCGAGCATGCGGTCGGCCTCGTCCAGCACCAGCACCTCGATCGCGTCGAGCTTGGCGCTGCCGCGCTCCATATGGTCGATCAGCCGGCCCGGGGTGGCGACCAGGATGTCGGTGCCGCGGCGCAGGTTGTCCACCTGCGGGCCCATGCCGGCGCCGCCGTAGATCGTGGTGATGTTGAGGCGCAGGTGGCGGCCGTAGGCCTTGAGGCTGTCCGCGACCTGCACCGCGAGTTCGCGGGTCGGTACCAGCACCAGCGCGCGCGGCTTGCGCGGGCCATTGGCGGGGGTCAGCTTCGACAGGCGCTGCAGCAGCGGCAGGCCGAACGCGGCGGTCTTGCCGGTACCGGTCTGGGCGGCGCCCAGCACGTCGTGGCCGGCCAGCGCCAGCGGGATCGCCTGCGCCTGGATCGGGGTGGGAACGGTGATTGAATTTTCTGCGAGCGCGCGCAGCAACGCGGGCGACAGCCCGAGCGTTTCGAACGTCATGTGGGACTCCAGTCGTGGGAATACGACACCGGGAATTCCCGGGTCGTGCCTGCGCGACGAGAGGACGTTGCGGCGAGAGCGGCTGTGATCAGCCGTGCGCAGTACGAGCGGAATCATACGCGAATCCGGCTGAATGGGGGATTCAGGCGCGATCAGGCCAGCAGCGAGACGAATTCCTCGTAGCGGACCGGGTGTCCGATCCAGTAGCCCTGGGCCAGGTCGCAGCCGCGCTCGCGCAGGATCGCGTACTGCCCTTCCTTCTCCACGCCCTCGGCCACGACGGTGATGCCCAGCGAGTGCGCCATCGAGATGATCGCCGTGGTCAGCGCCAGGTCGTCCGGGTCGCGCAACACGTCGGAAATGAAGCTGCGATCGATCTTGACGCCGTCCGCCGGAACGCGCCGCAGGTGGCTGAGTCCGGAAAAACCCGTGCCGAAATCGTCCAGCCAGACCTTGACGCCGGTGTTCCTCAGGCGCGACAGCAGCGCGCTGGCGTGGACTTCGTCGCCCAGCACCGCCGTCTCGGTCAGCTCCAGGTGCAGCTGCGCGGCCGGCAGTCCGCTCTCGCGCAAGGTCGCGGCCACCTGCGCCGGCAGTTCGCCGCTGCGCAACTGGCGCGGCGACACGTTGACCGAGACGAACAGTCCTTCGCCGCCCGGGAAGTCGCGGTGCCAGCGCATGGCGTCGTTGCATGCCGTGCGCAGCACTTCCGGGCCGATGGTCTCGATCAGGCCGCTCTGCTCGGCGACGTCGATGAACACCGCGGGCGCGATGCTGCCCTGCTCCGGATGGTTCCAGCGCAGCAATGCCTCGGCGCCGACCAGGCGGCCGTCGCCCAGCCGGTAGATCGGCTGGTACACCAGGCTCAGCTCGCCCCGGCCCCAGGCGCCGCGCAGGTCCTGCTCCATGCGCACGCTGCGCTCCACCGCCTGGTCCATCGCGCGGCTGTAGAAGCGGTAGCAGTTCTTGCCCGCGACCTTCGCCTGGTACATGGCGATGTCGCAGTTCTTCATCAGCGCGGTCGCGCCGGCGGCATCCTCGGGGAACAGGGTCACGCCGATCGACGTGCCCAGGAACACCTGCCGACCCTGCACCACCAACGGTCGCGCCAGTTCCTCCACCAGCGTCTCCGCCAGCCCGGTCGCCATGCCGCGCACGTCGTGCGGGCCACCCTGCAGCAGGATCACGAACTCGTCGCCGCCAAAGCGCGCCAGCAGCGTGTCCTCGGCGTCGCCATAGCGCTCCACCGCGGTGCGGATCCGGTTGGCGAACTGCACCAGCACCTCGTCGCCGGCGTCATGGCCGAGGGTGTCGTTGACGCGTTTGAAATCGTCGATGTCGGCGAACAACAACGCCAGTTCGCGGCCCGCACCGCGCAATTGCATCAACCGCTGGTCGAGGCTTTCGCGGAAGGCAAGCCGGTTGGCCAGGCCGGTCAGCGCGTCGGTATAGGCCATGCGGCGGATCTCGCGATCGTGCCGCGCGATGCTGTCGGCCATGCGCCCGAAGGCGCGGGTCAGTTCGCCGAGTTCGTCGTTGCGGCCGCTGGGCGCGACGCTGGCCTGGAAGTTGCCGGCCTCGATCTCCTGCGCCACGCCCGCCAGCTCGCGGATCGGGCGTACCAGCGTGCGCTGCACCAGCAGGCTGGCGAACGCGGCGAGGGCGACCAGCGCCGCGAAGGCGATGCCGATGCCCAGGAAATGCCGGGTCCCCAGCGCCTCCAGGCTCTCGCCCAGCGCCGAAGCGGCCCGCGTCTCGTCCGCGTGCACCGCGTCCAGCGAGTAGCCGATGCGCACGCCGCCCAGGCGCTGTTCGCCCAGGCGGATCGGGCTGGAGATGTCGAGCACGCGCTCGGTCCATTGCGCATGCACGCCCGACGCCGACACGGCCTCGTAGGCCAGCGGGTCGCGCATCGCCTGGCCGTAGGTCGGGATGTCGCCGGAACCGTCGTGCAGGATGTTGCCGTTGTTGTCGTACACCAGCACGTAGCGCACGTCGGGCTGGCGCAGGAGGTTGCGGGCGATGACGCCGATCGCATCGAGGTCGAAGTAGTACAGCGGGTTGACCAGGGTGTCGGAGACCTGCGCCGCCACCGCCTCGCCACGCTCGCGCAGGCGCTCGAACACCAGCTGGTGCATGGCCTCGCCGCTGCGCGCGACCACCTCCTCCTGCATCGAACGCTGCCGTTGCAGCAGCAGCAGGACCACCACCAGCATCAGCAGCAGGGTCGCACCCGCGAGCAGCACGAATTTCGCGTGCAGGCCGCGCATGCGCCAACGCAGGCTCATTCGACCTCCGCCCGCACGCGCGCCACGCCGCGGCGCAAGCTGTCCAGCGACCGGGTGGTCCCGGCCTCGATCGGCAGGAACCGGGTCGTGCCGAAGAACTCCAGCAGCGCCTCGCGCGCGTCCGGGTCGTTGCCGGCTTCCAGCAGGACCTCGCGCAGGCGCTGGCGGATGCGCGCGTCGAGGTCGCCGCGCACCATCTCCAGCGCGCGCGGATAGGCCGGGCTTTGCGCGATGATGCGGAAGTCGTCGCGGTAGGACAGCGGGATGCGCCGCTGGTTGTCCCAGTCCAGGTTGCTGATGGTGCCGGCATCCACCAGCCGCTTGTGCACCCAGGTGGCGATGTTGGATTCGGAGCGCGCGAACACGTAGCCCACCGAACGCGAGTCCGGCCGGTCCATCGGCGAGAGCAGCACCTGCAGCGGCAGGCGGCGTTCGAGCAGCATGATCGCGGGCACGACGTAGGCGCTGGTGGACGACGTGTCCTGGAAGGCGACGCTGCGGCCGAGCAGGCCGTCGAGGCTGGTGATGCCGCTGTCGGCGCGCACGAACACGAGGGTTCGATACTCGCGCGCGCCGTTGCGCTCGGTCAGCAGCAGCGGCTGCGCGCCATCGCGGTCCTGCAGCCGCATCGCGTTGGCGGAGGTCTCGGTCACCCAGTCCACGCGCCCGCGCCGCAGGTAGCTGCCCATCTGCTGCAGGTCCCGGGCCATCAGGATCCGGCCTTCGGTGATGCCGACGTCGGCCATCCGCGGCACCACGTAGTCCAGCAACGGCTTGAGCTGCTCGTAGTGCGCCTTGGGATCGTCGCTGATGCGGCCGAGCACCAGCACGTGCGGGTCCTCGGCCTGCGCCGGCGCGCTGGCTCCGAACGCCGCCAGCAGGCCAAGCAGGCAAGGCAGCAGGCGGGCGGGCGACAGGCGCAAGCGGAAGTCCGGGGCGGAAGGCAGGATGGCGGCGAGCCTAGCGGAAACGCGCTCCCCGCGACAGCGCCGGAAGCCTCGGCTACGGATGTTCGCCTCCCCCCGCAAGCCGCGCCATGCGCTGCGCATCGGCCAGCACTCCGCGCAACAGCCGCACTTCGCGGGCGTCCAGCCGGCTGCGCAGGAACAGCCGCCGCAGCTTGCGCATCGCCGATTCCGGCGCCCGCCCCTTGTGGAAATCGATCGCATCCAGCGTCTCGGCCAGCTGCGCGAACAGGCCCTCGAGCTGGGCGTGGCTGGCGGGCGGATCGCGAGGCTCGACTTGCGCCGCCGGTGCCCGCCCGAGCATGGCGGAGCGCAGTTCCCAGGCCAGCACCTGCACGGCGGCCGCCAGGTTGAGGGAGCTGTAATCGGGATTGGCCGGGATGTGGACCGCGGCATGGCACAGCTGCAGTTCGTCGTTTTCCAGCCCGGTGCGCTCGCGGCCGAATACCAGGGCGACCTCGCCGCCTCCTGCGGCTTCGTCCAGGGCCATGGCGGCGGCTTCCCGCGGCCCGTGTTCGGGCAACGGCACCCGGCGACTGCGCGCGGTGCAACCCAGCACCAGCGTGCAGTCGGCAACGGCCGCGGCCAGGTCGGCGTGCAGGGTGGCGGCAGCCAGCACGTCGCCGGCGCCGGCCGCGAGGGCATCGGCATCCGCGTGCGGATAGCGCTCCGGCGCGACCAGGGCCAGGCGCGACAAGCCCATGGTCTTCATGGCGCGGGCGGCCGAGCCGATGTTGCCGGGGTGCTGGGTGCCGACCAGCACGACGCGGATCCGGGCGGCAAGCGAGGGTTCGTCCATGCGCCAATGTTAAACTTTGCGGTTCCCCCGTTCCCGCCGCCAGGCCCTCCCCGCCATGCTCAAGCCCGTCGTCAACGTCATGGTCAAGGCAGCGCGCCTGGGCGGCAACGTACTGGTCCGGCACATGAACAAGCTCGACGCGCTGAACATCGTCGAGAAGGACCGGATGGATTACGCCAGCGAGGTCGACGGCCTCGCCGAGGAGGCGATCGTCAAGGAACTGCGCAAGGCCTACCCGGAATGCGCGGTGCTGGGCGAGGAAGGCGGCCTGCAAAAGGGCAAGGCGGCAGCTGCGCGCGGCCCGGGCGCGATGCCGCGTGCCACCTGGGTCATCGACCCGCTCGACGGCACCAGCAATTACCTGCACGGCTGGCCGCACTGGTGCGTGTCGATCGCCCTGGTCGAGAACGGCGAGCCGCAACACGCGGTGATCTTCGACCCGTTGCGCAACGAGCTGTTCACCGCCACCCGTGGCGCCGGCGCGCAGCTCAACGAGAGGCGGATCCGGGTCGGCGAGCGCAAGGAGCTCAAGGGCGCGATGCTGGTGACCGGCTTCCCGCCGCGCGAGCGCGTGCGCGCCGGGGCGCAGCTGGAATGCGTGCGCGAACTGCTGCGCGATGCCGAGGACATCCGCCGCACCGGTTCGGCGGCGCTGGACCTGGCCTACGTCGCTTGCGGTCGCGCCGATGCCTATTTCGAGTCCGGGCTGAAGGCCTGGGACATGGCCGCCGGCGTGCTGCTGGTGCGCGAGGCCGGCGGCCGCGTCTCCGATTACCGCGGCGCGGCGGTCTCGCGCATGGACGTCGTCGAAGCCCGCGGGCGCCAGGTCATCGCCGCCAACGTCAAGCTGGTCGACCCGATCCAGAAGGCCATCCAGGCCTCCGGCTACCTCGCATCGTTCAACTGAAGCAAGAGCAGTTGGACACGGATAACGCGGATAAGAGCCGATAAGGGCGGATAAAATCATAATGGGTTCATGGCGTTCGCGTGCCATGAACCCATTATGGTTTTGCTCTATCCGTGTTTATCGGCTCTTATCCGCGTCAAAAAGAATCAGCGCTTGGCGAGGGGGACGTAGGGGCGGTCGTCGGGGCCGGTGTAGGTGGCGCTGGGGCGGATGATCTTGCCGTCCTCGCGCTGCTCGATGACGTGCGCGCTCCAGCCGGACGTGCGGGCGATCACGAACAGCGGGGTGAACATCGGCGTCGGGATGCCCATCATGTGGTAGGCGCTGGCGCTGTACCAGTCCAGGTTCGGGAACATCTTCTTGGTGTCCATCATCAGGTTCTCGATCCGCTCGCTGATGTCGAACAGGGCCTGGTTGCCGCCGTCCGCGCACAGCTTGCGCGAGAGTTCCTTGATGATGGGGTTGCGCGGGTCGCCGATGGTGTAGACCGGGTGGCCGAAGCCGATCACGATTTCCTTGCGCTCCATCCGCGCGCGGATGTCGGCCTCGGCCTCGTCCGG
The DNA here is from genome assembly GCA_004297225.1 of Lysobacteraceae bacterium. GTDB lineage: Bacteria > Pseudomonadota > Gammaproteobacteria > Xanthomonadales > Xanthomonadaceae > Cognatiluteimonas. The sequence continues at coordinate 9,389 of SCUI01000002.1, read as the reverse complement.
AGTGGCATAGCGGCTGATGATGTCCATCGCCACTTCGTTGGCGCCGCCGTGCTTGGGCCCGCGCAGCGCGCCGATCGCGCCGGTGATGCAGGAATGCAGGTCGCTGCCGGTGCCGGCGATGACGCGCGCGGCAAAGGTCGATGCATTGAACTCGTGCTCGGCGTACAGCACCAGCGACTTGTCCAGCGAGTCCGCATGCAGCGCGCTCGGCGGTTCCCCGTGCAGCAGGTGCAGGAAGTGCGCGGCGATCGAATCGTCGTCGGTCTCGCAGTCGATGCGGCGGCCGTTGCGGGTGAAATGCCACCAGTACAGCAGCATCGAGCCGAAGCTGGCCATCAGCCGGTCGGCGATGTCGCGCGCCTCGCTGGCGGGATGCGACTCGCGCTCGGGCAGCACGGTGCCCAGTACCGAGCAGCCGGTGCGCAGCACGTCCATCGGATGGGCGTTGGCCGGGACCAGCTCCAGCGCCTCGGAGACGATCGCCGGCAGGCCGCGCAGGCGTCGCAGCTTCGCCTGGTAGGCCTTGAGTTGCGATGCGGTCGGCAGCGCGCCGTGCACCAGCAGGTGGGCGACTTCCTCGAAGCTCGACTGCGTCGCCAGGTCCTTGATGTCGTAGCCGCGGTAATGCAGGTCGTTGCCGCTGCGGCCGACGGTGCACAGCGCGGTGTTGCCCGCGGGCGTGCCGCTGAGGGCGACGGACTTCTTGGCCTTGGGCGCGGTGCTGGGTTCGGTCATTTCGCTTCCTTCTTGAACAGTTCGTCGAGCTTGTCCTCGTAGGCGTGGTAGCCCAGGAAGTCGTAGAGCTCGTCGCGGGTCTGCAGGGTGTCGACGATGTGTTTCTGGGTACCTTCGCGGCGCACGGTCTCGTAGAAATGCAACGCGGCCTTGTTCATGGCGCGGTAGGCGCCGCAGCAGTAGAGGGCGATGTCGACGCCCGCCTCGCGCAATTCGCCGGTGGTGAAGAACGGCGTGGAGCCGAACTCGGTGAGGTTGGCCAGGATCGGTACCTTCACCGCGTCCTTGAACCGGCGGTAGTCATCGAGGGTCTTCATCGCCTCGGGGAAGATCATGTCGGCGCCTGCCTCGACATAGGCCACCGCGCGCTCGATGGCGCTGTCGATGCCTTCGACGGCGGCGGCGTCGGTGCGCGCCATGATCACGAAGGCCTCGTCGCCGCGCGCATCGACCGCGGCCTTGACCCGGTCGACCATTTCCTCTTTCGCGACCACTTCCTTGCCCGGGCGGTGGCCGCAGCGCTTCTGCCCGACCTGGTCCTCCATGTGCACGGCGGCCACGCCGATGCGCTCGAAGTTGCGGATGGTGCGGCCGATGTTGAACGCACCGCCCCAGCCGGTGTCGATGTCCACCAGCAATGGCATGCCGGTCGCGTCGACGATGCGGCGCGCATCGGTGAGCACGTCCTCCATCGTCGAGATGCCCAGGTCCGGCATGCCCAGCGAGTTTGCGGCGACGCCGCCGCCGGACAGGTACAGCGCCTTGTAGCCGGTGCGCTTCGCCATCAGCCCGGCGTAGGCGGTGATGGCGCCCATCACCTGCAGCGGCGACTCCGCCGCGAGCGCGGCGCGGAAGGCGGCTCCGGCGGAGTCCGTGCGGAGCATCAGAGCAGGTGCGCCACGCCGGCGCGCTCTTCCTCGAGCTCGGCCAGGGTCTTGTCCATCGCGGCGCGGCTGAACTCGTCGACCGGCAGGCCCTCGACGCGAGTGTATTCGCCGTTGGCGGTGGTCACCGGCACGCCGTAGATGATGCCTTCGGGGATGCCGTAGCTGCCGTCGGACGGCACGCCCATCGTCACCCACTTGCCGCCGGTGCCCAGCGCCCAGTCGCGCATGTGGCCGATCGCGGCATTGGCTGCGGACGCCGCGGAGGACAAGCCGCGCGCCTCGATGATCGCGGCGCCGCGCTTGGCGACCGTCGGGATGAAGGTGTTCGTGTTCCAGTCGGCGTCGCCGATGGCGTCCTTGAGCGACTTGCCGTTGACGGTGGCGAAGCGGTAATCCGGGTACATCGTCGAGCTGTGGTTGCCCCAGACGACGAACTTCTCGATGTCGCCCACGGCCACGCCGGCCTTGTTCGCCAGCTGCGACAGTGCGCGGTTGTGGTCCAGGCGCAGCATCGCGGTGAAGTTCTTCGCCGGCAGGTTCGGCGCCGACTTCATCGCGATGTAGGCGTTGGTGTTCGCCGGGTTGCCGACGACGAGCACCTTGACGTCGCGCGAGGCGACCGCGTCGAGCGCCCTGCCCTGCACGGTGAAGATCTCGGCGTTCTTCAGCAGCAGGTCCTTGCGCTCCATGCCGGGGCCACGCGGCATCGCGCCCACCAGCAGCGCGTAGTCGGCGTCCTTGAACGCGACCATCGGATCGTCGGTGCCGACCATGCCGGCCAGCAGCGGGAACGCGCAGTCCTCCAGCTCCATCATCACGCCCTTCAGCGCGGCCTGCGCCTTCTCCATCGGCAGCTCGAGCATCTGCAGGATGACCGGCTGGTCCTTGCCCAGCATTTCGCCCGAGGCGATGCGGAACAGGAGGGCGTAGCCGATCTGGCCGGCGGCGCCGGTGACGGCAACTCGGACGGGGGACTTCATTCGTGGGGCTCCGTATCTGGCGGTGGGGCGGAACGCGGGTTCCGGATCAGGCGAGTTCGGCGAAGAACTCGCGGATGCGCTCGAGGCCGGGGGCGAGCTGCGGCGTCGGGCAGGTGTAGCTGATGCGCAGCGCGCGCGGTTCGCCGAAGGCCGAGCCGGGCACGCAGGCCACGCCCTTGGCTTCCAGCAGCGCGCTGCAGAACCCGACGTCGTCGTCGACCTTCAGCCCGCTGGGGCCATGGGTCTTGCCGAAGTAGGCGCTGATGTCGGGGAACACGTAGAACGCGCCCTGCGGCCGCGGGCAGACGACGCCGGGGATGGCGTCGAACACCGCCATCACCTGGTCGCGCTTGGCCGCGAACTCGGCGCACTTCGCTCGCGGCACGTCCTGCGGGCCGGCCAGTGCGGCGACCGCGGCTGCGGTGGTCACTTCCGGCAGGTTGGTGATGTGGTTGGAGTTCATCGTCACCACGGCCTTGGCCACCGATTCCGGGCCGGCCATGAAGCCGACGCGCCAGCCGGGCATGCCGTAGGTCTTGGACAGCGAGTCGATGAAGATCACGCGGTCGCGCAGTCCGGGGCGGGCGTGCACGAAGTTGTGGTAGCCGACGCCGTCGAAGACCATCCGGTTGTAGATGTCGTCGGTGATCACCCATGTGTCGGGGTATTTCGCGATGACGTCCGCCAGCGCCGAGATTTCGTCCTTCGAATAGACCATGCCGGTCGGGTTCGAGGGATTGTTGAACAGGAACACGCGGGGCTTCTTCGCCAGCGCGGCATCGAGCTGGGAAGGCGTGAGCTTGTAGTCCTGTTCGGCCGGGCACGGCAGCAGGTCGATTTTCGCGTTGAGGATCTCGGCGATGTCGACGTAGCTGGTCCAGTACGGGACCGGGAAGGCGATGGTGTCGCCTTCGTCCAGCAGCGCCTCGCACAGGTTGTAGATGACGTGCTTGGCGCCGATGCCGGTGGCGCAGTTGGCGCGGGTGTAGCCGGTGAGTCCGATTTCCCCGATGTGCCCGAGGAAGGCATCGAGCAGCGCATCGCTGCCGCGGTTGCTGCCGTACTGCCCGGAATCCCGCTCCAGCGCCTCGCGGGCGGCGGCGTAGACGTGCTCGCCGGGGAGGAAGTTGGGGACGCCGATGGAGAAGCTGATGATGTCTCGGCCTTCGGCCTTCAGGCGCTTGGCCTTCTCGGCGACCTGCATGATCGCGCTGGGCTTGGCGCGGCCGAGCCGGCTGGCGAACTGGGGCATGCGTGACCTCGTGGGAAGGCGTTGGCAACCGTGAATTTTAGCACCGATGCCCCGTAGGGCCGACCCATGGTCGGCCCATTCCACGGGAGCCGAGCATGGGTCGGCTCTACATGGGGTGTGCGGTCACGGCGCCAGGATGCGGTTCCACTCGGCGACGCGGTCCGCCTTGGCGGCCAGTACGGCGTCGGCATCGCCCTCGATCGCGACCTTGCGGATGTGGTCGCCCTGCTCGACCTTGTCGACCGCCTCCAGGCCCTCGACCACCTTGCCGAACACGGTGTGCTTGCCGTCCAGCCAGGGGGTGGCGATGTGGGTGATGAAGAACTGGCTGCCGTTGGTGTTCGGGCCGGCGTTGGCCATCGACAGCACGCCGCGCTCGTGGCGGACGCCGTTGTCGGCCTCGTCTTCGAAGCGGTAGCCGGGGCCGCCGCGGCCGGAGCCCTCGGGGCAGCCGCCCTGGATCATGAAGTCGGCGATGACCCGGTGGAAGTTCAGGCCGTCATAGAAGCCGCGCCGGGCCAGGTTGACGAAATTGGCCACGGTCAGCGGGGCCTTCTCGGGGTACAGCTCGACCTTGATCGGGCCGCGGTCGGTATCGAAGGTGGCGTACAGGGACATGGGGGACTCCTGGGAAAAATGAACCGCAACCCCGACGGCCGGGGCGGCAGCCGGTTATAATAACCGGCTCCCTGCCCTTCTCCCGGCGCCGATGGCGTCCTTCATCGTTCCTGCCCAAATGTCCATCGAACGCCTCCGCAACATCGCCATCGTCGCCCACGTCGACCATGGCAAGACCACTTTGGTGGACTGCCTGCTCAAGCAGTCGGGCACCTTCTCCGATCGCGTCGTCCTCGCCGAGCGGGTGATGGACAGCAACGACCAGGAGAAGGAACGCGGCATCACCATCCTCTCCAAGAACACCGCCATCACCTGGCAGGGCAACCGCATCAACATCGTCGACACCCCCGGCCACGCCGATTTCGGCGGCGAGGTCGAGCGCGTGCTGTCCATGGTGGATTCGGTGCTGATCCTGGTGGACGCGATGGACGGGCCGATGCCGCAGACCCGCTTCGTGACGCAGAAGGCGTTCGCGATGGGCTTCAAGCCCATCGTCGTGGTCAACAAGATCGACCGCCCCGGCGCGCGCCCGGACTGGGTGATCGACCAGGTGTTCGACCTGTTCGACAAGCTCGGCGCGACCAACGAGCAGCTGGACTTCCCGATCGTCTACGCCTCGGCGCTGCACGGCTACGCCAGCCTCGACGACAGCGTCCGCTCGGGCGACATGACGCCGCTGTACGAGGCGATCATGCGGCACGTGCCGCCGCCGACCGTGGACCAGGACGGCCCGTTCCAGATGCGCATCAGCCAACTGGACTACAACAACTTCGTCGGCCTGATCGGCGTCGGCCGGATCCAGCGCGGCAAGGTCCGCACCAACATGCCGGTGAGCGTGGTCGACCGCCACGGCAACAAGCGCCAGGGCAAGGTGCTGCAGGTGCTCGGCTTCATGGGCCTGGAGCGCGTCGAGGTGCCCGAGGCCGAGGCCGGCGACATCATCGCCATCTCCGGCGTCGCCGACCTGAGCATCTCCGACACCGTGTGCGCGCTCGACACGCCCGAGGCGCTGCCCGCGCTGACCGTGGACGAGCCGACCATCAGCATGACCTTCCAGGTCAACAACTCGCCGTTCGCCGGCAACAAGGAACTCAGCGGCGGCAAGTTCCTCACCAGCCGCCAGCTGCGCGAGCGCCTGGAGCGCGAGACCCTGCACAACGTCGCGCTGAAGGTCGAGGAAGGTTCCGATCCGGACAAGTTCCTGGTTTCGGGCCGGGGCGAGCTGCACCTGTCGGTACTCATCGAGACCATGCGCCGCGAAGGCTACGAGCTGGCGGTGTCGCGCCCCGAGGTGATCATCAAGGAGATCGACGGCCAGTTGATGGAGCCGATCGAGCAGCTGGTGGTGGACATCGAGGAGCAGCACCAGGGCGGCGTGATGGAGAAGCTGGGCATCCGCAAGGCGCAGCTGAAGGACATGGTCTCCGACGGCAAGGGCCGCGTGCGCCTGGACTACATGATCCCCGCGCGCGGGCTGATCGGCTTCCAGAACGAGTTCAAGACCCTGACCCAGGGCACCGGGCTGCTGTTCCACGTGTTCGACCATTACGGGCCGAAGGAAACCGGGCCGATCGCCAAGCGCATCAACGGCGTGATGATCGCCAACGCGCCGGGCGTGACTCCCGCCTACTCGCTCGGGCCGCTGGAAGAGCGTGGCCGGCTGTTCGCGGCCGAAGGCGACAACGTCTACGAGGGCCAGCTGGTCGGCATCCATTCCAAGGACAACGACCTGACGGTCAACGCGATCAAGACCAAGCCGCTGACCAACATGCGCGCTTCGGGCAAGGACGATGCGATCAAGCTGACCCCGGCGATCAAGTTCTCGCTGGAACAGGCGCTGGACTTCATCGAGGACGACGAGCTGGTGGAAGTCACCCCGAAGGAAATCCGCCTGCGCAAGAAGTTCCTCACGGAAACCGACCGCAAGCGGGCCTCGCGCGCGGCCTGACGTATGCTTGGAACCCTCGCCAAGGGGGTTCCACCATGCCTCGCCACGCCCTGCTGCTGGCCGCGCTGCTTGCCGCGGCCTGCCTGACCCCGGCCTTCGCCGCCGGGCCCGCCTTCGCCGTCGAGGAAGCCACCGTCGCGCAATTGCAGGCGGGCATGGCCGCAGGCAGCTTCGATAGCCACGCCCTCACCCAGGCCTACCTGGACCGCATCGCCGCGCTCGACGACGCCGGCCCGATGCTGGGCGCCGTGATCGAGCTCAACCCGCAGGCGCTGGCCGAGGCAGACGCCCGCGACGCCGAACGCGCCGCCGGCACCGTGCGCGGGCCGCTGCACGGCATCCCGGTTCTGCTCAAGGACAACATCGACGCGGTGCCGATGGTGAATTCCGCCGGCTCGCTGGCGCTGGCGAACAACCGCCCCACCGACGACGCCTTCCTCGTGCAGCGCCTGCGCGAGGCCGGCGCGGTGATCCTGGGCAAGACCAACCTCAGCGAGTGGGCGAACTTCCGCTCCACGCGCTCGACCTCCGGCTGGAGTTCGCGCGGCGGGCAGACCAGGAATCCCTACGCCCTGGACCGCAATCCCTGCGGCTCCAGCGCCGGCACCGGCACCGCGATCGCGGCCAACCTCGCTGCGGTAGGCGTCGGCACCGAGACCGACGGCAGCATCATCTGTCCGTCGGCCGTTGCCGGTCTGGTGGGACTGAAGCCGACCGTCGGCCTGGTCAGCCGCGACGGCATCATCCCGATCTCGGCCTCGCAGGACACCGCGGGGCCGATGGCGCGCACGGTCGCCGATGCCGCGGCGCTGCTGTCGGCGATGGCCGGCGTGGACGCGAACGATCCGGCCGGCGCCGCGGCCCATGGCCACGTGGCCAACGACTACACCGCGTTCCTGGATGCCGGCGCGCTCAAGGGCAAGCGCATCGGCGTGCTGCGCGAGGCGATGGGCTACCACCCCGGCGTGGATGCCGCCACCGAAGCGGCGATCGCGACGATGAAGGCCGCGGGCGCCGAGGTGTTGGACGTCGAGGTGCCGGGCTACGAGAAGTGGGGCGACGACGAGTACGCGGTGCTGCTGTACGAGTTCAAGGACGGGTTGAACAGGTACCTGGCCGGCGCCGTGGACTCGCCGAAGACCCTCGAGGCGCTGATCGCCTGGAACCAGGCCCATGCGGCCGAAGCGATGCCGATCTTCGGCCAGGAGATCTTCGAACAGGCGCAGGCCAAGGGCCCGCTCACCGAGCAGGCCTATCTCGATGCCAAGGCCAAGTCGCGGCGCATGGCGGAAACCGAGAGCCTGCTGGCGACGCTCGACAAGCACCGGCTCGACGCGATCGTCGCGCCGAGCATGTCGCCGGCGTGGCTGACCGACCCGGTGCTGGGCGACCATTTCGTCGGTGCGGGATATGGCATGGCCGCGGTCGCGGGGACGCCGTCGATCACGGTGCCTTCGGGCGATTCGCATGGCCTGCCGATCGGCCTCACCTTCATGGGCCGCGCCTGGAGCGAGCCGCAGCTGATCGCCCTCGCCTACGCGTTCGAGCAGCTCACCAAGTCGCGCAGGCCGCCGCAGTTCCTGCCGAGCGCGCCTTGACCTGCGAACCTGCCTGAACCCTACCTTGTGTGAGCGGCGGAAGCCGCGACAGGAGTCGCTTCGACTGTCGCGGCTTCCGCCGCTCCCACAATGAGGACTTTCCCGATGCGGCCCTGGTCGCCGCTCGCCCAGCCGACGTTGCCGGCGAGATCCACGGCGTCGTATCCGGTGTCGGAAAGCGCTTCCCAGCGCCCCTGCCGCAGCAGGTCCACGCCATTCGGGCCGACGGCGATGCATTGCGGCGCGGCACCGCCGACGCAGGCGGCCCCGGAGCGGTAGCCGAGCGGATCCGGCAGTGCCGAAATGCGCAGGCCTTCGCCGTCGACGAATTGCGCCAAGGCCGCGCTGCCGGAGTCCTCGTGCTCGAAATCCCCGCCGACCAGCAACATGTCGTCGCCCACCGGGGTGGCCGAGAAGATGCCGGCCGCCGGCACGCGCGCGGGCATCGTCGTGTCGTGCGCGAACCACAACACGCCGCCCGAGTCGCCCAGCAACACGCGCGCCGCGCCGCCGCCGGTGACGGCGATGCGCTCGCCCCACGGCGTCGCTGCGATGCAGGTGCCGCTGGCGGCGAAGGCGGCTTCGTCGGGCTGCGCGAGCCGACCATGGGTCGGCTCTACGAGGGTCCAGGTGCGGCCCCCGTCGGAGGTTTCTCGGATCTGGAAATGGCCGTCCACCGGATCGCCCAACATCCAGCCGCGCTCGCCGTCGAAGGCCATGCAGTCGAAAAAGGCGCGCGCGTCGGTGTTCTGCAGCGCCAGCGTCCAGGTCGCGCCGCCATCATCGGTTCGATACACGCGCGATGCTTCGCCGGGACCGATGGACAGCACCACGGCGCTGTCGGCGTCGAAGCCCTCGACGTCGCGGAAGTCCAGTTCTCCGGCACCCGGCACCTGGATGACCTGCCAGTGTGCGCCGCCGTCGGTGGTGCGCAGCACCGTGCCCTCGCGGCCGCTGGCCCAGGCCACGTTCGCATCCACCGCGGAGATGCCGCGCAGACGCACGGCGACGCCGGATTCCTGCGGCACGATCGTCGCCTGCGCCGCCGCGGCGCAGGGCGCCAGCGCCAGCATCACGGCGACTGCAAGCAGCGCCGCCCGCATCACGCGTCCCTCGGCGCCGCCAGCTGCGCCTGCTTGCGCACCACCAGCATCGCGATCTCCAGCGCCTGCTCGTAGTTCAGGCGGGGATCGACCGTGGAGCGGTACGCGCGCGCCAGGTCGGCGTCGGTCAGGTCGCGGGCGCCACCGGTGCATTCGGTGACGTCCTCGCCGGTGAGCTCCAGGTGCACGCCACCCAGGCGCGTGCCGGCCGCGGCATGCAGTTCGAAGGCCTGCTCCAGCTCGCTGCGGATGTTGGCGAAGCGGCGGG
>SCUI01000205.1 GCA_004297225.1 Lysobacteraceae bacterium | reverse complement strand
GCGTCGACCGCACCCGCCACGAGCCCACCGCCCGCGCCCGCATCCGCGTCCGCCGCGCCGAGCGCGGCCGCCGCGGCGCCCGCGCCCAGCCCCGAGCCGCAGGTGAGCACGGCCGGCCTGGCCGAGCCTCAGGCCGGACGCGTGGGGGCCAAGATGTCCGGCTTCCTCTACGACATGCTGCAGCTCCAGCGCGCGTACGACGACGCCACCGCGGCGCTCGGGCGCACGACGCTGGGCACGCAGGTCAAAGCGTGGGCGCCGTCGGACCTGGCCAAGAACGCGGCGCCGCAGCGGCCGGCACCCTGGACGCAAACGGTCCCGCAGGGGTTCCTCGGGCCGCTGCCGCCGAGCGGCCGCATCGCGGGCCCGCCGGCGGGCTGCCCCGCCGGGGCCGATCCGAGCATCGCCTTCCAGACCGCGGGCGGCGGCACGGTGACGCCGCAGTCGCTCGCCGGGCTGCAGACGATCCCGACCGGCATGGTGACGACGTCGCAGAGCGAGGCGGGCAGCCTGAACGGCGTGCTCAGCTCGCTGATGCAGCTGAACGATCCGCGCGCCGCCACGGCGCAGGGCTGGAACGAAGCGGTGTGGGACAAGCTGAAGACGCGACGCACCTCCGCCGCCTCGCTGATGGACTACCAGATGTGGAACGCGTCGGCCGACCTCGAGCGTGCGGTCGTGGCGCAGTACCGGGCGCAGCTCGTGGCGCTCGGCGCGCCGGCCGCGGTCCTCGGCGCGTTCGACGCGTCGAACACGACGGGCTGGTACGCGAGCCGCGCGCCCGCCGCCGGCGACGCCCTCGCGAAGATGGACATCCAGGCGCGCATGTCCGGCAGCGTGTACGGCACCGTCCACGAGGAGCGGCCGTTCCGGATCCCGGGCGCGGGGCAGAGCCCCGTCTTCGGAGCGCAGACCGGGAACGGCAAGGTGAGCTGGGACAGCCCCGAGGACGGGACGCTGTCGTTCGACGTGGACATCCTGCTCGACAAGTTCGACGGGTCCGGACGTGCGGTCGGTGGTGTCGTCCGCGGGAACGAGAAGCAGAAGGGCCTCGACGTCGTGTTCAACTTCCTTCCCGACGGGACGAAGACCGGCGACGTCCTCAAGGACGGCAAGGTCGTCGGCAAGCTCGCGATGAGCGTGAACGCGGAGCGCTTCGAGAACTACCTCGAGGTGCGGACCGCGCAGAGCCGGCCGCTCGTCGGTGGCAGCAAGTTCCCGGCGGCGTCCGCCCCGCCTCCGCCGCCGCCG
>SCUI01000204.1 GCA_004297225.1 Lysobacteraceae bacterium | reverse complement strand
GATGCAGACGAGGTCGCCGCCCTTCTGGTTGATGATGGTATCGAGGGCGATGGCGGTCTTGCCGGTGGAACGGTCGCCGATGATGAGCTCGCGCTGGCCGCGACCGATGGGGAACATCGCGTCGATGGACTTGATGCCGGTCTGGACGGGCTGGTTCACGCTCTTGCGAAGGGTGACGCCGGGCGCGATGCGCTCGATGGGGCGGGTGCGGTCGGTGCGGATGGGGCCCTTGCCATCGATGGGGTTCCCGAGGGCATCAACCACGCGGCCGACGAGAGCGTCGCCGACGGGCACCTCGATGATGCGGCCGGTGGAGCGGACCTCATCACCTTCCTTGATGTCGCCATATTCGCCGAGCACGACGGCGCTGACGGATTCCTCTTCGAGGTTGAGGGCGATGCCCATGGTGCCGTTGGCGAACTCCAAAAGCTCGGAGTACATGGCACCCGAAAGCCCGTGAATGCGGGCCACGCCATCACCAGCCTCGATCACCGAACCGACATCGGTTGCGGTGACCGCGCTCCCGAAGGTCTCGATCTGCTGGCGCAGGATCGATGCGATCTCTTCAGCACGTACTGCCATAGCGGCTTACCTCTTCTCCAACTCGTCCGAACACCCGCGTTAGCGGGCACCCTCCAGTTCGCGCCGTAGCCGCTTGAGCCGGGTCCGAACGCTTCCATCTACCAGCTTGTCGCCGACGCGGACAACGACGCCGCCGACGATGCCGGGGTCGACAGTGCCGACAGCGCGGACCTGTTTCCCCAGCGAGGCGCCGAGTTGTTGGGCGATGGCATCGAGCTGGGCTGGCGCCAACTCGACGGCCGTCGTCACCTCGGCATGAGCGATACCTTCGTGGTCATCGGCCAGGCGTCCGAACGCATCAGCGACGGCCCGGGCCTCGCGTGCACGGGATTTGGAGACCAACAGCTTCGCCACGTTGAGCACGAGTGGACTGACGTCCAGCGTGCGTTCGACCATGGCGATGCGTTGCTCGATGGGCACGCGCGTATCCGCAAGCACCGAAGCAAGGCCGGATTCGGCAAGCACGGCAGCGACGTCGTCGAGCTCCTCTCGCCAGGTGGCGATGGTGCCGGCGTCGCGGGCGATACCGAAAGCTGCCTGTGCGTACCTTCTGGCCGCGGGGAGGTCTGCCATCGCCTAATTCCCGCTGAAGTTGGACTCGGCGAGCGTCTCATCGATGATTCGTTGATGCGCTTGCCAGTCCCTCGACCGGCAAGC
>SCUI01000028.1 GCA_004297225.1 Lysobacteraceae bacterium | reverse complement strand
TGAGAATCCGGGAGTTTTAGGTCGAGCTGTTCACGTGCGCATGTATCGCGGAACACCCTCGGGTGAAGAGCTTGGGCACATGTCATTCAATGCTGTGGTCGGCAAATCTGCTAAGCAGCTCGGACAGAACGCCATCCGCGCAGATCTCCGGCGTTTGGAAGATGCAAGCGAACGAGTCCGACGTTTCGTCAATAAGCGAGTCGCCCATAGAACAAGCCCTGGCGAAATACGCAGGCTACCGAAATTCAACGAAGTCGATGCTGCCCTCGATGTATTGGATGAAGTTTTCTGCAAGTACAACCTTCTGCTTCGAGCACAAGGAATCTCTACTTGCTATGCGACCCGTCAGTACGATTGGCGTGAAGTTCTTTGGGAGCCATGGTTACCAAGAGGGAGTAAGCTCCGCCCGGAGATATAGCATGCCCTTGGTTAGTCAGTCTGCAGCATTCACCCGCCCAACTGGTTGTTCAGCAGGGCGTTAAGCCAAAGCAATCACTCACTACCCATTCGTCAGGTTGAGTCATGGATCTCGTGGACGCGCTACGAAAGAAGATTGATGTCCTCAATGAAGGTGAGTACATCACGGGCTTGAAGGCTGTTCTCATGCACATTGAAACGGCATTCCGACACCTCTCAAGAGGCCAAGAGACCGGTGACGAAACTGCCTTCACTGATGCAATCTATCGAACGAACCAAGCATTCGAAGGTAGCATTAAAGAAGCTTATCGAGCACTCACGGGGCAAGACCCTTCGAAGAAGCGGCCGTATGACATCGAGGGGTACTTAGAGCAGAACAATGTATTTCGGCCTCGCGTGCTCAGCCAACTAACAACTTATAGAACCGAGTGGCGCAATCCCTCCGCCCATGACTACAAGCTGGACTTTGATGAAAGCGAAGCGTTCTTGGCTATCGTTTCGGTATCAGCTTTTTCATGTCTCCTACTTGATCAAATTGCCGAACGTGTTGCGTTCGAGCGCACTAAGGCAGAAACCTCTAGTCAAGTGGAGGCCAAACCGGCAGTAGTCCAAGCAGCATTAATAGATCAGCTCATCCAGCTTATTTCGCAATTTTGTTCCACCAGTTTGGTTTCAATATCTTCGGCACGGGTGAGCGAATCGCAAGTAGTTGGCGCCTTGCATGGCTTCTTAGCGGCGACAGCTCCTGGCATGGAAGTGCTGATCGACTCGCACCTAGGGAGCGAAACGAACTATCGCGCCGATATCATCGTAAGGCGTGGGAGTGAGAAAGTGTTGCTTGAGCTAAAACGTAGCAACTCTTTTTCTATGTTCAATAATGCTTTGGTTCAAGTAGAAAACTACATGATCGTAGGCGGCATTAAATGTGCCATCTTGTTGTTCTGGCCGGAGTCCCCCTCAGAGATGGAGCATACGTTCATGGCCCTGGGCGGCACAGATAGTCAGTTTGCTGTCATGGCGCCACAGGGGTCGAATTTGGCGTTGATCGCCGCAGCGCATGCCTTACAGCCCAAGGCCTAAATGGTCAGTGTTGTTCGGTGCCTTGGCGCCGCTTACCTTCGGCGTTGGGCATCAGTCAAATGTGCCCAGAGCACAAAATCCGACACCCTGCTGGTCAGCCGCGCCAACGAGCCAATTCACGACACCCCCTGAGCCCAAACACCCAGGCGCCAGTCTTTTCCGGACACAATCCGAGTAATTTCGGACAAATGCCGAGCTCCAGCACCCGCCAGCGCCCCACCGAGGTGCATTCACCGAGCTCGGAGCTCGGT
>SCUI01000059.1 GCA_004297225.1 Lysobacteraceae bacterium | reverse complement strand
CAAAAGAGGCCTTGCGCGCGGGTTCGACCTTCGCGGTTTCGGCGGCAGCTTTGGGCTTGCGGCCGCGCTTCTTGGGCTCGGCTGCCACGGCTTCGACTGCGGTTTCGGCGTCCTTGGCCTTGGAGGAGGCGCGTGCCTTGGTGGCTTTCTTCTCGTTGACGTCTGCTTCGGCAGTCTTCACACCGGTCTTGGCGGCTTTTTTCGCGGTCATGCGCTTCCTCGAAAGAGATGCTCTGAATGAGAGGCGGACAAGGGCCCCATCCTGCCACAGGGCCACACGGGAGATTCGCTCAGGCACTGGAGGGCACCGCAGGGGTGCGCCCCGTGAACGTGATGGGCCGTGTGGGGCCGTGTCGCAAGTCGGATGGCAAGCATCCTGCACTGGTGCGCGGGACGGTCCTCGTCGAACCCTCCATTATCGCGCAAGAGAATGGGCCTGCAAGCGACGCTGCTTGTCAAATTTCGCGGGGTGAGGGCTTCTTCAAGCAGAAATGGGCCTTTGCTGGCTGATTTCAAGCTTGAGATCCCGCGTCAGGCGCACGAGTTCCAGTTTTCTGGCTTCGGCGGCCTCGGACAGTTCGCCGGCCTGAAGCAGCATGTCGAGCTCTTCGCGCAGGGCCTCGAGCTCGAGGGGGCGGATGAGCGACAGGAGGTCGGCCAGGCTGTGCTCTGCACTGGCGCCGAAATCGTGCAGGCGGGTGATGCGCTCGGCCAGGGTGGCCAGCGGGCGGTCTGCCCCGGCGCCCTGCGGCCCGTCGTCGGCCTCCCGCATGCCTTGCAGCAAATCAGGCCCGGCCAGGGCGCCCTGGTCGAGCAGCAGGCGGTCCAGCCAGCGGAAAAAGGGGCCGTAGGGGCTGGGCTGATCGCAAAGGATGTCGTGGGCGGTGGCGGGCAGTTGCTCCCAGGTGCCGCTGCTGCACACCAGCACCCAGGCGATGCGATCGAGCGAGGTGGCGGCCCGGGGCAGGGGGCGTTGCGGTGTCACGCGGCCACGGCTTTGCCAGCGGCTGCCATCGTTGCGCCAGTTGCCGCGGCCACCCCGGCCTTTCCAGTCGCCACGTCCGCGTTCCCCCTGGAAACCGCGCGAGCCGTGTCCGCCGTCGCCCTGACCTGCGCCATCCCAGAAGGGCTCGTTCCCGCCGAAATCGGGCTCGAAGGCGGGAGGCTCGTTGCCGAAGAACGGGGCGTCGTCGAAGCTGGAGGGCGCGCCGCTGGCACGTGGTGCCCCGCGCTCGCCGTGTCGGTCCTGGCCGCGCTCGCCTTGTGCGCCGCCTGCGGCCTTCGCAAGGTGTGCATCAAGCCTGCGACGCACGTCGTCGCTCGATGCCTTGGCAACCTGCGCCAGCTCGTCGGCGATCAGGCCCCGCAAGGCGCCCTCGGGCAGCAAGGCGATCAGCGGGATGGCCTGTGTCATCAGGCGGGCGCGGCCTTCTGCGCTGTCCAGGTCGCACTCGGCGCCAGCGTGCTCCAGCAACTGGCGCGACAGGGGCACGGCCTTCTTGACGCAGGCCTCGAAGGCATCCGGCCCGAATTCGCGGATGTAGCTGTCCGGGTCGTGCTCCTC
>SCUI01000203.1 GCA_004297225.1 Lysobacteraceae bacterium | reverse complement strand
CGCTCGAGGACGTCCTGAACATCTGTGAACACGAACAGCCGTACGGCGTGGTGGTGAGCTTTGGGGGGCAGACGCCCCTGAAGATCGCGAAGGCACTGGAGGAAAACGGTGTTCGAATCCTCGGAACATCGCCGGAAGGAATCGACCTGGCGGAAGACCGTGAGCGCTTCGGATCCCTCCTGCGCAGGCTCAAGATCCCACATCCGATGTACGGTACGGCATATTCCGTGAACAATGCCGTCCTCGTCGCCGAACAGATCGGATACCCTGTGCTCGTCCGGCCATCGTATGTCCTGGGAGGACGGGCTATGGAGATCTGCTATACGAATGACGCCGTGCGGGAGTATATGAAGAAGGCGGTGGATGTCTCCCCCGAGCACCCTGTCCTGATCGATCGGTTTCTCGAGGATGCCTTCGAGTTCGATGTCGATGCCGTGTGCGATGGGAAGGATGTCCTCATCGGCGGTGTGATGGAGCATATCGAGGAGGCGGGCATTCATTCGGGCGACAGCTCTTGTGTCATTCCACCCTATATGATCTCCGAGAAAAATCTGGAGGAAATCAAGGGCCATACCGTCAAGCTTGCCAAGGCGCTCAAGGTCATCGGACTTTTGAACGTGCAGTACGCCATGAAGGATGGAACCGTCTATGTGCTCGAAGTGAACCCGCGCGCTTCGCGTACCGTCCCGTTTGTCAGCAAGGCGATCGGACTGGCGCTTGCCAAGATCGCCGCCAAGGTCATGGTGGGGCGAACGCTGGAGGATCTCGGGGTCAAGGATTTTGATTTCCGCAAGGTGAAGCATATCTCCGTGAAGGAAGCGGTCTTCCCCTTTTCAAAATTTCCCAGCGTTCCCGTCTTCCTTGGTCCGGAAATGCGTTCAACGGGGGAAGTGATGGGGATGTCCTCGACATTCGGAGGGGCCATCGCCAAAGCGCAAATGGGGGCGGGGAACACGCTGCCGGTGGAGGGGCGGGTGTTCATCAGCGTCAATCAGAGCGATAAGAACGACATCAC
>SCUI01000202.1 GCA_004297225.1 Lysobacteraceae bacterium | reverse complement strand
CCGAGCTCGATTCCGAAGGCAAGCACCCCGAGCAGCGTCGCGCCCTGGGCGGTGCCATCGCCGCGGTCGTAGCGCCAGGTGTGGCGCAATCCGGCGAAGTCGACGAGCTGCCAGACCGCGACCACGATGATCGCGGCCAGCACCGCTTTGGGCAGGGCGGTGAGCAGTCCGGTGAACAGCAGCGCGGCGAGCGCGACCCAGCACGCGGTGACGACGGCGGCGACCTGGGTGCGGGCGCCGGCGTCGAAATTCACCATGGAGCGGGCAAAGCCGCCCGCCACCGGCATGGCGCCGGCGCAGGCGGCGGCGATATTGGTGATCCCCAGGGCGCGCAACTCCTGATCCGGATCGATCCGTTCGCGGCGCCGGAACGCCAGCGCCTTGGCGACCGAAATGCTCTCCACATAGGCGATGAGGGCGATCAGCGCGGCCGATGGCAGCAGCGCGAGCCAGCCGGGTTGGGCCAGAAAGTCCAGCCGCAATCTGGGCAGGCCCAGGGGAACCGCGCCCACCACGGCCACACCCCAGCGGCCGTGTACGTCCAGCAGCGCGGCGACCGGGATCGCGGTGGCGACCACGACCAGAGGCGCGGTGCGACCGAGAATCGCGGCGGTCTGGGGCTTGACGCCGCGCGCCGCAAGCAGCCGTGCCAGGGGTTGGCGCGCGAACAGCAGCAATGCCGTCGCGGTGAGACCGAAGCCGGCGGTGATCGGGTTGAGGTCGCCGATCTGCTGCGCGACGGTTACCAGCGCACCGAAAAAATCGGCATCCCGAGCTACGGCAATGCCGCTGAGCGCGGCCAACTGGGTGCCGATGATGAGGATCGCCGCGCCGGTGGTGAAACCCGACAGCACCGGGTGGCTGATGAAGGCAGTCAGCCAGCCCAGCCGTAACAGACCCAGAGCGAGCAGGATGAGCCCGGTGAGTGCGGAGAGGATCAGGGCGCCGGTGAGGTATTTGTCCGGGTCGCCACCGGCGTAGGGCGTCAGCGCGGCGGCCACCATCACCGCGGCCACCGCTACCGGTCCCACCGCCAGCGTCCGGCTGGTGCCGAGCAGCGCATAGATCAAGGGCGGGATGATACTGGCGTAGAGTCCCACTTCGGGGGGCAGACCGGCGAGCAGGGCGTAGGCCAGCGCCTGGGGGATCAGCAGGATGGCGGTGATGGTCCCGGCCAGCAGATCCTGGATCAGGCCACCGCGATCCAGGGTGCGGAGATCGGCGCACAGGGGCAGCGCCCGCCGGCAGCGGCGCAGCCAGGGATTCACCTGGCGGGGGACGTCATC
>SCUI01000201.1 GCA_004297225.1 Lysobacteraceae bacterium | reverse complement strand
CGCTCTTCGAGCCGGGGGAGGATTTCTGGGACGGCATCAAGCATGTAGACCTCAACGGGGATGGCTCGTGGTGGGCCTCGTTCGGCGGGGAGCTCCGGGTCCGCGGCGAGGCGTGGGAGAACTTCGGCTTCTCCGAGGTCAACGACGACGCCTTCCTCCTCGGGCGGGCCCTGTTCCACGGCGACTTCCACTTCGGGGAGCATGTCCGCGCGTTTGTCACCGGCAAGAGCGCGGTGGCCACCGACCGGGACCTGCCCGGCGGGCGCCGCACCCTCGATGTCGATGAGATCGACCTGCAGAACGCCTTCGTCGATGTTGACTTCCCGCTCGGCGGGGACGGCAAGGTCACGGCCCGTGTCGGGCGGCAGGAGCTGCTCTTCGGCAAGCAGCGGCTCGTCAGCCCCCTGCCCTGGTCCAACACCATGCGCACCTGGGACGCCGCCCGGTTGATCTTCGAGTTCGACAACTGGCGCATCGATGCGTTCTACAGCCGGTACGCCGCGGTGCAGAAGTACGAGTTCAACGACTGGCGGCCCGGGCCCGACTTCTGGGGCGCCTACGCCAACGGCAAGCTCGGCGCGGACAACGCGGTCGACCTGGACCTCTACTTCCTGGGTCTGAATAGCCGGGCTTCGACCTTCAACGGCTCGACCGGCGCGGAAGACCGCTACACCCTCGGCGCCCGCGTGGGTGGCAAGTTCGGCGCCTCGGGCTTCGGCTACGACGCCGAGGCGGACTACCAGTTCGGCGAGGTCGGGTCGGCCGACATCGCCGCCTACGCCTTCGCCGGCAAGATCGACTACACCTTCGCCGATGCCGAGTACAAGCCCGCGGTGTATGTCGGCTTCGACTACGCCAGCGGCGACGACACCGCGGGCGATGGCGAGGTCGAGACCTTCAACCAGCTCTTCCCGCTCGGCCACGCCTACTTCGGGTATATGGACCTGGTCGGACGCCAGAACATCGTGGAC
>SCUI01000012.1 GCA_004297225.1 Lysobacteraceae bacterium | reverse complement strand
CTCGCTGCCCAGGCAGTTGTCCGCGGTGCTGGTCACCATCGGCAACAGCGGCGAATCTTCCGGCAGGCCCTCGATCTCGGCGAGGTCGCCGATCCGCGTGCGCCCCGCCCAGGCCACGATCCGCTGGAACAGGGCGACCTGCGCGCGGTCCTGGACATGCCTTCCTGGAGCCGGCGGCTCGCCCTGCGCCTGGCCCAGCCGGTAGCGGCACAGGTAGTTCGCGCGGCCTTTCAGCAGTGCGGTCTTCAGGCCGATGCCCAGCGCATCGCGCACGCGCGGCAAATCGCGATGGTAGAGCTGGTCCTGCAGCGCGCGGGTGCCGGTGGAGACGATGGTCTTCAGGCCCGAGAGCAATGCCGGCACCAGGTAGGCATAGGTCTTGCCGGTGCCGGTGCCTGCTTCGGCCAGCAGCGCCGAGCGCGACTGGAACGCTTGGGCGATGGCCACCGCGAACCGTTGCTGCGCGGGGCGCGGGACGTACCCGGGCAGCGCCGACGCCAGCGGGCCGCCTGCGGCCAGCGCGTCACGGCTGCGTGCTTCCAGCGATTCCATCAGCAGGCGTTCGGCGTCGATGCTCGATGCCCGGTCATCGCCGGGCCGGATCCGGCGGCGGCGGCAGCGGTTGCGGCTGCGGTGGCGGCGCCTGTTGCGGTTCCGGTTTGCGCTTCGCCGGATCCTCGCGGTCGCCCCATCCGAACCAGCGGCGCCAGCCACCGCCTTCGTCTTCCGCTTCTTCCGCTTCCTGCTGCTGGTACCAGGGATCGGGCTGCACGTAATAGCAGGATTGGAAAGGCGGCGCGTAGCCGGCGACGAAGGCAAAGCGACGCGCACCGGGGCAACCGGCGTCGGTCGCATGCGAGCCCTGGATCCACTCCCAGTCGATGCCCTTGGACTCGACTTCCAGCGGCGCGCTCGGCAGCCGCGAGAAGATCCCCGACCACACCCGCATCGCGCCGGTGGCGCCGTACAGGCCGGTCGGCTTGTTCTGGTCGTTGCCGACCCAGACCACCGCGAGGTGGTCGCCGGTCCAGCCGGCGAACCAGCTGTCGCGGCTGTCGTTGCTGGTGCCGGTCTTGCCTGCGGGGTTCAGCCGGCCCAGTCCGTCGGACACCAGCTGGCGGCCCGTGCCGTTGGTGACCGCCTGCTGCAGCGCGATGGTGACCAGGCGTGCGGCGATGGCATCGCCTTCCTGCGCCGGCGCCGGTGCCGAGTCGTAACGGTTCACCACCTTGCCGTTGCGATCGATCACGCCGCGCACCGCGTGCAGCGGCTGGATCTCGCCGCCTGAAGCGAGGAACTGGTACAGCTGCGCCATGCCATAGGGGCTCTGGTCCATCGAACCCAGGATCAGCGACGGGTTGGCGCTCGCCTGGATTCCCGCGAGCGTGCGCACCAGGTCGGCGATGCGCTTGGGGCCGACCTGCATGCCGACGCGCACGGTGGCCTGGTTGTACGAGTGCGCCAGCGCGTCCACCAGGCGCACGGTGCCGTGGCTGCGGCTGTCGGAATTGTCGGGGCTCCAGCGCTTGCCGGTGTCCAGGGTCACCGTCACCGGTGTGTCCTCGACCCAGCTGGCCAGCGACCAGCGCGAGGGTTGCGCCAGCGCGAGCAGGTAGACGAAAGGCTTGATCACCGATCCGACCGGACGCTGCGCCTCGATCGCCCGGTTGAAGCCATGCTTGGCGAAATCGCGGCTGCCCACGACCGCCAGCACCTCGCCCCCGTGCACGTCGGTGACCACCAGGCCCGCTTGCAGCGGCGGCCGCTTGCTCGAGTCCAGCGCCTTCAAGGCGTTGGCCACGGCACCCTCGGCGTAGGCCTGGGCGGCGGGGGACATGCCCGACATCACCGACAAGCCGGCGCCCTGCAGCGATTCGGCGGGATAGTCGCGGGCCAGCTGCCGGCGCACCAGGTCCACGTAGGCCGGGAAGCGGTTGGCCGAGGTGCTGCCCGGCGCGTCGGTGATGCCCAGCGGCGCGGCCTTGGCGCGCGCCAGTTCCTCGTCGTTGATCAGGCCGGTCTCGTGGAATTTCTCCAGCGCGTAGTCGCGGCGTTCGCGGGCGGCTTCGGGATTGCGACGCGGGTCGTATGCCGAAGGTCCCTTGATCATCCCGATCAACAAGCCAACCTGGGCGGTGCTCAGGTCGCGCAGGTCGCGGCCGAACCAGTATTCGGCGCCGGCGGCGACGCCACGGATCTCCTGGTTGCCGCGCTGCCCGAGGTAGACCTGGTTGAGGTAGGTCTCCAGGATCAGGCTCTTGTCGTAGTGGGCCTCGAGCAGCAGTGCGTACAGGATCTCGTTGAACTTGCGGGTGAGCGTCTGCTCCTGGCCGATGCCGAGCAGGCCGCTGCGCGCCAGCTGCTGGGTCAGGGTGCTGCCGCCCTGCAGCTTCTCGCCACCCGACTTCACGGTCACGAACAGCGCGCGCAGCATGCCGCTCAGGTCGATGCCGTGGTGGTACTTGAAGTCGCGGTCCTCCACCGCCTGCAGGCCGGTGACCAGCAGTTCGGGGACGTCCTTCAATTCGACCAGTCGCCGCTCTTCCTGCTGCGCGCCGTAGAGGGTGGCGATGCGCGCCGGGTCGAGCGTGGCGGAGCGGATCGCGCGGCCGCTGGCCAGGTCCTTGAGGCCGGACACGCGCCCGCCGGAGAGCGAGACCTCGATGCGGCTCTGGCCGACCTTGCGGTCGACGTCGGTGAAACCGCGGCTGGCGATGCGCCAGCGCCGGCCGTCCCGGCCGTAGGTGCCGGGGCGCACGCCGGCGCCGTCGTCGCGGTACGACGCGGCATCGAGTTCGGTGCGCAGGGTCCTGGCGTCCATGGCCGTGCCGGGTGCCAGCTGCAGCGGCCGCGCGTAGACCCGCGTGGGCAGTTGCCAGCGCAACTGGCCGAAGCGCTCCGTGACCTGGTGGTCCAGGTAGAGCGTGTATGGAATCAGGAACCCGAGCCCCAGGCCCGCCGCGACCATGCCCCACGTGAGGAGGCGGCGGCGCCAACCGTGGCCCAGGAAGGCGTTGAAGCGGGACTTGAAGTCGTCGTGCTGGTCGTCGTCGGATTCGATGCGCGGCATGGGCCTGGGTGCAACGGGAATGATGCGACAATGGCCCGGCGAGCCGGGAAAGCATCGAGTCTAGCGCAGCCGCGCGCGCGGCCCGTTTCGCGGCCCTCCTTCCTTCAGCCGGAGTCAAGGCGCTTGTTGGCAGAAGCACGGTTCCTGGTCGCTCGCGCGCTCGGATTGGCGCACCGTGCCCTTGCCAGCCTGCGGACCCGCGGCTGGCGCGCGAGCTGGTCGCGCGCGTTGCGGCAGTGGTCTCCCGCGCGGCTGCCGCCCTCGGCGCTGTACCGGCCCGCGGACGCGGCGTTCACGCCATTCGCGGTGCCCTTCTCGGCTACGCCGCGCGCCAGCATCGTGATCCCGGTCTACGGCCAGTGCGCGCATACCCTGGCCTGCCTGCGCGCGATCGCGGCGCATCCGCCGGCGGCAGCCATCGAAGTGATCGTCGTCGACGATGGCTCCATCGACGACACCGCGCAGCTGCTGCCCCGCGTCGATGGCTTGCGCTACCACCGTCGCGCGGCCAACGGCGGTTTCATCGCCGCCAGCAACGACGGCGCGGCGCTCGCCCGCGGCGGGTTCCTCGTGTTCCTGAACAACGACACCGTGCCGCAGCCGGGCTGGCTGGATGCCTTGCTCGACACGTTTGCCGGCCAGGCGGGCGCCGGCCTGGTCGGGGCGCAGCTGCTGTATCCGGACGGCCGTCTGCAGGAAGCCGGTGGCGTGGTCTTCAGCGACGGCAGTGCGTGGAACTACGGCCGCTTCGGCGACCCGAGCGATCCGCGGTATGGCTACGTCCGCGACGCGGATTACCTGAGCGCCGCCGCGGTGGCGATCCCGCGCGATCTCTTCGAACGGCTGGGCGGCTTCGACACGCGCTACGCACCCGCGTACTACGAGGACACCGACCTCGCCTTCGCCGTGCGCGCGGCGGGGCTGCGCACGCTGTACCAGCCGCGGGCGCGGGTCCTGCACGACGAGGGCACCAGCGCCGGCACCGACCCGCGCCAGGGCATGAAGGCCGCGCAGGTGCGCAACCGGGAGGTGTTCGCCGCGAAGTGGGCGGCGGTGCTGCCATCTCGACTGCCGCCAGGCAGCGAGCCGACGCCCGCGCTGCTGCACCGGGGGCAGAAGCAGGTGCTGGTGATCGACGCGCTGGCACCGCAACCCGATCGCGATTCCGGCTCGTTGCGCCTGGTCAACCTGATGCGGCTGTTGCGCGGGGAAGGCGCGCACGTGGTGTTCCTGCCCGCCAACCGCGAGCACGGTGGCCGCTATACCGAGGCGCTGCAGCAGTTGGGCGTGGAAGCCTGGTACGCGCCCCATGCGCGCCGCGCGCCCGGCTGGTTGCGCGAGCACGGCCACCGTTTCCACAGCGTGCTCGCCTGCCGCCATTACGTCGCCCGCGAATTCCTGCCGCTGCTGCGCGCGCACGCGCCGCAGGCGCGCGTGGTGTTCGACAGCGTGGACCTGCACTACCTGCGCGAGGGCCGGGCCGCCGAACTGCGCGGCAGCGCCGCGCAACGGCGCGCCGCGTTGCGTACGCGTGCGCTCGAGCTCGGCGTGATCGCTGCCAGCGACGCCACGCTGGTGGTCAGCGAGGCCGAGCGCGCATTGCTGGCGAGCGACGCGCCGTCGGCACGGGTGGAGGTGCTGTCGAACCTGCACGAAGTCGCCGGCCCGGGCAAGCCGTTCGCGGAGCGCGCAGGCCTGGTGTTCGTCGGCGGATTCCGCCACCCGCCGAACGCCGACGCCGTGCGCTGGTTCGTTTCCGAGGTGTTCCCGCTCGTGCGCGCGCGCCTGCCCGGGATCCGCTTCCACTGCATCGGTGGCGACGTCCCGGCCGACATCGCCGCGCTCGCGGCGCAGGAAGGCGTGGAGATCCATGGCCATGTTCCCGCGATCGACCCATGGATGGACGGTTGCCGGATCGCGGTCGCGCCGCTGCGCTATGGCGCGGGGGTGAAGGGCAAGGTCAACCTCAGCATGGCGCACGGGCAACCGGTGGTGGCGACGCCCGCCGCCGTGGAAGGCATGCACCTGCGCGACGGCGAAGACGTGCTGGTCGGCGCCGACGCCGCGGCCTTTGCCGACGCGATCGTGCGGCTGCATGGCGACCAGGCCTTGTGGGAGCGGCTTGCCAGGGGTGGGCTTGCCAATGTCGCCCGGCATTTCTCGATGGATGCGGCGCGGGAGACCGTCCGGCGCGTGCTGCTGTAGCGTCAGCCCGCGCGACGCGCGGTGTCGACCCCGTCCAGGCCTTCGAGCTTGCCGAGCAGCCGCGACAGGTGGCCGAAGTCGGCGACCCGGAGCTTCAGCCGCAGGCGCACGCTGCCGCCGCGCGCGTCGCTGTGGATGTCGAGCACGTGGGCGTCTTCCTGCGCGATCAGGTTGGTCACGTCCTTGAGCAGCCACTTGCGGTCCACCGCATCCACCAGCAGGTCGACTTCGCGCGCAGCCGCCTTGGCGTCGCTCCACTCGACCGGCATCCGCCGCCCCGGCTGCGCCGCCACCAGCCGCCGCAGGGTGGCGCAATCGGCGCGATGCACGCTGATCCCGCGCCCGCGCGTGAGATAGCCGGCAACGGCTTCGCCGGGCAACGGCTGGCAGCATTTCGCCACCTGCACCAGCAGGTTGCCGACGCCGACGACGGTGACCGGGGATGAAGCCGGCTTGCCGCCATGCGGCTTGCGCGCAGGCCTCGGTGGCACGGTCGGCGCCTGCCGCGTGGCCTCGCCGATCGCGCGAACCACCTGGTGCGGGCCGACGTCGCCCAGCGCGACCAGCACCTGCAGGTCCTCGACCGACGAGGTGTTGAAGCGCCGCAGCACGGACGCCAGGTCCGCGTGCTGCAGGCCGACGCGCTTGAGTTCGCGCTCCAGCAGGTCGCGTCCCGCCTGCACGTTGCGCGCGCGGTCGAGCTTGTGGAACCAGCTGCGCACCTTCTCGCGCGAACGCGCGCTGGCGAGGAAGCCGTTCGACTGCACCAGCCAGTCGCGGCGAGGCTCGCCGGTCTTCGCGGTCATGATCTCGACCCGGTCGCCGCTGTGCAGCACGTGGTCCAGCGGCACGATGCGGTCGTTGACCTTGGCGCCACGGCAACGGTGCCCGACCTCGGTATGCACGTGGTAGGCGAAGTCGAGCGGGGTCGCGCCGACCGGGAGGTCGACCACTTCGCCCTTGGGCGTCAATGCGTAGACGCGGTCCTCCACCAGCTCGCTGTCGATTTCGCCGAGCAGGTCGGCGTCGCCGGCCTTGCCGGCTTCGACGTGCGTGTCCAGCAAGCGCCGCATCCATTCGATCTTGCGATCGAGCGCGGCGTTGCCGGCAGCGGATCGACCGGGACCGCCCCCCTCCTTGTAGCGCCAGTGCGCGGCGACGCCCAGCTCGGCCTGGGCGTGCATGTCGAACGTGCGGATCTGCACTTCCAGGGTCTTGCCTTCGGGACCGACCACGGCGGTGTGCAGCGAACGGTAGTCGTTGCGCTTGGGACGGGCGATGTAGTCGTCGAATTCGCTTGGCAGCGGCAGCCACAGCGCGTGCACCACTCCCAGCGCGGCGTAGCAGGCGGCGACGTCGTCCACCAGCACGCGCACCGCACGCAGGTCGTAGAGTTCGCCGATCGGCACGTCCTTCTTCTGCATCTTCTTCCAGATGCTGTAGATGTGCTTGGGGCGGCCGGCGACCTCGGCGTGCAGGCCCTGCGCTGCCAGCGCATCGCCCAGCGCGGCCTTGACCTGGTCGATGAAACGCTCGCGGTCGCCGCGCTTTTCGTCGAGAAGGCGGGCGATCCGGCGGTACGTGTCCGGCTCGAGGTGGCGGAAGGCCAGGTCCTCGAGTTCCCACTTGAGTTGCCAGATGCCGAGGCGGTTGGCCAGCGGCGCGTGGATGTCGCGGGTGAGCTGGGCCAAGGCGCGGCGCTCGCCTTCGGGCAAGGCGTCCGCGGCGCGCAGGCGCGCCAGTTGCCGCGCCAGCAGGATCGGCACCACGCGCAGGTCGCGGACGATGGCCAGCAACAGCCGGCGCAGGCCTTCGCTGCCACTGCCAGCGGCGTGCCGTTCGGCATGCAGCGCCCACACCTGGTTCGCCGCGCGCTGGCCTTCGAGCAGCGCGGGCACCGCCGGATACTGTTTCGCCAACCGCGCCTGCAAGGCGTCGGCCAGGCCCGGTGCCACGTGCAGGATCGCCGCCGCCAGCACTTCGCCGTCCGATTCCAGCAGCGCCAGGGCCTCCAGCGTGTCGGCGAGCACCGGCAGCGGATCGCGCAGTTCGTTCGCCCCGATTCCGATGCCTTCGCGCAGCAACTCGCGCAATCCGCGCGGCAGCGCGGCGCAGGCCGGCGCGTCGAGCAGGGACGCGGGCAGGCGCCTCGGGTTGTCGTGCTCGGGGGAGGGCACGGCCGGTGGTTCGGTCAGGAAGTGGCCTTCAAGGTAGCACCAATTTCCCGAGTTTCGCGGCCACTTTCTTCGCGGAGATGCCGCCGCGGGTGCCCAGTTCCTGGGCGAACAGGGACACGCGGAGTTCCTCCAGGTCCCAGCGCAGCGACTGCCAGCCGGGGTCGTCGATGGCACCGGTCCGGCGGGCGGCATCCAGCGCGTCGGCGAATGGCTTGAGTTCGAGCATGCGTGCCTGGTCGCGGGCCGGGTCGCGCAGCGCGCGCTCCGCCCGCAGCACCAGCGCGCGCAGGTAACGCGGGTATTCGGCCAGCGCCACGCCGGGCACCGTGCGCAGGAAGCCCGCAGGCACCAGCGCCGCAAGCTGCGCCTGCATGTCGTCGAGGTTGCCGCGGGCCCAGCCGAGGAGTTTTCCGTCGAGCCTGGCGCGCACGTCGGCGACCAGGCCGAGGATGGACTCGGCCTGCTGCAGCCGCGCCACGGCCTCGGGGAACAGCCTGCGCGCGATCGCCTCGCGGCGGGCTTCGAACGCGGCGGCATCGCGGATTTCGCCAAGCCCTTCCGTCGCCAGCGCGGCGAACGCACCGTCGACCAGGTCCGCGCGCAGGATGTCCGCGTCCCTGCCATTCGCACGCTCGCGCGGCGCGGTCGATTCGATCGCCGCGTAAAGCAACGCCACCTTCGGTTGCACGGGCAATTGCCGGCGCGCCTGCTTCATCCGCTCGGCGAGCGCGATCGCCAGCAGGCGGCGCACGCCACCCGGATGCAGGCGCTGCGCCACCGCGCGCTCGGCATGCACCGCCAGCGCCGCGCTTTCGCCTTCATCCTGCAGCGCCGGGAACGCGGGGACGCCGCCGGCGCCCGGCACTTCCAGCGGGATCGGCGATTCCGGGAACTCGGTGAGGCCCTTGCGCACCAGGCCCTGCGCGGCGTGGCGCGCGAAGGCCGCGGCGGCGCGGGCGCCGAAGCGTTGCCGCAGTTCGGCGAGGTCACGGGATTCGGCGAGGACGTTCGCGCCCTGCTGCCCGCCATCCCCGGCGTCTAGCAGGCGCAGGTTGGCGTGAAGGTGGGGCTCGACGGCGCCGGGTTCGAACGCGGTCGCGGCGAGCTCGACGCCGGTCGTGCGTTGCAGGAAGCGTGCGAGTTCGCCTTCGATGCTGTCCGCCGAACCCTGCGGCCAGGCTTCGGCAAATGCACGGGCGAAATCCGGCGCGGGGACGAAATTGCGCCGCAGGCCCTTGGGCAGCGACCGGATCAGCGCCACCGCCTTGTCGGCGACGAAGCCGGGTGCCAGCCAGGACAGGCGCGCGGGGTCCAGCGCATTGAGCAAATGCAGGGGCACGACCACGGTCATGCCGTCGTCCGGCGCGCCCGGGTCGAAGCGGTAACGCACTGCAAGTCGCGCGTCGCCCAGGGCGATGTAGGGCGGGAACTGCGCAACGTCGGTTTCGTCGCCGGCGATCAGGTCCGCGCGGCTCCACTCCAGCCCCTGCTTCTTTTCCTTCGGCAGGCGCGCATACCAGGCATCGAGCGCCTGGGCGTTGTGCACGTCCGCCGGCAGCCGGTCCAGGTACCAGCGCGCCTGCCAGTCCTCGTCGACGACCACGCCGGCGCGACGCTGCTTGGCCTCCTCCTCCCGCGCCTTCGCCAGCGTCGCCAGGTTGCGTTGCAGGAACGCGCTGCGGGTGTCGATCTCGCCGGTGAGCAGGGCGTCGCGAACGAAGATCTGCCGGGATTCTTCAGGAAACAGCGCGCCGTAGTGGACGGGCTTCTTCGGCGCCAGCACCAGGCCGAACAGGCTGACCTGCTCGCTGCCCAGCACCCTGCCCTGTGCACGCGACCAGCGCGGGTCGAAGCGCCGGCGGGCGACCAGGTGCGGCAGTTCCGCGATCACCCAGTCCGGCTCGATCGCCGCGTTGGTCAGCGACCACACCCGCTCGGTGTCCAGCAACAGCGCCGCCAGCACCCAGGGCGGCGGCTTGCGCGCCAGCGCCGAGCCCGGGAACAGCTGGAACTTGCGACCCCGCGGCCCGTCGTACAACGCCGGCCCCTTCTTCCCCTTCTCGCCCGGCTGCCGGTTGCCCACCTGCGTCGGCAAGCCCGCAATCAATGCCCGGTGCAACGCCACGTAGCGTCGCCGCAGGGCCCCTTCGGTTTCCTGTTCCCCGTTCCCCGTTCCCGGTTCCCGTTCGTCCGCAACCACCCAGCCCAACTCCGCGCAAGCCAGCTTCAGTTGCCGATGCAGTTCGCGCCACTCGCGCAGCCGCAGGAAACCGAGGAAATGCCTGTCGGCCCACTTCCGCATCTGCGACTGCGTGGACTCGCCATGCGCGGCGGCATAGGCCTCCCACAGGCGCAGGATGCCGAGGAACTCCGAACGCGGGTCGGCGAACTGCGCGTGCGCCGTGTCGGCCGCGGCGCGCTGGTCCGCGGGGCGCTCGCGCGGGTCCTGGATGGCGAGGAAACCGGCGATCGCCAGCATCTCGCGCAGGCAGCCGTGCGCCTGCGCCGCCACCAGCATCCGCGCCAGCTTCACGTCCACCGGCAGCTTCGCCATCAGCCTCCCGGTCGCGGTCAGAGCACGGCGCTCGTCCACCGCGCCGAGCTCGACCAGCGTTTGCCAGCCATCGGCGATGGCGCGCGGATCCGGGGGTTCCAGGAACGGGAATTCCTCGATCCTGCCGAGTCTCAGCGAGAGCATGCGCAGGATCACGCCGGCGAGCGCGGCGCGGCGGATTTCCGGATCGGTGAACTCCGGGCGCGAGAGGTAATCGGCTTCCGAATACAGGCGCAGGCAGGTGCCGGGCGCCACCCGGCCGCAGCGGCCCATGCGCTGGTCGGCACTGGCCTGGCTGATCTCCTCGACCTGCAACCGGTCCAGCTTCTGCCGCGGGCTGTAGCGCTTGACCCGCGCGTAGCCCGGATCGACCACGTAATGGATGCGCGGCACCGTCAGCGAAGTCTCGGCGACGTTGGTCGCCAGCACGATGCGCCGCTGCGGGCCCGGGTGGAACACGCGATCCTGGTCGCGCGCCGACAGCCGTGCATACAGCGGCAGCACTTCGGTGTGCCGGTAGCCGCGCTTCTCCAGCGCCTGGTGGGCGTCGCGGATCTCGCGCTCGCCGGGCAGGAACACGAGGGTGTCGCCGATGGCCGCTCCCGCGCCGGGGCGATCGCGCGCGATCTCGTCGCAGGCGGCGAGCACGCCATCGAGCACGCTGCGCTGTCCCGCGTCGTCGCCCCCGCCCTCCAGCGGCCGCCAGCGCACCTCCACCGGGTAGCCGCGGCCGGCGACTTCCACCACCGGCGCATCGTCGAAATGCGCGGCGAAGCGCGCGGTGTCGATCGTCGCCGAGGTGACGATGACCTTCAGGTCGCGGCGCTTGCGCAATAGTTGCTTCAGGTAGCCGAGCAGGAAGTCGATGTTGAGGCTGCGCTCGTGCGCCTCGTCGATGATCAGCGTGTCGTAGCGCGAGAGCCAGCGATCGGACTGGATTTCAGCCAGCAGGATGCCGTCGGTCATGAACTTGATGACGGTCTGCGGGCCAACGGTCTCGTTGAAGCGCACCTGGTAGCCGACTGCGCCGCCAAGTGGAACCTGCAACTCCTCGGCCACGCGCCGGGCCACCGCGCGCGCGGCCAGCCGCCGCGGCTGGGTGCAGCCGATCAGACCCCGGCGACCCAGGCCCGCCGCCAGGCACAGCTTCGGCAGCTGGGTGGTCTTGCCGGAGCCGGTTTCGCCGGCCACGACCACCACCTGGCGGCTGCGGAGCAACGCGACGATCCGGTCGGCGGCCGCGGCGATCGGCAACGCCGGGTCGACCAGCGGCTGCGGCAAGGCCGGCGCTGGCGGCATTTCCATCGGCTTGCGCTTTGGCTTCGGCAATGGCTTCGATAGGGACAATTCATTTCCCGCGGTCACTGGCGGCGCTATTGTGGGGCTTCCTTCTGCAACGGGAGCGCAAGAAATGGCCAAGTCGAAGCCCGCCGCCAAGCGCGGCACCGCCAAACGCAGCAAGCGCGAAGCCGCCACCAACGCCCCGCAGGCCGGCTCGGCGCCGGCGATCGACATCGGCCTGTCGACCGCGGAGCGCAGGAAGATCGCCGATGGCTTGTCGCGCTTCCTCGCCGACGCCTACACGCTGTACCTGCGGACGCACAGCTTCCACTGGAACGTCACCGGGCCGATGTTCAACACCCTGCACCTGATGTTCGAGACCCAGTACACCGAGCAGTGGACGGCGCTGGACCTGGTCGCCGAGCGGATCCGCGCGCTGGGCTTCAACGCGCCGGGATCCTACGGCGAATTCGAGCGCCTCACGTCGATCGCCGACGAGCCGGGCCCGGCGGACACCACCGACTGGCGCGAGATGGTGCGGCAGCTCACGGTCGGCAACGAAGCGGTGTGCCGGACGGCGCGCCAGGTGCTGAAGACCGCCGAGGGCGCCAGCGACGACCCGACCGTCGACCTCATGACCCAGCGCCTGCAGGTGCACGAGAAGAACGCCTGGATGCTGCGGTCGTTGCTGATGTAGCGCCGGAACTACTTGACGCGGACGTGGAACCGCAGCGTGAACTGGGCATTGTTGCCGTTGAAGCTGCCTTGCGGGCGGATCCGGATGAAACGGATCGCCGGATCGAACCCGTCCACGTCCGGGTTGGGCACGTAACTCCAGTCGCTGCCATCCTGGGAGAAATCGATGTCCCCGGGATAAGCGTAGGTCAGGCCACTCGCGGGGCTGCCATCCACGAACAGCACCGGTCCGGATCCCGGGCCTCCCAGGTCGGTGGCCCGGAGATCGGTGTGGATCGGCAACGGATCGGTGACGACCAGCGTGCCGGCGTCGATGGCGGTGGTCGCCGGGTTGGTGATGATCACGCGGTATTCGACCGTCGCCCCGGGGATCGCCTTGGGCATCGTCACCCCGTTGACCGGATCGTCCACCACGAACATCAGCTTGACCAGCGTCAACGGTACCGAGGGGTTGTCGGTCCAGGTGCACGTGACCGAGCTGTCGAGCGGCATCTGGATGGTGCGTGAGAGTCCCGAGCCGGACACCGTGACCGGCGCGGCATCGGCGACCCGGCTGCAGGTGAGCCCGATGGTGTAGCTGCCGGCGCTGCCGCTGGTGAATCCCTGCAGCAGGGTGAGCGTGGTGGACGCTGGCGCGTCCGCGCTTCCCGGCACCGCGGGACCGGGTGCCACGGAGCTGCCCTCGACCGGATTCGAGCCCCCGGTCACCTGCAGCAACAGGGCGTCGCCGGCAATCGAGCCGGCGCCCCAGGCCTGGTCGACCGTCACGGTGCCGCGGACCTCGAAGGTGCCGAGGGCGGTATGGGACACCGACGCCTCCTCGCCTTCGTATGCGGTCACGATCGCGGTCCAGTTGCCGAGCGCGGCCTGTTGCGGAAGCGTGGCGGCGTACTCGAAGGTGCGCGTTGCCGCCGCGGTCGCCACCGGTGTCATCGCCACCGGGCCGATGCGGGTCGTGCCGTTGGCATCGCGGATGATGACGCTGGCCGAGCCGACGTCGGTGCCACCGAACGGATCGCTGACGACGGCGCGCACGTATACGGTGCCACCGAGCGCGTAATAGACGATGGTCGCGTTGCCGCTGGCATAGGGCTCGGCGTAGGCGGCGACGCTGTCGACGTTGACGACGGTCGAGGTCGAGAATGCCAGCCGGGCCGCGCTGCCGTTGTAGGCGTAGAGCGTCGCGTTCTTGTTGTTGCCGGTCGTGCTGTTGACGACCTGCAGGGTCAGGATCTCCCCGGCGACGAGCGGCGAATAACTGCCGTTGAGCGTGATCGCGAATGTTTCGGTGGCCAATGCGTTGCTGGTCGAGACAGCGCGCACAGTGCTTTGTCCGATCAGCGTTCCGGTGGTCGACCCCTTGTACAGGAACGCCTGCAGGTCGGTGGTGTCGAACCCCGTATTGAGCGGGATGCTCGCAACCACCGTTCCCGCATCGAGTTCCAGCGTCTCGCCCGGCGGGATCACCGGGGAAAGGGTCCAGACCACGGTTCCACCCTGTGACAGGGCGACGACTCCGGAGGTGGTCACCGGGTCCGGCCGGTCGCGGTCCATGACCTGCGCAGTGGGAGCGGGATTGTCGTCGCGCAGGTACAGCAGCTTGTTGCCGGTGACAACGACCTGCGATTGCGCATAGGTCAGCGTGGGCGCGGCCGGGGTCGCATCCGGCCCGGCGGGGTTGTCGATCGTGGCGATGTTGTCGATCGCGTCGCCGGGAGAGAAGCCGCCGCCCACGGTCACCCGGAACTTGACCTGCACGTTGCCGTTGGCCGGCACGGTGATGCCGCTGATATCGACCGCGCTGCCGCTTGAATTGTCGGTGGCGCCACCCGGCACCATCGTCACGTTCAGGCTGCCCAGTCCGGCCTGGATCGTATCGGTGAGATGCACGATGCCGGCGATCGCGCCCGCGGATTCGATCAGCGTAATCGTGTATTCGAGGACGTCGCCCGCATCCACGTCCGCCGTACTGCCGCCGCCGAGGTTCGCGACCGTCTTGGTGGAGGTCGAAAGGTCGGCGT
Organism: Lysobacteraceae bacterium; assembly: GCA_004297225.1. Classification (GTDB taxonomy): domain Bacteria; phylum Pseudomonadota; class Gammaproteobacteria; order Xanthomonadales; family Xanthomonadaceae; genus Cognatiluteimonas. Next base: position 35,297 of record SCUI01000012.1, on the reverse strand, counting down.
GCAGCACCGTGGCCGTGTCGGTGTTGCCGGCGACCGGCGCCCCGCCGTTGAGCGTGGTGTTGGCGACCGCGGCGGCATTGTCGATGCTGCCGCCGACCGACGGCGCGACCGCCACCACCAGCGAAATGGGTGCCATGCTGCCGTAGGCGGCCACGGCCGCGGAACTGGTACAGGTCACGTCCTGGCCTGCCGCGCCGCAACTCCAGTTCGTGCCGCTGGCCGACACATAGCTCAACCCCGCCGCGAGCGTGTCGCTCACCGTGGTGGTGCCGCCGACGGGGCTGCCGCCGGTGTTGCTCACCTGCAACGTGTAGCTTGCGTTGCTGCCCGCGGAGAAATTGCCAGAGTGCGACTTGAGCACCGCGAGTGCCGCCGGTGGCGGCAGCGACACCGGCGTTACCACCGTGTTCGAGGACGTCGGGCCCGGGATCTGGTTGCTGGTGACGCTGGCGGTATTCGATACCTGTCCGTTGCCGGCGTCGGTCGCCGTCACCACGTAGGTGCCGTTGAGCACGCAGGTGTTGCCGGGGGCGACGGAAGCGCAGTTCGTCGACGATGGCGTCAACAACGCATCGCTGACCTGGACGCTGGTCAACGATCCCACGCCCGTGTTGGTCACGGTCACGGAAAAGCCCAGCGTGTCGCCCTCGGTCACCGAACTGCTGCCATCGGCATCGGTGTGGTAGGCGAGCGACTTGACGATGGTCTGCCCGACCGGCTGGTCGTCGTTGGTGAAGGTGCATGTGGCGATTTCGCCGGATGCCAGGGCCAGCCCGTTCGAAGGATCCGTGTCCGCGGTACCGGTGCACGCCAGGCTGGACTGCACGTAACCCAGCGGGCCGGATTCGGAAAGCGTGTAGTTGCCGGCAAGGACAATCGCGCTGGTGACCGCCGCCGCACCCGATGCGCCACTGATCGTGGAAGGCCCGGTCGCGGACAGGGTCCAGTCCGCGGCGGTCCTGGTCTGGCCATCGTCGTTGACCACGACTTTCGCCAAAGTCAGCTTGGCCTTGGGCGTGTTGGTGAACGTGCAGGTGATGTCGTCGCCGGGCGCCGGCGTCAGGTCGTAGGTCGTCACCGCCGCATTCGCGGGCAGACCGGTAGTGGCGCCCGGGCCTGCAAAGGCGTTGCTGCAGCTCAGCCGGGTCTCGTACCAGGAAAGCAGCGAGTTGCTGCCCGCCGCCATCGCGTCGGTCAGGGTCAGGACCTGGCCCGGGGTCGCGCGGAAGGTCGGATTGGTGGCGCTGGTGAAGTTGCCGGTGCCCGCGCCGCTCGTCGTGACGGTGACGGCCGAAGCGGCGATCGCCGCGTTCGCCGCGCTGGTCAGTGTCGAAGCGCCCGCGCCCGACACGGCGAACGTGAACTGGTCGGCCGCATTGAGCCTGCCCGCCACGTTCTTCACCAGCGCGACGCGGGCACGCTTTGTATTGGTGACGGTGCAGGCGGCCGCGGTGTTGCTGGTGTTCAGGGATGCCTGGATCTGGCGGGTTGCGTTGTTGGTGGTCAATGTCGGCGCGCCGGTCACCGGCGCACAGCTGATCGCGGCGGGGCTTTCCCAGTGCGCGACCTGGCCGGACGGCTGTTCCGTGATCGTCAGCGTCCGGTTGGCCGCGACCACGGTCAGGTAGACACGCACCGTCTGGCCGTCGACCAGCGAAAAGTTGACCGTATCGGTGTTGTTGGTGAAGACCGCGCCGGTGGCAACGCCGCCGACCACGTTCTGGTAGCCCACGACGGTGGAGGCCGGGCCCGTCGCGGTGTAGCTGAACGATTGCGCGTCGCCGTCCGGCAGCGTCTGCTTGGTCACGTCGACGTAGCCGCCCACCTGGACCAGGCTTCCCGACGTGGTCTGGATCGTCGCCGACGCCTTGGCGCACTTCGACCCGATCGTGGTCATCACGTTGGACGGGCCGGAGCAGGTGAGCGCCGTGTTCGGGTACCAGCTGAGCACGTAGGGAACGCTGAGGTCGCTGTCGGTGCTCGTCGCGGCGCCGCAGGTCACCTTGATGTTCTGCACGCGTGGCGTCAGCGAACCCTTGCCGCTCCAGTCGCCACAGGTGTCGCCCGCGCCTTCCAGGTCGGTGAAAGGCGCTGGCGTGAACGGGAAGGTCGCCACCGAACAGGTGCCGCCGATGGTGCCCGGGTCGTTGCCGGCCTGCCCCGCGAAGAAGCCGATGTCGTAGTTGCTGCCGCCGCCGCCCTTCACCAGCGCGACGTCCGCATTGAAGATGAAGGTCTGGCCTGCCTGGCAGAATCTCGGGGTGCCGGCAGCGGCAGTCAGGATGGCCTGGGTGGTGAAATCGTTGGCCGTGCAGTTGAGCGTCCCACCCGCGCGGGTGCCCAGGCAGGTCTGGTCGGTGACGGCGGTGACGGTTTGTGCCTGCGCCGATGTCGTGCCGGAGAGCCACGCGGCCGCGATCATTGCCGCCAGGGCCGCAACCCGGGCGCAGGAAGGCAAGAGAATGTCGCGGGAATCGGTATCCCGGCTCGTCTTCGTCGCGGTCATCCCCTGTCGATCGCGACGATGCCGCGATCACGCCCACTCGGATACACGATGATTGTGCACGCACGCTTGCGCGCACATCCACACCGTTCGTCGCGGACGAACGGTAGCTGGGGTGCGGATCGCGCTACTCGACGCGCATCCGCAACTTCACGGTGAATTGGGCGTTGTTTGCGTTGAACGCGTTCTTCGGATTGATGCGGATGTCCGTCACCGCCGCATCGACGCCGTTGCCGTCCGGCACCGGTGCGTAGTTCCAGGACGTACCGTTGTCGCTGGAGAAATCGACGTCGTCGGTCGAGCTGGCCAGCGAGATGAAGGTGTAGGCGAGCCCGCTCGACGGCGAGCCGTCGGTGAACGACACCGGTCCGGATCCGCTTGCGCCGAAGTCGGCGACGCGCAGGTCGACGTGCGCCGGGACCGCGTCGCGGATCACGATGGAGTCGGTGTCGGCTGGCGTCGCCGCAGGATTGGTGACGATGATCTGGTATTCGACGATCGCGCCCGGGATCGCCTTGGGGGCGACGGTGCCATTGACCGGATCCGAATGCACCATGCTCAGCTTGACGACGGTCAGCGGCACGGTCTTGCTGTTCGTCCACGTGCAGGTCACCGAGGCCGGCGGCATGGTGATCGTGCGGCTCAGCCCGCTTCCGGCGGTGCCTACCGTGGTTCCGTCGCTGTCTCGCACGCAATCCAGGCTGATCGTGTACTGGCCCGGAGACCCTGAAGTGAAGGTTTCCGCCAGGGTGATCGTGCCGCCGGTCGCTCCATTGGCGGTCGCAGGCGTGAGCGTGGACGGTGCCGTCGAGCTGCCGGCCACGGCACTGGTGCCGCCGGAGATGGTCAACTGGACCGCGTCGCCCGCGTTGGCCCCCGCGCCCCACGTCTTGCGCAGCGTTATCTTGCCGCCGACGTTGAACCCGCCGTTGCCGGTATGGCTGACCGTGCCTTCGCTGCCCTCGTTCGCGGTGACGCTCGCGGTCCATCCCCCGACCTCCGCGCCGGCCGGGATGGTGAACGCGTATTCGTAGGTGCGGATGGCGCCCGACGGGGTGCCGACGGTGTGCGTGCCATTGACCAGGGCGGCGTTCGCGATCGTCGCCCCCAACGCGTCCTTGACCACGATCGTGCCGCCGCTGATGTCGGCGAAGCCGAACGGGTCGCTGGCCACCGCGCGCAGGTAGACCGTCTCGCCCTGGCCATGCGAGGCCGACTGCGCCGTCGACGGGTAGGCCGCCGAATAGGCCGTGACACTGTCCACGTGGACCACGGTCGAGGTGTTGAAGGTGACGGTGCTGCCCACGCCCGCGTTGAATTGCGCGAGGCCGACCGACCTGGTGGTGCCGACGGTGGCGTTGTGCACGCGCAACACCAGGGTGTCCCCCGGCTGCAGGTTGCCGGCGTTGCCGGAGGCCGGCACGGTGATGGTGAAGTTCTGCAGCGCAAGCGTCGTGCTGGCGAACGAGACGGTATTGCTGTTGCCGCCGATCTGCGCCGCTCCGTTCTTGAGCAGCTGCACGAACACGTTCCGCGTCGTCGAGGTCGTCGATCCGCTGCGCTGCAGCCAGAGCGCGATGTCGATGGTGCTCGAGTTCACGAGCGACAGCGGATTGGACACCGTCGGCAGAATGAAGTCCTGGTAGCTGTCCTGGTTGACGGTCGCCGTGGCCGTGGTCGTCTGCGGGGTCCGGGTCAGCGTGTTGTTCGCGTGGACATACAGGATCTTGTTGCCGGTGACCGCCTGCTGCGACTGCGCGACGATCACCGTGGGCGCCGCGGGGGCCGCGCCGCTGCCGTTCGGGTTGGTGACCGTAGCCGTGTTGTCGATGTTGAAGCCGGTGCCGACGTAGGCGGAAATTGTCACGTCGAACACGAGCGTGCAGCTGCCGCCGGCCGCCACGGCGATGCCGGTGACGGCCAGCGTGCTTCCGGAGACGGAGGTCGTGCCGCCGCAGGTGCTGGAAGCGTGCAATCCCGAGAGGCCCTCCAGGCCGGCCTGGAGCGTATCGGTGACGTTGACGCCGTTCGCGGCGACACCCGCGGTCTCCAGCAGGGTGATGGTGTAGCGCAGCGTGTCGCCGGGGTTGGCATCGCCGCCGTTCTGGTCGACCACCGACTTCGTGGAGGTCGACAGGTCGGGATGCCGGACGATCGCCGTGTCGGTGTTGCCCAGCTTCTGGAAGCCGGCGGCAATGGTCGAGTTGCCCACCGAAGCCTGGTTCGCCACCGAGGAACCGAGGTTGCCTGCCACCGCCACCGTGAGCGTGATCGGTGCCATGCTGCCGCCGGCCGGCACGCTGGCGTTGCTCGTGCAGGTGACCAGCTGCGCCGCCGCGCCGCAGGTCCAGCCGGTGCCGGTGCCGGAGACGAACGCCAGCCCGGTGGCCAGCGTGTCCTTCACCGTCGTGGTGCCGGCGACGGTGGCGGTCCCGGTGTTGTTCACGAGCAACGAATAGCTGGCGTTGGCGCCGGCGGTGAAATCGCCGGCATGCGACTTCACGACCTCCAGGGCCTTGGGCGCGACGGTGAAGCTGCCGTTGCGCGTGTGCCACACGGTTCCCTCGGAACCCTCGTTGCCGGTGACGGCGGCGGTCCAGGTGCCGAAGTCGGGCGTGGCGCCCAGCGTGTAGGCGTATTCGAAGATGCGGTTGGGCGTCGCACCGTCGTTGGTCGGGCTGGTCCTCGCGGTCATCGCCGCGCCGGACAGGACCTGGGTGCCATCGGCGTCGGTGAGCGTGAGCGTCGCCGAGGAAACGTCGTAGCCGCCGAACGGGTCGCTGATGTCGGCGCGGATGTAGACGGTGTCCCCGGGCTCCCAGCTGGTCCTGGTCGCCGTCGAGGGATGGATGGCGGAATGGAACGAGACGCCGTCCACGTTCACCACCGTCGCGGCGTCGAGCGCCGCCACGCTGCGGGTGCTGCCGTCCCAGGTGTTGATGTCCGTGGTCCGGGTTCCGCCGCCCGCGGAATCGTTGACCACGCGCAGCGCGAACGGGGTGCCGTCGGCAAAGGTTCCCGCGCCGGCCGGGATCGCGATGGTGAACGTGCGCGCGGTCCATGCCGTGCTGCTGAACGAACGGATGTTGCTGTCCGCACCCACCTGCACGCCGTTCTTGAGCAGCTGCACGAACACGTTGCGCGTCGAACTGTTGCCGCTGCGGCGCGTGACCAGGGTGACCACCAGGTTCGAGCCGTCCACCAGCACCAGGTCCCTGGCTACCGCACCATTCAGGGTGAAGGTCGTGCTGCCGTTCTCGGCGATGACGATCGTCGAGGAACCGGCTTGCGGCGTGCGGTCGAGCACGCCACCGCCTTCGAAGTAGAGCAGCTTGTTGCCGGACACCGGCGCCTGCGACGCGGCCACCTGGACCTGCACAGACGGCGTCGCGCCCGGGCCGCTGCCGTTGGCCACGGTGGCGGTGTTGGTGATGACGTCGCCCGGATCCGCGCTGCCCTGGATGGTGGCGTCGAACACGATCGTGGCCGATCCGCCCGCGGGCACGGTGATGCCTGTCACCTTGACCTGGCCGGTGCCGTTGGCGCCGCCCGAACCGACCGAAAGGTCGGTGGCCCCCGCCGGAATACTGACGATGGACAGTCCGCCGAGGTCCGCCGGCAGGTCGTCCACGACTTCGACGCCGGTGGCGGCGATGCCCTGCCCGCCCGTCTCGTCGAGGACGATGGTGTAGCGCAGGACATCGCCGACTTCCGCATCGCCGCCGCCGAGGTCGACGACGGACTTGGTGGAGGTGGACAGGTTGGAGCGCAGGATCGCGACCGTGTCGGTAGCTGCCTGGTTGCCGCCGGTGCCGTCGAACATCGGATGCGAGACCGCGGCGGTGTTGTCCAGCGACGCGGCGGCGCTGCCAACCACGGCGACGGTCAGGGTGAGCGTCGGCAAGTCCGCGCCGATCGCGATGCCGGGTGCGCTGTTGTTGCAGGTGACGGTCTGGTCGACCGCGCCGCAGGTCCATCCGCTGCCGGTGCCGGAAACGAAGCCCATCCCGGCCGGGAGCGTGTCGGTCACGGTGGCCGTGCCGGTGGCGATCTCAGGGCCGTAGTTGTGGACGACGATGTCGAAACTGCCCTGCTGGCCGGCGGTGAAGTCGCCGGAGTGGGTCTTTTCGATGCCAAGGTCGGCGACCGGCGTGTTGGTGGTGCTGATGACCTGCGCGGTGAGGAACACGAGGTCGTTGCCGGAGCTGTACTGGAGGGTGGCGCCCGTCTGTCCCTCGTACAGGAAGCCGGTCACGTCGTAGGTGTCGATGTCGACGCCATACGTGGTGGTGATGCAGCCGCCGCCAGGCGTGCCGATCGTGGAGTTGTACATGTTGTCGGCAAGGTCGCAGCCGGCGTTGGTGAGCGGATAGCCGTCGAACGACAGCGCCTCGGTGAAGCCGCCCATGGGAAACGACGACGTCGTGTCCGGATCCCCTTCCCAGGTGACGGTGGTGACCTTGCCGTCCAGCAGGTCCGGCACCCGGAAGCCGGACTGGGTCGTCGTCACCGCGCTGCCGCGGAAGAACTGCAGCCCGTCGTAGATCCGCGTATAGCGGTAGGCTTCGGCGGGGTGGCTGTAGACGACGACGAGCGCCCAGCCGGCGACGACCGCGGACGGCGCGCAATAGTCCGCAAGGCCGTTGCCGCCGTAATTGTCCGAGGTGGCCACCGCCAGGTCCCCGAACTGGTAGGTGCCGTTGCCCCCCACCTGCGAGGTGACGTCCCTGACGCCGCCGAAGTAGTCGAGGTCGTACTGTCCGGCGACGGAGAAATTCTCGGTGAAGGTCTGCGTCGGCGATATGGCGATGACGTTGCCGACCGGGCCGAAGCTCACCGAGGGATCCGGCACCGGTCCCGAACCTCCCCAGTAAAGGTAGGCCGCGAGCACCGTGGACCCCGCCGGGATGCCCGAGACGGTCGCCGTGCTGCTGGTCCCCACCGCGCAGGCATTGCCGTTGTTCGACTGGGTCCGCAGGGTGTTGCCGGTCACCACGTAATCGTGGGTGCCGGCGAAGGTGTCGCGCGGAGTGGTGTTGTTGAAGCTGGCGGACGCCGGTTGCGGCGCCAGGGTCGCCAGCAACAGGGCGACGGCGGCGGATGCACGGACCGATGGGCGGAACATGGTGGCGTCAGCGTCCTGTCGACCCGCCGCGCGTCGCCAGGCCGAACGTGTCCTGGTCGAACTTCAGCCGCAGCACCATGTAGGCACCTTCCGCGGTGTGGTGGGCCTGCTCGAAATCGCGGTCCTGGAAGCCGCGGACGTTGTAGCCGACCGACACCCAGGCATTGGTGAAGGGCGAGAACCCGAGCGACGGCCCCACCGCCCAGGCGTAGGTGTCCTGGCTCCACGAGTGCAGCACGCTGGCGCGCACGCCGATGTCGATGCGCGGGGTCAGGTCGAAGCGCCACTCGGCGCCGAGGATGTCGGAATAGCCGGAGTAATCGTCGCTGCCGAAGCTGTCGAGCACGTACCTGGACCCGTAGTACAGCGAGAGCTGGCTGCGCTGGTCGAGCGCGAGGACGTTGCCCTGCCCGTCCCCGGCCTGCCACGCGTCCGAGACGTAGTTCAGCACGAAATTGTTGACCAGGCGGCTGGAGCGCGCATTGCCGACGGCGGCCAGCGTGTCCTGGCCGAGGATTGCCTCGCCCTGTCCGCGGGTGATCTCGTCGAGCCGGTACTCGAGTTTGTCGAGCATCGACCAGCGGCTGCCCGATGGCCGGTAGGCCCACGACAGCTGCGCGTTGGCGAGCAGGCCGGTACTGCCGTCGTCATTGCGCTGCGAGAACGCCTGCATGCTCGCCGCGAGCGCGACGCCGTCGCGCACCTGGCGCAGGAAGGCCGTGGTGAAGCCATGGCGGTCGTTGCTCGCGCCGCTGCGGCCCTCGGCGCGCACGTTCCAGGACCAGAGTTCGGTGCGGTAGGTGGCGCCCCCGGACAGCGCGACGAAGTCCTCGGTCAGCGCGCCGCCATCGCGGATTCCGCCCGCGGCGATCGGCTGCGCGGGGTCGACCACCAGCGGCGCCTCGCCCGACTCGTTGAAGGCGCGGCTGGAATCGATGGCGAAGTCCAGGCTCCAGCGCTCGTTGAGCGGTACTTTCTGGTCCAGCCCGAACAGGGCGAAGGTGCGCGGCCCGTATTCGGTGATCCGGCTCTGGTTGAGCGTGCTGGTCAGGCGCGTGTTCGCCCATGGCGTCGCTTCGAAGCCGACGCGCGTGGTCGAGGTGTCGCGTGTTTCGCCATCGGTGACCTCGTGCGCCGCGAGCACGCGGAACGAAGGCGTGATCGCGTATGCGGCGGCGACCTGGAAACGCGTGGGGAAGTCGACGCTGTCGTTGCGGCCGCCCAGGGAAAGGTCCGCCTGCGCGCTCAGCTCGAGCTTGCGGTCGAGGAAGTAGCGGTTGGCGCCGAGCGTGACCTGGCGCGACTCCTCCACCCGCCCGTCCACCGCCTCGTCGCGGGCCCACTGCAGGCCGGCGCGCGCGCCCCAGTCGTCGCCCTTGTAGACCGCCTCGGCGCGCAGCGAGGTCCGCACCGCGCCGCTGGCGAGGTTCTCGAGGCGGTAGGCCTCGCCCTGCAGCGAAAAGCGCTCGCCCACGCGCCACTGGCCTTGCACGCCCGCCTTGAACATCCCCGCCTCGGCATGGTTCTGCTGCCCGAGTCCGAAGCCGAGCCCCTGCCGGCGCGCATAGGCAAGCAGGTTGAGCCGCTCGCCGCGGTGTTCCCACTCCAGCAGCCAGGCATTGCCGGAGGTGTCCGCGGCGCCGTCGTCGCCGCGCGTGTTCGCGGCCTCGGCACGCAGTTCGTCCTGCGCGGTCAACCGGAACTTCGCGTCGACCGCGGCAAGGCGGCTGCGCCCCGCCATGTCCTCGTCGCGGATGTAGCTCACGCCGGCCTCGAGCCGGCCATCCATCAGGCGCACGCCGGCGCGGCCGCCGGCATTGAGGTATTCGGTCGCGGTGCCGCGGGTCTCGTACTCGACGACGATGAAGTTGGGATTGAAGTCGAAGTCGCGGCTGGCGATCGGCTCGCGGAAGAACAGCGTGCCGTTGTCGTAGTCGATGTCGTAGTCGATGTGGCGCTGCAGCTCGCGGCTGGCGAGGATCTGCTCGCCGTGGTAACGGTCGCGGGTTTCGAGCCGGACGCGCTCGCTGTTGATCAGCACGCCGCGGCGCGTGAGGCGATACAGGCCGGAGGTGCCGTCGCCGGGCAGCTCGTCGCGGGCGTAGGCCTGCGAGGTCCTGGCCGCGAAACCGTTGAACTCCACCAGCCGGCCACGGTATTCGACCTTCACGCCATTGAGCGTGCGCTGGTAGCGCGACAGTTCGCCGCGGTCCAGGCCGGTCTGGAAATCGCCGAACATGGCGTAGAACTGGTCGCGCTCGAGCTTGAGGTACAGCTTCTCGACGCTTGCCGCGTCATGGCCCTGGCTGGTGCCGTCGCCATACAGCGTGTAGTACTGCTGCGGGTCGATGGTCGAGAGCAGGCCGCGGCGACGCAGGTCGCCGGTGCGCCTGTCGCTGTCGTAGGCGAGCGTGAGCAGCCAGTCGCCGAGGACCCGGCCCTTGGCGTACAGCGCGACCTGGCCGTCGGCGCGCACGCCGCTGCCGTCCTCGCCCTCGGGCAGCGCCTGCATGTTGTCGACGAGCGTGTCGTAGCCGACGCTGCCCTTGGCGAAACCGACCACGATCCACTCGCGTGCCTCGGCCTTTAGCCAGCCCTCGATCTCCTGGTGCACGCGGTTGGCGGGGCCGGTGGCGAAGTCGAAGCCCAGGGTGAAGCTGCCGGCGGAGGTGGTCGGCTGCAGTTCGATCCAGGCGATGCCTTCGTCTCCCTCCACCTGCCAGGTGGGTTGCGCTCGCTCGAGCCCGGCGAAGCGACGACCTTCCTCTTCGCCGACCTCCGCCGCCGGCGCGTACGGCGCGGTGATCGAATACGTGCCGGAGAGGCCGTGGCGCGCCGGCTTGCCGAAGCGGTCGAGCATCCGTACCGCGACCACGGGGCGGACAAGGCCGTCGGCCACCAGGCGCGAGCGTTCCGGCAGGAACTCGGCGCGGGCCACGTCCACGGAGTAATGGATTTCGCGCGACAAGGTCGCCACGACCTGGCCGCCGGCGTCGGTGATCACCGCCTCGAGCAGGTTGTCGCCCTCGCGCAGGTGCACGCTGCGCCAGATGGCCGCGGCGAAGCCGGCGGGCGAGGTTTGCGTTCCCTCGTATGCCAGGCCGTCGACCGCGACGCCGTTGATCCGCAACGCGACCTTGTCGCTTTCGAGCCGCTTGACCACGACGCGGGTCACCGGCGAACGCGGGTTGTAGTCCGCGGCCGGGAACAGCCACTCCCGGCCCGCAGACTGGCCGGCCAGCCAGTCGCGCTCGCCGCCACCCGCGGCGGCGACTTCGTCCATGATCGCCGGCTTGCCTTCGCCGGCACCCGGAGACGGCGATGCCGCCGGCCCTGCGGCGGCGGCGTGTGCACTGGCTTCGACCCGTACCGGCACGCCAGGTCCTGGTGGCGCGCCATCGCATCGCCATCGGACCTCCGCCGGAGGGGTGCGGCCGCTGCCGCCCCCGGCCTCGAACATCGCGACCAACCGGGTGCCGCCGCCGTCGCCGTCGCCGTCGCATTCGCCGGGCGCCACCTCGAACGCCAGGGTCCGGGCCCAGTCCGCGCCCGGGTCCGGGAGACGGAAGGTGGCGAAATTACCCGTGATCTCCGGCTCGGGCACCGGTTGGCCATCGAGCCGGGCCGAGCCCGCGACATATGCCGCGCCTTTGGCCAGGATCGCCAGCACCTTGAGCGAGGACACCGCGCCGCCGCTGCCGTCGAGCTCGACGACATGCCGCATTCGCGCTCCGCTTGCTTCGGCGCGCGCCTTCACGCCCACCTTGACCGTGGCAGGCGCCGCCGGGGCCACGAAGAAGTCGGCGCGCACGAGCATTCCGCCCTGGGCTTCGACGAACTGCGAGTAGCCGCGGCCGGCGTGGCGCGTGTTGCGGAGACAATCGTCCGGCACGAGGTGCCCGGGCAGCGTGGCGATGTCAAGCTGGGCGACATGCGTGCCGGGGCGCACGCCCTCGAAGTGGTAGGCACCGTCCAGGTCGGTGGTGACGTACGTGCCGTCCTCGAGCAGGACGCGCACGTTCGCCACGCCCTTGCGTTGCTCCGCAGGCACTTCGCAACCGGCGGCTTCGGTCACCCGTCCGACGATGGTGAACGCGGAAGTCGCCAACGCTTCCTTGACCCGCACCGTCGTTTCGGTCGCGTTCGAGGACAGCTTGCCGGACGCGCTGGCGACGGCGCCATTGAGCAGTTCCGGCCCGCGCGCGGCGGCACCGACTTCCGCGACGAAGGTCGCGGTGATGGTCGCACCGCCCGGCAGGTCGCCCACGGGGATGAGCAGGCTGCGGCCATCGGCCGCAAGCTGCGGCTCGGACGCGGCGGCAAGCCGCGCGGTTCCCATGCGTGCCGATGCCGGTGCGGCCAGTGCCTGCACGCCATCGGCGGACGACGCCAGCCGCAGCGAGCCGGCACGGTAGCGGACGCCTGCGGGCAGGACGTCGCTGATGCGGGTGGCGAACGCGGGGACGTCACGAACGTTGTGCAGCACCAGCGTGTACTGCAGGAAGTCGCCGATCTCGACGACCTGTCTCGACACGACCTGCTCCAGCCGCAACAGCGCGCTGCCGCTGGGCGGGGGATCGAAGGTCGCGACCGCGGTCGCCACGGCGTCCAGCGGGAAATCGCTGTCGGTGTAGCGGGCGACGATCTCGGCGCCCGCCTCCAGCGACAGCACGCAATCGTACTGCACCGGCGCCGGCGGCATCAGCCGGCTCTGGATGGCGCCGGCGAACACGCCGGTATCGACGTCGGTTTCCTGCAACCTCAGGGACTCGGCATCGCCGGTGCCGGTGGTGATGGCGACCTCCACCAGTTCGCGGACCGCGGGATCGGTGTTGCGGTTGCCGTCGGTGACCGCGATCACCACGGGCTCGCCGATGTAGTAGCCGTTGGCGTCGCTGGTGCCGCCGCCCTCCGGGTCCACCGGCGTGCCGTCGCCCTCCTCCACGGGCGGCAAGGGGATGTAGCCGCCGTCCACCAGGCATTGCCCGCCGCCGGCGGGGACGTCGTCGCCGCCCACCGCGCCCGGGTCGAAGCGGCGGAACTCGATGTCGGCCGGCGAGGGCGAGGGCAGGATGTCGAAGGCGACGGTGTTGCTGTGCAGCGTCTGCGGTCCGGTGTCAATTGCCGCGAAGGAAACCTGCGCTGTGTTCTCGACGCGGGCGGCCCAGGTGTTGCCCGACCCCAGCAGCGTCGCCAGGGCAGCCACGACCGGCGCCACCAGTCGGAGACCGGGTCGCCGGAAGTCCTTGGCATTGGCCGGGAGACGTTTCACGGGACTGCACCACTCCTGCCCGCCGCTTCGGGAGCGGCAGGACGGGCCATGGATCGCGGGAACGATCTGCTGCCTGCCGGGGCGGGTGCCCCGGCAGGCGCGCGGATCAGTTCAGGATCACCCGGAACATCGTGGCGGTGCTGCTGCCACCGCTCAGGGTCTCGACGTTCGACGTCACCACGCCGGTACCGCTGTTGTAGTTCGCGGACGTGCCGGTGGCGTCGTCGTCGCCGGTCTCGTCGACGGCGTCGTCGTCGTAGCCGGTCGCGGTCGTGTAGTCGCAGCTCGTGCCGACCTTGATGCTTTCGGCAACCCACGTGGCGTTGGAGATGACCGTGTTCGGCGCACCCAGCGTATCGCTGATGGTCACGCCCTGCGCGTCGACGCCACCGCCGTTCGCGACGAGGATGCAGAACTCGACGAGCGCGCCGGGGATCGGCTTGAGGTCGCCGGCATCGCTGAAGCTGGTGGTGTTGGCGGCATCCTCGTAGATGACCTTGTAGGTCTTGGTCACCGAGAGGCTGGTGGTGGCCACGGTGTAGGTGGCGGCGGCGCTGTGCTGGCCGTCCTGTGCGCCTTCGGCCGCGGGACCGTCGCCGTCCGCGAAGACGTTTTCGACGACCAGCGGATCGTCGGCCGCGCCGCTTTCGGCAAGGGCCGCGCCAGGCGAACCGGAGGTACCGGTCGGGGCAGCCGCCTGCGCCGTCAGCCAGAACACGTCGGTCTCGCCGTCGGCGGCACCGCTGGGGATGTCCGCGACCACGAACACGGTCGCGCTGGCGTCCTCGGCGAGGTTGTCGATGTAGGACACGAGGGTGTCCTGGCCGGCGCCTTCGAAATTGCCGTCGCCATCGTCCACCCAGATCTCCACTCCGGTGGCGACGAACGTGCCGCCGCCGTCGCTGGTCGACAGGATGAAATCGAGCGCGTCGTTGGTCTTGTTGGTGACCGTGTACTCGAGCACCTGGTTCGTGGCATTCGGCGAGACCGAGGCGTCGGCGACGTTGGCCACGACCACGTCGACCTTGCGGTCGACGACGAACGACACGTCATCGCTCGGGGTAACGGTCTGCAGCACGCCGCCCACCGAGAAGGAGACGCTGGCTTCGTTGGTGACGCTGGTGCCGGCATTGGTGCCGAGGTCGGCCGCCTGCACCTGCATGGCACCGGCAAGGAGCAGTACGGCCGCGAGGGCGCGCCTGTGGGTTCGGAAGTTCATCTTGGGTCCCCTGTGTGTTGCTTGGTGTCGCTACTGAATCGTGGAAGGAAGTGGTGTGGGAAGAAGTCGGCTACTTGACGCGCACGCGATATCGGATCGTCCCTTGCGCGCCCGGCGCGAGGGTGGCGATGGTCCAGCGGAGGTTGGTGATGTCGGCCGGCTGCGCGGGACGCACCTGGCCGTCCAGCCCCTCGACCCGCAGGTCGCCCAGGTTGCCGAAGGTCTCGCCCTGATCCACGGACACCGCGGTCGGCGGGTTGGTCGCCACGAGGAAGGTGACGGCGTCGGGAACGGGATTGTTGATCGCGAGGTTGGTCGCCGAGTCGGCGCCGCCGTTGGAATAGGTGATCTCGTAGACCACCTCGTCGCCCGGCACCACGCGCGCGGCAGGCACCAGTTTCCTGGTGACCGTGCCGTCATCCGCCTTGACTTCCATTTCCTGGAAGGCCGAGGTGTTGATCGTGATGCCCGGCGCCGCCTGGGCGTGGCTCGCCGCGGATGCCATCAAGGAAGCGGCAACGACGAATGCTCCGGCGCAGGAGCGGATGCCCACGGTGAATTCCATAGCTACGAGCCCCCTGTCGAGCCTGCAGGTCCACATGCGCCCCACCCTCGGTGATTGGGTCACCTCTTGAGGGCGTTAGCGCAGCGTGACGGTTGTGTTAGGACGGCACCCTATCACGCCAAAAATGTGAACTACAAGGCAATCTTGCCGAATATAGTGAACGTGAGCTGTAGGTGAAACCGTGAACCTTGTCTCACTCTCGACAAGATGTGCCTCGCGGTCACCGCAACCGTTTCCACTCGCGACCATGGCAAGCTGGTGGGCCTGCCCTCCCCCGTGCCTGGTGCGCCGTTGCCCTCTCCCATCAACCCGCCCGACGCCCTGGCAATGCTGCGCCAGGTGTTCGGTTTCGACAGCTTCCGCGGCGAACAGGCGGCGATCGTCGGCCATCTTGTCGACGGGGGCGACGCCCTGGTGCTGATGCCCACGGGGGGCGGGAAGTCGCTGTGCTACCAGCTTCCGGCCCTGCTTCGCGAGGGCACGGCGATCGTGGTGTCACCCCTGATCGCGCTGATGCAGGACCAGGTGGAAACCCTGCGTCAACTGGGCGTGAAAGCCGCCTACCTCAATTCGGCACTTGACCCTGCCCAGGCCGCCCGGGTCGAGCGACAGCTGTCACACGGCGAACTTGACCTGCTCTACGTTGCCCCCGAGCGCCTGCTCACACCCCGCTTCCTCGGATTGCTCGACCAGGCCCGGATTGCCCTGTTCGCCATCGACGAGGCGCATTGCGTCTCCCAGTGGGGCCACGACTTCCGCCCCGAGTACCGCGAGCTCACCCTGCTGCACGAGCGGTGGCCCGGGGTCCCGCGGATCGCGCTCACCGCCACGGCGGATGCCCCGACCCGCCACGAAATCGCCGAGCGGCTCGGACTGGAGGGGGCGCGCCAGTTCACCAGTTCCTTCGACCGGCCGAACATCCGCTATGCAGTGGTGCCCCGCGAGGACGGCCGCCGCCAGCTGCTGGATTTCCTCGCCGGCCATCGCGGCCACGCCGGGATCGTCTACTGCCTGTCGCGGCGCAAGGTCGAGGAGACCGCGGCCTTCCTCGCACGCGAGGGCATCGAGGCCCTGCCCTACCACGCCGGACTCGAAGCGGGCGTGCGCGCGGCGCACCAGCGCCGGTTCCTGCGCGAGGACGGGATCGTGATGGTCGCCACCATCGCCTTCGGCATGGGCATCGACAAGCCCGACGTGCGCTTCGTCGCCCACCTCGACCTGCCGAAGTCGGTCGAGGGCTACTACCAGGAAACCGGGCGCGCGGGACGCGACGGCGAACCGGCAGAGGCCTGGATGGCGTATTCGCTGGGCGATGCCGTGCAACTGCGACGCATGATCGATTCCGCCGAGTCGGGCGAGGAGCGCAAGCGGCTGGAGCACCGCAAGCTCGACGCGCTGGTGGGCTATTGCGAGTCCGCCGGTTGCCGGCGGCAGTCGCTGCTGGCCTGGTTCGGCGAAGCCCACCCGGGGCATTGCGGCAACTGCGACAACTGCCTCTCGCCACCACGGCAGTGGGATGCCACGGTCGCCGCGCAGAAGTCGCTGTCCTGCGTCTTTCGTACCGGCCAGCGCTTCGGCGCCGCCCACCTGGTGGACATCCTGCGCGGCGCGGATACCGCCAAGGTGCGCCAGTTCGGCCACGAGCGCCTGAGCACTTACGGTATCGGCACCGAGCTCGACGCGCGGCAGTGGCGCAGCGTGTTCAGGCAGCTGGTGGCCGCCGGACTGCTGGAAGTGGACATGGAGGGCCACGGCGCGCTGCGCCTGACCGCCGACAGCGCGGCGGTGCTCAAGGGAGAACGCGAGGTGCGCCTGCGCGAGGATCCGGCACGACCAGTGCGTCGCGTTCGCGCGGCACGGTCCGCCACCGGCACGCCCCTACCGGACCTGGCGCTTCCCCCGGAAGCTTCCACGCGCTTCGAGGCGCTGCGCGCCTGGCGCTCGGCGGCGGCGCGCGCGCAGAACGTGCCCGCCTACGTGATCTTCCACGACCGCACCTTGCGCGAGATTGCGTTGGCCGCGCCACGCGGGCTCGACGAGCTCGCCGGCGTGCCGGGCGTGGGCACGGCAAAACTCGAGCGCTACGGCCAAGAGATCCTGTCGCTCCTACAATAGGCACGATGGATGCATTGCTGGTTTCGACCCTCACCGTGGCCCTGGCCGAAATCGGCGACAAGACGCAGCTGCTGGCGCTGCTGCTGGCGGCGCGATTCCGCAAACCCTGGCCGATCATCGGCGGCATCCTGCTCGCCACCCTGTTGAACCACGCTCTGGCCGGCTGGCTCGGCGCGCTCGCGGCGTCCTGGCTGACGCCCGCGGTGCTGCGCTGGATCGTCGCCGGCAGTTTCATCGCGATCGCGTTGTGGACGCTGCGGCCTGACGAAGTGGACGACGACACCGCGCTGCCTGCACGCGGCGCCTTCATCGCCACCACCATCGCCTTCTTCGTCGCCGAGATCGGCGACAAGACCCAGGTCGCGACCGTGCTGCTGGCGGCCAACTACGTGCCGCTGTGGCAGGTCGTGGCCGGCACCACCGTCGGCATGCTCCTGGCAAACGTGCCGGTGGTGCTGCTCGGCAGCCGGTTCGCCAGCCGGCTGCCGCTGAAGGCAGCCCGCATCGCCGCCGCCCTGGTGTTCCTGGCGCTCGGCTTGTGGGTGGCGCTTCGCGGCATCGCCTGAGCGCGGCTATGCTCCCGCGTAGGGACAGCAATGCGATGAAGGGGACAGGCGCTTTGCACGGGCGAGCCAATGGTTGGATCGGCGAACTCCTGGGGACGCTCTCGGCGCGCCAGGACGAGGCCATGCTCGAACTCGGCGCGGGCGGCGAATTGCTGGTCGCGCGGCTGCGCGCGGCCCTCTCGGCGCTGCTGCTGTTGCTGCCGCTGGCCGGTGCGCTCAGCGGCGCGGACGTGGGCGAGACCGTCATCGGCCTGGGCGCTGCCGTCTTCGTCAACCTGATGGCGCAGGTATGGCTGGTGCTGGCGCGCAATCGCCGCCGCCATGCCTGGCTGCCCTGGGCCACCGGCGCCTACGATGTCACCACCACCACCGGCGTGCTGGTGCTGCTCTCGCTCGGCGACCGCGTCGCCGGCATGAACAGCATGGTGGTCTGGAGCTTCTACCTCGTCGCCATCGCGATGACCGCACTGCGCCACGATGGCCGGCTGACCCTGTTCGCGGGCGGCCTGGCGATCGTGCAGTACGCCACCCTGGCCGTGGCCCTGTTCGCCGGCGCCGATGCGCCCGAGCAGCTGGTGTCCGTCGACTACGGCACCGCGACCGTCGCCAACCAGGTCGAGCGCTTGCTGGTGCTCCTGATCATGACGCTGCTGGCCACCAGCATCGTCCACCGCATGCAACGGCTGGTGCAGATGTCCGGGCGCGACCACCTGACCGGCCTGCCCAATCGCATGTGGCTGTTGCAGCACATGCCGCACCTGTTCGAGCAAGTCGGCGAGGGCCGTTCCCTGAGCGTGGCGTTGCTCGACCTCGACCGGTTCCGCGTGGTCAACGACGAAATCGGGCGCCCCGACGCCGATCGCGCATTGCGGCACGCGGTCGGGATCATGTCGCAGGGCCTGCACGATGGCGAACGCCTGGTGCGGCTGGGCGGGGGCGAATTCGTCGCCCTGCTGCATTGCCCGCTGGGCACCGCATGGGAGCGCACCGAGCACCTGCGGCGCTCCTTGTGGGACCAGCCGTTCCATCCGGGCCGCGGCCTGGATCCCCAGCGCCTCAGTTTCTCTGCCGGACTCGCGGCGTGGCCGCAGGATGGCGACGACCTGTCGGGACTGCTCGGTTCGGCGGACCGCCGCCTGCAGGCCGCCAAGCACCAGGGCGGCAACCGGGTGATGGCGCGGGACCTGTAGGGCGCCGTTACACTCTCCACGAAGCCGACCATGGGTCGGCTCTACTCCGGACGACTGCATGAAGCTGAAGCTGCGCCTGACCATCGCCATATTCCTGCAGTTCTTCATCTGGGGGGCATGGCTGATCACCATCGGCCGCTTCTGGTTCGAGAACCGCCACTGGTCCGGGACGAGCTTCGGAGCGATCTTCTCGACCATGGGCATCGCCGCGTTGTTCATGCCGGCGCTGATGGGCGTGGTCGCGGACAAGTGGGTGAGCGCGCAGAAACTCTACGGCGCGTTGCACCTGGCCGGCGGCGTGATGCTGGCCTTGCTGCCGATCGCGAACAGCCCGGAGCAGATGTTCTGGATGATGATGCTGACGATGGTCTGCTACATGCCGACCCTGTCGCTGGCGATCACCGTCGCCTACAACGCGCTGAAGCAGGCCGGCCTCGACGTGATCCGCGACTACCCGCCGATCCGCGTCTGGGGCACGATCGGCTTCATCGCCGCGATGTGGACCACGAGCCTCCTCGGACTGGAAACCTCGCCTGGGCAGTTCTACATCGCCGCCGCCGCCGCGCTGGTCCTGGGCCTGTACGCCTTCACCCTGCCGCCGGCGCCGCCGCTGATGGGCCAGGCGCCCAGCCGCTCGCTCATCGACGTCCTCGGCCTGTCCTCGTTCCGGCTGCTGCGCGACCGCAACATGGCGGTGTTCTTCTTCTTCGCCATGCTGCTGGGCGCGGCGCTGCAGCTGACCAATGCCTATGGCGGCACGTTCCTTGGCGAATTCGGCAACGATCCGGAGTACGCGGGCACGCTGGCGGTGCGCTACCCGGCGATCATCATGTCGATCTCGCAGGTCTCCGAAACGCTGTTCATCCTCACCATCCCGTTCTTCCTGAAGCGCTTCGGGATCAAGACGGTGATGACCCTGAGCATGCTGGCCTGGTTCCTGCGCTTCGGCCTGTTCGCCTACGGCGACCCCGGCGCGGGGCTGTGGATGATCGTGCTTTCCTGCATCGTCTATGGCATGGCCTTCGACTTCTTCAACATCTCCGGTTCGCTGTTCGTCGAGCAGCAGAGCGACCCCCGGATCCGCGCCAGCGCCCAGGGCTTGTTCATGCTGATGACCAACGGCATCGGCGCGATCCTCGGCAGCGCGGTCAGCGGCTGGATGATCGACCGCTGGTTCACCGCCGCCGACGGCAGCAAGGACTGGCACGGTATCTGGGTGACCTTCGCGCTGTATGCCTTGGCGATGGCTGTCGCCTTCGTGCCGCTGTTCAAGCACAGGCACGAGCGGGGGTCGACGACGCCGGCGCCGGGGCCGCTCTGAGGCCAGTCACCGCGGCAGGGTGCCCGGGACGGCCGGGGAGATTGTGAATGGGACTTGTTCTCATTTACAATCGGCAGGACTTTTCCCGGCCCACCTTCGATGACCCCAACCCACCTGCTGGCCGCCGCGATCGCCGGCGCCCTCGCCTTCCCGCTGCACGCCAACGCCCAGACCGCCAACCCTGCCCCGGCCACACCCGTCAAGGACCTGACCAAGGTCACCGTGTCCGCATCCACCAGCCGCCTGCCCGATTCCGACGCGGCGCTGCCCAACACCATCACCGTGATCACCGCCGAGGAACTGCGGGAGCAGTTGGCGGTCACCCGCGACCTGTCGCAGGTGCTGGCCAACCTGATCCCCGCCTTCGCGCCGTCGCGGCAGAAGATGTCCAGCTTCGGCGAATCGTTGCGCGGCCGGCAGCCGCTGTACATGGTCGACGGCGTGCCGCAGTCCACGCCGCTGCGCGACGGTTCGCGCGATGCGCATACGATCGACCCGGCGATGATCGAGCGGATCGAGGTCATCCACGGCGCCAATGCGCTGCAGGGGCTCGGCGCCTCCGGCGGCATCATCAACATCATCACCCGCCGCGCGCCGCGACAGGACGGCAGCTTCCATGAAGCGACGATCGGCGCCAGCACCGCGCTGCCGCATCGCGACGACAGCGCCGGCTATCGCGGCTCGTACCTGTTCGGCACGCGCAACGGCGCCTTCGATTTCGTCGGCGGCGTGTCCTACGCCCAGGAAGGCCTGTATTACGACGGCGAAGGCAAGGCGATCGCGATCGACCAGGTGCAGGGCGACCTGATGGACGCGCGCAGCGCCAGCGTGTTCGCCAAGGCCGGATGGGACCTGGGCGACTCGCGCCGCCTGCAGCTGGGCATCAACGAGTACCGCCTGCGTGGCGATGGCGACTACCTCAACCTGCCCGGCGACTTCGAAGCGGGCGAGACCGCCACCTCGGTGCCGGGCGAACCGCCGCTGGATCCGCCGATGAACGACTCCACCACCGCGAGCCTGGACTACAGCGACCTCGACCTTGCCGGCGGCTACCTGCAGGCGCAGCTGTACTGGACGCAATTCGACGCGCGCTACGGCTCGTTCCGCTACGTCGATTTCTTCAACCAGGGCACCGACGACGTCTGGTTCGACCAGACCAACATCGGCGCCGAGAAGCAGG
The DNA here is from genome assembly GCA_004297225.1 of Lysobacteraceae bacterium. GTDB lineage: Bacteria > Pseudomonadota > Gammaproteobacteria > Xanthomonadales > Xanthomonadaceae > Cognatiluteimonas. The sequence goes on along the minus strand of SCUI01000012.1, from coordinate 14,241 downwards.
GCGCGAAATTCACCTGGTCGCGCCCCGACGTCGCCGGCCTGCCGCTGCGGCTCACGCTGGGGCTGGACATCACCCGCGACACCACCGAGCAGCGCTACCTCGCCGCCGACATCACCTACGTGCCGCCGACCACCTACGAAAGCCTGTCGCCACTGGTCCAGGCGGAGTACCGCCTGGGCGAGCTGCTGTTCACCGGCGGCCTGCGCCACGAGCGCGCACGCCTGGAAGTGGACGACTACCTGACCATCCCGCGCAACGGCAGCCACGTGGTCGCCGGTGGCGCGCCCGAGTACACCCGGACCCTGCCCAACTTCGGCGTGGTCTGGGAAGCGGGCGATGCGCTGAAGCTGTACGCCTCATACGCGGAGGGCTATACCGTCGCCGACATCGGCCGGGTGCTGCGCGGGATCAAGGTGCCGGGCCAGGACGTCGACACGCTGGTGGACCTGACGCCGGTCGTGGCCGACAACCGCGAGATCGGCCTGGACTGGGACGACGGCCGCTGGCTCGCGCACCTGGCGGCGTACTGGTCGGATTCCGACCTTGGCTCGCGGCTCGATTTCGACGATGCCACCCAGAGCTACATCGTCAAGCGCGAAGCGACGTCCATCCGCGGCATCGAGGCCAACCTCGCCTATCGCCTGTCCGACAGCACCCGCGTGGGCATGGCGCATGCGCGCACCGAAGGCCGTTACGACAGCAACGGCGACGACGTGCTCGACAGCGACCTGGCCGGCATCAACATCAGCCCGGACCGCACCACCGGCTACTGGGAGCAGGACTGGTCGCCGCGCGTGTCGACCCGCCTGCAGGGCAGTGTCTCCGCCGACCGCGACTTCCGGTTCCGCGGCACGCCCGCCGGCGGATTCGAAGGCTACGCGGTGTTCGACCTGCAGGCACGCATCGCCTTCGACGCGGGCACGCTGAACCTCGGCATCGAGAACCTGTTCGATCGCCAGTACATCAGCTACTTCTCGCAGACCACGCCCGCCGACGACGACTACAACGCCGGCCGCGGCCGCGCCCTGACCGCAAGCTGGACCATGCGTTTCTGAGCATGCGCAGGCTGTTGTCCTGGCTGCACCTGTGGGTCGGGCTCACCGCCGGCATCGCGTTCGCGGTGCTCGGCCTGAGCGGTTCGGTGCTCGTGTTCCACGAGGACCTGCTGCGCTGGCACCATCCGCAGCTGGAAGGCCACGCGTTGCGAGTGGACGGCCAGGTCACAAGCTCGATCCTCGCGCGCGAAGAACCGCAGGGGCTGCGCTCGATCCAGTTCCCGGATCCCTCCATGCCGGTGGTCGTCGGCTTCTACGAGGATGGTCGTCGCGGCTACTTCGCGCCCGAGGACGGAGGACTGCTGCTGATGCGCGGCACCGACGACGACTTCCTGCTGTGGCTGCAGGACCTGCACATCCATTTCCTTGCCGGCGAGGCCGGCGAACAGGTGGTCGGGATCGTCGGCTGGATTTCGCTGGGCCTGCTGCTGACCGGGCTGTACCTGTGGTGGCCGAAGCGCGGGATGCTGAAGTTGTCGCTGCGCTGGTTCACGCAGCCGCCGGCACGACGCTGGCTGAGCTGGCATCGCAGCACCGGCGTGGTGCTGCTGCCGCTGTTGTTGCTGCTGACGCTGACCGGCGTCGGCATGGTCTACCACGCAGGCGCGCGCGGCTTGCTGACCGGCCTGTTCGGCGGCGGCGGGATTCCCGCCGCACCGGTGCATGCCGCCGACGCGCCGCTGGACTGGCCCGCGGTGCTCGCACGCGCGCAATCCGGGCTCCCCGGCGCGCGCCTCACCCGCACCGCCGCGCCGGCGCCCGGCGAAGGCGTGGTCAGCTTCCGCGCGCGCATGCCGGGCGAGTGGCACGTCAACGGACGCAGCACGGTGCACGTCGACCTGGCGGGCCGCGAAGTGCTGCTCGCCCACGACGCCACGGCCCAGGCGGCGGGCGCGCGCATGACCGAGGCGATCTACCCGCTGCACATCGGCGCAGTCGGCGGGCCGCTGCCGCGCTGGCTCACCGCGCTCGCGGGCCTGGTGCCCATGTTCCTGCTGGTGACCGGGTTCCTGTTCTGGCGGCGAAAACCGTCGAGGAAATAACCTGCCCCCCGGAAAGGCCTGATCGCGGCATGCGCCGCTCCTACAATGGGGGGATGCGCATCGGGCCTTACGCCATCGACCCGCCGGTGATCCTTGCCCCTATGGCAGGGGTCACCGACAAGCCGTTCCGGGTGCTGTGCAAGCGCCTGGGCGCCGGCCTGGCGGTGTCGGAGATGACGACCTCGGACCCGCGCTTCTGGAACACAACCAAGTCGCTGCGGCGCATGGACCATGCCGGCGAACCCGATCCGGTCAGCGTGCAGATCGCCGGCACGGTGCCGGCGGTGCTGGCCGAGGCGGCGAAGTACAACGTCGACCACGGCGCCCGGCTCATCGACATCAACATGGGCTGTCCGGCGAAGAAGGTGTGCAACGCCTGGGCAGGTTCGGCGCTGATGCGCGACGAGGCATTGGTCGCGCGCATCCTCGAGGCGGTGGTCGCCGCGGTGGAGGTGCCGGTGACGCTGAAGATCCGCACCGGCTGGGACGCCACCCACCGCAACGCGCCGGCGATCGCGCGCATCGCGTGGCAGTCCGGCATCGCCGCGCTGGCGATCCACGGTCGCAGCCGTGAGCAGTATTACTCCGGCAGCGCCGAGTACGACACCATCGCCGCGATCAAGGCCGCCTCGCCGATCCCGGTGATCGCCAACGGCGACATCGATTCACCGCGCAAGGCGGCGCAGGTACTGCGCGACACCGGCGCCGACGCGCTGATGGTGGGCCGTGCCGCCCAGGGCCGGCCGTGGATCTTCCGCGAGATCGCCCACTACCTGCGCACCGGCGAGCTGCTGCCAGAGCCGGGTCCCGCCGAGGTGCGCGACGTCCTGCTGGGCCACCTGCAGGACCTGCACGAGTTCCACGGCGAGGAAGCGGGCGTGCGCATCGCCCGCAAGCACCTGGGCTGGTACGCGAAGGACCGCCCCGAGAACGCCGCGTTCCGCGCGGTTGTGAACCAGGCCCAGGCCGCCGCAGCGCAAGTGCGGCTGACGCGGGATTATTTCGACGCGCTGGAGGCGGGGGTGGCGCCGGAGTTGCCGGCCGCGGCGTAGGCGGCCGGGTCGCACGCGTCACGCCACGCGCGGCAACCGGGCCGGCGCGAACGCCACGGGCGCGACGCGCGGCCCCAGCAGAGCACGCGTGCCATGGAAGCGGTCGAGCAGCCGCAGGCTGCCGTCGGCGTCCTCCGCGAGCGCGGTCAGGTTTTCGACCCAGTCGCCATCGTTGGCATAGACCACGCCATCGCGCACGAACAGGCCGGTGCGATGGATATGGCCGCACACGATGCCATCCAGCCCGCGCCTGCGGGCGTCGGCAAGTCCGGCGTCGACGAAGCGTGCGACGTAGCGCTCGGCCGCGCCGCTGCGTCGCTTCAGGTAGTCGGCCAGGGACCAGTAGCGCATCCCGAAATGCCCGCGCATGCGATTGAGCAGCTGGTTGCCGGTCAGGATGCGGTAGTAAAGCCAGTCGCCGAAGCGTTCCTGCAGCCCGCCGAACTGGGTGGTGCCGTCGTAGTCGTCGCCATGGACCACGAGCAGCCGACGGCCGTCCGCGGTGGCATGGATCGCACGCCGGCGAACGCGCATCGCCGGCAGCGCCAGTCCGCAAACGCGGCGCAGGGGACGATCATGGTTGCCGGGGATGTAGACGATGTCGGTGCCGGCGCGTCGCAGCGCGTGCAGGGCTTCGACCACCCGCGTGTGGGCGGCGGACCAGTGCGCGCGGCGTTGCGACAGCCACCACAGGTCGACGAGGTCCCCGACGAGGTAAAGCCGGCCGCAACGCAGTCGCTCCAGGAAGTCCGCCAGTTCCCGGGCGTGGCAATGCCGCGAACCCAGGTGCACGTCCGAGATGAAGACCGCGCGCCGCCATGGGGCCGGGATCCGCGCGGTCATGCGTCCGCCTCCTCCCTGATCGCCGGCGAGCCGAGATAGCGCCGGCGCTTGTGCGGGCGCATGCGCTGCAGGTCGACCTCGATCAGGCCGTCGATGCTGTCGCTGAAGCCGGGGTCCACGCCGAAGGCGAGGAACCGCGCGCCGCCCGGCTCGCACAATTCGGTGTACTGCTTGTAGAGCATCGGCACGCTGGCGCCGATGGCGGAGAGGTTGGCCTTGAGCACGCCGAAGGCGGTCGCGGCGTCGATCTCGGCGAACTCCGCCGGCGCACTTCTGTAGGCGAACGGTCGCTGCGGCACCGCCACCGCCTCGCCGCCACGGTCGCAATTCATGCCGTAGTAATGTGCGTAGTAGGCGACGATCTGCTCGCGTGCGCGATCCGGCAACGCTGCGCTGATCGAGACCGCGCCGAACAGGTAGCGCACGCCGGGATGCGCGCGCAGGTAGGCGCCGATGCCCTGCCACAGGTAGTCGATGCTGCGGCTGCCCTGGTAATCGGGCGCGACGAAACTGCGCCCCAGCTCCATGCCTTCGGCGATGCGCGGGATGGCGGCGTCCGAATACCGGAACAAGGATGCGGTGTAGAGCCCCGCCAGGCCCTGCGCCGCCAGCACCGGGGCGCCGCGCGCGGCGCGATAGGCGCCCGCGATGCGCCGCGCCGCCGGATCCCAGAGCACGATGTGTTCGTACCAGCAATCGTAGGCATCCAGGTCCAGGCTGCGGCCCGTGCCCTCCCCTACCGCGCGGAACGCGCATTCGCGCACCCGGCCGATTTCGCGCAGCAGCGGCGAGTCCGCGGCGAGGCGGCCGGCATGGATGCGCATGCCATCGGCGGTGCGGCCGAGCAACGGCAGCTCGTCGACCGCTGCTTCGACCATCCGCGCGTCCGTGGGATCCGCAACCGGCGCCGGTTGCGCGACCGCGCCGGTCGCGTCGGCAGGCTTCAGCCGGGCCAGGGCATGCACGTAGCGACGCAGCTGGTCCAGCACCAGGACGACGTCACCGCTGGGCAACGGCCCGGCGGCGCCAACGTTCAGCTGGATCATCCGCCGGCGCCGGGCGAACATCTCGCGTGCGAGCAGCGCGGTGCCCGCCGGCTTGAACAGCGCCGAAGCGCCATAGAACAGCGCGGAGTTGCGGGCGGCGATCCCCACCGGCAACACCCGCGCCCCGGTCGCCCGGGCAAAGTGCACGACGCCCTTGCGCCACCTGCCGTCGCGCACCCCGCGCCAACCCAGCCGCGACACTTCGCCGGCCGGGAAAATGACGACGCATTGGTCGGCCTCGAGCGCTGCGGAGACGGCACGCAGGCTCTCTGGATCGGGTCGGCCGCCGAGGATGCGGACCGGCAGGATCATGCCCTCCAGGTTGGGGATCGCCGCGAGCAGGTCGTTGGCCACGATCCGCACGTCGCTGCGAACGCGCCCCAGCAGGTGCAGCAGCGCCAGGGCATCGAGCGCGCCGGATGGATGGTTGGCGACCACCAGCAGCCGGCCGCTGGCGGGAATGCGCGCGAGGTCTTCCGGTTCGACGCGATAATCGGCCTGCAGGTGGCGCAGCGCGGCCGCGACGAATGCCTGGCCTCGCAACGTCGCGTTCGCCGCCAGGAACGCGCTGGCCGATTCCAGCCCCGACCAGCGGCCCAGGGTGCGTACCAGCGGCCTGGCGAGACGCCCGCGACGGCCGCGGAACCAATCCGGGAAACGGGTCTCGATCCGGCGTTCGATCTGGAGCATCTGGGCGCAGGCAGGGGCGGGATGCCGACAGCCTGGCCGTCGCCGGAGACAGCCGCATTGCCACCACGGGTCCGGATGATGACAACCCCTGGCCGCGGGCCGGGCACAATCGGAGGCGATGCGCAGCGACCACGCCGCGTGTATCATTCCCGGCCATCCTTTCATCCGTATCAAGGGATATATCCCTCGAGGGCCCCCCGCGATGTCCAGCTCCGCCTACCTGTTCACCTCCGAATCGGTCTCCGAAGGCCACCCGGACAAGGTCGCCGACCAGATCTCGGATGCCGTGCTCGACGCGATCCTGGCGCAGGACAAGCGCGCGCGCGTGGCCTGCGAAACCATGGTCAAGACCGGCGTGGCGATCGTCGCCGGCGAGATCACCACCTCCGCGTGGATCGACCTGGAGGCGCTGACCCGCAAGGTGATCCTGGACATCGGCTACGACTCCAGCGAGGTCGGTTTCGACGGCGCCACCTGCGGCGTGCTCAACCTGATCGGCAAGCAGTCGCCCGACATCAACCAAGGCGTGGACCGCAAGAAGCCCGAGGAACAGGGCGCCGGCGACCAGGGCCTGATGTTCGGCTACGCCACCAACGAGACCGACAGCTACATGCCGGCCGCGATCCATCTTTCGCACCGGCTGGTCGAGCAGCAGGCGAAGGTGCGCAAGCGCAGGAACTCGCCGCTGCCGTGGCTGCGCCCTGACGCCAAGTCGCAGGTCACCCTGCGCTACGAGAACGGCAAGGCCGTCGCCATCGACGCGGTGGTGCTGTCCACCCAGCACGATCCGGGCGTGAAGCAGAAGGACCTGGTCGAAGCCGTCCGCGAGACCATCCTGAAGCCGGTGCTGCCGGCCAAGTGGCTGCACAAGGGCACCAAGTTCCACATCAACCCGACCGGCAAGTTCGTCATCGGCGGTCCGGTGGGCGACTGCGGCCTGACCGGCCGCAAGATCATCGTCGACACCTACGGCGGCTGGGCCCGCCACGGCGGCGGCGCGTTCTCCGGCAAGGATCCGTCCAAGGTCGACCGCTCGGCCGCGTATGCCGCGCGCTACGTCGCCAAGAACGTGGTCGCCGCCGGCCTGGCCGACCGTTGCGAGGTCCAGGTCAGCTACGCCATCGGCGTCGCCGAGCCGACCTCGATCTCGGTCACCACCTTCGGCACCGGCAAGGTCGGCGACGACGTGATCGAGAAGCTGATCCGCCGCCACTTCGACCTGCGCCCGTACGGCATCATCCAGATGCTCGACCTGATCCACCCGATGTACCAGGCGACCGCCGCCTACGGCCACTTCGGCCGCAAGCCCGAAGCGGTCGAGTACGTTGACGCGGCCGGCAAGAAGCAGAAGGCGACCAGCTTCTCCTGGGAGAAGACCGACAAGGCCGAGGAATTGCGCAAGGCCGCGAAGCTGAAATAACCGCGAACCCACCTTGTGGGAGCGGCGCAAGCCGCGACACGACGTCCCGCCGAGGGGCGCTGCGACCGTCGACACAGGGCGGCCAGGCTCGGCGGGACGCAGCAACAACGGCGCCCGTTGAATCCATCCGACGGAGCACCTCCATGAACGCACAAGCCCGCAGCTTCTCCACCGACGGCGACTACAAGGTCGCCGACATCTCCCTGGCCGATTTCGGCCGCAAGGAGATCGACATCGCCGAGCACGAGATGCCCGGCCTGATGTCCATCCGCCGCAAGCATGCCGCGCAGGCCCCGCTCAAGGGCGTGCGCGTGACCGGCTCGCTGCACATGACCATCCAGACCGCGGTGCTGATCGAGACGCTGAAGGACATCGGCGCCGACGTGCGCTGGGCGTCCTGCAACATCTTCTCGACCCAGGACCACGCCGCCGCCGCGATCGCCGCCAGCGGCACGCCGGTGTTCGCCTGGAAGGGCGAGACCCTGGAGGAATACTGGGACTGCACGCTCGACGCGCTGAGCTTCCCCGACGGCAAGGGCGGTTTCCTTGGCCCGCAGCTAGTGGTGGACGACGGCGGCGACGTCACCCTGCTGATCCACAAGGGCTACGAACTCGAGAACGGCAGCACCTGGGTCGACGAGAAGGCGTCCTCGCACGAGGAGCAGGTGATCAAGGACCTGCTCAAGCGGGTCGCGAAGGAACGTCCCGGTTACTGGCACACCGTGGTCGAAGGCTGGAAGGGCGTTTCCGAGGAGACCACCACCGGCGTGCACCGCCTGTACCAGCTCGCCGAGCAGGGCAAGCTGCTGGTGCCCGCGATCAACGTCAACGATTCGGTCACCAAGTCCAAGTTCGACAACCTCTACGGCTGCCGCGAGTCGCTGGCCGACGGCCTGAAGCGCGCGATGGACGTGATGCTGGCCGGCAAGGTGGTGGTGGTCTGCGGCTACGGCGACGTCGGCAAGGGCTGCGCGCACTCGATGCGGGCCTATGGCGCGCGCGTGGTGGTCACCGAGATCGACCCGATCTGCGCGCTGCAGGCGGCGATGGAGGGCTTCGAGGTCAACACCGTCGAGAGCACGCTCGGCCGCGGCGACATCTACGTCACCACCACCGGCAACAAGGACATCATCACCGTCGCCCACATGCAGGCGATGAAGGACCAGGCCATCGTCTGCAACATCGGCCACTTCGACAACGAGATCCAGGTGGACGCCCTGTACGCGCTGCCCGGCGTGAACAAGACCAACATCAAGCCGCAGGTGGACAAGTTCACCTTCGCCGGCGGCAACAGCATCTTCCTGCTGGCCGAGGGGCGGCTGGTGAACCTGGGTTGCGCCACCGGCCACCCGAGCTTCGTCATGTCCAACTCGTTCGCCAACCAGACGCTCGCGCAGATCGACCTGTGGGCGAACAAGGATCGCTACGGCAAGCAGGTCTACCTGCTGCCGAAGAAGCTCGACGAGGAAGTGGCGCGCCTGCACCTGGAGAAGATCGGGGTGAAGCTGACGAAACTGACCCCGGAGCAGGCCGACTACCTCGGCGTCCCGGTGGATGGTCCGTTCAAGGCCGAACACTACCGCTACTGACCGCGACGCGACCGGGGAACCCGCATGGCCGTCAGCGTCCCGATTTCCTTCGAGTTCTACCCGCCCAAGACCGACGAGCAGCGTTCGCTGCTCGACCGGTCCGCGGCGAAGCTGCGCACGCAGTCGCCCGAGTACGTGTCGTGCACCTTCGGCGCCGGTGGCTCGACCTTGTCCTACACGCCGGAAACCATCCAGCGCCTGCGCGAAAGGCACGCGCTGGATGCCGCGCCGCACGTGAGCTGCATGGGCGGCAGCCGCGAGGAAATCCGCAAGCTGCTCAAGCTCTACCGGGCGATGGGTTGCAAGCGCCTGGTGGCGCTGCGCGGCGACCTGCCCTCGGGCATGGCGCGCATGGGCGACCTGCGCCACGCCACCGACCTGGTCGCGTTCATCCGCGCCGAGCACGGCGACTGGTTCCACGTCGAGGTCGGCTGCTACCCCGAATGCCACCCGCAGGCCGAAGACGCCCTGGCCGACCTGCGCCACTTCAAGGCCAAGGTGGATGCCGGCGCCGACGGCGCGATCACCCAGTACTTCTACAACGCCGACGCCTATTTCCGCTTCGTCGACGACGTGCGCAAGCTCGGCGTGCAGGTGCCGATCGTGCCGGGGATCATGCCGATCTCCAATTTCTCGCAGTTGCGCCGGTTCTCGGAAGCCTGCGGTGCGGAGATCCCGCGCTGGATCTCCAAGCGCATGCAGGCGTATGGCGACGACGCCGACTCGATCCGCGGGTTCGCCGCCGAGTTCGTGGCCGCGATGTGCATGCGGCTGGTCGATGGCGGCGCGCCCGCCCTGCACTTCTACACGCTCAATCTGTCGAAACCGACCCTGAACGTGTTGCGCAACCTGCGCTGAATTCAGCGCCGGGCCAGTTCCACGCGGCATTTTCCCCGCGTCGTTGACGCGACGGCACCGAGCATGCGGGCAACCCGCAGACCGGTACCGCCGCATGAACCGCTTTCCCCTCCTCGTCGCCGCCGTCACCCTCGCCCTGGCCGCGGCTCCCGCTCCCGGACCCGTCCATGCGACGACGCTGCAGAAGTGCCAGTCGGCGGACGGCTCGATCGGCTACACCGATGGCAGCTGCAAGGTGTTCGGCGCCGATTCGATGGCGATCTCCAGCCGGGTGATCGACGTGCCGAGCGACACCACCTTCGCGTCGTATCCCGCGATCGACGGCAATGCGGTCGCCACGGGTTACGCCCCGGGCCGCCGCTCGCCCGCCGACGGCTGCGCGCGCACGCCGACCCAGCTGGCGATGGACCTGCGCGCGTCGCTGGCGCTTGGCGACGTCAACCGCGTCGCCGAGAGCTACGACTGGGCGGGCATGTCCAACGACGCGGGTCAACGCACGCTCGACCGGCTCCAGCAACTGGTCGGAAACCCGGTGCTCGACAGCCGCTACCTGGACGCGTCCTACGGCAACGCCGGGATGATGTTCGCTTCCGCTGGCATGCAGTCGCCCGGCGCGAACGCGGGCATGTTGCAACTCGTGCTCGGCGACGGCGACGGCCCCGGCGCGCGCACCGTCGACTTCGACGTGCACCGGGACGCCGGCTGCTATTTCGTCTCGTTCTGACGGCAGGGCTGATAACCTCGGGCGATGGCCTGTCCTGCCCGCGCCATCGCCATGGCTCTCCTGTTCGCGCTTTCCGCGCCGGTCGCCGCGCAGGTGAATTCGTGCATGCATGCGAACGGTGAAATCCTGTACACCGACCAGGCCTGCGCCAGCCTCGGCGCCGAGCCGGCGCCGCCGGCGACGCAGCCGCGCCTCGCGAGCCGCTATCGCAACGCCTGCGCGCGCGATTTCACCGCGCTGTTGATCGAACTCTCGACCGCGATCGAGGTCGGCGACGTCAACCAGCTGGCCGCCTTCTACCAATGGACCGGCCTGTCCACCCGCGCCGGCTACGACATCATGGACCGGCTGGAAACCATCGCCAGGCGCCCGCTGGTGGACATCGTCCCGCTGTACGCCACGCCCGAACCCGTGCCCGGATCGCTGTACTACCCGCCGCTGGATGCCCACGACCCGGTCGGCGTGCGGATCGAGCAGACCACGGAGAACGGCACCACGCCATCGGCGACCACGCTGCGCCTGGCGCGCGAGGCCGGGTGCTGGTGGGTGCGGCTGTGAAGGGCGCAAAATAAGCGCTTTCCCGGCCGTGGGCCGACGGAGCAGCGCGATGCAGCAATACCCCGAGTGGATCTGGCAGAACGGCAGCATCAAGCCCTGGGCGGAAGCCACCACCCACGTGATGTCGCACGCGCTGCACTACGGCTCGTCGGTGTTCGAGGGCATCCGCAGCTATGAAACCCCCGACGGCCCGGCGATCTTCCGCCTCGGCGACCACACCCGGCGCCTGTTCGCCTCCGCGCGCATCTACGAGATGGAGATCCCGTACACGCAGGCGGAAATCGACGCCGCCTGCCGCGAAGTGCTCACGCGCAACGAGTTGTCGCGCGGCTACCTGCGGCCGGTGGCCTGGCGCGGCCTTGGCGGCTTCGGGCTGTCGGCGCAGACCCCGATCGACGTCGCCGTGGCGGCGTGGGCGATGGGCGCTTACCTCGGCGAAGGCGTGCTCGAGCAGGGCATCGACGCCTGCGTCTCCAGCTGGCAGCGGTTCGCGCCCAACACCATCCCCGCCGGGGCCAAGGCCGGCGGCAATTACCTGTCCGGCCAGCTCATCGCGCGCGAAGCCCGGCGGCTGGGCTTCGGCGAAGGCATCGCCCTGGCCTCCACCGGCCTGCTCAGCGAAGGCGCGGGCGAGAACCTGTTCCTGGTCTTCAATGGCGCGCTGCACACCACGCCGGTGAGCGCCGCGCTGCTCAACGGCATCACCCGCGACTCGATCATGACCCTGGCGCGCGACGCCGGCATCACCGTGGTCGAGCGCGACCTGCCGCGCGAATACCTGTACCTGTGCGACGAGCTGTTCATGTGCGGCACCGCCGCCGAGATCACCCCGATCCGCTCGGTGGACGGGCGCCAGGTCGGCGCCGGCAGGGCCGGCCCGGTGACCCGGCAGCTGCAGGATCTGTTCTTCGGCCTGTTCACCGGCGCCACGCCCGACAAGCACGGCTGGCTGGACCCCGTCCGAGTGTAGGGCCCACCCATGGCCGGCTTCGGTTTCAGGAGAACGTCAACGTCGCGACGACGCCGCGAGCCTCGCCCGGCACCACCCGCACGTTCCAGCCATACAGGTCGCACAGCCTGCGCACGATCGACAGGCCGATGCCGCCGCCCTGCGAATGCTCGGCGTGGTTGCCGCGGTAGCCGCGTTCGAACAGGCGCGCCGCTTCTTCCCTGGTGAGGCCCGGGCCCGAATCGACCACCGCGACCGCACCCGGCAGCAGGCGCACCACCACCTCGCCGACGTGGGTGTACTTCACGGCGTTGCCGATCAGGTTGCCCAGCGCGACCACCACCGCGGCCGTGGGCGCATCCACCACCAACCCCGGTTCGCCTTCCATGCGCAGCTCCAGCGCCTTGCCGCCGAGCTGCGCGCGATGCGCATCCAGCAGCTGCTCGGCGATCCGCGCCACGTCCGCGGCGCCGCGGCCGCGCTCGTTGCGCGACAGCAGCAGCAACGCATTGATCAGGTCGGTGCATTGCTGCTCGGCGCGCTGGATCCGCAGCAGCCGGGCCTCGGTCTTGGCGTCCAGGTCCGGGCGCGACAGCAGCAGTTCCGCGGCGCCCTTGATCACCGCCAGCGGCGTGCGCAATTCATGGCTGACGTCGGCGTTGAACTCGCGGTCGCGCTGCACGACCTCGGTCAGGCGCGCGGCGTAATCGTCCAGTGCCTTGGCCAGCTCGCCGACCTCGTCGTCGGGAAAGTGCGACGCCAGCGACTCCGGCTGCGCGCTGCGCCCCGACTCGCGCAAGCGCTGTGCCAGTTCCGACACCGGGCTCATGACCCGCGACGCAGCCCACCAGCCGACCAGCAGCGAGAGCACGGTGAACACCAGCACCACGCCGACCAGGGCGTTGTTGAACTGGCGTTCGCCGCGCACCGACTGGGTCATGTCGTAGGCGATGAAGAACCAGGTCTCCGGCGTCTTGCGGACGGCCAGCTTGTAGGTGAAGGGATCGCCCTGTTCGTCGACGCCCTTCATTCCGTAGATGCCGTCGTCGAACGAGCGCCACTCCGGGAAGTCGCGCTTCAGCCGCTCGCTCTCGGGAGCGAAGGCGTAGGCGCGCATCTGCTGGAAGGCGAGTTCGGGCGGACCACCCGGATTGGCGAAGAAGCGCCGCGCCAGTTCCTCGATGTTGCGGTTCATCACGTCCTCGACCAGCTGGTTCTCCACGCGGTTGCGCGCGTAGTAGGTCGCGAACGCGAGCGCCAGCGTCAGGCTGAAGCCGAGCAGGACGTAGGACAGGATGATGCGGCTGCGCAGCCGGCGCCGGTAGCGGATCGGCTTGCGACGGCGTCCCCCCGCGGGCGCCGGGGGTGCGTCCTCAGCTGCCGCCATCGGGTGCTGCGATGCGGTAGCCGATGCCATGCCGGGTCTGGATCAACGGAGTGTCGAAGGGCTTGTCGAGCACCGCGCGCAGGCCGTGGATGTGCACGCGCAAGGAGTCGGAATCGGGCAGCTCCTCGCCCCAGACGCGGGTTTCCAGCTCCTGCCGCGTGACCACCGCGGGCGAGGCCTCCATCAGCGACTGCAGGATCTTCAGCGCGGTCGGGTTGAGCTGCAGCAGCTTGCCGCCGCGGCGCACTTCCAGGGTGTCGAGGTTGTATTCCAGGTCGGCGACGTCCAGCACCCGCGTCTGCACGCCGCGGCCGCGCCGCGCCAATGCGTTCAAGCGCACTTCCACTTCCTGCAGCGCGAAGGGTTTCACCAGGTAGTCGTCGGCGCCGGAGTCGAAGCCGGCCAGCTTGTTGTCCAGCGAGTCGCGGGCGGTGAGCATCAGCACCGGCGTCTGCTTGCGCGCCTCGTTGCGCAGCTTGCGGCAGACCTCCAGCCCGTCCATGCCGGGGAGGTTGAGGTCCAGCACCACCGCGTCGAAGTCATGCACCACCGCAAGGTGCAGGCCGGTGACGCCATCGGCGGCGAAGTCGACGGTGTGGCCCCGGTCCTCCAGGTAGTCGCCGAGATTGGCGGCGATGTCGGGATTGTCTTCGATGACGAGGATGCGCATCCGTGGGTCCTGTAGTGGGGGCACGGCCAGCTTAACGGGCGGCGTGTACCGACCAGCGTAAAGCAAACAAAAGGCCCAGGCGCGGAGCCCGCGCCTGGGCCAAGCATTGCCCCGATTACCGAAATCTGCGTCGCCGTACAGCGGCACTGACGAGTGTGTCGAGTTGGAGGAAGCAGGTCTGCGGTCTGGACAAGGGTACGGTCGAACCGATTAAACAGCCGTTAAAGCGGCTGTTAATAATTCGTGAAAATGCCGGACCCGAAGCAGTCTCAGGCCGCCTTGCGACGACGCCTGGGCCGGGGCAGCGCCCGGGCCAGCGAATCGAGACCGCCACCGGCCTGGACGTGGCCGGCGCGG
>SCUI01000011.1 GCA_004297225.1 Lysobacteraceae bacterium | reverse complement strand
CCGGTCAACGCCGTATCGGCTTGCAGAGCGCCCGCCTCGAACAGCGCCCACATCTCCTCGCCGTACCAGGTGTCGAGCAACTCCGGCGCCCATCGCCCCAGGTAAGCCGTGAGGTTGTTGACGTCGCGCAGCAGCATCTGCCGCGCCGCGTTGTTGCCGCCCGCGCTGACCACCTGCGGGAAGTCGATCAGCACCGGACCGTCCGGGCCGACCAGCACGTTGTACGGCGACAGGTCGCCGTGGATCAGCCCGCAACACAGCATGCGCACGACCTGCCGCACCAGCACCGCGTGGAATTCGCGCGCCTGTGCCGGCGTCGGCTCGTACTCGCCCAGGCGCGGGGCGGCGTAGCCATCGGCGTCGGTCACCATCTCCATCACCAGCACGCCGTGGAAGAAGCCATGGGGCTCGGGCACGCGCACGCCGGCATCGCGCAGCTGGTACAGCGCGTCGACCTCGGTGTTCTTCCAGGCCTCTTCCTGCTGCCGGCGGCCATAGCGGCTGGCCTTGCCGATCGCGCGCGCTTCGCGGCTGCCGCGCACCTTGCGGCCTTCCTGGTACTGCACGCGCTGCTGGAAGCTGCGCTGCGCCATGTCCTTGTAGACCTTCGCGCAACGCACCTCGCCGCCGCCGTGCACGACGTAGACGGCCGCTTCCTTGCCACTCTTGAGGGGACGCACGACTTCGTCGATGACGCCGTCGTCGATCAGCGCCTGCAGCGCCTGGGGGGTTCGCATGCGCCATTCTGGCATGCCGCCTAGAATGTGCCTTTCCCCAAGGTGAACCGAATGGCGCCCAAGGCCACCGTCCTCAAGGCCGAACTCCAGGTCAGCGACATGGACCGCAATGCCTATGGCGCCTATCCCCTCACCGTGGCCCAGCATCCCTCGGAGACCGACCAGCGGGTGATGGTGCGGATCATCGCCTTCGCGCTGCACGCCGACGAGCGCCTGGAATTCGGCCGCGGCCTGGGCAACGAGGAAGAGCCCGACCTGTGGCTGCGCGACTACACCGGGGACATCGACCTGTGGATCGACCTCGGGCAGCCCGACGAATCGCGGGTGAAGAAGGCCTGCGGCCGTGCGCGCGAAGTCGTGGTGGTCAATTACGGCGGGCGCGCTTCGGACCTGTGGTGGGAACGCGCAAAGGCGACGCTGGATCGGTTGAAGAACCTGTCGGTGATCGACCTGCCGTCCGGCGACGTGGAGCAGCTCGTGGCCCTGTACCAGCGCGGCCTGCGGCTGAACTGCATGATCGAGGAAGGCGAGCTGCGCGTGATGAGCGATACGGGAGAAGCCCTGGTGCGGCCGGCGTATCGACAGCGGGGGAAGGCGCGGAGCTAGCGCCCGACCCCGCGCCACCTACTTTCCTGCCGACAACAGGCAATTGTCGGGGCCGGGATCGCCACCGCCGTCGGCAACTTCCCTGCCCGTCGAGCGGTGCAGCCGACCCGGCCTCGGGCAGTGGTATTCGATCTCCATCGTGCCGTAGGCCTTGGGCATGTTCATTTCCTGGTACCAGCCCGTGAGCAGCTCGAGCAGCACGTCGGCCAGTCCCGTCGGCCCACCGAACAGGCCGGCGATCAGGCTCGACGGCGATGGCATGCCCGCGGCATCGACCCGCGCTTCGGCGGTCGCGTAGGCGCGCGCGACCGTGCCGGTGTGGCCGCGTTCGGGGCGGATGTCGACGCCCAGCCTGGCTGCGGCCGTGGATTCGGATTCGCGCTTCATCCTCATCGCGAAGCGCCCGCCCTGGTCGAACTTGCTGGCCTTGTAATTGATGTAGACGTGGTTGCCACCGCCGTCCGTGAGCCGCCAGACGATCCACCACTTCTCGGCTTCCTTGGCCACGTCGACGGCATCGTTGAATCGCGGCAGCCCGGCCATTTCCAGGCAGTCGCGTGCGGAGCGGTCGATCGCCGCGGCATCGCCCATGGCCCGTTGGTACTCCGCCCACTCTTCCGCGCTGATGCCGGCGCGCGCGGTGAACCAGACCAGCTTCATGTCACCTACCGGCTTGTGCGCCGACACCGGCTCCGGCGTCACCGTCGCCTGCTCGTTGCCATAGAACGCCGCCAGCTTGGCCAGCTTCGCGACCATGCCCAATGCCGACATGGCCTTGCCGAAGGCTTCCTGCGTGGTGGCGTCCATGATCGTGCCGGCGGCCGCGTCGATCACCGCGCCGGTGGCGATGCCGCCGGCCGTGTTGGCGACATCGCCGCCGAAGCCTTCGGTCTGGCTGTCGAGCCATGCCTTGAAGTCATCGCAGGCCGAGGCCGCGTGCGCAGGGGGCAACAGCACGTCGGCAACCCGGGTGGCCATGCTGCGCCGCGGTGGTGCATTGCCGGCGCGCCGGTCGAACGCGGCGGCGAACAGTTCGATTTCCAGCAACGTCCAGCGCAACTGTTGCGCACGCGGCGCGCCGCGCAGATCCACCTCGGCGCCTTTGCCACGCCCCGGGCGTGCAAGATGCGAGCCGAGCAAGTCCACCGGGGTGTCCTGCAGCCGTGCCATTTCCGCCAGGAACAGCGGCGTGAAGCTCTCCGGATCGTCCGGATTCGCGGCAGCGTCGCGCACCCAGTCGCCCAGCATCGCCATCACCCGTTCGCCCTGGCGGTGGTCCGGTCCGATCCGGCGCTGGATGCGTTCGGCCAGGTATTTCCTTTCGATGCCGGCCACGCCGGAGGCGCGCATGCGATCGCGGGCTTCGGTGGATTCCTTGCGTGCACGATTGCGTGCTTCGATCGCGGCTTGCCGGGCCGCCAATGCAGCCTGCACCGCCGCAGCCGCCGCCTCGCGCTCGGCCGGGGGCGCCTTCGAGGCGGCCTGGCGGGCCTCCTGCCAGGCGAGCGTCGCATCCTGGATGGCTTTCACTCGCTGCCGGTCGGCCGCTGCAGCCGCTTCGCGCGCCGCGTCTTCCGCCTCGATGGCCATGCGTCGCGCGTTGCGTTCGATCTCCTGCGCCGACTCGCGTTCCGCATCCAGCAAGGCGCGATAGCCGTCGGCGTCCTCCGGTGCGATGAAATCCGGAACGCCCTGCGCATCGCCCTCGGGATCGGCATCGGGGAATGGCCAGCCCAGGGTCTCGAGCATCTGCGCCAACTCGGAGATCGTGAGCGCGCCCGCATGCGCGCGGTGCCGTGCCTGCATCGCCAGGCCCACGGTCTCCCCGGGCGAAGCCTGGAGATGCGAGGCGGGACCGATGGCCGCAGTGAGGATGCGTTCGCCATCGGTGGTTGCGATGCCCCCGCGTGCGAGGATCTCGCGCGTGGCGTCGACGGACCCGTCCAGGTCGCGTGCCGCGAGCAGCGCGCGGGCGAGGTCCGTCCAGGCGCCTTGCGGCAACGGCTCGAGGCCGACTGCCGCGGTTGCTGCCGTGTCGATGGTTCGCGGCGCGTCGGCGCCAGGTCCTGCCTGGCTGCTGGCGGGCGAATCACCGCCGCTGCAAGCGGCGAGCCCCAACAATGCCGCCAGCGCGGCCATTCTTGCCTTCCCCATTGGCATCCCCTCGCCTGTCCGGCCAGCGCCCCGCTGCCGGGTTGTCGTTTACACCGCTATTCCCCCACAGGTTAGCAAACGTCAGAAGCGATGCAGGCGCGTGCGAATTGGTACCCTGACCCCTTGTTTTCGGGTGCCATCGTGCGCAGGCGGGTGCCATGAACGTACATGCCGGCGAACACGCCCTCCGGTTCGCGACGCCGCGTTGCAGTTCGCATTGCAGGGCGGTGCCGACGGGCTGATGTCCGCCCTCATCGACGAGCAGGCGGAACATGACCTGCGCAGCATCGCACCCGCGCTCCAGGGCCGCCCGGTGCTGCTCATCGGTGCCGCGGAGGACACCCTGGCATCCGTCGATAACCACCTCTTGCCCGTAGCCGAAGCCATGCAGGACGCCGGCGTCGATGTCACACGCGTCATCCTGCCCGGCGGCCACGGGATCTCCGACGCCGACTATGCAGGCAGGTTGGCGCAGTGGATGCACGGCGAGTGCATGCAGCGAGACGCCTTGCATTCGCCCCTTTGATTTCGCCCTTCGATTCCTCACAGCCGCTCGCAGGGCAACGCCCGCGCGAGGATCTCCTCCTGGCGGAAGCGCGTGGCGAGTTCGGCGACGTAGTGCTTCCACCACCCATGGTCGACAGCGGAGACCATCACTTCGAACAGGACCAGCTCGTCGCGCTGGACGTGGTCCTCGTCGTCTTCCCACAGCCCGGTCGCCGGCGCGCGTTGGTACGCGGTGACCCCACCGAAGACTTCCGCCAGTTCGGCACGCACGGCGCCGAACATGCGCGCGGGAAACGCCTCGCCGTCGTTGTCGCGCAGCGGCAGGAACAGCTGGACCAGGTGCATGGGCGGATTCTAGGCCGCACCGCCGTGAACGCGGCCTTGCGAAGCGTGCGCGTCACCCGGGCCTCGGGGCCCGCTTAGCGGCGCGCCGCCACCCAGTGGCTGCGCCGGCCGTCGGCGTTCTCCAAATACAACTGCTCCGGGTAGCTCTCGGCGATGCGCCATTGCGAAGTGCCCTGCAGTAGGCCGGCGACGGCGCTGTCCGCCTCCATCCGCGCCTGGTCGGCGCAGGCCATGAGCGTGGACTGGATCTCGGCCACCACCAGCCGCCCGCGCGCATCAATGTCATAGCGGCCGCCCATGTGGTTGCAGCCGCCCTCGATGGCGAGCGCGCCGTCGGCGAACACCGCGACGTGCACTGCCTTGCCATGCGGCAGCACGGCCGCGATCGGCTCGCCCTGCCCGTCCGTCGCCCCCTGCAACTGCCAGCGGCCGACCTGCGCCAGGGCATCAGGCCCTTCCGGCGCACCGGGCTGCGCGTCCGTCGGTGCCCCGGTGGTGCAGGCCGCAAGCAGCAGCGGAAGAAGCAGCGCCGTGCGGATCGCGATGGTCATGCTGCGCCCCCGCGAACCCAGCCCAGGGCCTCGTCCCGCTGCTCCGGCTGGAAAACTCGGTAACCGATGGCAGGCAGCAGCGCGCTCTCGATCCGGGTGCCGGCGCGGACCCACGCCTGGTCGGCGACCACGGCCACGCGGCCGAAGCGCCGCAGCTTGCCCAGCAGCGGCATCGCCCGCGCGATGTGGCCGCCGAACCCGGAGAGCTCGATGCCGTCCAGCGAGCGGGTCTCGACGAACACGTGGATCACCTGGTGCCGCGCCATCGCCTGCTCGATGCGGTCCATCATCGCGGAGAGGTCGTCGCTGGTGAGTTTCCCGGTCACGACGAGGGCGACGACGTCGTCGGGGCTGTCGATGAATTCGAGCATGATCGTGTCTCCTTCCCGGTCGCTAGCGGGCGCCTGTCGCCGCTATTTCGGGCCAGACTGTACGCCCCTCCGACGATAGGACGACTGCCTAAACTGCTGCTCCATGCTTCCCTTTTTGCAGATGTGTTGCGACCTTCTTCTAGCTGAAATCTATGGGCGTGTATTTCTCGCTCAAGACGTGAGCAATCCGTTTCCGCATCTCGTCCGGCAACGGGGCGCCAAACTTGTCACCGACCATGAAACTGGAATTGTGGCAATTCGATACCAGGAGTTCGTGCCGGGCGGAACGATTCGTGTTCTCCACGTACCAACCCGGCAACGCCAGCACTGGCACGACGCGCACCGACGTTCCGACGCCGCTCGCAAGGAAGTCGCCGAGCCACCGGGCCTGGTATAGCGCCTGCTCGACGGGCTTGGTTTCGACGTGATTGGGAAAACGCAACCGCTGACCGTCGAACTGGACCCTCGCAGCGTCCTTTCCCTTGTATCCCGGCTTTCGACGCCACTTCGTTTCAATCGCGAACACCGCGCCACGCCCGATCACGACGTGGTCGATGTTTCCCTTGCCTGTCGGAAAGTCATGGAAAACCATCGCGCCGTCGGCGATCAGCGGGATCAGGCACTGCGCGACTGCAAGCTCAGCCTGGAGCCCGTCGAGGTAGAAGCGGCGGGCTCTTGCATGGTGGATCAACCTCCAAACCGACCATGCCAACAACACGAGGCAGACTGCACCGAGCACTGCATCGCCCCAACCGAACTGGAATGCCCCCCAGTCCACGCCCGCTCCCTCGAGCCTGGCAAGCAACCAGGCGCTCAAGAAGATCGGGCCCAGTGCGACTACCACCGCCGAAGCTTCCATGAACCCGTCATCGTGCCTGGCCAACTCGCGCCGGAGATGCTCGCCCGGCAGATTGCGGATTTCGAAGGTCAACGGCGACCGTCGTTTGTCGGCCTTCCTCCAGACCCGCCAAGCCAGGAGGCAGCCCATGACCAGAGCAACAGGTATCACCACTGAAAGAATCAGGATCAGGTTTGCCGTCATCTCAAGCCCCAGGTCGACATCACGCGATCTCGATCTTGTCGCACGCGTCCCAACGGATTCGCGCGTACTTCCCGGTGCCCTTCCTGACCATCCGGCGGTCGATCTTGCGGGCTTCGAATCGAAAGTCTTCCGAGATCCTAACCAAGAATACCTTGTTGAAGTTTCCCGCTCGTTTGACCTGCACAACATCGCCCGCCTTTCCGGGCGACAAGGTCTTGACCTCCACGAAGTCGTTGCCGATACGGCCGTCGGAACCAGGCGCATGGGTTCGATGCCGCTTGAGCCCGTACTTGACCTCCACGAACAGTTCGCCCAGTTCGCCCCATATCTCAAGATAGCGGCCGGTCAGAGCGCTATAGCGGAAGGCAACCTCGACCAAGTCAAGAAACGAGCGCGCGACTTCAAGGCTCGCATGCGGAAACTCGGCACGTAGTTCCTGGTCTTCGAGGTAATCGTTGATGTAGCTCCAGCTGATCCATTCCCCGTCATCCCAGATCCCTTCCGAGGGATCGGACAACAGCTGGCCAGTCATTGCGCATTTCACTACATCCCCCTATTTGCCCACGTCCGGTTTGTGGGCCAACTCTGGTTCAATGCCAGTAACGTGGTTTGCAGGAATCGACGGCCGAAATAAACGGCAGCGCCACCGATCTGCGACGCGCATCCCAGTTCTACCCGCGCTCACGGAGCCATCGCTACTTCACCCGCTCCCCCGCCGCCAACCGCACCTCCCCTGCCTCGATCGGCACCGGCCGCAAGTGCACGCGCCAACGCCCATGCCGCCGGCGCACATGCAAGGCCCGGTGCCGCACGAGGTAGGCGATGGCCACGCCTGCGGCTGCGAGGCCGGACAGCGCACCCACCGCCATCGCCACCCGCGCCCCAAACCGGTCCACGATCCACCCGATCAGCGGCGCGCCCAGCGGCGTGCCGCCCATGACGACGGCAATGCGCAGCGCCAGCACACGTCCGCGCATGGCGCGCTCGGTGGTGAGCTGCATCATCGAGTTGCTGCCGGTCATGAAGGTCAGCGCGCCCAGGCCGACGAGGACCAGCATGGCGGCGAACAGCCACGGCGAGGGCATCACCGCAGCCAGTGCGGTGGCGATGCCGAACGCCGCGGCGGAGGCAGCCATCAGCACCATGCCCGGCATCGGCCGGTGCGCGGACAGCAGCGCCCCGCCCATGGTGCCCAGCGCCATCGCGGAGGTCAGGATGCCGAACTGGCGGGCATCGCCATCGAACACGGTGACCGACATCGTCGAGATGAAGATCGCGAAGTTGAAGCCGAAGGTGCCCATCAGCGCCAGCATCACCAGCACCGCCATCAGGTCCGGCCGCTGCCCCACGTAGCGGAAGCCGGCCATCAGGCTGCCGGGCGTGCGCTCGGGCCGCTCGTGGGGATGCAGCTCGCTGGCGCGCAGGCACCAGATCGAGACCAGCACCGCCGCGTAGGAGCCCGCGTTGATGACGAACAGCCAGCCCTCGCCCACCGCCGCGATCAGCGCGCCGGCCACCGCCGGGCCGACCATGCGCGCCGCGTTGAAGGAGGTGGAGTTCAGCGCCACCGCGTTGGCCAGCTGGTCGTCCTCGACCAGGTCCGAGACGAAGGCCTGCCTCGCCGGCGCGTCGAAGGCGGTGACGCAGCCCAGCAGCAAGGCGAAGCCATACACCTGCCACAGCTGCACCACGCCGAGCAGCGTCACCAAGCCCAAGCCCAGCGCCAGCAGGCCGGCGGCGCCCTGGGTCCAGAGCAGCAGCTTGCGACGGTCGAAATGGTCCGCGGCGTAGCCCGTCAGCGGCAGCAGCAACAGCGGCGGCCCGAACTGCAGCGCCATCACGGTTCCCACCGCGGTGGCACTGTGGTCGGTGAGCACCGTCAGCACCAGCCAGTCCTGGCCGATGCGCTGCATCCAGGTGCCGATGTTGGACACCAGGGCGCCGAGGGACCAGATGCGGAAGTTGCGGGTGCGGAGGGAACTGAAGGTGGAGGGCATGCGCCTGCGAGCCTAACGCTGCGGGCGACAGCGGCAAGTCATGGGCGCACGAGGCCTTCGCCGCGGTTTGAAGTGTTGGTTAAGCGGCACACTGGTGCTGAGCCGCACATCCTTCTGGCCCAGACGCCCCGCTCAATAAATTTCGCGAAGCACAGTGACGAGCACAAAAACGGCGCATCGACGCGGCCATTCCTCTCTATTCGGGCCCTATCCCGCGTCAATCTCTGCGGCTCGCCTCTGCGACCAACCAGTCACATAGCCCTTCTACTCGCACTACGCCCCGCAGAAGTCCAACGCTCCACGCATTGCTATTCTGAACCTGCGCTTCAATTTCGCGAGTCAATTCACTCTTCAACTCAGCACCCGTCTCGCAAAATCTGGCTCGTACATTGAGCAAATCAGTCCACTGCCCACGAATCCAAGTGCCAAACGCCCGATCGTTTATCGACTTCGCTAAGTGATATCGGATCTTGGCTTCACCCTGAGGCGACAGCCCTTCAACCACGTCCCACGCGAAAAATGGAGCTTCCCATGGCGCATCAATGCGAACAAATATTCGCGCCTCATCCAATAGCGCCGCGTCAAAAACCGGATGGAGTGTCCACTCGACCCCTGGCGCATTTGAATCCCTTCTCTTCGAATTACATGCGTCACAACACGGAATCAAATTGTAACTGTAAACACTGAACTCCGGAAAGTGGCGCTGGGGCAAATGGTGGTCAACAGTCGCAACCCCCGGGCCGCCGCATACAGGACAATAATTGAAGTTGTGATCAGCTCTGACGTTAACTATCCAGTCGAGCTTGGCGGATTTAGCTTGACTTCGGAACGCGAGTCCCAAGTCAGAAATTGCTGCTCCGCTTAGCTCGATCGGTATCAAGCCTGTGCATCTGGTTGCCAAGTACGAGCGATACGCCACCCGCATTTGCATCTTAAATTGGGCAATGGATGGATAATGCTTCGCGACCGCTGCTATAACAGCACCGTCAGCCACTGGAAAAACATTAATCCCCCGCATTCAGCACCCGCTTCTCTATGATACTTCGCATCTGAATCAACATATCTGTGCTTAGTACGTCGCCGTAGTTCTGCAAAATGCCTGCAATTGGCAAATCCGTCGGAGCAACAGCTTCGAGAAGCTTTTCGTAGTACTTCTTTGCCGTGTCATCCCCAAAAATTGAAAGCGAGAGACTAGTGGGGCTTGCACCCAAGGTCTTCAAGTAAGGAGTCGAAATTTCGACAGATCCACGGCTCTTAGATTGAAACACGTGCACGCAATGCGATGGCACCTCTCGCACAATAAATGGGGAATGCGTGGCGACAATAGCTACACTTTTTGTTTGCGCAAGGACTCTGTACAACAGAATCGCAAACGAACTAATCAAGTTTGGGTGCAAATGCGTTTCAGGCTCATCAAAGATCACCAACGAACCCTTTGAAGCATAGCTCAAAAAGTGAACTGCAAACCTGAGAAACACGCGCTGCCCACTGCTGACATTAACCGGATCGCCTTCCTCGTTAAAATGCCCGATTTCGATGTCCTGAATCACTTGTGGGCTCGCCTTAAGCAAGCGCTCCTCATTCAGTGATGCAAAAGTCGAAAACCTAATCCAATCGACACCGTTGTAGCTAATGGATGAAATCCCAGAGTCCTTCTTGACGGGTAGCGCAATCGAGTCCCAATCGATGTGCGGCAAAACCGCAGCTTTCAGCGCACCAAGACGATTAAATTTATTGCGTGGGCCCTCGTCATCGCGCACAAGACTAACCAGCATCGATGCAATTGTCTTTGCGCCGGTCCCGCTGTCGAAAGGGAGTGACAAATTGCAGTGCTGATAGTCGAAGACAGTATCAGCTCGGCTCCCACAAGGAAGGGCAGACTCAACTTCGGTCGTATAGGAAATTACTCGGGAATACGGATTTGCAATTGACGATTTGGTCAGGACATTTTGATATTCAGAGTCGTGGACATCCAAAAACGGGTTTTCTTTATCTTCATCAGCGGCTAAAGATAGGATTAACTTCCTCAGAACTTGAGTTTTGCCAATTCCATTGCGTCCGATTAGGCAGTGGACTCTATCTTCAATAAGTTCTAAATCTTTGTAGTTGAAGTCGAGAGAGTGTTCATTGCTAAAACCTGGAAGCTGCACTGAAAAGCTAAAAGGTTTACGAACGTCCACCGGCGCTTTAGACTTGCGATAACCAAAGTGGAATCCATCGCGGTAAGCGCGGTAAGCACCTGCGCTGCGTAAGACACCTACCTGAAAGGCTTCGGATCCAATTATCTTTCTGAACTTTGCGGCATCAAATCCATAATTCTCACGTAGCCAAGTGATCTCATTTATGGTGAGTAGAATGTTGCGGTACTCTTCGTCACTCTTGCACCAAGAAAACAACTTTGAATATGCATCGTCAGTGGCAAGTAACGTTAAGAATCCGCTGCTCCTATAAGTAAATGGCCGCATCCGCGCCCGCCAATTTTCTTCGAACCACGTTGCAAAACGAATTGGCCTTCCATATTCATCAACAGGAATGCAATAGGCTTTGAGGTTGAGTTCTTTCCTGGCGTCGTTGGGGCTTACAACTAACGTTGCGTGAAAGTTGTACCCAAAGTCGTTCCAGCCGGTGTCCGCAGGAGATAAGAGGACAAGCGTCCCTGGATCCTCGGGTCGGTGGCGCGAAAAAACCAATCTATATTTTTGGACTGCCATCGGTCTCCAGACCTAAAGAACCTACATATTCCTTCGGTACTCCCCACCCACTTCATAAAGCGCATGGCTGATCTGGCCGAGCGAATGCGTCTTCACCGCTTCCATCAACGCGGCGAAGACGTTCTGGCGGTCACGGGCCACCTGTTGCAGCTTCCCTAGCCCTCCAGTCGGGGCTTGCGCCCCTCCCACAAGGTGGGAACTTCGCGACCTGAAAGACTCTACGTTCTGGATCTGTTGGGCCTTCTCGTCCGGCGTGCTGCGGATCAGCTCGATCTCGGTGACGATATCCCCGGCGTGCTCCTTGGGCAGGAAGGTGTTCACGCCCACCAGCGGCAGGCTGCCGTCGTGCTTCTTGTGCTCGTAGTACAGCGATTCTTCCTGGATCTTGCCGCGCTGGTACATGGTGTCCATGGCGCCGAGCACGCCGCCGCGCTCGCTGATGGCCTCGAACTCCTTGTAGACGGCTTCCTCGACCAGGTCGGTGAGGTAGTCGACGGCGAAGCTGCCCTGCCAGGGGTTCTCGATGAAGTTGAGGCCCAGTTCCTTGTTGATGATCATCTGGATCGCGACGGCGCGGCGCACGCTTTCCTCGGTCGGCGTGGTGATCGCTTCGTCGTAGGCGTTGGTGTGCAGGCTGTTGCAGTTGTCGAACAGCGCGTAAAGGGCCTGCAGCGTGGTGCGGATGTCGTTGAACTGGATTTCCTGCGCGTGTAGCGAACGCCCTGACGTCTGGATGTGGTACTTCATCATCTGGCTGCGCGCGGAGGCGCCGTAGCGCTCGCGCATGGCGCGGGCCCAGATGCGGCGGGCGACGCGGCCGATGACGGTGTACTCCGGGTCCATGCCGTTGCTGAAGAAGAACGACAGGTTGGGCGCGAAGTCGTCGACCTTCATGCCGCGCGCGAGGTAGTACTCGACGATGGTGAAGCCGTTCGACAGGGTGAAAGCCAGCTGCGAGATCGGGTTCGCGCCGGCCTCGGCGATGTGGTACCCGGAGATCGACACCGAGTAGAAGTTGCGCACGCCGTTGTCGACGAAGTACTGCTGGATGTCGCCCATCATCCGCAGCGCGAACTCTGTGCTGAAAATGCAGGTGTTCTGGGCCTGGTCCTCCTTGAGGATGTCGGCCTGCACGGTGCCGCGCACGGTCTTCAATGTTTCCGCCTTGATCCGGGCATAGACCTCGGGCTCGACCAGCTGGTCGCCGGTGACGCCCAGCAGCCCCAGGCCGAGGCCGTCGTTGCCCTCGGGCAGCATGCCGCTGTACTCGGGGCGCTTGCGCCCCTTGAACAGCCGCTCGATCTTCGCAGCGGCCGCGTCCCAGCGCTGCTGGTCCTCGCGCAGGTACTTTTCCACCTGCTGGTCGATGGCGGTGTTCATGAACATCGCCAGGATCATCGGCGCCGGGCCGTTGATGGTCATGGACACGCTGGTGGTCGGCGCGCACAGGTCGAAGCCGGAGTACAGCTTCTTCATGTCGTCCAGTGTCGGGATGTTGACGCCGGAGTTGCCGATCTTGCCGTAGATGTCCGGGCGTTCGGCCGGGTCCTCGCCGTACAGGGTGACGCTGTCGAAGGCGGTGGACAGGCGCGCGGCCGGCTGGCCGATGCTCAGGTAGTGGAAGCGGCGATTGGTGCGCTCGGGCGTGCCCTCGCCCGCGAACATGCGGATCGGGTCCTCGCCGGTGCGGCGGTAGGGATACACGCCGCCCGTGTAGGGATACGCACCCGGCAGGTTTTCCTTCTGCAGGAAGGTCAGCAGTTCGCCCCAGCTGCGGTAGGTGGGTGCGGCGATCTTGGGAACTTGCTGGTGGCTGAGCGATTCGCGGTAGTTGTCGACGCGGATGGTCTTGTCGCGGACTTGGTATTCATTGACTTCATCGGTGATCGACTTCAGCCGTGCCGGCCATTCGCGCAGCAGCTTCAGCGCTTCGGAATCCAGCGACTGGATGGCGTCGTTGTAACGCTGCCGCAGCGTCAGCAACGTCGCATCCCCTGTCGGGGCTTGCGCCCCTCCCACAACCAGGTCATTCGCTTCGTAGAGGTCCAAGGACTTCGGAAGCTTCGCGTCCCCGAGGTCGCGGAGCGACTGCCAGTAGGATTGGGCTCGGTCGGCGACTTCGGACTGGGATTCGATGCGCTGGTTGATCGCCCTGCCCTGTTCGGCGATCTCGGCGAGGTAGCGGATGCGGGGGCCGGGAATGAGGACGGTGGCGCGGGGTTCCTTGAGGTCGGTGGCGACTTGCGGGTTCCAGGAGATCCCTGTCGCGGCTTCCGCCGCTCCCACACCCAGCTTCTCGCGCAGCAGCCGGCACAGGTTCGCGAACATCCAGCTGATGCCCGGGTCGTTGAACTGCGAGGCGATGGTCGGGTAGACCGGCACGTCCTCGTCGGCGACCTTGAACTGCACGTGGTTGCGCTTCCACTGCTTGCGCACGTCGCGCAGCGCGTCCTCGGCGCCGCGCTTGTCGTACTTGTTCAGCACGATCAGCTCGGCGAAGTCGAGCATGTCGATCTTCTCCAGCTGGCTCGGCGCGCCGAAGTCGCTGGTCATCACGTACATCGGGAAGTCGACCAGGTCGACGATCTCCGAGTCGCTCTGGCCGATGCCGGCGGTCTCGACGATCACCAGGTCGTAGCCCAGCGACTTCAGGAACGCGATGCAGTCCTGCAGCACCACGTTGGTGGCCGCGTGCTGGCGGCGGGTGGCCATCGAGCGCATGAACACGCGCTTCGAGCGCAGCGAGTTCATGCGGATGCGGTCGCCCAGCAACGCGCCACCGGTGCGGCGCCGCGTCGGGTCCACCGAGATCACCGCGATCCGCATTTCCGGGAAGTTCGCCAGGAAGCGGTTGAGCAGCTCGTCGGTGACCGACGACTTGCCGGCGCCGCCGGTGCCGGTGATGCCGACCACCGGAGTCTTGCCGCCCGCCAGCTGCCACTGCTTGCGCAACTTCGCCAGCTCGGCCTCGTCCAGCGCGCCCTCTTCGATCGCGGACAGCATCTGCCCGATCTCGACCTCGTCGGTCAACGCCACCTTGTGCGGCGTTTCGACCGACTGCCGGGATTCGCCCGCGCGGCGTACGACATCCTCGATCATCGCCACCAGCCCCATGTGCATGCCGTCGTTGGGGTGGTAGATGCGCTCGACGCCGTAGTCCTCGAGCTCGCGGATCTCGTCCGGGGTGATGGTGCCGCCGCCACCGGCGAAGATCTTGATGTGGCCGGCGCCGCGCTCGCGCAGCATGTCGACCATGTATTTCATGTATTCGACGTGGCCGCCCTGGTAGGACGACAGCGCGATCGCGTCGGCGTCCTCCTGCAGCGCCGCGCGGACGACGTCCTCGACGCTGCGGTTGTGGCCCAGGTGGATCACCTCGGCGCCCTGCGCCTGGATCAGCCGGCGCATGATGTTGATCGCGGCGTCGTGGCCGTCGAACAGGCTGGCGGCGGTGACGAAGCGCAGCGGGGTGGTTTCAGGCTGCGGGGCGGCCGTGGTGGCGGGGTTTTCGGCGGTTCGGGTCATCCACCGATTGTAGCGCCGCGACCCGGATCAGTAGGCCAGCGCGCCCAGCTTGTCCTTCAACACGTCCAGGTACGCGCCATAGCGTCGCCACTGGCCGATGTAACGGTCCTGGATTCCCTCGCGCACCTGGCTGCTGCTCGGCGTGGCGACGATGCCCTCGCGTGCTTCGATCCGCGACATGCCCGGTGCCTGCGGCAGGCCGATGAACTCCAGCACCTCGGCGCTGACCCGCTCGGGTTCCTGCACCAGTTCGTCGTAGCGCACGTCCAGGATCCTGCCCGGGAACGCGGCGTGCCAGCGCGCCATCAACGCGCGGTAACGGCGGTAGTGGCCGGCCATCTGCGCCTGGTCGTGGCTGGGCGGGTAGGCGCCGGCGAACAGCGTCTTGATGTTGGAGAAGCAGGTGTCGAGCGGCCCGCGCACCATGTGCAGGATCCGCGCCTGCGGCAGCGCACGCGCGATGTAGGCCAGGTGCATGAAGTTGGGCGGCAGCTTGTCGGTGTACACCGCCTTGCCGCGCGCCCGCCATTGCGTGTGCGAGAGATAGCGGCGCCCGAGCTCGGCCCAGTCCACGGCCTGCTCGGCCTTGCGCGCGAGCGCGAGGTCGACGATGCGGTCGCCATCCAGGTCCGCGCAGTAGCGCAGCTGCCGCAGGAGGTCGGTCAGCTCGCCCGCGTCGGCGATGTCCGGATGGTTGCCGAGCACGCGCTCCAGCAGCGTGGTGCCCGAGCGCGGCAGGCCGACGATGAACACCGGCCGCGGCCCGTCGCCCTCGAAGCCCGGCTGCTCCGCCGCGCCCAGGGTGCCGAGGAAATCGAACAGGGCTTCCTCGCCGGCCGGATCGAATTGCAGGACCGCGTGGCGGGCGTGCATGCCGGCCTCGAGCGCGGCCCAGGCGGCGGGGATGTCATCGCGGCGATCCAGCTCGGTGAACAGTGCGTACTGCAGCATCGCGCGATCGCGGTGGTCCTCGGGCAGCCGAGCCAGCGCTTCGCGGATGCGGTCGACCCGGTCGATGCCGTCGCCCGGCGGCAGGCCGATCCGGGCCAGCGTCCACAGCGCGTTGGCCGAGTGCGGGTCCTGTCGCAGGCAGCTTTCCAGGGCCTGGCGGGCGCCGTCGTCGTCGCCGGCGTAGTGGCGGTTCAGGCCGATGTAATAGCGCAGCCCCGGCGAATCCAGGCCCAACGCGCGCGCGCCGTCGAACAGGCGCAGCGCCTGCTCGGGGAACATGTGGAAGGACAGCATCTTGCCCAGCTCGGCCAGGCTGCCCGCGCTGTTGCTCCGGAGCATCGTGGCCGACGTGGCGATCGCCACCGCCGGCTCCAGTTCGCCCAGCCGGAACAGGCGCTTGGCCACCATTTCCAGCAGGTCGGGGTCTTCCACCCGGGTCGCGTGGGCGACGACGGCCTCGTCCACGGCGTCGCGGTAATGGCCGCGTCCCTGGGCGATCAGCGACAGGCGCAGGTGCGCCAGCGGCGCGAGCTCCGGCTCCAGGGCCAGGGTGCGGTAGGCGCGGGCGGCCAGCTCGTGCTGGCCCTGCTGGAGTTGCCGCTCGGCGGCTTGCCAGCGTTGCAGGGACTGGGGAGTGGGCATCGGGGGGACGGCAGTGCGGATGCGCACAGCATAGCGTCCACCGTGGCCACGGGCTTTTGCCGGCGGACCCGCGTAAAATGTAGCCCCTGCAACCCGGACCCAGGCGCCCGGCTTGCCAGCAACCCCCGTCGATTCAACGACTTAACCGTAAAGCTGGCGTCGCCCCGCCCCGTCGGGGATCGGCTGCCAGCGCTGGAGCACGCGATGATTTTCGAGACCCTGGATACCTTCGGCCACGAGCAGGTTGTCTTCTGCCACAACAAGGATGCGGGCCTGAAGGCCATCATCGCGATCCACAACACGGTGCTCGGCCCGGCGCTCGGCGGCACCCGCATGTGGCCGTACAAGAGCGAGGACGAGGCGCTGAACGACGTGCTGCGCCTGTCGCGCGGCATGACCTACAAGAACGCCGTGGCCGGCCTCGACATCGGCGGCGGCAAGGCCGTGATCATCGGCGATCCCTCCACCGACAAGTCCGAGGCGCTGTTCCGCGCGTTCGGCCAGTTCGTCGAGTCGCTGGGCGGCCGCTACATCACCGCCGAGGACGTCGGCATCGACGTCAACGACATGGAATACGTGTTCAAGGAGACCGAGTACGTCACCGGCGTGCACCAGGTCCACGGCGGCTCGGGCGATCCCTCGCCGTTCACCGCCTACGGCGCGCTGCAGGGGCTGATGGCCACGCTGCAGAAGAAGTTCGGCGACGAGGAAGTGGGCAAGTACAGCTACGCCATCCAGGGCCTGGGCCATGTCGGCATGGAGTACGTGAAGCTGCTGCGCGAGCGCGGCGCCAAGATGTTCGTCACCGACATCAACAAGTCGCTGGTCGAGCGCGCGGTCACCGAGTTCGGCGCCGAGGCCGTGGCCCCGGACGAGATCTACGACGTCAACGCCGACGTGTACTCGCCGTGCGCGCTGGGCGGTACCGTCAACGAGCAGACCCTGCCGCGGTTCAAGTTCAAGGTCATCTGCGGCTCGGCCAACAACCAGCTGTCCACCAACGCGGTCGGCGACGAAGTGGCCAAGCGCGGCATCCTCTACGCGCCGGACTACGCGGTCAACGCGGGCGGCGTGATGAACGTGGCGCTGGAGATCACCGGTTACAACCGCGAGCGCGCAATGCGGATGATGCGCACGATCTACCACAACCTCACCCGCATCTACGAGATCTCCGAGCGCGACGGCATCCCGACCTACAAGGCCGCCGACCGCATGGCCGAAGAACGCATTGCGATCATGGGCAAGCTGAAGCTGCCGCTGGGCCGCGCCAAGCCGCGCTTCCAGGGCCGGATCCGTGGCCACTAAGAGGTACTGATGCGTCCCTTCCCGCTGGGTGAGGACATCGACGCCCTGCGCGAGGCGGTGCACCGCTTCGCGCAGGCCGAAATAGCGCCGCGCGCGCAACGCATCGACCACGACAACGCGTTTCCGCAGGACCTGTGGCCCAAGCTGGGCGAGATGGGCCTGCTGGGGCTGACGGTCGCCGAGGAACATGGCGGCAGCGCGATGGGCTACCTCGCGCACCTGGTGGCGATGGAGGAAATCTCCCGCGCCTCGGGTTCGGTCGGCCTGAGCTACGGCGCGCATTCCAACCTGTGCGTCAACAACCTTTACGCCAACGGCAACGAGGCGCAGCGCGCGAAGTACCTGCCGAAGCTGTGCAGCGGCGAATGGAAGGGCGCGCTGGCGATGAGCGAGCCGGGCGCCGGTTCGGACGTGGTCGGCTCGATGGCCTGCCGCGCCGAACAACGCGCCGACGGCAGCTGGATCGCCAACGGCAACAAGATGTGGATCACCAACGGCCCCGAGGCCGATGTGCTGATCGTCTACATGCGCACTGCGGGCAAGGACGCCGGCAGCCGCTGCATGACCGCCTTCATCGTCGAAAAGGGCATGAAGGGGTTTTCCACCGCGCAGAAGCTGGACAAGCTCGGCATGCGCGGCTCCAACACCTGCGAGCTGGTGTTCGAGGATTGCGCGATCCCCGCCGAAAACGTGCTGGGTGAAGTGAACCAGGGCGTCAAGGTGCTGATGTCCGGTTTGAACACCGAACGCCTGGTGCTCAGCGGCGGCCCGCTAGGCCTGATGCAGGCCGCGCTCGACACCGCCCTGCCCTACGTGCGCGAGCGCCGGCAGTTCGACCAGCCGATCGGCTGCTTCGAGCTGATGCAGGCCAAGATCGCCGACATGTACACGGCGCTGCAGTCCAGCCGCGCGTTCGCCTACCAGGTGGCCCGCGATTACGACGCCGGGCACAAGTCGCGCGTGGACGCGGCCTCGTGCCTGCTGCACGCCAGCGAATCGGCGGTGGCGGTCGCGCTGGAGGCAATCCAGGCGCTGGGCGGCAACGGCTACATCAACGAGTTCGACACCGGCCGCATCCTGCGCGACGCCAAGCTCTACGCCATCGGCGCCGGCACCAACGAGATCCGGCGCATGCTGATCGGGCGCGAACTGTTCGAGAACAAACCGTAGAGCCGACCCATGGTCGGCTACTCATCACCGGAGTCCCCCATGAACGACATCGTCATCGTCGGCGCCAAGCGCACCGCCATCGGTTCCTTCCTCGGCCAGTTCACCGGCGTGCCGACGCCGACGCTGGGCAGCGCCGCGATCCGCGGCGCGCTCGAGCACGCCGGCCTCGCCGCCGACCAGGTGGACGAGGTGATCATGGGCTGCGTGTTGCCGGCGGGCCTGGGCCAGGCACCCGCGCGCCAGGCGTCGCTGGGTGCCGGCATCCCGGCCGCGGCCGGCTGCACCACGGTCAACAAGGTCTGCGGTTCGGGCATGAAGGCGGTGATGCTGGCGCACGACGCGATCAAGGCCGGCTCGGCCACCGTGGTCGTCGCCGGCGGCATGGAGTCGATGACCAACGCGCCGCACCTGCTCAACGGTTCGCGCACCGGCATCCGCTACGGCAGCACCGAGTTCCTCGACCACATGGCCTGGGACGGCCTGACCAATCCCTACGACGGCAAGGCGATGGGCGTGTTCGGCGACATTGCCTGCGCCAAGTACGACTACGACCGCGCCAAGCTCGACGCCTACTCGGCCGAAAGCGTGCGTCGCGCGCAGGAAGCGGTGACTTCCGGTGCGTTCAAGGCCGAGATCGTCCCGGTGACGGTCAAGACCCGCAAGGGCGAGGTGGTCGCCGACACCGACGAGGAGCCGGGCAAGATCGACCCGTCGAAGATCCCCGGCCTGCGTCCGGCGTTCGGCAAGGAGGGCGTGCTGACGGCCGCCTCCTCGTCCAAGATTTCCGACGGCGCCGCCGCCGCGGTGCTGATGTCGGCCGAGGAAGCGAAGCGCCGCGGCCTGAAGCCACTGGCGCGGATCGTTGCCCACGCCACCCACTCCCAGGCCCCGGAGTGGTTCACCACCGCCCCGGTCTCCGCGCTCAAGGCGGTCATGGCCAAGGCCGGCTGGCAGGTCGGCGACGTCGACCTGTTCGAGATCAACGAAGCCTTCTCCTGCGTGGCCATGGCACCGATGACCGACCTCGGCATCCCCCACGACAAGCTCAACGTCAACGGCGGCGCGGTCGCCCTGGGCCACCCGATCGGCGCCAGCGGCGCGCGCCTGCTGGTGACCCTGCTGCATGCCCTGCAGGCCCGTGGCGGCAAGCGTGGCGTGGCCTCCCTGTGCATCGGCGGCGGCGAGGCGACCGCGGTCGCCGTCGAGATGGCGTGAAGCGTTAAAGGCCTTTAACCAAATTTTTCACGCTCCCCCGCTTGACAGGCGACACGGGCTTGTCATCATGTTAAAGGCGCGCAGTTGCGCGTTGCCAAACACTCACAAGACGAGGAAAAACCGATCATGACCATCAACAAGGCGCTGCTCGCCATTGCCATGGGCCTGGCCCTGGCTGCGTGCACCAACCAGGAGCAGGCCGCTGACTCGGCCGCCGAAGCGGCCGATGCCGCCACCGAGGCCCAGCAGGCCGCCGACAACGCCGCGATGACCGGCGACATGGCTGCCGCCGACGCCGCGCAGGCTTCTGCCGACGCCGCCGCCGCCGCTGCCGACGCTGCCAGCACCTCGGCCGACGCCGCCGGTGCCGCCGGCACCATGGGCGACGCCGATGACGCCGCCGATGCCGCCGAGAACGCTGCCGACGCCGCCGAGCAGGCCCAGGACGCCGCCGAGGAAGCCGCTGCTTCCGCCGACGCGCCGACCAACAACGACGGCCAGTAATCGGTCCCAGTTGTCTGCAAAACGGGAAAGCCGCCGCCCAAACGGCGGCTTTTCCCTTTCCAAGTCCCTGTCCAACCCTGCAATGGAGATTGCCCAATGAACACCAAGCTTTTCGTGCTCGCCGCCGCCGCCGTGCTGGCGCTGTCGGCCTGCAAGAACGAGACCCCCGCCGCCCAGCAGGAGGCCGCTGAGGCTTCCGCCGCCGCCGACCAGGCCGGCGCCGCCGCCGCCGACGCCGTCGAAGCCACCGGCGCGATGGTCGAGCAGGGCGCCGAAGCCGCCGCCGCCGCCACTGGCGAGGCCGTGAGCGAAGTCGCCGGCAACACCCAGGAAGCCGCCGCGGAAGTCTCCGCCGCCGCCGACCAGGCTGCCGACGAGACCCAGGAAGCCGCGCAGGAAGCCGACGTCGCCATCGACGGCGAGAACGACTGATCCACGCGCTCCAACGCGACACCAAAAGGCCCGCCCTCCGGCGGGCCTTTTCTTTTCAATACAATCGGCGGATGCCCGCCATTACTTCGAAGCTCGATCCGCGGTCGCAGGAATTCCGCGACAACGCCGACTACCACCGCACCCTGGTCGCCGAGCTGGACCGGCGCCTGGCCCGCGCCGCCGACGGCGGCGGGCAGAAGGCGCGCGACAAGCACGAGGCACGCGGCAAGCTGCTGGTGCGCGACCGCATCGCCGCCCTGCTCGACCCCGGCTCGCCGTTCCTGGAGATCGCCCCGCTCGCCGCCGAAGACATGTACGACGGCCAGGCACCCGCCGCCGGCATCGTCTGCGGCATCGGCCGGGTGATGGGCCAGGAAGTCGTGGTGGTCGCCAACGACGCCACCGTCAAGGGCGGCACCTACTTCCCGATGACGGTGAAAAAGCACCT
This sequence comes from Lysobacteraceae bacterium, assembly GCA_004297225.1. Taxonomy (GTDB): domain Bacteria; phylum Pseudomonadota; class Gammaproteobacteria; order Xanthomonadales; family Xanthomonadaceae; genus Cognatiluteimonas. The sequence continues at coordinate 121,778 of SCUI01000011.1, read as the reverse complement.
GCGCGCGCAGGAAATCGCGTACGAGAACCGGTTGCCGTGCGTCTACCTCGTCGACTCCGGCGGCGCGTTCCTGCCGCTGCAGGACGAGGTGTTCCCGGACAAGGAGCACTTCGGCAGGATCTTCTACAACCAGGCGCGGATGAGCGCGGAGAACATCCCGCAGGTCGCGGTGGTGATGGGCTCGTGCACCGCCGGCGGCGCATACGTGCCGGCGATGAGCGACGAATCGGTCATCGTCAAGGAACAGGGCACGATCTTCCTTGGCGGCCCGCCGCTGGTGAAGGCGGCCACCGGCGAAGTGGTGGATGCCGAAACCCTGGGCGGCGCCGACGTACACACCGCGATCTCCGGCGTCGCCGACCACTTCGCCGAGGACGACCGCCACGCGCTGCAGATCGCCCGCGACATCGTCGGCAACTTCAACCGGCGCAAGCAGCTGCCGCTGGCCACCCGCGAAGTGCGCGAGCCGCTGCACCCGGCCGAGGAGCTGTACGGCATCGTGCCGAAGGACCCGCGGCGTCCGTTCGACATCCGCGAGGTGATCGCCCGCATCACCGACGGCAGCGAGCTGCAGGAGTTCAAGGCGCGCTACGGCAAGACCCTGGTCACCGGCTTCGCGCACCTGCACGGTTACCCGGTCGGGATCGTCGCCAACAACGGCATCCTGTTCTCCGAGAGCGCGCTCAAGGGCACGCACTTCATCGAGCTGTGCAACCAGCGCGGCATCCCGCTGGTGTTCCTGCAGAACATCACCGGCTTCATGGTCGGCAAGAAGTACGAACACTCGGGCATCGCCCGCGACGGCGCCAAGATGGTCACCGCGGTCGCGTGCTCGCACGTGCCCAAGTTCACCGTGGTCATCGGCGGCAGCTTCGGCGCCGGGAACTACGCGATGAACGGGCGCGCCTACGGCGGCCGCTTCCTGTGGATGTGGCCGAACGCGCGGATCAGCGTGATGGGCGGCGAACAGGCGGCCAGCGTGCTGGCGACGGTGAGGCGCGACGGCATCGAGGCGCGCGGCGGCCAGTGGAGCGCCGGCGAGGAGGACGCGTTCAAGGCGCCGATCCGCGAGCAGTACGAAACCCAGGGCAGCCCCTGGTACGCGACCGCGCGGCTGTGGGACGACGGCATCATCGATCCGGCCGATACCCGCCGCGTCCTCGGCCTGGGGATTTCCGCCGCGCTGAACGCGCCGGTGGCGGACGCGCCCCGCTACGGCGTGTTCCGGATGTAGCACGCGGTCACAGCGCCGCCCCCGCGGCACCGTGCTAGGCTCGATCGCTCCGGGACACGTGTTCCATCCATAACCCCGCAGAGGGCAAGCACCATGGCGATCTTCGACCAGAAAACCGCGGCCAAGAAGGATACCGGGCCGTTCGCATCCGACCTGCCGCCGTTCCGCGACCCGCCGCCGGCCGCCGACCCGACCCCGGGTCCGACCCTGGCTTCGGCGCCGCGCGCGCAGGGCCTGCCCGCGAAGGAATCGCTGATCGCCGCCGACCTCACCATCGAGGGCAAGATCGAAGGCGCCGGCAACGTCCGCATCGCCGGCAAGTTCAAGGGCGACGTCAACGTCCAGGGCGACCTGACCATCGAGCCGGGCGCCAAGCTCACCGGCGGCGTGCGCGCCAAGCGCGTGATCATCGCCGGCGAGCTCGAGGGCAACATCGAGGGCGCCCAGCAAGTCGAACTGCAGCAGGGCGGCGTGCTCACCGGCGACGTCAAGGCCGGCACCATGACCGTGGCCAGCGGCGCGCGCATGCGCGGCCAGGCCGACTTCGGCTGGGAAGACAAGGGTGCCAAGTCGTCGGAGAGCTTCTCCGCGTCATGAGCAACCCGCGCCCGGGGACCGCGGGCGCGACCCGCGCCTGTCCCCACTGCAAGGCGACCATCCTCGAGACCGCAACCGTGTGCCCCGCCTGCCGGGGCCACCTGCGGTACGACGAGGCGTCCATGCAGCGCGAGAAGACCCGCGTCGTGCCCCTGATGATCGAGGGCACGCTCGCGGCACCGGCCGGCGACCTGCCGTTCGAATACTCGATGGTGCTGTCGATCCGCAACGAGCGCGGCGAGGAAGTGAACCGCCAGGTGATCGGCGTCGGCGCGCTATGGCCGGACGAGCAGCGCAGCTTCACCCTGCAGGTCGAGATGACCGAGGCGCAGGGCGCCAAGGCCCGCCGCAAGCACTAGGTTGTGGGAGCGGCGCAAGCCGCGACGCTTTTCAGGCCGCCGCGACCCTCGCGCTCCTCGCATTCCAGGCAAACCCCGCCAGCAGAACCCCCAGCACCAGCAACTGCGCCCCCACCCCCTGCAGCGTCGGATACATGCCCAGCAGGTCGATCCGCGGCAGCGGCACCAGCGACACCGGCAGCCAGCCCGCCTCCTGCAGCGCAGCCACGCCCTTGCCCGCCAGCACCACCGCAAGCACCGCCATCAGCAGCGCGCTGGCCGCGAAGAACTTGCCGAACGGCAGGCGCCGGGTGAAGCGCAGCATCAGCCAGGCGATCACCGCCAGCGCCAGCACCGCCGTGGCCGCGCCCGCCAGCACCGCCGCATGGTTGCCCTGGCTCCACAGTGCCGCGTAGAACAGCACCGTCTCGAACGCCTCGCGGTAGACGATCAGGAACGACAGGCCGAACAGGAACCACAGCGAGCCGCGCGAAAGCGCGTGCGAAAGCTGCTCGCGCACGTAGCGCTGCCAGGCGTCCGCCTGGCTCTTGCCGTGCATCCAGATGCCGACCGAGACCAGCACCACGGCGGCCACCAGCGCCGCGAAACCTTCGGTGAGTTCGCGGCTGGCGCCGCTGATCGCGACCAGCTCCGTCGCCACCAGCCAGGTGGCGCCGCCGGCGACCAGCGCGCCGACCCAGCCGGCATGCACGTAGGGCATCGCGTCGGTGCGCTCGGCCTTGCGCAGGAACGCCATCATCGCGATCACCAGCAACAGCGCTTCCAGGCCCTCGCGCAACAGGATGGTGAGCGCACCGGCGAACGCCGCGCCGGCGCCGGCCTCGGCGGTGTCGTCCAGCGCCACGCTGGCGCGGTCCAGCAGCCCGGACAGCACGCCGACCTGGCTGCGCACTTCCTCCAGCGACGCCTGGCTGCCGACGCGCGCGCGCAGGCCGGCCATCGCCGATTCGATCTCGCGCAGCAGGGCCGGGTCGCGGGTCGCCAGCACCGCCTCGACCGGTTCGAACCCGTCCAGGTAGGCCGACAGCATCTTCGCCCGCGCCTGCTGCCGATCGCCCGCGGCCAGCGCGTCGACGCCTTCCTGCAGGCGCGCGCGCGCCAGTGCGATGCCGTCCTGGTTGGTGCTGGTGCCCCCGGCTGACACCACGACATCCGGATGGCGCCGCAGGTAGGCGGTCAGGTCGTCGGCGTCGGCCTGCGACAGGCCGGCGAGGCCGGCCGGCAACGCCTGCACCAGCGCGTCGAGGCCCGTCAGTTGCGCACGCAAGTCCGCGCGCGACTCCCACAGCGACTCGCCGTGCTCCGCATTGGCGAACGCGAGCTGGCCGATGTAGAACGCCAGCGCCCAGCGCTGGTCGTCGGGCAGGTGGGCATAACTGGCCATCGCCGTGCCTTCCAGGCCCTGGGTGATCACCTGGTGCAGCGCGAACACGCTGCGCTGGCGCGCGCGGGCGGCATCGGTGAAGGCGATCGGCGGCGGTTCCATGCCGACTGCGGCCGGGCCATCACCCGCACCGGTGGCGCCATGGCAGCTGGCGCAATGCTGCTGGTACAACGCCGCCGCAGACGCCAGCGAAGGTGCCTGCTCCGGCCCGCGCGGCACCGGATAGGCCTGCAGCAGGGCATCGGCCAGCGCGCGCGCCTGGCGGTCGACCTCGGCCGCCGGGGATTTCGCGGCAATCGCCGCTTCCAGCGACCGCGCCTGCGCGACGAGGCCGGCACGCGCCGGATGCCCGGGCAGTTCCGCCAGCTGTTCGCGCACGGTGGCCGAGAATTCCTGCATCTCCTGGAATTCCATTTCGTTGGCGACCCGGCCGTCCTCGACCGCGGCGCTGTAGTCGACCGCGATGTAATCCAGCAGCTGCCACAGGGTCTGCACCTGCGGCGCCGCCGCCTGCGCGACCCAGGCCACGCACAGCAGCACGGCGACGACAATGCTGCGGCTCAGGCGCGACATGGGGCGCATCGGATGGTTCCTGGAACGGGCACGGGGGCGATGCGGCATTCTATGTCAAACGCGAATGGCTCGCATTACCGCCCTGGCCCGAAACCCAGTCCCGCCGGGGCCTTGCGGCGTGCCGGCTATCATGACCGGCTCGAACGGCCGGAGACCCGCGCGTGAAACAGCCCCTGTCGCTGCGCAAGGAAGGTGCCGTCGCGCGCCTGCGGATGGAACGGCCGGAGGTCCACAACGCCTTCGACGCCGCGCTGGTCGCCGCCCTCACCCACGCGATCTCGGGCCTGGCGCTGGACGCGAGCGTGCGCGTGCTGGTGCTGGAAGGCGAAGGCGCGTCGTTCTCGGCCGGTGCCGACCTCAACTGGATGCGCGGCATGGCCGCCGCGAGCGAACTGGACAATCGCCAGGACGCGTTGGCGCTGGCGAAACTGCTGCGCACGCTCGACGAACTGCCCAAGCCGACCATCGCCCGCGTGCATGGCGCCGCGTTCGGCGGCGGCGTCGGCCTGGTGGCGGCCTGCGACATCGCCATCGGCGTGCCTGCGGCGAAGTTCGGGCTGACCGAGAGCAAGCTGGGTTTGCTGCCGGCGGTGATCTCGCCGTACGTGGTCGACGCGATCGGTCCGCGCCACGCACGGCGTTACTTCGCCAGCGCGGAGATCTTCGACGCGGCGCAGGCGCAGCGCATGGGGTTGCTGCACGAAGTGGTCGACGAAGATGGGCTGGACGAGGCGATCGAGCGCCAGGTGGGCTTGCTGCTGAAGGCCGGCCCGATCGCGGCGGCGGCGGCGAAAGCGCTGGTCCGCAACGTCGCCAGCGCCTCGGGCCCGGTGGCCATCGACACCGCCAACGCCGAACTCATCGCCCGCCTCCGCGTCTCCCCCGAAGGCCAGGAAGGCATCGCCGCCTTCCTCGAGAAACGCAAGCCGAAGTGGTGCTTTTGAGGGCAACCGCAGGACGCGGATAACGCGGATAAGAGCCGATAGACGCGGATAGGGAAAATTTGAAGAGCAGGAGGCTCGATGGAACAGGCGCCAATGGATGGCGAAGAAGGTCGATTGATCGAAGGAAGGCTCACGCAACAGGTTATTGGAGGGTTTTACGCTGTCTACAATGAACTGGGGCCTGGATTCCTCGAAAGCGTCTATGTCAATGCAATGGTCATCGCACTTGGGGAACTCGGGCTCAAGGCTGCAAGGGAAGTTCCGCTGGAAGTTCGCTTCAGGAGCAAGGTCGTGGGCCAGTTCCGCGCCGATTTGCTCGTCGAAGGCAGGCTGATCCTCGAAGTCAAGGCAGTCTCACACCTGGCCATTCCCCATGAAGTCCAGTTGGTGAACTACCTGCGGGCCACGGGCATCCAGGTCGGCTTGCTGCTGAATTTCGGCCCTCGCGCGGAACTACGCCGTCGCGTTCTGCAAACTGATGATTGATCCGCTCTTATCCGCTTCTATCCGCGTTAATCCGCGTCAAATGAGAACCCACATGTTCAAGAAGGTGCTGGTTGCCAATCGCGGTGAGATCGCCTGCCGGGTGATCCGGACCTGCCGGCGGCTGGGGATCGCCACGGTGGCGGTGTTCTCGGAGGCGGACCGGGATGCGCAGCACGTGCGCCTGGCCGACGAGGGCCATGCGATCGGCGGGCCGCGGCCGCAGGAGTCGTACCTGCGCGGCGAGGCGATCATCGCCGCGGCGCTGGCTTCCGGTGCGCAGGCGATCCACCCGGGTTACGGCTTCCTCTCGGAGAACGCCGACTTCGCCGATGCGGTGGAAGCCGCGGGGCTCGTGTTCATCGGCCCGAAGGCCGCGTCGATGCGCAGGATGGGCAGCAAGGCCGGCGCCAAGGAACTGATGGCCGCGGCCGGCGTGCCGGTGGTGCCGGGCTACACCGGCGAGGACCAGTCCCCTGCCCTGCTGCAGCGCGAAGCCGACCGCATCGGCTACCCGCTGATGATCAAGGCCGCGCACGGCGGCGGCGGCAAGGGCATGCGCATCGTCCGCGCCGCGGAAGAGTTCGCCGCGGCGCTGGAAAGCTGCCAGCGCGAGGCCGCCAACGCCTTCGGCAAGGACCGCGTGCTGCTGGAACGCTACATCCAGTCGCCGCGGCACATCGAAATCCAGGTCTTCGGCGACGCGCACGGCGGCGCGATCCATCTCAACGAGCGCGAGTGCTCGGCGCAGCGCCGCTACCAGAAGGTGCTGGAGGAGTCGCCTTCGCCGTTCCTGACCCCGGAACTGCGCGCGGCGATGGGCGCCGCCGCGGTGCAGGCGGCGCGCGCGATCGACTACGCCAACGCCGGCACGGTGGAGTTCATCGTCGCGCCCTCGGGCGAGTTCTATTTCATGGAGATCAACACCCGGCTGCAGGTCGAGCATCCGGTGACCGAAATGACCACCGGGCTGGACCTGGTCGAGTGGCAGCTGCGCATCGCCACCGGCGAGCCGCTGCCGCTGGCCCAGGAAGTGGTGCCGCAAGTCGGCCACGCGATCGAAGTGCGGCTGTACGCAGAGGATCCGGCCGCCGGCTTCCTGCCGGGCTCCGGCAAGCTCGAGCGGCTGCGGCTGCCGACCGCGAACGACCGCGTGCGCATCGACTCGGGCGTGGTCGAAGGCGACACGGTCAGCATCTTCTACGACCCGATGATCGCCAAGCTCATCGTCCACGACGCGACGCGCGAGATGGCGCTGGCGCGGATGCGCGAGGCGCTGGCGCAGTGCGCGGTGGCCGGGCCGAAGTCGAACATCGCCTTCCTCGAGCGGCTGGTGCGGCACCCGGCGATCGTCGGCGCCAGCATCGACACCGGCTACCTCGATCGACACCTCGGGGAATTCCTGCCCGACGCCGATGCGCCACTCCCGCGCGAGGCGCTGCTCGCGGCGGCCACGGCGCGCCTGCTGCTGCAGGAACGCGAGGCGCGCGAATCCGCGGTGCGTTCCGGCGACCCCGGTTCGCCCTGGGCGGTCGCCGACGGCTGGCGCCTGGGCCACGGCGGCAAGCGCCGGGTCGCCTTCATCCATCGGGGCGAACGCCACGTCGTCACCGCCCACGGCAGCGCAGGCGACTACGTCCTGCAGGCCGTCGATGGGGCGCCGGTCACGGTTTCCGGCGCGAGGCTGGCCGAGGGTGTACTCGGCGGCCGATTCGACGGACAGGCGCTGCGCATGGGCGTCGACGCCACCCCCGGCAACCTGGTGTTGCACGGGGCCGCGGGCCGCCTGCCACTGGCCGTGGTGGAGGTGTATCGTCGGGACAGCGACACGTCGGCGGCGCAGGACGACCAGGTACGGGCCCCAATGCCCGGCAGGGTCGTGGTGGTCCGGGCCGCCAAGGGAGACAACGTCGTGGCGGGGCAGGAATTGCTGGTCATCGAGGCGATGAAGATGGAGTTGGCGCTCAAGGCGCCGCGCGACGGCGTGGTGGCGTCCGTGGACGCCGCGGCCGGCGACTTCGTCGAGGCGGACACCGTGCTGGTGTCGCTGGAGCGTTGACATGGCCCTGCCCGCGCGCGTGCGCATCGTCGAGGTCGGGCCTCGCGACGGCCTGCAGAACGAGCAGGCGATCGTCCCGACCGCCGCCAAGATCGAGCTGATCGACCGGCTCTCGGCCACCGGCCTGCAAAGCATCGAGGCGACCAGCTTCGTCAGTCCCAAGTGGATCCCGCAACTGGCCGACGCCGCCGAGGTGATGGCCGGGATCACCCGCAAGCCCGGCGTCGCCTACCCGGTGCTGGTGCCGAACCTGCAAGGCTACGAGCGCGCACGCGCGGCCGGCGCGGAGGAGATCGCGGTGTTCACCGCCGCCTCGGAAGCCTTCAACCGGCGCAACACCAATGCCGGCATCGACGAATCGCTGGCGCGCTTCGCGCCGGTGCTCGAGCGTGCCGCCGCCGATGGCGTGCGCGTGCGCGGCTACGTTTCCACCGTGCTCGGCTGCCCGTACCAGGGCGAAGTCCCGCTCGGCGACGTTGTCCGCGTCGCCGCCGCGCTGCACGCGATGGGCTGTTACGAGATTTCCCTCGGCGACACCATCGGCGTCGGCACGCCCGGCAAGGCGCGCTCGATGCTGCGCGCGGTCGCGGCGGCCGTGCCCTTGCCTGCGCTGGCGGTGCATTTCCACGATACCTACGGCCAGGCATTGCCGAACCTGCTGGCCTGCCTGGAAGAGGGCGTGGCGGTGGTGGACGCCGCTGTGTCCGGCACCGGCGGTTGCCCCTACGCGCACGGCGCCAGCGGCAACGTCGCCACCGAGGACGTGGCCTACATGCTGCAGGGCCTGGGCATCGACACCGGCGTGGACCTCGACCGCCTGGTCGAGACCGGCCGCTGGTTCGCCGCCCTGCTCGGGCGCGCCAGCGGCAGCAAGGTCACGCTGGCCAGGACCAGGGATCCGGGGGCTGCCGTAGCGTGAGCCAGGACCTGCCCGCGCCGCTGCCCCCGGGAGCCGCGACCGCGGACGCCGAGGACAGCCTCGCGATGCTGCTGGGGGCGCTGGCCGACGACACCCTCGCCGAGGACACCCGCAACCTGCTGCAGCAGGCCGCCGATGCGCTGCAGGTGGCGATCGCGGTGGCCGAGGCCGAGCGCGCGCGTTACCGCTCGTTGTTCGACGCCGTGCCCGACCCGACCAGCGTGCTCGGCTGGGACGGCACCGTGCTCGACCTGAATCGCGCCGGCATCGAAGCCTACGGCCGGCCGCTCGAAGAGATCGTCGGCAAGAACATCGAGTTGCTGAACCCGGACCTGCCGCGCGACCACATGGGCCCGGTGCGCGAAGCGTTGCGACGCGGCGACTCGCACGTGGTGGAAGTGACCAACATGCGCGGCGATGGCGCGCGCTTCCCGGTGGAGGTGCACTCGGCCAACTTCGAGTTCGAGGGACGCCCCTGCCTGGTCGCGGTGGCGCGCGACATCAGCGGCCGCGCCGAGGCGGAACTCCGCTACCGGCAACTGATGGAGGTGGTCGACAAGGGCATCGTGGTGCGCACCAGCGAGGGCCGCATCGCCTACGCCAACGCCGCCGCAATCCGATTGCTCAGCGTCGAGTCCGGGTTGAGCCTGGACGAGGAACTGCAACCCGACCGCTGGCGGATCATCGACGAGGCCGGCCACGAACTGGCCCGCGACGACCTGCCGATGTACCGCGCCCTGCACGAAGGCCGGGTGGTCGAGAACACGTTGCTCGGGTACTACAGCTTCCGCCTGCGCAAGCTGACCTGGTTCGCGGTGACCTCGGTGCCGCAGTTCGCGCCGGGCGCCGACCGACCGCACCAGGTCCTCACCCTGTTCACCGACGTCACCACGCTCAAGCGCGACAGCGCGCTGTTCGAACGCGTGCAGTCGCTGGCGCACATCGGCGGCTGGCAGTGGGATGCCGGCCGCGACCGTCTGTACCTCAGTGGCGAGGCCTTGCGGATCTTCGGCCTGGAACAACCGCCGCAGGCGATCGGGCCGATGCTGGCCGTGCTCGAACCCGGCGACCGCAAGCGCCTGCAGGCCGGCATCGAACGGCTGCGCGACCATGGCGAGCCGTTCGACCTGGAACTGCGCGGGCGGCGCAACGACGAGCCGTTCTGGGTACGCACCATCGGCGAAGCCGAGACCGGGGATCCGCTCACCAGCCACCTGACCGGCACCGTGCAGGACATCACCCAGCGCAAGCAGGCCGAGGAACGCCTGCGGGAGCAGGCGCGCACCGATCCGCTGACCGGGCTGCTCAATCGCGACGCGATCCTCGGCGAACTCGAGCGCTGGCTCGACGATCCGGCGCGGGGCGCGGTCGCGGTGTTGTACATCGACCTGGACCGGTTCAAGGTGGTCAACGACGTGCTCGGCCATGCCGCCGGCGACGCGTTGCTGGTCACCGCGGCGCGGCGGATCGCCGACGCCGTGGACGAGGAAGGCCTGATCGCGCGCTTCGGTGGCGACGAGTTCCTGGTCATCTGCACGATCGGCGACGACCCGGCGCGGCCGGGGCGCATCGCCGACGCCATCCTCGACGCCTTCGGCGACAGCTTCCGCTTCGACAAGGAGGAGTTCACGATCACCGCCAGCATCGGCATCGCGCAGTCGCCGCAGGACGGCGTCGCCGTGCAGGCGCTGGTGCAGAACGCCGACGCGGCGATGTACGACTCCAAGCGCCGCATCCGCAACGGCTGGCAGCAGTACACGCCGGCGCTGGCGCAATCGCAGCAGGAGCGGCTGCGCCTGGAGACGCACCTGCGCAAGGCCGCCGAGAACAGCGAGTTCCACCTCGTCTACCAGCCGCAGGTGGCGCTGGCCAGCGGCCGCATCGTCGGCGCCGAGGCGCTGATCCGCTGGGAGAATCCGTTGCTGGGCGAAATGCGCCCGGACCACTTCATCTCCCACGCCGAGGTCACCGGCGACATCGTCCGCATCGGCGGCTGGGTGTTGCGCGAGGCCTGCCGGCAGGTGCGGCAGTGGCGCGACGACGGCCTGGGCACCGTGCGCCTGGCGGTGAACGTGTCCTATCGACAGTTCCTCGGCGACGACCTGGCCGACACCGTACGCAAGCTGCTGGCCGACTTCGAGTTGCCCGGCTCGGCGCTGGAACTGGAGTTCACCGAGCGGGTGCTGATCGAGGACGCGCCGGACACCCAGCGCACCTTCGCCGCGCTGCGCGACATGGGCGTGACCTTGACCATCGACGATTTCGGCGAAGGCTACAGCGCGCTCAACTACCTGCGCCGGTTGCCCATCCACGGGCTTAAACTGAGCCAGATGTTCGTGCATGGCGTGCCGGGCAACCAGTCCGACGTCGCCGTCTGCCAGGCCGTCTCCGGCATCGCCCGGAGCTTGGGCCTGGGACTGGTGGCCGAAGGCGTGGAGACCGATGCGCAGCGCGCGTTCCTGCTGGAACTGGGCGTGCCGGTCGGCCAGGGTTTCCTGTTCGCGCCGGGCCTGGCGCCCGGGGAATTCGCGCTGCGGCTGAAGCAGCCTGCGATCGCGCTTTCTGCCTGAGGAGTCACGATGAGCCAGACCTGGTCGATCCGGCCGATCCGCGCGGAAGACGACGCGCGCATGGCGTGGATCATCCGCACCGTCATGCCGGAATTCGGCGCCACCGGCTGCGGGTTCGCGATCAGCGACCCGGAAGTGGACTGGATGAGCCGCGCGTATTCCGCGCCGCGCAACGCCTACTTCGTGGTCGAGCGCGACGGCGTGGTGGTGGGCGGTGGCGGCGTGGCGCCGCTGGAAGGCGGCGCCCACGGGACCTGCGAGCTGCGGAAGATGTACTTCCTGCCCGAGGCGCGCGGGCTGGGCGCCGGCGCGGCGATGATGGCGCGCTGCCTGGAGGCGGCGCGCGGCTTCGGCTTTACCCAGTGCTACCTGGAAACCCTGTCCGGGATGGACGCGGCGATGAAGCTCTACGAGCGCAGCGGTTTCCGCCGCATCGACGCGCCGATGGGCGCCACCGGCCACGGCGGCTGCAACACCTTCTACCTCCTGGACCTGTAAAATCGCGGGTTTCCGGTTCCAGGATCCCGCATGCAGCTTTCCCAAACCCGCGCCATCATCACCGGCGGCGTCTCCGGCCTTGGCCTGGCGGTGGCGCAGCACCTGGTCGCCCACGGCGGCAAGGTCGCGCTGTTCGACGTCAACGCCGACAAGGCCGCCGCCGCGGTCGCCGAACTCGGCGAGGCGAATGCCCGCTTCTTCCATACCGACGTCACCGACGAGGCCGGCGTCGCGGCCAACGTCGACGCTGCATGCGATTTCCTCGGCGGCCTGAATGTCACGGTGAACTGCGCCGGCATCCTCGGCGCCGGCCGCGTCCTCGGCAAGGAAGGTCCCATGCCGCTGTCGCGGTTCCAGGCCACGGTGATGGTGAACCTGGTCGGCAGCTTCAACGTGGCCAAGGCGGCCGCGGCGAAGATGCAGGACAACGCCCCGGGCGTGGACGGCGAGCGCGGCGTGATCGTCAACACCGCCTCGGTCGCCGCCTACGAAGGCCAGATCGGACAGGCCGCGTATTCCGCGTCCAAGGGCGGCGTGGTCGGCATGACCCTGCCGATGGCGCGCGAGCTGGCACGCTTCGGCATCCGCGTGATGACCATCGCACCCGGCGTGTTCTGGACGCCGATGGTGGACGGCATGCCCGACAGCGTGCAGCAGTCGCTGGCCGCGTCGATCCCGTTCCCCTCGCGCCTCGGGCAACCGCAGGAATACGCCTCGCTGGTCGCCTTCATCCTCGGCAACACCTACCTCAACGGCGAAACCATCCGCCTCGACGGCGCCACGCGCCTTGCCCCGAAGTGATCCCATGAAGGCCTACGACATCAAGAAAGGCAACGTCGTCGAACACAACGGCGGCGCGTACCAGATCCGCGACATCGAGCGCAGCTCGCCACAGGGCCGCGGCGGCAACGTCAAGTACCGCTTCACCATGTACTCGGTGCCCGGCGGCAACAAGCTCGACCTAAGCCTGGGCGCCGAGGACGAGCTGAAGGAAGTCGAGCTGTCGCGGCGGCAGGTGACGTACTCGTACCGCGACGGCGACGCCTTCGTGTTCCTCGACGACGAGGATTACACCCCCTACACGCTCGACGCCGACGCGGTCGGCGAAGCCGCGGGTTACATCGTCGACGACCTGTCGGGCTGCTACGTGCAGATCATCGACGACCTGCCGGTGGCGGTGCAGCTGCCGCAGAGCGTGGCGATCGAGGTGGTCGAGACCCCGCCCGAGCTCAAGGGCGGCACCGCGACAAAGCGCCCGAAGCCGGCGAAGCTCTCCACCGGAATCGAGATCCAGGTGCCCGAGTACATCGCCAACGGCGAGAAGGTGTGGGTGAACACGACGACGGGCGAGTTCGCCGGCCGCGCGGATTGATTCACCCGATCCACTTTTGCGCCATGCGGCGGACGCTGGCGTCTGCCGATTCGTCGCGCGCCAACGCCGCGATGTCGCGCCAGGCCAGCGCGTGCGATTCGTCGCTGACCACGAACGCCTCGACCGCGCCGGCACGCACCACGTAGCGCACGTCGTAGTGCCAGTGCGCGGGCACGCCCTTGTGTTCCGGGATCCAGTGCCGGTCGAGGTCGAAGATCGCGCGGCCGGCGAGTCGCAGCCCCGGCAGGCCCGACTCCTCCTGCGCTTCCTTCAGCGCCGCGCGCGGCAATTCCGTGTCGCCGTCGGCGTGGCCGCCCAGCTGCAGCCACAATCCGAGCTTGCGGTGGTGGGTGAGCAGCGTGCGCGCGCCATCGGCGGCCACCAGCCAGGACGAGGCGGTGAAATGGCCCGCCAGGCGCCCGCGCGCGAACGCGTGCGCGCCCTCGCCCAGCAGCGCGTGGAACCGTTCGACCATGCCTGCTTCGCCCGGCCAGCGCGCGCGATAGTCCGCCAGCGCCGCCCGCAGCCCGCCGGAATGGCCCTCGAGCCTTCCATCGTCCATCCGCCGATTATCCCGGATCGCACGCGGGTGCCGACCGGCGCTTGTGCCTCCCCCCGCCCGGAAGGTAAGGTCGGCCACTGCACTTTTCCGCACGGGCCTGCCGTGCGCCATTCGCAAGACCTGGGGAGAACACGATGCTTTTTTGGCGCGTCAAGCCGCTGGACAAGATCCTGGAGACGGCGGGCAAGAAGGCCCTGACCCGGCAGTTGGGGGCTTTCCAGCTGACGATGCTCGGCATTGGTGCCGTGATCGGCACCGGCATTTTCGTCCTGACCGCCGAAGCGGGCCAGAAGGCCGGCCCGGCGATGATGATCGCCTTCGTGATCGCCGCGGTGGTGTGCGGCCTGGCCGCGCTCGCCTACGCGGAACTCGCGTCGATGGTGCCGGTCTCCGGCTCGGCCTATACCTACACGTACGGCGTGCTCGGCGAAGCGCTGGCCTGGATCGTGGGCTGGGCGCTGGTGCTGGAATACGCCGTGGCCGCGGGGGCGGTCTCGGTCGGCTGGTCCGGCTACATGAATGGCCTGCTGATGCACACCAACCTGTTCGGGCTGGTCGAACCCGGGTCGCTGGCGCTGCCGCGCTGGCTGCGCACCGGCCCCTATGACGGGGGCACGTTCAACATCCTCGCCTGCTTCATCGCCCTGGTGGTGACCTGGCTGCTGGTGATCGGCACGTCCAAGTCGGCCAAGGTCAACGCCGTGCTGGTCTCGATCAAGGTCGCGGCACTGGTCGCCTTCATCGCGATCTCGCTGCCGGCGGTGCAGAGCGAGAACTTCGAACCGTTCTTCCCGACCGGCTGGGGCAGCCCGATGGGCGGCATCGGCGTGCTCGGCGCGGCGGCCTCGATCTTCTTCGCCTATGTCGGCTTCGACGCGGTCTCGACCGCGTCGGAGGAGACCAAGGATCCGAACCGCAACATCCCGATCGGCCTGATCGGCTCGCTGCTGATCTGCACCATCTTCTACCTGCTGGTGGGATACGGCGCGGTCGGCGCGGCGGGTTCGGCGCCGATGTTCGGCGCGGACGGCATCGTCCTGTCGCCCGGTACGCCGGAAATGGCGGCGGCCTGCCTCGGTTCGGACGCGCTGGTGTGCAGCAAGGAACCGCTGGCGCATGTGATGCGCATGATCGGCTTCGGCGGCGTGGGCAACATGATCGGCCTGGCCGCGGCGCTGGCGCTGCCGTCGGTGGTGCTGATGATGATCTACGGCCAGACCCGCATCTTCTTCACCATGTCGCGCGACGGCCTGCTGCCGGAAGTGCTGTCGCGGGTGCATCCGCGCTACCACACCCCGCACGTGGTGACGATCATCACCGGCGTGTTCGTGGCGCTGTTCGGCGCGATGTTCCCGGTGGGCATCCTTGCCGACATCTCCAACTCGGGCACGCTGTTCGCGTTCATCATGGTCTCCATCGGCGTGCTGATCCTCCGCAAGAGCCAGCCCGACCGCCATCGCCCGTTCCGCACCCCGCTGGTGTGGGTGGTGTGCCCGCTCGCGATCGCCGGCTGCCTGCTGCTGTTCGTGAACCTGTCGCTGTACACGATCAGCCTGTTCTTCATCTGGGCGGCGATCGGCCTGGTGGTGTACCGCTTCTACGGTTACCGCCACAGCGACCTGGGCCGCGGCATCACAGGTCCGGAAGGTGGCGTGGTGCCGCCGCCCGAGCCGAAATTCCACGAGGGTCCGCAGGCCTAAGGGCTTGGACGGCGGGCCGGCGAGCACGCGCAAGATCGGACCGTTGCTGGCGACCTTCGTGGTCGCCAACAACATGATCGGCTCGGGGTTCTTCCTGCTGCCAGCGAACCTCGCCGGCGCGGGCGCGGTCACCGCCTTCGGCTGGATCATCGGCACGGCGCTGGCGCTGATGCTGGGCGGCGCGTTCGCGCGGCTGGCGCGTGACTATCCCGACCTCAGCTCGGCCGACGACTACGTGCGGCCGGCGCTGGGGCGCGACGCCAGCTTCCTCGCCTCCTCGCTGTACTGGGCGTCGTCGTGGATCGGCAACAACGCGATCGCGGTGGCGGCCTTCGGCTACCTGGTGATGCTGCTGCCGCTGGACGGGTCCGATCCGCACGTGCAGGTGGGCGGGCAGATCGTGCTGATCTGGCTGATGTTCGCGATCAACCTGCTCGGTCCCAAGCCGGTGGCGAAGTTCCAGTCGCTGTGCGTGGTGCTCGGGCTGGCACCGGTTGCGCTGGTGCTCGTGTTCGGCTGGAGCAGCTTCGACCGCGGCCTCTACGAGGCGGCCTGGAACGTCACTGGCGATTCCGACGCGAAGGTCGTGTTCAAGTCGCTGTCGCCGGTGTTCTGGGCGTTCGTGGGGCTGGAGACCGGCGCGATGATCGCCGGCGTGGTGCGCGATCCCGACCGCGACGTGCCGAGGGCCACGCTGGGCGGGATCCTGATCGCGGGCGTGGTCTACATCACCTCGTCGGTGCTGGTCATGGGCATCGTCCCGGCGGCGGAACTGGAAGCCTCGAGCGCGCCGTTCGCGCTGGTCGCCGCCGCGATCTTCGGGCCGTGGGCCGCGATCGCCATCGCCGCGGCCGCCGCGCTCAAGGCCACCGGAACGCTGGGCGGCTGGATGCTGGTGACCGGCGAGACCGGCGCGCAGGCCGCCAAGCGCGGCTTCCTGCCGGCCGTGTTCGGCAGGCTCAACCGCAACGGCGCCGCCGGCCTGGGCCTGTTGTTCGTCTCCATCGCGATGACCGCAATCGCCATGATCACCCTTTCGCCGCAGGTCTCCGGCCAGTTCGGCGTGATCGTCAACGTGGTGGTGAACCTGGTCGTGCTGGCCTACGCGGCCGCCGGCCTGAGCCTGGTCGTGGGCACGCCGGCGCGGCGTCCGAAGCCGGCCGACCGCTTCTACGGCTTCGGCGCGCTGGCGGCCTGCGCGTTGCTGCTCGCGTCCTCGCCACCGATGATGCTGCTCGGCGCGGTCGTGGCGATGCTCGCGGCCTGGCTGCTTTACCGGGCGTTCGCCGCGCGGCGCTAAACTGGCGCCCATGAGCGCCCCCCCTCCCTACGACGCGCAGGCCCTGCGCCACCTGGCCGGCGAACTGATCGTCAACGTCCGCGAGCTGTCGGCGCTGGGCTGGACGCCCGCCACCAGCAGCAACTTCTCGCGGCGCCTGGATGAGCGGCATGCCGCGATCACCGTCTCCGGCCGCGACAAGGGCCGCCTGGTCGAGGACGACATCATGGTGGTGGACTTCGACGGCCACGCCGTCGGCAGCGACCACCGGCCGTCCGCCGAAACCCTGCTGCATACCCAGCTCTACCGCCACACACCCGACATCGGTTGCGTGCTGCACACGCATTCGAAGGCGCAAACCGTGGCTTCGCGGCTGTTCGCCGGTGCCGGCGTGTTGCGGCTGGAAGGCTATGAACTGCTGAAGGCCTTCCGCGGCAACGACACCCACGAGGCACGGATCGACCTGCCGGTGCTGCCCAACAGCCAGGACATGAAGACCCTGGCGGCGCAGGTGGATGCCCTGCTCGAAAACCGCCGCATGTGGGGCTACCTCATCGACGGCCATGGAATGTACGCCTGGGGCCGCGACATGGCCGAGGCACGCCGCCACCTGGAGGCGTTCGAATTCCTGCTCGACTGCGAGCTGCAACTGAGGATGCTGCAATGCCCGGCGTGACCGCCCGCACCCCGCAAAGCCGCCTGCGGATCTTCGACGAGGCGCATCCGGACCAGCCGCTGCTGGAAACGCAGGATCTTGCCGCGATGGCGCGGGAACTGGCGCGGATCGGCGTGACGTTCGAGCAGTGGCAGGCGTCGAAGCCGGTAGCGCCCGGCGCTTCGCCCGAGGAGGTCATGGAGGCCTACCGCGCCGACATCGACCGGCTGGTGGCCGAGCGCGGCTTCCGCAGCGTGGACGTGGTCAGCATCGCGCCGGACAACCCGCAGCGCGAGGCGATGCGCGCCAAGTTCCTCGACGAGCACTTCCACAAGGAAGACGAGGTGCGGTTCTTCGTCGGCGGCTCGGGACTTTTCACCCTGCACGTGGACGACAAGGTCTATGAGGTGCTGTGCACCCGGGGCGACCTGATCGCGGTGCCCGACTCGGCGAAGCACTGGTTCGACATGGGCCCCGAGCCCAGCTTCATCGCCATCCGCTTCTTCACGGAGCCGGACGGCTGGGTCGGCCACTTCACCGGCACCGACATCGCCTCCCGCTTTCCGCGGCTCGGGTGAGGCGACTTCCTTGGCGACGATCCTGACCGATATCGAGGGGACGACCAGCAGCATCTCGTTCGTGAAGGAGGTGCTGTTTCCGTATGCGCGCAAGGCGCTGCCGGGCTTCGTGCGCGCGCACGGCGACGAGCCGGAGGTGCGGCGTTGGCTGGACGTCGTCGCCACGGAGCACGGCGCGATGTGCGAGGACGCGATAATCGTCGAGACCCTGCAGGGCTGGATCGACGAGGACCGCAAGCACACCGCGCTGAAGGCGCTGCAGGGAATGATCTGGCGCGAAGGCTACCTCGCCGGCACGCTGCAGGCGGACCTGTACCCGGACGCCGCGGCGGGACTGCGGCGCTGGCACGCGGAAGGGCATCGGCTCGCGGTGTACTCGTCGGGTTCGGTCGCCGCGCAGCAGCTGCTGTTCGCGCACACCGACGCCGGCGACCTGACGCCGCTGTTCGACGCCTTCTTCGACACCGAGGCCGGCCCCAAGCGCGAGGCCGACAGCTACCGCACCATCGCCGCGCGGCTCGGCGCTCCGGCTGCGGGCATCGTGTTCCTGTCCGACGTCGTGGCCGAGCTGGACGCGGCGCGCGAGGCGGGGATGCGCACCGTGCTGCTGGACCGTCGCGACGACTACCCGCAACCGCGCGACGCGGCCGCGGCCAACGGCCACCCGCGCGTGGAATCGTTCGATGCCGTAGACGCGCTGCTCGCGGGCTGATCGCTAGCCGCGCCGCGGTTGCGCGCGCGCCTGCAGTTCGCGCAGCGCCGCGTCGATCGAGGTGCCGGCCGCGCGCAAGGCCACGACCAGGTGGTACAGCAGGTCCGCGGCCTCGCCCTGCAGGGCGGCGTGGTCGCCGGCGACCAGCGCCAGCGCGGTTTCCACGCCCTCCTCCCCGACCTTCTGCGCGAGGCGCGCGCGGCCGGCGGCCAGCAGGCGGTCGGTGTAGCCGTCTCCGGGCGCCGCCATGCGTGCCGCGACCAGGGCGTCGAGCGCCTGCAGGGCATCCGCGTCGCGCGCGGGCGCCGCGGCGAAGCAGCTGCAGCGTTCGAGGTGGCAGGTGGGGCCGTGCGGCCGCGCGAGCACCAGCAGCGCGTCGGCATCGCAGTCGCGCTCGATGCCCACGAGCTCGAGCCAGTGGCCGGAGGTGTCGCCCTTGCGCCATGGCGCCTGGCGGCTGCGGCTGAAGAAGCTGACGCGGCCTTCGGCCAGCGTCGCCGTGAGCGCGGCGCGATCCATGTAGCCGAGCATCAGCACCCGCAGGGAGGCGGCGTCCTGGACGATGGCGGGCAGCAAACCGCCCTGCTTCGTCCATGCCAGCGCGTCGATGTCGAACGGCGCCGTCACGACAGTCGCACCGGCAGGCCCGACTCGGCCAGCGCACGCTTGAGCTCGCGCAGGTCGAGGCTGCCGTCGTGCAGCGCGCCTGCGGCCAGCGCGGCATCCGCGTCGGCGTCGCGGAACGCCGCGGCGAAATGCGCCGCCCGCCCGGCCCCGCCGGACGCGACCAGTGGTATCGCACACACCGCGCGCGCCGCGCGCAGCTGCACCAGGTCGAAGCCGTCGCGCGTGCCGTCGCTGTCCATGCAGTTGAGGACGATCTCGCCGGCGCCGAGCGCCTGCGCCTCGGCGATCCAGTCCAGCGTGCGCCGGGGCAGCGCGCGCATCGCGGCGGGGTCGCCGGCATGGCTGCGCACCCGCCACTCGCCGTCGGCGTCGCGTCGCGAATCCACGCCCACGACCACGCATTGCGAGCCGAACGCCTCCGCCAGTTCACCGATCAACGCCGGACGCTCCAGCGCCGGGGTGTTGACCGAAACCTTGTCGGCGCCGGCGTTGAGCAGCGTGCGCGCCTGCGCCACCGTGCGGATGCCACCGGCCACGCAGAACGGGATGTCGATCGCCCGGGCCACGCGCGCGACCCAGGCGGGATCGGCGCAGGTCCCGCGCGGGCTGGCGGCGATGTCGTACAGCACCAGTTCGTCGGCGCCGGCGTCGCGGTGGCGGCGGGCCAGGTCGACCACGTCGCCCATGTCGCGATGCCCGGCGAAACGCACGCCCTTGACCACGCGGCCGTCGCGCACGTCCAGGCAGGCGAGGATGCGGCGCGTCAGCATGTCGCGGCCGCCAGCGACAGCCGGCCCTCGAGCAGGCTGCGGCCGAGCACCGCGCCGCTGCAGCCGAGCGCGCGCACCGCCGCAAGGTCGATTTCGTCGCGCAGGCCGCCGCTGGCCTGCAACGACAGCGCCGGCGCCGCCGCGCGCAGGGCACGGTACAGGTCGAGGCCAGGACCGGCGAGCATGCCGTCGCGGCCGATGTCGGTGCTGAGCACGTGCACCGCGCCCATCGTCGCGAAGCGCGCGGCGAGGCCTTCCGGCGTGGCCTCCGTCGCCGTGGTCCAACCTGCGACGGGCAGCCGCCAGGTACCGTCGGCGCCACAGCGGGCATCCAGTGCGATGGTGATCGCCTGCGCGCCGAAGCGCGCGATCCACCGGCCCATCTGTTCCGGGTCGCGCACGGCCACCGAGCCGACCACGACTCGCTCGGCACCCGAATCGAGCAGGCGCTGCACATCGTCCGACGCCCGGACGCCGCCACCCACCTGCATGCGCAGCCCGGTCGCAGCGACGATGCCTTGCACCAGCGGCGCCAGCGTGTTGCGGCCGTCGCGGGCGCCCTCCAGGTCCACCAGGTGCAACCACTGCGCGCCCTGCGCGGCATATGCGCGCGCCTGTGCCAGCGGCGTGGCCGCGTAGCCGGTCTCGCGCGCGTAGTCGCCCTGGCGCAGGCGCACGACGCGACCGTCGCGGACGTCGATGGCGGGATACAGCACGAAGTTCATGGCGGCGCGACCCGCAGGAAATTGGCCAGCACCCGCGCGCCTGCGGCGCCGGATCGCTCCGGATGGAACTGCACGCCGAACACCTGGTCGCGCTGGACTGCCGCCGCGAACGGGCGCCCGTGCACGCAGCGCGCGATGCAGGCCTCGTCGTGCGCCGCGGCGAAGCCGTGCACGAAGTACATCGCCACGCCCGCCGGCAACCCTTCGAACAGCGGCGCCGGCCGGGTCGGCCAGATCGAGTTCCAGCCCATGTGCGGGACCCGCACGCCGGCGCTGGCGGGCAGCGCCTCGACGCGCCCCGGCAGGATCCCCAGCGCCTGCACGTCGCCCTCGGCCGAGTGCTCGAACAACAGTTGCATGCCCAGGCAGATGCCGAGCAGCGGCACCTCCACCGCGCGCAGCGCTGCGTCGAAGCCGCGTTCCCGCAGCAGCGCCATCGCCGGACGCGCTGCGCCGACCCCAGGCAAGATGATGTGTTGCGCGCCACGCAGCGCGTCGGCATCGCGCGCCAGGCGCACGCGCGCGCCCTGCCGCTCCAGGGCGTGGCGAACGGAGGCGAAGTTGGCGCCACCGGCATCCACCAGCGCCACCGTCGGCGACACTGCGCTCACAGCAGCCCCTTGCTGCTCGGCAGCACGCGGCCCTCTCGGCGGCAGGCCTGTCCCAGCGCGCGCGCGACGCCCTTGAAGCAGGCCTCGGCCTTGTGGTGGTCGTTGTCGCCGCGCACGCGCAGGTGCAAGGTCATGCCGGCCGCATCGCACAAGGACTGGAAGAAGTGCGGGATGAGTTCGGTCGGCAGGTCGCCCAGGCGCTCGCGGGCGAAGCTGCCCTCGAACAGGAACCGCGGCCGTCCGGACAGGTCGAGCGCCACTTCCGCCAGCGCCTCGTCCATCGGCAGCAGCCATCCGTAGCGGCCGATGCCGCGCTTGTCGCCCAGCGCCTCGCGCAGGGCGGCGCCGAGCGCCAGCGCGCAATCCTCGACCGTGTGGTGCTCGTCCACCGCGAGGTCGCCGGCGCACCGCAATTCCAGCGCGATGCCCGCGTGGGTGCCGAGCTGGTCCAGCATGTGGTCGAGGAAGCCGAGACCGGTTTCGACCACGGGGGACTGCGCGCGGTCCAGGTCCACCGCCGCGCGGATCCGCGTCTCGCGCGTCGCTCGCTCGATGACGGCCGCGCGCGGCGCGTCGGCGAGCGCGTGCGCGACGTCCTCCCAGCGGCAGCCTTCGCCGAACGCCGCGCTGCCCAGCTTGAAGCCGCGCACGCCGAGGTTGGCGGCGAACGCCAGGTCGCTGTCGCGATCGCCGACCACCGCCGAGCGCGCCCAGTCCACGGAACGGTCGCGCAGCAGGTGCAGTACCAGCCCGATGCCGGGCTTGCGCGTGGGCGCGGGTGCCTCCGGCAGGCTGCGGTCGACCAGCACTTCCTCGAACGCGATCCCCTGGCTCTCGAGCAGCTGCAACAGCAGCGCCTGCGGGCCGTCGAACGCCGTCTGTGGATAGCGGTCGGTGCCCAGGCCGTCCTGGTTGCTGACCATCACCATCCGGTAGCCGGCATCGCGCAGGCGCAGCAGCGCGGGGATGGCGCCGGGGACGAAGCGCATCTTGGCGTAGTGGTCGATCTGCCGGTCGGCCGGTTCCTCGAGCAGGGTGCCGTCGCGATCCACCAGCAGCAGCGGACGCGCGCTCATGCGCCGCCCTCCCCGTCCAGCGCCGCGAGCAGCGCGGCGTTCTGGGCCGGAGTGCCGACGGTGACGCGCAGCGCGTCGCCGAGCTGCGGCATGGTGCGGACGTCGCGGACCGCGATCCCGAGGGCGCGCAGTCGGTCGAGCACGCCTTGCGCATCTGCCAGTCGCAGCAGCAGGAAGTTTCCCTGCGACGGATAGACCCGGCGCACGCCGGGCCGCGCGGCCAACTGCCGCGCCAGCCGCTCGCGTGCCTGCGCCAGGCGCGCGGCGCGGCGGCGCGTGCGCGCCAGCGCCCCGGGCGTGAGCGCGCGCAGGGCCGCCGCGACGCTGGGCACCGGCAAGGGATACGGCGCCTGGCAGCGGCGCAGCGCCGCCACCAGCGCCGGGGCGGCCAGCACGCAACCGATGCGCGCGCCGGCCAGCGCGTGCGCCTTGGACAAGGTCCGCAGCACCACCAGGTTCGGGCACCGCTCGAGCTGGCCGATGCTTGACGGCGCCGCCGCGAACTCGGCATAAGCCTCGTCCACTACGACCAGCGCCTCGCCGCGCAGCCGCTCCGCGAGCGCGGCGACCGCCTCGGGCGCGACCACATCCCCGGTCGGATTCCCGGGCGAGCACAGGAAGACCAGGCGTGCGCAGGCGTCGCGCGCCGCACGGGTCATCGCGTCCAGGTCCGGTGCGAAGCCGAGGTCGTCGTCGCGCAGGGGCACGTCCACGACCTGCGCGCCGTGCAGGCGCGCGCACACCGCGTACATGCCGAACACCGGCGGCGCGACCACCACTGCGCCGGCGCCCGGCGAGCACGCCGCGCGCAGCAGCAGGTCGATGCCCTCGTCGCTGCCGCGGCAGGCGAGTACCTGGTCGGTGGCGACGCCGTACAGCCGGGCCAGCGCCTCCAGCAACGCGTCCGGCTGCGGTTCGGGATAACAGCGCAGGCCCTTGCCCGCGTCGGCATTGGCCCAGGGCGATTCGTTCGCATCCAGGCGGATGCGCGGCTCGAAGCCGCGTCCCGCCGCTGAGGCGTAACCGGCGAAGCCGCGCAGGTCCGCGCGCAGCAGCGTTTCCACCGCGCTCATGCCGCGCGCTCCAGGCGTAGTTCGACGGCCCGCGCGTGCGCCTGCAAGCCCTCGGCGCGGGCCAGCGTCACCGCGCAGGGACCGACCTCGGCGAGCGCCTCGCGACTGGCTTCCTGCACCGCGATGGACTTGCGGAAGGCCGCGACCGACAGCCCGCTCCAGGCGCGCGCGTGCCCGCCCGTCGGCAGCACGTGGTTGCTGCCGCTGCAGTAGTCGCCCAGTGTCTCCGGCGTCCAGTCGCCGAGGAACACGCTGCCGGCCGACGCGACCCGGTCCAGCCACTCGCGCGGTGCGCGCAACGCGAGCGAGAGGTGTTCGGGCGCGTAGTCGTTGGCGATCGCGAACGCGGCTGCCAGGTCCGGCACCAGGATCGCCGGCGAGCCGGCCAGCGCCGCGCGCGCGATCGCGGCGCGCGGCAACGTAGACAGTTGCGCGGCCAGCGCCGCGTCCACCGCGTCCAGCAACGCGCGATCGTCCGACAGCAGCAGTACCTGCGAATCGGGGCCGTGTTCGGCCTGCGACAGCAGGTCGGCGGCGACGAAGCCGGGATTCGCGCCGGCATCGGCGATCACCATCAGTTCCGAAGGCCCCGCCGGCAGGTCGATGGCGGGGCCGCCGGGTCGGCGCGCGGCGAGCTGCTTGGCGGCGTCCACGTAGGCGTTGCCGGGCCCGAACAGCTTGTCGCAGCGCGGCACGGTCCGCGTGCCCAGCGCCATCGCCCCGATCGCCTGCGCGCCGCCGATGGCGAACACCCGCACGCCCGGCACGCGCGCGGCCACCGCCAGCACGGTCGCGTCCGGCAGCCCGTCGTCAGCCGCCGGCGGCGAACACAGCACGACCTGCGGGCAACCGGCGAGCATCGCCGGCACCGCGAGCATCAGCGCGGTGGACGGCAACGGCGCGCTACCCCCGGGCACGTACAGGCCGACGGTGCCGATGGGCCGTTGCAACCGCTCGCAGCGCAACCCGGGCGCGGTCTCGATCGCGACCTCGGGCGCCATGCAAGCGCGATGGAAGTCTTCGATGCGAGCCGCGGCCTCGTCGATCGCGGCGCGCAGCGCCGGGGCCAGCGTGGCGGCGGCCGCGTCGAGTCGTTCGCGCGGCACTTCGAGCGCCGCGCCAGGCGCCGCCGCATCGAACCTGGCGGCGTATTCGCGCACCGCGGCATCGCCGCGGAGGGCCACGTCCTCCAGGATCGCACCGGCGGTGGCGAACACCGCCGCCGCGTCGCCCTGCGCGGGACGCTGCAGCAGGCCGCGCCGCGTGGAGTCGTCCGCGTCGGCCCAGTCGATCCGCCTCATGCCAGCATCCTTTCGACCGGCAGCACCATCAGCCCGCGTGCCCCGGCGCGTTCGAGCGCCTCCAGCCGCTGCCAAGGCATCTGCCCGTGCCACAACGCCTGCAGCGAGACGCTGTCGCCGTCCTCGGTCGGACAGACGGTCGGCGCTTCCACGTCGGTGAGCAGCGACATCAGCCCGGGCAGCGCATCGCGACGCGCGCGAAACACCAGCAGCCGGCGGTCGCGCGCCCGCAGCACGCAATCGATGCGGCGGCGCAGTGTGGAAGCCGTCGCCTCGCGCGCCGGGTCGAGCGGGGCCGCGCCGACCGCCAGCACCGCCTCGCTGGCGAGCAGGTCCTCGACCGGCCGCAGCCGGTTGGCGGCGAGCGTGGCCCCGGAGGACACCAGGTCGCAGACGGCGTCGGCCTGGCCGAGCCCGGGCGCGATCTCCACCGAGCCTGACAGCGTGACCACGCCTGCGGCGATCCCGCGCTCCGCCAGCCACGCTCGCAGGAGCGCCGGATGGCTGGTGGCGATGCGCTGTCCGGCCAGGTCCGCGACGCCGTTCCACGGCAACGCGGTCGGCACGGCGATCGACAGGCGGCAGCCGCCGAAGCCCAGCGCGCGCTCCTCGCGCACCGCCGGCTCGGCGCCTTGTTCGCGGACGCGCGCCAGCTGCTCGCCGAGCACGTTGCGCCCGACGATGCCCCACTCGCAATGGCCTTCGAGCAGCAGCCGCGGGATGTCGTCGTCGCGCACCAGCAGCAGGTCCACCGGCGCGTTGTCGGCGTGGCAGAACAGGCGGTCGGGCGTTTCGCGCCAGGCCAGCCCGCAGGCGGACAGCAGGGCGCGCGCCGGCTCGCCGAGCCGGCCCTTCTTCTGGATGGCGATGCGCAGACGCTCGCGGCGCACCGCCGGCAAGGCGGTGTCAGCCATGCGGGCAGCCTCAGTGGGAAGCGGGGTGGTGGTGGTGGTGCGGATGGACCTTGGCGAGGGCGGCGGAATAGCCGCCGGCGCCGCGGTCGAGGGTGCGGGCAACGCGGCCGATCGTGGTGACGCTCACGCCGGTGCGCTCGTGGATCTCGCGGTAGGGCAGGCCCTTCTGCAACAGGGGCACCACGCGCCAGCGGTCGGCCATCGCCTCCAGTTCCGCGGGCGTGCACAGGTCCTCGAGGAAGGCGGCCACGTCCCGCGGATCGCCCAGTTCCGCCAACGCGCGCGCCAGCGCTCGGAACGAGGCGCTGGCTTCGCGGGGCGGCAGGGGGGCGGGACGCTGCTTCATCGTGGACCAATGTATTAACGCGTTAATACATTAGGGCACGGCGCGGGGCGCGTCAACCCCGGCCCGCCCCATCGCGGCGAGCGCGGGCGTGCGCGGGAAAGGCCTAGGGTTCGGCCTGGACGAGGCGGTAGGCGGCCGCGGCGCGCTGCTCGCCGCGCCACGGGTCCAGGTAACGGACTTCCACGGCGTGCTCCCCCACCGCGAGGTCCGTCGGCAACGCGCCGCGCCACAGGTGCGTGGAGGGCGTGGCCTCGGGCGAGCGGTCGTAGCCTCGCAGCGCCTCGGCCAGGTCGTCGCGGGCGTTCTCGGCCAGCAACGCGGGATCGGGTTGCAGCACCTTGCGCATCGGTCGCCAGTCGCCGCCGTCGACGCGGTACTCGACGACGCTGTCGTCCGACCCCATGTACACGTTCGCGTACACGCCCCACGCCGGATAGGCGCCGCGACGCAGGACCTTCGGCGCGTGCAGGCCGATCTGCGTGTCCGCGCGATCTCGGGCGACGTGCCAGGCCAGCGCGTAGGCGCCCCCGGTCTTCACCGTCAGCAACGCGTAACCGTTGGGCGTGCCGTCGGACATGGTGCTGTCGGGGATGCCGGCCGCATCCTTCACCCCCGACCAGAACGCGCCGCAGGCCGCGCCCACGTTGTACTCGTGCAGCGGCGCCGGCCCGTGCCAGCCGTCGGCGGCGCCGTGGAAAACGTGTCGCTGATTGTGGGTGTGGCCACTGAGCAGCAGCACGTGCGGGAACGCTTGCAACAGCGCGAACAGGCGCTTGCGATCGCCCGCGCGGAACGTCGGCGCCGCGCCCGGCGCGGCGGTGTCGAAGAAGGGAATGTGCGCGGCGACGACCAGCAGGCGGTCCTTCGGCACCGACGGCAGGTAGGCCTCCAGGAACGCGAACTGGTCCTCGCGCAGGCCGCCGACATAGGCCGGGCGCTGGCCCGGCAACGCGATGACGTCGTCCAGGCCGATGAAGACCGCCTCGGGTTCTTCCCAGGCCACCGTGTCGGGGCCGTAGGTACGGCGGAAGGTGACGAGCGAATCCTCGTCGCCGGTGGCGCCGGCATCCAGGTCGTGGTTGCCCGCCACGTGCAGCCAGGGCACCCCGAGCGAGGCCGTGGCCTGGTTGAGGGCCGGGTACAGCGACAGCTCGTCGTTGACGAGGTCGCCAAGGCTCAAGCCGAGGTCGCCGGCACTCCCTGGAAAATGGAACTTCGGCAGCGCATGCGCGGGGTCCACGACATGCATCGCGCTGGCGGCCTTCAGCGAGTCGATGATGTCGCGCGCGTAGTAGTCCACATCCACCAGCGACTTGACCTGCGGGTCGGCGAACAGCACGACCTCCAGGCCGGCGTCGCGCATGGGGGGGAACGACTGCCGGCGCAGCGCGAAGTCATGGCGCGCGGCGTCGCCTGCGCGGGCCCAGAAGTCCGGCAAGCCGTCGTCGCGCTCGCCGAACCGGAATCCGGCGGGCTTGATCGCGAACACGATGTCGCCCTCCCTGGCCGCGATCTCGTAACGACCGGAAGCATCGCTGCGGACGAGCCCGCGGCCGTTGGACAGCGCGACCCCCGTGATGCCGGTTTCGTTGGCGTCGCGCATGCCATTGCCGTTCGCGTCCTCGAACACGACGCCGGACAAGCCCGTGCCGAAGGCGGGCCCGGCCACCAGCAACAGGAGCGCCAGCGCGCAGCGCATCTCAGGCAACGCCACGCGCCGCGGCGAGGACGCTGCCATCCGCCACAAGCTCGAGCGCCGCGCGGACATCGCCGTCCAACGCGCGATCGTGCACCAGGAAAGCGATGCGCTGGCGGATCGCGTGGTGCGCGGCGGCGACGGCGCGGCCGGGCCGCGCGTTGCCCTCGACCATGTTCAGGCGCAGGTCAAGCGCCTGCGACGCGGTCATCAGCTCCAGCGCCAGCACCTTGCCCAGGTCGTCGACCATCGCCAGCACGTGGCGCGCCTCGTTGGCGCCCATCGAGACGTGGTCCTCGGCATTGGCCGAGGTCGGGATCGAATACACCGAAGCCGGCATCGCGCGGCTGGCGAGATCGTTGACGATCGCCGCTGCGGTGTACTGCACGATCATGAAACCCGATTCGGTCCCGTCGGCATTGCCCACCAGGAAGGCCGGCAAGCCGTCGCTGGTGGCCGGATCGACCAGCTTGTTGAGCCGGCGTTCGCTGATCGACGCCAGCACCGGGATCGCCGCCTTGACGTAGCTCATCGCCAGCGCCAGCGGCATGCCGTGGAAATGGCCGGCGGAGATCACCTGGCGGTCGATGCGGCCGTCGGCGGCGTCCGGGAACACCAGCGGGTTGTCGGTGACCGCGTTGAGCTCGATCTCCAGCACGCGCGCGGCCTGCGCCGCGGCGTCGCGCACCGCGCCGTGCACCTGCGGCACGCAGCGCAGCGAGTAGCTGTCCTGCGGTTGCACCTTCTTGCCGGGCACGCGCACGTAGTCGATGTCGGCCAGGGTGGAGCCTTCCAGCAGCGCGCGGATGCGCGCGGCCACGTGCACCTGGCCGGGATGCGGGCGCAGCGCATGCACCTCTTCGGCGAACGCGCCCAAGCGCCCGGCGAACGCGTCGAGGGTCATCGCCGCGGCGAGGTCGGCGGTATCCAGCAATTCCTCGAGCTTCGCCAGCGCCAGCACGCCGGTCGCCAGCATCTGCGCGGTGCCGTTGTTGAGCGCCAGGCCTTCCTTGATGGTCAGGGTGACCGGCTGCAGGCCGGCGCGCGACAGCGCCTCGCCACCCGGCAGCCGTTCGCCGGCGAAGAACGCCTCGCCGCCGCCGATCAGAACGATCGCCAGGTGCGACAGCGGCGCCAGGTCGCCCGAAGCCCCGACCGAGCCCAGCTGCGGCACCACCGGCACGACCCCGGCGTTGAGCATCGCCGCCAGCGCCTGCAAGGTTTCCACGCGGATGCCCGAATGTCCGCACAGCAGCGTGTTGACGCGGATGCACAACATTGCCCGCACGACTTCTGGCGCGAATGGCTCGCCGACACAGACCGCGTGGGTCTGGATCAGGTTGCGCTGCAGCTTCTCGGTCGCGCCGCGCAGCGCGTGCCCGGCGCCGGCCAGCAGCTTGTCGGCATTCATGCCGAAACCGGTGGTCACGCCGTAGATCGGTTCGCCCTGTTCGGCCTTGTCGGCCAGGAACGTGGCGGCACGGGCGACGTCCTGCAGTGCGGACGGGGCGAGCGCGACGCCGGCGCCACGCGCCACCGCAACCAGCTGCGCGCGGGTCAGCGA
Source organism: Lysobacteraceae bacterium (assembly GCA_004297225.1). Lineage (GTDB taxonomy): Bacteria > Pseudomonadota > Gammaproteobacteria > Xanthomonadales > Xanthomonadaceae > Cognatiluteimonas. Next base: position 92,597 of record SCUI01000011.1, on the reverse strand, counting down.
ACGGCCGTCGAGCTGGACCGGTTCGGCGCTCATGCCAGCGACTCCCGCAAGCGCGCCACGAGCGTGTCGGGCGTGGCCTCGAACTGCTCGCCGCGGCGCAGGTCCTTGACCGCGACCACGCCGCGCGCGGCCTCGTCCTCGCCGCGGATCACGGCGAAGCGGATGCCGGCGCGGTCCGCATACTGCAGTTGCCGCGCCAGCTTGCGCGGCTCGAGCTGGGTCTCGACGTTGAAGCCGCCGGCGCGCAACTGCTGCGACAGGGCCAGCGCATCGGCCAGCATCGCGTCGTCCAGCAGCGCGACCAGCACGTCCACCGAGCTTTCCGCCACCGGCACGATGCCGGCTTCGCGCAGCTGGTAGAACAGCCGCGTCAGGCCGATCGAGATGCCCACGCCCGGCAGCTTCGACCTGGTGTAGTGGCTGGCCAGGTCGTCGTAACGCCCGCCCGAGCAGATCGAACCGATTTCGGGATGCGCGTCGAGCGTGGTCTCGTAGACGATGCCGGTGTAGTAATCCAGGCCGCGGGCGATGGACAGGTTCAACGCATAACGGTGTTCCGGAACACCCAGCGCGCGCAGCTGTTGCAGCACCTGGCGCAATTCCGCACGACCCTCCTCGAACAGCGGCGTGCCGTCACCCAGGGCCTCGAGTCGAGCCAGCGCATCGTCGTGGCCTTGCGAACGCACGCGCGAGAAAGCCATCAGCTTGCCCACGGCCTCCGCCTCCAGGCCGAAGCCCTCCCCCGCCAGCGTCGCGGCCACCGCGTCCTCGCCGCGCTTGTCGAGCTTGTCCAGCTCGCGAAGCACCAGCAGCTGCCGGTCGCCGGCGATGCCCTGGCCTTCGAAATAACCGCGCAGCAGCTTGCGGTGGTTGAACTGGATGGTGAACTCGCCGATCGCCAGCTGCTCGAAGGCGGCGTTGATCACCGCCGGGATCTCGGCGTCGAAACGCGGCGACAGGCTGTCCTTGCCGATCACGTCGATGTCGCACTGGTAGAACTCGCGGAAGCGGCCGCGCTGGGCGCGCTCGCCGCGGTACACCCGCTGCATCTGGTAGCGGCGGAACGGGAACGCCAGTTCATGTTCGTGCTCGGCCACGTAGCGGGCCAGCGGCACGGTCAGGTCGAAGCGCAGCGCCAGCTCGGGCAGGCCCTCGCCCCCCTTTTCCAGTGCCCCCGTGGACTCGACGAAGTAGACCTGGCGCTCGGTCTCGCCGCCGGACTTGGTCAGCAGGACGTCGGTCAGCTCGAAAACGGGGGTCTCCACCGGCAGGAAGCCGTAGGCTTCGAAGGTGCCGCGGATGGCGTCGAGCATGCGCTGGAAGGCGATCTGCTCGCGCGGCAGCAGCTCCATGACGCCGGACGGGGTGCGGGGCTTGATCAAGCGGGGCTCCGGAGACTGGGTTGTCCGTATGGATCTCGGCACAGTTTACCGGTCCGCCCCTTGCCCGGGACCCCGCCGGGTCCGTAAAATGCCGGGCTCACCTGTCGGGGTGTAGCTCAGCCTGGTAGAGCGCTACGTTCGGGACGTAGAAGTCGCAGGTTCAAATCCTGTCTCCCCGACCAAAGATCCGGAAACCGGCCCTCGCGGCCGGTTTTTTGTTTTCAAGCGACCCCTCCGGCAAGACACCGCCTGTGGCCGTCCCGACCTGCCCGTTGCGTAGAGAGGACAACCGCAAAGGCTACAAACCCTGTCGCGAGGACGATGACATGCAGACCATGGGCCTGATTTTCATTTCCGTGATGTGCTTTTTCTGGGGCGGCATCGCCATGGAGCACTGGGGCATGCCTTGGGGCGTCATCGGCGGCCTGGCCATTTTTGCCGTGCCGGTGTTCGGCTGGTGGCTGAAGTTCCGCTTCGCCCGGCGCGAGAGCCAGCGCCACAAGAGCATTTACTTCGCTCCACGCCCCCGGAAGGTCTTCGGGAAGGCCGCGGGCCTGACTTTCCTGCTCCTGGTCGGGGCAATGATCGTGGGCCGGATGAACATGGTGTCCCACTTCGCCCCCGATTGGGTGAGCTACCCGGCCCTTTTGATGTTCTCTCCGTTCACCAGCTGGGGCCTCATCATCGTGCCGCTGCTGGTGGGCAAGGCCTACCAGCTCGTGGTGGACTCCGCGCCGCTCAAGATCAACCCCGAGCGCGTCGAGTTCTACCGCAAGCGACAGGAGTGGGAGGAGGAATACGCCCGTAGCCAGGAGCAAGCGTAAGCGCGCAGGTATTTTCTGCGCGGGTGCCGGGCCGGCTAGCCGGCGCCCGGATCCATGGCGTCGAGCATGCGCCTGGCCAACGGCCTGATCCGGGCCTCGTCCATCCCGGAAGCCGCCAGGTCCTCCACCAGCCGCACAACGGCCGCATATTGCGCGCCGCTCAGCCGCGCCCTTGCCCCGGCCAGGCGCGCCACCAGGTCGACCGCATCGCCTTTCCGCCGCACGGCCCGTGTGCCGGCGGCCGGGCGCAGGTGCGCGTCGTCGACCGGCGCCACCTTGGGCGCCCGCAGCCAGGCAATCGCCTTGTCGCGATCCCGGAAGCGCGCCGTGGCGACGCCAAGCCTGGCGACGCTGCGCTCCACCAGGTCGTCCAGCTGGTGGTCGTAGCTGACGAGCCATGCAATCCGCACATCGCGGCCTGCGACATGCTCGACCAGGAGCTTCGCGATCTCATTGCTGACGCGATCATCGTGCTGGAGCGAATGGGCCGCGCGGAAATCCACCAGCACCCGGTAACAGTCCGCCGCGAGCGCGCGTTCGAGCGCTTCGCGGAACCGGTGCCTGCGCTGCTCCAGCGTCACTACGCCGGAATAGCGCACCCACAACACCGGCACCGGCGAGTCGACAAGGGTGATGTACGGCACTTCGACATCCTGGCGCGGAGGGCCCAAGTATCGCCAATACCACGGCGTTGTCGACCCGGTTTTCACCTCGCGTCGACAACCGTCGACGCAGGACGGATCTCATCAGTCGCGTTCCAGGCGCTCGCGCAACGCATCCAGGCGCAGTTCGCCCGCCGCGCCCGGAGAAACCCGCGCAGCGAGGCTGGCGTCCGGGTCGCCCGCGGCCCAGCGCGCGGGATCGGCGGCCTGGCGATAGGCGTCGCGGAACGGTGTTCCCTGTTTCGCCAGGTCGAGCGCGAGATCGGTGGCATACATCGACGGCTCGAGTGCGTCGCGCATCGCTTCCGGCCTCCACTGCAGCCCGCGCAGCAACCCGGGCAACAGGGCGAGCGCCTGCAGGCCCTTGCCGAAGCCGTGGAACAGCGCGCCCTTGGACACCTGCAGGTCGCGGTGGTAGCCGGACGGCAGCGACAGCAGCTGTTCGATTTCCGCCTTGGCGGCGGCGACGCTGGCGTAGCTGGCACGCATCAGCTCGATCACGTCCGGATTGCGCTTGTTCGGCATCAGCGAGCTGCCGGTGGCGTATTGCGGAGGAAGCACGACGAAGCCGAACTCGCCGCTGGTGAACAGCAAAAGGTCCCAGGCGATGCGGCGCAGGTCGAGCATCGCGCTGCCCAGCGCCTCGAGCGCGGCCAGTTCGAACTTGCCGCGGGAGAGCTGGGCGTACGTCGCCGCCAGCTGCAGGCGCCCGAAGCCGAGCGCGCGGGTGGTGTGGTCACGGTCCAGCGGCAGGTTGACACCGTAGCCGGCGGCGCTGCCGAGCGGATTGGCATCGACCCAGGCGCGGGTATCTCGGGCGCGCACGGCATCGTCGATGAACGCTTCGGCCCAGCCGGCCCACCACATTCCGGCCGACGACACGACGGCGCGCTGCAGGTGCGTATAGCCGGGCATCGGGAGCGTGGCTTCCGCTTCGGCGCGTCCGAGCGCGATCCCGGCCACTTCGCGGGCGATGCCGTGCAGGCGCGCCAGCTGGTCCTTGAGCCACAGCCGGGTGGCGACCAGCACCTGGTCGTTGCGGCTGCGGCCGGTGTGGATGCGGCGGCCGGTGTCGCCCAGGCGTTCGACCAGGCGCGCCTCGATCGCGGAGTGCCCGTCCTCGTAGCGCTCGTCGAGCACGAACGTGCCTGCGCGGAAGTCCCCGGCGAGCGCCTCGAGTTCGCTCGAGATGGCTGCCAGTTCATCGCTGGAAAGGATGCCGATGCGCAACAGGGCTTCGGCATGCGCGTGGCTGGCAGCGATGTCGTGCAGGAAGAACTCGCGGTCGAGCACGACGTCGTCGCCGGCCAGGAACGCCTGGATCGAGGGGTCCACTTCGACCCCCGGTTTCTGCCACAGCAGGTCAGCCATTGAGCGGCACTCCCGTGAATTCGTCCAGGCCGAAGGCGAGGTTGAGGTTCTGCAGCGCCTGGGTGGCAGCGCCCTTGAGCAGGTTGTCCTCGGTGGCGACGACGACCAGGCGGCGTCCATCCAGGGAAACCGCGAAGCCGCCGATCTCGACGTGGTGGCGGCCGGCGATGCGGCTGACCCAGGGCGCCTCGTCGACGATCCGCACCAGCGGCTCGTTCGCGAAACGGGCCGCATAGCGCGCCTGGACGTCCTGCAACGTCACCGGCCGCGACAGGTGCAGGTTCGCGGTCAGCGTGATGCCGCGGAAATGCGGCGCCACGTGCGGCATGAACTCCACCGCATGCCCGAGGCGCCGCGAAACCTCGCGCTCGTGCACGTGCCCGGTGAGCGCGTACGGCATCAGGTTGTCTCGCAGCAACGCCGGATCATTCCGGTCCGACGGCGTCGTGCCGGCACCGGAGTATCCGGAAACACCGAAGCACTGCACCGGCCCCTCGAGCAGCTCGCGCATCGGCGCGATCGCCAGCTGCATCGCGGTGGCGTAACAGCCCGGATTGGCGATGCGCCGTTGCCCGGCGTACGCGGCTCGGGTCAGCTCCGGCAGGCCGTAGTGCCAGTGGTCGTCGAAGCGATGGTCCGCGGACAGATCGACGATCACCGGGTCCTGCCCGGCGGCGTCGTAGGCCGCGATGCAGGCGTCGGACTTGCCGTTGGGCAGCGCCAGTACCACCGCCTCCGCGCCCAGCGCCGGCAGCGCGCCGTGTTCCGGCGCGCCGTAGCGCAGTTCGCCCTGGTATTCGGGCACGTGGTCGGCGACGCGCTGGCCGTCCAGCGCGCGCGAGGACACGAACCCGATCTCGAAGCGCGGGTGCGCCGCCAGCAGGCGGATCAGTTCGACGCCGGTGTGGCCGCGCGCGCCGACGATGCCGACGGTGATGGGGGACTCATGCATGGGCGTGCGCCTCGAGCCTGGCCTCGAGGCCGGCCTTCACCGCCGGCCATTCGCTGTCGAGGATGGAGAAGCAGACCGTGTCGCGCAGGCTGCCGTCGCGGTGGCGCAGGTGGGCGCGCAGGATGCCCTCCTCCGTGGCGCCCAGCCGCGCGATCGCCGCGCGCGACGCGCTGTTTTCGGTGCTGGTGTGGAAGCCGACACTGGCGCAGCCCATGGCCTCGAACGCATGGCCGAGCAGCAGGTGCTTGGCCTCGGTGTTCAGGCCGGTGCGCTGCACCGAACGTGCGTACCAGGTGTAGCCGATGCACAGACGCGGCGTAGCGGGCAGCATTTCGTAAAAGCGGGTGCTGCCGACGATGCGGCCGTCGGCGTCGCGCACGGTGAATGCGATCTGCTCGCTGGCGGCCTGTTTCGCCAGCGCGTCCTGCAGCCAGGACTCGACCTGCCCCGGTTCGGGCACGTTGGTCCACCACAGCTTCCACAGCTCGCCGTCCGCGGCAGCCGCGCGCAGGCCATCGGCATGCGCGGCCTGCATCGGTTCCAGCGACACGTACCTGCCGCGCAGGGCCGGCACTCGGGTCCAGGCATCGGCATCGGTCACGGCGTTGCTCCGGCGGCTTCCCGCGGTTCGGGGTCCAGCAGCGTCGGCGGGCGCGACGCGCAATGCGCGGCGCAGGCACCGATCGCGGCGAGGTCGTCGAAACCGTACCAGAACACCTTCCAGCGCGGCTGCTTCAGGCAGCCGTCGCATTGGGAGAAATAGAACGGGTTCACCGGGTTGCCGCGGCGCGAACGCCAGAACAGCCGCGGTGTCTGCTCGCGCATCACCTGCCAGACCGCCCGCCCGAGGCCTTCGCCCTGCGCATCCTCCAGCACCGCGAACTTGTCGAGGTAGGGCCCGGCATCCTCGCGGGTGAGGATGATCGCGGTCCGGTAATGCTCGCTGACGTAGGCGCGGTGCAGGCGCGTGCGCTCGAAGTAGTCGGGCGCCAGCCGGCGGCCGAAGGCCGATTCGATCAGCGCGCGCAGCCGCGGCAGGTCGAGTTCATCCCAGTTCGTGGCTTCGAGCACGCGTTCGCCGCGGCGCACGAGCGTGCCGGAGCCCTTGTGCGTGAACAGCTCCTTGGCCAGTTCCGAGGGACGCGTGATCGAGACCGAGGACGCCGGCGGCAGTCCGTCGAGCAGCTGCTTCACCTGCTCGAGCTTGAGGCGCATGCCGCCGTCGATCCACGGCTGCGCCATCAACGCATCGTATTCCGTGGACAGGTTGATCGAGTCGATCACCCGGCCTTCCGCGTCGAGCAGGCCGCCCGTTCCGGTCAGGAACACGATCTTGTAGGGCTGCAGTTCGCGCACCAGGGCATTGGCGGCGAAATCGGCATTGATGTTGAGGATCTGCCCGCCGGCGGTCTCGCCGAGGCTGGCGATCACCGGGATCGCGCCGGCCTTGAGGCTGGCGTGGATCGGACCCAGGTGCACGCCGTGGACGTTGCCGACCAGGCCGAGCGAGGCCTCGTCCACGTAGCCGGCCTCGAACACGCCGGTGACGATCGAGGTCGCGCGCGCATCCTGCGCCTGCAGCGCCTCCACCAGCGCCAGGTTCTGCGCGTGGAACACGCGGCGCACCACCGCCAGCGCTTCCGCGGAGGTGACGCGCAGGCCGTTGACGGTGCGCTTGTCGATCCCGGCGGCGGCCAGTCCGGCATCCAGCTGCGGGCCGGCGCCGTGCACCACGATCGGGGTCAGGCCCACGTCCTGCAGGAAGGCCAGCGAGGACACCAGCGCGGACAGGTCGTCGCGCAGCACCGCGCCGCCGACCTTGACCACCGCGAAGCGCGCCGCGTCGAGTTGCGAGAAGCGCTTGAGGTACTGCGAGATCTCCTTCGCGCTGCCCATGCTCGAGAGCAGTCTGACGATGGTCTGCCTGGTTTGAATGTCGTGGATGTTCATCGAAGGGTGGCAGTTGTGGGAGCGGCGCAAGCCGCGACTCAAGCCGCGAGGATCCCGCGGACCGTTGCGGCGTAGCAGGCGAGCTGTTCCAGCGACACCCATTCGTCCGCCGAATGCGCCTGGGCGATGTCGCCCGGGCCGTACACCAGCGCGGTCATCCCCGCGCGCGAGAACAGCGAAGCCTCGGTCCAGAAATCGACCGCGTTGCCGATCGGCAAATGCAGGGCCTCGGCGAGATCACGCGCGGCCAGGCGCTTCTGCTCGGCTTCGGCGACGTCGCCGGCGGGCAGCGCGGGGCCGCGGAAGGTTTCCTGGTAGCGTTCCAGCGCGCCGACCGCGGCGCAGGCGCCGAATCGCGAATGCAACTCGTCGATGTCGTGCGAGGGCAACGGCCGGAAACCGAAGCGCACCTCCGCGCTGGGCGCGATCACGTTGGCCTTGATCCCGCCCTCGACCTTGCCGACGTTGAATCGCAGCCCGGCGAGGCCGCCGAAACGCTGGTGGGATTCGCCTTCCACCAGGTCCAGTGCGTGGGCGCCCCAGCGCATCGCCTGGTGCAGCGCGCTGGCTTCCAGCGCGCCGGCACCGGAGCCATGACCCGCCTCGCCCCGGAAGCGCAACAGCACCGACGAGATGCCGCGGTGCGCCAGCACCGCCTCGCAACCGGTCGGCTCGGCGACGATCGCCTCGCGGAAACCATGCGCCTGGCCGAGGAAGGCCGCGACGCAACGCGCATCGTTGGCTTCCTCGTCGCTGCTGAACAGGAACGCGGCGTCGCCGGTGGTCGCCTGCGCCGCCGCCAGCAGCCCGGCCGCGGCACCCTTGATGTCGCAGGCGCCAAGCCCGATCGCACGCTCGCCCTCGACCCGCAGCACCAGCGGGTCCGCGCTCCACGCCGGCGACGACGGCACCGTGTCCAGGTGCACGTTGAACACCCGCACCGGCGCGCCGCGCACGGCCAGCAGCGACACCGCGCCGTCGCCATGGTCGGTCAGCGTGCAGCGGAACCCCGGCAACTGTTCGCGCAGGTAATCGAAGATGCCCCACGGCCCGATCCGGCGCGGCGGATTGCGCGTGTCGAATCCCACCAGGCGTTCCAGGTGCGTCAGCACGCCGGCCAGCAACAGGTCGCCGCTCATCCCCGATTCCCCGTTCCCGGTTCCCCGTTCCCGCTTTCGCCTTTGTTGACCTGCGCCCAGAGCGTCGAACTCATCCCGAACAACCGGATGAAGCCTTCCGCCTCCTGCACGCCCCAGTCGGCGCTCTGCGCGTAGGTGGCGCCGGCCGCCTGCAGGATCCGCGGCGAGCGCACGGCGATCGCATCCACGCGGCCGCCGTGCGTTTCCAGCAGCACCTCCCCCTCGACCATGCGCTGCGAGGAAGCGAGGAAGGCCTCCAGGTCGGTCTTCAGCGGGTCATGCCAGAACCCCTCGTACACCAGCTCGACCCACTTGCGCGCGACCTCGGGCTTGAAGCGGTTCTGTTGCTTGCTCAGCACCGCTTCCTCGAGTGCGCGGTGCGCGGTGAGCAAGGCCACCAGGCCCGGCGCCTCGTAGACGATGCGGCCCTTCAGGCCGATGGTGGTGTCGCCGGTGTACATGCCGCGGCCGACGCCGTAGCGGGCGAACAGGGTGTTGAGGCGCGCGAGGATCCGGGGTCCGGGCAACTCCTCTCCGTCCAGCGCCACCGCCTCGCCGCCAACGAAACGCAGCGTTGCCCGCAGCGGCGCGTCCGGCCACTGTTCGCGCGGCGCGCACCAGCCGCGCGCGCCCTCGCCCGGCGCCTCCCAGCGATCGACTTCGCCACCCGACAGCGTCAGCCCCAGCAGGTTTTCGTTGATCGTGTAGGCCTTCTGCTTCGAGCGCACGCCGAATCCGCGCGCCTCCAGGTAGGCCTGCTCATAGGCACGCGTCTGCGCGTGCTCCTTCTGGATTTCGCGGATCGGGGCGACGATCCGGTAGTCGCCCGCGGCTTTCACCGCCAGGTCGAAGCGCACCTGGTCGTTGCCCATGCCGGTGCAGCCGTGGGCGACGGCATTGGTGCCGAGCTCGCGCGCCCGCGCCAGCGTAGCGTCGACGATCAGGTAACGGTCCGACACCAGCAGGGGATACTGGCCCTGGTAGCCCTCGCCGGCCCAGGTGAAGGGCCGCACGAAGCCGTCCCACAACGCGGGGCCGCCATCGATGGTGACGTGGGAGGCGACGCCCAGTTCCGCGGCGCGCGCCTCGATGGTCGCCCGTTCCGCCGCGTCCACGCCGCCGGTGTCGGCGAACACCGTGTGCACGCGCCAGCCCTGCTCCTGGAGCCATGGCACGCAGAACGACGTGTCCAGGCCACCGCTGAATGCCAACACGATGTCCTGGTTCATCCCCGGACCTCCGCTTGCGCGGCAAGCCAGCCCATCACCGCCTTCTGCACGTGCAGCCGGTTCTCCGCTTCGTCGATGGCGATGCAGCGCGGCGAATCCATCACCGCATCGGTGGCCTTGACGTTGCGGCGCAACGGCAGGCAATGGCTGAACACGGCCTGGTTGGTCAACGCCATCTTTTCCTCGTCGACGATGAAGTGGCGGTATTGGTCGCGCAGCGGCTTCTCCGCGTCCCAGCGGCCGAAGTACGGCAGCGCACCCCAGCTCTTGGCGTAGACGACGTCGGCGCCGGCGTAGGCAGCCGCGATGTCGTGGCTGACCCGCAGCGAGCCGCCGCTTTCGGCCGCGTTGCGTTCGGCCCAGCCCATGTAACGCTGGTCGAGCACGTACTCCGGTGCCGGGCACAGCAGGGTGACGTCCATGCCCAGGCGGGTGGCGATGGTCAGTGCCGAATTGGCGACCGCGGTATTGAGCGGCTTCGGGTGGTAGGTCCAGGTGAGCACGTACTTCTTCCCGCGCAGGTCGTCGGTGCCGAAGTGCTCCTGCAGCGCCAGCGCGTGCGCCAGTTCCTGGCAGGGATGGGTGATCGTTTCCATGTTGACCACCGGCACCGTGGCGTATTTCGCGAAGCCGCGCAGCACCCGGTCCTGGCGGTCCAGCGACCAGTCGACGAACTTCGGGAACGCACGCACCCCGATCATGTCGGCATAGCGGCTGAGCACCCTCGCCACCTCGGCGATGTGTTCCTCGGCCTCGCCGTCCATGACCGTGCCCAGGTCGAACTCGATCGGCCAGGCATCCTTGCCCGGCTGCAGCACCACCGCGTGGCCGCCGAGCTGGTACGCCCCCAGCTCGAAGCTGGCGCGGGTGCGCAGCGATGGATTGAAGAACACCAGGGCGATGGATCTGCCCGCCAGTTCGTCGCCCATGCGCTGGCCGGCGGCCAGCTGGCGCTTGTACCGGGCCGCGTCGGCCAGCAATGCGTCGAGTTCGGCGCGATCGAGGTCCTGGGTGTTGAGGAAGTGCTTCATGGGGTGGCGTCCTGGCAAGCGGAAAAGCAAAAAGCCCGGCGAAGGCCGGGCTTTTTCGGAGGTGCAGCAACTGCTCCGGATTACCCAGCGGTTCGTCGGGATTCCGGTCGGCGCGCGCGCGAGGTCATGCCCGCGGCCATGCGGGCGGCGGTCAGCTGGACGACGGCGGTGGCGGCGAGGTGGGTCATCGGGCGCGCATCGTCGCATGCGCCGCGGGGCGGCGCAAGGCGCTCATTCGTTGCCGTTGGCGTCGGCGGCGACGGGCTGGATCGAGACCTGGACCCGCAACCGGTTGCCGGGGTCGTACGGCAGGCGCGAGCGGTATTTCATGCCGCGATAGACGTAGTCCACGTCGTAGGCGATGGCCCGCCGGAACTTGCGCTCCACCGGGACGAACTTGCAGCCGGGTCGCGGTTGCGCCGGCGGCTTGTCCTCGGCCGTAAGTGCGTCCTTCACCGCGCCGACGATGCGGGACAGGCCATGGCGCCCGGGATCGGCCGCCTCGCCTTCGCACTGTTCCTCGATCGCCGTGGCGGTGAGCGTCTGGTACACCGGGTCCACCCGCAACACCTGCGCCCAGCCGGTGCGCACGTTGCGCTTGGGCACCACGGTTTCCTGCGCGGCCGAGGGCATCGCCAGCGCGGCGATCAGCAACCAGGTCCAGCGACCGGCGGGGATCAAGGTCGACGCTTCCTGCGGCAGGCGGTGGGTTCCACGGGACCGGCAGTGTAGGCGGTGCGGCCTTGCCGGGGCTGAATCGTGGCTGTCGGCGGCCGGTATCCGGGACGCCCCGGCCCGTGCCCGCTAGAATCCACCGACATCCCGCAGCAGCCCCCTGATGAGCCTGCACCTGTACAACAGCCTGACGCGGCGGCTCGAGCCGTTCGCGCCGCTGGATCCCGCCTGCCCGACCATGTACCTGTGCGGGCCGACGGTCTACAACTACGTGCACATCGGCAATGCCCGAGGGCCGGTGGTGTTCGACGTGCTCGCGCGCCTGCTGCGCCGCCGCTTCGGCGCCCTGCGCTTCGCCCGCAACATCACCGACGTCGACGACAAGATCAATGCCGCCGCGCAAGCCGCCGGCGTGCCGATCGCGACGATCACCGACCGCTACGCCGCCGCCTACCGCGAGGAAATGGCCGCGCTGGGCGTCACCGGCTACGAGTTCGAACCCGAGGCCACCGCGCACATCCCGCAGATCGTGGCGATGATCGAGCGCCTCATCGCCTCGGGCCACGCCTACGAGGCCCAGGGCCACGTGCTGTTCTCGGTGGCCAGCTTCCCGGGCTACGGCAAGCTTTCGCGCCGCGATCCGGAAGAAATGCTGGCCGGCGCCCGCGTGGAGGTGGCGCCGTACAAGCGCGATCCCGGCGATTTCGTGCTGTGGAAGCCCTCCACCCCGGAACTGCCCGGCTGGGATTCGCCGTGGGGTCGCGGTCGCCCGGGCTGGCACATCGAGTGCTCGGCAATGGCCGGCGCGCACCTGGGCGAGACCATCGACATCCACGCCGGCGGCGTCGACCTGCAGTTCCCGCACCACGAGAACGAGATCGCGCAAAGCGAGGCAGCGCACGGCGGCAAGGCCTTCGCGCGCTACTGGCTGCACAACGGCATGCTCGAGTTCGGCGGCGCCAAGATGTCGAAGTCGGTCGGCAACATCGAGAAGGTGCACGACCTGCTGCAGGCGCATCCGCCCGAGGCGCTGCGCTTCGCCCTGCTTTCGGCGCACTACCGCCAGCCGCTGGACTGGACGCCGCGCCTGGTCGAGCAGGCCGTGGCCACGCTGGACCGGCTGTACGGCACGCTGCGCGACCTGGACGGCGTGCCGGCGCAGGCGACCATCCCCGAATCGATCGAGGCCGCGCTCGACGACGACCTCAACACGCCGGCCGCGCTGGCCGAGCTGTCGCGGATCGCCGCCGAGGCACGCAAGACCGACGACCCGGCGGAGAAAGTCCGGCTCAAGGGCGAACTGCTGGGCGCCGGCCTGGCGCTCGGGCTGCTGCAGCAGGCGCCGGCCGCGTGGTTCGCCCGCGGCGTTTCAAGCGACGAGGACGCGCGGATCCAGGCGCTGGTGGACGCACGCGCGGCGGCGAAACAGGCGCGCGACTTCGCCCGCGCCGACGCCATCCGCGCGCAGCTCGCGGGCGAAGGCATCGTGCTGGAAGACACGCCGCAGGGCGTGAGGTGGAAACGCGGATGAACGACTCGGCATTCCCGCTCGAACCCACGGCCGCGCAGGCCCAGGCCGCGATCGCCGAGGAGTTCGCGTTCTTCGGCGACTGGTCCGAGCGCTACCAGTACCTGATCGACCTCGGGCGCAAGCTGCCGCCATTCCCCGAGGAGTGGAAGACCGAGGAACACCGGTTGCAGGGTTGCCAGTCGATGGTCTGGATCGTGCCGTCGGGTGACGCGGCGAAACTGGAGTTCGCCGCGGTGAGCGATTCGGCGATCGTCTCGGGCCTGGTGTACCTGGCGTTGCGCGTCTATTCCGGGCGCCCCGCCGCCGAGATCCTCGCCACCGAGCCCGACTACATCGCCTCGATCGGCCTGGCCAAGCACCTTTCGCCCACGCGCAGCAACGGCCTCGCGGCGCTGCTCGCCTGCATCCGCGACACCGCGGCCAAGGCCGTGTGAGCACGCCGGACACCGCCGCCGCGCCTGGCCGGTCACTGAACGGCGCGTCTCCGCTGCGCAACGGCGCCTTCCTTGCCCTGCTGCTGTACCGCGCCTGCGCCGGCCTGTCCTACCAGGTCGTGGCGGTCACCGTCGGCTGGCACATCTACACGATCACCCGCGATCCGTTCGCGCTGGGCCTGGTGGGCCTGGCCGAAGTGCTGCCGTACTTCTGCGTGGCGCCATTCGCCGGCTACCTGGTCGACCACTCGCGACGGCGCACGCTGGGCGCGGTCGCCTGCATGGGACTGCTCGCCACCGCGCTGGCGCTGGCCGGGATCGCGCACACGGAGTTCGGCGCGCACGCGACCTGGCCGATCTACGCCGCGATCGCGCTCACCGGCACCGTGCGCTCGTTCCTGACGCCGGTGTACAACGCGCTGTTCGCGCGCGTGTTGCCGCGCGACCAGTTCGTGCGCGGAGCCAGTTTCGGCAGCGTCGTGTTCCAGATCAGCCTGGTGATCGGCCCCGCGTTGGGCGGCGTCATCGTCGGCTGGTCCGGCGTCGCCGCCGCGTACCTGGTGGCCGGCGCGTTCGCGGTCGTGGCCGCGGCCGCGGTGTTCTGGCTCAAGGTCAGCGAACCGCCGTTGCTGCTGCAGCGCGCGCCCGTGTTCGCCAGCATCCGCGAGGGCGCGAGCTTCGTGTTCGGCAACCAGATCATGCTCGGCGCGATGGCGCTGGACATGTTCTGCGTGCTGCTCGGCGGCGCGGTGTCGATGCTGCCGGCCTTCATCCGCGAGATCCTGCACTGGGGCCCGGAAGGCCTGGGCATCCTGCGGGCGATGCCGGCGCTGGGTTCGATAGTCGTTGCGCTGTACCTGGCGCGGCGGCCGCTGCAGCGCAACGCCGGGCGCGTGCTGATGTATTCGGTCGCCGGCTTCGGCCTGTGCACGATCGCCTTCGGCCTGTCGCGGCACTTCTGGCTGTCGGCGGGGATCCTGCTGCTGTACGGCATGTGCGACGGCGTCTCGGTGGTGTTGCGCTCGACCATCCTGCAACTGGCGACGCCGGACGAGATGCGCGGCCGCGTGTCCTCGATCAACGGCATCTTCATCGGCTCCTCGAACGAGCTCGGCGCCTTCTACGATGGCGTCATGGCGCGGCTGATCGGGCTAGTGCCGGCGGTGGTGGTCGGCGGCTGCGTCACCCTGGGCGTGGTGGCCAGCACCTGGCACCTTGCGCCGAAGCTGCGCAGGCTCGACTTGCGCGACCTGCAGTGACCGTCGCCCAGGCTTTGCACATGGATTCCTGCACTCCTCGCGTGCCGGCGTAGGCTGGTTGCAGGGCCGTCCCCACGCACGGCCGGAGCCGCCCGCATGTCCCAGCCCGATGGTCCGCCGCCCGGCCCCGACTTCAGCCAGGGCGTCGCCCTTGCCGACATCCCGGCCGACGGCAAGCTCGCCGGCCATGTCGCCGGGGAAGCGGCGTTGCTGCTACGCACCGCCAGCGGTTTGCGCGTGGTCGGCGCGCACTGCACGCATTACGGTGCGTCGCTGATCGAAGGACGGGTCGAAGGCGACCACGTCCACTGCCCGTGGCACCACGCCTGCTTCGACCTGCGCAACGGCGCGGCGGCCTGCGCCCCGGCATTCGCACCATTGCCTGCCTGGCGCAGCGAAGTGGTGGGCGACAAGGTCTTCGCGCGCGATTCGATCCCGTTGCCGGCGCCCGCGGCAAGCCGCGAATCGCGCGATGCCTTGCCGCGCAGGATCCTGGTCATCGGCGGCGGCGCCGCCGGCTACGCCGCCGCACGCCGCCTGCGCGAACTCGGTTTCGACGGCAAGCTGACGATGCTCAGCGCCGATTCGGACCTGCCTTGCGATCGGCCCAACCTGTCCAAGGATTTCCTGGCGGGCAAGGCGCCGGCCGAATGGATCCCGCTGCAGGATGCGCAGGCCTACCGCGACCAGGACATCGACCTGCACCTGGCTTGCGAGGTCGCGTCGATCGACCCGGCTGCGCGTGTCGCCCGTTCATCGCAGGGCGACTTCGGCTATGACGCGCTGCTGCTGGCGACCGGCGCGGAACCGCGACGCCTGGACTTGCCGGGCTTCGATTCGGCCAGCGTGTTCGTGCTGCGCTCGCTCGCCGACGCAACCGCGATCGTCGAGGCCGCGTCGCGCGCACGCACGGTCGCCTTCGTCGGCGCCGGCTTCATCGGCCTGGAAGCCGCGGCGGCGCTGCGTTCGCGCGGGCTGGAGGTGGCCGTCGTCGCCCCGGAGGCGATCCCGATGGAACGCGTGCTCGGCGCGCAACTGGGCGCGCACATCGCCGGATTGCATCGCCGGCACGGCGTCGCGATGCACCTGGGCCGCAAGCCGACGGCGTTGCAATCGGGCCAACTGCGCCTGGACGACGACACGCGGATCGCCGCCGACCTGGTGATCGTCGGCGCAGGCGTGGTGCCGCGCACGCAACTCGCCGCGAAGGCCGGCATGCACGTGGACAACGGGATCCTCGTCGACGCCACATTGCAGACCTCGATCCCGGGACACTACGCCGCCGGCGACGTCGCCAGTTACCCGCATGCGGGCGGTCGCGCGCGCGTGGAGCACTGGGTGCATGCCGAGCGGATGGGCCAGCACGCCGCGGGCAACATGCTTGGCGCCGGGCGCGCCTTCGACGACGTGCCGTTTTTCTGGACCCACCAGTACGACCTGGAATTGCGCGTGAGCGGCCACCTGTCCGGGTGGGACGAGGTGCGTCTCGACGGCGACCTCGCCGCCGGTGATTTCATGGTGCGCTATTACCGCGACGGCAAGCCGATCGCCGCCGCCACCGCTGGCCGCGACCAGGCGCTGCTCGAGTTCGAACAAGCGCTGCAGGCGCCATGATCGCGCCGCTGCCGCCTGCCACGGCTTTCGTGCTGGCCGGCGGCGGCAGCCTCGGCGCGGTACAGGTGGGCATGCTGCAGGCGCTGGTCGCCGCCGGCTTGCACCCGGACTTCGTGGTCGGCGCCTCGGCCGGCGCGCTCAACGCCGCATGCTTCGCGGCGCAACCCGATGCCGAAGGCCTGGCGCGACTCGCGCGCATCTGGCGCGGCCTGCGTCGCGACGACATCTTCCCGGTCACCCTCGCGGGCGCGGCGCTGTGCCTGCTGGGGCGACGCGGCCACCTGGCGAAGCCGGCGCGCCTGCGCGCGCTGATCGAGCGCGAACTTCCGTATTCGCGGCTCGAGGACGCGCCGCTGCCATGCCACGTGGTGGCCACCGACGCACTGGACGGCACCGAGGTGACCCTGTCGCGCGGCGATGCGGTGCAGGCGTTGCTGGCAAGCGCGGCGATCCCGGGCGTGTTCCCGCCGGTAACCATCGATGGCCGCGCCCTGATCGACGGCGGCGTCGCCAGCTACACGCCGATCTCCGCCGCGTTTTCGGTCGGCGCGAGGCGCGTGGTCGTGGTCCCGACGGGTTTTGCCTGCGCACTCGCGGAGCCCCCACGCGGTGCGCTGGCGGCGGCGCTGCATGCGCTCAACCTGCTGGCGATGCGCCAGTTGCTGGCCGATGTCGAACGCTTCGCCGGGCGCTGCGAGCTGGCGATCGTGCCGCCGCTGTGCCCGCTGGCGACCAGCAGCCACGATTTCTCCCAGGCGGACGCGTTGGTCATGCGCGGGGAGGCTGCAACCACGCGCTGGTTGCGCGAAGGCGGACTGGAGCGCGCGCGCGAGGATCCGCGCTGGGCGCTGTTGCCGCACCGCCACCGCACGGCGGCGGTGGCGGCAGCGACGGCCTGAATCAGTCGCCGATCTGCTTCTGCAGGTGTTCCCAGCGCTCCTGCTCGTCGATCGTGCGCTCGGCGGTGAGGCGCGCCTCGAGCCGCTCCAGGCCGATTTCCTCGCCCGAGTCCACGCTGTAGCCGTACTCGCCCTCGTCCACGCGCTTGAGCGTGCTGTCGATCTTGCCGATCAGCTTGCGGTAGCGGTCGCGGGTGCGCAGCTCCAGCGAATTCTCGGTCTCGCGGGTGGCGCGCTCGGCTTCGTCGCCGACGTCGCGCACTTCGTCCTTGAGGTTCTCGATCGTCTGCTTGGATTCCTCCACCAGGTCCGCGCGCCACTGCAGCAGCCGCTGGCGGAAGTACTCGAGCATCAGCGGGCTCATGTATTCCTCGTCCGTTCCGGGCTTGTAGCCGGGCGGCACGATCGGACGGCCGCTCTCGTCGGACTTGTAGGGCACGACCCGGGCCTTGCCCTTCGGCGCTGGTGCCGCCGGCGCCGCAATGCGGGCCACGGCGACCTTGCCCACCGGCCGGGGACGCGAGGGCGCAGCCTTGGCGGCCTCGACCGGCGCCTGCTTCGCGGCACGGGACGTGGCCTTGGCGACAGGGCGTTGTGGCGCCTTGACCGGTCCCTTCGCTGGCACCAGCGGCGCCGCCGCCTTGGCAGGAGCAACCTTGCTCGCCGCCGCCTTCTTCGCAACCGGCTTCTGCGGCGCGGCCTTCTGCGGCGCGGGCTTGCGAGCCGGCTGCTTCGCCGCGACCGGCGACTTCTTCGCCGGCACGGCCTTTTTCGCGACCGGCTTCTTCGCCGGCGCTGCCTTCTTCGCCACCGGCCTGGTGGCCTTCTTCGCGGGCACGGGCTTCCGCGCCGCCGCCTTCTTCGCGACGACGGGCTTCTTCACGGCGGCAGTCTTCTTCGCCACCGGCTTCTTCGCCGGCGCGGCCTTCGCGGCCGGCTTGCGCGCAGCGGCGGTCTTGGCGCCGGCCTTGGGTCGGGTGGAGGACTTGCTGGCGGCCTTGACGGCCTTTTTCGCTGGTTTCTTCGCTGCCACGAGCCGTATTTCCTCTGTATTCCCTTGAGACGGGAAAGCGCGCTGTTATACCCTGCCGGGACTACAGCGGCAACCGCGGGAGTGTGCGTGTTGCCGCGTCCAGACATCGTGATCGCACGCCTCCTCATCGCCATCCTGCGCGGCTACAAACGCTGGCTCAGCCCGCTGCTGGGTCCGCGATGCCGTTTCCTGCCAACCTGCTCGGAATACGCGATGACGGCGATCGGTCGGCATGGCGCGTTGCGCGGCGGCTGGCTCGCGCTGCGCCGGATCGGTCGTTGCCATCCGCTGAACCCGGGCGGCTACGACCCCGTACCAGGCACCGCTTCGCCCGAGAGCGATCCCGTCCCTCCCGAATCCCCTCCCCCCTGAACAAGGAAGCCAGGCATGTCGCAAACCCTGATCGTCAACGCCCGCCTCGTGAACGAGGGACACGAAACCGAGGGCGACCTGCGCATCCGCGACGGCCGCATCGACGCCATCGGCCGCGGCCTGGCGGCGCAACCCGGCGACCTCGTGCTCGACGCCAACGGCCGGCGCCTGCTGCCCGGCATGATCGACGACCAGGTGCATTTCCGCGAACCGGGCCTGGAATACAAGGCCGACATGGCCACCGAGTCGGCGGCGGCGGTCGCCGGCGGCCTGACCAGCGTGATGGACATGCCCAACACCAACCCGCCGACGCTGGACAGCGATGCGCTGGAGGACAAGTACCGCCGCGCCGCGGGCCGGATGTGGGCCAACCATGGCTTCTACCTGGGCGCCAGCAACGACAACATCGCCGCGATCCGCGCGCTGGATCCGCTGTCCGCGCCGGGCATCAAGGTGTTCATGGGCGCTTCCACCGGCAACATGCTGGTCGACGACCCTGCGACGCTGGACGCGATCTTCCGCGACGCGCCGACGCCGATCATCACCCATTGCGAGGACACGCCGACGATCGAGGCCAACCTCGCCGCGTACCGCGCCAGGTACGGCGAGGACATCCCGATCGAATGCCATCCGGACATCCGCTCGCGCGAGGCCTGCCTGAAGTCGAGCGTGCTGGCGACGTCGCTGGCGAAAAAGCACGGCTCGCGCCTGCACGTGCTGCACATCTCCACCGCCGACGAGCTGGCCCTGTTCGAGGCCGGCCCGCTGGTACGCGCCGACGGTTCGCGCAAGCGCATCACCGCCGAGACCTGCATCCACTTCCTGCACTTTGATCGCGCCGACTACGCGCGACTGGGCAACCTGATCAAGTGCAACCCGGCGATCAAGGACGCCGCCGACCGCGAGGCGCTCACCGCCGCGCTGGTGGACGGCCGCATCGACGTGCTCGCCACCGACCACGCGCCGCACACGTGGGAAGAAAAGCAGCGGCCCTACGCGCAGGCTCCCAGCGGCCTGCCGCTGGTGCAGGACGCGCTGCTGGCGGCGCTGGAGCTGGTGCACGAGGGCAAGCTGAGCAACGCGCAGGTGGTGCAGAAGGTCTGCCACGCACCGGCGCAGCTGTTCGACGTGGCCGAACGCGGCTTCCTGCGCGAGGGTTACTTCGCCGACCTGGTGCTGGTGGACGACGTCGCGCACACCGTGCGCCGCGAGGACGTCCTGTCCAAGTGCGGCTGGACCCCGTTCGAGGGCACGACCTTCCACTCCCGCATCGCCGCCACCTGGGTCAACGGCATCCAGGTCTGGGACGGCAAGCAACTCCTCGGAACCGCCGCCGGCCAGCGCCTCCGCTTCGACCGATAGGGCAAACGCAGGACGCGGATAACGCGGATAAGAGCCGATCAACACGGACAAGATGGGAATGGGCTTGTCGCCGTTCCATTTTTCGCCTGATCCGCCCTAATCGGCTTTTATCCGCGTGATCCGCGTCAAAAAGAAAACCACGTCAGCCGCTGACCCGGGCGACGGCGTCGTGGGGGTGCAGGGATTCGTAGTGGGAGACGGTGGCTTCGTAATGGTCGACGCGGGGGTCGGCTGAAAGCACGGCGGCGACGCGGCGGGCGGCGTCCTCGCAGAACATCAGGTTGGCGGCGTTGAGTTCGGCGAAGGCCTGTTCGTCCTCCCGCTTCACCGCCGCCTGCACCGGCGTGCCGAGCGCGCCTTCCAGCGCATCGACCAGCGCATCCACCGGCAACTCGTCGAACGCGGGCTTGAGCTCCACGCGGACCTGCGCGCGGCTGCGCTGCGCGTGCGGCGTGGCCGCCAGCCCGCGCTCGGATGCCAGCCACTCGCCCACGACTTCCGGCGACAGCGGCCGCGCCGCGGAGAAGTCCTCGGCGAAGCGCGCGGCGTTGAGTTGCCGGGTCAGCGCCGCCGATGCCGGGCAGGTGCTGGAATATTCGACGGCCAGCGACAGTGCCAGCTTCAGGTGGCCGTCCTGCAGCGTCGCCTCGATCGTGACCGGATAGGCCTTCCAGCCCAGGTGCCCGCTGGACAGCGCCGCACGCTGCAGCAGGTGGTCGTAGCGCAACACCAGCCGCGCCGCCGTGGACAGGCCGTTCTGCGAATCGATGAATTCCTGCAGCACCCGGCGCAGGCCGCCGGGAGTCACGTTCTCGGTGGCGAAGGCCTCCTGCAGGCGCAGGTACAGGCGCGACATGTGGATGCCGCGCGCCGCCGTGTCGGCCAGGTCCACCGCGACGTCGACCGACGCCGATAGCTGGACGCTGCCGCCGCGGCCGTCGGCGATCCGCACTGGCAGTGCGATGCGGTCCATGCCGACCCAGTCCAGCGGGCGCGCGAGCGCCGCCGCGTCGTGCGCGACGTCGGGCAACGGCGGGGTCGAGCCAGTGGCGGATTGGCCGGGAGCGGGAGTCATTCTCATATTGTACCGGCGCCTGCCAGGCCGGCCGTGGACGCCTGTGGAAAGCTGCGTCCCGGGCGTTCCAACCCGCGGCTAGCCCCGCGCGGCGCGCCAGGCCAGGCCCAGCGAGCGCCAGGCCGGCAGCGGCCGTTGCCCGTCACCGCCGGCGGCCATGGCCGCCAGCCGCGCACGCACCATCGCCAGCTGGATCCGGTCCGCGCACGCCAGCGGCGCGGCGTCGGGCCAGTCCTGGAGCAGCATTCGTGCCGCGTGCGCGCGCAGTTCGGTTTCCGCGGCGTCGGCGCCCAGTGCCGCGCGGGCCGCCAACGGCACGGCGGAAGGATCGCCGTCCACCAGCCGCTGGGCCAGCACGGTTGTCGCGATCGCGGCGGCAGCGTCGCCGCCCGCGGGGGCGGACGGATCGAGTGCGGCGGAGAGGTTCGCCACCGCTTGCGCGTACGGTTGCAGTAGCGCGCGCGCGTCGTCGAAACCGGCGGCGCGCCCGCGCGCTTCGGCCAGGCAGGGTAGCGCTGCCGCGAGTTCGCGCCAGGGCGCAGCCGCGTACGGCAACGCGTGCGCCAGCGGATGCCGCCGCGCGCCTTGCGTCCAGCCGTGCAGTTCTTCCACCCACCAGCCAAGCTTGGCTTCGCCCGGGCGTGGATCGAGACCGGCCCAGGCCGCATCGGCCAGTTCCTGGCGCAGGCACAGCCAGGCCAGCGCAGGATCGCGTCGCGCGGCCGGGATGAAGGCTTCGGCGATGCGCCATTCCGGCCAGCGCCGGCGCCATTTGGCCAGGAAGCTGTCGAGTTCCGCGCGCTCGTCCACGTCGCGCTACGCCCAGTGGGCGAGCAGGTCGCGCGGGGTGTCGAACAGACCCTGCGCCTGCCATGCCAGCGGATCGTCGGTGTCCAGGCGGTAGCCCCACAACGCGACCAGCGCCGGCATGCCGGCGGCGCGTGCGGCAATGATGTCGCGCTCGTCGTCGCCGACATAGGCGCATTCGCCGGCGGCCAGCGACTGCGCCCGCGCCGCGTGCAGCAAGGGCAACGGATCGGGCTTGCTCACCGGCAGCGTGTCGCCGCCCACCAGCACCGCGCAGCGCTTGTCCCAGCCCAGCAGCGGCATCAGTGCACGCGCAAGCGCCTCGGGCTTGTTGGTGACGATGCCCCAGCGCGAACCGGCGTCCTCGATTCCCGACAGCAGCGCTTCCACGCCGTCGAATGGCCCGCCGTGGCGGCCCAGTTCGCCGCGGTAGATGTCGAGGAAGGGTTGCACCAGCGCTTCGCGCCCGGCCTCGTCGATGTTCGGGAACGCGGCGCGCAACATCGCCCGCGAGCCCTTGGACACATGCGGCCGCAGCGCGTCTTCGGATATCGGCGGCATGCCGTGGCGCGAGCGCAGCACGCCCAGGGTGGCGACGAAGTCCGGCGCGCTGTCGAGCAGCGTGCCGTCGAGATCGAACAGGACCAGCGGCGGGAAACTGCCCTGCCCCAGCATGTCAGGCGGCATCGGGCTTCACCGCGCTGGCAAGGTAGTTGACGTCGGTGCGCGTGGACAGGCGTGCGCCGTCGCGCCAGGGCTCGTAGGCCAGGCCGCTGACGTCCTCGAGTTCCAGGCCTGCCGCGCGCAGCCAGGCGGCCAGTTCCGATGGACGGATGAAATCCCGGTACTGGTGGGTGCCGCGCGGCAACATCCGCGCCACGTATTCGGCGCCGACGATCGCCAGCGCGAACGCCGCGGGCGTGCGGTTCAGCGTGGACAGGAACAGGCGGCCGCCAGGACGCAGCAGCGTGGCGCAGGCGGCGACCACCGAGGCCGGATCCGGCACGTGCTCGAGCATTTCCATGCACGTGATCGCGTCGAACGCGCTCGGCTCTTGCGCCGCCACTGCCTCGACGCCAGTCAACCGGTAATCCACCGTGAGGCCGGATTCCAGTCCGTGCAGGCGCGCGACCTGCAGCAGGTCCGGCGCCAGGTCGATCGCGGTGACCTGCGCGCCGCGCGCGGCCAGCGCCTCGCTGAGCAGGCCGCCACCGCAGCCGACATCGAGTACCCGCGCCTCGCGCAACGTCGTCCGCGCGGCCACGTAGTCCAGCCGCGCCGGATTCAGCGCATGCAGCGCCTTCTGCGGGCCCCGCGGGTCCCACCAACGGCTGGCAAGCGCGTTGAACTTGTCCAGCTCGGCCTGGGACGCATTGGCGGCGGGCGCGGTCATCCCGGGATCCTGATCGCGGCGATGCGCTCGCGCCACTGCCGCGCATTGGCGACCAGTGCCGCTTCGTCCATGTCCTGCAGGCGCCGCTCGCGCAACCTCGCGCGCCCGGCGATCCAGACGTCGGTCACCTGCTGGCGCCCGGTGGCGTAGACCAGCTGCGACAGCACGTGGTGCAGCGGCTGGGTTTCCAGCGGCGACAGGTCGACCAGCGCGAGGTCGGCCTGCTTGCCGGGCTCGATCGAACCGACCAGGTGGTCGAAACCCAGCGCCTTCGCCCCGCCGAGCGTGGCGGCGCGCAGCGCGGTGGCTGCATCCAGCGCGGCGGCGTCCTGCGCCACGGCCTTGGCCAGCAACGCCGCGGTGCGGGTTTCGCCGAACATGTCGAGGTCGTTGTTGCTGGCACAACCGTCGGTACCCAGCGCGAGGTTCACGCCGGCAGCCGCCAGGTCGGCCGCGCGGCAGAAGCCCGAGGCCAGCTTGAGGTTGGATTCCGGGCAATGCACCACGCTGGCGCCGCGCTGCGCGCACAGCGCGATCTCGGCGTCGGTGAGGTGCGCCATGTGCACGGCGACCAGGCGGTCGTTGACCAGGCCCAGGCGGTCCATCCGCGCCAGTGGCCGCTGTCCGTGCTTCTCCTGCGATTGCCCGATTTCCTGCGCCGTCTCGTGCAGGTGCAGGTGCACCGGCACGTCGAGCTGGTCGGCGAGCATGCGGATACGTTCGAAGTTGGCGTCGGACACCGTGTACGGCGCGTGCGGCGCGAACGCGGTCGCCACCAGCGGATCGTCGCGCCACTGGTCATGGACTTCGCCGGCACGGTCGAAGTATTCGTCGTCGCTGCGCGCCCAGGCGGTGGGGAAGTCGATCACCGGCAGGCCGACGCGGGCGCGGAAGCCATGCCGCTGGTAGGTCGCAGCCTGGACGTCGGGGAAGAAGTAGTTTTCGTTGCAGCTGGTGGTGCCGCCGCGCAGCATCTCGGCGATCGCCAGCGCGACGCCGTCGGCGACGAAGCCAGGTCCGATCACCTCGGCTTCGATCGGCCAGATGTGCTGCTGCAGCCAGACCTTCAGCGGCAGGTCGTCGGCGACGCCGCGCAGCAGCGTCATCGGATTGTGGACGTGGGCGTTGACCAGGCCCGGCAACAGCACCGAATCCGGCCGCGAGACGATCTCGGCCGCCTCGAAGCGCGCGCGCGCCTCGGCCGCCGGCAACACCGCGACGATGTGCGCCCCGCGCACCGCCACCGCGTGGCCTTCCAGCACCACGCCGTGCGGCTCGACCGGCACGACCCAGCCGGCCTCGATCAGCAGGTCGCAGGGTTCCGGCGCGCCTGGCGTCATCGCTTACTTGACGCGCGAGACGTATTCGCCGGAGCGGGTGTCCACCTTGATCACCTCGTCCTGGCCGACGAACAGCGGCACGCGCACCACGGCCCCGGTCTCCAGGGTCGCCGGCTTGCCGCCGCCGCCGGAGGTGTCGCCGCGCACGCCGGGGTCGGTCTCGACGATCTTCAGTTCGACGAAGTTCGGCGGGGTGACCATGATCGGCGAGCCGTTCCACAGCGTCACCACGCATTCCTCCTCGCCCTTGAGCCACTTCTCCGCGCCGCCCATGCCTGCCTTGTCGGCCTGGACCTGTTCGAAGGACTCGGGGTTCATGAAATGCCAGTACTCGCCGTCCGAGTACAGGTACTGCATGTCGGTATCGACCACGTCGGCGGTTTCCAGCGAATCGGTCGCCTTCATGGTGATTTCCTGCACGCGGCCGCTGCGGATGCTGCGGTACTTCACCCGGGTGAAGGCCTGGCCCTTGCCCGGCTTGACGTACTCGGTGTCGGTGATGATCGCCGGTTCGTTGTTGACCAGGATCTTCTGCCCGTTCTTGACGTCGTTCATGCCGAGGGTGGCCATCGATGCTCCTGCTGGCGGCGGTGCCCGGGAATTGCCGGGGGCCGGTTAAAATAGGTCGGTCATGATAACCGCTGCCCCGCCCGCCCTGCAGCCCATCGAACCGGAGCCGGCCGACTGGAAGCGGGCCTGGCGCGACGCGGTGCGCGATCCGCGCGAGTTGCTGGCGCTGCTCGGCCTCGCCCAGCTGGGCGCCGGCCTGTCGCAGGCCGCCGCGGCGCAATTCCCGCTGCGGGTGCCGCGCGGCTTCGTCGCGCGGATGCGCCACGGCGACCCATGCGACCCGCTGCTGCGGCAGGTGCTGCCGGTGCTCGAGGAGGAACGGGTGGTGCCCGGCTTCGTGCTGGACGCGGTCGGCGACGGCGCCGCGCGCGCCGCCCATGGCGTGATCCGCAAGTACCGGGGACGCGCGCTGCTGGTCGCCACCGGTTCGTGCGCGATCAACTGCCGTTACTGCTTCCGCCGCCATTTCCCCTATGCCGAGGAGACCGCCGCCGCGGGCCAGTGGCGCGAGGCGGTGGCCGCGATCGCCGCGGACCCGACGCTGCACGAGGTGATCCTCTCCGGCGGCGACCCGCTGTCGCTGGCGACGCACAAGCTGGCCGAACTCACCGATGCGCTCGCCGCCGTGCCGCACGTGCGCCGCCTGCGCGTCCACAGCCGCCTGCCGGTGGTGCTGCCCGAGCGCGTGGACGCGGAACTGCTGGGCTGGTTGCGCGCGCTGCCCTGGCCGGTGTCGGTGGTCGTGCACGCCAACCATGCCCGTGAATTCGACCAGGGCGTGGATGCGGCGATGGCGCGGCTGCGCGAAACCGGCGCCGTGCTGCTGAACCAGGCGGTGCTGCTGCGCGGAGTCAACGATTCGGTGGACGCACTGGCGGATCTGTGCGAGCGCGGCTACCTGGCCGGCGTGCTGCCCTATTACCTGCACCAGCTCGACCGTGTCGCCGGCACCGCGCATTTCGAGGTCGGCGACGACGCCGCGCGTGCACTGCACCAGGCGCTGGCGGCACGCCTGCCCGGCTACCTGGTGCCTCGCCTGGTACGGGAAATCCCCGGTGATCCGGGCAAGCGGCCGCTGTGATGGAGGCCCGCCTCCAAGCACCCGGATGCACGCTCGCCATGGACGCGGTCGCGGGCATCGTGTAGAAAACCTGACGCCATGGCCAACGGACAAGACCAAGCGCTGCGCCTCGTGATCGTCGACGACAGCGTCGAAGCGGCCGAGGCCATCGTCAGCACGCTGCGCAACGCCGGCATCGCCGTTCGCCCGCAGCGGCCGGCGACCTGCGACGAGCTGATCGAGCTGATGGACGCCCAGCCGGTCGACCTGGTGCTGGCGGCGCAATCGGCCACGGCGGTCACGCTGGCACAGGTGCTGGAGTGCGTGAAGGCCAGCGGCAAGGACCTGCCGGTGGTCGCCGTGGTGGACCAGGTGGACGATGCCGCCCTCACCCAGGCGCTGGCCGCCGGCGTGCGCGGCATCGCCCTGCGCCACCAGCCGCAGCAGATGCTGGGCGTGGTCCGCACCGAATGGGGCGACCTGGAGGCACGGCGCATGCTGCGCCGGCTCGAGGCCCAGGTCCGCGAGACCGAGCGCCGCTGCGACGCGCTGATCGAATCCTCCCGCGACCCGATCGCCTACATCCACGAAGGCATGCACATCCGCGCCAACGCGGCGTACATGGAGATGTTCGATTTCGAGTCCTTCGACGACCTGGAGGGCATGTCCCTGCTCGACATGGTCGCGCCCCAGCACGTCGGCGGTTTCAAGGCCCTGCTCAAGGGCCTGAGCAAGGGCGAGCCGCCGCCGCCGCGCTACGAGCTGAAGGCGATCGACGGCGAAGGCAACGAATTCCCGGCGGTGATGGAATTCACCCAGGCGATGTACGAGGGCGAGCCCTGCCTGCAGGTGGTGTTCCGCCGCCAGGAGCTCGATCCCGAACTCGCCCGCGAGGTCGAGGAGCTGCGCCAGCGCGACCAGGTCACCGGCCTGCTCAATCGCCAGACCTTCCTCCACGGGCTCGAGGACGCGGTGGCGGAGGCGGCGCAGCGCAAGGGCCAGTTCGGCCTGGTGCTGATCGAACCCGACCATTACCAGCGGCTGCTGCAGGAAATCGGCCTGGATTCGGCCGACGCGCTGCTGCGCGGGCTGGCCGAGCGGCTGCAGGGCGTGCTCGGCGAGGAAGCGGCGACCGCGCGCTTCGGCGAGCACACCCTGGCGGCGCTGGTGCGCGGCGACCATGTCGCGACGATGGCCCTGGCCGAGCGCATCCGCGAGGCCTTCGCCTCGCACGTGGTCGAGATCGGGGAGCGTTCGGCGGCGATCACCGTCAGCATCGGCGGCGTGCAGATCGGCGAGAAGATCGCCAGCGTCAGCCAGGTGCTGACCAAGGCCACCGAGGGCGTGCAGGCCTCGATCAACGTCGGCGGCAACCGCTGCGAGGTGTTCGACCCTGGTGCCGTGGACCGCGCCGAACAGGAACGCGTGCAGGCCTGGGTGAGCCACCTGCGCGACGCGCTCGACAACGACCGCTTCCTGCTCCACTACCAGCCGGTGATCAGCCTGCAGGGCGAGACCGGCGCGATGTACGAGTCCTATATCCGCCTGGACGTCGGCGCCGGCGAGATGGTGCCGCCGCTGAGCTTCCAGCAGATCGCCGAAGAACACGGCCTGCTCTGGGAGATCGACCGCTGGGTGGTGGGCCGGGCGATCAAGGTACTGGCCGAGCGGCAGCGCTCGGGCCAGCCGGTGACGCTGATGGTGAAGATCACCCAGGCGTCGCTGGCCGACGACACCCTGGCGAAATTCGTCAACGAGCAACTGGCCGCGCACAAGGTGGACGGCGAGCGGCTGGTGCTGCAGCTGTCCGAGGCCAAGGTATTCACCCACCTGCGTGCGGCACAGGACTTCGCCGTGACCCTCGCCTACAGCCGCTGCAGGGTCGGCCTGGAGCAGTTCGGCATCGGCCTGGACTCGTTCCAGTTGTTGCAGCACTTCGACCCGGCCTACATCAAGCTCGACCGCAGCTTCACCGAGGACCTGCCGAAGAACGCCGCCAACCAGCAGCGGATCAAGGAGATCGCCGAGAAGGCGAGCAGCATGGGCATCCGCACCATCGCCGAGTTCGTGCAGGACGCCGCGAGCATGGCGATCCTGTTCTCCGGCGGCGTCGACTACGTCGAGGGCAACTTCCTCGCGCCGGCCGGGCCGGAGATGACTTACGACTTCGAGTAGGGCCGACCCATGGCCGGCTGCTTTTCGAAGGTCGCCCGACCATGGGTCGGGCGCTACACCACCACGCTCTTCTGCAGGGCGGCGATGCGCTCCTCCAGCGGAGGGTGGCTCATGAACAGGCGCTTGAGGCCGTGGCCGAGGCCGCCGGCGATGCCGAACGCCTGCACCGCCTTGGGCAGCGTGTTCACGCCCTGGTTGCGCGACAGCGCCTGAAGCGCGGAGATCATCTTGCCGCGACCGGCCAGTGAAGCGCCGCCGGCGTCGGCGCGGAACTCGCGGTGCCGCGAGAACCACATCACGATCATGCTGGCGAACAGGCCGAAGACCATGTCCAGCACGAACACCACCGCGAAATAACCGATCCCGCCGCCGCCATTGTCGCGGCCGCCGCTGAGGTAGCCGTCGACCACGCGGCCGACGACCCGCGCGAGCACGATCACGAAGGTATTCAGCACGCCCTGCAGCAGGGTCATGGTGACCATGTCGCCGTTGGCGACGTGGCTGACCTCGTGGCCGAGCACCGCCTCGGCCTGGTCGCGGTCCAGCGCGCGCAACAGCCCGGTGGACACCGCCACCAGCGACTTGTTGCGATTGGCTCCGGTGGCGAAGGCGTTGATCTCGGGCGCGTCGTAGACCGCGACCTCGGGCATGCCGATGCCCGCCGCCTGCGCCTGCCGGCGCACCGTGTCCAGCAACCACTGCTCGGCCTCGTTGCGCGGGTTGCCGATGACCTGGGCGCCGGTGCTGCGCTTGGCGATCCACTTGGACATCAGCAGCGACACGAACGCGCCGCCGAAGCCGAACAGCGCAGCCATCACCAGCAGCCCCCCGAACTGGTCGGGATTGACGCCGAGCACGGACATCACCACGCTGAGGAGCGCCAGCACCGCGAGGTTGGTGGCGACGAACAAGAAGACCCGCTTGAACATTCCCGTCATTTCCGTCGGTGCCGCAGGAGGGCGCGGCTTCATGGTGCAAAGTGTGGCCTCCGGGCCCCGAACGCAAGTGCAATGACCCCTGCCCGCGACCCTGGCTACCGCGGCCGGTTCGCGCCCTCGCCGACCGGTCCGCTGCACTTCGGCTCGCTGCTGGCGGCACTGGGCAGCTGGCTGTTCGCACGCCGGGCCGGCGGGCAATGGCTGCTGCGGGTCGAGGACCTGGATCCGCCACGGGAAGTCGCCGGCGCCGCCCGTGGGCAGTTGCGGACCCTGGCCGCCTTCGGCCTGGAACACGATGGCGAAGTGACCTGGCAGCACGCGCGCGGCGCGCTCTACCAGGACGCACTGGATCGCCTGCTCGCCTCCGGCCACGCCTTCGCCTGCCACTGCAGCCGCAGTGCGCTGGCGCAAGCCGGCGGCGTGCACCGACACTGCGTCGCGAGCGCACCACGCCCTGATCCGGCGCTGCGGTTCCGCGTGCCCCCGGGCACCCGGATCGCGTTCGACGACGCGATCCAGGGCCGTTTCGAGCAGGACGTCGGCGAAGCGGTCGGCGACTTCGTCCTGCGCCGCGCGGACGGGCTGTGGGCCTACCAGCTCGCGGTGGTGGTCGACGATGGCGAACAGGGAATCACCGAGGTCGTGCGCGGCGCCGACCTGCTGGAGTCCACGCCGCGGCAATTGTTGCTGCAACGAGCGCTGGGACTGCCGGCGCCGCGCTACGCGCACCTGCCGCTGGTGGTCGATGCGGACGGGCACAAGCTGTCCAAGTCGCTCGCCGCGCGGCCGGTGGACGCCGGCGATCCGATGCCGGCGCTGCGCGCGGCGTGGCAGGCGCTGGGACAGGACCCGCGCGCGATCGCGGGGACGGCTTCGCCACCCGCGCTGTTGCGCCAGGCGATCACCGCATTCATCCCGGAAGCGATTCCAGCCGGACCGGTTCGTTGACGCGGCAGTTGCAAGCGCGCCCGCGCTGCGCGATGCTCGGTTCTCACCCAGGGGGGCTGGGCATGGCCGTTCGCGTCATCAAGAAGTATCCAAACCGGCGTCTCTACGACACCGAGATCTCCAGCTACATCACCATCGAGGACGTCCGCCAGCTGGTGGTCGAAGGCGAGGAGTTCCAGGTGCGCGATGCGCGCACCGGCGACGACCTCACCCGCTGCGTGATGCTGCAGATCATCGCCGAGCACGAACAGGACGGCGAACCGGTGTTGTCCACGCAGCTGCTCAGCCAGATCATCCGTTTCTACGGCGATTCGCTGCAGTGCTACATGGGCAATTACCTGGAGCGGTCGATGCAGTTGTTCCTGGAGGAACAGCAGTCGTTCCGGCAGCAGATGGGCGGCATGCTCGGGCAGACGCCCTGGGCGATGATGAACCAGCTCACCGAGCGCAACCTGGAGCAGTGGAAGGAGTTCCAGGCCAACCTGGTCGGTGGCATGGGCAGCCGCGCGCTACGGCGTCCCTGAGGCCTCGCAGAACCGCGCCCGGTAATCCAGCGCCTTGGGCATCAGCGCCTCCAGGTTCTGGATGCGGGTGCCCGGGTCCGGATGGGTCGAGGCGTATTCCGGCTGGCCGGCGCCGCCACTGGCCGCCTCCATCCGCTGCCACAGCGGGATCGCCGCGTTCGGATCGAAGCACGCCGCGGCCGCCAGCATCAGCCCCATCTCGTCGGCCTGGGTCTCCTGCTTGCGCGCATACGGCAAGGCGCGACCGTAACCGTACACCGCCATCACCGCCTGCATCTGCTGCGCGTCCATGCCGCTCATGGCGCCGGCCATCTGCCCGATCTGCGCGAGCTTCTGCTCGGTCATGCGTTGCGCGCCATGCCGCAGCAGCGCATGCGAGATCTCGTGGCCCATCACCACCGCCATCGCGTCGGCGTTTTCGGCCACCGGCACCAAGCCGCTATAGACCGCGATCTTGCCGCCCGGCAGGCAGAACGCGTTCACCTGCTCCGACGGGATCACGTTCACTTCCCAGGCGAAATGCTGCTCGATGTGCGGCGAGGTCATGTCGTGCTCGGCGGCGAGCGCATCCTCCACTTCCGGCACCTTGGCGACCAGTCGTTCCGCGATCTCGCGCACCTGCCGCGAGATCTCGCTGTCGTCGGGCAGTGGCGGCTCCTGCTGCAGGATCTCCTGGTAGGCCTGCAGCCCGAGCGCCTTCTCGTCCTGCGGGGTGATGCCTTCGTCGATCAGCACCGTCTCGCCGGTGTAGGGATCCACGCTGCGGTTGGAGAACCAGTACCAGGCCGCGTAACCGGCGAACAGCAGCAGCACGCCCCAGCGCAGGCCGCCCCGGCGGCGCGGGGCGTTTGGATCGCGTTTGCCGAACGGGTTCTGCCTCATGCGCTGTTGCCTCCTGGCCAGCGCAGGGCTACAGCTCGCGGACGACGCGGAAGCCCATGCGCGCGTTGGTGGTGTCGGTTTCCGCCGGCGCGCGCCAGGCGGAACGGGTCTGGGCCGGAGCGCTGGCCCACGATCCGCCGCGCATCACCCGCGTCCGGCAACCGGGATTGACCCAGGCGTCGCCATCCGCGGGAGCGCGCCGGTAACCGTCGTGCCAGCAGTCCGCGACCCATTCACCGACATTGCCCGCGAGGTCGTGAAGGCCCCATGCATTGGGCTGGAAGCTGCCGGCCGGGGCCGGGCCCCAGTAGCCGTCGCCGTAGCGGGCGAAGGCGTTGTGCCAGCGGCGACCGCCGCTGGACCGGTCGGCATCGCCGGTGAAGTTGCCGCTGCCGGCCGGCGGCCGGCCATCGCCCCAGGGGTAGATCGACTCGCTGCCAGCGCGCAATGCGTACTCGAACTGCGCCTCGCTGGGCAGCCGGTAGGCCTGGCCGCTGCCATCGGACAGCCACTGCGCGTAGGCATCGCCATCGCGGGCGCTGACATGCAGCACCGGCATCCCGGGATCGGCGTCGCGACCGTCGTAGCCGTCGCGCCAGTCGACGCCGTTGCGGCGCACGAAGTTGCCGCTGCGCGCGTCGTAGACCATGGACCAGCCGCGCCTGGTCGCCGTGGTCTCGTAACCGGTGGCGGCAACGAATCGCCCGAATTGCGCGACCGTCACTTCCGTGCGCGCCATCGCGAAGCCGCGGGCGAAGCGGACGTTGTGCGCGGGCCGCTCGGCATCGGTCGACTCCGGCTCCTCGGCACCGGCGCCCATCCGGAATGCGCCGTGCGGCACCACCACCATTTCCGGGCCACGCGCGCCATAGCCGATCGCGTCGGTGAACGACTGGCCGGGGCGGAACAGGCCGTAGTGTTCGACCAGTTCGATGCGTTGCCGCAACTCGGCCGCGGCGGCATTGCCCGGCTCGGCAAGGCGCAGGATCTCCGCGAGCTTGCCACGGGCGCTGGCGAGGCTGTCTTCGTCGCCACGCTGCTGCAGCAGCGCCAGGCCTTCGTCGCGCAGCTGGTCGATCCGGCCCACGCGCACCCGTTCAATCCGCACGCGGGCATCGGGCACCGTGTCGCTGCCCGGCCGGACGGCTTCGGCCAGCGCCAGCCAGCGCCGGGCGGCGTCGAAGTCGGCCTTGGCCGCATCCTCCTCGGCACGGCGGATCAGCGCGCTTTCGACTGCGGCCAGGCCCTGCATGGCGCGCGCCTGGCCCGGGCGGATCTCCAATGCCTGGCGCAACCTGGCCAGTGCACCGCCCTTGCCCTGCTCGCCCAATCGTCCCTGCTCGATGTCGGCTTCGGCCTGGCGGTTGAGCTGCCACAGGCGATCGGCTTCATCCACACGTTCCAGGTAGGCCACGACCTTGGGGTCGCCAGGGCCCAGTGCGCGCGCGACGGACGCCACCTTGTGCGCGCGACGCAGCGCTTCGATGTCGTCGCCGGCAGCGGCCAGCGCGGCGTCGCCTTGCGCCAGCAGCGCTACCCGCGCCTGCGCGAGGCCGGCCTTGGCCGCCGCGTCGCCGGGCGCTGTTTCCAGGATCGCCCGGTACAGCGGAATGGCGGCCTCGGCGTCCTCGTAGAGGCGTCCGGCGGCGAGCGCGGCGGCGGCACGCTCGCGGGCATCGTCCAGCGCAGCGGGCGCCACGTCGGCGTCCGGCGCCTGCCAGGTCAGTGTTTCGGCGATACGGTCGTCGCCCTGCACCGTGACTTGCCCGCCGCCGTCGCCATCGCCGTCGCGCGCAGCCTCGCCGTTGTCGCGGCAACCAGCCAGCGCCAGCAGGGCGACGATGGCGGCGGCGAGCAGGCGCGTGCGCGGGTTCGCGTGGAACGGCATCCGGTCATGGTGCCAGATGGCGCGGCGCTTGGACGCGCCCGGGGCCGGACAGGTAGGCTGGACGACCCCCATTGCCCGGATGCCCTGCCCTTGAGCCACTGGATCAGCGACCCCGCCGAACTGCGCGAACGCCTGGATGCGGCGGCGCCGCGCGTGGGCCTGGACACCGAATTCGTGCGCGAGCGCACCTGGTGGCCGCGGCTGGCGCTGGTGCAGCTGTCGCTGGACGACGGCAGCGTGCTGCTGGCCGACGCGCAGGCGCCGGGGATCCCGGAAGCGCTGGCGCCGACGCTGGCCGACGCCGCGGTGCTCAAGGTGATGCACAGCGCCAGCGAGGACCTGGTCGCGCTCAAGCGCGCCTGCGGGGTCCTCCCGGCGCCGCTGTTCGACACCCAGGTCGCCGCCGGGCTGGGCGGCATCGGCGCCGGCGTCGGCTACCAGCGGCTGGTCCAGGAGCTGCTGGGCGTGTCGCTGCCCAAGGGCGAAACCCGCTCGGACTGGATGCGCCGGCCGCTGTCGCCCGCACAGCTGGAGTACGCCGAGGACGACGTCATCCACCTGTTCCCGCTGCACGATGCGCTGGAGGCCCGGTTGCAGGCGCTGGGCCGCCACGACTGGCTGCGCGAGGATTGCGCGCGGATGGTCGCCAACGCCGCCAGCGACGAACTGGATCGCTGGCCGCACCAGTCGTTGCGCGCCGCCCAGTTCCTCGACGAGGCCGGACAGCACCGCCTGCTGCGGCTGCTGCGCTGGCGCGACGCCTATGCGCGTGACACGGACAAACCGCGCAACTGGATCCTGGACAACGAACTGGCCACGACGCTCGCGCGCAAGCCGCCGCCCGACCGCGACGCCCTGCGGCGCCAGCTGCAGGCCACGCCGAAGGCGCCGCGCACCCTGGCCGACGTGGTCTGGGAGGCCCTGTCGACGCCTTTGCCGGACGAAGCGGAAGCCCCGCCGGTGCGCAACGAGGATCGCGACAAGGGCGCGTTGCGAGCATTGCAGGATTCGGTCGGCGCGCTGAGTGCGGAGTTGGGGCTACCGGACGGCGTGCTGGCTTCCCGGCGCTGGCTGCAGTCGCTGCTGGAGCGCCAGGCCCGCGGCGAGGCCGAATGGCCGGGGCCGCTCGCCGGCTGGCGGCGGCGGGTGCTGGAACCGCGGCTGTCGGCGCTGCTGCAGCGTGCTGGCGACGCCCCGGCCGCATCCGTATAATGCGCGGCTTCCGGCATCGCGCCGGGCACGTGGGGCGGTAGCTCAGCTGGGAGAGCGTCGCGTTCGCAATGCGAAGGTCGTGGGTTCGATCCCCATCCGCTCCACCACTCCCAAGAACGGAAAACCGGCCCTCGCGGCCGGTTTTTCGTTTACATCGTCTGGGTCGGTTTCTCGGCGTTCATGCCGGCGAGCAGGGCTTCGATCTTCGAGCGCGCGGCCTCGGCGTCGCCGCCTTCGGTGAACTGCACGCCGACGCCGGCGATGCGGTTGCCCTGCGCGCCGACCGGCGTCACCCAGACCACCTTGCCCGGGACCGGGTACTTGTCGCTGGACTCGGGCAGGCTCAGCAGCAGGAACACCTCGTCGCCCAGCGAGAAGCGCTTGGCGGTGGGCACGAAGATCCCGCCGCCCTTCACGAACGGCATCCACGCCCCGTGCAGGTGCGCCTTGTCCTTCACCGCCAGGTTGAGGATGCCGTGGCGGGCACCGGCGCCTTGCATGCTCATCAACGTGTCTCCTGCCAGGCCAGCAGCAACTCGGCGAGTGCCAGGTCGCTGCGCACGGTGCTGCGCAACAGCGCGGCGGTGCGGTTGGCCGCATCGAACCAGGCAGCCAGCCTGCGGGTTCGACCGGCGGCGGTCAAGCCGGGCGCGGCCGCGGCGGCTTCGTCCAGTGCGAGGTCCGCGGCGAAGCGCAGCCGCAAGCCCACCTGCTCGTCGGCGCTCCAGGCCTGCGCGACGGCGCTGGGCGAGGCGGTGCCGCGGCGCAACCCGTCGAGGTCGCGCGCCACCTCGCGGCGCATGGCGAGGCTGCCATCGCGCAACCAGGCGTCCGCCAGGCCGGGATGGCCACGCGCGGCGGCGAGCGCTTCGGCAGCCGCCGCCACGGGATGCCCCTGCGCCTGCAGCCAGGCCTTGGCTTCGCTGGCCGGGGGCAGGCGGAACTCCAGCACCTGGCAACGGCTGCGGATGGTGGCCGGCAGGCGCGCGGGATCGCTGGCGACAAGCCACAGGTAGCGGCCCGGTTGCGGTTCCTCCAGTGTCTTCAGCAAACCGTTGCAGGCGGCGTGGTTCATCGCGTCGGCGGGATCGATCAGCGCCACCTGCGCACCGCCCAGCTGCGGCGTCAGCGACAGCTTTTCCGACAGCGTCCGCACCTGGTCGATGATGATCTCGGTGCGCGGCTTGTAGGGCGACTTGTCGTTGATCGCGTAGCCGATGAACCAGGCGTCGGGATGGCCGGGCTTGCCGAACGGATGCGCGAGCGTACCGTCCGGCCTGACCTCCACCGGGTCGGACTGCGAGCGCGACAGGAACAGGGTGCAGCTGCGGCAACTGCCGCAGGCGTCCTGCCCGGGCGCACGCGCCTGGCACAACGCGCGTTGCGCCAGGCGCTCGGCGACCGCGCGCTTGCCCAGCCGCGCCGGACCGGCGAACAGCAGCGCGTGGCCCATGCGCCCAGCGTCCAGCGCCTCCGCGGCCTGGTCATGGGCGCGCTGCTGCCAGGGCGCGAACGCGGGAAGCAGGCTCATTGCGCCTGGTAGTCGCGCAACAACGCGCAAGCCTCGGCCGCGACCGCGGTCGCGTCGCGCGTGGCGTCGACGACGCGGAAACGATCCGGCTCGGCGGCCGCGCGCGCCAAAAACACGGCGCGCGCTCGCTCGAAGAATTCGTCGCGCTCGCGTTCGATGCGGTCGGCGGCCTGCTCGCGGCCGCCGGCGCGCGCGCGTCCCTGCGCCACCGGGACATCGAGCAGCAACGTCATTCCCGGGCGGATGCCGACCACGCGCCGCTCCAGGTCCGCGATCCATGCCTCGTCGAGGCCGCGGCCGCCGCCCTGGTAGGCGTAGCTGGAATCGGTGAAGCGGTCGCTGATCACCCAGGCGCCGCGCGCCAGCGCCGGCAGCACGGTGTCGCGCACGTGCTGCGCGCGCGAAGCGAACATCAGCAGCAGCTCGGTCTCCGGCGACGGCGGTTCGTGCCCGGGATCGAGCAGCAGCGTACGGATCATTTCCGCCAGCGGCGTGCCACCAGGCTCGCGCGTGCACACCACTTCGTGGCCTTGCGCGTCGAGTTCCCGGCGCAACGCTTCGAGCACGGTGGACTTGCCCGCGCCTTCCCCACCCTCCAGCGTCAGCAGCCGTGCGAACGACTGCAGGCCCGTCGTGCTCACTCGGCCCTCCGCTGCGCGCGGTAGCGCTGCAGGTAGGCGCGCACCGCCGCCTGGTGTTCCGCCAGGTTGTTCGAGAACACATGGCGGCCGCTGCCGTCGCCCACGGCCACGAAGTACAAGGCGTCTCCTTCGGCGGGATGGGTCACCGCCTGCAACGCGTCGGCGCCGGGCATGGCGATCGGAGTCGGCGGCAGGCCGGCGCGGGTGTAGGTGTTGTAGGGCGTGTCGCGGGCGAGGTCGGCACGGCGGATGTTGCCGGCGTAGTCCTCGCCCATGCCGTAGATCACGGTCGGATCGGTCTGCAGGCGCATGCCCAGCTCGAGCCGGCGCAGGAACACGCCGGCGATCCGCGGCCGCTCGCCGGCGATGCCGGTTTCCTTCTCCACGATCGAGGCCAGCACCAGCGCCTCTTCCTTGTCGCGCAGGGGCAATCCCTCGACCCGCGAATCCCACGCGGCGTCGAGCGCCTCCTGCATCGCGTCGTAGGCACGGCGCAGGAGGTCGAGGTCGCTGTCGCCGCGCGTGTAGAAGTAGGTCTCGGGCAGGAAGCGGCCTTCCGGGTGCACGCCGGGATGGCCGAGCGCCTGCATGAGTGCGGCGTCGTCGAGTCGGGCCGTCTCCTGTTCCAGTACCTCGGCCCGCGCGAGCGCCGCCCGCAGCTGCCGCAATGTCCACCCTTCGACGATCGTGACGCGGCGCCGGACGACCTTGCCGTCGCGCATGTCGGTGAGCAGTCGGCGCGGGGTGATGCCAGGGCGCAGCGCGTATTCGCCCACCTGCAATCGCGAGGCCGCGCCCAGCTGGCGTGCCAGCAGCTGCCACTCGGTGTCGCGATCGGCGGGCATGCCCTGTTCGTGCAGCTTGCGCAGCACGCTGGCGAAGTTGTCGCCATGGGCCACCACCAGGCTGGCGTCGGCCTGCAAGCCGGGCACGGGCTCGTCGGCGAAGCGGCCATAGCGGTCGAACAACCAGTACGCCATGACGCCGGCGATGAGCGCGGTGGCGACGAACACCAGGCGCAGGCCGCGCCCGCTCGAATTCGTGCCCGAATGAAATTTCCCCCTGCTCACCCGGCCTCCATTGCTGACGCTGACTGGCCCGGCGCGAAACCGGGATGGCTGCGACCCAGCGCCGCGTGCGCCTGCGCCAGGGCGGGATGCAATTCCCAGGTGCGCGCGCCGAGCCGGGCCACGGGCAGGATACCGCGCACGGCATTGCACAGGAAAACCGCGTCGGCGCGCTCCACGTCCCCGCGCTGCAGGCGCTGCTCGCGCGCGTCGAGCGCGGGCAGCAGGATCGCGCGGCAGGTGCCGGCAACGCCGCAGCGGTCGATCGGCGGCGTCAGCCAGCGGCCATCGCGCAGCACGAACAGGTTGGCCGAAGTTGCGGAGACCACCGTGCCCTGGCCGTCGCACATGAGGCCTTCATCGGCGCCCGCGGCGACGCACTCCGCGCGCGCCAGCACCTGCTCGAGCCGGTTGCAATGCTTGATCCCGGCCAGTGCGGGTTGCAGCGCCAGGCGCGTGTCGCACCAGATTGCGCGAGCGGATGCGGCTGGCGCGGGCAATGGATGCCGCGCCAGCATCCAGCTCGGCTCCGCGCCATCGATCGGCGCGTAGCCGCGGGCACTGCCGCCGCGCGTGAGCAACAGTTTCAGCACGCCATGCGCGCCGTCGTCGAACAGCGATCCGGCTTCGGCCCGCACCTGGCCGGCGTCGGGCAAGGCGATCGACAGGCGCGCCGCGCCGAGCGACAGCCGCGACCAATGCGCGTCCCACCAGGGCACCGTCCCTGCGTGCACCCGCATGGTCTCGAACAGGCCGTCGCCGTAGGCGAGGCCGCGGTCGTCGGGCGCGACGGCATCGACCGGACGCGCGCCGCGGAACAGCCGCACGCCGGCGCTCATCCGGGCATCCCCAGCGCGCGCAGCATGCCGCGCGCCTTGGCCCGCGTTTCCTCGAGTTCGCGCAGCGGATCTGAGTCGGCGACGATGCCGGCGCCGGTGCGGAAGCGCAGCGCGTCCCCTTGCACCTCGGCGCTGCGGATCAGGATGTTGAGGTCGAGGTCGCCGTCGCGGTTGAGCCAGCCAAAGGCGCCGGTGTAGGCGCCGCGCCCCTGTTCCTCGAGTTCGGCGATCACTTCCATGCAACGCACCTTCGGGCAGCCGGTGATGGTGCCGCCGGGGAACACCGCGCGGATCACAGATCCCGGCGTGGCGTCGGCGCGCAGGCGGCCACGCACGTTGCTGACGATGTGGTGCACGTGCGCGTAGCTCTCCACCGTCATCAGTTCGTCGACCTCGACGCTGCCCGGCGTGCAGACGCGACCCAGGTCGTTGCGTTCCAGGTCGATCAGCATCACGTGCTCGGCGCGCTCCTTCGGATGGCCGACCAGTTCGCGGATGCGCGCGGCATCGTCGTCACCGGCGAAGCGCGGGCGGGTGCCGGCGATCGGCCGGGTCTCGACCAGATCGCCGCGCACCGACACCAGGCGTTCGGGCGACGCACTGACCACGGCCCAGCCGTCGCCCGCGAACAGGCCGGCGAACGGCGCGGGATTGTGCCTGCGCAGCTGTTCGAACAGTGCCGCCGGTGCCGGCGGCGCGGCGAAGTTGGCCTGCCAGCCCCGCGAAAGGTTGGCCTGGAACACGTCGCCGGCGGCGAGGTAGTCGAGGATGCGCACGACGCCGGCGGTAAAGCGCCCGGGCAGATCCTCCTCGAGCGTCACCGGCGGCACCCAGGCCGGCAACGGCGGCAGCGCGCGTGCCGCGTCGAAGTCGGTGACAACCCGGTCGAGCAACGATGCCCGGTCGGGTTCGGCAAGCGCCACGCAGTCGCCGCTGGCGCGATCGCGCAGCACCGCCGCGGGGCATCGCAATGCCAGTGCCACCGGCAAGCCGCCCGGTGCCGCCGGCAGGCGCAGCACCGGTTCGACCTGGGCCGCGAGTTCGTAGCCCAGGTACAGCGCCCAGCCACCGCGGAACGGCCAGCGCGGCTCCTCGCGAGGAACCCGCGCGGCCTGCCAGTCGGCATCCAGCGCGGCGAGGAAATCGCCCGGGGCCCGGCTCCCGTCCTCGCGCAGCAGGTTGCCGTCCGGCAGCAGCGCGAGCGAGCCGCCATCGGCGACCAGCAGCAGGTCCCAGCGGCCCTGCGCGGTGCCGGCGGCGGAGGATTCGAGCAGCAGCGGGTAGCGCGCGGGGGCGAGCCGCTGCAGGGCCAGCAGGTCGCTGCCGGCGTCTAGGTTGCGGGTGAGCAGCACGGTGGCCGCCGGCCTCAGGCGCGGCGGAACACCAGGGTGCCGTTGGTGCCGCCGAAGCCGAACGAATTCGACATCGCCACCTGGACCTTCGCCTCGCGCGCGACGTGCGGCACGTAGTCCAGGTCGCAGCCCTCTGAGGGATTGTCCAGGTTGATGGTCGGCGGGATCACGCCGTCGTGCAGCGCCATCGCCGAGAACACCGCCTCGACGCCGCCGGCCGCGCCGAGCAGGTGCCCGGTCATCGACTTGGTCGAACTGACCATCGTCCTGTAGGCGTGCTCGCCCAGCGCCGCCTTCACCGCCAGCGTCTCGGCGAGGTCGCCGGCCGGGGTGGAGGTGCCGTGCGCGTTGATGTAGCCGATTTCTTCGGCATTGACCTCGGCGTCCCTGAGTGCATTGCGCATGCAGCGCGCGGCGCCCTCGCCGCTCTCGCTGGGCGCGGTCATGTGGAACGCGTCGCCGCTCATGCCGAAGCCGATCAGCTCGCAGTAGATCCTGGCGCCGCGCGCGACCGCCTTGTCGTAGTCCTCGAGCACGAGGATGCCGGCGCCGTCGCCCATGACGAAGCCGTCGCGGTCGCGGTCCCAGGGGCGCGAGGCCTTTTCCGGCTCGTCGTTGCGGGTGGACAGCGCCTTCATTGCGCAGAATCCGCCGAGCGAGGTCGGCGTGGTCGCGTACTCGGCGCCGCCGGCGATCATGGCGTCGGCGTCGCCGTGCTGGATCATGCGCATCGCCAGGCCGATGTTGTGCGTGGCGGTGGTGCAGGCGGTGACCGCGGCGATGTTCGGGCCCTTGGCGCCGGTCATGATCGAGACCTGGCCGGCGACCATGTTGATGATCGTGCTGGGCACGTAGAACGGCGACACCTTGCGCGCGCCGCCCTCCTTGTATTTCAGCGTGGTTTCCTCGATGCCCTTGAGGCCGCCGATGCCCGCGCCCACGGCCACGCCGATGCGTTCGGCCGCCTCGCCTTCGATGACCAGCCCGGAGTCGGCGATCGCCATCAGCGACGCGGCGACGCCGTAATGCACGAAGGGATCCATCTTCTTGATGTCCTTCGCCGGGATCCACTGCGACGGGTCGAAGTCCTTGACCTCGCCGGAGATGCGCGTCGGGAAGCCGGATGCGTCGAAGTGGGTGATCGGGCCGATGCCCGAGCGACCGTTGACGATGCCGTCCCAGCTGCTGGCGAGGTCGTTGCCGAGCGGCGACAGGATGCCGAGGCCGGTGACGGCGACGCGACGTTTGGGCATGGTGGCGGGCTCCATTCCGGGGACTGCGGGTCCGGGGATTGCGGGTTGCAAATGCACAGGGCCGCGAATGCGGCCCCGGCAACGTAACGCGAACGCCCGGGCTTACGCCTTGACGTGGGCCTTGACGTAGTCGATGGCCTGCTGCACCGAGGTGATCTTCTCGGCTTCCTCGTCAGGGATCTCGCACTCGAATTCTTCCTCGAGCGCCATCACCAACTCCACGGTGTCGAGCGAATCCGCGCCCAGGTCGTCGACGAACGAGGCGCTGGTGGTGACCTCTTCTTCCTTGACGCCCAGTTGTTCGACGACGATCTTCTTGACGCGCTCTTCGATGCTGCTCATGGGTGTTCGCTCCTCCCGGGAGTCTGTTCAGACGGATAGTGTAAGGGAAAGCCAGGGCACTCGCGCATGGGGTCGCAAGGCCTTTTCGTTCAGGTGCTTACGGCATGTACATGCCGCCATTCACGTGCAGCGTTTCGCCGGTGATGTAGGCCCCCGCCGGACCGGCGAGGAACGCCACCGCGCGGGCGATGTCGATGGGTTCGCCGAGGCGGCCGAGCGCGATCTGGCCAAGCAGCGCTTCGCGCGCGGAATCGGGCAAGGCACGGGTCATGTCGGTGTCGATGAAGCCCGGCGCGACCACGTTCACGGTGACGCCGCGGCTGCCGACTTCCTTGGCCAGCGACTTGCTGAAGGCGATGATGCCGGCCTTGGCGGCGGCGTAGTTCGCCTGCCCGGCGTTGCCGGTGACGCCGACCACCGAGGCGATGTTGACGATGCGGCCCTTGCGCGCCTTCATCATGCCGCGCATCACCGCCTTGCTGGTGCGGAACACGCTGGTGAGGTTGGTGTCGAGGATGTCGTTCCACTCCTCGTCCTTCATCCGCAGCAGCAGGTTGTCGCGGGTGATGCCGGCGTTGTTGACGAGGATGC
Source organism: Lysobacteraceae bacterium (assembly GCA_004297225.1). Lineage (GTDB taxonomy): Bacteria > Pseudomonadota > Gammaproteobacteria > Xanthomonadales > Xanthomonadaceae > Cognatiluteimonas. The sequence continues at coordinate 50,450 of SCUI01000011.1, read as the reverse complement.
CGATCGGGCCGAATTCCTTGCCGATGGCGTCGACCAGGGCGTCCACGGCGGCACCGTCGGTGACGTCGAGCTTGCGCCCATGGCCGCCGGCGGCCTGCAGCCGTTCGCCGATCGCCGCCGCGCCGCCGTCGGATGTGGCCGTGCCGACCACCGTCGCGCCCAGCGCCGCCAGCTCGTCCGCGATCGCCGCGCCGATCCCCCGGCTCGCCCCGGTCACCAGCGCCACCTCACCCGCCAACACCTTGTCCATCACTCGCTCCTTGAAGCTTTTCCTTTGACGCGGATCAACGCGGATAAGTACGGACAAGCGCGGAATCAGGAACCATGAAACGCTTGATCCGCGTTGATCGTTTTTCTTATCGGCTCTGATCCGCGTCGAAAATTATTTCCACTCGGCCAACGCAGCATCGAAGTCGGACGGCGTTCCCAAGGGGCGGGCGTCGAGGGTCTTGTCGATGCGCTTGACCAGGCCGGTCAGCACCTTGTTCGGGCCGCACTCGGCGATGCGGGTGGCGCCGCGCGCGGCGAGGGCCTGCACGCAGGCGGTCCACTGCACGGGCAGGTAGAGCTGGCGCACCAGCGCGTCGCGGATCGACTGCGTGCCCTCGTGCACTTCCGCGTCCACGTTCTGCACCACCGGCAGCGACGGCTCGCGCCAGTGCAGCCCGGCCATCGCCTCGGACAGGCGATTGGCGGCCTCGCGCATCAGCGGCGTGTGCGAAGGCACGCTCACCGCCAGCTTCACCGCCTTGCGCACGCCACGCTCGGCCAGCAACGCCAGCGCGCGATCGACCGCGGCCGCGTGGCCGCCGATCACCACCTGGCCGGGCGAGTTGTAGTTCGCGGGCACCACCACTTCGTCGCCGGACGCATCGCGACAAGCCTGGACGACGAGTTCGTCGTCGGCGCCGAGTACCGCGGCCATCGCACCGACGCCCGCAGGCGCAGCATCCTGCATCAGCTGGCCGCGCAGGCGCACCAGCTTCGCGCCATCGTGCAGCGACAGGGCGCCGGCCGCGACCAGCGCGCTGTATTCGCCAAGGCTGTGGCCGGCGAGCACCGACGGCATCGGTCCTTTCGCGGCTTGCCACGCGCGCCATGCGGCGACGCCCGCGGCCAGCAACACCGGCTGGGTGAACTCGGTCCGGTTGAGCTGCTCCTCGGGTCCCTGCTGCGACAGCGCCCACAGGTCCACGCCCGCGCCTTCGGACGCTTCGGCGAACGCCTCGCGCACCTGCGGGTGCGCCGCGGAGAGCTCGCCGAGCATGCCGGTCGACTGCGATCCCTGTCCGGGAAACACGAAGGCGATGGGAGTGGTCATGGCGTGGGGCGGTTCAAAAGGACGCGCATGATAAGGGCCTCAAGTCGCGATCGTCTGTACCCGGGCGTATTGAGGATCTCGCGGGAGATCCACAAGGCGCTGCTAATACCTCAGCAGCGCGCTGCCCCAGGTGAACCCGCCGCCGAAGGCCTCCAGCAGCACCATCTGCCCGCGCTGCACCTTGCCCGAGCGCACGGCTTCGTCCAGCGCCAGCGGCACCGAACCCGACGAGGTGTTGCCGTGGCGATCCACGGTGACGATCACGCGCTCCATCGGCATGTCCAGGCGCTTGGCCGTGGCCTCGATGATGCGCAGGTTGGCCTGGTGCGGGATCAGCCAGTCGATCTCGTGGCGATCCAGGCCGTTGGCGGCCAGCGTTTCCTCGACCACCGAGTCGAGCGCCTTGACCGCGTGCTTGAAGACCTCGTTGCCGGTCATCAGCACCTTGACGCCGGCGTTGTGCTCCTCCGGCTTGAACCCGACCGACACCCCGACCGGGTTCCACAGCAATTCCTTCTTGGCGCCGTCGGCATGCAGGTGCGTGCCGAGGATCCCGGTTTCGTCGTCGGCCTTGAGCACGACCGCGCCGGCACCGTCGCCGAACAGCACGCAGGTGCTGCGGTCGGTCCAGTCGAGCATCCGCGTCAGCGTTTCGGCGCCCACCACCAATGCGGTCTTCGCCGCGCCGGTGCGGATGAACTTGTCGGCGACCGAGAGCGCGTAGATGAAGCCCGAGCAGGCGGCGTTGACGTCGAACGCCGGGCAGCCGTTGGCGCCCAGGCGTGCCTGCAGCAGGCAGGCCGTGGACGGGAAGATCAGGTCCGGCGTGGTGGTGCCGAGCACGATGAGGTCGAGCTCGGACGCCTTGACGCCCGCGGCCTCCATCGCGCGCACGGCGGCGTGGTACGCGAGGTCGCCCGTGGTCTCGCCCTCGGCGGCGACGTGCCGTTCGCGGATGCCGGTGCGGCTGGCGATCCATTCGTCGCTGGTTTCGACGATCTTCGCCAGGTCGTCGTTGGTCAGCACCTTCTCCGGCAGGTAGCTGCCGGTGCCCGCGATCCGCGCGAAGGCCATCTCGGGATCAGTCTTCTTCGACGATCTTGGTCTTCGGCGCCACGACCTGCTTGCCGCGGTAGTAGCCGTCGGCGGTGACGTGGTGGCGCAGGTGGGTCTCGCCCGAGGTCGGGTCGGTGGCCAGCTGCTTGGCGCTCAGCGCGTCATGGGCGCGGCGCATGCCGCGGCGGGACGGGGAGACTCGGGACTTCTGCACAGCCATGGGATTGCTCCAGCTTCGATTGCTTCATTGCCGCCGGAACCGTTCCGGCGACGCCTTGTTTCATTCGCGCTTCTTCAGCGCCGCCAATGCCGCGAACGGATTGGCCTTTTCCAGCTCTTCACCCGCCTCGGTCCCCGGCAAGGGCCAGTCCTGCTCGACGGCCTCGCTGCCCGGGGCGACCGGCACCACCGGAACCGCGAGGATCAACTCGTCCTCGATCAGCTCCGCCGGCTGCACGGTACCGTCGGGCGGCACCAGCAGCGCTTCGTAGCCTTCCGGCAAGCCGGCTTCCGCCGCCTCGACGTCCGTGCCCGCTTCCAGCAACGCCAGCCGCTGCACCAGCTGGACCGGCTGCACGAAGCGCTGCAACGAGCGCTGGCAGGTCAGCGGCAACGCCGCCTGCACCCGCAGCTCGACGTATGGCACCTGCAGCGCGTCGCGGTCGAACGCGATCACGTAACCGATTTCGCCCTCGGTGTCGCACAGCACCTCGCGCAGGCGTTCCATGGACGACAACGGCAGGGTTCCTTCGAAACCCCGCCGTGCGGCCACCATGCGCCATGCATCCAGCGCCCCGGGCAGTCGGGCCGTGTTGGCCACGCCAGGCCGAGACTCGTGCGAATCCGCGGACATAAGCGACGAAATGTTAGAGGGACCGACCCTTGCTGTCAAACCCAAGTCCTTGCCGCGACGGGGGATTTGCCGCTCGCGCGGGCGCACGGCAGACTGGGCCTCCACCCGGCCCGGCCCCTGCCCTTGACCGCAATTTACGTGCTGTTGCTGCTGCTGGCGCTGGCCGCCCTGCTGCTGTTCGCGCTGCGCCGCCGAGGCGGCCGCCGCCAGCGTGCCCTGGCCCAGGTACTGGACGCCGCCGACGCCCTGGAGGCGCGGCTGCGGACCGCGCGGGCCGAGATCGAGGCAATCGCCGGCAGCGGGGGCAATCCGGTCCAGGACGCGATGCAGGAGATGCTGCGGCAACGGCTGTGGCTGCAGCAGCATGGTCAGGAGGCATCGCTGGAGCAGCTGGCGCAGGTGCGCGACTCGATCGACGACGGCCGCCGCCGGATCGACCAGCAACTGGCCCGGATCGACCGCGCCCGCAGCCCGACCGTGCACTGAACATGCCGCGGCTGGTCCTGGCTTCCACCTCGCCATACCGCCGGGAACTGCTGGCGCGGCTGCGCCTGCCGTTCGAGACCGTGCGCCCCGAGGCCGACGAGACACCCCTGCCCGGCGAGGTTCCGGAGGCCCTGGCCCGGCGCCTGGCCGCGGACAAGGCCCGTTCCGTCGCCCGCGGCGCCGGCGATGCCTGGGTGCTGGGATCCGACCAGATCGCCGAGCTGGACGGCAGGCCGCTGGGCAAGCCCGGCGGCCCCGGGCCGGCGCTGGCCCAGCTGGCGGCCATGTCCGGCCGCGAGGTCCGGTTCCATACAGCCATCTGCCTGGCCCACGGCGACGGTCGCCTGCTCGAGGCGCAGGACATCACCCGGGTCCGCTTCCGCCGGCTGCGGGAGGACGAGATCCAGCGATACATCGATGCCGAGCAGCCCTGGGATTGCGCCGGCAGCTTCAAGTCCGAAGGCCTGGGCATCGCCCTGTTCGAGGCGATCGAGACCCGCGACCCCACGGCGCTGGTCGGGCTGTCGCTGATCGATACCGCCCGCCTGCTGCGCCAGGCGGGGTTCGTGCTGCCGTGAGGCCTGCCGTCCGCGGATTCCGCTGCCCGGCCTGCGGGCCGTCGTTGCTGCTGGGCTGGGGCGCGGACGAGATGCACGTGCGCTGCCTGCGCTGCCGCGGTACTCCCGTGCACCTGTCGCTGCTGGCCGCCATCCGCGCGCATGTGCCCGCCCTCGCCACGCGACGCGCCTACGAGCTGTCCACCGTCGGCCCGGTGCCGCGCTGGTTGCGTGCACGCTGCCGCACCACGACGACCAGCGAATACCTGGACGGCGTCGAGCCCGGCGGCAGCCGCGACGGTATCCGTTGCGAGGACGTGCAGGCGCTGAGCTTCGCCGAGGCCAGCTTCGACCTGTGCACCTCCACGGAGGTGTTCGAACACGTGCCCGACGACGCCGCCGGCTTCCGCGAACTGCATCGCGTGCTCGCGCCCGGCGGCTGGTTGCTGTTCACCGTGCCGATGAACGATGCGCCGGCGACCGTGGAGCGCGCACGGAACGAGGGGGGACAGGTCGAGCACCTGCTGCCTCCCGCCTACCACGGCGATCGCCTGCGCGGTCCCGGCGCGGTACTGGTGTACCGCGATTACGGCGCCGACCTGCCCGCGCGCGTGCGCGCCGCCGGGTTCGCGCACGCGGCGCTGTGGTCGCCACCCCGCCCGTTCCTCGGCCACGCCCGCCAGGTGCTGGTGGCGCAGCGCTGAGCCTCGCCGTTACCGCGCGCCCCCGTCGCGGACGTGGAGGCGCTGTTCGGGCCACGCTTCGACGCTGCCGTCCCTGCCGTGCAGGCGCAGGCCCAGCCAGTGCGTGCCGGCGCTGCCGGGCGGCAACTCGACCGCGGCGCGGAAGCCGACGCGAGGATGCGCCGCATCGGTCGAGATCTTCCAGAACGCGGCCACGTGCTGTTGCGGATCGCCGTAGTCCGCGGTGGCGACGACGTCGCCGTCGAGCGTGACCTCGACCGATTCGATGCCCACGCCATCCTTGAATGCCCAGCCGCCGACATCGAAGCGCCGGCCCACCGTGGCGCCGGGCGCGGGCACGTCGATCCAGCCCATCGCCGGCGTCGTGCACGGGCCGGCCGCACGCTGGCGTTGCAGCGCGAACAGCAGGAAGCGCTGGCGGCCGTGGTCGGTGGACACGACCCGCGGCGCAGGCAACGGCCCGAGCATCCCGCACAACGCGTGGTAGCGCTCGAGCAGGTGCTTGTACTCGACCTCGGTGGCGCCGACCACCAGCAACACCGGATGCGCACCCAGCGCCTCGCGCCGGTCCACGCGCAGGCCCCACAGTGCCAGTTGCGGCGCGCGGCCGTGCTTGGCGTTGAGCGGATGCGGCAGCACCGGGATGTCGGGGTCCTGCAGCGCGAACCCGAGCTCGGCGCCGATCTTGAAGTTGTCCGCCAGCAGCACCGTGTCGGCCGGCATGGTCGCGCGCTGCGCGCGCACGGCCCGGGCCAGCGGTTGCCAACCGGCGAAGTTCGCCGGATAGGCCTTGGTGTCCGAGGCCTGCGCGCGCAAGGCAGGGCTGGACACCGCGGCGTAGTAGCCCAGCAGCGACAGCAAGCCGAGCCCGGCGATCGCCGCGGTCGAGCGGCGCAGCCACGTCGGCCAGCCGCGAAGCACGCCGGGCAGCAGCGGCAGCAGCGCGAACCAGCCCGGCAGCGGCCAGTGGAAGCTCACGCGCTCGGTGTCGGCGAAGAAGCCGAGCACGAAGAAGCCGCCGATCATCAATGCGCCCAGCAGCGCGAAATAGCGGGTGACGGTGGACCCGCCGCGCCACTGCCGCCACGCGGCGAGCAGCAATGCGGCGAACAGCAGCGGCGTCACCAGCAGCGCCTGCTCGAGCAGGAACCATGCACCATCGGCGTGGAACGCCCACGGGTGGCGGTCGAGCAGCTGGAAGCGCAGGCCAGCCTCGGCGTTGAAGTAGTTCCAGCCCAGCAGCGGGATCCATGCCACCACCCCGAACGCCAGCGCGACGATCACCCGCGGGTCGCGCAGGACCTGGCGTCCGGCCGGCAGCAGCATCAAGGCCAGCGCGCCAACGCCAATGACGGCGATGAACCGGTAGTGGCACAGCGCCCCGATCGCCAGCCCAAGTGCCAGTTCCAGCGCCGCGCCGGCGGTGACGCCGCGCAGCAGCCGGGTGCCGGCATCCATGCACAGCAACGTTGCCAGCACCATCGGCACGTCCGGCAGCGCCATCAGGCCGAGGGTGCCGGCCAGCGGCAGCAGCATCGCGTAACTGCCCGCCTGCCAGCCGGCGGCCTGGCCGAACTCGCGCGCGGCGATGCGCTGCACCAGCCACGGCAGCAAGGCCGACAGCAGCAGGAACGGCATGCGCAGCGCGAGCGGGTGCTCGCCGCCGATCGCGGTACCCAGCCGCGCCAGCCAGGCGGTCAGCGCCGGCAGGTCGGAATAGGCCCAGGCCGGATGCATCCCCTCCTGCCAGTAGAACGCCTCGTCGACGAACAGCGGCAGCCGCGCCGCCAGCAACAGCTTGGCCAGCAGCAGGCCCGCCCACAGGGCGAGGAACCAGCGTCTCGACACCATCGTTACCCGCATGCGTGGGGCCTCGTTACACTCGGGGGACCAGTCGTGAGGAGGTGCGCATGTCGGCGGCAACACCCATGGCGGGCGCCATGCTACCCGAGGCCTTGCGAACGGCGCTTCGCGACGCGTTGTCGCAGGTCAACGGCCTGGTGCTGGGCAAGCCGCGCGAGGTGGACCTGGCGTTCGTCGCGCTGCTGTCGGACGGCCACCTGCTGATCGAGGACCTGCCGGGCCTGGGCAAGACCACCCTCGCCCACGCCCTCGCCGCGACCCTGGGCCTTGGCTTCCAGCGCGTGCAGTTCACTTCGGACCTGTTGCCGTCCGACATCGTCGGCGTCTCGGTGTTCGACGCGCAGGCGCGGCGCTTCGAGTTCCATCCCGGCCCGGTGTTCGCGCACGTGCTGCTCGCCGACGAGATCAATCGCGCGCCGCCGCGCACGCAAAGCGCGTTGCTGGAAGCGATGGCCGAACACCAGGTGACGGTGGACGGGACCACCCACCCCTTGCCCGATCCGTTCTTCGTCATCGCCACCCAGAACCCGGTGGACCTGTCGGGAACCTATCCGTTGCCCGATTCGCAGCTGGACCGCTTCCTGTTGCGCTTGACCCTGGGCTATCCCGGCGAGGAAGCCGAACGTGCGCTGCTGGCCGGCGCCGATCGGCGCGAGTTGATCGCGCAGGCGACACCCGTGCTGCACGCGCCCGACGTGCTGGCGCTGCGCCAGGCGGTCGGCGCGATCCACGCCAGCGAGGCCTTGCTCGACTACGTGCAGGCGCTGCTCGCGCGCAGCCGCCAGCATCCCGGGGTGCGCGTCGGCCTGTCGCCACGCGCCGGCATCGCCTTGCTGCGCGCGGCACGGGCGCATGCGCTGCTGCGCTCCCGCGCCCATGTGCTGCCGGACGACGTGCAGGTGCTGTTCGTGCAGCTGGCCGCGCATCGCCTGCTGGCCGATGCCGATGGCGGCGACCCGCTCGACCTGGCGCGCGCGATCCTGCACGCCGTCCCGGTGGACTGATGCCCGCGGCCGCGTGGCGCGAGCGCTTCCGTGGCTGGGCGCGTCCGCGCCGGCCGGAGGCGCTGCCGGTGCACCTGGACCGCCGGCGGGTCTACGTGTTGCCGACCCGCTTCGGCCTGTTCTTCGCCGTGTCGCTGCTGGTGATGGGCCTGGGCGCGCTCAACTACAACAACAATCCCGCGCTGCTGCTGGCATTGCTGATGGCCGGTGCAGGCAACGCCAGCCTGCTGGCCGCGCACCTGCAGCTGACCGGGCTGGTGCTCGATGCCGTCAGTGCCGAACCGGTGCCGGCGGGCATGCCGCTGGCGGTACGCGTGCACGCGCGCGCCGCGCCCGGCAGGCCACGGCGCGGCCTTCGCGTCGAGACCGACGTGGCCAGCGCAGTGTTGTCGCTCGCCGATGGCAGCGGCCAGGCCACCCTGCAATTGCCGACCACGCGGCGCGGCTGGCTCGACGTGGGCCGGTTGCGGATCTCGACCACGCGCCCGCTCGGCCTCGCCCGCGCCTGGGCCTACGCGTGGCCGCGCGAGGCCCTGCTGGTGTACCCCGCGCCGGAGACAAGCGCGCCCCCCTTGCCGCATGGCGTTGGCGCGGCCGCGACCGCCCGCCTGCATCCGGCGGGCGACGACGTCCACCACCTGCGCAGCTACCGCCGTGGCGATCCGCGCCGGGCGATCGCGTGGAAGCCGTCGGCGCGGCGCGACACCCTGCTGGTGCGCGAGTACGAGCAACCACTCGGCAACGACTTCGTGCTGGACTGGAACCAGTTGTCGCCGCTGGATCGCGAGGCGCGCATCCGCCGGCTTGCGCGCTGGGTGGACGACGCCGAGCGCGAGGGCCGCCGCTATCGCCTGTTGCTGCCGGGCCAAACGCCGATCGGCCCCGGCAATGGCCATGCACATCGCCACGCCTGCCTGCGCGCACTGGCGTTGATGCCGCCATGAGTCCGCCGCTCGACCGCCGCGCGCGCGCCTGGTCGTTGCTGGCGGCAGCCGCTTGCCTGTTGCCGCTGCTGCTGCAGTTGCCGGGCTGGCTCGGCCCCGGCATCGGCGCGGCGGCGACCCTGGTGATCGCGGCAGCGTGGTCGCGGCCATTGCCCGGCTGGCTGCGCCTGCTGCTGTGGCTGGCGCTGGTGGCCGGCGTCCTCGGCACCGCGCATTTCCGCTTCGGGCGGGATACCGCGTGCGCGCTGCTGGCGGCGATGCTGGCGATCAAGCCCGCGGAAACCTCGAGCTTGCGCGATGCCCGCAGCCTGCTCGGCTTCGCCCTGTTCGCGCCGTTCGCCACCTTCCTGCTGGACCAGGGTCCCCTCACTCTGGCGCTGGGCCTGGCCGGAGCCCTGCTGGCACTGGCGGCATTGCTGCGGCTGGCGGAACTGGAATCCGGCGACGTGCGCACGTTGCCACCGGCACGGCGCCTGGCGATGGTGTTGCGGCTGGTCGCGCTCGGGCTGCCGCTGGCGCTGGCCGCGTTCTGGCTGTTCCCGCGGCTGGCGTCGCCGTTGTGGGGCGTGCCCGAGCGGGCGATGGCGCGGCCCGGCCTGTCCGACGACATGTCGCCGGGCGAATGGATCGACATCCTCACCGACGACAGCACCGCGTTGCGCGCGCAGTTCTTCGGCGCCACGCCGGCGCGCGAACAGCTCTACTGGCGCGGGCCGGTGCTGTGGAATTACGACGGACGCAGCTGGACGCAGTCGCGCTGGCTGCGCGACCTGCCGCCAGCGGTCGTGCGCAGCAGCGACACGCGCTGGGACTACCAGCTGGAAGTCGAACCGACGGACCGCCGCCAGCTGGTGGCGCTGGACCTGCCGCTGGCGGCGCCCCGGGGCGCGCGCTTGTCGCGCGACTACAGCCTGCAGGCACTGCAACCGCTCAATCGCGCCAGCCAGTGGCGGCTGCGTTCGGCACCGCCGGCCGAATTCGCACTCGAGTTGCCGGTGACGCTGCGGCGCGCGGCGCTCGACCTGCCTGAAGGTTACAACCCGCGCACCGTCGCGCTCGCGCGGCAATGGCGCCGCGACGCCGGCACCGACGACGCCGCGATCGTGGCGCGGGCAATGCGCATGATCAACGACGGCTTCGGCTACACGCTGGCGACGCCGCTGCCGGGCCGCCACGCGGTCGACGAATTCCTGTTCGACTATCGCCAGGGCTATTGCGAGCACTTCGCGGGCGCATTCGTCGTGCTGATGCGCGCCGCCGGGATCCCGGCGCGGGTGGTGACCGGCTACGTCGGTGGCTATCGCAATCCGATCGGCGACTATTGGCTGGTGCGCAATTCCGACGCGCACGCCTGGGCCGAAGCATGGCTGCCTGGACGCGGCTGGGTCCGTTTCGATCCCACCGCCGCGGTCGCGCCAGAGCGGATCTACGACACCCTTGCCGATCGCGCGCCCGGCGCCGGTGCGCTCGGCGGCCTGGCGAACCTGACACCGGTGATGGACCTTGGCGACTGGCTGCGGCGGGGATGGAACGATTTCGTGCTCGGCTTCGACGCGGAGCGGCAACGACAACTGTTGCGGCCGCTCGGCGTGGACGATCTGCCGCCGGCGCGGCTGGTCGCGCTGTTCGTCGGCACCGCGCTGCTGTCGCTGCTGTGGATGGCCTGGCGGGCCGCTCGCGCCGGGCGCGAGCGCGATCCGGTACTGCGTGCCTGGCACCGGCTGGGCAGGCGCTATGCGCGGTTCGGCTTGGGCCGCGCGCCGCACGAATCCGCTTCGGCCTGGGCCGAACGGGTCGCGCGGGCCCGGCCGGCGGGTGCGGATGAACTCGAGCGGCTCATCCACCGTTTCAACAACTGGCGCTACGCTGGCCAGCAGGAGCCTCGCCCCCCGACCCTCGCGCTGCTGCGGGAGTTGCGGCGGCACCGCCCCGCCAACGGACCCCGGAGCACACCATGACCGCCATCCGATTCGCCGTTCCCTTCCTGGCCGCCGCCGCGCTGGCCGCCTGCGCGACGCAACCGGTGCCGTTGCAGGGCCAGTACGCGCCGATCACCCCGCACGAGGCTTCCGCCCGCGACAGCACCGGCGCGCCGGTGCGCTGGGGCGGGCGCATCGTCGCGGTCGAGCCGCAACAGGACCGTACCTGCTTCGAGATGATTTCCACGCAACTGGACTCGAGCGGCCGGCCGCGCTGGGCCAGCGACGAAGTGGGCGGCCGCTTCATCGCCTGCCGCACCGGCTTCTACGATCCCGCGCTGTTCGAGAAGAACCGCGAGGTCACCTTCGCCGGGCGCATCGGAGGCTACGAGACACGCAAGATCGGCGGCTACGACTATCGATTCCCGCGCGTGGACGCCGAAGTGGTGTACCTGTGGCCGGTGCGCGACCGCGTCGATGTCGTCGAACGGCCGGTGCCCTACTGGTGGGGCGGCTGGGGTGGCTGGGGGCGGTGGTATTAGCCGGGCATCGCTCTGCCCTACGGCACGCCGAAATGCCCCAGCGGCGCCCCGGCCAGCAGATGCAGGTGCAACTGGAACACCGTCTGCCCGCCGTGGTCGTTGCAGTTGATGACCACGCGGTAGCCGTCCGCGGCAAGGCCTTCGCGTTTCGCGTACGCCGCGGCGGCGACGACCAGCCGGCCCACGACCTCGGCCTGCGAAGCCTGGAGGTCGTTCATCGTCGCGATGTCCACCTTCGGCACGAACAGCACGTGCACCGGCGCCTGCGGCGCGATGTCGCGGAACGCGAACAGGTGTTCGTCCTCGTAGACGATGTCGGCGGGAATTTCCCGGCGCATGATCCTGTGGAAAATCGTCTCATTGGCAGCCATCGAAATCCTCCATTCCCTGTTCCCTATTCCCTGTTCCCTATTCCCTGTTCCCTATTCCCTGTTCCCGCTCTTCGCCTTCACGTCATCTCGCTCCTGCTTCCGAACGCGTGCGACAAGGTGCCGCGGTCCACGTACTCCAGTTCGCCGCCCAGCGGCACGCCGTGGGCGAGCCGGCTGGGGCGCACGCCGTGCTGGCGCGCGAGTTGCGCGAGGTAGTGCGCGGTCGCCTCGCCTTCGACCGTGGGATTGGTGGCGATGATCAGCTCGCGCACCTCGCCCTGCGCCAGGCGGTCGCCCAGCCGGTCCAGGCCGAGTTCTCGCGGGCCGATGCCGTCGAGCGGGCTCAGGCGCCCCTGCAGCACGAAGTAGAGGCCGCGGTAGCCGGTGGCCTGCTCGATCGCGAGGCGATCGGCGGGGGTTTCCACCGCGCACAGCGCGCTCGCGTCGCGCGCGGCGCTGGCGCAGGTCGCGCAGACTTCGGTTTCGCTGAAGTCGCGGCAGCGCGCGCAATGGCCGATGCGCTCCACCGCGGCCGCCAGCGCCTCGGCCAGGCGGCTGCCGCCCTCGCGCTCGCGCTCGAGCACGTGGTAGGCCATGCGTTGTGCCGATTTCGGACCGACGCCCGGTAGCACCCGCAATGCCTCGATCAGTTGTTCCAGCAGCGAGGCCACGTCAGAACGGCAGTTTCATCCCGGGCGGCAGCGGCAGGCCGGCGGTGGCGGCGCCGAGCTTTTCCTGCGACAGCGCGTTGGCCTTGTTCACTGCATCGTTGAAGGCGGCCGCCACCAGGTCCTCGGCCATCTCCGGATCGGACAGCGCGGCGGGATCGATCCGTACCTTGCGGCATTCCATGCGCCCGGTGAGGGTGACGCTGACCATGCCGCCGCCGGCGTTGCCGGTGACTTCCGTGCGCGCGAGTTCCTCCTGCACGCGCTGCATGTCTTCCTGCATCTTCTGTGCCTGCTGCATCAGCTGGGCGATGTTTCCTCGCATCGGCCGTGCCTCCTATTCGTCGTGGGGTCGGATGGAGTCCGGGACCAGGGTCGCGCCATGGCGCCGGATCAATTGCTGTACGCCCGGATCGGCGAGGAACGCCGCCTCGGCCGCTTCCTGGCGCGCGTCGCGCTCGCGTTCGCTGCGCTGGCGCAGGGTTTCCGCGCCGGTGGTGGCGACCCGCTCGAAGCGCAGCTGCGGCATCGCCCCGAACGCGGGCTGCAACGCGCGCGCCAATGCGCGGCTCGAGGTCGGCGTGTTGAGCAACTCGTCGTCCGCCGACAGCCCCAGTCGCAGGACGCCGTCTTCATTGCCGAGGAACACCGCGTGCGCGGCGAGCTCCCGCGCCGGGCCCTTGAGTTCGCTGCGCGCGACCAGTTCCAGCCAGCGCTCGTGGTCGAGGGCCAGCGGCGGCGCGGAGGGTGCGGGGGGCGCGGGCGACGCTGCAGCCACGGGCGCAGCTTCGGCCAGCGCCGCGCGCGCCGCCGCGGCGGCCTGCGCGCCACCGCGCGACGGACGCGCGGCCTCGCCGCCCCCGGCCGGCGCCACCGCGGCGCCGTCTCCCAACGGCCGGAATGCGAGCATGAGCAACACCGCCATCTCGAAGCCGGCGCGCGCGCTCGGCGCGTACGCCAGGTCGCGGCGCGCATTGAGCGCCATCTGGTACCAAAGTTGGACCAGTTCCGGTCGCAACTTCGTCGCCAGCGCATCCAGGTCCATGCCCTCGACGTCGATCGCCGCGGCCGGCACCAGTTGCCGCACCTGCAGCTTGTGCAACGAATCGGCAAAGCCTTCGAGCACGCCTTGCCAATCCGGGGCGAAGCTGGCCAGGGTCTCGACTTCCGCCAGCAACGCGGCGCCGTCGCCGTCCGCCAGCGCCTGCAGCAGCACGCCGATCCGGGTGCGGTCGACGCTGCCGAGCATCGCCGCGACCGACGCATCCTCGAGCGTGCCGACGCCGCTGGCGACGCCGGTGTAGGCGATCGCCTGGTCGAGCAGCGACAGGCCGTCGCGCAGGCTGCCGTCCGCGGCGATTGCGATCTGGCGGATCGCACCGGGTTCGGCGGCGATGCCCTCGGCGGCGAGGATCTTCGCGACCTGCCCCGAGATCTGTTCCTCGTCCAGCCGTTTCAGGTTGAACTGCAGGCAGCGCGACAACACCGTGACCAGCAGCTTCTCCGGATCGGTGGTCGCGAACAGGAACTTGACGTGCTCCGGCGGTTCCTCGAGCGTCTTCAGCAACGCGTTGAACGCCGGCTTGGACAGCATGTGCACTTCGTCGATCAGGTAGACCTTGTAGCGGCCGCGCGAAGGCATGTACTGCGCGTTCTCGATCAGGTCGCGGACGTTGTCGACGCCGGTGTTGGAGGCGGCATCGATTTCCAGCAGGTCGATGTAGCGGCCGGCGTCGATCGCCAGGCAGGTCTCGCATTCGCCGCAGGGCTCGCTGGACGTTCCGCGCTCGCAGTTCAGCGACTTGGCGAAGATCCGGGCGATGGTGGTCTTGCCCACGCCGCGGGTGCCGGTGAACAGGAAGGCGTGGTGGACGCGGCCGCTGTCCAGGGCGTTGGTGAGGGCGCGGACCACGTGTTCCTGCCCCACCAGCTCGGAGAACCGCCGGGGGCGCCACTTGCGGGCGAGGACAAGGTAGGACATGGCCCATTGTGGCACGAGCAGGTAGAATTGCCGGCCCTGAACGCGGCCCGGAAGGCGGCGTGGCGGGTCCAGCGGAGAGGTGTCCGAGTGGTTGAAGGAGCACGCCTGGAAAGTGTGTAAGCGTCTAAACCGCGCTTCGGGGGTTCGAATCCCCCTCTCTCCGCCAATCAAGCAACACGCAAGCTCACATGGTGGCCCCGTCGGCCCCTCGCGACGCTAGGTCGAAAACCCCGCCAGGGCCGGAAGGCAGCAACGGTATCGATCGACGCGGGCGCCGAGGCAAGTTGGCGGGGCTACCGCCTTTTCGTGCCGCAAGATCGCCGTGGTGATCGTGCGCCGGGAGCGCTGGCGCTTCCCGGAACCGTCAGATCCCGCGGCGCCAGTCGGCGTCGTAGGCGGCACGCAGGCGCGCGAAATCCTCGAGCACCTGCGCCTGGGTGCGGGCGCCGCGTTCCTTGAGCAGCGAGCGACGCAGGCGCTGCAGGTTGCGCTCGCGCCAGGCGGTGGCGGGAATGCGCAGCGCGCCCTTGTCGAAATCGATCAGCCAACCCTTGCCGGACTCGTCGAACAGCACGTTGTGCGCGTTGAGGTCGGCGTGGTCCAGGCCGGCACGGTGGAACCGCGACAGCAACCGCCCGGTCTTCTCCCACGGCGCGCCCGCCTCGGCAGCAAGCTGGGCCAGTGAACGCACGCCGGGCAGGCGCTCGACCAGGATGGCGGCGCGATAGCTGGCGCCGGTGCGCTGGTACATCGCCGCCAGCGCGCACGGCACCGGCAGGCCCAGCGCGTGCAGCGCGCGCGTCAGGCGGAACTCGGCAAAGCCGCGGGTGCGGTCGGCGCCGTGCCAGACGTAGCGGTCGCGGCTGAGCTTCGCCGCCAGGCCGCCGCGGCGATACTCGCGCAGTACCGCCTGGCCGAATGGCGCATCCACGAACCAGGCACCACCACGGCCACCGGCGTCGACCCGCTGCGCGCGTTCGCCCCAGTGCGCAGGCTCGAACCAGCCGGGATCGGCGCGCTGCAGGCGCCGGGCATCGGCCACGATCGCGCCGTAGCCGGACGCGCGCCCGTCGCGCCGATGCTCGAAAGGTGTCAGGCTCTCGTTGGCGTCGAATGCCACCATCGGCCCGAGTCTAGCAACCATGCCATCCGTCGCGCCCCCTCCCCGCGAGGTCGAGTCCATCTGCCTGCTGCGCCTGTCCGCGCTGGGCGACGTCACCCACGTGCTGCCGCTGGTGCACACCTTGCAGCGGGCCTGGCCGGGCATGCCGATCAGCTGGATCATCGGCCGCGCCGAGCGCCGCCTGCTCGAGGGCCTGCCAGGGGTCACGTTCCTCGAGTACGACAAGCGCAGCGGCGTCGCCGGCATGCGCGCGTTGCGCCGCTCGCTCCAAGATCGCCGTTTCGGCGCACTGCTGCAGTTGCAGGTCGCCGCGCGCGCGAACCTGCTCTCGGCGTTCGTGCCGGCACGGCGCCGGATCGGCTACGACCGCGCGCGTTCGCGCGACCTGCATGGCCTGTTCGTGCGCGAACGGATCCCCGACCGCCCCGGGCTCCACGTGCTGGATGCGATCGGCAGCTTCTGCGAGCCGCTGGGGCTGGTCCAGGACCGGATCGAGTGGAACCTGCCGGTGCCGGCCGACGCGCACGATTGGGCGCGCGCGCAGTGGCCCGACGACGGCCGCCCGGTACTCGCGATCTCCCCGTGTTCAAGCCATGTGTTGCGCAACTGGCGCGCCGAACGCCACGCCGCCGTCGCCGACCATGCTGCCTCGCGCGGCTGGCGCGTGGTGTTGTGCGGCGGTCGCAGCACGCTCGAGCGCGACACGGCCGACGCGATCCTCGCCGCGATGCGCTCGCCCGCCGTCGACCTGGTCGGCAAGGACACGCTGAAGCAGCTGCCCGCGCTGCTGGCGCGCGCGCACCTGGTGATGACCCCGGATTCGGGACCGATGCACATCGCCAACGCGATGGGGACGAAGGTGCTCGGCCTGCACGCAGCCAGCAACCCCGCGCGCAGCGGGCCGTATTCGGACCGGCGCTATTGCGTGGACCGCTACGACGACGCGGCGCGCAAGTACCTGGGCAAGCCGGCGCCAGCGCTGCGCTGGGGCACGAAGATCGAGCGCGAAGGCGTGATGGACCTGGTCACCGTGGACGACGCGGTCGCTGCGTTCGAGCGCTACGTCGCCGACCATGGGCCGGCGCTGCGTCAGGCGGCGCCGGCGCCGTAGTCCTGGTAGGACTTCTCCTCGACGTAGGCGGAGCCCAGCGCGAGGTTGATGTCCTTCTTGATCCGCGCGCGCTCGTCGTTCTGCACGTAGACGCTGCGCGCCAGGCGGATGAACTCGTCGTCGAAGGCCTGCGCCTTCTCCTTGATGCGGATGTCGTCCTCGATCACCCACAGCCGCTCGTTCACCGCCTTGAGCCGCGCGCGCAGCTCGGCGATGTCCTGCACCGCCGCCGGATGCGCCATCCAGATGCGTTCAAGCGCGGACAGCTCGTTGCGCACGTTGGCGAGCTTGGCGGGGTCGGACATGCGCTCGGACTTGATCTGCAGGATCGCGATCTTGTCGAGCAGTTCGCCGTAGGACACCGGCGCGAGCAGTTCGTTCTGGGTCGGGGACATGGCCATGCCGGGAGTCTACACGCGGCGGACGAGCACCACGGTGATGTTGTCCGAACCGCCGCCGTCCAGCGCCGCCGAGACCAGCTCGTCCACGCACTCCTGCGCGCTGCAGTCCAGCCGCGACAGGATCGCCGCGATCCGCGCGTCGTCCACTTCCTCGGTGAGGCCGTCGCTGCACAGCAGCAACTGCATGCCGACGCCCAGTTCGCCGGACATGGTTTCCACGTTCAGCTGCTGCGGGTCGGTGACGCCCAGCGCCTGGGTGACCACGTTGCGGTGCGGGTGGCTGCGCGCCTGCTCGACGCTGATGGCACCCCGTGCAATCAGGTCCTGGACGTAACTGTGGTCCTGCGACAGCTGCGCCAGCTGGCCGTCGCGCCACAGGTAGACGCGGCTGTCGCCGACCCAGGCCACTTCGAACCGGGTCATGGCGCCGGCAGCCTGGGGAATCCGCGCGGCGACCACGGTGGTGCCCATCGGCAACGCGTCGCCGCGCTGGCGCGAGGCGCGGATGATCTCCTCGTCGGCGGTGCGGATCGACTGCGCCAGGCTGGCGCCGCCGCGCACTTCACGCACGATCGCCTCGCGCGCCAGCGCGCTGGCGACCTCGCCGTACTCGTGGCCGCCCATGCCGTCGGCGACCAGCCACAGGCCGAGCTCGCCATCGCCGTAATAGGTGTCCTCGTTCAGCTCCCGCCGCAGGCCGACGTGGGTGAGGTGCCCGAATTCGATCATGGACCGATGATGCCCCGGCAAGGCCCCTGGAGGCGAGATGGGGAAACAACGCAACAGGCACGAAAAAGGGGACGGAGGTAATCAAGGTGCCTTGATTACCTCCGTCCCCTTCTGGTGCCTGGCGGAGAGGGTGGGATTCGAACCCACGGTACGCTTGCACGTACGCCTGATTTCGAGTCAGGTACATTCAACCGCTCTGCCACCTCTCCGGTGGGCCGCAAATGATACGGGGGGCCGCTGGCGCGGACAAGACGGCGCCGCTCAGGCCACCGCCAGCGCGGCCTCCGCATCCTCGGCGAGCCGATCCCACACCACGCTGCCGGCCTTGCGGCGCAATTGCGCGAGCCGGGCCTCGTGCGCTTCACGCTCGCCGGCCATCACCAGCACGCGTGGCCGGGCGCCGCTGGCGGCGAAGGCAGCGCACGGCGCCGCGGCCGGGCCGGCGCCCTCGCCCGCGGCGTCGAAGCCGATCTCGCCCTGGCCGGCGGTGAGCGCCAGGTAGGCCTCGGCCAGCAGTTGCGCATCCAGCAGCGCGCCGTGCAGCTGGCGGTGGGAATTGTCCACGCCAAGGCGGCGGCACAATGCGTCGAGCGAATTGCGCTGGCCCGGGTAGCGCTGCCGCGCCAGGTCCAGCGAATCCTCCACCGCGCAGCGTTCGCGCAGCGGCCGATGCTGGCCTCCGAGCCGCCGCAGTTCGGCATCGAGGAAGCCGAGGTCGAAGGCGGCGTTGTGGATCACCAGCTCGGCGCCGTCGATGAAGGCGAGGAACTCGTCGGCCACGTCGGCGAACTTCGGCTTGCCGGCGAGGAACTCGCGGGTCAGGCCGGTGACTTCCTGCGCACCCGGTTCGAAATCGCAGCCTGGATCCAGGTAGCACTGGAAGGTGCGTCCGGTCGGGCGCCGCTCGAGCAGTTCGACGCAGCCGATCTCGACCACGCGATTGCCCTTTTCCCATGACAGGCCGGTGGTTTCGGTATCGAGGACGATCTGGCGCATGGCATCAACGGTAGCGTTCGGCCTGGGCGCGGGCAAGCTGGTCGACGCGCTCGTTGTCGGGATCGCCGCTGTGGCCCTTCACCCAGCGCCAATCGACGCGATGGCGGGCCGCGGCCGCCTGCAGGCGCTCCCACAGGTCCTGGTTCTTCACCGCGGCGCCGGTGGCGGTGCGCCAGTTGCGCCGCAGCCAGTTCGGCATCCACAAGGTGATGCCCTGGCGTACGTATTGCGAATCGGTATGCAGCACCACGTCGCAGGGTTCGCGCAGGGTCTCCAGGGCCATGATCGCGGCCATCAGCTCCATGCGGTTGTTGGTGGTCGCCGGCTCGCCCCCGCTGAGCTCGCGCTCGCGGCCGCGATACCGCAACAGTGCCGCCCAGCCACCCGGGCCCGGATTGCCGAGGCAGGCACCGTCGGTGTGGACCTGCACCTGCTTGGCATCGGCCTGCTGGCGATCGCGCAAGGCAGTCAAGCGGCCGGCACTCCGCCGCCGATCCGCAGGCGGGTGCGCTGGCGCACGGGCGTCAACGGGATCGCCCGCTTCTCCGCACGCAGCATCCAGGCGGCGCGGATCCCCAGGCCGTGCTGCAATCCCGGCTCCGCGCCGAGTTGCCAGCGTGGGCCCACGCCCTGCGACACCGGATCGGGCACCAGCCCGGCGGCGCGCATCCGCCGCCGCCACGGCATCGGCTCGGTCGAGCGTGCGGCGGCGCCCGCCCAGCGCCAGCGCCAGGGCGACAACGGGTTCAATGCATACAGCACGAGTCTTCCGCCCGGGACCAGGACCCGGGCGCATTCCTGCACCAGCGCGTCGGCCTCCGCGCCCCGCGTCTCCACGTGCTGCAGCACCACCGCGGCGACCGATTCGTTGGCCAGCGGCAAGGGCAATGCGCAACGGACGTCGCCGGTCCAGCCGTCCAGGCCGGCTTGCAGGCGCAGGCCGCAGCCCGGGACCTCGGCCGCCGCGGACGCCGGGCAAAGCCAGAGCCAGGGTTGCCCGGGGCGCTCGCCCAGGGCGGCAAGGACGCTCTCCAGCTCGCCCTGCAGCAACGCCCGGCCCGCCGCGCTGGCGGTCCAGGCAGGGCGCGCCGTGGCGGCATCGTCGGGTTGACCGTGGGCGGACAGGGAAGGCATGGTCGCCATTCTAGGGGGCGAACCCCGACCGTCGAAGACCGATGACGCCACGCCCCCTGCCCGCCTTCAGCGACAACTACATCTGGACGCTCGGCGAGGCGGGCGCCGGCTGGGTCGTGGTCGATCCGGGCGAGGCCACGCCGGTGCTGGCGGCGGGCATCGAACCGGCCCTGCTGCTGCTCACCCACCACCACGCGGACCATGTCGGCGGTGCCGCGGCGCTGCTCGAGCGCTGGCCGGACCTGCCCGTGTTCGCACCCGTCGACGAACGCATCGCCCTGCCCTGCACCCGGGTCGGCGACGGCGACCTTGCCACGGCCGGGCCGTGGCGGTTCGAGGTGATCGAAGTCCCGGGCCACACCCGTTCCCACGTGGCCTTCACAGGCCATGGCGTCCTGTTCTGCGGCGACACCTTGTTCAGCCTGGGCTGCGGGCGCCTGTTCGAGGGTACGCCCGGGCAGATGCAAGCCTCGCTGGATCGCCTGGCGCGGCTGCCCGGCGATACCCGCGTGTGCTGCGGGCACGAATACACGCTGGCCAACGCCGCCTTCGCGGCGTCGGTCGAACCCGACAACCCGGCCTTGCGCCGGCGTACCGAGGAGGCCACCGCCATGCGCGCACGTGGAATGCCGACCCTGCCGAGCCTGCTGTCCGACGAGCTGGCCGCCAACCCCTTCCTGCGCTGCGACGTGCCTGCGGTCCGCGACGCCGTCGCCGCGCGGCTGGGGCGCGCGCCCGTGGACCGGGTGGAGACTTTCGCCGAATTGCGGCGCTGGAAGGACGGGTTCGCCGGATGAGGCGGCTGGCCGCGTGGCTGTCGCTGGCGATGCTGCCGGCGCTCGCCGCCTGGGGGCAGGAGGCGCCGGTCCAGGCGCCGGTCCAGGTGCCGGTCGAGGCAACCGTCGAGGTTGCAGGCAACGCCACGCCCGTCGTCGCCGAACCGGTGCTGCAGCCGGCCACGCGCAGCGGGCGCGAAATCTACCGCACCTTCCGCGAGGGGCTGGCCGATCCCGACTGCAGCGGCGAGCACAGCAGTGCGCGCTGGCGACGCCATTACGCCGCGGCGCCCAGGCGGATGGCGAACGGATCCGACGACGTGCTCGCGCTGTTCGGCTACGTAGTCGACGCCGTCCGCGAGGCCGGGCTGCCGACCGAGTACGCACTGATTCCGTTCGTGGAAAGTGGCTACAAGCCCGGTGCCCGCAGTGCGCAGGGGCCGGCCGGCATGTGGCAGATGATCCGCCTGACGGCGCGTGCGCACCACGTGCCGATGCACGCCGGTTACGACGGACGGCTGTCGCCGGTCGAATCCACCCGCGCGGCGGTGCGCTACCTGAAGACGTTGCACGGCATTTTCGCCGGCGACTGGCGGCTGGCGGCAATGGCGTACAACGCCGGCGAGTATCGCGTGTTGAGCGCGCTGCGCCGCAGCCGCCAGGTCGCGCGCAGCGCCGATCCGGAAAAGCTCACCACCCTCTCCAGCATCACCCGCGCCTACGTGCGCAAGTTGCACGCGCTGTCCTGCCTGTTCGACGAGGTCGACGAGGGCGAGCAGTGGCTGCAGGCGCTGGACCGCCGGGTCCCGGTGCTGGAAGCCGTGGAATTGCCCGACGGCGTGCGCGAGCTGCACGCCTGGGCCAGCGCGAACGACCGCGATCCCGCGCGCGTGCTGAGGCTCAATCCGTCGTTCGCGAACGGGCGCCTGGCGCGCGGCGAGCGCGAACGCAAGGTGCTGGTGCCGGCGCTCGCCCCGGCGTTGCTCGCCACCGAGGCGGCAGCGGCGCCCGCGGTGCTGGTGCCGGCGACGCCAGCGCCAGTGGCCGCCACCGTGCCTGCCAGCGCTGGCCCGGACGCCGCCGCGCAGGCACACTAGCGACCTCGTTTTTCCAGTTCACGGGGACACATCCATGGGATTCCTGCAGGGCAAGCGCGCACTGGTCACCGGCATCGCCAGCCAGCGTTCGATCGCCAACGGCATCGCCGAGGCGATGCACCGCGAGGGCGCCGAGCTCGCGCTCACCTACCAGAACGACAAGCTCAAGTCGCGTGTCGAGGATGCCGCGGCCGAATACGGGGCGAAGATCGTGTTGCCGCTGGACGTCGCCGACGACGCCCAGATCGCCGCCTGCTTCGAGGAACTCGGCAAGCACTGGGACGGCTTCGACATCCTCGTGCACTGCATCGCCTACGCGCCGCGCGAGGCGATCGGCGGCGACTTCCTCGACGGCCTGGACCGCGAGGCTTTCCGCATCGCCCACGACATTTCCGCGTACTCGCTGGCGGCGCTGTCGAAGGCCGCTCGCCCCATGATGAAGGGCCGCAACGGCGCGATCCTGACCCTGAGCTACCTGGGCGCGGTGCGCGCGCTGCAGAACTACAACGTGATGGGCGTTGCCAAGGCCAGCCTGGAATCCACCGTGCGCTACCTGGCGCTGAACCTCGGCCCGGAAGGCACGCGCGTCAACGCGATCTCCGCAGGGCCGATCAAGACGCTCGCGGCCTCGGGCGTGGGCAACTTCCGCAAGATGTTGTCCACCTTCGAAGCCACCGCACCGCTGCGCCGCAACGTCACCATCGAGGACGTCGGCAATGCCGCGGCCTTCCTGTGCTCGGACCTGGCGTCCGGCATCACCGGCGAGGTGACCTACGTGGACGCCGGCTTCAGCATCGTCGGCATGGGCGGCATCGAATAACCTACAGCCGGTCCTCGGCGACCTCGATGCGGGCCCGCTGGCGGAGCTGCCTGACCACGCCTTCGACGTCGGCATTGCCGGCGATGCCGGCCATCTGTGCGGCCAGCGACTTGCGCTGTTGTTCGTTGGCCTGCGTCGCGTCGCCGGGCGTGACCTTGCTCACGGCGAAGACGACGATACGGCCGTCGTCGAGCACGACCTTGCCCGCGCTCGGCTTGCCGCCTTCGGGATGAGGCGCGGCGAAGAAGGCTTCGTTCGCCTCCGCCGTCGGCATCGGCATCCCGCGCGGTAGCGCCGGCACGCTGGTCGCGGACAGTTGCCGCGCGGTGGCCACTTCGTCGAGCGACTTGCCGCCACGCACGGCGGCCACCATCGCCTCGGCCTCCCTTGCGGCCGCCTTGGCGGCGCGGTCCTTGCGCACGGCGGCGATCACCTGGGTGGCGACTTCCGACAGCGGGCGCTGGCGTTCGGGCTCGTGCGCGACCACGCGGATCAGCACGCTGTGCATCGGTCCGAGCTCGATCGGGTCGCTGACCGTGCCGTCCTGCACCAGCGCCTCGGAAAACGCCGCGCGCTGCACGGCGGCGTTGCCTTCCACGCCGGCGCCGCCGGCACCGCGCACCAGCGTGCCGCTGCGCTGCACCGGCAGCCCGGCGCTAGCCGCCGCGGACGTCAGCGAATTCGGGTTGCGGTAGACCTGGTCGACGAGCTTGCCGGTGACCTCGTTGAACATGCGTTCGCGGTCGGCCTCCAGCTGTTCCTGCGCCAGCTGCGCGCGCACGTCCTCGAACGGCATCCCGGCGCCTGGCTTGACCTCGCGCAACTGGATCACGTGCCAGCCCGATTCGGTCTCCACCGGGCCTGCCACCGTGCCGGGGGCCATCGCGAACAACGCCTTGGAGAAGGGTTCCGGGACCATGCCTTCGGGCGTGACCCAACCCAGGTCGCCGCCCGAGGCGGCCGAACCGGTGTCGTCCGAATGCTCGCGCGCCAGCGCGGCGAAGTCGGCACCCGGGGCCCTGGCCTGCGCCAGCACCCGTTCGGCTTCCGCCTTCGCCCTGGCCTTCGCCGCGGCGTCGGCGTCGGCCGGGACCGCAACCAGGATGTGCGACACCAGCCGCTGCTCGGGCTGGCTGAAGCGCATCTTCTCGGCGGCGTAGCGCTGGCGCAGCACCTCGTCGCTGGCCGGCGCCGGCTGCAGGTTGCGGCCGTCGATCTCGACGTATTCGAACTGCACCGTTTCCGG
The DNA here is from genome assembly GCA_004297225.1 of Lysobacteraceae bacterium. Lineage (GTDB taxonomy): Bacteria > Pseudomonadota > Gammaproteobacteria > Xanthomonadales > Xanthomonadaceae > Cognatiluteimonas. Next base: position 26,748 of record SCUI01000011.1, on the reverse strand, counting down.
CGCGCGGAACGCGGCCTTGTGCGCGTCGTACCAGGCCTGGATCTCCGCCGCGCCCACCGCGCCGGTATCCGGCTCTGGCGCCGGCATCGTCGCGAAGGCGACGTCGCGGGTTTCGCCGACCAGGCGCAACACCCGCTGCAATTGCGAGTCCGTGGCGAAAGCGGTTTCGGACAACGCCACCGGGATCAGGGTGCGCTGCAGGTCGTCGCGCACCAGCTGCTCGAATTCCTTCGGGCTGCGCTGGGGCACCTGCGATGCCAGCACCAGCTGGTACTGCTGCGGGTCGAACTTGCCGTTGACCTGGAACGCCGGGATCGACTGGATCTCGGCGCGGACCTGGGCGTCGCCGACGGCGACGCCGGAACGCTCGGCCATGATGTCCATCAGCCGCTGGCCGACCATCTGCTCGAGCACTTCGCGCTTCTTCTCGGGGGTGGAGAAGGCGCGCGAGTCGAAGGCGTCGCCCTGCGCCGCGCGCTCGCGCTGGCGGGCCTGCTCGAACTGGGTGCGGAATTCGTCGGCGCCGATCTCCTCGCGCTGCCAGAGCATGCTCGCCGGCCACCAGTGCGGCGCCTCCGGCCACCACTGCGGCGGGACCTCGACCTGCGCGGCCCAGGTCGCGTTGCTCTGGGTGATGTACTGCTCCATGCCGAAAAACGCGAACGGGATCGTCAGCAATCCGAGGACGGTGCCGGCGATCCAGCCGGAAGTCTTGTCGCGGAGTTTCTGCAGCATCGTTGGCGGGTCTTGCAAGCGGCGGAGCCGCGCAGTTTACCCGGAAACGCAAGGGGGCCGCTCGCGCCCCGGAAAGCAACAGGCCCGCTTGCGCGGGCCTGAAGGGTGGAACCGATGGCGGAGTGGACGGGACTCGAACCCGCGACCTCCGGCGTGACAGGCCAGCATTCTAACCAACTGAACTACCACTCCGCGGAGCCGGGCATGATACAGGCGGCAATGCGGCCCTGCAACACTACAGCGACATCGAAACCGGGGTGGTGGGTGCTGAGGGGATCGAACCCCCGACCCTCTCCTTGTAAGGGAGACGCTCTACCGCTGAGCTAAGCACCCGTTCAACCGTTGACGGCATCCTTGAGCGCCTTGCCGGCCTTGAAACCGGGATTCATCGAGGCGGCGATGCGGATCTCCTCGCCGGTGCGCGGGTTGCGCCCGGTGCGGGCGGCACGCTTGCGCACGTCGAAGGTGCCGAAGCCCACCAGGGTGACGCTGTCGCCCTTCTGCAGCGCCTTGGAGATGGTGGAGATCATGGCATCGACGGCGCGGCCAGCGTCGGCGCGCGACAGATCGGACGCGCCAGCCACGGCTTCGATGAATTCTGCTTTGTTCATTGCTTGGCTCCCTGTGCGGCACGCATGGCCGACGGATGTGGAATCAACTGTGGGCGACCGGCGCTCCCCGCCGGCACGTAGCCGGCACCCGGTCGATGATGCCGCGGCGCTGCGCGGTTGCGGATCGTTATACCAGTGGGGTCCGGCCGGCTCAATGCCTTGCGCCGGGCGCCTCGCTGGGTGGCTGCCCGGCGGCGGACGGCTCGATGGGGCGCTCGGGCTCGCGCGCCTTGCCCGGCGACTTGCCGCCAGCCGCGCGCGGCGTGAGCGGACGTTCCAGGGCGAGGTCCAGGACTTCGTCGATCCAGCGCACCGGGACGATCTTCATCTGCTCGCCCACCGACTTGGGGATGTCGACCAGGTCCTTGCGGTTCTCCTCGGGGATGATCACGGTGCGGATGCCGCCGCGCATCGCCGCGAGCAACTTCTCCTTGAGGCCGCCGATCGGCAGCACGCGCCCGCGCAAGGTGATCTCGCCGGTCATCGCGACGTCGGCCTTCACCGGGATCTTGGTCAGCGTGGACACCAGCGCCGTCGCCATGGCGATGCCGGCGCTCGGGCCATCCTTCGGCGTCGCGCCCTCGGGCACGTGCAGGTGCACGTCGAGCTTCTGCAGGAAATCGAGGTCGATGCCGAGCCGATCGGTGCGCGCGCGCACCACGCTCAGTGCCGCCGACGCCGATTCCTTCATCACGTCGCCCAGCTGGCCAGTCAGGATCAGCTGGCCCTTGCCCGGAACCAGCGTCGATTCGACCTGCAGCAGGTCGCCGCCGACCTCGGTCCAGGCCAGGCCGGTGACCAGCCCGATCTCGTTCTCCGCCTCGGCGCGGCCGAAGTCGAAGCGCTGCACGCCCAGGTACTTGTCCAGGTTCTTCGCCGTGACCTGGACCGCCTTCGGCTTGCGCTTGCCCGCCGGTTGCGGGCCCTTCATCGCGATCTCCTTGACCACCTTGCGGCAGATCTTGGCGATCTCGCGCTCCAGGTTGCGCACGCCCGACTCGCGCGTGTAGTAGCGGACGATGCCCTGCACCGCGTCCTCGGCGATCTTCAGCTCGCCCTCGCGCAGGCCGTTGGCCTTCATCTGCTTCGGCACCAGGTAGCGCATGGCGATGTTGATCTTCTCGTCCTCGGTGTAACCGGGGAGGCGGATGACTTCCATGCGGTCGAGCAACGGGCCGGGGATGTGCAGGGAATTGGCGGTGGCGACGAACATCACCTCGCTCAGGTCGAGGTCGACCTCGAGGTAATGGTCGTTGAACGCGCTGTTCTGCTCCGGGTCCAGCACCTCCAGCAACGCCGACGACGGATCGCCGCGGAAGTCCATCGACATCTTGTCGATCTCGTCGAGCATGAACAGCGGATTCTTCGTGCCGGCCTTGTTGAGATTCTGCACGATGCGCCCGGGCATCGAACCGACGTAGGTACGGCGGTGGCCGCGGATCTCGGCCTCGTCGCGCACGCCGCCCAGCGACATGCGCACGAACTTGCGGTTGGTGGCCTTGGCGATCGACTGGCCGAGCGAGGTCTTGCCCACGCCGGGCGGACCGACCAGGCACAGGATCGCGCCCTTCATCTTCGCCACGCGCGATTGCACGGCGAGGTATTCGAGGATGCGTTCCTTCACCTTCTCGAGGCCGTAATGGTCCGCGTCGAGCACGTCCTGCGCGGCCTTGAGGTCCTTGCGGACCTTGGAACGCTTCTTCCACGGCACGCCGAGCAGCCAGTCGAGGTAGTTGCGCACGACGGCGGCCTCGGCGGACATCGGCGACATCTGCTTGAGCTTGCCGAACTCGGCCTTCGCCTTGGCCTCGACCGCCTTGGGCATGCCGGCCTCGGCGATCCTGCGCGCGATTTCGTCCAGGTCGTTGGGTGCCTCGTCGATGTCGCCCAGCTCCTTCTGGATCGCCTTCATCTGTTCGTTGAGGTAGTACTCGCGCTGGCTCTTCTCCATCTGCGACTTCACCCGGCCGCGGATGCGCTTCTCCAGCTGCTGCACGTCGATCTCGCCGTCGACCAGGCCGACCAGCAGTTCCAGCCGGCCGAACACGTCGTCGGTCTCCAGCAGCCGCTGCTTGTCGGCCAGGCGCACGCCGAGGTTGGCGGCGATGGTGTCGGCCAGGCGGCTCGGTTCCTCGATCCCCGCCAGGGTCTGCAGCAGCTCCGGCGGCAGCTTGCGGTTGGACTTCACGTACTGCTCGAACAGGCCCATCAGCGAGCGGGCGACGGCCTCGAGTTCGCGCGGCTCGCGGCCCTCGACCGGCTCCACCACGGTGGCCCGGCCCACCAGCGTGCCGTCCTTTTCGGCGATGCGGTCGACGCGGGCCCGGTCCACGCCCTCGACCAGCACCTTGATGGTGCCGTCGGGCAGCTTCAGCAGCTGCAGCACGGTGGCCAGGGTGCCGATCGGATACAGGTCCTCCGCGCCGGGATCGTCGGTCTCCGCCGAGCGCTGGGCGACCAGCACGATCCGCTTGTCGGCCTCCATTGCCTGCTCCAGCGCATGGATGGACTTCTCCCGGCCCACGAACAGCGGGATCACCATGTGCGGGAACACCACCACGTCGCGCAGCGGCAGGACCGGGAGGACGGCGGATTCGGGACGATCGGTCATGTTGGCTCCGGTTGCGGGTGGCGCCCAGGCGCCTTGGGAAGGTTATGGGGCCGGCGCGCGAACGATGCAAGCAGTGTTCGCCTCCCTACCAGAGCGGTGGGTGAATGGGTCGTGGAATCAATCGGTTATGGCGGGCGGAGCCGCCGTCTGGCGGGCTCCTGAAAAGCAAAGAGCCGGCCCTTGGCCGGCTCTTCTCGCGGCTTGCGCCGCTCCCACAAGGGGCTTATTCGCCGGAGGCGGCCTTGGGCGCGGGGGCCGGAGTCTGGTAGATCAGGTACGGGTCGGACTTGTGCTCGATCACCGACTCGTCCACCACCACCTTGCTGACGTTCTCCAGCGACGGCAGGTCGTACATCGTGTCCAGCAGCACCGACTCGACGATGGTCCGCAGGCCGCGGGCGCCGGTCTTGCGCTTGAGCGCCTTGCGGGCGATCGCCGCCAGCGCATCCGGGCGGAACTCCAGCTCCACGCCTTCCATGTCGAACAGCTTGCGGAACTGCTTGGTGATCGCGTTCTTCGGCTCGCTGAGGATCTTCACCAGCGCCGCCTCGTCCAGCTCCTCGAGCGTGGCGACCACCGGCAGGCGGCCGACGAACTCGGGGATCAGGCCGAACTTGATCAGGTCCTCGGGCTCGACCTCGGCCAGCACCTTGCCGACCTCGGCCTTGCGCTCGCTGCTCTTGAGCTTGGCGCCGAAGCCGATGCCGCCGGACTCGGTGCTGCGCTGCTGGATGATCTTCTCCAGGCCGGCGAAGGCGCCGCCGACGATGAACAGGATGTTGCGGGTGTCGACCTGCAGGAATTCCTGCTGCGGGTGCTTGCGCCCTCCCTGCGGCGGCACCGAGGCCACGGTGCCCTCGATCAGCTTCAGCAGCGCCTGCTGCACGCCCTCGCCGGAGACGTCGCGGGTGATCGACGGGTTCTCGGACTTGCGCGAGATCTTGTCGATCTCGTCGATGTAGACGATGCCCTGCTGCGCCTTCTCGACGTCGTAGTCGCACTTCTGCAGCAGCTTCTGGATGATGTTCTCGACGTCCTCGCCGACGTAGCCGGCCTCGGTGAGCGTCGTCGCGTCGGCCATGGTGAAGGGCACGTTCAACAGGCGCGCGAGGGTTTCGGCCAGCAGGGTCTTGCCCGAACCGGTGGGGCCGACCAGCAGGATGTTCGACTTGGCCAGCTCGACGTCGTCGTTCTTCTGCCGGCTCTCGATCCGCTTGTAGTGGTTGTACACGGCGACGGCGAGGGTCTTCTTCGCCCGTGCCTGGCCGATCACGTACTGGTCCAGGACCTCGAGGATCTCCTTGGGCTTGGGCAGCGAGCTGCGCGCCGACTGGGCCTTCTCCTCGAGTTCCTCGCGGATGATGTCGTTGCACAGCTCCACGCATTCATCGCAGATGAACACGCTCGGGCCCGCGATCAACTTGCGGACCTCGTGCTGGCTCTTCCCGCAGAAGGAGCAGTACAGGATCTTGCTGCTGTCGCCGGATCGGCCCTGACGGTCTTCGGTCATTCCCCTGTTACCTGCTGCAGCCGCGAATGCGGCCCGAGAATAGCACAGCGTCCCCGGCTGCCACCGGGGCCGTCTGCACGGATTGAAAGGCGTTGTCGTTCAGTCACTTGGGCCCCCGCCGGGGCCCGCCACAGGATGCTTCCGACTGGCGGCTCAACCGGCCTGGATCGAGTCTTCCGGACGCCGCTCGAGCACCTCGTCGACCAGGCCGTATTCGCGCGAGGCCTGGGCGCTCTTGAAGTTGTCGCGCTCGGTGTCGCGGGCGATCGTGTCCAGCGCCTGGCCGGTGTGCTTGGACAGGATCTCGTTCAGGCGCTGCTTCATCGACAGGATCTCGCGGGCGTGGATCTCGATGTCCGTGGCCTGGCCCTGGAAGCCGCCCAGCGGCTGGTGGATCATCACCCGCGAGTTCGGCAGCGCGTAGCGCTTGCCCTTGGCGCCGGCGGCCAGCAGCAACGCGCCCATCGAGGCCGCCTGGCCGACGCAGATGGTGCTCACGTCGGGCTTGATGAACTGCATGGTGTCGTAGATCGCCATGCCGGCGGTGACGATGCCGCCGGGCGAGTTGATGTACAGGCTGATGTCCTTCTCGGGGTTCTCGGCCTCGAGGAACAGCATCTGCGCGACGATGACGTTGGCGACGTGGTCGTCGATGCCGCCGACTAGGAAGATCACCCGCTCCTTCAGCAGGCGCGAATAGATGTCGTACGCGCGCTCGCCGCGGCTGGTCTGCTCGACCACCATCGGCACGAGGTTCAGGGCCTTGGTCTGGTTGCTCATCGTCGTCCTTCGGTCGGGTGGGCTCAGCCCACCACTTCCTGGAAGCTGAGGGCCTGTTCGGTGTGCTTCGCGCGTTCGGCGATCCAGTCGATCACCTGCTCTTCCATCGCGCGGTTCTGCAGTCCAGCCATCAACTGGGGATCGTTGCGGTACAACTCAATGACCTGCTGCGGCTCCTCGTAGGTGGAGGCGATCAGGCGCAGCAGTTCGTTCAGCCGTTGTGGATCCAGGCGCAGCTCGTTGCGGCGGGCGACCTCGCCCACCAGCAGCGCCAGCAGCACGCGCTTGCGGCCGGGCTCGAGGAAGGCCTCGTGCGCAGTCGGCGACAGCGTGGCGTTGGCGTTGGCCTTGCCCTGCTGGCGCGCCTGCTGCAGCGCCTGCTGCGCCAGCACGCGGGCTTCCTGCTCGACCAGGCGCGGCGGCAGCTCGACGTGCGCGTAGGCGGCGGCCAGCTGCTCGCCGACCTCGCGGCGCAGGCGGTTCATCAGCGCGCCCTTGAGCTCGCGCTCCAGGTTGGCGCGGATTTCGTTGCGGAACTGCGCCAGCTCGCCGCTCTTCACGCCGAAGCTGCGGATGAAGGCCAGATCGACCTCGGGCAGCACCGGTTCGGAGACCTGCACGGCCTTCAGGTGGACCTGCACGGTCTTGCCGGCCAGCTGCGGCACGCGCCACTCCGCCGGGAAGGTCACGTCGAGGGACTTCTCCTCGCCGGCGGACATGCCGGTGAGGGCCGCCTCGATCTCCGGCAGCATCGCGCCGCTGCCGATCACGTCCACGCCCTGCTCCACGCCCTGCGCGGGCAGGCGCTCTTCGCCGGCCTGCGACCAGGTCTCCACGTCCACCGCATCGCCTTCCTTCGCCGGGCGCGTGACCGCGCTCCAGCTGCGGCGCTGCAGGCGCAGGTTCTCGACCATGCGATCGATGTCGGCCTCGGTCACCTCCGAGGTGTGGCGCACGACCTCCAGGCTGGCGACGTCGATCTCGCCGAACTCCGGGACCAGCTCGAAGGTGGCGACGTAGGACAGCTCTTCGCCGCCCTCGCCTTCGGTCTTGGCCGGCTCGATCCGGGGGTTGCCGGCGATGCGCAGCTCGTTCTCGCGCACCGCCGAATCGAAGCCCTCGCGCAGCAGGTTGTCCAGCACTTCGGCGCGGACCTGCTGGCCGAAGCGCTGCTGGACCACGCTGGTGGGGACCTTGCCCGGGCGGAAGCCCTTGATCCGCGCGGTGCGGGCGATCTCGCGCAGGCGGCCGCCCACCTGGTCGTCGACGTCGCGGGAGGGGACGCGGAGCGTCATCCGGCGCTCGAGATTGCCGATGGATTCGACCGAAACCTGGGTTGCTGGGACTGCCATGACCACTCCGTGCGGCCGCGGTCCTGCCGCGGCGGGTTGCCTGAATTTTCGGGAGCCGGGCGCGAGGCGCGGCGGAACGCGATAGTTTCCTAGATTTCGGCCCTGCCCGCCAGCGCGGGCCGGCCCGGAACGGGGCCACCTGGTGCGAAAGCCGGGACTCGAACCCGGACGGGGCTACCCGCTGGAACCTAAATCCAGTGCGTCTACCAGTTCCGCCACTTTCGCGCGAGCCCGGGAGTATGCCGGAAAGAAAACGCCCGGCACGGGGCCGGGCGTCTCGGGATGGTGGGCCGTCAAGGATTCGAACCTTGGACCTATTGATTAAGAGTCAACTGCTCTACCAACTGAGCTAACGGCCCGAAAAAAGCGTCACGCGCTGCGAATTATACAGAATTGGGGTGGCTGAGGGGACTCGAACCCCCGACAACTGGAATCACAATCCAGGACTCTAACCAACTGAGCTACAGCCACCAGTGAACCATTGCCGATGGCGCGCCCGGCAGGACTCGAACCTGCAACCACCGGCTTAGAAGGCCGGTGCTCTATCCGGTTGAGCTACGGGCGCCCTGGCCGGATTGTCGCATCCGCGGGGCCTTCCAGCCCGGATGGTCGGGGTAGAGGGATTCGAACCCCCGACATCCTGCTCCCAAAGCAGGCGCGCTACCAGACTGCGCTATACCCCGCCGCTCGGAACGTTCCACGGCGCGCCAACGCCACGAAAGGCCGGCTATTCTGGGCAGCGCGGGGGTGCCTGTCAACGCGCGCGCAAGCCGCGGCGCGCGCGCGGTATGCTCGCATGCAGGCAAACCAAGAGACGGCACGACATGCGCAGCGGCAACCCTGCTCTCAACGATTCCACCTTCCTGGACCTGGGCACCGGCGCGGTGGTCCAGCGCGATGCCGCGGCCATGACCCTGAACGGCACGGTCAACAAGACCGCGCTGCTGCTGGTCCTGACCCTGGTCGGGGCGATGTACACCTGGAGCCGCTACTTCGCCGGCGACGGCGCGGCGTTGATGCCGTTCGTCTGGGGCGGGTTGATCGGCGGCCTGGTGCTGGCGCTGGTGACCGTGTTCAAGAAGGAATGGTCCCCGGTCACGGCGCCGCTGTACGCGGTGGTCGAGGGCCTGGCGCTGGGCGCGATCTCGGCGATGTTCGAACAGCGCTTCCCGGGCATCGTGATGCAGGCGGTCGGGCTCACCTTCGGCACCCTCGCCGCGCTGCTGCTGGCCTACCGCAGCGGCCTGGTGCGCGCCACCGAGAACTTCAAGCTCGGCGTGGTCGCCGCCACCGGCGGGATCATGCTGCTGTACCTGGTGAACATCGGCATGCGCCTGTTCGGTTTCGAGGGCATGGGCTTCATCCACGACAGCGGCCCAATCGGCATCGGCTTCTCGCTGGTGGTCGTGGTGGTGGCGGCGCTGAACCTGGTGCTCGATTTCGACTTCATCGAGAAGGGCGTCGAGCACGGCGCGCCGAAGTACATGGAGTGGTACGGCGCCTTCGGCCTGCTGGTCACCCTGGTCTGGCTCTACCTCGAACTCCTGCGCCTGCTCTCCAAGCTCCAGTCCCGCGACTGAGCGCACGGCAGGAGATTTCTTTGGCCACAGATCACACGGATTGAAAAGGATAAAAAGATTGGGCCGCGCAAGCGTGTGCTTGCGCGGCCCAATCCTTTTTTCATCTGTGTGATCTGTGGCTGAAGTACGTTTCAGCCCGCGGCGCGCTTGGCGATGGCGCGGGCGAAGGCCATGGTGGTGCCGGTGCCGCCGAGGTCGGGGGTCAGCGAGTCGCCGGCCTCGAGGGTGGCGTTGATCGCGTCGCGCAGGCGGTTCGCCTTGTCGAGCTGGCCGAGGTGGTCGAGCATCTGCGCCGCGCCCAGCAGCAGCGCGCACGGGTTGGCCACGCCCTTGCCGGCGATGTCCGGCGCCGAGCCGTGCACCGCCTCGAAGATCGCTGCATCGGTGCCGATATTGGCGCCCGGGGCGAGGCCCAGGCCGCCGACCAGGCCGGCGCACAGGTCGGAGATGATGTCGCCGAACAGGTTGGTGGTCACGATCACGTCGAACTGCTCGGGCTTCATCACCAGCTGCATGCAGCAGTTGTCCACGATCAGCTCGTCGGCCTCGATGTCCGGGTACTGCGCCGCGACTTCGCGGGCGACCTTCAGGAACAGGCCCGAGGTCGACTTCAGGATGTTGGCCTTGTGGACGATGGTGACCTTCTTGCGACCCGTGCGTCGCGCCAGCTCGAACGCGTAGCGCACGATCCGCTCGGAACCGCGGCGCGTGGTCTTCGTGATCGAAGTGGCCGTGTCGCCGTCGGCGGAGAGTTCCTGGCCTTCGGCGCTGTATGCGCCCTCGGTGTTCTCGCGCACGGTGATCAGGTCCACGCCCGAGGGGAAGCGCGACTTCGTGTTCGGGTGCGACTTGGCCGGGCGCACGTTGGCGTACAGGTCGAAGCGCTTGCGCAGTTCGACGTTGATCGAGGAGAAGCCGCCGCCCACCGGCGTCGTCAGCGGGCTCTTCAGCGCGATCCGGTTGCGGCGGATCGAATCCATGGTCGCGGCCGGCAGCAACTCGCCGGTCTTCTCGAGCGCGGCCAGGCCGGCGTCGGCGAATTCGTACTGCAGGCCGACATCCATCGCATCGAGCACGTGCAGCGCGGCTTCCATGATCTCCGGGCCAATGCCGTCGCCACGGATGACCGTAATCGTCTGGGTCATTTGCTTGTTCCGAACAGGGGAAACGCGGCGCCGGCGGCGCCGCGCGAAGGGGAAAACCAGCCCGCAATTATGCCAGACGGGGCGGTACGGGCCGGGCCTCAGCCGTGGTCGTGCGCGGTCGGGGCCGGCGCCCCGCCCTCGAGCTGGTCGAGGAAGTCCACCGCCCGGCGCAGGTGCGGGATCACGATCGAGCCGCCGACCACCAGGCCCACCGAGAACGCCTCGAACATCTCGTCGCGGTCCACCCCGGCCTCCCGGCACTGGGCGACGTGGTAGCTGATGCAGTCGTCGCAACGCAGGACCAGCGAGGCCACCAGCCCCAGCAGTTCCTTGGTCTTCACGTCCAGCGCGCCGGCCTGGTAGGCCTGGGTATCCAGGGCGAAGAAGCGGCGCACGACCTGGTTGGGCTCGGCCAGGATCCGCTCGTTCATGCGCTGGCGGAAGGCCGTGAACGCGGCGACGCGGTCTTCCCCGCCGTCGCCCTCGCCCGCGGCGCTCACGGCGTCCCGTCCTTGAGGCCGTTGGCCTCGAGCAGGGGCGCCAGCTGGCCGGCGCGGTGCATCGCCATCATGTCGTCGTAGCCGCCGACATGGGTATCACCGACGAAGATCTGCGGCACGCTGGTGCGCCTGGCCATGGCCACCATGCGCTGGCGCTCGGCCGGGTCCAGGTCCACCCGCACTTCCTTCCACGACAGGCCCCGGCTCTTCAGGAAGTTCTTGGCCGCCACGCAATAACCGCAACTGGCGGAGGTGTAGACGGTGATCGGGGAATCGCTGTCGCTCAAGGCTGGCTCCGGAAACTCGCGGACGTCCGCAAGGTCCCAATATGGGAGCGCCGGCGGCGGTTTTCCAGCCGTCGGGCGCGCGAGCCGCGAATTAACCATGCATTCACCCTGGCGCCACGGACGGCGACGCCCATGGCCTATCCTCGAGCCCACATGCGCCCCTCCCTTGCCGCCCTTCCGCTGACGCTCGCCCTCGCGCTCGCCCTTTCGCCGGGCCTGGGCGCCCAGGAGCGCCGCGCGCTGCCCGACATCGGCTCTTCCGCCGGCAGCGTGCTCTCGCCCGCCGAACAGGCCGAGTACGGCGCGATGACCCTGAGCCAGTTGCGCAATTACGACTATGTATTGCAGGACCCGCTGCTGGCGAACTGGCTGCAGTCGCTCGGCCAGCGCCTGGGCGCCTCCAGCGACGACCCGCGCCAGCGCTTCACCTTCTTCCTGCTGCGCGACCGCCAGATCAACGCCTTCGCCACCCTGGGCGGCTACATCGGCGTCAATGCCGGCCTGGTGCTGGCCGCCGACAACGAGGACGAGGTGGCGGCGGTGGTCTCGCACGAGATCGCACACGTCACCCAGGAGCACGTGCTGCGCGCGGTCGAGGCGGCCCAGCGCGACCAGGTGCCGGTGTTGCTGGCGATGCTCGGCGCGATCGCGCTCGCGCAGGGCAGCAGCAGCAATTCCGCGGACGACGCGGTGATGGCGGCGGTGGTCGGTGCGCAGGGGCTGATGGTGCAGCGGCAGATCGACTACACCCGCAGCAACGAGGCCGAAGCCGACCGCATCGGCATCCGCACGCTGGCGCGCAGCGGCTACGACCCCGCGGCGATGGCCGGGTTCTTCGAGCAGCTGCAATCGGTGGTGCGCAGCACCGACACCCGCGAAAGCACGCCGGATTACCTCAAAACCCACCCGGTCACCACCACCCGCATTTCCGAGGCGCGCGACCGCGCGCGCCAGATCGAAGGCGGCAGCGCCGGTTTCGTGCCCGCCAGCCGCGCCGCCGGCAATCCGCTGTTGCCACCGTCGCTGGCGATCGACCCCGGCGCGGCCGCCGCGCACGGCAACGAATTCCCGTGGGCGCGCGAACGCCTGCGGGTGCTGAGCGCCGACACACCCGCCGCCGCGGTGCGCGAATACGAGCGCCTCGCCCGCGCCGGCACGCTGGACGACGCGCAGCGCTATGGCCTGGCCGTGGCCCACTACCTGGATGGGCAAGCCGCGCGCGCGGTGGACCAACTCGAGGCCTTGCTGGCCGGGCACCGGCGCGAACCGTGGCTGGAGCTGGCGCTGGCGCAGTCGCAGGCGCGCGCCGGCCAGCGCGATGCAGCCGATGCCCGTTTCGAAGGACTGCTGGCGCGGATGCCTGGCAGCCGCGCCGTGGCCCTGACCTACGCGGCGACCCTCAACGAACGCAACACCCTGGAAGCCGGCCAGCGCGCCCAGGCGCTGCTGCGGCCGCTGCTGGGCAGCGCCGGCGACGACCCGCTGTTCCAGCTGACCTTCGCGCGGGCCAGCGAGATCGCCGGCGACCCGGTGCGGGCCGGCGAAGCCTACGCGGAGGCGGAGTACCTCAACGGCCGGCCGGAACGGGCGCTGGTGCAGCTGGGCATCCTGAAAAAGCGCGACGACCTGGACTATTACGCCCGCGCCCGCATCGACGCCCGCATTGCCGCGATCACCCCCACCGTCCTCGAACTGCGCCGCCAGGGCATCCGCGACGAGGATCTGGAGCGCTAGCCACTCCGGGCCGGGCACTGTTAGCGTGTCACCGACCTGTCATGGAAGTGTCGTCTAATGCGGCCATGCAAAAGCGCATCCTGATCGTCGACGACGAGCCCGCGATCCGCGACATGGTCGCCTTTGCCCTGCGCAAGGCCGGTTTCGAACCCGTCCACGCCGGCGACGGCCGCGAAGCCCAGGCCGCGATCGCCGACCGCATCCCCGACCTGGTCCTGCTCGACTGGATGCTCCCCGGAAGCAGCGGCCTGGAGCTGGCCCGGCGCTGGCGCCGCGATCCGCTGACCCGGGAAGTCCCGATCATCATGCTCACCGCCCGCGGCGAGGAGAACGACCGCGTCGGCGGACTCGAGGCCGGCGTCGACGACTACGTGGTCAAGCCCTTCTCGGCGCGCGAGCTGCTGGCGCGGATCCGCGCGGTGATGCGGCGTTCGCGCGAGGACGACGAGGACGGCAGCGTCAGCGCCGGGCTGTTGCGCGTGGACGGCGCCGCGCATCGCGTGTTCGCCGGCCGGCCCGGGCAGGAAACCGAATTGTCGTTGGGGCCGACCGAATACCGGCTGCTGCACTTCTTCATGACCCACCCCGACCGGGTCTATTCGCGTTCGCAACTGCTCGACCAGGTCTGGGGCGGCGGCGTCTACGTCGAGGAGCGGACCGTGGACGTGCACATCCGCCGGCTGCGCAAGGCACTGGAGCCGGCGGCCGCCGACAACATGGTGCAGACCGTGCGCGGCTCCGGCTACCGCTTCTCCGCGAATCCCTGAACGCGCGGTTCCTGCGAGAATCGGGGACATGGACTGGATTCTCGCGATCATAGGGACGGCCCTGGTCGCGGCCTGCGTCGCGCTGGGCTGGCAGTGGCGCCGGCAACGGCGGCTGCTCGAGGCCAGCGCCGCCGAGCGTGCGCGCGCTCGCGAAAACCGGCGCAAGCTCGTGGCGATGCTGCGCGCCTACCGTGCGTTGGCCGACGCCCTCCCCGACGCGGTGATCGTCGCCGAACGCGAGAGCCAGCGCATCGCCTGGTTCAACCCCGCGGCCACCCGCCTGCTCGACCTGCGCAGCCCGCGCGACATCGACGCGCCGCTGGGCGAGCGCCTGCAAGCCTGGCCGATCGCACGCTGGCTCGCCGCCGGGCGCATGGCCGAGCCGCTGGGCGACCTGCAGTCGCCGCTCGATTCTTCGGTGCGCCTGAGCCTGCGGCTGGTGCCCTACTCGGACGACCTGTGGCTGCTGATCGTGCGCGACGTGACCCGCCTGGTGCGGCTGGAGCACATGCGCAGGGACTTCGTCGCCAACGTGTCGCATGAGCTGCGCACGCCGCTGACGGTGCTCCACGGCTACCTGGAAATGCTCTCCGAAAGCGGACCGGGCCCGGCGGAACACGACGAGTGGACGCCGATCGTCGCGGAAATGCAGCGGCAGTCGCAACGCATGACCCAGCTGGTGGAGGACCTGCTGACGCTGTCGCGGCTGGAATCGCGCGACACGCTGCCCGAGGACACGGTGGCGATGGCGCCGATGCTGTCCACGCTGCGCCGCGAAGCCGAGGCGCTCAGCCAGGGCGCGCACGCGATCACGGTCGAGGACCTGGCGCAACTGGATCTTTGTGGTTCCCAGCACGAACTGCACAGCGCGTTCTCCAACCTGGTGAGCAATGCGGTGCGCTACACGCCGGCCGGCGGCCGCATCGCGATCCGCCTGGAGCGCTCCGCCGACGGCGGCGCCGAACTCTCGGTCAGCGACAGCGGCCAGGGCATCGCGGCCGAGCACCTGCCGCGGCTGACCGAACGCTTCTACCGGGTGTCGACCAGCCGCTCCCGCGAAAGCGGCGGCACCGGCCTGGGACTGGCGATCGTCAAGCACGTGCTCGGCCTGCACCAGGCGCACCTGGAAGTCGAAAGCAGCCCCGGGGAAGGCAGCCGCTTCTCCTGCGTATTCCCCCCCGGGCGGGTGCTCGCGCGCAAGCGCCGGGCGGGAGGCGCGGCATGAGCGAGCCGGTGGACGATCCGCTGCGCGATCCCGCGTTGTATTCCAACCGCGAGCTGTCGCAACTGGACTTCAATTTCCGCGTGCTGGCGCAGGCGCAGGATCCCGCCGTGCCCTTGCTGGAGCGGCTGCGCTTCCTCTGCATCTCCTGCACCAACCTCGACGAGTTCTTCGAGATCCGCGCAGCCACCGTGCGCCACGCCCAGGACTTCGAGATGCCGCCGGCGCCGGACGGGCTGTCGCCCGGCGTGGTACTGCGCCGCATCCATGAGCGCGCCGCGGAACTGGTGGAAGCGCAATACGCCTGCTGGAACCGGGTGCTGCGTCCGGCGCTGTCGGAAGCCGGCGTGCGCGTGCTGGCGCGGCACCACTGGACCCCCGCGCAGGCAGAATGGCTGCGCCGGCACTTCTGCGACGAGATTCTGCCGGTGCTGTCGCCGCTGGGGCTGGACCCGGCGCATCCGTTCCCCAAGATCCTCAACAAGTCGCTGAACATCGTCGTGGTGCTGGAGGGCAAGGACGCGTTCGGCCGTGCCGGGCACCTGGCGATCGTGCGCGCGCCGCGCTCGCTGCCGCGGATCATCCAGTTGCCGCAGGAAGTCTCCGGCGGCGAACACGATTTCGTGTTCCTGTCGGCGGTGCTGTCGGCATTCGTGGACGAGTTGTTCCCCGGGATGCAAGTCAAGGGCGCGTACCAGTTCCGGGTGACGCGCAACTCGGAACTGATCGTCGACGAGGAGGAGGTCGAGAACCTCGCCCTCGCCCTGCGCGACGAACTGGTCGGCCGCGGCTACCTGCGCGCGATGCGCCTGGAGATCGCCCAGAACTGCCCGGCGCCGATCGTGCGCATGCTGCTGGAGAACTTCCAGCTCGACGGCAACGCCGTCTACCGCATCGACGGCCCGGTGAACCTCAACCGCGTGATCCAGGTGTACGACCTGGTGCAACGGCCGGAGCTGAAGTTCCCGTCGTTCCAGCCGCGGCAGCTGCCGGGCAGCGACGCGATGTTCGACCTGGTGCGCGCCGGCGACGTGCTGCTGCACCACCCCTTCGACGCCTTCACGCCGGTGCTGGAACTGGTGCGGCAGGCGGCCGAGGATCCCAACGTGCTGGCGATCAAGCAGACGCTGTACCGCACCGGCAAGGACTCGGCGATCGTCGAGTCGCTGGTGCAGGCGGCGCGCAACGGCAAGGACGTCACCGCGGTCATCGAGTTGCGCGCGCGCTTCGACGAGGAAGCCAACCTCGGCTTCGCCGACCGGCTGCAGGAAGCGGGCGTGCAGGTGGTCTATGGCGTGGTCGGCTACAAGACCCACGCCAAGATGCTGCTGGTCGTACGCCGCGAGGGCCGCCAGCTGCGCCGCTACGTGCACCTGGCCACCGGCAACTACCACGCCGGCACCGCGCGCCAGTACACGGACCTTGGCCTGGTGACCGCCGATCCGGACATCGGCGCCGACGTCAACCAGATCTTCCAGCAGCTTTCCGGGCTGGCTCCGGCGGCGCAGCTCAAGCGCCTGCTGCAGTCGCCGTTCACCCTTCACGGCGGGTTGCTGGAACGGATCGGACGCGAAGCCGCAAACGCGCGCAGCGGCAAGCCCGCGCGGATCATCGCCAGGATGAACGCCCTCAACGAACCGCAGGTGATCCGCGCGCTCTACGCCGCCTCGCAGGCCGGCGCGTCGATCGATTTGATCGTGCGCGGCGCCTGCACGCTGCGCCCGGGCATCCATGGCGTCTCCGACAACATCCGCGTGCGCTCGGTGGTCGGCCGCTTCCTCGAGCATGGCCGCGCCTACTGGTTCGCCAACGACGGCGATCCGGAGCTGTTCTGCGCCAGCGCGGACTGGCTGGAGCGCAACCTGCTGCGGCGGGTCGAGGTGTGCTTCCCGATCCTGGATCCAGCACTGGCGGCGCGGGTCAAGGCCGAGGCCCTGGACAACTACCTCGCCGACAACTGCAATGCCTGGGCATTGCAGCCCGACGGCAGCTACCTGAAATTGTCCCCGGGCCATGGCGAAGCCCCGCATTCGGCGCAGGCCCGCCTGCTCGAAGCCGCTTCAGGTTGAGGCCGGGGATGACCGACACCCCGCACCTGCGCCTGCGCTCGCCGACCCTGCCGCTGCAGGACGGCGACCTGCTGGCGGCCATCGACCTGGGCTCGAACAGCTTCCACATGGTGGTGGCGCGCTATGTGCTCGGGCAGCTGCGCACCGTCGACCGCCTGCGCGAAATGGTGCGCCTGGCCGAGGGCCTGGACGCGCGCGGCGGGCTCCGCGCCGATGTGCGCCAGCGCGCGCTGGAATGCCTGTCGCGCTTCGGCCAGCGCCTGCGCGACATCCCGCCGCAGCGCGTGCGCGCGGTCGCCACCAATACGGTGCGCCTGCTCGCCGTGCCGCAAGCCTTCCTCATGCCGGCGGAAACCGCGCTTGGCCACGCGATCGAGATCATTCCCGGTCGCGAGGAAGCGCGCCTGATCTACCTCGGCGTCGCCCATGCGCAGCCGCCGAAACCGGGGCAGTTGAGGCTGGTGATCGACATCGGCGGCGGCTCCACCGAATGCATCATCGGCAGCGGCCTGGACGCGATCGAGCGCGAAAGCCTGCAGCTGGGCTGCGTCGCCAGCACCGCGCGCTTCTTCGGCGACGGCGTGCTGACCCGGCGGCGCTGGGACGAGGCACTGGTCGAGGTCGGCGCGCAGATGCAGCAGTTCGCCGGCATCTACCGCCACCTGGGCTGGCAGGAAACCCTGGGCGCTTCCGGCACGATCAAGGCCATCGGCGAGGTCTGCGCGGCGATGAAGCTGAGCAAGGGCGCCGTGCCGGCGTCGGCGCTGCCGGTCGTGCGCGATCGAATGCTCGCGGCCAGGCGCATCGCCGACATCGACCTGCCCGGGTTGTCGGAGGAACGCAAGCCGGTGATCGCCGGCGGGCTGCTGGTGCTGGAAGCGGCGTTCCAGGTGCTGGGGCTGGAGCGGATGACGCCGAGCAAGGCGGCGCTGCGCGAAGGCGTGCTCTACGACATGCTCGGTCGCGGCGGCGCCGACGACCCGCGCGACACCTCGGTCGCGGCGCTGATGCAGCGCTACGGCATCGACGGCGCGCAAGCCGCGCGCGTGGCCGCCACCGCGGTGCAATTGTTCGAGCGCGTGTGCCGCGACTGGTCGCTGGACGCCGACGACCGCCTGATGCTGGCCCGCGCCGCGCGGCTGCACGAACTGGGCCTGGCGATCGCGCACAGCCAGTACCAGGTGCATGGCGCCTACGTGCTGGCGCATTCGGACATCGCCGGCTTTTCGGTCACCGAACAGCGGATGCTCGCGGCGCTGGTGCGGGCGCACCGGCGCAAGGTGCCCAAGCACGCCTTCGACCTGATCCCCGACCGGCTGTTGCCGGCCACCCGGCGCCTGGCCGCGTTGTTGCGGCTGGCGGTGCTCCTGCACCGCTCGCACGAGCCGGAAGAACTGCCGGACCTGCGCCTGCACGCGGAAGGCAACACGTTGCATTTCGTGCTGCCGCGGTCCTGGCTCGACGCGCGGCCGCTGCTCGGCGCGGACCTGGAGGACGAACCGGCGGAGTTCGAGGCCTTGGGCATCCAGTTGCGGATGGACACCGCCTGACCCGCGCGTCCTGAACCAGGGGCGCGCCTGTCACCGGCGCGTCATGGCCCTGCAATCCCGCCTTCATCGCCCCGGTCGAAGCTGCGCGCATCGCAGCGCAGGACCGAGTCGATGCATTACGCGATCGTTACCGAGACCTGGCCGCCCGAGGTCAACGGGGTTGCGTTGACCGTGCAGGCCCTGGCGGACGGCTTGCGCGCGCGCGGACATGCACTGTCGATCGTCCGGCCGCGTCGCTTCGCCGGGGAGGTTGCCGCGGCGGACGAAACGCTGGTCCCCGGCATGCCATTGCCGCGTTACCCCGGCTTGCGCTTCGGACTGCCGGCAGGCCGGCGGCTGCAGGCGCTGTGGCGGCGGGCCAGGCCGGATGCGATCTACATCGCCACCGAGGGTCCGCTCGGCTGGTCGGCCCTGCGCGCCGCACGACGGCTGGGCATCGCCACGGCGACCGGCTTCCACACCCGCTTCGATCGTTACATGCGCGATTACGGCGTGGGCTTGCTCGAGCCGCTGGTGTTGCGCGGCATGCGCCGCTTCCACAACCGCGCCGACGCGACCCTGGTGCCGACCCGGGAACTGCGCGACGACCTGGCGGCCCATGGCTTCGGCAACGTGCGCCAGCTTGCGCGCGCGGTGGACACCACCGCCTTCTCGCCGCGCCATCGCGACCCCGCGCTGCGCGAGGCCTGGGGAGTCGGCGAACGCGGCGTGGCCGTGATCCACGTCGGCCGCATCGCCGCGGAGAAGAACCTGCGGCTGGCGGTGCGCAGCTTCCGCGCGTTGGAGCAGCTGCAACCCGACGCCCGCTTCGTGCTGGTGGGCGACGGGCCGGAGCGTGAACGGCTGGCG
This sequence comes from Lysobacteraceae bacterium, assembly GCA_004297225.1. Lineage (GTDB taxonomy): Bacteria > Pseudomonadota > Gammaproteobacteria > Xanthomonadales > Xanthomonadaceae > Cognatiluteimonas. The sequence goes on along the minus strand of SCUI01000011.1, from coordinate 7,446 downwards.
CTGGAAAACCCGGATTTCCACTTCTGCGGCGTGCAACGCGGCGAGGCGCTGGCGCGGCATTTCGCAAGCGCCGACCTGTTCGTGTTCCCCAGCACCAGCGAGACCTTCGGCAACGTCACCCTCGAGGCGCTGGCAAGCGGCGTGCCGACCGTGGCCTTCGGTTACGGCGCCGCGCGCGAGCACCTGCGCCATGGCATCGATGGCGCCTCGGTCGCGACCGGCGACGAGGCCGGATTCATCCGCGCCTGCGCCCGCATCGGCAGCGAGCCGTTGATGCGCGCGGCGATGGCCCGGTCGGCGCCGGGAGCGGTCGCCGGGCTGCAGCCCGCGCGGGTGGCCGCGGACTTCGACGCAATCCTCGCGCAACTGCACGAGCAACGGAGGACGCATGGCACGATCGCGATCGCGTGACTGGTTGCTCGCGGGAGAGGCGGCCTGGTGCCTGCGCGCCAATACCTGGTGCGAGCGCGAAACGACGCGTGCGCTGTTCGGCGCGGTCAGCCGGCTCGGCGACGGCGCCTTCTGGTATGCGCTGATGCTCGCGCTGGTTGCCGTGGACGGCATCGAGGGCCTGCGGGCATCCCTGCACCTGGCCGCCACCGGCGCGGTCGCGCTGCTGGCCTACCGCCACCTCAAGCGCTGGACCCGCCGGCCACGGCCATTCGCCGGCGACCGCCGGATCCGGGCGTGGGTGGCGCCACTGGACGAGTTCAGCTTCCCGTCCGGGCATACGTTGCACGCCACCGCCTTCAGCGTGGTGGCGGTGGCGCACTACCCGGTGCTGGCGTGGCTGCTGGCACCGTTCGCGCTCGCGGTCGCCGCGTCGCGCGTGGTGCTGGGCCTGCACTACCCCAGCGACGTGCTGGCGGCCATCGCCATCGGCGGTCTGCTGGCCGCCGTGTCGCTCTGGCTGGTACCTGGCGCCTCGCTGTTCGCCTGAGGCCTCAGTCCTTCGCCAGCGGCTTGCGCGGCAGCTTCGCGTCGCGCATTGCCGCGTGGTAGACCACGCTGGCGACGATCGCCGCGGCCTGCTTCAGGTCCTCGGCCTGGGCGTGGTCGTAGGTGTCCAGGTTGGTGTGGTGGACGTTGCTGAAGTAGTCCAGCCCGTCCTGCACGAACTGGAAGCCGGGCAGGCCGACGCGATCGAACGGAATGTGGTCGGTGCTGCCGGTGTTGCGGCTGGTGACCGTGGTCGCGCCGACGTCGGCGAACGGCTTGATCCAGGCCTCGAAGATCGGCATCGCGGCCAGGTTCTCCTGCGCGTAGACGCCGCGGATCTTCCCCGAACCGTTGTCGAGGTTGAAGTACGCGCTCAGCTTGTCGTAGCCGGCCTTGCGCTGCAGCTCGCCCTGGCCGGCACGGAAGAACGCCGGCAGCTTCGCCATCTCCGGATCCGCCGGGACCGGCCATGCGGCGAAATGGCGCTCGACGTAGTCGCTGGAACCGATCAGGCCCTGCTCCTCGCCGCTCCACAGCGCCACGCGGATCGTGCGGCGCGGCTGCGCGCCGACCGCCTTGAGGATGCGCATGGCCTCCATCATCACCGCGACGCCGGCGCCGTTGTCGTTGGCGCCGGTGCCCACGTGCCAGGAATCCATGTGCGCCCCCAGCATCACTACTTCGTCCTTGAGCGGGCCGCGTCCCGGGATCTCGGCGATGGTGTTGTAGCCGTCGCGGTCGTCGGCGGTGGTGAAGCGCGAATCCGCATGCAGGCGCAGGCGCACCGTTTCCTTGTCGTCCAGCGCGCGCATCACCTGGTTGTAGTGCTCGGCGATCATCGCGAACTCTGGCACGCCGACCGGCTCGCCGGCCTTGCGCGAGCCGCCGGCGCCGGTGCGGACGATGCCGTTGTCGCGGCTGCTGATCGAGACCGTCGCCAGTGCACCCTCGTCGACCATGAACTGGTTGCGCGCGCGGGTGAGTTCCTGGCGCTCCAGGTATTCCTTCGCCCGCTTTGCCGGATCGCTGCTGCGGTCCCTGGGCACGGTGAAGGCCTGCAGGTCCTCCAGCGTGGTGCCGTCGTGGCGCTTGAAGTCGGCTTCGTCGCCCGGCTTGTACTCGCGCAGTTCGTCCAGGAACACGACCTTGCCGCGCAACTGGCCCTTGTACTTGTCCAGGTCGGCGAGCTTGTCGATCTTCACCGCGATCGCCTCGCCCTCGACCGGGCCGTTGGTGCCCGGCGTCCACGCCTTGGGCAGCGCGTACAGCGGCAGCTGGCGCGGGGCGAGCATCTCCACGCCGGCCTCGCCGAATTCCCAGCCGCGGCCGAAATCGGCGAACGCCTGGTCGTGCACGTTGGCCAGGCCCCAGCCCTCGAACTTGCCGCGGGCCCAGGCGTTGGCCCGGCCCATCGCCGGCGAATTGGTCAGGCGCGGACCGATGTCCTCGGTCAGCTCGCCCAGCAGGGGCATCACCTGCGAGTGGTGGAAGGCTTCCTGCCGGATGCGGCTGACCATGTCCAGGTCCACCGGTTCGACCGGCTGCGCACACACCGTGCCCGCCGCCAATGCCACGCACGCCGTCAACAGAAAACGCTTCATCCGAGTCCCCCGGGACTGCCCCGAAACCCCGAGTGTAGGCACGCCGACGCGCCCTGCGCCCATGCATTCGGTCATGGTCCCGTAGACTTCCGTCATGAATTACCGCCACGCCTTCCACGCCGGCAACCACGGCGACGTCCTCAAGCACGTGGCGCTGCTGGGCCTGTGCGAGGCCCTGGTCCGCAAGCCGGCGCCGGTGTTCGCGCTGGACACGCACGCCGGCCGCGGCCTTTACGCGCTGGACGCCGAGGCGGCCCGGCGCACAGGCGAGGCCGCGGGCGGCGTCGAACGGCTGCTGTCGCACCAAGGCCTGGAGCCGCTGGTCGAACGCTACCTGGTCGCCGTCACGGCCTGCCGCCAGGCGCATGGCGCGCTGGCCTATCCGGGTTCGCCATGGCTGCTGGCGCACGCGCTGCGGGCGCAGGACCGGATCGCCTGCTGCGAACTGCAGCCGGACGAAGCGGCCGCGCTTAAGGCGAACCTGCGCGACGAGCCGCGGGTCGCCGTGCACCAGCGCGACGGCTACGCAGCGATTGCCGCGTTGCTGCCGCCAACCGTCGACGGCCAGCGCTTCTCGCGGGGACTGGTGCTGGTGGATCCGCCGTACGAGGCGCAGCTGGGCGAATTCGAGACCGCGCGCGATGCGCTGCGGACCGGGCTGGAACGGTGGCCGCAGGCCTGCTACGCGTTGTGGTACCCGATCAAGCAGCGCCGCCAGTTGCAGCCGTTCTACCGGCGCGCGGCGACGCTGGAGGCGAAATCCGCGCTGCGGATCGAGCTGCTGGTGCGTGCCGACGACTCGCCGCTGCGGATGAACGGCAGCGGCTTGTTGATCCTCAACGCGCCCTACCAGTTCGAACGCACCCTCGCCCCCGCCCTCGCCCAGCTCGCCACCCTGCTCGCCGAACCCGGCGCCCCCGCGCCGCGCCTGGACTGGTTGAAGCCACCCGCATGAAAAACTTTTGACGCGGATCGACGCGGATCAAAGCGGATCAGGCAAAACGATATGGAAAAGCCTTGCCCGCGTTGATCGGTGGTGATCCGCGTTTATCCGAGTCAAAGACGCTGTTGCTCTTCGGCGGTGGGGACGCGGCGGAACTCGGGTTCGAAGAAGCTCCAGCGGACTTCGGGGAATTCGGCCTTCAGGCCGCGTTCGATGCTGGTGATCTGGCGCAGCATGGCGTCGACGTCGGAGTCCTCGTTCATGCGCGCCTGCACCGACACCAGCGCCTGGCTGCCCAGTTGCAGCGTGATCAGGCTGATCACGTGGGCGATCTCGGAGCGGGCTTCCAGGTAGTCGCGGATCTGTTTCTGGCGCAGTGGGTCGATGCTCTGGCCGATCAGCATCGCCTTGACCTCGATCGCGACCAGCACCGCGACGACCACCAGCAGCACGCCGATCGCGATGGTGCCCGCCGCGTCCCACATCGGGTTGCCGGTCACCACCGTCATCATCACCGCGACCAGCGCGAAGCACAGGCCCAGCAGCGCGGCCAGGTCCTCGCCGAAGATCACCACCAGCTCGCTCTGCCGGCTCTGCCGGAACCACTGCCAGAGCGTGCGGTCGCCGCGCGACTTGTCCACTTCCTGCAGGCAGGCGCGCATCGAGATGGACTCGGCGACGATGCCGAACACCAGCACGCCGGCAGCCCACCACCACTGCCGCAGCGGCTCGGGTGCCTGCAGCTTGTGGATGCCTTCGTACAACGAGAACATGCCGCCGACGCTGAACAGCATCACCGCGACCAGGAACGACCAGAAATAGGTCGCCTTGCCGTGGCCCAGCGGGTATTCGGGCGACGGCGGCCGCTGCGCCTGCTTCATCCCCAGCAACAGCAGCAGCTGGTTGCCGCAATCCGCCAGCGAGTGCACGGTCTCGGCCAGCATCGCGCTGGAACGGGTGAAGTACGCCGCCACGCCCTTGGCGATCGCGATCGCGAAGTTGGCGCCTAGCGCGAAGAAGATCGCGCGGGTGGAATCGCCGCTGGAGGCCATGGGGGAATCTTACCTTCCCCGGGCGTCAAGGCAGGAACAAGGCGCCGATCTTCAGGGCATCCTGGTAGGGCGCAGGGTCGTTGCGGTTGCTCAGCAGCACCACGGTCAGGTGCTCCCGCGGCCAGCGGACGATCACGTTGCGGAAGCCGATGGTCTCGCCGGAGTGCCAGAGGGTGTCGCCGGTGATCCGCCAGCCGAAACCGTAGGCGGCCTCGTAGGGCTCGCCGCTGACCTCGACCTGCGGGCTGAAGGCCTGCGCGCGGGAGGCATCCGACAACAGGCGATCGTCGTAGAGCGCGGCGTCCCAGCGGGCGAGGTCGTCGATCGAGGAATAGATGCCGCCATCGCCGAGCACCGCGCTGGTGGTGCTCTGGTCGGTGCGTGTCCAACCGCCCTCGCCTTCGCTGTAGCCGTCGGCACGATGCGGGACGGGCGGGCCGCCTTCGACGAAGGCGAGCGTGTCATGCATGCCGAGCGGTTCGAAGATGCGTTGCTGCAGGAACGCCGGATAATCCAGGCCCGAAGCCTGCTCGACGATGAGCGCCAGCAGCGCATACGCGCCATTGCTGTAGCGGTAGGCGCTGCCCGGCGGGAAATACAGCCGGTCCTCGCGTTCCAGCAGCTCGAGCACGCCGGCGTCGCGGATCTGGCCCTGCCAGTCCTCGCCCATCAAGTCCTCGTAGTCGACCAGGCCCGAGGTATGGGTGAGCAGGTGGCGCAGCGTGATCGGGTCGGCCACCGCGGGAAGCGACGGCAGCCAGCGACGGACCGGATCGTCGAGCGAGAGCCTGCCGTCCTCGGCCAGCAGCAGGATCGCGGCGGCGGTGAACTGCTTGCTGACCGAAGCCAGGCGGTAATTGGTGGCGGGTCCGGCTTCCGTGCCCTGCTCCAGGTCCGAGCGGCCGTAGCCGCGGCGCACCAGCGGCTCGCCGTTGCGCAGCACCAGCAGCGAGGCACCCGGGCCATCGCCCTGGTAGCGCTGCATCAGGGCGTCGATGGCATCGGCCGCGTTGTGATCGTCGTTGGTGATGGGCACGTCGTAGATCACGTTCGGGGTCGGCTCCGGCTTGAGGGTGAAGTGCCACCATTCCATCGGGTAGTTGGCGAATCCTTCCCTTGCCATCGCCGCCAGCAGGCGCTGGCGGTTCTCGTGCTGTGCGGCGGTGGCCAGCGGCGAATCGGTGTTGGCACGGGTGCCGAACCAATCGTAGGTCGTGCCCATGTCCAGCGGCGCGCATTGCGTGGCGCCGGCGCCGGTGCAGCGCAGCAGGGTGAGGTCCACGGTGGCGGCGCGGCTATGGCCGGAGACCGGCGCGATGTAGTCGCCCAGCAGTTGCGTCTTGTCCAGTTCCGGATAATGCGCGGCCTTGGTGCGCTGGTCGGACAAGTCGGCCGCCCAACGCACGAAATGGGCCACCGCGCGCGCGGGCCGATAACAATCGTGCAGGCGCAGCCGGTAGCCCTCCCCGCGCAACGCGTGCTCCACCCGCGCCAGCGCAGCCGCGGCCTCGTGGCGCAGCAGGCAGCGCGGCGCTTCGTAGCCGTCGACGCGGGCGCCGACGAAATTGTCGGTTCCGAAGTACTTCATGTCCTGGTCGATGTCGGGCACCAGCGCACGGATGTCCACCAGGCCCGCTTCGGCCATGCTCCGGGCCGGGGACAGCGCGGGGCCGCAATCGCCGGTGCGGGTGAATGCCAGGTCTTCGTAGTCGGAGCTGAAGTCGCCATCCGGATCGAGCTTGGCCATGCGCAGGCGCGGCACGCCGTCTTCGACGGAGAAATCGAGCCAGGCATCCAGGTCCACCGCGGGATCGTCCCAGTGCAGGAAATGCCGGCCCTGCAGGCGCGACACCATGCCGTGCATCCTCGGCGACTTGGCCGAGCGCCATTCGACGCCGTCGCCGACCGGGCAGATGCGGACCTCGCCGAACCAGGGATCGCGCCAGGTTCCCAGCCACTGCCGCATCTCGTCCGCGCCGACCGGCGTCCGCGCCGCGGGGTCGGGCAAGGCCGGGGCCGGCGCATGCGACGGCGCGTCAGCCGGCTGTTCGAACGCATCGGCGTAGTAATCGAAACCCACCTCGGAGTCCGGCTGCGTGAACAGCTTGACCAGACTGGCCCCCAGCACCGTGCGCGCCCTGCCGCCGGGACCGTTGATCATGAACACGAAGCCCGACTTGCGATCGGGCAGCAACATCATCATCGAGTACATGCCGCCGAGCGTGCCGGTGTGCGAGACGGTCTCCACGCCATCGATGTCGGCCAGCCGGAACCCGTAGGCATAGTCGTAGTGCGTGGTGTCGTCCCACTTGCGGCGGAACGCGGAGATCGGCATCGGCGTGCGCGCCTTCCACAGCTCCGCGCGCTGCTCCGGACCCAGCCACTGCAGTTGCGCCGGCGTCGGCGCCAGCCAGTTCCGTGCCCAGGCGAGCATGTCCTCCAGGCTGCAGCGGATGCCTCCGGCCGCGGCCGACGTGATCGCCGGCACGGTCGCAGGATCGGTCCGCATCGGCAGCGTGCGCGTGCCGTCGTACCAGTGCGGCTGCGCCACGCTGCCGGCTTCGGCGAGGTCGAATTCGCCGACCCGGCAACCATCGAGTCCGAGCGGCTCGAACAACTCGCGGCGCACCAGTTGCTCGTAGCTGGCGCCGCCTGCCGCAGCCGCGACTTCGCCGGCGACCACGTACAACAGGTTGTCGTAGGCATAGCCGGCCCGGAATTCGTACGCCGGCTTGATATGGCGGAGGCCGCGGATGATGTCGTCGCGGGTGAACAGGTTCGGCTCGGGCCACAGCATCAGGTCGCCGCCGCCTTCGGGCAGGCCGCTGTGGTGGACCAGCAAGTCGCCGACGGTCATGCGCGCGGTCACCGCGGGATCGTGCATGGTGAAGTACCTGCCGGACTTCGCCAT
>SCUI01000200.1 GCA_004297225.1 Lysobacteraceae bacterium | reverse complement strand
CCCCGCCGGCCGCGGCCCCCGCGGCGCCCGCCGCGCCGGCCGCGCCCGAGGTTCCGGAGCTTCCCACGAGCGGCGACGGCGCGGTCGTGCTCGACGCCATCCAGCGCATCTGCGTGCCCCTGGTCCGCGGCGGCAACGCCGATCAGCTGGCCAAGGCCTACGGCATGAAGAAGCAGCGGAACAACCGCTACGTCGCGACCATGGGGACCAAGCCCTACACCTTGGCCCTGGAGCCGCAGGGCTCGAACAAGGACACCTGCGAGCTGACCGTCGAATACGCCGTCGGCCAGGAAGAGACGATCGCCCGGGCGCTGCACACCTGGGCGTTCCGGCACGAACCGGAGCTCAAGCCCTACCGCAGCGACATCCGTCCCGATCCGGCGACCGGCAACCAGCTCACCACCCGCTCGTGGGAGCATTTCACCAACGCCGACTCGATCGGCCTGGTGTTCGTGAAGCACTCCAAGCCGGACGGCTCACCAGTGGCCCGCAACGCCGACCGGGCCAAGGTGCTCTACCAGGAGCGCAAGATCACCGCGGGTTGATCGTCGGGCCACGTCCGACGATGACGCGGCAGGGCCGTCCTACGCGGCGGCCCTGACCTCCCGGTCGAGCCAGTCCAGGAGGCGGTCGGCGACGTCGCGCCAGCCGGGCTCGCCGACCAGCCAGTGGCTCATTCCGGGCAGGATTTCGCAACTCGCGCCCAGCCGGGACGCCGTCTGCCGCACGGTCGCTGGCGGATGCACAACGTCCTTCTCGCCCACCAGAGCCAGCGAGGGCAGCCCGCGTCCCGCCAGCGACACGCTGGTGGTCATGAAGGGGTCGAGCCACCAGTTCAGCGTCTCCCAAAGCGCGCGGCCGCTCTCCGGCCGCAACCTGGCGATCGCCGCTTCGCGGCCGGCGCGCGGCAGGCGGCTGAGGCTGTACTGGCGCATCAGGTTCAGGTCCGGATCGATGGCCTGGGTCCAGAACGGCCCCATCAGATGCAGGCCGAATGCGGTGACCGCCTCCTCCACCGTATTGCCCGACACGCCCCAGGGCGCGGACGGCGCGAGCAGCGCCAGCGCCCGCACCTGGGTCCGGCTGGCGGCCATCTGGCATACCAGCCCGCCCATGGAATGGCCGATCAGGATCGGCGGCTCCGGCAGGCTCTGCGCTAGCGCTTCGACGTCGCGTGCGTAGATCGGAAGAGC
>SCUI01000199.1 GCA_004297225.1 Lysobacteraceae bacterium | reverse complement strand
CTCGAAGGTCACCCGCTTGGCGTTCGACAGGCCGGGGAAGGCCCGGATCTCGGCCATCAGCTCGGCGATCGGATACTTCCTGTTCAGCGGCACCAGCTTTTCGCGCAGCTCGTCGTTGGTGGCGTGCAGCGAGATGGCCAGCATCGCCTGGGTGCGCTCGCCCAGCGCCTGCAGCTGCGGAACCACGCCCGAGGTCGAGACGGTGATCCGCCGCCGCGAGATCGCGACGCCCTCGTTGTCGGCGATGATGTCGATGGCGTCGGCGACGTTGTCGAGATTGTAGAGCGGCTCGCCCATGCCCATGAAGACGATGTTGGAGAGCCGCCGGTCCTCCTTGGGCGAGGGCCATTCGGCCAGGTCGTCGCGGGCCACCTGCACCTGCGCGACGATCTCGGCGGCGGTCAGGTTGCGCACCAGCGACTGGGTGCCGGTGTGGCAGAAGGTGCAGTTGAGTGTGCAGCCCACCTGGCTGGAGACGCACAGGGCGCCCGCCCGGCCGACGTCGGGGATGTAGACCGTCTCGACCTCGATCCCGGGCGCCATGCGGATCAGCCACTTGCGGGTGCCGTCCTTCGACACCTGCCGCTCCACCACCTCGGGTCGGGCCAGGGTGAAGGCCTCGGCCAGCGCGGCGCGGGTCTCCTTGGCGACGTCGGTCATCGCCGCGAAGTCGGTGACGCCGTAGTGGTGGATCCAACGCCAGATCTGGGTGGCGCGCATCCGCGCCTTGTCGGGCCTCACCACCCCGGCGTCGACCAGCGCGGCCGCCAGCCCCTGGCGGGTGAGCCCCGTCAGGTTCGGCCTGGCCGGCGTTGCGGGCGCGGCAGGCGCGCGGGAGAGGTCGAGGGTGATGGTCAAGGATCGTCTCGGCTGCGGTCGGCCAATATAGGGGCGATGGTCCTTAAGCGCCAATTGCGCCGGGCGGTTTGACGCGCCCCAGGCCGGACGTGCCAATGTGGCGGTCCAGGATTTCGAAGGAGGCGGCATGTTCCGCGCGCTCTCGGCGGCGATGGCCGCCGCCCTCGTCCTCGTCGGCGCTCCGGCCGGCGCCGCCGCCGTCGATCCGAGCCTGGGCGACGGCGGGGTGTCCGACTTCTACGTCTGGAACGGCCCGCTGCCGAGCCGGCCCGGACGCATGCTCCGCACCGAGCCACTTCCGGAGAAGCTGCTGCTGGCCAGCGCCGGGCAAGGCCTGCGCATCCTGCACACTACGACCGACGGCCTGGACGGCCGCAGCCGCACCTATGCGTCCGGAGCCCTGTTCCTGCCGAAGGGGCAGGCGCCGA
>SCUI01000010.1 GCA_004297225.1 Lysobacteraceae bacterium | reverse complement strand
CGCGCAGCTGGCTGAGCATCTGGCAGCCGTTGCAGGCGCCCAGCGCAAAGCTGTCGCCACGGGCGAAGAAGGCCTCGAACATCTCGCGAAGTTGCGGACGTTCCAGGATGCTGGTGGCCCAGCCGCGGCCCGCGCCGAGCACGTCGCCATAGCTGAAGCCGCCGCAGGCGGCGAAGCCCGCGAAATCCTGCAGCCGCGCGCGTCCGGCGATGAGGTCGCTCATGTGCACGTCGAACGCGCGGAAGCCGGCGCGCTCGAACGCCACCGCCATTTCCAGCTGGCCGTTGACGCCCTGCTCGCGCAGGATCGCGATCTTCGGCCTGGCGCCGGTGGCGATGAACGGCGCGGCGATGTCCTCGGCCGGATCGAAGGCGAGCTGCGGGGACAGGCCGGGCGCTTCGAAGCGGCGCGCGTGCTCGCGTTCCTCGTCGGCGCAACCCGGGTTGTCGCGCAGGCGCTGGATCGCGTGGGTCACCGACCACCATGCGTCGAACAGCTCCTCCCAGCGCCACTGCGCCAGCACGTCGAAGTCGTCGAGCACGCGCACCTGCGGCGCGGTGGTCGGGCGGGCGATGCGTTGCGCGCAATCCACCAGCCCGTGCCTGGCGACCATGTCGGCGAACGCGGCGCGATCCTCGGTGGCGATCTGCACCACCGCGCCGAGTTCCTCGTTGAACAGCGTGCGGAACACGTTTTCGATCCGCTCGGCGCCCCAGCCATCGAGGACGATGTCCAGGCCCACGTGCGAACAGAACGCCATTTCCGCCAGCGCGGCGAAGGCGCCACCGTCGGACCGGTCGTGGTAGGCGAGCAGCAGCCCGGCGGCGCGGGCGTCGCGGATGAGTTCGAAGAACGCGCGCAGGCGCTGCGGGTCGTCCAGGTCCGGCACACCCAGGCCTTCGCCCTCGCCGCTGAACGCCGGCAGCGCGCTGGCGCCGGCATCGGGATGGCATTGCGCGAGGATCGAACCTCCCAAACGCTGGCGCCCGCCACCCAGGCCGATCAGCCACAACTCGCTGTCGACGTCGCGATCCAGCAACGGCGTCAACTGCCCGCGCACGTCTTCCACGGGCGCGAACGCGGTGACCACGAGCGACACGGGAGAGAGGGACTTGTGCGTGCCGCCTCCATTCCCGGTTCCCCGTTCCCCGTTCCCGCTTTTCCAGATGGCCTGCATCGACAGCGAATCCTTGCCGACCGGAATCGCGAGGTCCAGTTCCGGGCACAGTTCCAGGCCCAGCGCGCGCACGGCATCGAACAGGCGCGCGTCCTCGCCGTCGTGGCCGGCGGCCGCCATCCAGTTCGCGGACAACTTGATCCGCGCCATCGAGTCCACCGGCGCGGCGCACAGGTTGGTGATCGCTTCGCCCACCGCCATGCGCGCGGCCGCGGCGGCGTCGAGCAGCGCCAGCGGCGCGCGCTCGCCGATCGCCATCGCCTCGCCTGCGTAGCTTTCGTAATCCGACAGGGTGATCGCGCAATCGGCGACGGGCAACTGCCACGGGCCGACCATCTGGTCGCGCGCGGTCATCGCGCCGACGCTGCGGTCGCCGATGGTCACCAGGAACGACTTCGCGGCGACGGTCGGATGCGCCAGCACGCGCAACGCGGCGTCGCGCAGGTCGAGCGCGCCGGTATCCAGCGCCGGCCACCGCGGTGGCGCCGGATGCGCGGTGTCCCGGTGCATCTTCGGCGGCTTGCCGAAGAGGACGTCCATGGGGAGGTCGATGGGCAGCGTTGAACGGTTTACGCCGGGCACCCCGTAACCACACACCAGCCGCTCCTCCGCCGTCGCCACTCCCACGACGGCGAACGGACAACGCTCGCGCAGGCACAGCGCGGCGAATTCGGCGACACGCTCCTGCGGCAGGCCCAGCACGTAGCGTTCCTGGGATTCGTTGCACCACAACTGCAGTGGCGACAGCGAGGGATCGTCGCTGGGCACCTGCGCCAGGTCGATCACGCCGCCGACGCCGGAGTCGTGCAGCAGTTCCGGGATCGCGTTCGACAGGCCGCCGGCGCCGACGTCGTGGATCGACAGGATCGGGTTGTCCTCGCCGAGGCCGACGCAGCGGTCGATCACTTCCTGGCAGCGGCGCTCCATCTCCGGGTTGTCGCGCTGCACGCTGGCGAAATCCAGGTCCTGCGCGCTTTCGCCGGAGGCGACCGAACTGGCCGCGCCGCCACCCAGGCCGATCAGCATCGCCGGACCTCCGAGCACCACCACCGCGTCGCCCGGCGAAAGCTTGCGCTTGGCCACCATCGCCCTGTCGATCGCGCCGAGGCCGCCGGCCAGCATGATCGGCTTGTCGTAGGCGCGATCCAGCCGGGTTCCATCCGCAAGGTCGCCTTCGCGCAGCTCGAAGCTGCGGAAATATCCGGTGAGGTTGGGCCGGCCGAACTCGTTGTTGAACGCGGCCGCGCCCAGCGGGCCGTCGACCATGATTTCCAGCGCCGGCGCCATCCGCGGATTCAGCGCGCGCGCGCCCTCCCAGGGTTGCGGCAACGACGGGATGCGCAGGTGCGAAACGCTGAAGCCGCACAGGCCGGCCTTGGGCTTGCCGCCGCGGCCGGTCGCGCCCTCGTCGCGGATCTCGCCGCCGGCGCCGGTGGACGCGCCCGGGAACGGTGCGATCGCGGTCGGGTGGTTGTGGGTTTCGACCTTGATGCAGAACGCGCTGTCCACCAGCGCTTCGGCGCGGTACTCGTGCGTCCGCGGATCGGGCCGGTAGCGGCGCGCGGCGAAGCCCTCGATCACCGCCGCGTTGTCGCTGTAGGCGGTCAGCGTGTGCTCGGGGGTGGCAATGTGGGTCTGCTTGATCATGCGGAACAGCGACAGCGGCTGGCCGTTGGCCTGCAGCTGCTCGCGCCCGTCGATGGTCCAGCTGGCGTTGAAGATCTTGTGCCGGCAGTGTTCGGAATTCGCCTGCGCGAACATCATCAGCTCGACGTCGCTGGGGTAGCGGCCCAGCTCGGCGTAGCGTTCGCGCAGGTATTCGATTTCGTCCGCGGCCAGCGCCAGGCCGAGGCGGGTGTTGGCGGCTTCGAGCGCGTCCAGGGGAATCCGCTCCAGCGCGCCGCGCGCCGGCGTGGTGAACAGGGCCGCGCCCTGCGCCGCGTCGTCCAGCAGCGACTGGGTCATCGGGTCGTGCAGCAACCGGCCGACCTCGGCCTGGGCCGCGGCATCGGTCGGCCAGCCGGCAAGGTCGAGGCGGGTGCCGCGCTCCACCCGCTGCACCGGCAGCGAGGCGCCGTGCAGCAGTTCGGTGGCCTTGCTCGCCCACGGCGATATCGTGCCCAGCCGCGGCACCACGAAGCGCGAGCACGCGCCGGCGGGCAGTGGCTGGCGCTCGTCGCCGGCCTGGAGGATGCGTTGCAGGACCTGCGCGTCAGGCTGCGCGCCCGGCTCGGGTTCGACCCAGTAGACGGACCATGCCCCCAGCAGGCGCAGGTCGGGGGCGATGGCGGAAAGGCGCGCTTGCAACCGCTCGCGGCGGAACGGCGACAGGGCCGGGAGGCCCTCGAGGACGATCATGTCCGGCGGATACCGTGGCTAACGGACCGCCATTGTACTAGGGGCCGCCGGTGGCGGTGCTGGCGACGGGTGCCTGGCCCTCGGCCAGTTCGTCCAGTGCCTTGCGCAGCTGCTCCGGCGGAAGGTAACCGCCCAGCGCGGTGCCGTCCTGCGCCAGGATCAGCGGCGTCCCGGTCAGGCCCATGCGCTGCCCCAGCCGGAACTGCATGGCGACCGGGTTGGTGCATTCGCGGGTGGGGATCGGCCGGTCCAGCTTGGCGGCGGTCAGCGCCGTCTTCGGGTCGGCCGCGCACCAGACCGACACCATCTTCCTGAAGTCCTCGCTGCCCAGGCCCATGCGCGGGAACGCCACGTACTGCACCGCGATGCCCTGCGCGTTGATCTGCGCGATCTCGCCGTGCAGCTTGCGGCAGTAGCCGCACTCCACGTCGGTGAACACGGTGACCGTGTACCTGGGGTCCTTCGGCGCGAACACGATGCGATCCTTGAGCGGGATGTCGCGCAGCAGTTCCACGCGCAGGTCCTTCATCGCTTCCTCGCCCAGGTCCTTGCGCGCCGCGATGTCGTACGCGGTGCCCTGCAGCAGGTACTTGCCGTCGTCGCTGACGTAGATGACCTGGCCGCCCACGATCGCCGCCTGGAAACCGGGCACCGCCGCGTCCTCGATGCGCTCGATCGGCATGTTCGGATCCAGCGACTTCAGCGCGGCGCGGGCGCGCGCCTCGGGCGTGCCGGGGGCTGCCTTGGACTTGGCGGAAGCGGCGGCCGCTGCCGGCGCATCCTTGGCATTGGCGGCCGCGGCCGGGGTGGCGCCGTCGCCGGCGCAGGCGCTGAGGCTGAAGCCGGCCAGCGCGAGGAACAGGAGGGTCTTCATGGGCGGCATTGTCGCACGCAGCGTCCGGCGCGCAGCTGAAGCGTGGCCGCCGTTCATCCGCGCGGATGGTGCCGCTGGTGCAGCCGCTTGAGCTGCTCGCGGGCGACCAGGGTGTAGATCTGGGTGGTGGACAGCGAGCTGTGGCCCAGCAGCATCTGCAGCGTGCGCAGGTCGGCGCCGTGGTTGAGCAGGTGGGTGGCGAAGCTGTGGCGCAACCCGTGCGGACTGACCCGCCCCGGGTCGATGCCGGCCGCCGCCGCGTGGCGCTTCACCAGCGCCCAGAACTGTTGCCGGCTCGGCGATTCGCCACCGGCGTTCACGAACAGCGCCGGCACCGCGCGCTTGCCGGCCAGCACCGGCCTGGCCTCGTCGAGATAGCGCCGCAGCCAGTGCTGCGCCTCCTCGCCCAGCGGCACCAGCCGCTCGCGGCCACCCTTGCCGACGACCCGCAGCGCGCCCTGGCGCAGGTTGAGCGCCGTGGCGGGCAGGCCGACCAGTTCGCTCACGCGCAAGCCGCAGGCGTACATCAGTTCGAGCATGGCGCGATCGCGCAGGCCGGTGGGGCTGGCGGTGTCGGGCGCGGCCAGCAGCGCCTCGACCTGGCCTTCCGGCAGCGCCTTGGGCAGCGACCGCGGCAGCTTGGGCGGCTCGAGCAATGCGGTCGGATCGTCCTGGCGCAGCCCGCGGCGCAGCGCGTGGGCGTAGAACGCGCGCAGCGACGACAGCAGCCGGGCGTTGCTGCGCGGCCGGTAGCCGTCGCGCGTGCGCGCCGCCAGGTAATCGAACAGGGCGCCACGATCGGCGCCGAGCAGGCCGCCGCCGGCGCCGTCGCGCCAGCGGGCCAGGCCTTCGAGGTCGCGACGGTAGCTGGCCAGCGTCTGTCGCGACAGGCCGGACTCCGCCCAGCTGCCATCGAGGAAGGCCTCGATCGCCGCGGCATCGGCGTCGCGCAGGGGCGGCAGGGCCATGGCGTGTCGGCGCCGGTCCGCGGGCGTGGCGGCCATCTCAGCCGACCTCGCCACCCTTGGGCATGCGCACCAGGCGCGTGCCGCTGGCACGGTCGTGCCAGGCCAGGCGGTCGCGGTCGATCCAGGCCCACCAGAAGCCCAGGCCAGCGGCCAGCAGCGACAGCGTGCCCACGGCGTAACGCAGCGCCAGCGCGCGCAACGGTGCGCTGCCGCCCGCGGCCTCCACCACGCGCAGGCGCCAGGGCCGCATGCCCAGCGTCTGCCCGCCGCGATGCCAGCTCAGCACCGCATAGGCACCGGCGACCAGCCAGCACACCAGCCACAGCAGCCATTGCAGCGCGCTGAAGGGCGCGAAGTTCTCGCGCAGGTCGTGGTGGCCGAGGAAGGTGAAGCCAAGCGTGAACAGCAGCGAGGCCACCATCCACAACGCCACCACCGGAAGTGCGTCGTACACCAGCGCCAGCATCCGCCAACCCACCAGCGCCCTCCCCCGCACGCCTTCCCCCACGCTTGCCATGTCAGCCGGAACGGCGCTGGAACAGGACCGCCGAGATGCCGAGCATCAACACCGGCGGCAGCAGGTAGGCGAGGCGGAAGTCGAACCTGAAGACCCCGGCCATGCGCACGAACTGCGTCTGCAGCAACCAGAAGCCGAGCGCGAACACGATGCCCACGAACACGCGCCGCCCCAGTCCACCGCTGCGCAGCGTCCCGAACGCGAACGGCACCGCCGCCAGGCACAGCGCCAGCACGTTGAACGCATAGAACCAGCGGCCCCAGTACGGCTCCTCGTATTCGCTCGCGTCCAGGCCGTTGCGCTTGCGGTACTCGATGCTGCTGCGCAGCGCCGAGGACGTGAGCCCGGAGGGGCGCACCACGCTTGCGGCGAGCGCGGTCGGATCGAGCCGGGATTCCCAGCGCTCCTCCAGCGATTCGGTCTGGGTCACGGCGCGCGCCTCGAACCATGTGCGATGCACGTCGCGCAGCAGCCAGCCGCCGCTACGATGCTCGGCGGTGGCCGCGCGGGCGATCGACTCCAGGCGACCTTCCTCGCTGAACTCGTACAGGTGCACGTCGCGCAGCTGCAACCAGGTCTCCTGGCCGTCGCTGTGTTCCTCGCCGCTGCCGGCGTTGAGGAAAGTGTTGCCCTCGCGCGCCCACAGTCCCGAGTACTGCGCCACGATAAGGTCGGGCGACTTGGCCGAGGCCTTGAGCGCGTCCGCGCGGCGCTGGCCCCACGGCGCGAGCGTCTCGCCGTTCAGCACCATCAGCGCGGTCAGCACCGCCAATGCCATCGCCACCGCCAGCCCCAGCCGCCTGCGCGACAGGCCGAGCGCGCGCAGCGCGGTGAGCTCCGAGGTCGTGGCCAGGTGGCCCAGCCCCATCAGGGTGCCGATCACCGCCGCGGTCGGGAACAGGAAGTAGGCGCGGCGCGGCACGGTGTAGATGACGTACACCAGCGCGGAGGAGAAGGTGTAGTCGCCCTCGCCGATGTCGCCGATCTCCGGCATCAGGCCGCCGATGACGAAATCCAGTCCGACCAGGACCGCCCAGGTCATCAGCACCGTGCCCAGCAGCACGCGGCCGACGTACAGGTCGTGGATGCGCGGGAAGGTCGTGCCTGGGACGAGCTTCATGCCTGCCTCCACGGCGCGCGCAGCGGCTGGCGCGGGCGCCCGTCGTTGAAGTACATCCAGGCGCCCAGCGCCAGCAGCGGCAGCACCAGCCACCACAGTCCGGCCGCCATCGGCAGCTTGCCGGCGGCGAGCCAGTCGGTGCCGAGCATGGTCAGGTTCATGCCGACCAGGTAGGCGAGGAACCCGAGCAGCACCCGCCCGTAGCGCGATTGCCGTGGCGGACTGCGCGCCAGCGGCACCGCCAGCAGGGCGAAGGCCAGTGCAAGCAGCGGCGGCGCGATCCGGTAATGCAACTGCGCGCGCGCCTCGGGGCCCGGCTCGCGCAACAGCGCGGGCGTGCTCATCGCCTCGGGATCGTGCGCGGCGTCGTCGTCCGACTGCCGGCGCGGCAGCATCAGGTCGTTGGCGGCGTAGCGCATCAGGCGGAAATCGCGGCCGCTGGTGCGCGGACCTTCGACCCGGAAACCATCCTGCAGCCGCAGGTAACGGTCCTCGCCATCCTGGCTGGCGACCGCGGTGTGCGCGGTGGTGACGTCCAGGCGATCGCTCGACTGGCGATACACGAAGATCCGGTCCATCCGCTTGCCGTCGGTGGACATCGAGCCGACGTACACCACGCCACCACCCCCCGGCAGCTCGGTGAAGCGACCTGCCTGCAATCCCGCGACCAGCACGTTGCGGTTGCTCTCGGCGATCAGCGCCACCGAAGTGGCCTTGGCCAAGGGGCCGAGCCAGAGCGAGATCGCGGCGATCACGCCCACCACCGGCAGCACCAGCAGCATCAGCGGCCGCAGCATCCGCCGCGGGCCGACGCCGATCGAGCCGAACACCGGCATTTCCGCGTCCCGATACAGCCGGCCCACCGCCAGCAACAGGCCCAGCATCAACCCCAGCGGCAGGATCAGCGGCAGGTAGCGCACGGTCTGCAGCCCCAGCTGCGACAGCATCAGCGCCGCCGGGACCCGGCCGCTGGCGATCTGCGCCAGCACGTTGGCGAACAGCCCCCCGAGGCTGACCATGAGCAACACCACCAGTGCTGCGAAGGTGGCCTGCCCGAATTCGCGCAGGAGGTAGCGGTCGAGCAGGGGCATCGGGGTCCTTGGCTGGGGGATTGCAGCAGGCTTGCCTTAGAATTGTCCGGCTTCAATGGAATGCGCGCCGTCATTGTACGGAAAGCCTCCGACTTCCCCCGGAACCTGACTGGAACCCTGCATGACCCTCGAATCGAGCCTGAGCCGCGAAACGCCCGTTGCCGCCAAGGTGGATTGCGTGGTCGTCGGCGTCTTCGCGGACGCGACCTTCACGCCGTCGGCGCAGGCGATCGACGCGGCCTCCGGCGGACGGCTGCGCGCCCTGGCCGGGCGCGGCGACCTCAGCGGCAAGACCGGCAAGGCCGCGATGCTGCACGACCTCGCCGGCGTGGCCGCACCGCGCGTGCTGGTCGTGGGCCTGGGCGAGCCCGGCAAGTTCGGGGTGCCGCAATACCTGAAGGCGATCGGCGACGCCGCGCGGGCGCTGAAGACCGGCCCTTCGGGCAGCGCCCTGCTGGCCCTCACCGAAGTGCCGGTGCCCGGGCGCGACAGCGCCTGGAACATCCGCCAGGCGGTGATCGCCAGCGACCACGCCTGCTACCGCTACACCTCGACGCTGGGGGCGAAGAACAAGCGCCGCGAGGAAACCGGGTTGAAGTCGCTGGCCCTGGCAGGCAGCGCCAGCGGTGCCGGCGACGCGCAGGCGCTGGCGCAGGGCCAGGCCATCGCCGCGGGCGTGGCCTTCGCCCGCGAACTGGGCAACCTGCCGCCGAACGTCTGCAACCCGTCCTACGTGGCCCAGCAGGGCCGCGAGTTGGCGGCGCGGGTCGGCGGCAAGGTCTCGTGCGAGGTCCTCGATCGCGAGGAGATGCGCGCGCTGGGCATGGGTTCGCTGCTCGCGGTGTCGCAAGGCTCGGCCAACCCGCCGCAGCTGGTGGTGATGAAGTACGACGGCGCCGGCAAGGACAGCAAGCCCTACGTGCTGGTCGGCAAGGGCATCACCTTCGACACCGGCGGCATCAACCTCAAGACCCAGGGCGGGATCGAGGAGATGAAATACGACATGTGCGGCGCCGCGACGGTGCTCGGCACCTTCGTCGCCGCCGCCGGGATGCAGTTGCCGGTGAACCTGGTGTGCATCGCCGCGGCCGTGGAGAACATGCCCGACGGCAACAGCTACCGCCCTTCCGACGTGCTCACCTCGATGTCCGGCAAGACCATCGAGGTCGGCAACACCGACGCCGAGGGCAGGCTGATCCTGTGCGACGCGCTGACCTACGCGCAGCGCTTCGAGCCGGCCGCGCTGCTGGACGTGGCCACGCTGACCGGCGCCTGCGTGGTCGCGCTGGGCAAGTACGCCACCGGGTTGATGAGCAAGCACGACGACCTGTCGAACGAGTTGCTCGCTGCCGGCGAGGCCACCTTCGACCGCGCCTGGCGCCTGCCGCTCTGGGACGAATACCAGGGCATGCTCGATTCGCAGTTCGCCGACGTCTACAACATCGGCGGCCGCTGGGCCGGCGCGATCACCGCGGGCTGCTTCCTGTCGCGCTTCACCGAGGGCCAGCGCTGGGCGCACCTGGACATCGCCGGCGTGGCCAATGGCGACGGCAAGATGGGCATGGCCACTGGCCGCCCCGTCGGCCTGCTGTCGCAGTGGCTGCTCGACCGCTGCGGCTAAGGGATGCCGCGCGCCGATTTCTACCTGGTCGGCAAGCCGCGTTTCCGCGAGGAGCCGCTGCGGCTGGTTTGCGAGCTGGCGCGCAAGGCGCACGACTCCGGGCAGCCGACGCTGGTGCTGGCGCGCGATCGCCAGCAGGCCGAGGCGCTGGACGACTTGCTGTGGTCGTTCGACGATGACGCCTACGTCGCGCACCAGATCGCCGGCGACGAGGAAGACGAACTCACCCCGGTGCTGATCGCCACGCCGGACATGGACGTGCCCCTGCGCCCGTTGCTGATCAACCTGCGCGACGGCGCGGTGGACGGCGGCTTCGAGCGCGTGCTCGAGGTGGTCCCCGCCGACGAATCCGCGCGCGGTCCCCTGCGCGAGCGCTGGAAGCAATACAAGTCGCGGGGCTTCGACGTGAACAAGCACGACATGTGATTGCGGCTCGCGCCGCTCCTACAACCGAATTCCAACGATGACACTCGCCACCGGCTACGACCCCACCTCATTCGAATCCCGGCTCTACGCGCAATGGGAAGCCAGCGGGGTATTCGCGCCTGCCGGCACGGGCGAGCCGTACTCGATCCTGCTGCCGCCGCCGAACGTCACCGGCACCCTGCACATGGGACATGCGTTCCAGCAGACGCTGATGGATGCGCTGGTGCGCTACCACCGCATGCGCGGATTCGACACGCTGTGGCAGGTGGGCACCGACCACGCCGGCATCGCCACCGAGATGGTGGTGTCGCGCAACCTGGCGATCGAGGGCAAGGGCGAGACCCGCGATTCGCTCGGCCGCGATGCCTTCATCGAACGCGTGTGGCAATGGAAGGCGCAGTCGGGCGACATCATCGAGCGGCAGATGCGCCGCCTGGGCACTTCGGCCGACTGGTCGCGCAGCATGTTCACGATGGACCCGGCCGCCGCCGAGGCGGTGGTCGAGGCGTTCGTGCGGCTGCACGAGCAAGGCTTGATCTACCGCGGGCAGCGGCTGGTGAACTGGGATCCGGTGCTGAAGACCGCGATCTCCGACCTCGAGGTCGTCAACGAGGAAGAGGACGGTCACCTGTGGTCGATCGCGTACCCGCTCGCGGACGGCAGCGGCCAGCTGGTGGTGGCCACGACGCGTCCGGAAACGATGCTCGGCGACACCGCCGTGATGGTCCATCCGGACGACGAGCGTTACGCGCACCTGGTCGGCAAGGCAGTGCGCCTGCCGTTGTCCGGACGCGAGATCCCGATCATCGCCGACGGCTACGTCGATCGAGAGTTCGGCACCGGCGTGGTCAAGGTCACCCCCGCGCACGACTTCAACGACTACCAGGTCGGCCAGCGCCATGGCCTGCCGATGATCAACATCCTTGCGCCCGACGCGACGGTCAACGACAACGCACCCGGGAAATACCGTGGCCTGGACCGCTACGACGCGCGCAAGGCGGTGCTCGCCGACCTCGAGGGCGAAGGCCTGCTGGTCGAGACGAAGGCGCACAAGCTGCAGGTGCCGCGCGGCGATCGCACCGGCCAGGTGATCGAGCCCTACCTCACCGACCAGTGGTTCGTGAAGATGGACGGCCTCGCCAGGCGCGGCATGGAGCTGGTCGAGAACGGCGAAGTGAAGTTCGTCCCCGCCAACTGGGTCAACACCTACCGCCACTGGATGGAGAACATCCAGGACTGGTGCATCAGCCGCCAGCTCTGGTGGGGCCACCGCATTCCCGCCTGGTACGACGGCGACGGCAACATCTTCGTCGGCCGCGACGAGGCCGAAGTGCGCGCGAAGCACGGCCTCGGCGCCGATGTCGCGCTGCGCCAGGACGCCGATGTGCTCGAGACCTGGTTCAGCTCGCAACTGTGGCCGGCCAGCACGATGGGCTGGCCCGATCCGGCGCGCATGGCCGAGCGCGGCTTCGACCGCTACGTGCCGTCGAGCGTGCTGGTCACCGGCTTCGACATCATCTTCTTCTGGGTCGCGCGCATGATCATGGCGACCGACCACCTCACCGGGCGCGTGCCGTTCCACGATGTCTACATCACCGGCCTGGTGCGCGACGCGCACGGGCAGAAGATGTCCAAGTCCAAGGGCAACATCCTCGACCCGCTGGACCTGATCGACGGCATTTCGCTCGACGACCTGGTCGCCAAGCGCACCACCGGGCTGATGCAACCGCGGATGGCGGAAAAGATCGAGAAGGCCACGCGCAAGGAGTTCCCCGACGGCATTCCCGCGTTCGGCGCCGACGCGCTGCGCTTCACCATCGCCGCGCTCGCCGGCCACGGCCGCGACATCAAGTTCGACCTCGGCCGCGCCGAGGGCTACAAGAATTTCTGCAACAAGCTGTGGAACGCCACCCGCTTCGTGCTGATGAACACCGAGGGCGCCGTTGCCCCCCTCGTGGGAGCGGCGCAAGCCGCGACAGGCGAACCCGCCACCGACGCCGAAAAGTGGATCCTCTCCCGCCTCGCCGCCACCACCGAGGAAGCCGCCGCCCAGTTCGCCGCGTACCGCTTCGACCTGCTCGCCCAGGCGCTGTACGAATTCGCCTGGAACGACTTCTGCGACTGGTTCGTCGAACTCGCCAAGCCGGCCCTCAACGGCAACGATGCCGCGGCCGCGGCCAGCACCCGCCACACGCTGCTGTTCGTGCTCGAGCGTCTCCTGGGCCTGCTGCATCCGCTCATCCCCTTCGTCACCGAGGAACTGTGGCAGCAGGTCGCGCCGCGGCTGGGCATCGAGGGCGGCACGATCATGCTGCGGCCCTACCCTCGGCCCGGTGACTTCGGCGCTGCCGATGCCCGCGCGGTCGCGGACGTCGAATGGCTGAAGGCGATGGTTTCGGCCCTGCGCCGCGTGCGCAGCGAGCTCAACGTGGCGCCGGCAAGGCAGGTGCCGTTGCTGCTGGCCGGCGGCAATGCCGGCGACCGCGAACGCGCGCGGCGGTTCGCCTCGCAGCTGCGCTTCCTCAACAAGCTGGCGTCGATCGATTTCCTCGACGATGCCGGCCTGGCCCCCGCCGCCGCCACCGCGGTGGTCGGCGAGCTGACCCTGCTGGTGCCGCTGGAAGGCCTGGTCGACCTCGACGCCGAGCGCTCGCGCCTGGACAAGGAACTCAAGCGCGTCGCCGCCGAAATCGCCAAGTGCGAAGGCAAGCTCGGCAACGCCACCTTCGTCGGCAACGCGCCCGCAGCCGTCGTCGACCAGGAGCGCCAGCGCCTCGCCGACTGGACTACCCAACACGCCGCCCTCCAGGCCCAGCGCGCCAAGATTTGAGGCGAAACGCAGGACGCGGATTACGCGGATGAAAGCGGATCAGGAGTAGTGGATTCCGGCGACCTGCACGATCGCGGTGATCCATTACTCTCTTGATCCGTGTTTATCGGCTGTTGTCCGCGTAATCCGCGTCCTGCGTCTCACAACAGTTCGATGGCCATGACGATCGCGTCCTCGCGGCCGCCGATGGCGGGGTAGTAGCGCGGGCGGCGGCCGATCTCGTTGAAGCCTTCGCCGTGGTACAGCGCGATCGCGTTTTCGTTCGAAGGCCGTACTTCCAGGAACACCCTCTGCGCGCCGCGGTCGCGCGCCATGTGCAGCACGTGGCGCAGCAGTTGCCGGCCGTGGCCGCGCCCCTGCGCCTCGGGCGCGGTGCACAGGTTGAGGATGTGCGCCTCGCCGGCGGCGAGGCTGATCACCGCATAGCCGATCGCATCGCCGCGATGCTCGTGGATCCAGGCGGGATACCCGGCGCGCAGGCAGTCGCGGAAGATGCCGCGCGTCCACGGGAACGGATAGGCCTCGCGCTCGATCGACATCACCAGGTCGAGATCGTCCTCGCGCATCGCACGCAGCGAGGTCTGCGGACGGTCGGCGGCGGTGCGCGCGTTCATGCGCGCCCGCGGCGCAACCGCCGCAACCGCGGCCACAGCGCGCGCTTGGCGGAGGGATTGCCGCGCAGGCTCGCGGGATCGGGCATGCCACGCAGCACGACCGCGGCATCCGCCGCGGCACGGTCGCGCCCTGCCGCGCGCAGCAACGCATCCACCATCGGATCATCGGCCAGCGCCAGCGCATGCGGCACCAGCCCGAGTTCGGCCAGCACCTCGCGCTGGAACGGATCCCACATGCTCAGGCGCCCCGCCCGCGGCGACGACGCCAGAGCCACGCGAACGGTCCGGACAGCGCATACAGCACCGCCGCCGCCAGCAGCACGCGCGGCGGGTCCAGGACCAGCGCGACCAGCACCAGCAGCGCCGCGACCATCGCCCAGAACGGCACGCGCTCGCCGCGCAGCCCGCCACCACCCTTGAAGCTGCTGTAGCGCAGGCGGCTGACCATCAGCAGGCCCGCGATGACGGTCACCGCGAGGGCGACATGGCGCAGCTCGCGGCCGACCAGTCCGAAGTCGTGGGCGGTCCAGACGAAACTCGCCATCAGTCCCGCCGCGGCCGGGCTGGCCAGGCCGATGAACCAGCGCTTGTCCACCTGCGCCACCTGCGAGTTGAACCGTGCCAGCCGCAACGCCGCGCACGCAGCGTAGACGAAGGCCGCGAGCCAGCCGATGCGGCCGATGGTGATGCCGTCCAGCCGGTAGGTGGACAGCGCCCAGTAGTACATCACCAGCGCCGGCGCCATGCCGAAGCTGATCAGGTCGGCCAGCGAGTCGTACTGGACGCCGAATTCGCTCTGGGTGTTGGTCAGGCGTGCCACCCGCCCGTCCACCCCGTCGAGCACCGCGGCGACGAAGATCGCCACGCAGGCGGCTTCGAACCGGCCCTGGGACGCGGCGATGATGGCGAAAAAGCCCGCGAACAGGCCGCCGGTGGTGAACAGGTTCGGCAACAGGTAGATCCCGCGCGGGCGCGGCTGGCCTGGATCGGGTTCGCGGCTTTCTTCCATGCCCCGAGTTTAGGGCAGTGCCCGCCCGCGTGGCAGAATGAGGGTTCTTTTTCGCCGGCGCCGACGCCGGCCCCGACCCGTCGAGCCCGCCCCATGCGCCTGTCGCAGTTCCATCTCCGTACCGTCAAGGAAACCCCGGCCGACGCCGAGGTCGCCAGCCACAAGCTGATGCTCAAGGCCGGCATGCTGCGCAAGCTCGCCGCGGGCGTGTACACATGGTCGCCGCTGGGCCTGCGGGTGCTGCGCAAGGTCGAGGCGGTGGTGCGCGAGGAAATGGACCGCGCCGGCGCGATCGAGCTGCTGATGCCAACCATCCAGCCGGCCGAGCTGTGGCAGGAGACCGGGCGCTGGGAGAAGTTCGGCGGCCAGCTGCTGAAGATCCGCGACCGCAAGGAAAGCTGGTACTGCTACGGCCCGACCGCGGAGGAAGTGGTCACCGACTTCGCGCGCCACGAACTGGCCAGCTACAGGCAGCTGCCGATCAACCTGTACCAGATCCAGGTGAAGTTCCGCGACGAGATCCGCCCGCGCTTCGGCGTGATGCGCTCGCGCGAGTTCCTGATGAAGGACGCGTATTCGTTCCACCTGGACGAGGCGTCGCTGGCCGCGGAATACCGCAACATGTACGACACCTACGGCCGGATCTTCACCCGCCTGGGCCTGCATTTCCGCGCGGTGTTCGCCGATACCGGCGCGATCGGCGGCAGCGCCTCGCACGAATTCCACGTGATGGCGGACTCCGGCGAGGACGCGATCGCCTTCTGCGATGGGTCCGACTACGCGGCGAACGTCGAACTGGCCGAGGCGCTGGCGCCGGGCGAACGCCCGGCCGCCGCGGAGGCGATGCGCAAGGTGGACACGCCGGTGCAGAAGACCTGCGAGGACGTCGCCGCGCTGCTCGGCATCCCGCTGGCGCGCACGGTGAAGTCGGTCGCGCTGGTGGGCGACGAGGACACCGGCTTCGTGCTGGCGCTGGTGCGCGGCGACCACTCGGTGAACGAGATCAAGCTCGCCAAGCTGCCCGGGCTGGCCGATTACCGCATGGCCACGGAGGCCGAGATCCTGGAGCACCTCGGCAGCGAGCCGGGTTTCCTCGGACCGGTCGCACCGCGCAAGGCCATCACCATCGTCGCCGACCGCAGCGTCGCCGCGATGGCCGACTTCGTCGTCGGCGCGAACGCCGCCGGCCTGCACCTGGCCGGGGTCAACTGGGGACGCGACCTGCCCGAGCCGGCGCTGGTCGCGGACATCCGCCAGGTCGTCGCCGGCGATCCGTCGCCCGACGGCAAGGGCGTGCTGGCGCTGGCGCGCGGCATCGAGGTCGGCCACGTGTTCGCGCTGGGCGACCGTTATTCGAAGGCGATGGACTGCACCGTGCTCGACGCCAACGGCAAGCCGGTGCATCCGCTGATGGGCTGCTACGGCATCGGCGTGTCGCGCATCGTCGCCGCGGCGATCGAGCAGAACCACGACGAGGCCGGCATCCGCTGGCCGGCGGCGATGGCGCCCTGGCAGGTCGCGGTATGCGTGATCAACCCGAAGCAGGATCCCGCGGTGGTCGAGGCCGCCGAGGCGCTGTATCGCGAGCTGCAGGACGCCGGCGCGGAGGTCGCGCTGGACGACCGCGGCCTGCGCCCCGGCCCGATGCTTGCCGACATCGAGCTGATCGGCATCCCGCACCGCGTGGTGGTCTCGGCGCGCGGGCTGGAAGCGGGTACGTTTGAATATCGTTCGCGCGCGTCGACCGAATCGGAAAACCTCGACCGGGATTCACTGCGGCAGCGCCTCGGATTTTGAATCGGGCGGCGCGTTGATTATGATCGGGGCGGCGCAGCGATTATCCCGCGCATTTCCCCGACATATTCATGGAGCCGCGATGACCATCCAGATCGAACGTTTGTCCGCCAGGGAACTGGACGCGCTGATCAGCAAGGCGAAGAAGCGCAAGACCGTGCTGGGCAAGCGCAAGCCGGCGGCGACGGTGCGCCGCAAGCTCGTCGCGCTGGCGAAGTCCGAGGGCTACGGCATCGAGGAACTGTTCGGCGCCGCCAAGGGCGCGCCGAAGGCGCGCAAGGCCGCCGCGCCCCGCAAGGCCACGAAGAAGAAGGTCGCGCCCAAATACCGGAACCCGGCCAACCCGAAGGAAACCTGGACCGGCCGCGGCAAGCAGCCGCGATGGATGGCGGCGCTGACCACCAAGGGCAGGAAGCCCGACGACTTCCTGATCAAGTAATCAAAGGTTCCGGCGCGTCGGCAGCAACAGGTTGCCGAACAACAGCCCGGCGACCAGCGCCAGCAGGATGTTCAGCACGCCAAGGGCCGCCGCCTGCCCCAGCGCCGCATCCTGCTGCTGCACCAGGTTCATGACCCCGCGCAGGCTGGCGCTGCCGGGCACCAGCATCAGGATGCCCGGCACGCGCACCAGCGCGCCGGGCCGTTTCGCCCAGCGCGCGTAGGCGTTGCCGCCCGCGGTGAGCAGCAACGCGGAAAGGAAGATGCCGACCGGGCTGCCCCAGGCTTCGCCGCCCAGCCGCGACACCAGGTAGCCGCACACCGCCGCCATCATCACCAGCGGATAGTCGCGCGCCTGCGCGCGGAACAGCAGCGCGAACGAGAACGCGGCCAGCACCATCGCCGAGAACTCGACCACCGCCGGCTGCGGACGCAGCGCCCGCACCTGCGGCTCGATGCCGGCCATGTGCGCCAGCGCAAGCGCCAGCGCACTGCCGACCGTGAGCTTGAGCAGCGTGGCCATGGCGCCGGCGAAGCGCGCGGTCCCGGACACCAGGTGCTGGCTGGTGAGTTCGTTCACCGCGTTGGTCAGGCTCATGCCGGGCACCAGCACGATCAACGCGGCGATGATCACCGTGTTGAGGTTGAGCGGCGCGACGAACGTGGCCACGGCGATCGCGACGAATCCCGCTGCCAACGCCGCCAGTGCCTCGCCCGCCTCGCGCATCTGCGGGCGCCCGCGCGAAGCCAGTTCGAGCAGTCCGATCAGCACGCCGGTGAGACCGGCGGTGGCGATGTCCAGCCACGGCAGGCGCAGCAGGCCGGCGATCGCGGCGGCGGCAAGACCGAAGCCGAACACCATCGCGGCGTTCACCCGCCGGCCCGGCGGGACCTCGAGCGCGACCAGCGCGGCATGCCCCTCGGCCAGTCCCAGGCGCCCCGCCACCACTTCCTCGGCGATGCGGTCGGCTTCGCACAGCTTGGCCAGGTCGGTATCGCCAGGCGGCAGCCGGATCACCCGGGTGATGTCGCTCAGGCCCGGCGGTCGCCGCGGGTCGCTGAAGCTGAGCACCATGCCGGTCGGGTTGGACATCGGCTCGCATTCGAGGCCCAGCTCGCCCGCCACCGCGACCAGCGCGCCTTCCAGGCGCTGCGCGGTGGTGCCGTAGCGGTGCAGGTGTTCGGCCAGTTCGACCACGAAGGCGACGCGCGTGGCGTAATCCGCCACGGCGGGCGGGACCGCGGCCTGTGCGACGGGAGACGGGGGGGCGACGGTGCCTTGCATGACCGGAAGCATCGCACGCACGCGCGCGGGAGTCTGTATCCTCGCGCCATGGTTGCCGCCAGCCACTCCACGCCAAGCGTCGCGGACGGCGACACCGACCCGGCCATCGCCCGCCTGCAGGGCAGCTGGACGCTCGCGCAGGCACCGGCGATCGCCGCGGCGCTGCGCGACATCCCGGGGTCGGTGCGTTGCCTGGACGCCAGCGGCGTCGAACGCCTGGATTCGCTCGGTGTATTGCAGCTGCTGCGCTTCGCCCGGCGCCAGGAGCTGGACTTCGCCTGCTTCACCTTCCGCGGCGACCACCACGCGCTGGTCGCGGCGATCGAGGACGTGGCCGACGACCGCCCCAGGATGCGGCGCGAATTCGGCTTCGCCGCCGCGCTCGGCCGCCTGGGCTTCGCCGTGGCCGACAACTGGCGCGAGATCGTCGCGCTGGTCAGCTTCCTCGGCGAGAACCTGTGGAAGATGCTGCGCATGGTGCGCGAGCCGCGGCGCTTCCGCCCCACCGCGACCGTCTTCCACATGGAGCAGGCCGGCCTCGACGCGGTGCCGCTGGTGGCGCTGCTGTCCTACCTGGTCGGCGCGGTGATCGCCTTCCTCGGCGCCAACATCCTCGCCGACTTCGGCGCGACCATCTACGTGGTCGAGCTGGTCAACATCGCCTTCCTGCGCGAATTCGGCGTGCTGCTGACCTCGATCGTGCTCGCCGGCCGCACCGCCAGCGCCTTCACCGCGCAGATCGGCGCCATGGTCAGCCGCGAGGAAGTCGACGCCATCCGCACCCTGGGCCTGGACCCGGTGGACCTGCTGGTGATCCCGCGCCTGCTGGCGCTGCTGGTGATGCTGCCGCTGCTCAGCTTCATCGCCGACATCGCCGGCCTGCTCGGAGGCATGTCGGTCGGCGCGTTCGCGCTCGACATTCCGCCGCAGGCCTATTTCGCGCGGATGGAGGACACGATGCAGTTGCGGCATTTCGTGGTCGGGCTGTCGAAGGCGCCCGTGTTCGCGCTGGTGATCGCCTTGATCGGCTGCCTGGAAGGCCTGCAGGTGAAGGGCACCGCGCAATCGGTCGGCGAACGCACGACCTCCAGCGTGGTGCAGACGATCTCGCTGGTGATCGTGCTCGATGCGATCGCCGCGATCTGGTTCATGCAGATGGACTGGTGATGGCCGCGGGCGACGACAACGGCGAACCGATCATCCGCGTGCGCGGCCTGGCCAACCGCTTCGGCAGCCAGGTCGTGCACGAGGGCCTGGACCTGGACGTGCGCCGCGGCGAGATCCTGGGCATCGTCGGCGGCTCGGGCAGCGGCAAGTCGGTGCTGATGCGCTCGATCATCGGCCTGCGCGAGCCGCAGGCTGGCACGGTCGAGCTGATGGGCGTGGACGTGCTGTCCGAGGACGCCGAGGCCTCGATGTACGTGGAACGCAACTCCGGGGTGCTGTTCCAGGATGGCGCGTTGTTCTCCTCGCTCACCGTGGGGGAGAACGTGCAGGTGCCGCTGAAGGAGCATTTCCCGGACCTGCCCGAGTCGCTGCGCTACGAACTGGCGCTGCTGAAGGTGAAGCTGGCGGGCTTGCCCGCAGACGCGATCGACAAGCTGCCCTCGCAACTGTCCGGCGGCATGCGCAAGCGCGCCGCGCTGGCACGAGCGCTCGCGCTGGACCCGCCGGTGCTGTTCCTGGACGAACCGACCGCCGGCCTCGACCCGATCGGCGCGGCCGCATTCGACCACCTGATCCGTACACTGCAGGAAGCCCTGGGGCTCACGGTGTTCCTCATCACCCACGACCTGGACACCCTGTACGCTATCTGCGACCGGGTCGCGGTACTGGCGGAAAAGCGGATCCTCGCCGTGGGGACGGTCGCCGAGCTGGAACGGCTGGAGCACGAGTGGGTGCAGTCCTATTTCAACGGCCCGCGAGGGCGGGCGGCGCAGCAGGCGGCAGCGCGCAACAGCGGAGGCGGCGGGTAGATGGAAACCAAGGCCAACTACGTCCTGATCGGCGCCTTCACCCTGGCTGCAGCCGCGTTCCTGCTGCTGTTCGGCCTGTGGGCGGCGAAATACTCGTCCGATCGCGACTGGCAGGAATACCAGGTGGTGTTCACCGAACCGGTGACCGGGCTGACCGAGGGCAGCTCGGTGCAATACAACGGCATCGCCATCGGCACGGTCGAGCGCCTGGACCTGGACCAGAAGGATCCGCGTCGCGTTGTCGCCCGGCTCAAGGTCAAGGCCAGCACGCCGGTGAAGGTGGATACCCGCGCCAAGCTGTCGATCACCGGCCTGACCGGCGTGCCCTTCATCCAGCTCACCGGCGGCAGCCCGGAAGCGGAATGGCTGGCGCAGGCCAGCCGCGAGGACGTGCCGACGATCGCCACCGAGGCTTCGGCCTTGCAGAACATCGCCGACACCGCCAACCGCCTGGTCGCGCGGATGGACCAGGTGCTGAGCGAGGAGAACGTCAAGCGCATCGCCAACACGCTGGAGAACATCGAGGCGATGACCGGCTCGGTCGCCGCGCAGCGCGAGGACCTGCGCCTGCTGATCGTCAACGCGCGCAAGTCCAGCGAACTGCTGCAGCGCACGCTCGGCAGCACCAACCAGGCGGTCGAGGACATCGACCGCGAACTGGTGGACAAGCTGCCCGGCCTGGTCGTTAAGCTCGACAGCACCCTCACCCGCCTCGATGCCGCCGCCGGCGGCGCGGATGCGATCCTTGGCGAGAACCGCGCGGCGATCCGCAGCTTCGCCAATGACGGCCTGTCGCAGCTCGGCCCGACGCTGGCCGAATTGCGCGGACTGGTCCGCGACCTGCGCCGCATCAGCGAGCGCATGCAGGGCAATCCGGCGGGCTACCTGCTGGGGCGCGATGCGCCGAAGGAGTTCGATCCAGATGAAGAGCGATAGGGCGGGAATGGGGAACAGGGAACGGGGAATGGCGGGTGTGTCGCGACTTGTGGCCGCGTTGCTCGCCGTGGCGGTGGGTGGATGTTCCCTGGTGGGCGGGAGCAAGGAGCCTTCGACGATCTATGCGCCGATGCCGCGGGTGCAGGCGGACCCAGCCTGGCCGACGCTGGACGCGCAGCTGGCGATCGGCTCGCCGCACGTGGCCGGCATGCTCGACGGCACGCGGATCGCCGTGCGCCCGGTGCCCGGCGAATTGCAGGTTTACAAGGGCGCGCTGTGGGCCAAGGACCCTGGCGAGCAGCTGCGCGACGCGGTGCTGCAGACGCTCGAGGAATCCGGGAAGCTGGCCGCGGTCGCGCGCCAGGGCAGTGGCCTGGCCGCGGATTACCGGCTGGAGCTGGACGTGCGCCGCTTCGAGGCGGACTACGCCGGCGGCGCGGTGCCGGCCGCGACCATGGAAGTGAATGCCAAGCTGGTGCGCAGCGTCGGCCAGTCGCTGGTGGGAACACGGACCTTCCGCCAGGCGGTGCCGGCATCGGGCGCCGACACGGCGCTGGTGACCCGCGCGTTCGGCGAAGCGCTCGGCATGATCGCCCACGACATCGCCGGCTGGACCCTGGCGACAGGCGCCGCCGATCCCGGCGTCAGAGATTCTGGTAATTAGGCCCCGAACCGCCTTCCGGCGTCACCCAGGTGATGATTTCGTAGGGATCCTTGACGTCGCAGGTCTTGCAGTGCACGCAGTTGGCGCTGTTGACCTGCAGGCGCAAGCCGTGCGGCTGGCTGGCGTCGTCGACCATCTCGTAGACGCCGGCGGGGCAGAAGTTGGTGCAGGGGTTGCCGTACTCGACCACGCAGCGATCGGCGCAGATGCTGGTGTCGTGCACCACCAGGTGCACCGGCTGGTCCTCGTCGTGCGCCGTGGCGGCGAAGTACACCCCCTGCAGGCGGTCGCGCGGGGGCAGCTCGCGCTGCAGGTAGTCGCGCCGGGGTTGCTCGTGCTCGCCCAGCTTGTCCAGCGAACTCCAGTCCGGCTTGTTGCGCAGCGTCCATGGCGACAGGCCGCCGACGGCGGTTTCCCAGGCGGCGTTGAGCATGCCAAGCCAGAGGCCGCGCTTGAAGCCGGGCTTCACGTTGCGCACCTTGCGCAATTCGTCCATCGCCGGCGACGCGCGCAGCTTCGCGTCGAATCCGGCACTTTCCAATCCGCCCGATCCGGCCTGCGCGGCCAGGTGCTCGGCCGCGACCATGCCCGAGCGGATCGCCTGGTGGGTGCCCTTGATCTTGGGTACGTTGAGCAGGCCGGCGCCGTCGCCGATCAGCAGCGCGCCGGGCATCTCCGTCCTGGGCAATGACTGGTAACCGCCCGTGACGATCGCGCGGGCACCGGCGGACAGGATGCTGCCGCCCTCGAGCAGCGGCTTCACCATCGGGTGGTTCTTCCATTGCTGGAAGGCCTCCCACGGCTTGTAGTTCGGGTCCCGGTAGTCCAGCCCGGAGACGTAGCCCAGCGCGATCCGGTCCTTGTCGAGGTGGTAGATGAAGCTGCCGCCGTAGGTATTGGTGTCCGCTGGCCAGCCCAGGCTGTGCACGGTCTTGCCCGGCGTCACGCGCCCCGCGGGCACCTGCCACAGCTCCTTGATGCCGATCGAATAGCCCTGCGGGTCGCAGGCCGCGTCGAGCGCGAAACGCTTCACCAGCTGCTTGGTCAGGCTGCCGCGCGCGCCCTCGGCAAGGACGGTCATCCGGGCGCGGATGTCGATGCCCTTGGTGTAGCCGGGCTTGTGGCTGCCGTCCTTCGCCACGCCCATGTCGCCGATGCGCACGCCCTGGACGCGGCCGTCCTCGCCATGCAGGACGGACGACGCGGCGAAGCCGGGATAGATCTCCACCCCCAGCGCCTCGGCCTGCGGCGCCATCCACGCGCACATCGCGCCCAGGCTGACGATGAAGTTGCCATGGTTGCGCATGCCCGGCGGCACCGGCAGGCGCCGGCCACCGGTCTTCGACAGCAGCCAGAACTCGTCGTCGGTCGCCGGCACGCAGATCGGCGGCGGATTGTCGCGCCAGCCCGGGAGCAGCGCGTCCAGCGGTCCGGGTTCGATGACCGCGCCGGACAGGATGTGCGCACCCACCGTTGCGCCTTTCTCGATCACGCAGACGGCGAGATCGGGAGAGACCTGTTTCAGGCGGATTGCGAACGCGAGCCCCGCCGGACCCGCGCCCACCACGACCACGTCGTATTCCATGACGTCGCGGTCGGGTTCCATGGGCGTTGGCATCTCGTCGTGCATGGGTTCAGTGGACCAGCGACCAGCCCGTCGGATAGCCGCGCAACAGCGCGACCGAGTAGCTCAGGTCGCTGCGCGCCTGCCAGCTCCAGACAGTCGTCTTCGCCTGGTCCTGCCAGGCCAGGTCGGCGCGGCCATCGCCGTTGAAGTCGCCGACGGCGGCGACCTCGTACTGCGATGCGATCGGGTTCACCGGGCCATAGGTCCAGAGGAAACCGTTCATCTGCCAGGACTGGATGCGGCCAAGCGCCGGGTTGTGCCAGAACAGGTCCATGCGTCCGTCGCCGTTGGCGTCGGCCACCGCGACCACGCTCCATCCGTCGGGATAGGAGCGCAAGGCCTGCGCGGAATAGGCGTCGCTGGTACCGCGCAACCACACGGCCACCGATCCGGTCGCCTCGTCGTGCCAGGCGATGTCGGCGCGGCCGTCGCCGGACATGTCGCCGATGCCGAGGATCCGCGCATTGGCCGAGGTGGCGTGCACCGCGCCGTAGCTCCACGTCGCGCCGGCCATGTACCAGACCTGCAGGCGATGCAGGGTTGGGTTGTACCAGTGGATGTCGGAGCGGCCGTCCGCATTGCCGTCGCTGATGCCCGCGATCTCCCAGCCGGCGGGATAGTCACGCAGGAAAACGATGTCGTAGCCTCCGGCCGCGGTGGCGCGCCACATCCACACCTGGGTGCGGGTGGTGTCGCGCCACAGCAGGTCGGCGCGGCCGTCGCCGTCGAAATCGCCGATGCCGGCGACCTCGTACTTCGCCGCCACCGCGCGTACGCCGCCATAGGTCCAGGCCGTGCCGTTCATCAGCCAGGACTGCTGGCGCTCGAACTGCGCGCTGTGCCAGAACAGGTCGGAGCGTCCGTCGGCGTTGGCGTCGTTGTGCCTGGCGTCGACCACCAGCCAGCGACTGTCTTGCTCTTCCGGCACGGCGGACGCGCGGAACCCGGCCACCACCGGCATGGTGCTGTTGAGGGTCCGCACGTTGTCGGCGGTGCTCAGCCCGCACGGGCGACCGCCGCAAAAGGTGCTGTCCGGCGTCGAGAAGATGATGTAACCGATCTGCCCGGTGTCGCCGTAGGCCATGGCCGTGTAGAAGTTGCCGCCGGTGGCGCCGACCTTGTAGCCGAACGAAAAGGTGTAGGCGCCATAGTCGTCGGGACTGTCGAGGATGCCGTCCTCGCCCTTGGCGGTTTCCTGGTCGTGCGCCGCACCCATGTTGTGCCCGATTTCGTGGGCGAACGTCAGCTCGCGGCAGTAGTAGCTCTTGCTGTCCTCTTCATTGACGTCGGTGCCGTCGCTGACCACGTTGTAGCCCAGCGTGTCCCAACCCTCGCCCGCGGAGATGCCCTGCAGCGAGCCGCCCAGCAGCCAGGCGATGCCGCAACCCTCGTGCTCGGGGTCGCGGAAATCGCGGAGCAGGGTGACCAGGTCCGCACCATAGGTTTCGCGTGCCGCGCGCAGGTCGGCGAAAGCCGGGGACGTCGGGACCTCGCCGACCCCGGATTCGTATCCGCTCATTTCCTGGAGCGCGGTGCCGTTGTCGTTGGTGTCGGTGTAGTTGACCTCCATCGCATGCACCAGGCGTACGCGGCCGACGATGCCGCCGTTCACGTAGGCGGTGTTGGTGAGGTCCACGAGGTTGTTGATGCGCGTGAGCACGGCCGAGGCGCTGCCGTAGGCGGTGCGCAAGCCGGGGGTGTAGCCGACCAGCAGGTCGACGGTGGGGCTGGCGCTGGCGGTCGCCGAGGCGGTCCGGCCGGCAGGCATGGCCGTCGCGGAGGCGCCGCGTGGCGCGACGCGCGGCTGCACCGGCACGTGGAAGTCGGGACGGCTCGGTCGCGTCGCCTCGCTGTCGATCCGCGCGACCATTGCGGCGTCGGTTTCGACCAGCCAGGCAGCACCGTCGCGCATGGTCAGGCGCAACGGCAGGCCGACATCCTGGCCGATGCTGCCGAACACCGCTTCCGCCCCGATCGTGAGGACGGTCTGCACGCCCTCGTGCCCGGCGAGGTGTCCGATCCAGGTCCAGTCGCCGGAGGCGTGCTCCACGTGGCGGTCGTAGACGACGTCGAGCAGGCGTCCGTCCGGCGTGGTCAGGCGCAGGTGGCCGCTGTCGATGGCGTTGCGCGCGTGCGCCTCGCTGAACGCCGCGCGGTGCCAGGTGTAGGCGCCGGTGACGCGGCGGACGTCGCCGGGATAGCTGGCGAATTCGCCGTGGTCGGGCGCCGCCGCCGCCCGGCTCGGCTGCGTGCGGCTGCCGGCGATGGCAACCCCCGGCAGGCCAGCCATGCCCGTTCCAAGGGCCGGCGACCCTGCAAGCGGGCTGGCCGCGGCCGTGCTGGCCGGCATCGGCGCCTGGCTGCCGCTGCAGGCGCCTGCCAGCAGCACGATCGACGCGACTACCGCAAGAATCCTTGAATCCACGATTTCACACTCCCCCGTAAGTGCCCCGGATCGTGCCCCGGTTTCGCGGCCGCGACAACCTCGCGGCCCCTCCGCCAGCACTATTCGCGACCAATCTCGCATCCGGTCTTGGCCCGGAGTTCAGCTTCGTCCACGCCCGGCGCCAGTTCGACGAGCCGCAGCCCTGCCGGCGTGACGTCGAGCACCCCCAGGTCGGTAATGATACGGTCGACGACGCCGACACCGGTCAGCGGCAGCGTGCACTGCGGCAGGATCTTGGGCTCGCCCTGCCTGGTCGTGTGCTCCATGAGCACCACCACGCGCTGCACCCCGGCGACCAGGTCCATCGCCCCGCCCATGCCCTTGACCATCTTGCCGGGGACCATCCAGTTGGCGAGGTCGCCGCGGTCGGTGACTTCCATCGCGCCCAGGATCGCCAGGTCGATGTGGCCGCCGCGGATCATCGCGAACGAATCATGGCTGCCGAAGTAGCTGGCGCCCGGGCGCGCGGTGACGGTCTGCTTGCCGGCGTTGATCAGGTCCGCGTCGAGCTCGGCCTCGGTCGGGAACGGGCCGATGCCGAGCAGGCCGTTCTCGCTCTGCAGCCACACGTCCACGCCCTCGGGGATGTGGTTGGCTACCAGCGTCGGCAGGCCGATACCGAGGTTCACATAGGCGCCGTCGGTGAGTTCCTGCGCCGCGCGGCGCGCCATTTCTTCACGGGTCCAGGCCATCAGCGTGCCTCCTGGCGGATCGTGCGTTGCTCGATGCGCTTTTCCGGCGTCGCGTTGAGGACGATGCGATCGACATAGATGCCGGGCAGGTGCACCTGGTCGGGATCGAACGCGCCGGTCTCCACGATCTCCTCCACCTCGGCGATGCAGACCTTGCCGGCCATCGCGCAGGCGGGGTTGAAGTTGCGCGCGGTCTTGCGGAACACAAGGTTGCCGGCGTGGTCCGCCTTCCACGCCTTGACCAGCGCGACGTCGGCGGTGAGCGCGGTTTCCATCACGTACATGCGGCCGTTGAACTCCCGGGTTTCCTTGCCCTCGGCGACCACGGTGCCGTAGCCGGTGGCGGTGAAGAACGCCGGGATCCCGGCGCCGCCGGCGCGCAGGCGCTCGGCCAGGGTGCCCTGCGGGTTGAACTCGAGCTCGAGTTCGCCGGCGAGGAACTGGCGTTCGAATTCCTTGTTCTCGCCCACGTAGGACGAAATCATCTTGCGGATCTGGCGCGTGCCGAGCAGCTGGCCGAGGCCGAAACCGTCCACGCCCGCGTTGTTGGAGATGACGGTGAGTTCCCTCACCCCCGAATCCCGCAAGGCCGCGATCAGCGCCTCGGGAATGCCGCAGAGACCGAAGCCGCCCACCGCGAGCGTATGCCCGTCCGCCACGACGCCGCGCAAGGCCGCGCCCGCGTCCGGATACACCTTGCCTGCCGCCATCGCATCGTTCCCACGTCCAGGAGAAGGTAAAGTCTAGCGCGGCGGCATGCCGCGAGGACACGAATGACCCGGATCGAAGACATCAGCACGGGCCTGCGCCTCGGCGGGGACGGCATCTACTACGCTAGCGGGCAGGCGGCGGTCTCGTATTCGGACACCGGCCACGCCGGCTGCTTCCAGGTCGAGGACGAGTCGTTCTGGTTCCGCCACCGCAACCAGTGCATCTCTGCGGTGGTCGCGAACCATCCCTGGTCCGGGATGCTGCTCGACATCGGCGGTGGCAATGGCTACGTCGCCCAGCGGCTGGCGGCGGACGGGCGCGAGGTGATGCTGCTGGAACCCGGCCCAGTCGGCGCGCGCAACGCGCGACAGGGGCGGGGACTCGCGCACGTCGCCTGCGCCACGGTCGAGGCGGCGGGTTTCCGGCCGGGCAGTTTCGGCGCGCTTGGCCTGTTCGACGTGATCGAGCACGTCGAGCAGGACCGGCGTTTCATCGAGGATGTCGCGCCGTTGCTGGCGCCCGGGGGGATGCTCTACCTGACCGTGCCCTGCCATGCCTGGCTGTGGTCCAGCGCCGACGTCGAGGCGGGCCACTTCCGCCGGCATACGCGGGCGTCGCTGCAGGCGCTGCTGGCCGGGCTCTTCGAGACCGAATACTTCAGCTACACGTTCCGGCCGCTGGTGCTGCCGCAATGGCTGTTCCGCGCCCTGCCCCACCGGCTCGGCGCGGGACGCAAGCGGGCGATGCTGTCGGCCGAGGTCGAGCACGGCACCGCGCACGGCCCGGTGACGCGCGCGATCGAGCGCCTGCTGGCCGCGGAAGCCCGCGCGATCGCGGCCGGGCGCTCGATCGGCTTCGGCGCCAGCGCAGTGGTCGCCGCGCGCCTGCGCTAGCGGGCCGGGCGCAGCAGTTCGGCGACCAGCGTTTCCGCCAGCTCGCCCGGCTCATGCCGCTGGGTTTCGAGCACGATGTCCGCGGCCTCCGGCACTTCGTACGGCGAATCGATGCCGGTGAAGTTCTGCAGCTGGCCGGCGCGCGCCTTGGCGTACAGGCCCTTGACGTCGCGCGCCTCGGCCACTTCCAGCGGCGTGTCCACGAACACCTCGAGGAACTCGCCGTTGGCGAACAGCTCGCGCGCCATCCGCCGCTCCGCGCGGAACGGCGAGATGAAGCTGACCAGCACGATCAGGCCGGCGTCCACCATCAGCTTCGCGACTTCCGCCACGCGCCGGATGTTCTCGACGCGATCCTCCGCGGTGAAGCCCAGGTCCTTGTTCAGGCCGTGGCGCACGTTGTCGCCATCGAGCAGGTAGGTGTGGTGGCCCATCGCCAGCAACCGTTTCTCGACCATGTTGGCGACGGTCGACTTGCCGGCGCCGGACAGGCCGGTGAACCACAGGCAGCGCGGGACCTGGTGCTTGATCCGCGCGCGCGCGGCCTTGTCCACCTCCAGGTGCTGCCAGTGGATGTTGCCGGCGCGACGCAGCGCGAACTCGAGCGTGCCGGCGGCGACGGTAGCGTTGGTCTGGCGGTCGATGAGGATGAAGCCGCCGAGCTGGCGGTTGTCGGCGTAGGCCTCGAACGGCACCGGCTGGTCGAGGTAGAGGTTGCAGTAGCCGACCTCATTGAGCTCCAGGCTCTTGGCGGCAAGTTCTTCCTGCGTGTTGACGTCGACCTTGTGCTTGATCTCGGTGACCTGCGCGCCGACCGTGCGGGTGCCGATGCGCAGCCAGTAGGGACGGCCCGGCAGCAGCGGCTGCTCGCCCAGCCACAGCAGGTGCGCCGCGAACTGGTCGGAGATCTCCGGCGCATCGGCCGCGGCAGCGATGACGTCGCCGCGGCTGGCATCGATCTCGTCGCGCAGCGTCAGCACCACCGCCTGGCCGGCGCCGGCGCTGGCGAGGTCGCCGTCGCCGGTGACGATCCGCGCCACGTGCGAGCGCTGGCCGGAAGGCAGCACCGTGACCGCATCGCCCGGCGCGACCGTGCCGGCGACGATGCTGCCGGCAAAGCCGCGGAACGACTGGTCCGGGCGGCACACCCATTGCACCGGCATGCGCAGGCCCAGCGCGCGCCGGTGCCGGTCCACCTGCACGTTTTCCAGGTGCTGCAGCAACGACTCGCCCTGGTACCAGGCCATTGCCGGCGAGCGCTCGAGCATGTTGTCGCCCTTCAGTGCCGAGACCGGGATGCAGGTGACCTGGGGGATGCCCAGCGTCGCCGCCAGCGCGCGGTAGCCCTCGCAGATGTCGTCGAACACCTGTTCGTCGTAATCCACCAGGTCCATCTTGTTCACCGCCAGCAGCACGTGGCGGATCCCGAGCAACGAAACGATGTAACTGTGGCGCCGGGTTTGCGTCAGCAGGCCCTTGCGCGCATCCACCAGCACCACCGCGAGGTCGGCCGTGGAGGCGCCGGTGGCCATGTTGCGGGTGTACTGCTCGTGCCCGGGGCAGTCGGCGACGATGAACTTGCGCTTGTCGGTACCGAAGAAACGGTAGGCGACGTCGATGGTGATGCCCTGCTCGCGCTCCGCGGCAAGGCCATCCACCAGCAGCGCGAAATCGATCTCGCCGTTCTGGGTGCCATGGCGCTTGCTGTCCGACTCCAGCGCCGACAGCTGGTCGTCGAGCAGCAGGCGGGTGTCGTGCAGCAGGCGCCCGATCAGCGTGCTCTTGCCGTCGTCGACGCTGCCGCAGGTGATGAAGCGCAGCAGGTCCTTGGTCTCGTGCTGCTGCAGGTAGGCGGCGACCTGCGCGCGGGCTGCGTCGGCGTGGGCCAGGTCGTTCATCAGAAGTAGCCCTCCTGCTTCTTCTTCTCCATCGAAGCCGACGGATCCTGGTCGATCACCCGGCCCTGGCGCTCGGAGGTGGTGGCCACCAGCATCTCGGCGATGATCTTCTCCAGCGTGTCGGCCTCGGACTCGATCGCGCCGGTGAGCGGATAGCAGCCGAGCGTGCGGAATCGCACCTTCTTCCGCATCGGCTGTTCGCCTTCACGAAGCGGCAGGCGATCGTCGTCGACCATGATCAGCGCGCCATCGCGCTCCACCACCGGCCGCTCGGCCGCGAAATACAGCGACGGCACCTCGATCTTCTCGCGGAAGATGTACAGCCACACGTCGAGTTCGGTCCAGTTGGAGATCGGGAACACGCGCACCGATTCGCCCTTGTGGATGCGGGCGTTGTACAGGTCCCACAGCTCCGGGCGCTGGTTCTTCGGGTCCCAGCGGTGCTGCGCGTTGCGGAACGAAAAGATCCGTTCCTTCGCGCGCGACTTCTCCTCGTCGCGGCGCGCGCCGCCGATCGCGGCGTCGAACTGCCACTTGTCCAGCGCCTGCTTCAGCGCCTGGGTCTTCATCACGTCGGTGTGCACGGTGGCGCCGTGGGTCACCGGGCCGATCCCCTGCGCCAGGCCGTCCGGATTGGTCCAGGTGCGCAGCTCGACTCCGGTCTCCGTGGCGCGGCGGTCGCGGAAGGCGATCATCTCGCGGAACTTCCACGTCGTGTCCACGTGCAGCAGCGGGATCGGCGGCCGCGCCGGATGGAACGCCTTGACCAGCAGGTGCAGCAGCACCGAGCTGTCCTTGCCGACCGAGTACATCATCACCGGGTTGCGGAACTCCGCGGCGACTTCACGCAGGATGTGGATGCTCTCGGCTTCCAGGCGGTCCAGGTGCGAAAGCATCTTCGGCTCGGGGGTCACTGCGCGGGGATCCTCTCGTGGCTGCCGGTTGGTGATGGGTTGGACGTCATTCTAGCCACCGACCGGCCTCAGAACGCCCAGAACAGCGGGATCGCGGTGAGCACGGCCGCGCCCACCACCAGCGAAAGCGGCAATCCGAAGCGGACGTAGTCGGTGAACCGGTAGCCGCCGGGGCCATAGACCATCAGGTTGGTCTGGTAGCCGATCGGGGTGATGAACCCGGCCGAGGCGCCCATCATCGTGGCGATGACGAACGGCATCGGATCCGCGCCCACGGTCGCCGCGGCCGACACCGCGATCGGGAACACCAGCACCGCGGCGGCATTGTTGGTGACGAGTTCCGTGAACACCACCGCCGCGATGTAGACCAGCACCAGCGTCCGGAACGGATCGCCACCGGCCAGCGCGCCCAGCTGCGCCGCCGCCAGCGCCGCCACCCCGCTTTGCTCCAGGGCCGCGCCCAGCGCGAACGAGCAGGCGATCACCACGATCAGGCGCAGGTCCACGCTGCGGCGCAGCTCGGCCACGTGCACGCAACGCGCCAGCAGCACCAGCAGCGCCGCCACCAGCGCCGAGACCAGGATGTCCACGCCGAGCACGGTGTTGGCCAGGATCATCAACGCGATCACGCCCAGTGCCACCAGCGCGCGCGGGCGGTCCACGCGCGGCGCGCCGTCCACCTCGTTCACCAGCAGGAAATCCGCGCTGCCGACGTGGCGGCGGGCGAAACCGGCGTCGGTTTCCAGCAGCAGCGTGTCGCCGGCCTGCATCACCACTTCGCCCGGCTTGCGCGGCAGGCGCTCGCCGCGGCGCGCGACCGCGATCACCGCCGCGTTGTAGTGGCTGCGGAACGCCGACTGCACCAGGGTGCGGCCGACCGCCGGCGAGAACGAGGACAGCACGACTTCCACCAGCGTGCGCTGGCCGCCGGCATCGTCGATCTTGAATACCTGGTCGTTGGCCGGGCGCAGCCCGGGGACGCGGCGCAGTTCGCGCACCGCGTCGGTGGCGCCGACGAACACCAGGCGGTCGCCACCACGCAGCACCTCGGTGGGCGGCACCGCCGAATGCAGTTCGCCATCGCGCACCAGCTCGACCAGGAACGAGCCGGCCAGCTGCCGCAGCCGCGCCTCGCCGATGCTGTGCCCGGCGACGGGGCCACCCTCCTCGACCAGCATCTCGACCACGTATTCGCGCAGGTCGCCGGCCTGCTGCATCGCCGAGCGCCGCTCCGGCAGCAGCCAGCGGCTGGCGACGAGCAGGTAGAGGCCGCCCGCCACCGCGGCCGCGGCGCCGACGCCGAGCGGGTCGAACATCTCCAGCGGCTCGATCTCGCCCTGGCGCAGCACCAGGCCGGCCACGATCAGGTTGGTGCTGGTCCCGACCAGGGTGCACATGCCGCCCAGGATGGTGGCGTAGTTCATCGGCAGCAGCAGCTTGGACGGGGCGATGCCGCTGCGCGTGCTCCAGTGCTCGATCGCGGAGGTGAGCATCGCCACGATCGGCGTGTTGTTGATGAACGCGGACAGCGGCGAGGTGATCGTCACCAGCCGCGCCTGCGCCCGCCATTCGCCGCGCGGCCGCCCCAGCACCCAGTCGC
Source organism: Lysobacteraceae bacterium (assembly GCA_004297225.1). Lineage (GTDB taxonomy): Bacteria > Pseudomonadota > Gammaproteobacteria > Xanthomonadales > Xanthomonadaceae > Cognatiluteimonas. Next base: position 614,207 of record SCUI01000010.1, on the reverse strand, counting down.
CGACCCAGCGGATCGCGCCGGTCGACTTCAGTGCCGCCACCAGCACGAACAGCACCGCCACGGTCAGCACGCCCGGGTTCCAGAACCCGGCCAGCGCCTCGGCCGGGCGGAGGATCCCGGTGCCGATGAGCACGGCCACGGACCCCAGCAGCACCTTGTCCGGGGTGAAGCGCTCCCACAGCAGCAGCGCCAGCGTTGCCAGCACGATGCCGATCGTGAGCCATCCCTGCCAATCGAGAGCGGACATCGCACCCCTGCGCGCTAGAATGCCCAGTTTAGCGGATCGGCCGTGCGCCCCCGCGGCAACACGAGGAACCCCTGCAAGTGAAGATCCTGGTCGGCTACAAGCGCGTGGTGGACTTCAACGTCCGCATCCAGGTCAGGCCGGACGGCTCCGGCGTGGTCACCGACGGTGTCAAGCTGTCGGCCAACCCGTTCGACGAGATCGCCCTGGAAGAGGCGTTGCGCCTGCGCGACAAGGGCGTCGCCAGCGAGGTCGTGGTCGCCACCATCGCCCCGGCGGACGCCCAGGCGCACCTGCGCAACGGCCTGGCGATGGGCGCCAACCGCGCCATCCACGTGGTCACCGAAACCGGCCAGGACATCCAGCCGCTCGCCGCCGCGCGCGCCCTGCTGAAGCTGGTCGAAAAGGAGCAGCCGGACCTGGTGATCCTCGGCAAGCAGGCGATCGACGACGACGCCAACCAGACCGGGCAGATGCTGGCCACGCTGTGGGGCCGGCCGCAGGCGACCTTCGCCTCGAAGCTCGAGGCCGGCGCCGGCAAGGCCACGGTGACCCGTGAGGTCGACGCCGGGCTGGAGACGCTCGAGGTCGAGCTGCCGGCCGTGGTCACCACCGACCTGCGCCTCAACGAGCCGCGTTTCATCAAGCTGCCGGACATCATGAAGGCCAAGTCCAAACCGCTGGAGTCGATCCCGTTCGCCGACCTGGGCGTCGAGGCCGGCGAGGGCCTCAAGGCCACGCACTACGCGCCGCCGGCGAAGCGCAGCCGCGGGGTGATGGTCAAGGATGCGGCCGAACTGGTGGCCGCGCTGAAGCAGAAGGGGTTGCTCTGATGTCCAAGGTCCTCGTCGTCGCCGAACACCTCGACGGCAAGCTCAACGCCGCCACCGCCAAGTGCGTGTCCGCCGCGCGGGCGCTGTCGCCCGAAGCGGTCGACGTCCTCGTCCTCGCGGACGACGCCGCCGCGGTCGCCGCCGAAGCCGCGAAGCTGTCCGGCGTGTCGCGCGTGCTCGCGGTCTCCAACCCCGCCAATGCGCACGCGATCGCCCAGGTGCTCGCCCCGCAGGTGGCGGCACTCGCCGCCGGCTACAGCCACGTCTTCGGCCCGTCCACCACCTTCGGCAAGGACCTGATGCCCTGCGTGGCCGCGCTGCTCGGCGTGCCGCAGGTCTCGGACCTGATGGCGGTCGAGGGCGAGCGCACCTTCAAGCGCCCGATCTACGCCGGCAACGCGATCGTCACCGTCGAGGCGCCCGCGGGCCAGGCGGTCGTCGCCACCGTGCGCACCGCGTCGTGGCCGGAAGCGGCGCGCGACGGTGGCGCCACGGTCGAAGCGACCGCGGTCGACGCGGCGCTGCCGACGCACACGACCTTCGTCGGGCTGGCCGCCGGCAAGACCGACCGACCCGACCTGCAGAGCGCGAAGCGCGTGGTCTCCGGCGGTCGCGGCGTCGGCTCGAAGGAGAACTTCGCGATCATCTACCAGCTGGCCGACAAGCTCGGCGCCGCGGTCGGCGCGTCGCGCGCCGCGGTCGACGCCGGTTACGTGCCGAACGAGCTGCAGGTGGGCCAGACCGGCAAGATCATCGCGCCGGACCTGTACATGGCGATCGGCATCAGCGGCGCGATCCAGCACCTGACCGGGATCAAGGACGCAGGAACGATCGTCGCGATCAACAAGGACGCCGACGCGCCGATCTTCGAAATCGCGGACATCGGCCTGGTCGGCGACCTGTTCGCGATCCTGCCGGAACTGGAGCGAGCCCTTTGACCCAAGCTCGGGTGATGGTTGCCATTGGGACCCGCCCGGAAGCGATCAAGATGGCCCCGGTGGTGGGCGCGCTGGCGGTCACGCCCGGGATCGAAGTGCAGGTCGCGGTGACCGCGCAGCACCGGCAGATGCTGGACCAGGTGCTGCGGTTGTTCGGCATCGCGCCCGACGAGGACCTCGACCTGATGGCCCCGGGACAGGCGCTTCCCGACCTGTTCGGCCGCATCCTCTCCGGCATGAGCGGCGTGATCGCACGGCGCCGTCCGGACCTGGTGCTCGTGCACGGCGACACCAGCACCACCCTCGCCACCGCGCTGGCTGCGTACTACGCCCGGGTGCCGGTCGGGCACGTCGAAGCCGGCCTGCGCACCGGCAACCTTTACGCGCCGTGGCCCGAGGAGGCCAACCGGAGGCTGGTGGCGCCACTCGCGGCCCTGCACTTCGCCCCCACCGGGCGCGCGCGCGACAACCTGCTGGCCGAAGGCGTCGCCCCCGGCGCGATCCACGTCACCGGCAACACGGTGATCGACGCCCTGCTCGAGGTCGCCGGGCGCATCGAAGGCGACGCCGCGCTGCGCGGCGAACTGGAAGGCAGGTTCCCGTTCCTCGATCCGGGCAAGCGCACGGTCCTGGTGACCGGGCACCGTCGCGAGAATTTCGGCGACGGCTTCGACCAGATCTGCTCCGCGCTGCGCGACCTGGCGGCACGCGGGGATGTCCAGGTGGTCTACCCCGTCCACCTCAACCCCAACGTGCAGGAGCCGGTCCACCGGATCCTCGGCGGCTTGCCCGGCGTCCACCTGCTGCCGCCGCAGGACTACCTGCCCTTCGTCTACCTGATGATGCGCTCGCATTTCATCCTCACCGACTCGGGCGGGGTACAGGAGGAAGCGCCGTCCCTGGGCAAGCCGGTGCTGGTGATGCGCGCGACCACCGAACGGCCGGAGGCGGTGGAAGCCGGGACGGTACGCCTGGTCGGGACCGATGCCGGCGCCATCCTGCGCGACGCCGGGCGCCTGCTCGACGACGAAGGCTTCCACCAGTCGATGGCCAGGGCCCACAATCCCTACGGCGACGGCCGCGCCGCGACACGCATCGCCGAAAGGATCCGCGAGCACACCTGCCGATGACACCCGCTCCCCACCCGCGCGTCGAACCGGTTGCCGGGATGTTGTCGGTAGTCTCGCCGGTCTACGGTTGCGAGCACTGCCTGGAACACCTGGTGGAGCGGGTCAAGGCGGCCGTGGCGACCACCGGCATGGCCCTCGAGATCCTGCTCGTCAACGACGGCAGCCCCGACGGCTCGTGGGAGCGGATCCTGGAGCTGTCGCGGATCCATCCCGAAGTCCGCGGCCTGCGGCTGTCGCGCAACTTCGGCCAGCACTACGCCATTTCCGCCGGTATCGAACACGCGCGCGGCGAACTGGTGGCGGTCATGGACTGCGACCTGCAGGACCTGCCGGAGGAACTGCCGCGACTCGTGGCCGCCGCCAGGGATGGCAGCGACATCGTCCTGGCCCAGCGCGCCGAGCGGAAGGACCCACCGCTCAAGCGCTTCACCTCGTTCGCCTTCTTCAAGCTGCTCGGCTACCTCACCGACGTGCGCCAGGACCACAGCACCGCGAATTTCGGCGTGTTCAGCCGCAAGGTCATCGACGTGGTCAATGCGATGCCGGAGGCGGACCGATGCTTCCCGCTGATGGTGAAGTGGACCGGGCTGCCCACGCGCCTGGTTCCGGTGGAGCATGCGCCGCGCGGCGAGGGTCGCAGCGGCTACAACCTGGGCAAGCTGCTGCGCCTTGCGCTCAACATCGTGCTGTCGTATTCGGACAAGCCGCTGCGGATGGTGGTCAAGGTGGGGCTGGCGTTCTCCGCCCTGGCCTTCCTCATCGTGTTGCTCAGCGTGTACCGCTACAGCGTCGGCGACATCGCGGTGGCGGGCTACACCAGCATCGTCGCGTCGATCTGGCTGCTGGGCGGCGTCATGATCCTGTGCGTCGGCATCACCGGCCTGTACCTGGGCCGGTTGTTCAACGACGCCAAGGGACGGCCGTACTACGTGGTCAGCGAATACGCCAATTTCCCCGGGGCGCCGCGATGACGGCCGCCGGCCTGCTGGCGGAATCGGGTCCGGACTCGAGCCGCTTCGGCCTGCGGGTGTTCCGCGGCACGCTGCAAACCGTCGACGCCAGGGAGCTGTTCCTCGAACTGGCGGGCAGCGCCGTGGACGTGGCGATCGTGCGCACCGACGCCGGCCAGGGCGCCGCGATCGCACAGCTGGGCCGCTATGGCCTGCATCCGCTGCATGCGGACACGCTCGTGTATTACGACGTCGCGCTCGACCGCCATGAGCCGAAGCCGCTGCGCAACGACGACCTCGAATTCAGCGAGGCGGCGGCGGGAGACGCGTTGGAGCTGCAGGCGCTGGTCGCCACGACCTTCGCCGACTACAGGAGCCACTACCACGCCAACCCGATCCTCGATCGCGAGGCGATCCTGGCGGGTTACGCGGAATGGGCCGCCGGTTACCTTCGCGGCGGCAGCGACCGCACGACCTGGGTCGCGCGTCGCGATGGCGAGATCGTCGCCTTCGCCTGCTGCAGCCACGACCATGCCTCCGCAAACTGCGAGGGCGTGCTGTACGGCGTGCACCCGGAACACGCCGGCGGCGGCCTGTACGGCGACCTGATCCGCTACACGCAGGCCAGGTTCCGTGCGCTGGGCTACCGCCGCATGAAAGTCTCCACGCAGGTGTGGAACCTCGCCGTGCAGAAGGTCTGGAGCCGCGAAGGCTTCAACCTGGTCCAGGCCTACGACACCTGGCACGTCAACGCGCTGCTGTCCGCCGGCGAGCCTGCGATCGAGGAGACGGTAGTGTTCACCAGCGAGCAGGTGCGCGCGTTCGCCACCGCCACCGGCGACACCAACAGCGTCCACCTCGACGACGAGGCCGCGCGCGAGGCGGGGTTCGCCTCGCGCATCTCGCACGGCATGCTTGCCGGCAGCGAGTTGTCGCGCGTCTTCGGCACCCGGGTGCCGGGCCTTGGCACGCTTTTCCTGCGCTCGGAACTCGCGTTCCTGGCGCCGGTGTACCCCGACCGCGGGCACGTGCTGCGCGTCCGGTTCCCGGGGTCGACCACGCTGCGCGGCCACATGACGGCAGTGGCTACGCTCCACGACGACGAGGGGCGGTTGTGCCTGCTCGCCTACAACGACCTGCTCAAGCGCTGAGGACGGGACATGGGCTATTTCTTCATCGCACTCACGGTCCTGCTCACGGTATATGGGCAGCTGATCCTGAAATGGCAGGTGGGACTCGCCGGCGCAGTGCCGCCTGGCCTGGCCGGCAAGGCCGGCTTCCTGCTGCATACCCTGGCCAACCCGTGGGTGCTGAGCGGCCTGGCCGCGGCGTTCGCCGCGTCGTTGTGCTGGATGCTCGCGCTGAGCAAGCTCCCGCTCAGCGTCGCCTATCCGTTCACGGCGACCAGCTTCCTGCTGATCTTCGCGTTCTCGGCATTGATCCTGGGCGAGCACGTGTCGCTCGCCAAGCTGGCCGGGACGCTGCTGATCGTCGCCGGGGTAACGGTCATGGCGCTTGCGCCCACCCCACCCGCTCCGTGACCGCGCCGATGACCATACCCTTCAACCGGCCGTTCATGACGGGCCGCGAACTCGACTACATCGCCGACGCCCATCGCCGTGGCCACCTGTCCGGCGACGGCCCTTACACCAAGCGCTGCCACCAGTGGCTGGAAGCCACCACCGGCGCCAGCAAGGCGCTGCTCACGCACTCGTGCACGGCCGCGCTGGAGATGGCGGCGATCCTGCTGGACCTGGGGCCCGGCGACGAAGTGATCATGCCGTCCTACACCTTCGTCTCGACCGCCAATGCGTTCGTGTTGCGCGGCGCCAGGCCGGTGTTCGTGGACATCCGCGAGGACACGCTCAACATCGATGAACGCCTGGTCGAGGCCGCGATCACGCCGCGCACGAAGGCGATCTGCGTGGTGCACTACGCGGGCGTCGCCTGCGAGATGGATGCGATCCTGGCGATCGCCGCGCGGCACGGGCTGAAGGTCGTCGAGGACGCCGCGCAGGGGATCTTCTCCACCTACAACGGCAGGCCGCTCGGCGCGATCGGCGACCTCGGCGCGCTCAGCTTCCACGAGACCAAGAACATCATCTCCGGCGAAGGCGGCGCGCTGCTGGCGCGCGAGGGCGACCTCGCCGAGCGCGCGGAAATCATCCGCGAGAAGGGCACCGACCGCAGCCGTTTCTTCCGCGGCCAGGTGGACAAATACACCTGGGTGGACATCGGCTCGTCGTTCCTGCCCAGCGAGCTGGTCGCCGCCTTCCTTGCCGCGCAGGCGGAACAGGGCGAGGCGATCACCGCCAGGCGGCTCGAGCTCTGGGACCGGTACCACGCCTGGGCAGCCGCGCACGAAGCGGCGGGTCGCGTGCGCCGCCCGGTGGTGCCCTCGCACTGCATCCACAACGGCCACATGTACTATCTGCTGCTGCCCAGCCTGGAAGCCCGCACGGCGTTCATCCAGCGCATGAAGGAGCAGGGCGTGGGCGCCGTGTTCCATTACATCCCGCTGCATTCCTCGCCGGCCGGCCTGCGCCTGGGCCGCGCGGCGGGCGAATTGCCGGTCACCGACGACCTCAGCGCGCGCCTGGTCCGCATGCCGCTGTGGGTCGGCCTCGAGGCGCACATGGACGAAGTCCTGGCCGCCGCCGACCGCGCGCTTGCGGCATGATCCCGCCATCCCATTCCTGTCCCGGAGGTCCCATGCGCGTCACCGTTGCCCTGTTCCTCGTGTGTGCGCTGGCAGCCTGCAATCGGCCTGCCGCGGAAGCCACCGCGCCCGCCTCCGCCGCCACCGGCACGACGGCGGCCGCGCCGGAGGCACCCGCGGTGGATACTGCCAACTGTGCGTTCTGCGCCGATCCCGCCGTCGTGCGCACCTGCGACGTCGCCGCCGGCGTGCCCACCACGCTGTACTGGCGCATCGCCGATCCGGCGGTGACGAGCGTCGGCATCTTCGTCGTCGACGACGCGGGCAAGGACGCACCGTTCGCCGAGCAGCCGCCGTCCGGATCGCTGAAGACCGGTCCGTGGCTCAAGCCGGGCCTGACCTTCAAGCTCAAGGATCCGCAAGGCAAGCTGCTGCACTCGATCGTGATCGAAGGCCGCGACTGCTGAGGCCGCGGCGCGCCTGCGCCTAATTCGCTGGTTCGGCCGCAGGCTGCACCACCGCCTCGAGCCGGTAACGGGCGACGAACGCCGGCGAGTAGAGGTTGAGCTGGTGGCGCTGCAGGAACTCGAATGCCGCTTCGCGTTGCGCGGGCGGCATTCCGCACGCGGACAGGATCGGCAGGCAGTTCGGTGGCATGCCGCCCTCGCCCAGGACCAGCATCTGCCGCGCCATCTGGTGGTAGTAGATCCCCAGGTAGCGCGCCTCGTCCCAGGAATAGCGCGTCAGCGCGACCTGCAACGCGAGCAGCACAACCAGCACCACGGCCTCGCCGACACGCGCCGCCCGGTGGGCCATCCGCAGCGGGTGGCCGAGCAGCATCAGCACCAGTGCGACATCCCCGAGCAGGTACATCACCACGTAGCGGGGCTCGTTGAGGTAGGCGACGCCGAACTCGGGCACGCGGGCATGGACGATGCCGGCGACCATCCCGTAGGCCAGCAGCATCAGCGCCACGGCGTGGAACACGGCGGCGTTCCATTGCACGCGCCAGGCGCGCCACCAGAACCAGGCGTGGGCGAGCAGCGCCACGCCGGCCAGCACCGACTGCACGCGGCGGACGTCGTCCGGGAAGTAGTGGACGATCTGGTTCACGTGCGCGAGCGAGGTGGCGAGCACGACGCGGGCGATCTCCACGGCGCTGCCGCGCAGTTCCCAGACCCGCGCGAACGCCGATGCACCGACCGCGCCGGTCACGGCCTCCGCTCCGGAATGCAGCCATAGGCGGCTGGCGACGAGGTAGCACAGCTCGCTAGCCACGATGATCGCGATCACCGGCCAGGCCGCGCGGAAGTCCCGGCGCCTGGCCGCGGCGAAGGCGACCGAGAGCACCAGGGCGAGCGCGATCAGGAGGCCGACGTCGTCCATCGTGAACGCGACGACCAGCGACACCGCCGCCAGCGCGGCGCGTCCGCCGCCGGCGAGCGCGCGCCAGGCGCAGGCGCCTGCGCAGGCCGCGAGGAAATAGCAGAGATAGGTCAGCGTCACCAGCGACCAGCTGAAGACCATGCCGCTGTTGAGCGTGACCAGGCAGGCGGCCAGGGTGCCGAGGAGCAGGCCGTGCAGCCACGCCGGTTGCCGTTCCCGCGCGCCCCGCCAGGTGGTGGCGGCCAGCACGACGAAGGTCGCGAGCGCGAACGCGAGCCCCGCCAGGGCCTCGTAGACGAAATCGAGCCCCCACCACTCCGCGTTCGCCAGCATCAACGCCTTGATCAATGGCTGCGCGTGGTCCGTGGCCGAGCGCTTGACGAAGAAATCCGCGACCGAGGCGCCCTGCTCCACCGCCTTGCGCAGGAAGGCGTCTATGAAGTACCAGGCGTCGGACATCACCAGCGGGTTGCCCGCATGCGCGATGTAGGCGGCGACGTTGGCGAACGCCGCGGACGCGACGATGGTTGCCAGGAGGATCGCGGGCCACTGGCGTTCGCGTGGTCCGCGGACGGCACCCGTCACCTGGGGTCGTTCCGGTAGACGTGCGGCACCCAGGGGCCCCACTTGGCCTCGTAGATCGCCTTGTTCTTCTCGAACAGCGCCTGCCTGGCCTCGGTCTTGAGCTTGTCGAAGCTCGCAGACAGATGGTGGTGCACGAACACGTCGTCGGCGCAGCCGACATGCCAGCCGGCATCGGCCACGCGCCGGCAGTAGTCGTCGTCCTCGAAGAAGCCGATGCCGAAGGCTTCGTCCAGGCCGCCGACCGCCGCATACACGGCGCGCGGCATCGCGGCGCAGAAGAACGCCACGGTGGGCATCCGGAACAACTGGCCGGGATGCGCGCGGGTGTACTCGCCGGCGAGCCGGTGCATGTCGACGATGTCCTGGTAATGGAGGTCGAGCTTCGCCTCGTTGCCGATGTTGTTGGTCACCGGCCCGACCAGTCCAAGCGCCGGGTCGCGCCGGAGGTGCGCGCACAGCCCGCGGACCCAGCCGAAGGTGACGTAGGTGTCGTTGTTGAGCAGGACGAGGTAGTCGCCCTGCGCCGCCGCGAGGCCGGCGTTGTTGCCCGCGGCGAAACCCAGGTTCTGCCCGTTGAGGACCAGGCGGCGGCGATGGCCCGCGGCGGACGGCTCGGCGGCCCATTGCCGCAGCCATTCCGGCGAACCGTCGGTCGAGGCGTTGTCGACGACGATCACCTCGAGGTTGGCGTAGTCGCTGTACTGCTCGATGCTGAAAAGGCAGTTCTGGGTGAATGCGAGGTTGTTGTAGGCAAGCACCACGACGCTGACCAGCGGTTCGCGAATCCCGGCGATCGCTTCGTCCAGCGCGCGCGCGCGGTGGTCCCAGGTCTGGCCCGCGGCGAAGGCCTGGCGGGCGGCGCGTGCCTGCGCCGTGTCGCCTTCGGCGAGCACCCGCGCCACCGCAGCGGAGAAGTCGTCCGCATCCCTGGCGACGTGCACCAGGCCGTCGAACTGCGCCATTTCCGGCAGGTCCACGGCCACCACCGGCTTGCCCGCGGCGAGGTATTCGTAGACCTTGACCGGGTTGGTCGCGATCGTCAGGTCGATGATGCGGAACGGCAGCAAGGCGACGTCGAAGCCGTGCAGCCAGTAGGGCAGGTCGGCATAGGGCCGCTCGCCGACCAGCCGCACATTGTCCAGGCCGGCGAGGCGGCTCCTGGCGTCGACGGTGTCATTGCCGACCAGCACCACCAGCGCGCCGGGGTTCTCCTGCGCCACGCGGCGGACCAGGTCGAGGTCGAACCACTCGGCAATCGCGCCGAAGTAGCCGATGACCTTGCGCCCCTGCTCGTCGCGGAACACCTTGCCCGGCGCCTGGCTGAAGAACTCGTATTCGCCCGCGTTGCGAATCACCGCGACATCGCGCGCGCGCGGGGCGAGCTCGCGCTCCAGCCACGAGGAGGTCACCGTCACCAGGTCGGCGTCGGCCAGCAGGCTGCGTTCCGCCTCGAGCACGGCCGGCGCGTTGTTCTCGAAGCCGCCGTGGTGGTCCATGCAGTCGTAGACCACGCGCGCGTTCGGCACCACGCGGGCCAGCCGCGACCAGTACGGATGCTGCACGATCGACAGCGAGGCCTGGGTGCCGGTCCAGCCGAGCAGCTTGCCCAGGCTGCGCTGCAGAGCGGCGACCTGGGCATCGTCCGGCAGGCCGACGTAGATCGAGGGCGCACCGGACAGGTGCAGGTTCACCTGGAAAAGCCGCCCGCAATCGTCCAGCGGTTCGATCCGGAAGCCGGGTTCGGGCGCATCCACGAAGTTGTTGGAAACGTAGAACACGCGGTGGCCGCGCCCGGCCAGCGCGCGCGCCAGGTGCTGCGGCCGCTGGATGCGGAAATGCCAGTCGATCACCGACCAGTCGAACACGTCGGCAAGGCCGGCTTGCGCCGGCGCGAGCGCCACCAGCGCCGCCATCCCGGCACCCGGCAGTTGCGCGGGGTGGCCCGCAGGTGCGCCGCGCAGGGTGCGCGCGATGAGGCTGGCCTTGGCGCGTCGCGGCAGCAAGGGCGTGCGCGCGACCAGGGTGCGCAGCGATTGCCGCGCGACGGCGAATTCGTGGTCGCCGCGGCCCGTCAGCAAGCGGAACGCGACGCGCAAGGGCCGCGTCAGCCGCCAGGATCGCGAGCGCTTGACCTGCTCGAGCATCTGCGAATCCGCCCGCAGCGCGGTGGCTTCGTGCTCCAGTTGCAGCACCCGTGAGCGACTGGCGTCGAGCTGTCGCGCGGCTTCGACCGCTTCGGCGCGAAGCGCGGCCAGTTCGACATGGGCTTCCGCGCAGCGCTCGGTCGACTGCTGCAGTTGCTCCTGCACCTGCGAGAGCTGCGCGAGCCCGGCTTCGAGCTGCTGCATCCGCGGCGCCAGCTGCCGCGCCAGCGCGGCTTCCTGTTCGCGCGCGGCTGCCGCCTGCAGTGCCTGCGCCGCCACGTCCTGCATGTGCCGCAAGTCGTCTGAAATCGCCGAGACGAGGTCGGAGCGGCCCAGCTCGACGCGCTCGGCCAATGCCTTGAGCTCTGCGGGAATCGTCGCGACCGGCGCTTCGGCGCGGCCGACGCGCTCCCACAACTTGCGCTGGGTGACCCGCATTTCCCCCAGCAGTGGATGCACCAGCTCACGCACCGGGGCGATGCGGCCTGCGAGGCGATCGACCGCGCCCGGCGGCAGGCCACCCCCGGCGGCAAGGCCGGACAGCTCGGTCCAGACTTCGCGCACCACCTGCGGCAGGCCAGCCAGGTCGTCTTCCGCGTGGTGGCGCAGCTTGCCGTCGAGGAACGCCTCGACCTGGCGGGCCGCCGCGTCGTCGACCCGCAAGTGCGCGCCGCCGGGCAGCTGCCGGATCCGCTCGACGCAGGCGCGCCAGTCCTCGAGCAGCTGGCCGTAGGTGAGCAGGGTGTTCGGCACACGCTCCAGCGCGGCGACCGCGGCCAGCGTGTATTCCAGCCACAGCACCAGCCCGCGGGCCGGCGCGATGCCATCGCGCGCTGCCAGCGATTTCGCCACTTCCAGCGGATGCCGCAACACCAGCACTGCACCCAGCGACTGCCCCTCGTCGCGCGCGGCGTCGATCCACAGGTCGGCGAACAGCGACAGGCGCGGATCCTTGACCGCCCACAGCGGATGCCGCGCGCGGTTGCCCGACAGATAGGCGCCGATGTCGCGCCGCGCCTGGCCGGCCGCCGCGTCCGCATGCCAGTCCGCCGGCAGGCCCAGCGCCTCGTCCCAGCGCGTTCCGCGCGAGGCGAGCAGGCGCTCGTGCAGCTCCACCGCGAAGGCATCTTCCCAGTGCCCGCCCTCGTTGCCCGCGCTTTCGCCGAGGATGCGGCTGCCGATGTCGGCGCCGCAGAGCTGCAACACCCGGGCCAGCGCCGAGGTACCGCTGCGGTGCATGCCCAGCACGAGCAGGCCGCTGCTCACCCGGCCTCCGGCGCCACGTCCATGTCCACCAGGCCGGTGGCCAGGCGCCCCCACTGCGGCATCACCCGGAACATCGCCGCGTCGATGCGCCGGTCGACGAATTCCTCGCCTTCGCCCAGCGACGCGAGCACGCCGGCGTTGGCGAAATACACGCCCGGCGCGAGGATGCAGCGGAAGCGGAAGCGCGCCTTGATCACGGTGCCGCGCTCGACCACGGGAATGGCCTCGGTCGGGATCGCGCTCGCGCAGCCGCCAATGTCGATGCCGATGGTCGAACGCATCATCATCCCGTAGCGGACGCGCGCCAGCGTCCGGGTGAACTCCACGTCGTAACTGTAGACGTATTCGTCCCCGGCAACGAGGACGTTGACGCGCTCGCCTTCCGGCGTCTCGATGTGCGGGTCGACGATGCTGGCGCCCAGGTTCTCGTAGGCCACGGTGCTCGACGGTACCATCCCCGGATCCCAGCGCGCGCGCTCGTGCCTTGCCACGCCCGGCCGCGCCGGCGCCGCGTGCCGCGCCACGGGCCCGGTCGCGCCACCGGCCTCGATGGCCGGTGCGGCATCCGCGTCTGCTTCCTCGTCGGCGGCGCCGGAGGCGTAGTGGCCACGAATCTCCTCGCGCACGCGGGCGGCCCGGTCGGCCGGCGCGTACAGGAGCTTCTGGTAGCGCGCGATGATCCCGCGCGGGCGCCCCGAACCGAGCATCTCGCCGTGGTCGAGCAGCACCGCGCGGTCGCACAGTTCCACCACCGTACCCGCGGCATGCGAGACGAACAGCACGGTCGCGCCGTCCTCGCGGATCCGCTCGATGCGGGCGAAACACTTGCGCTGGAAGGCTTCGTCGCCCACGGACAGCGCTTCGTCCACGATCAGCACGTCGGGGTTGACGTTGATCGCGACCGCGAACGCCAGGCGCACGTACATGCCGCTCGAGTAGTTCTTGACCGGCTGGTCCATGAATTCGCCGATGTCGGCGAACGCCGCGATCGCGTCGAAGCAGTCGTCCAGTTCGCCGCGCGAGAGGCCGAGGACGGAGCCGTTGAGGTACGCATTCTCGCGGCCGGTGAAATCCGGGTTGAAGCCGGCGCCGAGTTCCAGCAGCGCGGCGATCCGGCCGGCGACCTCGACGCTGCCGGTGGTCGGCGCGAGCGTGCCGCACACCAGTTGCAGCAGCGTGGACTTCCCGGAGCCGTTGCGGCCGACGATGCCCACCGTCTCGCCACGGCGGATGTCCAGGTCCAGCGGTTGCAGGGCGTGGAATTCGTTGTGCCAGTGGCGCCCGCGCCGCGGGTCCAGTGCCTGCATCAGGCGATGGTGCGGCTTGGCGTACACCGGATAGACCTTCGACAGGCCCCGCGCGCGGATGGCCAGTTCAGAGGACATCGGCGAACCCCGGCCGGGTGAGGCGGAACCAGGCCCAGCCGGCGAACATCACCACCGTCGCGCCCGCCAGGTACACCCCCAGCCCGGCCCAGTCGGGCATGTTCCCCCAGAGCAGGACCTCGCGGGCCTGGTCGATGATGAAGGTGAGCGGGTTGATCTGGAACACCCAGCGGTAGGCGGGCGGGATCACCTCGACCGGCATCATCGCCGAGGACAGGAACAGCAACGCCATGCTCAGCGGACCGGTCACCTGGCGGATGTCGCGGACGTAGACCGCCGTCGCCGCGAGGAACCAGGACACGCCCAGCCCGAGCACCACCAGCGGCAGCATCACCAGCGGAAGCAGCACGAACGTCCATGCGATTTCGCCGTCGAGCGCGAGCCGCAACAGGAGGAACACGACCACGTTCATGCAGGCATGGAACAACGCCGACAGCACCATCGGCCAGGGCAGGATCTCCAGCGGGAAGATCACCTTCTTCACGAAGTTGGGGTTGGAGACGATGAGCTCCGGCCCGCGCCCCAGGCATTCGGCGAGGAAGCCGTGGACGATGAGCCCCACGAACAGCACGATCGCGAAGTGCGTCTCCCCGCTTGCGATCTGCGGCCAACGGCTGCCCATCACGGTGCCGAAGGCGAACGTGTAGACGCACAGCAGGAGGAACGGGCTGATCAGCGACCACAGGAGGCCGAAGCTCGCGCCGCGATAGCGGCCGAGCACGTCGCGCCGCGCCAGCTCCCAGGTCAGCGAACGGTGTCGGCCGAGCGCGGACAAGGGCCCCCCGGATCGGCGGTCCATGCCGCGGTTACTCCCCCAGCGCGGAAAGGACGTCGTCGGTGAGGTCGGCGATGTCCTCCACGCCGACACTCAGCCGCACCAGGTTGTCGCCGATCCCGAGCTCCGCGCGCCGCTCGGGCGGCACCGATGCGTGGGTCATGACCGCGGGGTGGTTGACCAGGCTCTCGACGCCGCCCAGCGACTCGGCCAGCGCGAACAGCCGCGTGCGCTCGCAGAATCGCTGCGCCGCCTCGAAACCGCCCTTGAGGAAGATGGAGACCATGCCGCCGTAGCCGTCCATCTGCCGTCCCGCCAGCGCGTGCTGCGGATGCGAGGGCAGGCCCGGGTAGACCACGCGCTCCAGCTTCGGGTGGCCCTCGAGCCTGGTCGCCAGCGCCAGCGCGTTGTCGCAATGCGCACGCATGCGCAAATGCAGCGTCTTCAGGCCGCGCAGGGCCAGGAAGCTGTCGAACGGCCCCTGCACCGCGCCGACCGAGTTCTGCAGGAAGGCCATCTGCTCGGCGAGCGCCGCGTCGTCGCCCACCACCGCCATGCCGCCGACGATGTCGGAGTGGCCATTGAGGTACTTGGTGGCTGAATGCATGACGATGTGCGCGCCGTGTTCGAGCGGGCGCTGCACCATCGGCGAGCAGAAGGTGTTGTCGGCGACGACGATGAGGCCGCGCTTGCGCGCGATCTCCGCCACGCGGGCGATCTCGACGAGCTTCAGCAGCGGGTTGGTCGGCGTCTCGATCCAGACCATGCGCGTCTCGGGGCGGATCGCGGCCTCGAACGCGGCGCTGTCGCCGAGGTCGACCCAGCTGAAGTCCAGCCCGGCGCTGCGCCGGCGGACCCGCTCGAACAGGCGATAGGTGCCGCCGTAGACGTCGTCCATCGCGATCACGTGGCTGCCGCTGTCCAGCAGCTCGAGGATCGTCGAGGTGGCGGCCAGGCCCGACGCGAAGGCGAAGCCGCGCGTGCCGCCCTCCAGTGCCGCCACGCAGCGCTCGTAGGCGAAGCGCGTCGGGTTGTGGCTGCGCGAGTATTCGAAGCCCTGGTGCACGCCCGGGCTGGACTGCACGTAGGTGGAGGTCGCGTAGATCGGCGTCATCACCGCGCCGGTGCTCGGGTCGGGCGATTGCCCCGCGTGGATCGCGAGGGTGCCGAGGGCGGGGCGATGCGAGTCGCGGTCGTCGTTCTTGGTCACGTGCGGCTCCACCATGGAAAAACCCGGCTGATTTTAGCATCGGCCGGTAGCCGGACATCGCGCCATGGCCGCTCCACCAGCAGGAACGATGCCATGGACAACAACAGCGTCGCGGCGAACACCCACCACCCCGCGAGCGGCCAGTCCCCGGCGCCCATGGCCGCCATGCCGTAAAGCACGGGCATGTGCCACAGGTAGGCACTGAAGCTCACCACGCCCAGCAGGCGCATCGGCGCCCAGGCGAACGGCGCGCGCAACCAGCGCGGCCCATGCAGCACCGCCAACAGCAGCGTCGCCCACGTCACGCCGAAGAACACGAACCATGTATGGGTGAGCTTGTGGTCCACGGGTGTCCCCGACAGCGCCGCCCAGGTTTCCGGCAACGTCAGCACGAAGGCGGCGCAGGCCAGCAGCCCGGCGATGCCCCACCCCCGCGACGCGCCGCCGTGGCCGATGCGCAGGTCGATCGCGGCGGCGGCGCCGCCGGCCAGGAACAGCGGCAGGTAGGGCCCCAGGCGGACGTCGTTGATGCCTGTCTGCGAGGGCGGCCAGGCCCACGTCGCCAGGGCCAGCGCGGCCAGCCAGACCAGCGCCTGCGCGGGCAGCGGCCACCGCCGCGCAGCCATCCACGCCAGCGCCAGCGCCATCAGCGGCAACCACAGGTAGAACTTGAACTCGACCGGGATGCTCCAGAGCACGCTGTAGCCTTCCCGCAAGGCGAGGTGCCGCAACACTGCCGCGCCGTCGAGCTGGTAGTGCCACCACGGCGCTCCCGCGCGCGTGATCGCCCATGCCAGCGCCAGCACCACCAGGTACAGCGGCCAGATGCGAAGCACGCGGCGCATTGCATATCCGACCCATAGCCGGCCATCCGCGAACCGGGCCGGCGTGCGTTCCAGCAACAGGCGGGTCAGCAGGAATGCACTGAGCACGAAGAACAGGTACACGCCGCTCTTGCCGATGCCGCCGACCGGCAAGCCCGGGACCAGCCCGAAACCGAGCAGGGACAGGTGCGAGGCGATCACGATCAGCACGGCCAGCCCACGCAGGCCGTCGAGTGCGTCGTAGTGCTGCTGGCGCGTGCGGGGCCTGCCCAGGAACAGGTGCGCGAGGCGGGTCGGCATGGGCGCACTATACGGCGCGAGTCGCTATCCTCGACAGCCTTGCCGCCGCCGGAGCCGCCGTGCCCTCGCCACCGATCCTGATCCTGGGCATGCACCGCAGCGGCACCAGCTGCCTGGCCGGCAGCCTGCAGCAACGCGGGCTGTTCCTCGGCGAGGTCTACGAATCGCGCCCCTACAACCGCAAGGGCAACCGCGAGAACCAGCAGGTCATGGACCTCAATGACGCGGTGCTGGCCGCCAGCGGCGGCGCCTGGGATCGCCCGCCCCGCCAGCTGCGCTGGGACGCGGCGGCGGCGGCACGACGCGATGCGATCGTGGCCTCGCTGGCGGGCGGCAGCGACGGCGCGCCATGGGGATTCAAGGATCCGCGCACCCTGCTCACGCTGCCGTTCTGGCGCGAAGGCCTGGGCGCCGTGCGTTTCGTCGGCACCTTCCGCCACCCCGCGCGGGTCGTCGCATCGCTGACCGCGCGTGATCCGTCGATGCCGGCCCGGGCGGCGCTGGACCTGTGGCTCGCCTACAACGAGCGCCTGCTGGCGCTGCACGCGCTGGCACCGTTCCCGCTCGTGGATTTCGATACGACGCCGATGGCCTATGTTGCCGCTGTCGATGCGCTGTCGGGCGCCCTCGGGCTGCGCGGAAGCGGCGGGGCGACGGACGAGTTCTTCGAGGAGGAACTGCGCTCCGGCACGGCGCCCGGCGACGCCCCGCTCCCCGATGCCCATGCGGCCATGCATACCGCGCTGCTGGAAGCGGCGGGTCGCGCATGACCGCACCCGGCCCGCGCCTGAGCGTCATCGCCGTCTTCCACGAGATGCGCCGCGAGGCCGCGCGCACCCTGCGCACGCTCGCCGTGCCCTACCAGCGCGGCATCGATGCGGCCAACGTGGAAGTCATCGCCGTGGACAACGGTTCGAGCGCGCCCTTGCGCCGCGACGACGTCGACGCCGTGTCCGCGGACATCCGCCTGCTGCAGGCGCCGGCCGGCAATCCGTCGCCGTGCGCGGCGATCAACCGCGCCGTCGGCCACGCGCATGGCGAATACGTGATGGTCTGCATCGACGGCGCGCGCATGCTCTCGCCGGGCGTGTTGCACCATGCGCTCGCCGCGCTGCGATCGCACCGGCATCCGTTCGTGTACACGCTGGGCATGCACCTCGGGCCGAAGCCGCAGAACGAATCGATGCTCGAAGGCTACGACCAGTCGGTCGAGGATGCGCTGCTGGATCGCGTGCCCTGGCAGGAAAACGGCTACCGCCTGTTCGAGGTCTCGTGCCTGGCGTACTCGTCCGGCGAGGGGTATTTCGGCCAGCTGTCGGAGAGCAACTGCTTTGCATTGCGGCGCGACGACTTCCTC
The DNA here is from genome assembly GCA_004297225.1 of Lysobacteraceae bacterium. Lineage (GTDB taxonomy): Bacteria > Pseudomonadota > Gammaproteobacteria > Xanthomonadales > Xanthomonadaceae > Cognatiluteimonas. Next base: position 596,221 of record SCUI01000010.1, on the reverse strand, counting down.
GCGCTCGGCGGCATGGACGAAGCCTTCGCCAGCGCGGGCGGCGGGCTGGTCAACCTGGACTTCTTCAATCGCGCGCACCAGCTTCCGGGCGTCGTGCCGGTGATGCTGCTGGGGGAAGCGACCTTCCACCAGTTCCACGGCGGCGTGGCCACCAACGTGCCGCGCGCGGAACATCCCTGGGCGCGGATGGCGGCCGAGTACGAAGCGATCCGCGGCAAGCCCTATGCGAACGAGGCGACGCGCCCCGATTACGCCGGTTGGCTCTCGCCGCGCTACCACGCCGCGCTGATGCCCTGATCGTCCCGCGCGGGCAGGCACAACGAAAGAGGCCCGCCGAAGCGGGCCTCTTCCGTGTTGCGGTTAACGCTCCTGGCTTAGTTGGTGGCCGGGCGCACCATCACGTGGTTGCTCAGCGAACCGGCCACCGGATTCACGATCTGGTACAGACCCTGGATCTGGTTGTCCGGAGCCGCGACATTCAGGTGGATCGTGCCGCGGTTGTGGCTGAAGGTCACGATGTCGGCCAGGTCGATCACGACCGTGCCACCTGCGGGCACCGTGCCGGTCGACGGGGAGACGGTGGCGGTGCGACCGGTTTCGGTCATCACTTCAAGCGAATACGGACGCGCCAGGGCCCCCGTGTTCGTGATCGCGATGCGGCTCAGCCAGCCCTGCGGCAGCTGCACGAGCGGCGCCTGCAGCTGGGTACCGTTGCGGACGATCTCGCCGATGCGGATCGGGCCCACGTCCGCCACGACATAACCTGGATTCGCGTCGGCCTCGAGGGTCGCGAAATACTCGCTTTCCTGGATCGGGTCGACGTCGTCCACGTCGTACTGGAGGTAGGCGTCGAGCGGGATCGTCACGCCGGTGAACGACGCACTGTCATCGTCGAAACTGTCCCAATACCAATTGGCACTGAGGTTGTCCCACAACCAGATGTTGTCGGCCGCGCTGAAGTCGCCATCGACGATGATCGCGGTATCGCCGCCGAAGATGTCCGGGATGGTGACCTGGGTTCCGTCGGCCTTGAGCACGCCGGCAACTTCCTGGAAGCGGAAGTTCGCGAAGTTGGCCCAGTCGTTGATCGGCGTGAAGCCCATGTACGAGCCAAGAGCTGCCTCGACGTCGGCAACGCCCTGGTCCGGATCCCCCGCCTCGAATTCGAACACGAAACCGGGCACCCGCTCGATGAACGGCTGCAGGCCGGTGGTGTAGACGAGACCGTTGGCACCTCCCGCCTGCGCCTGCGAAGGCTGGTCGTAGATGGCGAACTCGCAGCTGACGTCGCCGCCGTCCTCCAGGGTGTTGGTGGCATCGACCGTGATGACGTCGTCGGCGGTCGCTCCCGGCGATGCACCGGCGGTCATCGAGAAGAAGACTGCGCTGGTGCCCTGGCCGTTGATCGCGCCGAGGGCCAGGTCGGGCGATGCGGTCGAGACGGTCAAGCCGGCCATCGTCAGGTTGTCGGTGCACGCGAAGCGTCCATAGCGCACCTCACCGTCGCTGAAGTTGTAGCCGACCTCGAACGACACGGTGTCCGCGGGGTCGGTCAGCGTGGTGCCGTCCTCGAGTTCCGCGGCGTAGGCGCGCGCCGGATCGACTCCCAGCACCACCGCGCCGGCGTTCGCCGACAACAGCAACCCGGCCACGGTGCTCGCGAGCAATTTGTACTTCAACGACATCAGTAACTCCTGTCTTCCGGATGGGCATGATCGCGATAGCGCACGATCATGAAGGCCAAACGCGAACGAATCGAAATCCGGCCATGCGGCGCATAAAAAAAGGAGGCCCGCCGAAGCGGGCCTCCCTGGTACTGCGTGTGGAGCTTTCGGGCTTAGTTGGTGCCCGGACGCACCATCACGTGGTTGCTCAGCGAACCGGCAACCGGATTCACGATCTGGTACAGACCCTGGATCTGGTTGTTCGGCGCCGCGACGTTCAGGTTGATCGTGCCGCGGTTCTGGCTGAAGGTCACGATGTCGGCCAGGTCGATCACGACCGTGCCGTTCGCCGGGACCGTACCCGTCGACGGGGAGATGGTGCCCGTGCGGCCGGTTTCCGTCATCAGCTCCAGCGAGTACGCACGCGCCAGGGCACCGGTGTTGGTGATGGCGATGCGGCTCAGCCAACCCTGCGGCAGCTGCACCAGCGGCGCCTGCAGCTGGGTACCGTTGCGGGTGATCTCACCGACGGTGTCCGTACGGTCGCTGGTCTCGTAGCCGACGTTGGTCGACACGTCGAGGGTCGCGGTGTACTCGGACTCCATGATCGCGTCGGCACCGGTCTCGATGAACACCAGCGGGCCGTTCAGGCCGAGGGCCGGGATGGCGCTGGTGTACTCGTACACGGCGGCATCGTCAGCCAGGGCATCCGGGCTCACGAGGTTCCAGGTCAGGTCGGCAGCGGCGGTGAAGTCGCCGTCGATCGTCACCGTGGTGTCGGCATCGAAGATGTCGGCCAGGGTGATGTCGGCGTTGTCCTTGTCCCACACGCCCGGGACGGCCTCGAACTGCAGGGCGCCGAACTGGCCGGTACCCACGAAGCCGAAGTACGCGCCCAGCGGATCCTCGACGTCGGCCACGGCCTCGCCGTCGGTACCGGCGAAGACGTAACCCGACGGACGGGTGATCCAGGCCTTGTAGCCGTCGGTGCCCGAGTCGATCACCAGGCCGTCCGGACCGCCCATCTGGGCCTGCGACGGCAGGTCGTAGATGGCGAATTCGCAGGTGACGCTGCCCTTGTTCAGCAGCTCGACGTCCGCGGTGATGTCCATCGTCTCGGCGGCGGTCGGGTTGACCAGCGCCGGGTCACCCGTCATCGAGAAGAAGATGGTGTTGGTGCCGTTGCCGTTCACCGCACCCAGGTCGATGTCGGGCGAGGTGGTGGAAACGGCGATGTTCGACAGGGTCGCGCCGTTGCAGGAGAAACGACCGTAGCGGACTTCGTTCGGGCTGAAGTTGTAGTTCAGCGGCGCCTCGGCAACGCGAGCCAGCAGGTCAGTGCCGTTGACCAGCTCGAGGGCGTACTTGTACGGCGCGACACCGTCCAGCACGACAGCGCTGGCGGACGTCGAGAACAGCAGGCCGGCGATTGCGCCAGCGAGCAGCTTCTTGTTCAGGGCCATTTGTTCTTTACTCCTAAGCTTAGGTTTTGTTTGTATCAATGCTTTCACGTCCACGCCTGGACACCGCTACCGCCCGCACGCACACGCCAGTGCCGGCGCCGGCACTGGGGTTGGATCCCTGGAATTGCGGGTTTCATGTTCCCGCCCCTCCCCTGGTCCCCCCCAATCCTGCGCGTGCCTCACGCCGCGCAGTCCCCAAGCGTCGGCACCGATGGTAGTACGCCCGTTTTTCAAACGTCAATGGGCGCTGAACAACTTATTCTTAACGGCTCAGGCTGGAAGTGGGACCCAGCGCACTGTTCAGCCGGATTTCAGGTCAGGGTCCGAACGGTTCGAAACGCTCTTCCCCGGCCCCGAAGCGGCTGCGCAGGGCGTCGGTGATGTCCCGCGCCTGGCTGGCATCCTCGACCACGTAGGGGGTGATCAGCATCAGCAGCTCGGTCTTCTGGCCGTGCTTGTTGCGGTTCTGGAACAGGCGGCCGACGACGGGCACGTCCCCGAGCAGCGGCACCTTGCTCTTGCCGTCGGTCGTGCTGGAGGAGATCAGCCCGCCCAGCAGCATGGCCTGGCCGTCGGACAGGCTCAGGCTGGTTTCCAGCCGGCGGCTGAAGATGCTGGGCGAGGAAATGTCGCTGGTGTCGGTCGGCGTGGCTTCGCTGACCTCCTGGGTGATCCGCAGGTCCACCCGCTGGCCGGAATGGACCACGGCCTCGATCTCCAGCAGCACGCCGGTCTTGCGGTACTGGATCGACTGCAGGATCGAGCTGTCGCCGCCGGTGGTGGGCAGGTCGACCGCGGTGGCCTGGCTGGTGATGATCGGCACCTCGGTGCCGACGTCGATGCTGGCGGTCTCGCCGCTTTTCACCATCAGTCGCGGCGTCGACAGGATCGAGACGCGGCTGTCCTTGGCGAACAGGTTGACCACCGCCCGGACCTGGCCGGAGGAGGACAGCGGGCGCCAGACCAGGCCGCCCTGGGTCTCGCTGCCGCCGAACACGGTCAACGGCCCGGTGGCGCCGTCGATGCCGACCCGACGCAACGCCCACTCGATGCCGTGGGCGAGGTCGTCGGTGAGGGTGACCTCGGCCACCGTCACCTCGATCACCACTTGCCGCGCAGGCTGGTCCAGCCGCGCCAGCACGTTGCGGATCGCGCGCCAGCGCTGCGGGTCGCCCTGGTAGACGATGACGTTGCGCACCGGATCGACCGCGACCTGGCCGCCGGCGCCGCCGATGGTGACGGCCTGCGCGTTGCGGCCGCGGTTGGGCGTGGCGTTCGCGGGTTCGGCACGATTGGCGCCGTCGGCAAGGGCGTTGGCCGAGGTCCCGGCCATGGCGCCGGGCCCGGTGCCGCCGACCATGGTCTGCAGCACCGGCAGCAGCGTTTCCACCGTCGTGTGGCGCGCCGAATACATGTAGACGCCGCCGGCGCCACCGTCTTCCTCGTTGGGCTGGTCGAGCCGCTGCACCCACTCGCGCACCGCCTGCAACGCGGGCTCGGACTCGCTGAAGACGATCAGCGCGTTGGCCGAGGCCACCGGCACGAAGGTGAGCACGCCCGAGGTGCCCGGGCCACTGCGGACGGTGTAGCCCTGCGCCACCACCACGTCGCGCAGTTCGCCGGCGAGCTGGTCGACGGGAAGGTAAAGCGGATTGATGCGCAGCGACAGCTTGTCGCGCAGCGAGGCGCGGTCGAGCACCAGCGCCGCCTCCATCGCCGCCTGGACGTCGGTGCCCGGGCCGCTGATCAGCAATGCGTTCGCGTCGGGCATCTCCGCCACGTTGACGCCGTTCGAGCCGATGAGGCTGCGCAACTGCGCAGCCACGCGCGCCGGCTCGCTCGCGTCCAGCGGCATCGCCACGAACACCGTGCGCTGGCCAGCGGGGACTTCGGGCAGCGAGCGCGTGGTGATCAGCTGCGGCGCGGCCGAACCGGCGTCGGCGGCGGGGGCGAACCGCAGCACGTCGCCGCGCTGCTGGATCTCGATCCCGTAGTCCTTGAGCACCTGCGCGGCGACCCGGTACAGCTGGTCCGGCGGTTGCGGCTTGGTCAGCCGCAGGCTGACCAGGTCCGGACGCGTACGCACCGATTGTTCGATCTCCAGCGGGAAACCGAGCTCCTCGCCGAACACCACGTTGATGAACGCGGCCATCGGCACGCCGTCGAGCACCAGCGAAATGGGCTTCTTCGCCGCGATCGCCGGCACCGCCGGTGCCGCCTTTTCGACCGGAGCCCGCGCCTGCGCCGCGCCGACCACCGGGCCAGGCTCGATCTGCTGGCGTCCGTCCGTCGCCGCCGCATCGGCCTCCGCGGGAACCGGATTGGGCGCGCGCAACGGCTCCGGGAACGCGGGCGGCCGCGTTGCGCACGCGGCCAGCATCCCGGCGAGGATCGCCGGCAGCAGGACGTGGCGTGCAACGTTGGGTCGGGTCTGGCTCATGGCGTGGCTACCTGCGGCAACGGATCGGCGAGCAGCTCCTGCTCATGCTTGGTTCCCTGGCCGTCCACCCAGGTCACGCGGAAACGGGAAACCTCGAGGACACGCCCCCCGTCCGGGAGGGCGTCGCCCGCCCCGGCGCGGGTCTCCGCACCACCGGGGACCACGAACAGGGCCCGGAACTTGCCGCCGGACGCCACGATGCCCACCGGGACGGGCGGCGGTGGCGGTGGGGGTTCGGCGTTGGTGGGCCGGGGCAGCGCACCCCAGGGTGCCCGCGACATCCAGACCTCGTCGGCGGCCGCGAGTTCCACCGCGGCAGGCGACGGCAGTGACCAGTCTACACCGCCGGCGGCTTGCGTCGCCCCGGCGCCGGGCTTGTGCCCGAAGGCGAGGAATGCGGCCGCGCCGAGCGCGAGGGCGGCCAGGACCAGCAGGATCCGTCGCAGCGTACGGGTCATGGCGACTGCTCCCTGGCCTTGCGCAGGCGCCGTTGTTGTTCCGCGCGCGCCCGCGCTTCCGCGCGCATCTGCTCCTTGCGCGAGCTGCCGATCGGCGCCGCAAATGCGGACCGCGTGACAGCCGGGGGCGAGGCCGCCGTCATCGTCGAAGCAGGGGTGTCGGCAGCCGCGGTCACGGATGCGGCCGGCGGAATCGCGCCCGGGGCGGCCGGCGCCTGGCCCGACGGCGTCGAGGTCGCCAGTGCCGGCTCGGTGCGGCTTGCCGGCGGCAATCCCGCAGGACGCGGCGGCGGTTGCGACGCGTCGAGTTCGTCGGCCGCCCGGAAATACCCGCGCACCACCAGCGACGCCCGCGGCTGCTGGCCGGCCTGCAGCTCCAGCCGCTCGGTCTGGACCCACGGTCGCGCGGCGGCGAGGGCGCGGACGAGGTCGCGGATCCTGGCCTCGGCGAGGTTGCCGTCCAGGCGCGCGAGGACCTGCCACATGCCGTCCTGCCCGGGCACCGGCAACGAGGTCTCCACGCGAACGTTGGCCTGGGTCATGTCGGCGTGCGCCGCGAGGTCGGTCAACCATGCCTGCAGTTCGGCCTGGGCCAGGCCGTCGCTGCGCGCCGGCGGTACCGAATGCAGCACCTCGGCCAGGCGCGCCTCGGCCGCCTCTGCGCGCGACGGCCATTGCCGTTCGCGGCTGGCTTCCTGCAGCCGCTCGAACAGGGCCTCGTCGCGCGCGTAGGCTTCGACCCCGGTCTTGCGGTGGTCGGAAAGCGACAGGATCGCGTGCGCACCAAGGAACAGCACCGCGGCGAGCACGCCCAGGCGCAGGCGCCGGCTGGCGCGCCATTCCGCGCGCACGCGTTCCAGGTCGAACGCGCTCACGGCGACTCCCGCGCGGGATCCGCATCGCCGGTCGCCGCGTCCGCGTCCGCGGGGGCGGCCAGGTCGAAGGCCAGCCCCATGCTGCCCTGGGCCGGCGTCGCGACCGCATTGGCCAGCGGCCCGCGATCCGCATAGGCGGTCACGAAGTGGCGCGGATCGGTGTCGGCGGACAGGATCGCGACCTGCAGCTTGCCTTCCTCGCGTTGCCAACTCGCGAAACGGGCGTCTTCGGGCAGCGGCCGGATCACGTCGGCCATCAGCGAGTAGTCGCCCGGGCCGGCGTCCAGCGCCTGCAGCGCGAGCAGCGCGTCGCGCGCGGCGTCGGCGCGCTCGCGGGCGGCCAGCAGTGGCGACGCCTGCGCGCGCAACGCCTCCATCCGCGCGTCGAGCCGCGCCTGGGCCATGCTCCAGTAGGCCTGGCCCGCGAGTTGCCAGCCCAGGCCGCAAAACAGGAGTCCGAGGCCAAGCGTCCAGGCCCAGCGTTCCAGCACGGCGGGCGATGCCGGCAGGCCCCTGGCGCCGTCGCCCCAGGGCTCGCTCCAGCCGACGTCCACCGGCTCCGGCACGGTGTCGCCATCGCCCGGGCCAAGGCCGCACGCGCGCACGAAGCGCCGCCACGCGTCCGCCGTCGGCGGCGCCGGCCACCATTGGCTGGCCTCGAGGATGCCGTCGCGCCAGGACTGCCCTTCGAAACCCTGCACCTGCTCGAGCAGGCGCAGGCTGTCGCCGCGCGGCGCCGAGCGCAGCAGGGACTCGGGAATCCAGCCGGCGTCGGCGTTGCCGATGCGCTCGGCCCCTTCGGGCCAGGTCCACACGTGGACGATGCCGCCGGTCCAGGCGAGATGGAACAGCGCCCCGGGCCGGGGCTCCACGCGCCGGGCCGCCAGCCGCGCCGCGGGCTCGCGCTGCCGCGCCGGCAAATGCGAAAAGTCGATTCGCCTGTACCGGCATTCCGCGCGCGGCACGACCCACTGCAGGCCGCCCAGCAGCCCGCCCGCGCGCACCAGCGCCTGTTCAGCGCCGAGCAGGCGCCGCGTCGGCGAAAAGACTGCTGCCAGTCGGTTGTGCGATCGCATCTTCAGGAGGGCGGGAAACCGGATGGGCGGCAAGGATCGACCAGGGCCCGCGCTGGTCGGCGATGGGCGTGAATCGTACATGGATGCGCCATGCCACGCCTGAGCGGCCCCAAACCGTCATGCGCAACGTGTCCGAGGCGAGGAAGCGATAACCGATCGCGCTGTCGCCGGGCAAGGTCACGCCGAGCAGCAATTCGACCTCGCGTCCGGAGGCGAAGGGAAGCCGTTGCCGACGCTCCACCAGGCGGCGGCAGTTCTCCGGGCATCCGGCGATCCAGGCCGGCAACAAGGCCTCGGGCATGGTGTTGAGGTTGACGGCACCGCTCTCGAAGGTGGTGACGAGTCCAGGCAGTCGTGCGCGCGCGCCCGCGGGCAATGCCTCCCAGCCCTGCACGCGGGCCAGTTCGACCGGCAGCAGCAACCTGCGGTTGGGCGGCGCGGCCCGGCCGTCGCGACGGTATTCGCGCGCTTCGGCGCCTTCGAGCCGCCGCAGTTCGTCGGCATCGGTGTAATCCAGCAACGCGTCGGTGAAACGCGGCACCACGTCCGCCGGGACGCCTTGCGACCTGAGCAGTCGTTGCAGCTCTTCGGCGCGGGGCACCGCCACCTGGAACAGCCCGCCCTCGTCCTGCAGGCTGAACCCAGCGGCGGCCAGGCCCCGGTAGGGTTGGTCGTCGAGCCGGATCTCGCCGCCGCGTGGCCCAGTGGCGAACATGCCGAAGTCGTCGAGCAGGCGGCGCGCGCGTTCGCCTTCGGACAGCGGTTCCGGCGGCAGCCCCGCGCGGTTCCTGGCGCGCGTCGCGCCGAGGTACAGCAAGGTGTCCCGGGTGCCCTGCATCGCCACCAGGTCCTCGACCTGTTCGCGTTCGCTGGCCGCATTGCGAACCGCATCGAGCGACCATAGCGTCAGCAATCCCACCACCACCGCCATCGCGGCGAGGATCCAGAGCGTCATCGCCAGCACGAAGCCGCGCTGCGCGCGCCGGTGCATCGGTTCAGAGGCCAAAGCCGGACTCCTCGATGCGCAGCAGCGGCGGTGGTTGCAGGTACGCCGGGATCGCCACCAACCACGACAGCTCGCCCGTCGCCGTGCGCGCGCTGAGACGGATCATGCGTGGCAGCGCGTCTTCGGCCGGGATCAGCGCCCGCGCCTCGTCGAACACCGGCGTGGACGGCGCCGGCTGTTCCCACGCGTCCTGCCATGCGCCGTCGGCGTCCATGTACTCGAAACGCGCCTCCAGCAACGGCCCGGGCAGCACTTCCAGCCCCTTCCATTGCGCGTCGTCGTACACCAGCGAGGCGCCGGAAGGCCCCTGGCGCAGGCTCCAGCGGATCTTCGCCAGGCCCGGGCCGGACAGTGGCGCGGCGGTCACCAGCTCCAGTTCCGTCGCCCCTCCCCGCATCGTGCCGAGCGCATCCGGCAAATCCGCGATCGCGCCGCGCACGGTGTCGCGGAACCATTGTTCCTGCAGCGCATCCATGCGTGCGTCCTGTTCGTGCTGCAGGATCCGCGTGCGCAGCGCCAGCGACTGCCGCAGCGCCTGCATCAGCACGACCACGATCATCGACACGATGACCAGGGTGACGATCGTCTCCAGCAGGGTGAAACCGCGGGCGAGCCTGCGCCGTCCCGCGCGCCTGCTCACAGCGCCTCCGGATGTCGAACCTGGCGGTAGCCGACGCGCCGCAGCGTAGCCTCGCGGCGCAACACGCCCTCGCGCCATAGTTCGAGTTGCAGGTCGTAGAGTCCCAGCTGGTACAGGCCGGGCTGCAGGTAACCGGTGGCGCCGTCGTGCAATGGCTCGACCAGCGCCGCCTGCCAGTGCAGCCGCCAACCGCCACCGAGTGCCTGTTCGCCGTCGGGAGTGTCCATCGGATCGAGCCGTTCGCTCCACGCGATCGCGTTGCGCAATGCCGCATCGGCCTCGCGCGCGTCCTGCGCGCGCCGCACCATCTGCAACGACTGCGACATCGCCGCGAACAGCGCCAGCCCGGCCGCGGCCAGGATCGCGAGGGCGACGATCGCCTCGAGCAGGGTGAAGCCGCGATGGGCGGCGCTACGGCGCATCCAGCACTCCGCAGTCCGGCGCCGCAAGCGTCCAGGTTTCAGCCAGCCCCGGCGCCTGCACCGCGACCTGGCCGCCGTGGCAGATGCCGTTGGCCTCGATCCGCAATGGCGCCAGCGCCTGCATGCGCCAACCCTCGGGCAATTGCAGTTCGCGCGCGAGCGCGCCGGGGTCTTCGGCGAGGACTTCGATCACGCGTCCGGCGTCGCGCGCGCGCAAGGGCAGGTTCTCCAGCTGGCGCCGCGCTTCGGCGCGCTCGCCGCTGCGCGCCACGGCGTCGTAGGTGCCCTGCAGGCGAGGGGCGACCATGGCCGCCATCATCGCGACCAAAGCCAGGACGATGAGCAGCTCGAGCAGCGTGAAGCCGCGCTGCCGCGTGGCCTGGTCAGTTGGCGGGCAGGAACCCGACATCCGCGTCGTTGCCCTCGCCGCCCGGCTTGCCGTCGGCGCCATGCGAGTACAGCGCGAAAGGCATGCCGTCGCGGCCGGGCATGTCGTAGACGTACGGATTGCCCCAGGGATCGGCCGGCACCGCCTCGTCCAGGTAAGGGCCGCGCCAGCGCGACCTTGCGCGCTCGTCGGCCGGTGGCGTGGTGAGCACCGCGAGTCCTTCCTGCACCGTCGGCAGCCGGCCGACTTCGAGGTGGAAGGTCTCCACCGCGCCGCGCAGCATCCGCGCCTGGGTATCGGCGACCTGCACCTTGGACGTGTCCACGCGGCTGAACAGGCGCGGCCCGACCAGGCTGGCGATCAGGCCGATGATGACCAGGACCACGAGCATCTCGAGCAGGGTGAAGCCCCGGGCGCGGGCATGGCGGGCGGCGAATGCGGGCATCTTGACTCCGGACGGCTCAGAGCGGCACGTCGTTGACGCTGGTGATGGCGAGCACGATGGCGGTGACGATGATCCCGACCACGGCGCCGATCACAATGATCGCCAGCGGTTCGATCAATTGCAACGCGCGCTTCATGCGGTCGCGGCCGGTGGTTTCGTACAGGCGGGCGAGCGCGGCGAGCAGCTTGGGCAGTTCGCCGCTGGCCTCGCCGACCGCGACCAGGTCGTAGCCGGTCGGATTGAGCGCGCGATGTTCGCGCAGCGCGGCCGACAGGGTGGAACCTCCCTTCACCGTCCGCGCGACCAGCGACAGGCGGTTGCGGATGAAGGCCAGGCGCACCGAGCCCGCGGCCAGCCCGAGCGCGCGGATCAGCTCGACGCGGCCGTTGAGCAGCGCCGCCAGCGTACTGGCCCAGCGCCCGACTTCGGCTTCGACCAGCCATTCGCCGAGTACCGGCAGGCTCGCCGCACGCTCCGCCAGCCGGTCGCGGAATCCCGGCTGGCGCCAGAGCGCTCGCGCGCCCACCGCCAGCGCGACGATCGCGAGCAGCACCAGCCAGGCGTTGTTGCTGAGCCAGACGCCGGTGGTGATGGTCCAGCGCGACAGCGCGGGCATCTGCTCGCCATGCTGGGTCAGCAGGCCGCCGAAGCGCGGCACCACCCAGAGGAAGATGATCCCGACCGCGGCGATGCCCGAACCGACCAGCACCGACGGATACACCAGCGCGGCGCGGAATTCAGCGGCCACGCGCTGGTCGTATTCGAACTGCTCCACGCCCGCGCGCAGCGACTCGGCGAGGCGGCCGGTGGCTTCGCCGGCCTGCACCAGCTGGTGGAAGTATTCCGGGATCGGCAGGCCCGACGCACGGAACGCCGCGCTGAAGCTCTCGCCGCGGCGCACGGCACGCTCCATCCCGGCGAAAGCCGCGGTGAGCACGGGATGGTGGCTGGATTTCGCCAGCGACGACAGCGCCGTCGCCAGCGACACGCCGGCGCCGAGCAGCGTCGCGAATTCCTGCAGTACCAGTTGCAGTTCGCGGGTCGAGGCGCGCGCGCGGTGGCGCAGCCACTGCCCGCGTTCGCGCTGCTCGCGCAGGGCGACCACGGTGATGCCCTGCGCCGCCAGCTGGCGCGAGGCCTCGCGCTCGGAGGCCGCCTCGAGGTGGCCGCTGGCCGCGTTGCCGCCGGCATCCACCCCTTCGTAGCGGAACCGCATGGATCAGTCGTCCGCCGCCAGGCCGCCGGTGACGCGCACCACTTCCTCGACGGTCGTGAGGCCGGCGCGCGCCTTGGCCAGTCCATCCTCGCGCAGCGTCCGGCCACCCTGGGCGGAGGCCAGCGCACGCATCTTTTCCGCGGTGGCGCGGGCCAGGATCAGTTCCTGCAGTTCCGGGGTGACGTCCACCAGTTCGTAGATGCCGACGCGACCGCGGTAGCCGGTGCCCTGGCAATGCGGGCAACCGACCGCTTCGCGCCAGTTGGCAGCGGTGCCGTCGGTCGCGGCGCCTTCCGCCATCCTGGCGATCGCCGGCAGCACGCCGGTCGGCCGGCTGCAGTCCGGGCACAGCCGCCGCACCAGCCGCTGCGCCTGCACCGCGCGCACGCTGGTCGCGACCAGGAATGGTTCGACGCCCATGTCCACCAGCCGGGTGAACGCGCTCACCGCGTCGTTGGTGTGCAGCGTGGACAGCACCAGGTGGCCGGTCAACGCGGACTGCACCGCGATTTCCGCGGTCTCGAGGTCGCGGATCTCGCCGATCATGATCACGTCCGGGTCCTGGCGCAGGATCGCGCGCAATGCCCGGGCGAAGGTGTAGCCGATCTCGGCCACCGCCTGGATCTGGGTGACGCCGGGCACCTGGTATTCGACCGGGTCCTCGACGGTGATGATCTTGCGGTCGCGCCCGTTCATTTCCTCGAGCGCCGCGTACAGCGTGGTGGACTTGCCCGAGCCGGTCGGGCCGGTGACCAGCACGATGCCGTGCGGCTCGCGCGACCATTGGCGGAACAGCGACAGGTCGCGGGGCGCGAAACCGAGCCGCTCCAGGCTCAGCTCCTGGCGTTCCTTCGGCAACAGCCGCAGCACCAGCGACTCGCCATGCACCGCGGGCACCGCGGAGGCACGGATGTCGACTTCCTGGCCGCTGACGCGGGTGGACAGGCGTCCGTCCTGCGGCAGTCGCCGCTCGGCGATGTCCATGCCCGAAATCAGCTTCACCCGCGAGGCGACCGCCGGGTAGCGGCTCGCGGGCAGGGTCATGCGCGTGTGCAGGATGCCGTCCACGCGCATTCGCACGTGGAACAGCGATTCCTCCGGCTCGATGTGGATGTCCGAGGCGCGCTGGTCCATCGCCTGGGCGAGGATGTTGTTGACCAGTTCGATGACCGGGGCTTCCTCGGCGAGCTCGCGCAGGTGGCTGACGTCGTCGCCCAGGTCGTCGTCGGCGGCGCGGTTCGCGCGCGCGGCAAGGTCGAGCAGGCGATCCAGGTCCTGGCTGCGCGCCAGCCGCCAGGCCCAGCCGCCGGCGGGCAGGTGCCGGTCGAGCATTTCATTGGCGGCCGGATCCAACGGGTCGCGGCTTGCGGCGAGGAACGACTCCCCGGCGCGCCAGGCGACGATGCCGTTGTCGAGCCACCAGTCCAGCGGCAGGCCGCTGGCTTCGATCGCCGCGCCGATGGCCACCGCTTCCTCGGGCCATTCGCCGGAAGCCAGCAGGTCGATGCCCAACTGCTCCGACAGCACCGGCAGCAGCGATTCCTCCGACAGCGCACCCAGGCGGACCAGGATGCTGCCGATCCGGCCGCCGTACTGCTGCTGGAATGCGAGCGCCTTGGCGATGTCCTGGCGGCTGGCGAGCCGGCGGGCGACCAGCAGTTCGCCGAGCAGCTGGCTCGAGGCCGGTGCTTCGGGTTCGCCTTGGGCCATGTGGGCGCGTGCCTGGGTCATCGCCGAATGCTAATGCACCCGCCGCCGCAAGTAATTCAACAGGTCGATCCGGGTGATCAACCCGAGGAACCTGCCGCCGTCGGTACGGCCGCCATCGGTGACGATGGCCACGTGGCCGCGGTCGAACACCGGCAGCAGCGCCTGGATCGGCGATTTCACGTCCAGCCTGTCGAGCTTGCTCACCATGGCGGTGGAAACCGGGTCGCGGAACTTCGCCTCGTCGCCGTACACGTGCAGCAGCACGTCGGATTCGTCGAGGATGCCGACCAGCTCGTCGCCTTCCATCACCGGCAGCTGCGAGACGTCGTAGAGTTTCATCCGCTGGTAGGCGGTGACCAGCAGGTCGTTCGGCCCGACCACCACCGTGTCGCGCTGCGCGAACGGCCGCAGGATCAGGTCGCGCAGGTCGCCGTGCGGCTCGCGCTCCAGGAAGCCGTTGTCCAGCATCCAGTAGTCGTTGTACATCTTCGACAGGTACTTGTTGCCGGTGTCGCAGACGAAGGTGAGCACGGTCTTCGGCTCGGTCTGCTCGCGGCACCAGCGCAGCGCCGCGGCCAGCAGCGTGCCGGTCGAGGAGCCGCCGAGGATGCCTTCCTTCTCCAGCAGCTCGCGCGCGGTGAGGAAGCTTTCCTTGTCGGGGATCGCGTAGGCCTTCTTCACCCGGGTGAAGTCGGAGATCGGCGGCAGGAAGTCCTCGCCGATGCCTTCGACCATCCAGCTCGCGGACTTTTCGACGATCTCGCCACGGTTGATGTAGTCCTCGAGGATCGAGCCGACCGGATCGGCCAGGATCATCTCGGTGGACGGCGAAGCCTTGGCGAGGAAGCGCGACAGGCCGGTCATCGTGCCCGAGCTGCCGCAACCGAACACGATCGCGTCGAGCTTGCCGTCCAGCTGGCGCAGCAGTTCCGGCCCGGTGCCGTGCTCGTGCGCCGCGGGGTTGTCCGGGTTGCCGAACTGGTTGATGAAGTAGGCGCCAGGCGTCTCGCGCGCGATCCGCGCGGCCATGTCCTGGTAGTAGTCCGGATGGCCCTTGGCAACGTCGCTGCGGGTCAGCACCACCTGCGCGCCCATCGCCTTGAGGTTGAAGATCTTCTCCCGGCTCATCTTGTCCGGGACCACCAGGATCAGCTTGTAGCCCTTCTGCCGGGCGACCAGCGCCAGGCCGATGCCGGTGTTGCCGGCGGTGCCTTCCACGAGCGTGTCGCCGGGGCGGATGTCACCGCGCTTCTCGGCGGCCTCGATCATCGAAACGCCGATGCGGTCCTTGATCGAGCCGCCGGGATTCTGGCTTTCGAGCTTCAGGTAGAGGGTGCAGGGGCCGGTGTCGAGGCGCTGGGCCTGCACGATCGGCGTGTTGCCGATGAGTTCGAGCACGGATTGGTGGATGGTCATGGGGGGATTATCCCCCATGACATCCCGCGGACGGCGACGGCCGACGAGGAGGCCGCCGCCGCCCGCGTGAGCCAGGTTCAGTGGTGGAGCACGTCGTACAACCGCGTGAGGCGGTCCTTGGCGGCGAGCTTCTCGCGCTTCATCTGCGCCAGGGTCACGTCGTCGACCGCGAGTACTCCGAGTTCGGCGTCCAGCACCTGCCGGTCGAGCTGCTTGTGGCGGTGGTAGAGCTGCTTGAACTCGGGGTGCTGCATGAGTGCCTCGACTTCTTCCTGGGGTTGCCCTTCGAACATTGCATCCTCCTTCGCGAACGCGGGAAACAGGAACGCCCCGGCCGTTTGGCGCGGGGCGTTCGGGGTCATCAGGTGGATCTGAGCCAGGGGCATGGGTTGACCCTACTCCCCTTCTCAAGGCCCGGCAAGGGCCTTGTAACTTATTGATTCATATGAATACGATCAAGTTCCGCCGGGATCGGTCGCGGCCTCCTGCTCCTTCAGCAATTCGGCCTCCTGGCGCTGGAGTTCGGCCTCCCGCTCGCGTGCCTCGCGCAGCTTGCGGGCCTGCTCGCCGCCCACGTCCAGGATCACCTCCTCGGCCTGCTGGCGTGCCTTCGCCTCGGCCTCGAGGTAGGCCCGCAGGCGCTCGGTTTCCTCGGCCTGGATCTGCGCCTGGACGCGCAGGCGCTCGGCCTCCACGCGGGCGCGTTCTGCTTCATTCCGGCTGGCTTCCACCAGCAGTTCGTTGCGGCTGCGCTCGGCCCGGTCGACGGCCTGCTGCAGCAGCTCGTTGCGCGCCGCCACTTCGGCCACGCCCACCCGGCGGGCGGCGACCACGGCCGCCTCGGCGCGCTCGCTGCGGCGCACCTGCGCGAGCCGGTCGACCGCCTGGTGGGCGCGCAGGCGCTCGTAAGCCCCGCGGCCGGCGTAACGCGGGTCCGCGTCCAGCGCCTGCAGCCGCATTTCCGGCGCCATCGCTTCGGCATCGGCGATCGGCGCGGGCACCACGACCAGCGCGGCCTCCTCGCCGGGCATGCCCAGCTGCGCACGCAGCTGGCCGATCTCGGCGCGGCGCTGGGCCAGGTCCTGCTCCAGTACCTGGCCGCGGCTGCGCGCGGCAGCAAGGTCGCCGGCCGCGGCCGCCGCCAGCGCCGCGCCGCGCGCCGCGTCGTTGTCGCCGGCGGCCATCGCGGCCTGCGCCCGCGACAGTTCCGCGCGGGCGCTCGCGACCAGGTCCGGCTGGTACTGGTCGGCGTCGGCATTGCCGGCGAGCGTGACCGCCTGCTGCGCCTCGGCCAGTTCCGCGGTCGGCGGCGGCAGCGTTGCGCAGCCGGCGAGCAGCAGCACGGACAGTGACGCCGTCAGCAGCCCCGCGTGGTTGAAGTATGCGAAGCTTGTGATGGTCATGGGAGCGCCCTGGTTGGGTGTGCGCCCGATTCTCGCCAGCCAGCGCGCCGCCTGCAATGCCGGCGCCGACCACAGGGGCCGTTGCAATGGATATCAGCTATTTCCTCAAGCTGATGGTCGAAAAGAACGCGTCGGACATGTTCCTCACCTCCGGCGCGCCGGTGTACATCAAGGTCGAGGGCAAGATGTACCCGCTGGGCAACGCCGGGCTGCCGCCGGGCATGGTCAAGAAGATCGCCTACTCGCTGATGGACGAGGGCCAGGTCCCGGCGTTTGAGCGCGACCTGGAGATGAACATGGCCATCGCCGCGCCTGACGGCAACCGCTTCCGCGTGAACGTGTTCAAGCAGCGCGGCGAGGTCGGCATGGTGGTCCGCGCGATCCGCAGCACCATCCCCTCGATCGAGGAGCTGCAGCTGCCGCAGGTGCTCAAGCAGATCATCATGGCGCCGCGCGGCCTGGTGCTGCTGGTCGGCTCCACCGGCTCGGGCAAGTCGACGACCCTGGCGTCGATGATCGACCACCGTAACAGCACCAGCGCCGGCCACATCCTCACCATCGAGGACCCGATCGAATACCTGCACAAGCACAAGAAGTCGATCGTCAACCAGCGCGAGGTCGGCATCGACACCCACGCCTTCCACAACGCATTGAAGAACGCGATGCGCGAGGCGCCGGACGTCATCCTGATCGGCGAGATCCTGGACGCGACCACGATGGAGGCGGCGATCGCATTCGCCGAGACCGGCCACCTGTGCCTGGCGACGCTGCACTCCAACAACGCCGACCAGACCATCGAGCGCATCCTCAACTTCTTCAACGAATCCGCGCACAAGAACATCCTGATGAACCTGGCGCTGAACCTGAAGGCGGTGATCTCGCAGCGCCTGGTGGTCGGCACCGACGGCCGCCGCCTGCCGGCGGCCGAGGTGCTGATCAACACGCCGGTGATCCGCGACCTGCTGCGCCGCGGCCAGGTGCACGAGATCAAGCAGGCGATGGAGGAATCGCTGGAAGCGGGCATGGAGAGCTTCGACCAGTGCCTGTACCGCCTCTACAAGGAAGGCCGCATCGCCCTGGAGGACGCGCTGCGCGCGGCCGACTCGCGTGAGGGACTGGCCCTGAAGTTCCGCCTGTCCGAAGGCGCCACCGGCGAACACGATCCCTACGCGGACGTGTTCGCCTGACTCCCGCAGGTCAAGTGGCCGGCGCGTCCGGCTGGGCTTCCGGCCTGGCGGCCTGGAACTCGGGCAGCGCCAGGCAGGCCTGTTCGATGCGGACGATGGTCGGATAGGGCGACAGGTCCAGGCCGAAGCGGCGCGCGTTGTACACCTGCGGCACCAGGCAGCAGTCGGCCAGGGTCGGCACGTCGCCGTCGCAGTAGGCACCGGTGGACGGGTGGTCGTGCAGCAGTGCCTCGAAAGCGGCGAAGCCTTCCGCCATCCAGTGCCTGGCCCAGCTCTCGCGCTCGGCCTGCGGCACCCCCCACTCGTTCTCGAAATACTGCAGCACGCGCAGGTTGTTCAGCGGATGGACGTCGCAGGCCACCACCTGCGCCAGCGCACGCACGCGCTGGCGATCGCGCGCGGTCGCGGGCAGCAGCGGATGCTCCGGCCACATCTCGTCCAGGTACTCGAGGATGGACAAAGACTGCCGCAGCATGCGCTGGCCGTGCTGCAGCACCGGCACCAGCATCTGCGGGTTGGCTTCGCGGAACTCCGGCGTGCGTTGCTGGCCACCGTCGCGCAGCAGGTGCACGGGCATGATGTCGTACGGCAATGCCTTCAGGTTCAGGCCGATCCGCACGCGGTAGGACGCGCTGGAGCGCCAGTACGAAAACAGGCACAGACGATCCATCGAAGCTCCCCGGTTTCCCTTTGGCCGATCTTACGGCAGCGGCTGCCGCTCGATGCGCTGTTCGATGGCGCCGAACAGGCTGTTGCCGTCGCGGTCGAGCATTTCGATCCGCACCTGGTCGCCGAACGACATGAACGGCGTCACCGGCTTGCCGGTGGCCAGTGCCTCGACCGTGCGCTTCTCGGCGAAGCAGGACGCGCCCAGGCTGGTGTCCTGGTTGGCGATGGTGCCCGAGCCGACGATCGTGCCCGCCGACAACGGCCGCGTCTTCGCCGCGTGCGCCACCAGCTGGGCGAAGTCGAACTGCATGTCCACGCCCGCTTCCGGCGCGCCGAACCATTCGCCGTTGACGTGGGTGACCAGCGGCAGGTGCAGCTTGTTGCCGCGCCAGGATCCGCCCAGCTCGTCCGGCGTCACGAACACCGGCGACAGCGCCGAGCGCGGCTTGGATTGCAGGAAGCCGAAGCCCTTGGCGAGTTCGCCCGGGATCAGGTTGCGCAGCGACACGTCGTTGACCAGGCCGACCAGCTGGATGTGCGCGGCGGCCTGTTCGGCCGTCACCCCCATCGGCACGTCGTCGGTGACCACGACGATCTCGGCTTCCAGGTCGATGCCGTAGTCCTCGCTCACCACGCGCACCGGGTCGCGCGGGCCCAGGAAGCCGGCGCTGGTCGCCTGGTACATCAGCGGGTCGCTGTAGAAGCTCGCCGGGACCTCCGCGCCGCGGGCGCGGCGCACGCGCTCCACGTGCGGCAGGTAGGCACTGCCGTCGACGAATTCATAAGCGCGCGGCAGCGGCGCGGCGAGCGCCGGCATTTCCAGCGCGAAGGCGCCGTCGGCGCTGCCGGCGTCGAGCGCTTCGGACAGCGCCGCCAGGCGCGGCGCCATGTTCGACCAGTCCTCCAGCGCGCGCTGCAGCGTCGGCGCGATGCCGGTGGCGCGCACCGCCTGCGCAAGGTCGCGCGAGACCACCACCAGGGTGCCGTCGCGCCCGCCTTCCTTGAGGCTTCCGAGTTTCATGGGGTTCCTCCGTGGGGAACCGCGGATTGTAGCCTGCGCTCAGGTGTCGCCCTGGAAGCCTTCGGCGCGGTAGGTCAGCACCAGCGTGTCGCGATGCCCGGGGGCATCGGGATCCTCCGGCTGGATCGGCGTGGACTCGTGGATCACGCGCGCATCATCGAGCAGCAGCAGGGACCACGGCCGGGCCAGGGTGAAGCGCAGGCCCGCGGCACCGGCGGCTTCGAAGACCCGGGTTTCGCCGCCCTTGATGTTCTCCCGCGCGACCAGGAACACCGCGACGAAGTCCACGCCATCGCGGTGCGCGCCTTCCGGCGTCGGCCGGCCGATGCCGTCGGCGGTGTCGATCCGGAACTGGTGCGCCTCCACGTGCCAGCGGCGCGTGTCATGCAACTGCGAGAAAAGGCGCGCCAGGGCAACCATGGTTTGCGCCCACGCAGGCTGCGAAGCGACCATCGCTTCGATCGGTTCGAACCAGCGATGCATGCCGCCGTGCAGCGCGTTGTACTCGAGCGACTGCCAGTGCGCGCGCCGCGGTACCGGCGCCACGGCGCCATCGGCCAGTACGTAGCAGGCATGCCGGCGCTGGCGGTAGCGGCCGCCGTCGCGCAGGTATCGGTCTGGCGGAAGGTCGCCCCAGGACGGCGCCAGCGCCTGCAGCGCGTCCAGGCCCACGCCACACAGCCCGGCGACCGCCTCGGGCGCAAGCACGGCGTAACCATGCCCGCGCAGTTGCGAGAGCAGCGCGGCGGGGGGCGTGTAGGGCGGCGGGAACGCGGGCTCCATGCGTCATTGTAGGAGCCCCGGGTGGCGTATCTACAATATCGATGTCCGGCGTTCGGGCGCGATGAGGAGGGCGAACGTGTCCAGTGACCTGTCCGGATTGCGTGCACAGATCGACCGCATCGACGGCGAACTGATCCAGTTGCTTGCGCAGCGCGCGCGCATGACCGCCGCGGTGGGCGAACACAAGAGCGCCCACGGCCTGCCGCTGTACGTCCCCGAGCGCGAAACCGAGCTGCTGGCGGCGCGACGCGAGGCGGCCGCTGCCGCGCAGGTCAGTCCCGATCTGGTCGAGGACGTCCTGCGGCGGGTGATGCGCGAATCGTATGCGACCCAGGACGCGCGGTTTCCGGCCACCGGGGACCTGTCGCGGCCGGTCGTCATCGTCGGTGGCCACGGGGCGGTGGGGCGATGCCTGGGCACGTTCTTCGCGCGATCGGGATACCCCCTGCGCACCCTGGAAAAGGACGACTGGGGGCACGCCCGCGAGGCGCTGGCCGATGCCGCACTGGTGCTGGTGGCGGTGCCGATCGACCGTACCTGCGCGGTGATCCGCGCGTTGCCGGAACTGCCGGCCGATTGCGTGCTCGCCGATGTCACCAGCATCAAGGCGGCGCCACTGCAGGCGATGCTGGACCGGCATGCGGGTCCCGTGGTCGGGCTGCACCCGATGTTCGGCCCGGACGTGGGCAACCTGGCCAAGCAGGTGATCGTCGTGTGCCACGGCCGCGGCCAGCCGCAATATCGCTGGCTGCTCGAACAGATGGCGGTCTGGGGCGCGGTGCTCCGCGATGAGTCGCCCGTGCAGCATGACCGCGCGATGGTGCTGATCCAGGCGATGCGCCACTTCACCAGCATGGCCTATGGCGCATTCCTGCAGCGCCAGGGCGCGGACCTGCAGGAACTGCTGCGGTTGAGTTCGCCGATCTACCGGCTGGAACTGGCCATGGTCGGCCGTCTGTTCGCGCAAAGCCCGGCACTGTATGCCGACATCATCATGGCCGCGGCCCACCTTCCCGAGCTGCTGGGCGATTACCGGCAAACCCTCGACGACCTGCTGCAACTGGTACGCGACGGCCAGCGCGACGCGCTGATCGAGCGTTTCCACGACGTCCAGGGATATTTCGGCGAACTGGCCCCGGCCCTGCTGCGCGAGAGCAGCGAGTTGCTGCGCAAGGCGCACGACAGCCGCGACCCCGTCCGCGGCTGATCGGCATGCGCCGTCCGCGGCTGCCGTTTCCGGGTGCCCAAAAAAAACCCGCCACGCGGGCGGGTTTTCTTGGATCTGGCAGCCCCGGAAGGATTCGAACCTCCGAATGCCTGAGTCAGAGTCAGGTGCCTTACCGCTTGGCGACGGGGCTGTGCAAAAAATTGTAGCGCCGGAGCCGGGCCCCGGCGACGACAAGCATTAACGCTTGGAGAACTGCGTGGCGCGGCGCGCCTTGTGCAGGCCGACCTTCTTGCGCTCGACCTCGCGCGCATCGCGGGTCATGAACCCGGCCTTGCGCAGGTCCGGCTTCAGCGTCTCGTCGTACTCGACCAGCGCGCGGGCGATGCCCAGGCGCAGGGCGCCGGCCTGGCCGGTGGTGCCACCGCCCTCGACCGTGGCGACGACGTCGAACTTGCCGGTCGACTGGGTCAGCTCGAGCGGCTGGCGCACGATCATGCGCGCGGTCTCGCGACCGAAGAATTCGTCGAGCGGGCGCTCGTTGATGGTGATGGCGCCGCTGCCCTTGCGCAGGAACACGCGGGCGGTGGAGGACTTGCGGCGGCCGGTGCCGTAATTCTGCTGGGTTGCCATGTGGTTACCTTAGATCTCGAGCGGCTGCGGCTGCTGGGCGGCGTGCGGGTGCTCGGCACCCTTGTACACCTTGAGCTTGCGGTACATCGCGCGGCCGAGCGGGTTCTTGGGCAGCATGCCCTTCACCGCGGTCTCGATCACGCGCTCGGGGTGGCGCTCAAGCGCCTGGGCCAGGCTTTCGGTCTTCAGGTTGCCGACGTAGCCGGTGAACCGGTGGTACATCTTGTCCTGCAGCTTCTTGCCGGTGACCGCGACCTTCTCCGCGTTGACCACGACGATGTAGTCGCCGGTGTCCACGTGCGGGGTAAAGACGGGCTTGTGCTTGCCGCGCAGGCGGCGCGCGATCTCGGAGGCGAGGCGGCCAAGGGTCTTGCCCTCGGCATCGACGAGGTACCAGTCCCGCTGGACGGTCTCGTTCTTGGCGCTGAAAGTCTTCATGGCGGGTCGGTTGGTACCTTGTCGGGCTGGTTCGGGCGGCGGCCTGCCGGGCGAACTTCGCCACGCGTTGTGGAAGCGAAATGCAAGACGCGGAATGATAGCGGGCCACGGCTCCCGCCGCAACCGCGCCTATCCTGTGGACATGAACGGTCCCGCCGCCCCCGACCCGCTGCTGGCGCTGGCCGACGTCTGCGTCCAGTGCGGGCTGTGCCTGCCGGTGTGCCCGACCTACCAGGTGGAGGCGATCGAGGCCGAATCGGCCCGCGGCCGGATCGCGATGGCCAGGGCGCTGGTGCTGGGGACCGTGGCGGCCACGGAAGCCGGCGAGGACCACCTGGACCACTGCCTGGCCTGCCGCAACTGCGAGGAAGTGTGCCCGTCCGGGGTCGAGTACGGGGCCCTGCTGGTGCTCGCGCGTGAACGGCAGCGGGCCCGGCGCCAGCCTGGTTTCACCCAGCGCGCCCTCGAATGGCTTTCGGCGCGGCCCCGGGTGCTGGCGGCAATGCTCTGGTGCTACCGCCTGGCGTGGCCGCTGCTGCCGCGGGCGCTGCGCCTGCTGCCACGCCCGCCCGCTGCGCGGCGCGGGCCGGCGCTGCCCCGGCAAGGCGACGTCGCGCTGTTCCGCGGTTGCGTCGCCGGGCCCTACGAAGCCGGGCTGCGTGATGCCGTCGGCCGCCTGTGCGCGGCGGCCGGCGTGGTGGTGGCCGAACCCGGCGGCCAGGGCTGCTGCGGCGCGCTGCACGCGCACGCGGGCGACCTGGCCGCGACGGCGGCCCTGGGCGCGCGCAACCAGCGCGCGTTCGCCCGTGCCGGCACCGTGCTGACGCTGGCCAGCGGCTGCCACGAAACGCTCGAGGCGAGCCTGCGCGGCGTCGCCGCGACCGAGGATGCGCAGGTGTTCCTCGCCGCACGGGTCGAAGCCCTCGCGTTCCGTCCGTGCCGCGAGCGCGTCGCGCTGCACCTGCCCTGCACCCAGCGCAACGGCGTGCACAGCGTCGCGGCCACCCGGGCGCTGCTCGCGCGCGTGCCGGGCCTCGAAGTGGTTTCGCTGGACGCCGGCCACGGCTGCTGCGGTGCCGCCGGCACCCAGCTGGCCACCGATCCCGCGCGCGCAGCGCGCTTCCGCGAACCCCTGCTCGCGCAACTGCACGCCAGCGGCGCCACCCGCCTGCTCAGCGCCAACATCGGCTGCCGCCTGCACCTGGCCAACGGCACCGGCATGCGCGTGCAGCATCCGCTCGAATTCCTCGCCGAACAGCTATCCTGAGCCCATGGAACGCATGTTGACCCCGCTGGACCGCCTGCTCGACGGCGCCCAGAACGCCTTGGCGACGATCACCGGCAGCCTGCATGCCGAGCGGCCGAATCCCGGGCGCGGCGAGCCGGAGGTCGTGCTCGACGAGGACGAGCGCCGCCACGCCGCCGGGCTGATGCGCATCAACCACGTCGGCGAGGTCTGCGCGCAGGCGCTGTACGTCGGCCAGGCCGCCGTCGCGCGCGACGCCGCCACCCGTCGCCAGCTGCTCGCGGCCGCGCAGGAGGAGACCGACCACCTGGTCTGGTGCGCCGATCGCCTGCGCGAACTCGACAGCCGCGCCAGCCTGCTCAACCCGCTGTGGTACGCCGGCAGCTTCGCGATCGGCGCGGTCGCCGGGCTGCGCGGCGACGGCTGGAACCTGGGCTTCGTGGTCGAGACCGAGCGCCAGGTGGAAGCGCACCTGGACGAGCACCTGCGCGTGCTGCCCGAAGCCGACGCGCGCAGCCGCGCGATCCTGGCGACGATGAAGTCCGACGAGGCGCGGCACGCGGCGAACGCGGAAGCCGCAGGGGCGCGCTCCTTGCCGCCGTCGGTGCCGTCGCTGATGGCGGCGGCCTCGCGCTTGATGAAGACCGTGGCTTACAGGCTTTGATTGTGGGAGGCGTCACTCCACCAGGTTGCGGCCGTGGTAGAGCTCCTCGATCTCGCGCTTGAGCCGGGCCTCGATCTTCATCCGCTCCTTGAACGACAGGTTCTTGGCCTTTTCCTCGAACAGGTAGTTGTCGAGGTCGAAGTCGTTCAGGTGCATCTTGGTGTGGAAGATGTTTTCCTGGTAGACGTTGACGTCGAGCATCTCGTAGCGCGAGCGGATGTTCTTGGCCAGGTAGTCCTGGATCGAGTTGATCTTGTGGTCGATGTAGTGCTTGCGGCCCTTGATGTCGCGGGTGAAGCCGCGCACCCGGTAGTCCATCACCACGATGTCCGATTCCAGCGACTCGATCAGGTAGTTCAACGCCTTCAGCGGCGAGATCACCCCGCAGGTGGCGACGTCGATGTCGGCGCGGAAGGTGGCGATGCCGTTGTCCGGGTGGGTTTCCGGATAGGTGTGGACGGTGATGTGCGACTTGTCCAGGTGCGCGACCACGGCGTCGGAGATCACGCCCTTGGCCTGCGACTTGTCGATCACCGGCTCCTCGGAGATCAGGATCGTCACCGAGGCGCCCTGCGGGTCGTAGTCCTGGCGGGCGACGTTGAGCACGTTGGCGCCGATGATGTCGGCGACGTCGGTGAGGATCTGGGTCAGCCGGTCGGCGTTGTATTCCTCGTCGATGTACTCGATGTAGCGCCGGCGCTGGTCCTCGGACACGGCATAGCAGACGTCGTAGATGTTGAACGACAGCGCCTTGGTCAGGTTGTTGAAGCCCTGGAGCTTCAGGCGCGGGAGTGGCTTGACCACGGACATCGGCCTTTCCGGTGGGCGAAGAGCGGAATTATGCGGCATCCGGCCGGGTACCCCAAGGACGCCACCCTCACGGGTTTGCCGGGCGGGCGGCCAGCGACTAACCTGCTGGCCACCTGCCTGCCGATGGAACCCGCATGTCGACCGCCCCGCACGGAGCACACCGCCCAGCCAGCAACAACCCGCTGGCCCCGGATGCCACCGCCATCGACCGCTTCCTCGGCTATTGCCACCGGCGCCGCTACCCCGCCCGGACCGACGTGTTCCGGCCCGGCGACCCGGCCGGCACCCTGTATTACATGGTCAACGGCTCGACCAGCATCATCACCGAGGAAGACGACGGCCGCGAGCTGGTGCTGGGCTACTTCGGCGCCGGCGAATTCGTCGGCGAAATGGGCCTGTTCATCGAATCGGAGCGGCGCGAGGTCATCCTCCGCACCCGCGTCGCCTGCGAGCTCGCCGAGATCAGCTACGAGCGCCTGTACCAGCTGTTCGCCGGGCCGCTGGTGGCGGATGCGCCGAAGCTGCTGTGGCAGATCGGCTCGCAGCTGTCGCGGCGGCTGCTGGACACCAGCCGCAAGGCCGGGCGCCTGGCCTTCCTCGACGTCACCGACCGCATCGTCCGCACGCTGCACGACCTGACCCAGGAGCCGGAGGCGATGACGCATCCGCAGGGCACGCAGCTGCGCGTGTCGCGCCAGGAGCTCGCGCGCCTGGTCGGCTGCTCGCGCGAAATGGCAGGCCGCGTGCTGAAGAAGCTGCAGGCCGACGGCGTGCTGCACGCGCGCGGCAAGACCATCGTCCTCTACGGGACGCGTTGATCCCCTGCCCGGCTGCTGCATCCCCAGTTGAGGATCGGCGTGCCGGGAGGCAACACGCGGCGGAACATTTCCACGCGCCGCGGCTTGGGGTTCACCACCACCGGCTTGCGCGCCGCGCGCAACAGCGGCAGGTCGGCGCTGCTGTCCGAATAGGCGACCTCGACCGCGCCGTAGCCGCGCGCGCGCAGCATCCGCATCTTGTTCCCGGCGTGGCAGTGCTGGTCGGTGACATAGCCGCCCAGCATCCTGCGGCCGAGGCTGCCCACCACCGGCAGGTCCTGGTGGGCGACGAAGTCGAGGATCGCGCGCGCCAGCTCCGGCGGCGCGCCGGTGGCGACCACGACCTCGTCGCCGGCCACACGGTGCCCGTGCAGCACCGCCAGCGCCGGCGACAGCAGGCGCGCGCGGATCGAAGGCGCGTTGGCGGCGACGTAGGCGTCGATCAGGCGCTCGAACGGCCGCGTGTCGCCGACGGTGCCGATCCACAGGTAGCCGGAAATGCCGTGCCGGCGCGTCGGCAACCAGGCCAGCAACGGCAGCAGCAGCGGCGTCGCCAGCAGTGCCAGCGCCTTGCGCCAGCGGCGGCGCTTGAGCAGCCACGAAACCAGGTGCGCGCCGGAATCGCCATCGTAGAGGGTGTGGTCGAAGTCGAATACGACCAGCGGGCGGCTGGCCGAGACGGCGGCGTCGGTCATGCGGCGAAGAATAACCGTTGCAGCGCCGCGCCGGGATCGGGTTCGCGCATGAACGCCTCGCCGACGAGGAATGCGTGGATGCCGGCGGCGCGCAGGCGGGCCACGTCCGCGGCGCCGGCGATGCCGCTTTCGGTGACCAGCCGCCGCCCGGGCGGGACGCGGTCGCGCAGCGACAGCGTGGTGTCCAGCGACACCGCGAAGCTGCGCAGGTCGCGGTTGTTGATCCCCAGCAGCGGCATCCGCCCGCCGGCGCCGGGCACCTGCAGGGCCCGTTCCAGTTCCACGCGGTCGTGGGCTTCCAGCAGCACGTCCATGCCCAGCGCCAGTGCCAGGGCCGCCAGTTCGTGCAACCTGGCGTCCTCCAGCGCGGCCAGGATCAGCAGTACGCAGTCGGCACCGAGCGCGCGCGCCTCGAACACCTGGTAGGAATCGATGGTGAAGTCCTTGCGCAGCACCGGCAGCGCGCAGGCCGCGCGCGCCTGCCGCAGGAAGGCATCGCTGCCCTGGAAGAAATCCTCGTCGGTCAGCACCGACAGGCAGGCCGCGCCGCCGGCTTCGTAGCCGCGGGCGATCGCGGCCGGGTCGAAGTCGGCGCGGATCAGGCCCTTCGACGGGCTGGCGCGCTTGGCCTCGGCGATCACCGCCGGTGCGCCGCTGGCGATCTTCCTTTCGATCGCGTCGCCGAATCCACGCGCGGGCGCTTGCGCGGCCGCGCGCGTTTCCAGCTCCGCCAGCGGCACGCGCGCGCGGCGATCGGCGACCTCTTCGGCCTTGCGCGCCAGGATCCGCTGCAGCACCGTCATGCCGGTTCCCGCGCCAGGCGCTGGCTGGTGGCGACGAACTGCGCGAGCTTGCCGCGCGCGGCACCGGAAGCGATCGCCTCGCGCGCGCGGGCGATGCCGTCGCCGATGTCGTCGGCGACCCCGGCGGCGAACAGCGCGGCGCCCGCGTTCAGCGCGACGATCTCCAGCGGCAGGCCCGGCACGTTGTCCAGCGCCGCGCGCAGCATCGCTTCGGATTCGGCCGGGTTGGCCACGCGCAAGTTGCGGGTGTGCGCCATGGCGATGCCGAAATCCTCCGGGTGCACCTCGTACTCGCGGATCCTGCCGTCGCGCAGCTCCCCCACCAGCGTCGCCGCGCCCAGCGACAGTTCGTCCATGCCGTCGCGGCCCCACACCACCAGCGCGCGGCTCGCGCCCAGCTGCTGCAGTACCCGCACCTGGATGCCGACCAGGTCCGGGTGGAACACGCCCATCAGGATCGACGGCGCGCCGGCCGGGTTGGTCAGCGGCCCGAGGATGTTGAACAGCGTGCGCACGCCGAGCTCGCGGCGCACCGGTGCGACGACCTTCATCGCCGGATGGTGCAGCGGCGCGTACATGAAGCCGATGCCGGTCTCCTCCAGGCATCGGGCAACCTGTCCGGGCGCCAGCTCGATCGCCGCGCCCAGCGCTTCCAGCACGTCGGCGGCGCCCGACCTGGAGGACACGCTGCGGTTGCCGTGCTTGGCCACCCGCGCGCCGGCGGCGGCGGCCACGAACATCGCCGCGGTGGAAATGTTGAAGGTGTGCGCACCGTCGCCGCCGGTGCCGACGATATCCACCAGGTGGGTGCGGTCGGCGACCTCCACCGGCAGGGCGAACTCGCGCAGCACGCTCGCCGCCGCGGCGATCTCGCCGACGGTTTCCTTCTTCACCCGCAGGCCGGTGAGGATCGCCGCGGTCATCGCCGGCGAGACTTCGCCACGCATCACCATGCGCATCAGCCCGACCATCTCGTCGTGGAAGATCTCGCGATGCTCGATCGTGCGCTGCAGCGCCTCCGCGGGGGTGATGCCCATCATGACTCCAGGAAGTTCTTCAACAATGCGTGCCCGTGCTCGGTGAGGATCGATTCGGGGTGGAACTGCACCCCTTGCACCGGATGCGAGCGATGCCGCAACCCCATCAGCGCCTCGATGCCGCCGTCCTCGTCCTCGGTCCAGGCGGTCACCTCCAGGCACTCGGGCAAGGAACCGCGATCCACCACCAGCGAGTGGTAGCGCGTGGCCTCGTAGCCATCGGGCAGGCCGGCGAACACGCCGGTGCCATGGTGGCGGATGCGCGAGGTCTTGCCGTGCATGATCCTGCCGGCGCGCACCACCTGTCCGCCGTAGGCCTGGCCGATCGCCTGGTGGCCGAGGCAGACCCCGAGGATCGGGATGCGCGGCCCGAGTTCCCGCACGACGTCCAGGCACACGCCCGCTTCGTTCGGCGTGCAGGGCCCGGGGGAAATGAGGATGCGCGCGGGCGCCAGCGCGTCGATCTGCGCCACCGTCAGTGCGTCGTTGCGTTCCACCCGCACCTCGGCCCCCAGCGCCTGCAGGTACTGGACGAGGTTGAAGGTGAAACTGTCGTAGTTGTCGATCACCAGCAGCATGCCGACCCTCCCCGGGCGGCATGCGCGGTCGCGCGCGCTCCCCGCCCGATCAGCCCGCGGTGGCGGAGAACGTCGGCGTCGGCACCGCGGTCGGCGTCGGCATGCCGATGCCGCGGCGCAGCGGTACCGGCGCGGTGGCGATGCGGTCCTTCAGCTCGGCCATCGCGCCCGGCAGCACCACCATGTAGGACAGCAGCTGCTCGGTCAGTTCCAGCATCTGCTCGGCCGCGTTCTGGCCGATGCTGGTCGGATCCTGCAGTTGCTTGCCGAACACACCCTCGGGCGCCAGCATGTCGGCGATGTCCTCCAGCGGCGCATGCAGGTCCACGCCCTTGGTCAGCGTCTCCAGCTGCCGCGGCAGCGGCGCTTCCGGATAGGTGTCGGTCAGCAGGCGCGTGGCCAGGCCTTCCAGCAGGTGCCGGACCAGCAGTGCCGCGCTGCCCCAGTCGCCCTGGTTGTAGTGCTTCAGGGCCATGTCGTAGGTGCGGCCCAGCGGCGCCGACAGGCTTTCCAGGTAGTGCGTGCCTTCCATCGGCGTGCGCCCGACCGGATCGGGATGCGCGTAGAGCGTGGTCTCGCCCGGCGAGTCCACCGTGGACACCAGGTTCATGAACAGGACGTCGATGTTGCAACGCGGACACGGCGTCTCCGTCGCGGCGATGCGGCCGGCGTGCTCGGTCCAGCGGCGGATGTTGAAGGTCGCTTCCCGCAGGCAGTGCGGGCAGATCATTTCGACCACCTGCGGGTGCCCGCCCAGCGAGAAACGCGAACGAACCAGATTGGCGTCGACCACCTGCATGCAATCCCTCCCGGGCGGAAATTCGCGCAGCCACTGCGCGTCCCGGACGATTGAACGAAGCGGCCCGTGAAGACGACGTTTCGCGTGAAGGCAAACGTTCAGCATTCGTGATCATTCGCGCCTACAGCCCCCGCGCCGCTTCGGCCACCGCCCGGAACAGCGCGCGGCCCTTGTTCATGGTTTCCTCCCACTCCCGGGCGGGGTCGGAGTCGTGGACGATGCCGGCGCCGGCCTGCACGTGCAGCTGGCCGTCCTGGACCACCGCGGTGCGGATGGCGATGGCGGTGTCGGCGTCGCCGTTCCAGCCCAGGTAACCGATGGCGCCGGCGTAGACGTTGCGCTTCATCGGTTCCAGCGCGCGGATCAGTTCCAGCGCGCGGATCTTCGGCGCGCCGCTGACGGTGCCGGCGGGAAACGTCGCCCGCAGCACGTCGGCATAGGACAGGCCCGCGCGCAGCCGGCCGGTGACTTCGCTGACCAGGTGCATGACGTGGCTGTAGCGCTCCACGCCGAAGCGCTCGCCCACCGCGACCGTGCCCGGCTCGGCGATGCGGCCGACATCGTTGCGCGCCAGGTCGATCAGCATCAGGTGTTCGGCGCGCTCCTTCGGATCGGCCAGCAGCTCGGCCTCCATGGCCGCGTCTTCGGCCGCTGTCGCGCCACGCGGGCGCGTGCCGGCGATCGGGCGCACCGTCACCTCGCCGTCGCGCAGCCGCGCCAGGATCTCCGGCGAGCTGCCGACCACCTGCGTCCCGCCGACATCCAGGAAATACATGTAGGGCGATGGATTCAACGCCCGCAGCGCGCGGTAGACGTCGAGCGGGCGCGCATGGAACGGTACCGACAGGCGCTGCGAGAGCACCACCTGGAAGACGTCGCCGGCGGCGATGTAGCGCCTGGCCTGCTCGACCGCTTCGATGAAGCCCTCGCGGGTGAAGCCGGAGGTGAAGTGCCCCTCGTCGAGCACCTGCGGCTGCAACAGCTGCGGATAGCCGGCGCCGCCGTGGCGCAGGCGGTGGACCAGCTCGTCGAGCCTGCGGTTGGCGCGGGCGATCGCCTGCGGTTCGTCGGGATCGGCGTGCACCACCAGGTACAGCCGGCCCTTGAGGTTGTCGAACACGGCCAGCTCGGTGCTGAGCATCAGCAGGATGTCGGGCGTGCCGAGTTCGTCGTGGCGCTCGCCGCCCGCTTCGCGCAACCGCGGTTCCAGGAATTGCACGCATTCGAAGCCGAACCAGCCGACCAGGCCGCCGGTGAAGCCCGGCAGGCCCTCGATCCTTTCCACCTCGTGCATGGCGCGCAGGCGTTCGACCTCGGCGAATGGATCGGCGACCTCGCGCGCCTCGACCAGCTCGCCGTGCTCGGTGGCGTACAGGGTGTGCCCGGCGAAGGCGTACACGCGCGTGGCCGGCAGGCCGATGATCGAGTAGCGGCCGAAGCGTTCGCCGCCCTCGACCGATTCGAACAGGTAGGTGTACGGGCCGTCGGCGAGCTTCAGGTAGACCGACAGTGGCGTGTCGAGGTCGGAGGCGACTTCGCGCACGAGCGGACGCAGCCGCTTGCGCGGCGCATCGAAAAGGTCCTGGGGGTCAGCAGCTGGCGCCGGTGGCGCGGTGCGGTCTTGCGGGTCTGGCAGGCTCACGCGGGGCTTCCTTGGGCGACGGGCAGGCGGGGGCAACGGTGGCGACAGGCCACCATCGCCAACCGGCGTCGGCAGGGAAGGACAGCGGGCGGATCCCGGGATGCATGGGCGCCACTGTAGCCGGGCGATGCGCGGCCGGCAATCGGACGCGAGGCACCACGCGCGTCCGGTCCCGCGGCACGGTCACGTTCCCGTCATCGTCCATCGGGAAAATCGAAGGCCATCGCAGGGACGAAAGACGGAGCAGGACGCTCCCATTTCCCAAGGGCCGGCGCTCGG
This sequence comes from Lysobacteraceae bacterium, assembly GCA_004297225.1. Taxonomy (GTDB): domain Bacteria; phylum Pseudomonadota; class Gammaproteobacteria; order Xanthomonadales; family Xanthomonadaceae; genus Cognatiluteimonas. The sequence goes on along the minus strand of SCUI01000010.1, from coordinate 564,332 downwards.
CGAGTGCGCCGGCCTTTTTCTTTGGCAGCATCTTCAGCGGGATGTGACGGAGTTCGACTTCCGTTGGAATCATCGCAAGACGACGGACCGGGAGCGTAGCGATATGCTCTTGCAATCGATTGCAGGAATGCGACTTACCTACTGTGGCTAAGCGACTTGTGAAGCTCCCCGCAGCCCCCAAGGCAAGGGCCCAGGAGCTCGACGACGTGTTGCGTCGAATGCTGGAGACTCCGCCGGATCCGAAGCGGACTCCAAGGGCCGGGAACGAGGTTAAGAAAGTGAAGAAGAAATGAGTCGCAATTTGCTTAATAATCAAACAGTTGCGACTTTTCGATCGAAATAAGATTTCATTAGCAAGGCTATTGACGGGGCGGTCAATAGCATGGATGATTCCCCCTGTCGCCATGAGCGACTACGGACCCCTCGAGCCGGTTCAAGATAGGTCTACCACCCGCAAGGGTTCCACCCAGAGTGGAATAACCAAGAGTCTCCGGTTAGATACATCACGCTTCGCAAGAACCCGCTTCGGCGGGTTTCTTGTTTTTAGCGGTTGGGATTGAAGGTCTTCTTCCCGCCTACCATATTCGCGATCAGCGTTTGCAGCGTAGTCGGGCCAGAGTTCTTGAGACGTTCGCCATCCGTGCGCGGATAAGCGCTCTGCACCACAAGGTCGATAAACCCGTTCTTGTGCAACTTTAGCTTGAAGAACACGAAGTATTCGCCTAGCGCTGGGTTCGACGGGTTGCGCCAGATGAAAAAATTTTCTTCCTTATTCTTCTTCGTCTTGGGCGCGAAGTAACACTTGTTGAGGCCGGATAGAATGCCCGGAAGAGCATGGCTTTCATTCCAACGATGCGGGCAGAAGACGCGCTTTTCTTTCGGGCGCTTACTGCAGTTGTAGTAATGGTCCGGGTCGGCCCCAGGGGTGCCCTCCAAGTCTCGCGTGAAACAGTGATGCGAGTAGGAGATGCGCAGCTTGACCTTGATGGCCTCGCGTCCAGGCTTACTCTTCGTCGCAGCAATCGCGGGAATACAGTAGTCCGTGAAGGTCGGGTGGAGGTGGCGGACCGAGAAGGTCGTTGCCTCCTGCGTATGGTCAGCCCACCACGGGCCAGTCGTCGCCGTAGCCATACCGCTTCTCCGCGCCTAGGGCGCGGGGTAGCGCTTAGGGCTGAAATTTGCTATTTTTAGGCAGTGCCCGTGGCGGGACTCGAACCCGCAATTGCCTCTCACAGCTTCGGATTTAAAGTCCGCTGCGTCTACCAGTTTCGCCACACGGGCACATCGAAGTAACAGGGTGAGCGACTTGCTTCCCACGCGGCCTCGGACTCTGACCAGTCCGGGGCCGCTTCGTTTCTGGCCTATGCACACGGGATGCCCGGTCACTCAGCGGTGGGCAGTGTGCGAAGGCTCGCTATCTCCTCACGGCACATGCCCTTCAGGTTCGGGGTAGATGAAGTCGATAGCCGACGTGAACGCCGCCACGAGCGCTTTACGTCGCTTGCTTGAAAGTTCTATCCCGGCCTGGGGCAGATCGCGCAGCAGTCCTAGGATTGCTGGGTGGATGCCGTCGCTACCGTCGCCGCCGCCACCGCCGTAGAAGACTCGCGGCATGGGCGCCGGCGCCACAGCGCTGTCGTCAGGCTTTTGCTGCTCCCTTTCGGAGGCCATGCCGGAATCGCGAATCTCGGGCTTTACCAAGCGATCTGCATGAATATCGAAGAAGCCAGCGAATTTGGCGGATCGAATAAAGACTTGGCGAGCCCGTTCCTTTTGCTTGGGGGCCACTCCAGCCGTCAACATCATCCGATCAAGGGCTGCGATCGGCGGCAACTGCTGCCCCTTTAGCTGTTCATACATTTGGCGATACAGGGAAACGCCAAGGAAAGCCTCAACCCGAGCAGCCTTCATATGGGGGGGATCGATGACGCGAAGCCCGAGGTCTGTCAGTGTCACTTGCCCACGAGAAAGATCGCAGAGGCCGAAGGTGCGGGCGCTGTACACCTTCTGCCGGAAACCGCCACTAGTGGCCGACATGTCCAACTTGGCAGCCAGCGCTTCGAGACTGCAGCCGATGCCGCCGACCGCGCGCACGGTTTCGATCAACTCAGCCGAGTCGTCCAAGGCCGAATAGGTGAACTCGATGGAGCTCCGGCCGCGCTCTTCTTTGGCGGTATCGGTGGCGGCGGCGGTCTGACTATTCATGGGCGGTCTCCGCCTCCTTTGGGTCTGGAGGCAGACAAACCGTACACCCGTCACATTCCGCCGTCAAGTCAATCCGCAGACAGTGGCAGATTTGTCTAATTTGTCTACGTATCGCGATGGGGCGATACGTGGTTTGTCAAGTATATAATCGCTTTTTCTTTCAGCGGGCGGCATCCACCGCGGCGCGCATTTCGCGGATCACCGCTGCGTAGTCGGGCTGGCTGAAGATCGCGCTGCCGGCGACGAAGGTGTCGGCGCCGGCGGCGGCGATCTCGCCGATGTTGCCGGGCTTCACGCCGCCGTCGATCTCCAGCCGGATCGGCTTGCCGCTGCGGTCGATCATGCCCCGCACCAGGCGCAGCTTGTCCAGCGCCGAAGGGATGAACGACTGCCCGCCGAAGCCGGGATTGACCGACATCAGCAGCACGTGGTCAAGTTCCTCGAGCACCCAGTCCAGCACGTCCACCGGCGTCGCCGGGTTCAGCACCAGCCCGGCGCGGCAACCGCTGGCCTTGATCAGCTGGATGGTGCGGTGCACGTGGCGGCTGGCTTCGGGATGGAAACTGATCTCGGTCGCGCCCGCCCTGGCGAAATCCGGGACCAGGCGATCCACCGGCTCGACCATCAGGTGCACGTCGATCGGCGCGGTGATCCCGTGCTTGCGCAGCGCCTCGCACACCATCGGCCCGATCGTCAGGTTCGGCACGTAATGGTTGTCCATCACGTCGAAATGCACCCAGTCGGCGCCGGCCGCCAGCACCGCGTCGACCTCCTCGCCGAGCCGGGCGAAATCGGCGGACAGGATCGAGGGCGCGATGACGGTCGGTTGCGGGCGTGTCGGCATGGCGCCAGTGTACCCGCAGGCGCCGGAAGCCCTACACTGGCCGGCCCGCTCTACCAGGGCACTCCACCAGGGCACCCGCTTGGCGACCACCCTGCTGCAATCCGAGCTTCCCGGCCTCGCGCTGCGCCATCGCGGCAAGGTCCGCGACGTCTACGACCTGCCCGGCGAGGGCGAGCCGCGGCTGCTGATCGTCGCGACCGACCGCCTCAGCGCCTTCGACGTGGTGCTGCCCGACCCGATCCCCGGCAAGGGCGAGATGCTGTGCCAGATCAGCAACTTCTGGTTCGGCAAGACTGCGCACATCATCCGCAACCACCTCACCGGCATCGAGGTCGCCGGCGTGCTGCCGCCGGGCGTGGACCCGGCCCTGTACGAGAAGCGCTCGGTGGTGGCACGGCGGCTGAAGCCGGTGCCGGTGGAGGCGATCGCGCGCGGCTACCTGATCGGCAGCGGCTGGAAGGATTACCAGCGCACCGGCCGGGTCAGCGGCATCGGCCTGCCCGACGGCCTGCGCCAGGCCGAACAGCTGCCCCAGCCGATCTTCACCCCCTCGACCAAGGCCGCCGCCGGCGACCACGACGAGAACATCGATTTCGACACCATGGTGCGCACCGTCGGCGCCGACCTCGCCGAGCAGGTGCGCGACGCGACCCTGCGCCTGTACGCGTTCGCCCGCGACTACGCGGCCGAGCGCGGCATCCTGCTGGCCGACACCAAGTTCGAGTTCGGCACCGACGCCGACGGCCACCTGTACGTGATGGACGAGATGCTGACGCCCGATTCGTCCCGCTACTGGCCCGCGGACGAATACGCCGTCGGCAGCAGCCCGCCGAGCTACGACAAGCAGTACGTGCGCGATTACCTGGAAACGCTGGACTGGGACAAGACCGCGCCGGGGCCGAGGCTGCCCGCCGCGGTGATCGAACGCACGCGCGCCAAGTACGCCGAGGCGCTGGAGCGGCTGGCGGGGATCTCGGTATGAGCACCGCCGCCGGCGAGCGCCGCATCGACCGCTGGTTCGCGCACTATTCGGGCGACCATCGCAACGCAACCAACCAGCGCATCCACGTGGTCGCGGTGCCATTGATCCTGTGGAGCGTGGTCGCGCTGCTGTGGTGCATTCCGGTCCTCGGCACCCTGTTCCGTCCTGGCCTTTGGGCGGCCCTTGCCATGTTCTTCGCCTGGTCGTTCTATTTCCGCGCCTCGCGCCGGATCGGCTACGGCATGCTGGTGGTGTTCGTCGCGATGGCGTGGCTGACGCGCTGGCTGCACCTGGCGCTGGGCACGCAGTCGCTGCTGCTGCTCGCAATCGCGGTATTCGTGCTGGCGTGGATCGCGCAGTTCGTCGGCCACCGCATCGAAGGCCGCAAGCCCAGCTTCCTCACCGACCTCACCTACCTGCTGATCGGCCCCGCCTGGGTGCTGGCCAAGCTCTACCGCAAGCTCGGCTGGACCTGGTAGCCGTGCCGGCGCACGGCGTCCACGGCCTCGGGGGCCGCGACCTGCTGCTGGTCGGCGTCATCTGCGTCGCGTGGGCGTTCAACTTCCTCACGTCCGCTTGGGCGCTGCAGGAAATCCCGCCGTTCCTGTTCACCGCGGTGCGGCTGGCGATCCTGGCGTTGCTGCTGGTGCCGTTCCTGAAACCGCCGGCGCAAGGCCAGTGGCCGCTGCTGTTCGCGGTGGCGCTGTGCAACGGCGTGGTCCACTTCGGCCTCAGTTTCTGGGCGCTGCAACTGGCGGGCAACCTGTCCTCGCCGGCGATCGTGATGCAAAGCTATGTGCCGATGGCGGCGTTGCTGGCGTGGTGGTGGCTGGGCGAACGCTTCGCCTGGCGCACGGCGTTGGCGATCGCGCTCAGTTTCGCCGGCGTGCTGGTGATCGGCTTCGATCCAATGGTGCTGCGCGCACCCGCGTCGCTGGTGCTGATGCTGGTGTCGGCGTTCTTCCTCGCCACCGGCACGGTGCTGATGCGGCGGCTCACCGGCCTGGACATGTTCAGCCAGCAGGGCTGGACGGCGGTGATCGGGCTGCTGCCGTTGCTGCTGCTGAGCGCGCTGCTCGAACCCGGCGGCTTCGCCGGGCTGCGCAACGCGAGCTGGGTGGCGTGGGGCGGCGCCGCGTATTCGGCGATCGGTTCGTCGCTGCTCGGCCACGGCCTGTACTACGTGCTGGTGCAACGCCACCCGGTGGCACAGGTGACGCCGTGGCTGTTGCTGTCGCCGGTGCTCGCGGTGGTGCTCGGCCTGCTGTTCTACGGCGACGATCCGGGCCCGCAGCTGTGGATCGGTGGCGCGATGGTGCTGGGCGGCGTGCTGCTGATCGCGCTGCGCGCACTGGCGAAGTCGCGACCGCTGCCGCAGGCTCGCGACATCTAGCCCTCGCGCCGCGGTTGGAACGCGCGCGGCGCGTAATCGAAGTCCGCGCGCGCAGGACCGGCGTCGAACACCAGGTCCTCGCGCAACCTGGCGATGGCGCTGCGCCCCAGGCCGGTGCCGCGACCCGCGAGGCGCGCGCCGGCGGCCAGCATGGCGAACACCGGCGACGGCAATTCGACGAGGCGCGGCTTGCCGGGCAACGCCGCCAGGGTACGCGCCACCATCGTCCGGAACGGCAGCGTCTCCCCGCCGGGCAGCGCGTAGGCGCGGCCCTGGGTGGCCGGGACGTCCAGCACGGCCATTGCCGCCGCCGCCAGGTCGTCCACGTGCACCGGCTGGCGCAAGCCGGTCGCGCCGGAAGGAATCGGCAGCCAGCCGCGCCGCGCCGCGAACCTCGCCATGCGCGCGATGGTCTGGTCGCGGCCTGCGCCATAGACCAGCGTCGGCCGCAGCACCGTAGCCTGCGCGCCGTGCGCGGCCGCGGTGGCGAACAACGCCTGCTCGGCGCCCGCGAGCCGCGCCGCCAAATCGCGCTCGTCGCGATCCGCGGAATCCTGCTTCACCGACACGCTCGTCGAGCCGAAGGCCACGACGCGCGGCGCCTGCACGGGTGGGTCCTGGTACCAGCGCGCGAAGTGGTCCAGCGGACCGCAACTGAAGATGGCGTCGACAGCCGCCGGCAAACCTTCGCAACGAGCCAGGTCGCCGCGCAGCCAGCGCAATCCAGGCGCATCGCCACGCGCTTCCCGCGATACCGCCACCACCTCCCATCCGCTGTCGCGCAAGCGCGGCAACAGTGCGGCCCCGATCTGCCCGCTGCCACCGAACACCAGCGCGCGCATCGCTCAGCCCCGGCCGCCGGGGCGCGCCGGCAACACCATCCGCAACCAGGCCATGCCGAGCAGCGAGGCGACCAGCGACGCCGCCAGGATGCCCAGCACCGCTTCCTCGTAATGCGGAGACACATAGGCCAGCGATGCGATGAACAGGCTCATGGTGAAACCGATGCCGCACAGCAGGCCCATGCCGATCATCGCGCGCATGTCCATGCCGTCGGGCCAGCGCACGCGACCGGTGGCGCGCATCGCCAGCGCGGCCAGGGTGATGCCGATCGGCTTGCCCACCACCAGGCCCAGGATCACGCCCAGCGGCAGCGCCGCGAATGCGTCGTCGAGCTTGAAATCGCCCAGCGACAGGCCGGCGTTGGCGAAGGCGAACAACGGCAGGATCGCGTAGGCCACCCACGGGTGCAGGGCGTGTTCCAGCGATTCCAGCGGCGAGTGCTCGATCTCGTCGGGAATGGTATTGCGTCGCGAAACGTGCGGGATCGCCAGTCCGGTGACGACGCCGGCCAGCGTCGCATGCACCCCGGACTTGAGCATGAAAACCCACAACGCCGCGCCCAGCAGCAGGTACGGCGTCAGCGCGGTCACGCCCTTGCGGTTGAGCAGCACCAGCCCCAGCAGCATCGCCGCGGCCCACCCGAGCGCGACCCAGGACAATCCGTGCGAGTAGAACAACGCGATGATCAGGATCGCGATCAGGTCGTCGACCACCGCGATGGTGGACAGCAGCAGCTTCATGCCGGTTGGCACGCGCGAGCCGAGCAGCGAGAGCACGCCGAGCGCGAACGCGATGTCGGTCGCGGTGGGCACGGCCCAGCCGCGCATCGACGTGGCATCGGCATGGTTGAGCGCGACGAACAGCAGCGCCGGCACCGCCACGCCCGCCGCCGCGCACACCATCGGCAGCATCAGCCGGTCCAGCCCGGCCAGCTGCCCGGTCAGGGATTCGCGCTTGATCTCCAGCGATACCAGCAGGAAGAACACCGCCATCAGGCCGTCGTTGATCCACAGTTGCCACGGCTTGGCGATCCGCAATTCGCCGAACACCACCGCGACCGGCATCTCGCGGAAGCCGTCGTAGAACTCCTCCAGCGGCGTGTTCGCGCAGACCAGGGCCAGCGCCGCGGCGGCGATCAGCAGGATGCCGCTGGCCGCCTCCAGGCGCAGGAAGTCGGCAAGGGCGCCGAGGGCGCGCTGCGAGAGCGAGGGCTGGGGCGCAGGCATTGCGCCAGTCTATCGCAGGGTCAGGCGCAGCCTTCGATGTAATCCACCTGCGGCTCGACGCCGGCGCGCCAGCTGGTGACCTTGCCGTCGGCATCCGTCTCGAACACCAGCCAGCCCGCGCCTTCGGTCGCCGGCACGCGCAGGTACTGCCCGCCTTCGACGTATTGATGCGGCCTGGCCTCGACCCGCCCGGCATACAGCGCGCGGATCTCGTCGGCATCCAATCCGACCTTGCCGCCGCCCGGTGCCATTTCATCGGGGTTGCCGACGTCGTAGCGCACGAACTTGCCGTGCTCGATCATCAGCGCGAAATGCGCGGTCGGCCGGTCGTCGTCGGGATGCAGGTAGTGGCACGCCTCGCCGGCGCCGTCGTCGCGCAGGCTGCCATTCCAGGCCGCGCGCACTTCGGCTTCGGTCATGCCGAAGTGCACGGGCCCGTAGCCGTCGAAGCGCGAGGGCTTGGTGACCGCGCCGTCGTCCGCGGGCACCGCTTGCGGACGCGGCAGCGCGGGCGGCGGGTCGGCCGCCGGCGGCGGCGACGCCGGCGGGGCCTCCGCGCGCTGTGCGTCGCAGGCGGCCAGCGCGAGCAGGAACAAGGGAATGACGATGCGCGTCTGTTGCATGCCCCGAAGCCTGCCGGCCCGGCCATGAAGCGAGCGCGAAGCAGGTCCGGTCGGATGCGGCCGGCACATCGTCATTCACCTGTCACCGGTGCGACATCCGCGCCGGCTAGCGTGCCCGCACGACCAGACCGGGGCGCGGACGATGACCACGTATCACAAGACCGGCAAGGGACGCGACGCGATGGCCGCCGGCTCCGCCGCGGGACTGATGCTGCAGGATCGCCGCATCCTGATCCTCGCCGACGGTCGGCGGACCCTGGACCAGCTGCGCCGCATGCTCGGCGAGGACATCCTTCCCCGTGTCGATCGCCTGTTGCGCGAGGGTTACCTGGCGCCAATCGGGGCGGCGGCGTCGACGCCTGTGCCGACCCGCGCGCCCGCGCCGGCGCCGACCCAGGCAGCCATGACGACGCAGCCGGCCGCGCAAAGGCGCTCGCTCGCGGCTTCCAAGATGTACGTACTCGACATGCTGCAATTGCAACGCAGCGTGGAAGCCGCCGAGGCCGCGGCGGCGATCCGCGTCGCCGAAGGCACCGACGCGCTGCTCGAAGCCCTGTTCCAGGGCCTGCGCGTCATCTTCGCCGGCAGCAAGCCGAGTTACGGCGAACGGGTCTTCGAGCGGTTCTGCGCGGGCTTGCCGGAAGAGGCGTTGCCGCGTGCGGAGGCTTTGCGCCCGCAGCCATCCGCCGGGGCGCGCCCGCAACTGTCGATCGTCGCCTGAAGCGGTCCTGGCCGGCTCACGCCGGCTTGAAGTGCTTGCGCAAGCCGGCCCAGCAGGCCTGGTAGTCGCGCTGCCGGTGCGCGGCATCGAGCGCCTGCACGGTCGGCCGGATCACTGCGCGCGTCTCGAACATGATCGCCATGGTGTCGGCGATCACGTCCGGCTTCGACAGGTCGGCCTTGCTGGCCTTCTCGAAGGTCGCCGCATCCGGCCCGTGCCCGGTCATGCAGTTGTGCAGCGAGGCGCCGCCGGGCGCGAAGCCCTCGGCCTTGGCGTCGTACTCGCCGTGCACCAGGCCCATGAACTCGCTGGCGATGTTGCGGTGGAACCATGGCGGCCGGAACGTGTCCTGCATCGCCAGGATCCGCGGCGGGAAGATCGCGAAGTCCAGGTTGCCGACGCCGGGCGTGTCGCTGGGCGAGGTCAGGACCAGGAAGATCGACGGATCGGGATGGTCGAAGCTGATCGAGCCGATCGCGTTGAAGCGGCGCAGGTCGTACTTGCAAGGCGCGTAGTTGCCGTGCCAGCCGACCACGTCCAGCGGCGAATGGCCGATGCCGGCGCGCCACAGGTGTCCCTGGAACTTGCCGACGAGCTCGAAATCGCCCTCGTCCTCCTCGTAGGCCGCGACTGGATACAGGAAGTCGCGCGTCGCCGCGAGGCCGTTGCTGCCGATCGGGCCGAGGTCGGGCAGGCGCAGCTGCGCGCCGAAGTTCTCGCAGGCATAGCCGCGCGCCTGGCCATCGGGCAATTCGACGCGGAAACGGATGCCGCGCGGGACCAGTGCGATTTCCCGCGGCTCGACCTCGAGCACGCCAAGTTCCGTGCACAGGCGCAGGCGACCCTGCTGCGGCACGATCAGCAATTCGGCGTCGGCGTCGTAGAAAAAGCGCCCGCGCATGTCGCGGTTGGCGGCGTACAGGTGGATGCCGACGCCGGTGAGCGCGGCGGGGCCGCCGTTGCCGGCCATCGTGAACAGGCCCTCGACCCAGTCCGCCGGGCCTCTCGGGAGAGGCAACGGGTCCCAGCGCAGTTGTTCGGGCGTGACCGGGCCGTCGCCGAAGTCGTTGTGGAAGCCGGGCGCGCCATCGAATGGCGAGAACGACCCGTGCATCGCCGCCGGGCGGATGCGGTACAGCCAGCTGCGCCGGTTCTCGCTGCGCGGCGCGGTGAACGCGGTGCCGCTGAGCTGCTCCGCGTACAACCCGTGCGCCACCTTCTGCGGTGAATTGCGCCCCACCGGCACCGCCCCCGGCACCGCCTCGGTCACGAACGTATTCCCGAACCCCGACATGTAATTGAGCATTGGCGCTCCCTGGAGATTCATTTTTGACGCGGATAACGCGGATCAATGCCGATGAACGCGGATAAGGCCTTGGTGGGCGTTCGCGGCATGCAGCAATTCGCTCGAATCCACTCCTGCCTTGCTTGATCCGCTCTTATCGGCATTGATCCGCGTTATCCGCGTCAGGAAGCTGTTTTAAAGCACGCCGCGCTTGATCTGGTCGCGTTCGATGGATTCGAACAGGGCCTGGAAGTTGCCTTCGCCGAAGCCCTCGTTGCCCTTGCGCTGGATGATCTCGAAGAAGATCGGGCCGAACGCGTTCTGGGTGAAGATCTGCAGCAGCAGGCGCTTCTTCGTTTCCATGTCGGCGTCGATCAGGATCGCGTTGCGGCGCAGCCGCGGCACGTCCTCGCCGTGGTTCGGCACGCGCTGGTCGATCACGTCGAAGTAGGTGTCCGGCGTGTCGAGGAACTCGATCCCCGCCTCGCGCATCGCCTCGACCGTGGAATAGATGTCGTCGGTGAACAACGCGATGTGCTGGATGCCCTCGCCCTTGTAGTCGCGCAGGTACTCGTTGATCTGCGACTTCTCGTCGCTGGACTCGTTGAGCGGGATGCGGACGATGCCGTCCGGCGCGGTCATCGCCTTGGAAAGCAGCCCGGTCTTGGCGCCCTTGATGTCGAAGTAGCGGATCTCGCGGAAGTTGAACAGCTTCTCGTAGTAATCCGACCACTTCTGCATGTTGCCCAGGAACAGGTTGTGGGTGAGGTGGTCGATGAAGGTCAGGCCAAAGCCCTTCGGGTGCTGGTCCACGCCCTGCAGCGGCAGGAAGTCGGCGTACAGGTCGCCGCGGCCGTCGTCGACCAGGTACAGCATGCAATCGCCGATGCCCTTGATCTTCAGGGTGCCGACCGCGCCTTCGACCTCGATTTCCTCGCCGCCGTTGGCGACCACGTGCGCCAGCACCTCGGCCACCGGCTTGCGGAAGCGGATCGCGAAGCCGCAGGCGGACGGGCCGTGCTGCTCGGCAAAGCGCGAGGCGAACGAATCGGGTTGCTCGTTGAGCAGGAAGTTGATCGTGCCCTGGCGGAACAGGGTGATCGCGCGATCCTTGTGCCTGGCCACGGCGGTGAAGCCGAGCTTGCGCAGGTAGTCGCGCATCGCCTCGCCCTGCCCCTTGGGCGCGGCGAACTCCACGAACTCGAAGCCGTTGATGCCCATCGGGTTCTCGAAGGTGCTGACGGTCATGCCGAGGTTGGGTTGGGCGCTCATGGGGACTCCGGGCTTGCGTGGGGCGGGCCATCGTTATAGTTTCATATGAAACCATTTGCAAGCCGCCCCGCAGCATGACCGACGCCCTCGCCCTGGAACGCTTCCTCCCGTACCGGCTCAGCGTGCTGTCGAACCGGATCAGCGATTCCATGGCGCGCATGTATTCGCAGCGCTTCGACCTGGGCGTCACTGAGTGGCGGGTGATGGCGGTGCTCGGCCGCTATCCCGGCCTTTCCGCCAGCCAGGTGACGCGGCTCACGGCGATGGACAAGGTCGCGGTCAGCCGCGCGGTGGCCGGGCTGGTCGAGGCCGGCCGCCTGCGCCGCGACACCCACGACAGCGATCGCCGTCGCAGCGTGCTGCGGTTGTCGACGCACGGGCAGCAGGTCTACGACGAGGTCGCGGCCATGGCGCTCGAGTTCGAACGCCGGCTGCTGGACGGTATCGGCAGCGACGAGCGTGCGTCGCTGTTCCGCCTGCTGGACAAGCTCGACGAGCTTGGGTTGCGCGCGGAATCGGAATGAGGAAAGGGCGCCTTCCGGCGCCCTTTCCTTATGCGGCTTGCGCCGCTCCCGCGAGCTGGGGTCTGGCTATTTGACGCCGTGCATCAGGCGCTGGATCAGCGGGGCGATCAGGAACAGCAGGATGCCGCAGCTGACCAGCGCCCAGAAGCCGAACGTGTAGCCCGCGTGGGCCGAGGCCACGGTCATGCCGGTGTCGCCGCTGACGTGGCTGGCGAAGATGCCCGACAGGTTGTTGCCGATGCCGGTGGACAGGAACCAGCCGCCCATGCCCAGGCCCACCAGGCGCACCGGCGCCAGCTTGGTGGTCATCGACAGGCCGATCGGCGACAGCGCCAGCTCGCCGATGGACTGGATCACGTACACCGCCACCAGCGTCCACAGCGGGATCAGGCCGGAGGCGTCGACCAGGCTGGACAGCGCGAACATCAACAGCAGGAACGCCAGGCCGTTGAAGATCAGGCCCAGGCCGAACTTGCGCGGGATCGACGGGTTGTGCCGCCCCAGCTTGATCCAGATCCAGGCGATCACCGGCGCCAGGGTCAGGATCGCGACCGAGTTCACCGACTGGAACCAGGCCACCGGGAAGGTCCAGCCACCCAGCTCGCGATCCACGATCTTGTCGGCAAGGAAGTTGAACGAACTGCCGGCCTGCTCGAAGAACATCCAGAACATGACGTTGAAGGCGAAGATGATCAGCATCGCCAGCGCCTTGTCGCGGGCGACCGGGCCGTTCTTGATGCCCTCGACCATGATCATCGCGCACAGCGCAAGGAACAGCGCGGTCAGCACCCACTGCAGTGCCGCGGCGTCGATGGCCAGCAGGAAGTAGATCAGCGGGATCGCCAGCAGCGCGCCGATGAACACCCACAGTACGCGGCTCTTCTGCTCCTCGCCCTCGATCGGGCGGCCGATGCCCAGCAGCTGCTTGCGGCCGAACCAGAACCACACCAGGCTGATCAGCATGCCGATGCCCGAGGCGATGAACACGACCTTGTAGGACGGGAACTCGTCGGTGCCGAACACCTTGCTGGCCAGCCAGCCGGTGAGGATCGGCGCCAGGAACGCACCGGCGTTGATGCCCATGTAGAACAGGGTGAAGCCGGAATCGCGGCGCTCGTCGCCGGTCGCGTACAGCTTGCCGACCATGGTCGAGATGTTCGGCTTGAACAGGCCGTTGCCCGCGATCACGGTGGCCAGGCCGACCTTGAACACGGTTTCGTCGGGGTAGGCGATCATGAACAGGCCCGCGGCCATGATCACCGCGCCCAGCAGGATCGAGCGCTGGTAGCCCAGCACCTTGTCGGCGATGTAGCCGCCGAAGATCGCGGCCGCGTAGACCAGCGCCAGGTAGGCGCCATAGACGCGGTTGGCCGGCGCTTCGCCGGTGCCCGAGCCGTCGTAGAACTGCGCCACGATGTACAGCACCAGCGCCCAGCGGATGCCGTAGAAGGCGAACCGCTCCCAGAACTCGGTCATGAACAGCATCCACAACGGCCGTGGATGCCCCATCGTCTGCTCGAACGGCGGGATCGCCGCGTCGGCGGTGGGCGCATTCGTATTCATCTTTCCCCCGGATCAGTGCGCTGGGCGCGAATCGGTCGAGGATCGCCCAGCCGGCGCGGGCAGGTCAAATCGCCGGGTCACGCATCCGGGTAGGTCGGCGCCTTGCCGCCGGGGCCGATCGTGGTGCGGACCTCGAACAGTTCCGGGAAGAACGTCAGCTCCAGCGCCTGCTTGAGGAACCCCACCCCCGAGGAGCCGCCGGTGCCCCGGCGAAAGCCGATGATCCGCATCACCGTGCGCATGTGGCGGAAGCGCCACAGCTGGAATTCGGTCTCCAGGTCCACCAGGTCCTCGCACAGGTGGTAGGCCTCCCAGTGCTCGTGCGTGGACTCGTAGATGCGCTCGAATACCGGCAGCAGCGCCGGGTCCGACACGTGCGGCCTGGACCAGTCGCGCTCGATGTGGGCGGCCGGCACCGCGTGGCCGTGGCGCGCGAGGTAGCGCAGGAATTCGTCGTACAGGCCCGGCATCTCCAGCGCCTCGCGCAGCATCGCGCTGGCTTCCGGATCGTGCGCGAACACCTTCAGCATGCCGGCGTTCTTGTTGCCGAGCAGGAACTCCACCACCCGGTACTGCAGCGACTGGAAGCCCGACGACGGCCCGAGGATCTCGCGGAACTCCAGGTATTCGGCCGGCGTCAGCGTCTCCAGCACGGACCACATCGCGGTCAGCTGCCGCAGCACCACCTTGCAGCGGGCGAAGATCTTCTGGCTGGGGCCGAGGTCGTCGCGGCGCAGGTGGTCCACCGCCGCGCGCAGTTCGTGGATCAGCAGCTTGAGCCACAGCTCCGAAACCTGGTGCTGGACGATGAACAGCAGTTCGTCGTGGTGCGGCGGGTCGGACAACGGCTGCTGCGCGGACAGCAGGCGGTCCAGGCGCAGGTAGCCGCCGTAGCTCAGGCGACCGGACAGGTCCGTATGGATTTCGGCTTCCAGCGCGCGTTCGTTGCGGTCGATGCTCATGGCGCGCAAGTGTCGCACGGCCGCGCCGCGGCCCGGGCGCGAAACCCGCGCCGTGCCTGACCTGGGTCAAGGGACCGGCCGCCCCCGGGGCGGCCCCGGGGGCCGATTCGCTACAATTCCCCTTCTGTCTCCACCAGGCCCGACCGCATGACCGTCGCCGCTCGTTTCGAGATCGAGTACCTGCAATACCTGGATCCTGACGGCAAGCCCGTCGCCGAGCTGCCGAAGGCGTTCAAGGATCCGAAGGCACTCGTCCCCCTGTTCAAGCAGATGCTGTTCGTCCGCACGTTCGACAGCAAGTCGATTGCCCTCCAGCGCACCGGCAAGCTCGGTACGTACGCCGCCAGCCTCGGCCACGAGGCGGTGCACGTGGGCATCGGCGCCTCGATGCGCCCGGAGGACGTGTTCGCCCCCAGCTACCGCGAGTACGGCGCCCAGTTCATGCGCGGCGTGCGCCCGCGCGAGGTGCTGATGTACTGGGGCGGCGACGAGCGCGGCAACGACTTCCAGGGCCCGAAGAACGACTACCCCTGGTGCGTGCCGATCTCCACCCAGTGCCTGATGGCGGCCGGCGCCGCGCTCAGCTTCAAGCTGCGCAGGCAGGACCGCGTGGCCGTGGCCTGCTGCGGCGACGGCGGCTCGTCGAAGACCGACTTCTACGCCGCGGTGAACTCCGGCGGTGCCTACAAGCTGCCGCTGATCCTGTGCGTGATCAACAACGGCTGGGCGATCTCGGTCCCGCGCTCGTCGCAGACCGGCGCGCAGACGCTGGCGCAGAAGGGCCTGGCCGGCGGCCTGCATTGCCTGCAGGTGGACGGCAACGACCTGGTCGCCGTGCTCGAGGCGATGCGCCGGGCCCATGAGCGCGCGCGCAAGGGCGAAGGCGGCAGCGTGATCGAGTTCATGACCTACCGCCTGCACGACCACACCACCGCCGACGACGCCCGCCGCTACCGCGGCGAGGACGAGGTCAAGGACGCCTGGACGCGCGAGCCGATGATCCGCCTGCGCAAGTACCTGGAAAAGGCCAAGGCCTGGGACAAGCAGCAGGAAGAGGCCTGGCTCGAGGAATGCGGCCGCAAGGTGGACGAGGAAATCAACGCCTACCTGGAGACCAAGGTGCAGCCGGTGGAAGCGATGTTCGATTACCTGTACGCGGAACTGCCGGCCGAACTGGTCGAGCAGCGCGACGCCGCCATTGCCTGGGAGAAGCGCAATGGCTGAGCAGAAGGCCGCAACCACGCCCGCTCCGATCACCCTGATCGAGGCGATCACCCAGGCCCTGGCCTACGAGATGCGCCACGACGACAGCGTCGTCGTGCTCGGCGAGGACGTCGGCGTCAACGGCGGCGTGTTCCGCGCCACCGCCGGCCTGTCCGCGCAGTTCGGCACCGAACGCGTGCTCGACACGCCGCTGGACGAGACCACCATCGCCGGCCTGACCGTCGGCATGGCCTCGCAGGGCATGAAGCCGGTGGCCGAGGCGCAGTTCGACGGCTTCGTCTACCCGATGGTCGACTTCCTGGTCTGCCACGCCGCGCGCATGCGCTACCGCACCCGCGGCCGCCTGCACTGCCCGATGGTGCTGCGCGTGCCGTGGGGCGGCGGCATCCGCGCGCCCGAGCACCACAGCGAGGCCAACGAGGCGATCTTCACCAACGTGCCCGGCCTGCGCGTGATCCTGCCGTCCTCGCCGCAACGCGCCTACGGCATGCTGCTGGCCGCGATCCGCGACCCGGATCCGGTGATCTTCATGGAGCCCAAGCGCATCTACCGCCAGTACAAGGAACTGGTGCCCGATGACGGCGAGGCGCTGCCGCTGGACGTCTGCTACGTGCTGCGCGACGGCAGCGACCTGACCCTGGTGACCTGGGGTTCGCAGGTGAAGGAGACGCTGGAGGCGGCCGACGCGCTGGCGAAGGAAGGCGTGAGCGCGGAAGTGATCGACGTCGCCACGCTGACCCCGCTGGACTTCGACACCATCGCCGAGTCGGTGGCCAGGACCGGGCGCTGCGTGATCGTGCACGAGGCGGCGAAGACCGCCGGCTTCGGCGCCGAGATCGCCGCGCGCCTGGCCGGGGAATGCATGTTCGACCTGCTCGCCCCGGTCGAGCGCGTCACCGGCTACGACACCCACATCCCGCTGTTCCGCCTGGAAATGAAGTACCTGCCCAGCGTGGAGAAGATCGTCGCCGCGGCGAAGCGCGCCCTGGCCCACTCGTAAGGAAGCCGACGAAGATGAGCAAGAAATTCCTCCTGCCCGACCTCGGCGAAGGCCTGCCGGACGCCACCATCGTCGAGTGGTACGTCAAGGTCGGCGACACCATCAAGCTCGACGACAACCTGGTGTCTATGGAAACCGCGAAGGCGGTGGTCGACGTGCCCTCGCCGGTCTCCGGCAAGGTGCTGAAGCTGGCAGGCGCCGCGGGCGACGTGATCGTCACCGGCACGCTGCTGGCCGAGTTCGAAGTGGATCCGTCGATGCCGCAGCGTGCCGAGGGCCAGGACACCGGCCACCACCACGGCGGCGGCCACGGCGTCGGCAGCGAGGATCCGGCGCCGGACGACAAGGTCGTGGCCTCCGACGAGGGCGGCGCGATTTCCGACAAGGGCGCTCCCGCGCCGAAGGGCGAGGCCCGCAGCGACGCCGGCACCGTGGTCGGCGCGATGCAGAGTTCCGACGCGGTGCACGCCGAAGCCGCGGTCGCCGTCGGCGGCGTCAAGGCGATGCCGGCGGTGCGCGCGATGGCGCGCAAGCTGAAGGTCGACCTGTCGCGAGTGCGCGCCACCGGGCCGGACGGCACGGTGACCATGGCCGACGTCAAGCAGGCGGCGGCGAACGGTACAGCGGCGGCGGGCCCCCTTGTGGGAGCGGCGGAAGCCGCGACGCGAGGTGCGGCACCTGTCGCGGCTTCCGCCGCTCCCACAATGGAGGCGCGCAGCACCCTGTCGCAATCCGGCAAGCCCATGCGCACCCAGCCGCCGGGCGTGGCCGCATCGGGCCAGCCCGAACAGCTCAAGGGCGTGCGCCGCAACATGGCGCGGGTCATGGCCGAGGCGCACGCGCAGGTGGTCCCGACCATGCTCTGCGACGACGCCGACCTGCACGCCTGGATCGGCAAGCAGGACATCACCGCGCGCCTGATCCGCGCGATCGTCGCCGCCTGCAAGGCGGTGCCGGCGCTCAACGCGTGGTTCGACGGCCAGGCGCTGTCGCGCACCATGCACCCGCACGTGGACATCGGCATCGCCGTGGACACCGACGACGGCCTGTTCGTGCCCGCGCTGCGCAACGCCGACATGCTCGACGCCCAGGGCGTCCGCGCCGGCATCCAGCGCCTGCGCGCGCAGGTCGAATCGCGAACGATCCCGGCCAGCGAGCTGCAGGGCTACACCATCTCGCTGTCGAACTTCGGCATGTTCGCCGGCCGCTACGCGACGCCGGTGGTGGTGCCGCCGTGCGTGGCGATCGTCGGCGCCGGCAAGCTGTCGCACGACGTGGTCGCGGTGATGGGCGGCATCGAGGTGCACCGCCGCATGCCGATCTCGCTGACCTTCGACCACCGCGCCGCCACCGGCGGCGAAGCCGCGCGCTTCCTCAGGGCACTGCTGGACGACCTGTCCGCGCCGAACTGAGATGCCGCACCGCAGCCGCCTCGCCGGGTTCATCATCGACTGCAACGTCGATGACCTCGACGCGGCGGCAGCGTTCTGGCGCGACGCGCTGGGGATGTGCATCGACAACCCCGACGCCGGCGACGCCACCACGGAATACCAGCAATTCGGCGACACCCCGGGCGGCCTGCACGTCGAGGTGCAGAAGGTCTCGCATCCCTCGCGCGTGCACCTGGACATCGAGGCCGACGACGTGGACGCCGAAGCCGACCGGCTCGAGCGGCTGGGCGCGCGGAAAATCGGGTTCGTGAAGCGCTGGTGGGTGATGGAAGCGCCGAGCGGGCAACGTTTCTGCGTGGTGAAAATGCACCACCCCGAACAGGGGCAGCGCCCTAACGAGTGGCCCTGAACAGCGCGCGGCGGACGAACACCGCGATCGTGAGCACCAGCAGGTAGACGCCGTAACCGGCGGAGGTGGCCAGGATCTGCGGCCACATCCTGCCGTAGGCACGATCCGCGTAGCCGTGCGACCAGCGCAACGTGGCGATGAACGCGACCAGCGCCAGGGCCAGCGCGACCGCGTCGAACAGCCGCCGCCGGGTGTTGCGCGGCTGCCGCGGATACACCCAGAACAGCACCGACAGGATCAGGAACCAGGGCGCGAACAGCAACAGCGCCAGGTCGGGCATCGCCGCAAGCTGGTTCATGCCTTCGCCGCTTCGGCCTCGCGGATCGCGTCCAGCGCCGCGGCCACTTCGGCCGCGTCCACGCCTTCGCCGAGGGCGGCATCGGCGCCGTCGAAGCCGTCGCGCTTGATCGCGGCGATCCGCGTGCCCGCCTCGCGCGGCGAATCGAAGCCGCGGCCCTGCAGCAACACGCGCTCGCCCTCGACCAGCTTGAAGTAGAACTTGCCGTCGTCTTCGCGGTACTGCTTGAACATCGCCAGCGCGGCCTTCGCCGACTTGCCCTCCGATCGCGACACGGCCACGCGGCCGAGGTCGCGCAGGCCCACGGCCTCGCGCAGTTCATGCAGGAACGGCGTCGCGTACTTTTCGCGCACGCGCCTGGCGCCATCGCGCAGCTGCTCCTCGATCCGCGCCGGGTGGGCGATCAGCGACTCGTAGCGCTCGCGCAACGGCGCGACTTCCGCATCGATGCGGATGAACAGCAGTTCCTTTGCCGAGCCCCAGCCAATGCCGGTCGCGAAGGCCTCGCGCATCGCGGCGACCTCCGGCTCGCTGGCGAAGGCCTGGAAGACCTCGAACAGGGCCGAGCCTTCCACCTGCTTGGGTTCGCCGGGCTTCCGCGAATCGGTGACGATCGAGTAGATCAGCTTCTTCAGTTCCGCGGCCGGCGCGAACAACGGGATCGTGTTGTCGTAGCTCTTGCTCATCTTGCGGCCGTCCAGGCCCGGCAGCGTCGCCACCTGCTCCTCGACCGCCGCCTCGGGCAGCGTGAAATACGGTTTCGAACCCGGACCGCCGTACAGGTGGTTGAAGCGCTGGCCGATGTCGCGCGCCATCTCGATGTGCTGCACCTGGTCGCGCCCCACCGGCACCTTGTCGGCGTTGAACAGCAGGATGTCGGCGGCCATCAGCACCGGGTACATGAACAAGCCCGCGGTGACGCCGGCATCGTCGTCCTCGCCGGTTTCGCGGTTGCGGTCCACCGCGGCCTTGTAGGCATGCGCGCGGTTGAGCAGGCCCTTGCCGGCGACGCAGGTCAGCAGCCAGGTCAGCTCGGTGGTCTCGGGAACATCGCTTTGCCGGTAGAACCAGACCCGGTCGGGGTCCAGCCCGCAGGCCAGCCAGGCCGCGGCGATTTCCAGCGTCGAGCGCTGCACCCGCGCCGGATCCTGGACCTTGATCAACGAGTGGTAGTCGGCGAGGAAATAGAAGCTCTCGGTGCCGGGCGCGCGGCTGGCCGCGATCGCCGGGCGGATCGCGCCGACGTAGTTGCCCAGGTGCGGCGTGCCCGAGGTGGTGATGCCGGTGAGAACGCGTTGGATGGCCATCGCGCCAGTTTACCGGACGGGTTCACCGCGGGCGGCCGGAAAAGGAACGGGCCGGGGTGTCACCCCGGCCCGCAGGCATCCTTGCTGGTGTACTCCTGGAAAGCGGTCGAGGGGCGGCGCGGCTCAGCAGTTGCCCTCGACGTTGTCGGTGCAGTCCTGCGCGGTGTCCTGGATCGAGTCGCCGGCGGACTCGATGTCCTTGCCCGCGCCCTCGATGGTGTGGCACGCGGCCAGCGAGCCCATGATCGACAGCATCAGCACCGCAAGCAGCTTCCGGTTCATACGCATGAGACTCTCCTGTGTCGGGGGGACGAGCGGCGGACGCCGTCCGTGTCGCACATGGAAGCCCGCAGCGCGTGAATACGGTGTCGAGCCGGCCGATCAGACGGGGGTTGCGTTCAGCCGGGTGCTAGTCGCGCATCAGCGTGGACTTGCCGAACAGGCTTTCCACCAGGTCCACCGTCAGCAGCGCCGTCTGGTTGCGGCAATCCAGCACCGGGTTGAGCTCGACCAGGTCGAGCGAGCCCATGCGTCCGCTGTCGGCGATCATTTCCATCACCAGTTGCGCTTCGCGGTAGTTCGGGCCACCCGGCACGGTGGTGCCGACGCCGGGCGCGATCGATGGATCGAGGAAGTCCACGTCGAAGCTGACGTGCAGGTGCGTGTTGTCGTCCATGCCCTGCAACGCCGCCTCCATCGTCCGCTTCATCCCGACTTCGTCGATGTAGCGCATGTCGTAGACATCCAGTCCGTGTTCCTTGACCAGGCGCTTCTCGCCCTCGTCCACCGAGCGGATGCCGACCTGCCGCACCTGCGACGGATGGATCGCCGGGCTGGTGCCGCCGAGCTTCACCAGCAGCTCCGGGCCGATGCCGCACAGGCAGGCGACCGGCATGCCGTGGATGTTGCCCGACGGGGTGACGTCGTGGGTGTTGAAGTCCGCGTGCGCGTCCAGCCACAGCACGCGCAGCTGCTTGCCGGTCTCGCGGCAATGGCGCGCGACCGCGGTGATCGAACCGATGCCCAGGCAGTGGTCGCCACCCATCATGATCGGCAGCCGGCCTTGCGCCAGTTCCGCGCCGACCGCGTCCATCAGCGCGCGGTTCCAAGCCACTACTTCCTGCAGGTGCCGGTAGCCGTCGACCGGCGGTTGCCACGGGTTCTGCGGGCCGGCGAGGTTGCCGCGGTCCACGACGTCCACGCCGCGCGCCGCCAGCGCCTCGCGCAGGCCGGCGATCCGCAGCGCATCGGGCCCGAGCAGCGCGCCGCGATGGCCCGCGCCGACGTCGGTGGGCACGCCAAGCAGCGAAACGGGGGGATATTTGCGGGTCATCGTGGCTCCTGGCTGGTGCCGGCACCCGGATTCGAACTGGGGACCTACCGCTTACAAGGCGGTTGCTCTACCAACTGAGCTATGCCGGCGCGAATCAATCCTGCGACTCGGCCTCGATTCTAGCGCAGCGGGCCGCGAATCCCGCCGCCTGCAGCGCGGCCAGGCGACGTTGCGCGGCCTCGCGCGTGCCGTAGCGACCGAGCGCGATGCTGTTGGCTTCGCTGCCTTCACGCAGCACCAGGTAGTCGCTGAAGCCGGCGGCGGCGATGCGGCCGGCCGCGTCGTCGGCGGCTTCGAGGCTGGACTGCGATGGCAGGTAAACGCGCCAACCCGCGGCACCCGCTTCCTCGCCGGTGCAGGCGGTGGTCGGCGCCGGACGTTGCGCCGTGGCCGGCGCCTGGCGTTCCGGCGCGGGCGCCGGCACGTCGCGCACCGGTGTCGCCTCTTCGCGCAGCTGCAGGCGCGGCACGCCGGCCGGCTGCAGCACGGGTGTCTGCGCGGGCGTGTCGTGCAGCACCCACCACGCGGCGACACCGAGGTTCAGCACCACCAGCAGGACGATCAGGGAACGGATCAGCATGCGGGGATTCTAAAGGCCTGCCGCCGCGACGCGGCGCCATTGCAGCAGGCCCTCGAGCACCAGCCCGGGCGCGTGCGTGGCCTGCGGCAGGCGCGGCGACAGCGACGGGGCGCCGCCACCATGCAGCAGCACTTCCGGAGCCTCGCCCAGCAGGTGAGCGGCGGCGTCCAGGCTCGACTCGACCAGGCCCAGCGCGGCGCCGTCGCAGCCGGAAGCAAGGGCGTCGTCGGTGTCGCCAGCAAACGTGGTCCAGGAACCGCCGGTCGCCGGCAAATGCGGTGCGCGCGCATGCAGCGCTTCGCGCATCAGCGCTGGCGACGGCGCGATGCGGCCGCCCCGGTGCAACCCCCGTGCATCCAGCAGGTCGACGGTCAGCGCGGTGCCCACGCCGACCACCAGCGTCGCGCGCTCACCACGCGCGCGGGCCGCAAGCAGCGCCAGGAACCGGTCCACGCCCAGGCGCCGTGGCTCGGCATAGGCGATGCGCACGCCGGCGAAGGCCGCTTGCGTGCGTGCCAGGTGGATGCGCCGGCAGCGCCGCGACAAGGCATGGAGCAAGGCGAGTCGCACCGTCGGCGCGGCGACGCTGCCGATCCACGCCGCCTCGAAGCGCGCCGGCAACCTTGCGGCCAGGCCTGGCTCGAAACGCGATCCGTCGTGCGCGCAGGCCTGCATTTCGCCCACCCGCCCGCCCGTCACCGGCGCGAACTTCAGTCGGCTGTTGCCGAGGTCGAACAGCCATTCCGTCATCCGCGCGGCCTCACGCTGACTTCGCCGGCGTGCACCTGCTGCTCGACGCCGTCCACGCGCACGCGCAACGCGCCATCGGCCGCGAGGCCGAGCGCCACGCCGTCGCGGGCCCCACCTTCGCGATCGATTCGCACAGGGCGGCCAGCGAGGACATCGAACGCGGCATGGCGGGCGAGGAACGGCTCGAGTCCCTGCTCGTCGAACTGCGCCAGCGCCGGCAGCCAGTGCGCGAGCACCGCCGCCACCAGCAGGTTGCGGCTAGGCACCGCCGTGCCCATCAGCGTCGCGAGGTCGGTCCACGGCTGGTCGATCTGTTTCGCGGTGGCCTCCGGCATGGCGACATCGAGTCCGAGCCCGATCACCGCGCGTGCCGGGCCGCCGGCTTCACCGCCACCCTCCACCAGCAGTCCGCCCAGCTTGCGCAGCCCCTCGCCCTCGGCGACCACCAGGTCGTTGGGCCACTTCAGGCCGACAGCGGTCGCGCCCAGCGCGTGCAGCGCCTCGGCCGTCGCCACCCCGGCCACCAGCGCCAGGCCCGGAAGCCGCGCCAGTCCGCCGGAAAAGCGGCGCGACACCGACAGGTACAGGTTGGCCGCCAGCGGTGATGCCCAATTGCGCCCGCGGCGGCCGCGGCCGCCGGTCTGGCGCTCGGCGAGCAGCACGGCGGTGCCGTCCTCGGGTGCGGGACGCCGCAGCAGTTCGGAATTGGTCGAATCCAGGGTCCAGGCCACTTCCAGGGACGCCAGCTGCCCGAGGCAGGCGGACGGCAGCGCGGCGCGGATGGCCGCGGCCTCGAGCAGGTCCGGGACGCGCGCGAGGGCGTAGCCACGCCCTGGAACGGCCTCCACCGGCAGTCCGGCGGCACGCAAGGCCTCCACCTGCTTCCACACGGCGGCACGGGTCAGGCCGGCCGCGCGCGCCAGTTCCGCGCCGCTGGCCGGCCCGGCGGACAGGCGGGCCACGAGGTCGCGTTCATCCATGCCCGCAAGTCTGCCGGATGGTCGCCTGACTGTCTGCTGCGTCGCAGCACGCAACGCCCGGCAGGCCCCGCGCATCCAAGTTATAGTGCGCTGTCGCCCCAGCGCGTCCTCCACGGGAACGCCGCCATGACCGCCAAGCGCAAGCCGATCCATCCCGCCATGCTGTTGCTGTGCCTGCTGATGCTGGCACTCGGCGTTGCGTCGGTCGCCTCGGCGACCACCCGCGACGTGGCCATGCACGGGCCCAATGGCGAGGGCGGCGGCGACTGCAATACCACCGAGGCGACGACCCCGGCGACCGCGCGCGAAGCAACCGACACCAGCGCGACCAAGCCGGCGAAGCGGGCCCCCGCCACCCGGATCAAGCCGATCGTGCCGGTCCGCGGCGGCGACGTCGATGCCGGGCACGGGCCGCGCTGGCACAGCTTCCTGCCGGGCATGTTCCGCTGACGTGAGCCGCGCGTGCTCGGGCTGATCCGGCGGCTGCGCCGCGCTCCCGAACCCATCGATCCGCAAGCCTGGCGCGACACCCGCGCCAGCCTGCCGTGGCTGCGCGACCTCGACGACGAAGGCGACGCCGCGCTCGCGCGCCTGGCGGCGCGTTTCCTGCACGAGAAGACCATCACCCCGATCGGCGAACTGGCGCTGGGCGATGCGCAACGCCTGCAGCTGGCCGCGCTGTGCTGCCTGCCGCTGCTGCGCTTCGGCGCGGAGGGCCTGCACGGCTGGACCCAGTTGCTGGTCTACCCGGACGCGTTCCGCGCGCGCCGCAGCCACGTGGATGCGGCCGGCGTGCTGCACGAGTGGGACGAGGAGCTGATCGGCGAAAGCTGGGAAGCCGGGCCACTGATCCTTTCCTGGGCCGACGTGCAGGCGGACATCGCCGATCCGCATGCCGGGTTCTGCGTGGCGGTGCACGAGATGGCGCACAAGCTCGACGCGCTCGACGGCGTGCTCGACGGCACCCCGCCGCTGCCGCGCGCCTGGCAACGCGAGTGGGCGCGCGACTTCCAGCAGGCTTACGACGCGTTCGCGGCGAAGGTGGAGCGTGGCGCAGACACGCGAATCGACCCGTACGCGGCCGAGGCGCCGGAGGAATTCTTCGCGGTCTGCAGCGAATACCACTTCAGCAAACCGTCGGAGCTGCGGCAGTCGATGCCCAAGGTCGCCGCCCACCTGGCGCGTTTTTTCACAAGCCCGGCGGGAACCTGACCTCGAATCGCGCACCACCCAGTTCCGGCGACTTGCCGACCTCCAGTTCGCCGCGGTAGCTGCGCACGATGTCCTGCACGATCGCCAGGCCGATGCCGTGGCCATGTACGCGTTCGTCGCCGCGCACGCCACGCTGCAGCACCAGCGCCACCTTCTCCGGCGGGATGCCGGGGCCGTCGTCGTCGACCGCCAGTACCAGGCCGGGGCGCCGGCCCGCGCCCTCGCCGCCGCTGCGCACCGTCAGCAGCACCCGTGAACCGGCCCACTTGAACGCGTTCTCGAGCAGGTTGCCGAGCAGTTCCTGCAGGTCGCCCGGTTCGCCGTGGAAGCGCGCGTCGGGCTCGATGTCGAATTCGCAGACCGTGCCCTTGCCCGCGTAGATCTTCTCCAGCCCGCGCACGATCTGTTCGGCGTGCGGCTCGATCGCCACCGGCGCGGCGAACAGCTTGTGCCCGGCCGCGGCGGCGCGGGTGAGCTGGTAGCCGACCAGGTCGTTCATGCGCCGCAGTTGCACGTCCATTTCCTCGCGCAGTTCGGCTTCGGTCGCGGGGTTCTCCAGCCGCGTGCGCAACACTGCCAGCGGCGTCTTCAGGCTGTGCGCGAGGTCGGCCAGGGTATTGCGCTGGCGCTCGAGGTTCTCGCGCTCGCTTTCCACCAGCGCGTTGATGCTCTCGGTCAGCGGCTCGAGCTCGCGCGGATGGTGGCCGCTCATCCGCGCCAGCTGCCCGCGCTGCACGCGGTGCAGCTCGCCGATCACACGGCGCAACGGCAACAGGCTCCAGCGCAACACCAGCGCCTGCAGGAACAGCAGCACCGCCGCGGCGATGCCGAGGTTGCCCCACAGCGCGCGGCGGAAGCGCGACACCTGCCGCGGCAGCGTGCCGGCGTCCTCCATCACCCAGATCGTGTACGGGAATTCCGTGGCGTCGCCGCGGGTGGCGTCGACCAGGCCCAATCCGTAGCGGTAGACCTCGCCGCGGGTACCGTCGCTGCGGGTCATCGGCAGCGGGCCGTCATTGCGCTCTTCGCTGCCGGCGAGCATGTCCGCTTCCGGCAGCACCGGGCCCTGCGCCGACAGCGACGACCAGCGCCCATCGGGGAATTCGATGATCGCGTAGAGGCCGCCGCCGGGGCGGTCGAAACGGCCGTCCGGCGGCACGTCCGGCGGGATCAGGCTGCCGTCGCGCGCGAACTCGGTTTCGGCCGCGTAGTACAACGCGTAGGACGCCAGCCGCTCGCGCTGGCCCTGGCTGGCGACGTCGAAGAAGGCGCGGTCGAGCGCATAGCCGGTCAGCGCGAGGAACGCGACCAGGCCGAGGCTGGCGGCCCACAGCTGCCGCGTCTGCAGCGAGCGCGGGCGCCAGCGCGCGAGCGTTTCCTGGGCGGCGGGCACAGGCGGCATCATGCCTCCTGGGCGCGGCTCCTGCCTGTCATTCGCCGTTGCGCGGAATGGCGAAGCGGTAACCGCGACCGCGGACGGTCTCGATCGGCTTCAGCGTTCCATCCGGGTCCAGCTTCTTGCGCAGGCGGCCGATGAACACCTCGAGCACGTTGGAGTCGCGGTCGAAGTCCTGCTGGTAGATGTGCTCGGTGAGGTCGGCCTTCGACACCAGCTCGCCGGCGTGCATCATCAGGTACTCGAGCACCTTGTACTCGTAGCTGGTCAGGTCGACGTTGCTGCCGTTGACGGTGACCGTCTGCGCGGCAAGGTCGAGCACCACCGGTCCGCAATCCAGCGTCGGCTTGCTCCAGCCCGCGGCGCGGCGCACCAGCGCGTTGATCCGCGCCAGCAGTTCCTCGACGTGGAAGGGCTTGACCAGGTAATCGTCGGCGCCCTGCTTCAGGCCCTCGACCTTGTCCTGCCAGCTGGAGCGCGCAGTCAGGATCAGCACGGGGAACTGCTTGCCTTCCTCGCGCAGGGCCTTGACCAGCTCCATGCCGGACATCTTCGGCAGGCCCAGGTCGATGATGCCGAGGTCGAACGGGACCTCGCGGCCCATGTACAGGCCTTCCTCGCCGTCCTGGGCGGCGTCCACCGCGAAACCCTCGCGCTTCAGGCGCGCGGCCAGGGTTTCGCGCAAGGGTGCTTCGTCTTCGACGAGCAGGATACGCATGCGTTGCTCCAGTGATCCGGCGGCCGTCATCGGCCGTGGGGGGCGGTACTGAAGTGTACAGACTGCCTATTCAGTCGTCGTCGCCGCGTGTAGGCATGGCCGGCCGGTCGCCGTCCTGCGGGTCGTCCATGTAGATCCGGACGCGGCCGCGGTCGTCGACCACCTTGATCCGGTTGACGCTGCGGCCATCGTAGGGGACGCGCTCGGCGCTGAGCACCTGGCCGCGGGTGTTGCGCTCGATCCGGCGGATGCTGTCGGACAGCGCATCCTGGCCGCGGTTGCGATCGCGGCGCGGCTCCTGGAACGGCCGCTCGGCGCGCGGGCTGGACTGGGGCATCCGCATCGGTGCCCGATCCTCCCCGTCCTCCCGCAACTCGGCCGTCGGCGGGGCGTGCCGGCCGCGTTCGCGCTGCTGGGCCGTCGCGGGCACGACCACGCTGGCTCCGGCGAGCAGGATCAGCAGCAATGGCAGTCGGCGTCGCGGTTGCAGCATGGCCAGGCCCCGTGGGGGGCATCGATCCTATCGGGAAGTAGCAGCGATTGTCGAAACCAGGCGGTGAATACGTCCTTAACTTTCCCGTTTGCGGCCGAGCGCGGAGCGGCCCGGTTCAGAAGGCGGCCCGGCGAACACCTCGGCGACGCAACACCGCAGCGAGCCGCCGGCGGCCTCGATCGCATCCAGCGGCACGCTCCGCAGCTGCAGTCCAGCCGCGGCCAGCGCCTCCCGGGTCGCGGGCTCGAGCGCGGCCTCGGCGCCCGCGCTCATCCACACGGTGTCGGCGGGCAGCGCAATGGCGTTGCCGGCGAACGCGGCGTGCTCGGCCGGCGACAGCACGATCCCGTGCGGGTGGTACAGGGCGACGATGGCCTCGACCACCGCCGGGTCGGCGAAGCCTCCCGGGCACGCCAGCGCGGCGCGACCGGCCAGCACCGCCAGCACGACGTTGGCGTGGTATTCGCCCGGCGCCAGGTCGAACAGCAAGGTCGCGCGCAGCCCCAGCGCCTCGTGCATCAGCCGCGCACCGTCGGCATCGCAGCGTTCGGACAGGCCGCAGAAACCCAGGCCGCGGGCGCGGTCCACGACCAGTGCGCCGGTCAGCTCGCAGGGATGCGGCTGGGTCGACAGGTCCACCGCCTCCAGGCCGAGCAGCCCGCCGAGGAAGCCGCGGATGTCCGCGCGCGCGGCTTCGCGCTGGCGCACCGGGTGGCGCATGCGCCCGACGAGATAGCGGCCGTTGCCGGTGGCGAACACGTTGTTGGGGAACACCGCATCGGGCGTTTCGGGATCGCCCGGGAAGCAGACCGTCGGCAGCACCGTCGCCAGCGCGCGCTGCAGTCCGCGGTGCTGGGCATGCGCGCGTTCGGCATCGAAGGCGTCCTCGCCAGCCATGTAACGGTTGTCGCTTGCCGACTGCTGCGCGCGGGCAAAACCTTCCGGCGCGACGAGGAAGGCGGCGCCGGCGGTGGCCGGCCCGAAATCCGGCGCCAGCGTGCGTGCGTGGGCGAGGAACGCGGCGGCGTCGCGGGTGAGCATGCGGGCGTGCCTCAGGCGGCGGCGCTGTCGGGCGCGGCGCCGTCGGTCGCCGCCAGCGCACGCTCGACCAGCGACCAGTCGGCACCAGGGCGGTGCGCACCCTCGCTCAGCACCTGGCGCCAGGCGCGGCCGCCGCGTTCGCCGTTGAACAGGCCGAGCACGTGGCGGGTGACGTGCTTCAGCGGCACGCCGGCCTCGAGCCAGCGTTCCACCCACGGCCGGAACGCCTGGAGCAACCCGGCACGGGTGCGCAGCGTGCCGCCGAACCAGGCCACGTCGAGCCGGTGCAGCAGGTAGGGATCGTGGTAGGCCGCGCGGCCGAGCATCGCACCGTCAACGTGGCCCAGGTGCGCACCCGCCTCTTCCAGCGTGGCGATGCCGCCGTTGACCACCACCTGCAGGTGCGGCCGCTCGGACTTCAGCCGGTAGGCCCAGTCGTAGCGCAGCGGCGGCACCGTGCGGTTCTCCTTCGGCGACAGGCCCTTGAGCCAGGCGTTGCGCGCGTGCACGACGACGCTGCGGCAACCCGCGGCGGCGATCGCGTCGACGAAGGCCAGGAAACGACCGAAATCATGGTCGTCATCGACGCCGAGGCGGCACTTCACCGTCACCGGCACCGTCGGCACGGCCTGGATCATCGCGGCCACGGCAT
Source organism: Lysobacteraceae bacterium (assembly GCA_004297225.1). Lineage (GTDB taxonomy): Bacteria > Pseudomonadota > Gammaproteobacteria > Xanthomonadales > Xanthomonadaceae > Cognatiluteimonas. Next base: position 535,105 of record SCUI01000010.1, on the reverse strand, counting down.
CGGCGACCAGCGCCGGCTCGCGCATCAGGCAGGCGCCGAAACGGCCCGCCTGCACCCTGTCGGAGGGACAGCCGCAGTTGAGGTTGACCTCGTCGAAACCGCGCGCAGCACCGATGCCCGCGGCCTGCGCCAGCAACTCCGGCTCGCTGCCGCCCAGCTGCAATGCCACCGGGTGTTCAACCGGATCCAGCGCCAGCAACTTCGCGCGCTCGCCGTGGATCACCGCGTTGGCGTGGACCATCTCGGTGTACAGCCGTGCGTGCGGCGCGATCACGCGATGGAACACGCGGCAATAGGTGTCGGTCCAGTCCATCATCGGGGCGACCGACAGGCGCATCGCACCAGGCGGGATCGGCGCGGACACGTTCATCGCGGCGGCTCCCAGACCATGTGCACGTCGGCGCGGTCGTAGTGCGAACCGGGGCGCGGCGCGGGGTGGTGGACGAAGCCGGCGCTTTCGTAGAGGCGCAACGCGGGCTCGAGCACGCTGCTGGATTCCAGGTACAGCTCGCGACCCTGCAACTGCTGGTACAGCTCGATCGCCGCGAGCAACAGCGCGCGGCCGATGCCGCCGCCGCGCAGGCCCGGCTCGACCGCCATCTTGGTCAGTTCGTAGACGCCGTCGCCGTCATGTCGCAACGCCACCGTCCCGACCGCGCGCATTCGGTCCCGCTCGCCGTGGAGCGCGAACAGGATTCGCCCCCCGTCGGCGAGGATGTGCCGCTCGGGGTTACCCAGCACTTCCTCGTCGAAAGGCTCGACCACGAACCAGCGGCGCAGCCATTCCAGGTTCAGGCGCGCGAAATCCTCGCGCCAGCGTGGCTCGAACCCGACGATGCGGAAGGCATTGGAACTGGCGGACGGCGTGGCCATCCGCCCATTTTAGTTGCCCTTGCCCTTGTTGTTGCCCTTGTTGTTGCCCTTGCCCTGGCCCTTGTTGCCCTTGTCGTTGCCCTGGCCTTTGTTGCCCTTGTCGGTGCCCTGGCCCTTGCCGGCGTTGCCGGGCTTGGCGCCGCGTGCCTTGCCGGAATTGCCCGGTGCAGCCTCGCGGTTGCCGCGCCCGTTGCCGGTAAAATCGGGTCGGTTGCCCGGCCGCGCGCGATCCGGGAACGCCTGGCGCAGCGCGTCGTCCATCGGCAGCGGCCGCGCCCAGTGGTCATAGGTCGGCACGAAGCCGCGCTTGAGGCGATGGAATTCCTCGGAACCGGGCTTGATCCCCAGCCGCTGCGCGAGCGCGCCCCAGCCCTGGCCGTGGTCCCGCTCCCATTCCTCTGCGACGTAACGACAGGAACGCCCGATCAGCTGGCCGATCGCGCAGGCGTAGTAGACGTCACCCGGCGCCCAGCGGTCGTTCACCAGCAGGCCGCTGACGTAGTCGCGGGGCGCGCCGTAATAGCGCACGAGCTCGTCGATGAAGGACTCGCGGTAGCGGTAACCATAGGCGTTCATGTCGCCCAGGGTCTGGTCGACCCAGACATCGCCGGTGCGCGGGTTCCAGCCGAAGACGAAATCCTGCGCGGTGGCTGCGCCGCTGGCGGCGACCAGTGCGGCGAGCAGGGTTGCGGTGGCGAGCTTGCGGTGCATGGCATTCTCCGGTTCGGCGGCATCGGGCGCGCGGGGGGCGCCAAGGAGGGCACCCTACCCCAGCGGGCGTGCGCTTGCCGCGAAAGCGGTACCGGTGCTGAATGCCTGCGCAAAAGGACCTGCGTCTGGACAGGATCGTGACGGCCGCTGGCCTAGATTGCGCGCATGGACACCCAGCCCGCCCCCCTGCATCGCCACCCCCGCGACCCGCTCGCCCCCGACCCGCTGGAGGCGCGCGCGCGCCGCCTGTGCTGGCTGGCGCTGGCAGGCGCGATGCTGCTGGCACTCTACGTCGGCTCGCTGGCCTGGGCGGCGCGGGAACTGGGCGCAGGGGTGGCCAGCAGCCTGCAGCCCCTTTCGGCCACCCTCCGCGACAATCCCGCGGCGGACTGAAGCGCCGTCGGGCGCCCCGCGGACCGTCAGCGGGCTTCCAGGACGAACTTGCCGAAGGCGACGCCGAGGTCCCAGCCGCGGCCGGTGCCGGCGAGCGCGAGCGACACCTCGCCCTTGGTCACGACCTGCGCCTTGCTCGACTTCACCGCGCCCGCGTGCGCCTCGGCGCTGACGTAGGTACCCAGCACTTCGCGGATGTCGTTGATGCCGGAGAACTCGCCGGTGCCGTTCTCGATCCTGGACTTGCCGAAGCTCAGGCCGCCGCCCTTGCTGGTGACCTTCACCGCAAGCCGCTGGCCGTTGTCGCAGGTGACCACGCCGGTGCCCGAGGCGGTCTTGTAGAACACCGACCATCCGGACATTTCGAACGAGAGCCTGCAATCGACTTCGCGCGCCTGCGCCGGCGCGGCGGCCAGCGCGGCGGCGGCCAGCGCCAGCGCCAGCGACAGCAGTGGGATGCGGAACGTTTTCATCGCATGGTCTCCGGGTCCTGGAACGGCTGGCCCAACGCGCGCACCGCGGCAGGCAGGTCGGCGGGCGCGGCAGCGGCGCGCATGCGCCCGGCGTGTCCGTCGCCAAGTGTCGCATCCGCCTCGTGGGCCCAGGTCACATGGTAGGGCATGTGCACGCCCCAGCCACCGAGCTCGAGCACCGGCACGATGTCCGAGCGCAACGAGTTGCCGACCATCGCGAATTGCGCCGGCGCCAGCCCGAATTCGGCCAGCACCCTCGCATAGGTGGCGGTGTCCTTCTCGCTGACGATTTCGATGCGCGGGAACAGCGCGGCGAGGCCGGACTGGCGCACCTTGGCTTCCTGGTGGAACAGGTCGCCCTTGGTGATGAGGACCACTTCGTAGTCCTCGGCGATTTCGGCCACGGCTTCGCGGATGCCCGGCAGCAGGTCCACCGGATGCTCGAGGATGGTCTTGCCCAGTTCGAGGATGCGCTGCAGGTCCCGCGCGCCGATCCTCGCCCCGGTCAGCGTGATCGCGGCCTCGAGCATGGACAGCGTCATGCCCTTGGCGCCATAGCCGAACAACGCGAGGTTGCGCTTCTCGATCGCGTAAAGGCGGTCGTGCACGTCGTCGAGCGCGATGTATTCGCCGACGATGGCCTCGAACCCGGCCTGCGCCGCGCGGTAGTAGTCCTCGCTGCGCCACAGGGTGTCGTCGCCGTCGAAGCCGACCAGGCGGATGCCGTTGCTTGCTTGCATCCGCCCAGTCTAGGCCAGGGATTACGGCTGTGCTTCGTACCAGTCGCGATATTCCTCGGCGGTGAGCAGGCCGTCGTCGTCGGCGTCGGCATCGTCGAAGGCATCGCCCAGGCGTTCGATGCCGGCGGCTTCGGTGGCGCTCAGCATGCCGTCGCCATCGGCGTCGAGTTCGGCCCAGGTCACCTTCGGATCGGCCGGGGTGGCCGGCGTGGCGGGGGTCGCCGGCGTGCCGGTCAGCGGATCGGCGGGCGTGGCCGGGGTTGCCGGCTGCGCGGAATCCATCGGCAGGTCCGGCACTTCCGTGGGCGGCAGCGGCTCCTGCTGCTGGGCATTTTCATTCGCGCGTTCCTGCGCCTGCGGGTTGGCATGGCTGTCCTGCGCGAACGCCAGCGGCGACGCCAGCGCGAGCGAGAGGCCGAGGAGCAGATGGGTGGGCTTGCAAGTCTTCATGGAGGAACTCGGTTGGGGGGATCGATCAGGAACGCAACAGGCGTGCATCGAGCTGCAGCGGCCGCAATTCCTGGAGCTGCAACGCGGCGAAGCCGGGATGCGCGGGATTGAGCAACAGGTTGGACTCGCCGTCGCAAACGGCGCTGGGCACGCGCAACGCCAGCGAACGGCCGGACGCCAGCCAGTCCGCGCCCACCTGCTGCACTTCGCCGCGATAGGGCAGCTCGCGCCAGGTGGACGGTTCATTGCATTCGGCCAGGGTGGCGCCAGCGGGCGCCGTCGCCACCGCGAGCAGGTGCTGGCCCTTCTTGTCGTGGTCGCCGTCGCCGCGGTGCGCGAGGTACTCCAGCAACGCGCAGGCTGGCGACAACGACACGTAGACGGCCGGATGCCCCGGCGGACTCCAGCGCCCGCCCTCGTCCACCGGCGCGAATGGAGAGGACGCCTGGTCGGCGTCGACCACGCGATAGACCCGCAAGGGTGCGGGCGCCTCGGCGATCACGTCGCTCGATGGGGTTGCCGCCATCGGCGAAGTCATCGACGGCGGATCGCTGGCCGGGAAGGTGCCCGCCAGCGCGTCGTCCAGGCACTGGGCGACTTCGTCGGTCTGTGGGGATGCATGGCTGTTCATGTCCACCTCCGCGTGGGCCGGCCTGCAGGCTGGGACATGGCGGGTAGAGCCGCCGTGAGCGCGGCGCCAAGACGGCGCCCGTCGTTCGGCTTACGATCAGGAAATGGACATGGAGACCGGGATGGACTGGACGAGCCTCATACGCGAAGTTCCCGACTTTCCGCGAGCCGGAGTCGCATTCAAGGACATCACGCCGTTGCTGGCCGACGCCGACGGATTCAACGCGGCGATCGAGGCGATGGCGATGCCCTGGCGCGGGATCGCGCTGGACGCGGTGTTCGCGATCGAGTCGCGCGGCTTCATCCTCGGCGCGGCCCTGGCGCGCGCGCTGGGGCTGGGCTTCGTGCCCGTGCGCAAGGCCGGCAAGCTGCCGGCGAAGGTACATGCGCAGGAATACGCGCTGGAATACGGCAACGACCGGCTGGAAGTGCACGCGGACGCCGTGGCGCCCGGCGCACGCGTGCTGCTGGTGGACGACGTGCTGGCCACCGGCGGCACGCTCGCGGCGGCGCTGGCGCTGGCGCGCGCGCAGGGCGCGCTGGTGGTGGGCGCCTCGGTGCTGCTGGAGATTCCGTCCCTGGGCGGCCGCGAGCGCCTGGATCCCTCGGTGGTGCTGGAGGTGGCGATTCCCGGTTGACGCGGCGGTGCGCCTGCGGGGTTCAGTCGCGGAGTTGTTCCAGCACCTGGTCCACCGGCAACGCCGGCACGGCGCCGCGATCGCCGCGCATGCCTTCGGCCTTGAACAGCGAGTCGAGGATGGCTTCCTCGGTGGCTTCGGCGACGCCGACGAACAATGCGTCCATCGCGTCGTTGTCGAGCATCGCCACCTGGTGCAGGGATCCGCCCTGTCGGCGGCGCACCGACGGGGCCGTGGAGAACGCGATCACGTAGTCGCCAGAGCCGTTGGACATCGAGGCGCCCGTGCGCGCGAGGCCGATGATCGCGCGCTTCGCCAGGCGCTCCAGCTGCCGCGATTCCAGCGGTGCGTCGGTGGCGACCACGATCATGATGCTGCCGTCGCCATCGGCCACGGGCGGTTCGACACCCGACGCCAGCGTCGCCGGATCCGGCAGCGAACGCCATACCGGCACGCCCGCGACCGTCAACGCGCCACCGAAATTGCTCTGCACCAGCACGCCCACCGCGTGGCCGTCGCCGGTGACGCGCGAACTGGTGCCGATGCCGCCCTTCCAGCCGAAGGCGACCGTGCCGGTGCCCGCGCCGATCGCGCCTTCCTCGACATTGCCGGCCGACGCCGAGTCCAGCGCGGCGCGCACGTGCGCCGCGGTGATCGGCCGCGCACGGATGTCGTTGAGGTAGCCGTCGTTGGTCTCGCCCACCACTGCGTTGAGCGAGCGCACGCCCTCCATCCCCGGCTGCCCCAGCTGCCACTCGACCAGGGCGTCGGCGGCCTTCCACACGCACAGCGTGCAGGTGAGCAGGATCGGCGTTTCCAGTTCGCCCAGTTCGCGCAGCTGGGTCACGCCAAGCAGCTTGCCGTAGCCGTTGGCCACGTACAGCGCCGCCGGCACGCGCTCGGCGTACAGGTTGCCGCCGTGCGGGAGGATGGCGGTCACGCCCGTGCGCACCGAGTCGCCCTCGACCACCGTCGAGTGCCCCACCCGCACGCCCGGGACATCGACGATCGCGTTGAGTGCACCGGTCGGCATCGCGCCGATCACGATCCCCGCCTCCCGCGCCCGCGGCCGCTCACCGGCGTGCGCGGCAGCCGTTGCCAGCACGCAAACCAGCACCATCAAGATCCGCATCGCTTTTCCCCTCCCCGCCGCAGGCCGTAGCCGGGGGACATTCGCCCCCCAGGGCACCGGCACCCGGCGCCCCGAGCAGCCTAGTGCTTGAGGTTCTTGCGCAGGCGCTCGAGCGCCTGCAGTTGCGCCGTGACCTCGGCCAGGCGCTGCTGCGCCTCGGCGACTTCCATCGCCTCGCCGCGGTGGGCCAGGATCCGCTCGGCCTCTTCCTTCGCGGCGCGCACCGCGGCCTCGTCGATGTCCTCGGCGCGGACCGCCGTGTCGGCGAGGATCGTCACCACCTGCGGCTGCACCTCGAGGATGCCGCCGGAAATGGCGAAGTCCAGCTGCTCGCCACCCGGCGTGGTCACCACGACCTTGCCCGGCTTGAGCCGCGTGATCAGCGGAGCGTGGCGCGGCGCGATGCCGAGCTCGCCCATCTCGCCGGTGGCCACGACCATGGTCGCCTCGCCACGGAAGATCTCGGCCTCGGCACTGACGATGTCGCAGCGGATGGTGATTGCCATGTCGTCAGCCTCAGCCGGTGATCTTCTTGCCCTTCTCGATCGCCTCGTCGATGCCGCCGACCATGTAGAACGCCTGCTCGGGCAGGTGGTCGAGCTCGCCGTCGACGATCATCTTGAAGCCGCGGATGGTTTCCTTCAGCGGCACGTACTTGCCCGGCGAACCGGTGAACACTTCGGCCACGTGGAACGGCTGCGAGAAGAAGCGCTCGATCTTGCGCGCGCGCGACACGGCCTGCTTGTCCTCTTCCGACAGTTCGTCCATGCCCAGGATCGCGATGATGTCCTTGAGCTCCTTGTACTTCTGCAGCGTGGACTGGACGCGGCGCGCGGTCTCGTAGTGCTCGTTGCCGATCACGTTCGGGTCGAGCTGGCGCGAGGTGGAGTCCAGCGGATCGACCGCCGGGTAGATGCCCAGCGAGGCGATGTTGCGCGACAGCACGACGGTGGCGTCGAGGTGGGCGAAGGTGGTCGCCGGCGACGGGTCGGTCAGGTCGTCCGCGGGCACGTACACCGCCTGGATCGAGGTGATCGAGCCGGTCTTGGTGGAGGTGATGCGCTCCTGCAGCACGCCCATCTCCTCGGCCAGGGTCGGCTGGTAGCCCACCGCCGACGGCATGCGGCCCAGCAGCGCCGAAACCTCGGTGCCGGCCAGGGTGTAGCGGTAGATGTTGTCGATGAACAGCAACACGTCCTTGCCCTTGCCCGACGCGTCCTTCTCGTCGCGGAAGTACTCGGCCATGGTCAGGCCGGTCAGCGCGACGCGCAGGCGGTTGCCCGGCGGCTCGTTCATCTGGCCGTACACCATCGCCACCTTGTCGAGGACGTTGGAATCCTTCATCTCGTGGTAGAAGTCGTTGCCCTCGCGGGTACGCTCGCCCACGCCGGCGAACACCGACAGGCCCTCATGCGCCTTGGCGATGTTGTTGATCAGTTCCATCATGTTGACGGTCTTGCCGACGCCGGCGCCGCCGAACAGGCCGACCTTGCCGCCCTTGGCGAACGGGCACATCAGGTCGATCACCTTGATGCCGGTTTCCAGCAGTTCGTTGGCCGCCGCCTGTTCCTCGTAGGTCGGCGCGGCGCGGTGGATTTCCCAATGGTCGGCCGCCTGCACCGGGCCGGCCTCGTCGATCGGCGCGCCGAGCACGTCCATGATCCGGCCCAGGGTCCCGGCGCCCACCGGCACCGAGATCGCGCGGCCGGTGTTCTGCGCGACCAGGTTGCGGCGCAGTCCGTCGGTGGAACCCAGCGCGATCGAGCGGACCACGCCGTCGCCAAGCTGCTGCTGCACCTCGAGGGTGATGTCGGTGCCCTGCACCTTCAGCGCGTCGTACACCTGCGGCACGCTCTCGCGCGGGAACTCGACGTCGACGACGGCGCCGATGATCTGGACGATCTTGCCCTGGTTGGTCATCACACTCTTCCTCTGGAATCTCTGCTGCGGGGATCGCGGCTCGCGCCGCTCCTACAAATGGGGTTTCGTCAGACGGCGGCGGCGCCGCCGACGATTTCGGAAATTTCCTGGGTGATCGCCGCCTGCCGCGCCTTGTTGTAGACGAGGTTGAGCGTGCCGATCAGCTTGGTCGCGTTGTCGCTGGCGGCCTTCATCGCCACCATGCGCGCCGCGTGCTCCGAGGCCACGTTCTCCAGCACCGACTGGTACACGAGCGACTCGATGTAACGGGTCAGCACGTCGCCCAGCACGGTCTCCGCATCCGGCTCGTACAGGTAGTCCCAGTCGTGCGAGGACACCGGCGCGTCGTCGGCGGGCAGCGGCAGCAGCTGGTCGAAGGCCGCGCGCTGGGTCATGGTGTTGACGAAGTCGTTGTAGCTGAGGAACACGCGGTCGAGCTTGCCCGCGCTGTAGGCGTCGAGCATCACCTTGACCACGCCCACCAGCTGCTCGAGCCGCGGCTGGTCGCCCATGTGGGTGACCGACGCCAGCATGTCCACCTTGATCCGGCGGAAGAACACGCTGGCTTTCTGGCCGATGGTGACCACGTCCACGCCGACGCCCTGGTCGTGCCACGCGCGGATTTCGCCGAGCAGCTTGCGGAACAGGTTGTTGTTCAGGCCGCCAGCCAGGCCGCGGTCCGAGGACACGATGATGTAGCCGACGCGCTTGGTCTCCGCGCGCTCGACCAGGTAGGGGTGCTGGTACTCGGAGTTCGCCTGCGCAAGGTGCCCGATCACCTGCCGCATCGCCCGCGCGTACGGCCGCGAGGCCTTCATCCGGTCCTGGGCCTTGCGGATCTTGGAAGCCGAGACCATCTCGAGCGCGCGCGTCACCTTGCGGGTGTTCTGCACGCTCTTGATCTTCGTCTTGATTTCGCGACCACCTGCCATGCTCTCGTTTCCCGCTGTTGCGTGGGTGTGCTGCTTACCAGCTGCCGGTGGCCTTGAACTCTTCGATGCCCTTCACGAACGCGGCCTCGATCTCGTCGTTCCAGTCGCCGCTGGCGTCGATCTTCCGCATCAGTTCGCCGGCGTTGTTGGCGAAGTGCGCCAGCAGGCCCTGCTCGAAGGCGCCGATCTTGCTGATCGCGACATCGTCCATGTAGCCCTTGTCGACGGCGTAGATCGCCAGCGACTGCTGCGCGACCGACATCGGCGAGTACTGCTTCTGCTTCATCAGCTCGGTGACGCGCTGGCCGCGCTCCAGCTGCTTGCGGGTGGCGTCGTCCAGGTCGGAGGCGAACTGCGCGAACGCCGCCAGCTCGCGGTACTGGGCGAGCGCGATGCGGATGCCGCCCGACAGCTTCTTCATGATCTTGGTCTGCGCCGCGCCACCCACGCGCGACACCGAGATGCCGGCGTTCACGGCCGGGCGGATGCCGGCGTTGAACAGGTCGGTCTCGAGGAAGATCTGGCCGTCGGTGATCGAGATCACGTTGGTCGGCACGAACGCGGAGACGTCGCCGGCCTGGGTCTCGATGATCGGCAGCGCGGTCAGCGAGCCGGTCTTGCCCTTGACGGCGCCGTTGGTGAACCTCTCCACCCACGCCGCGGACACGCGCGCGGCGCGCTCGAGCAGGCGCGAGTGCAGGTAGAACACGTCGCCCGGGTAGGCTTCGCGGCCCGGCGGGCGGCGCAGCAGCAGCGAGATCTGGCGGTAGGCCACGGCCTGCTTGGACAGGTCGTCGTAGATGATCAGCGCGTCCTCGCCGCGGTCGCGGAAGTACTCGCCCATGGTGCAACCCGAGTACGCGGCGATGTACTGCATCGCGGCCGACTCGGACGCCGACGCGGCGACCACCGTGGTGTAGGCCATCGCGCCGTGCTCCTCGAGCTTGCGCACGATGTTGGCGATGGTCGAGTTCTTCTGGCCGATCGCGACGTAGATGCACTTCACGCCCGACGACTTCTGGTTGATGATCGCGTCGATTGCGACCGCGGTCTTGCCGGTCTGGCGGTCGCCGATGATCAGCTCGCGCTGGCCGCGGCCGATCGGGATCATCGAGTCGATCGCCTTGTAGCCGGTCTGCACCGGCTGCGACACCGACTGGCGCCAGATCACGCCCGGGGCGATGGTCTCCACCGGCGCCGAGGTCTTCGCGTCGATCGGGCCCTTGCCGTCGATCGGCTCGCCCAGCGCGTTGACCACGCGGCCGAGCATTTCCGGGCCGGTCGGCACTTCGAGGATGCGGCCGGTGGTCTTGGCCACGTCGCCCTCGCGCAGGTGCTCGTAGTCGCCCAGCACCACCGCGCCGACCGAGTCGCGCTCCAGGTTCAGCGCCAGCGCGTAGGTCGCGTGGCCGCTCTCGGACACCGGCAGCTCGATCATCTCGCCCTGCATGACGTCGGCGAGGCCGAAGATGCGCACGATGCCGTCGGCGACGCTGGTGACCGCGCCTTCGTTGCGCGCTTCGGCGGCCAGGCCGACCTTCTCGATGCGGGTCTTGATCAGTTCGCTGATTTCGGACGGGTTGAGCGTGGTGGTTGCCATTGCCAGTTTCCTTCGGTGCGCGCCCCGCGGCGCGCGGATGAATTCGGGTTGCTTGCTTGTCTTATTGCGCGAGCGCGGCCTGCAGGCGCGCGAGCTTGCCCTTCAGCGAGCCATCGATGACCACGTCGCCGGCGTCGATCACCGCACCGCCGATCAGGCTCTCGTCGATCGCCGTGTCCAGCTCGACCTCGCGGCCGAAGCGGGAGCGCAGCGCAGCGCGGATCGACTCGAGCTCGGCGTCGGGCAGCGCGGCGGCCGAGGTCACCTTGGCCTTGACCACGCGCTCGGCCTCGTGCCGCAGTTCCTCGTACAGTCCCGCGATTTCCGGCAACAGCTCCATGCGCCGGTTTTCCGAGAGCATCCGCAGGAAGCGCGCCACCGTTTCGCCGGCGCCCGGCGCCGCGAGCAGCGTCACCGCCTCGTCGTCGGACAGCTTCGGGTTGGCGAGGATGCCGGCGACGCGCGGATCCGCCGCGACCTGCGCGGCGAAGCCCAGCGCCTGCGACCAGGCGGCGAAGCTACCCTCGTCCCGCGCGATGCCGAAGGCGGCGCGGGCGTAGGGACGGGCGAGGGTCAGGGCCTGGCTCACGGGTCAGGCCGCCTTGTCCGCCAGCTGCGAAGCCAGTTCGTCGAGCAGCGCCTTGTGTGCGGCCGGATCGATCTCGCGACGCAGCAGCTTCTCGGCGCCGGTCACCGCCAGCGTCGACACCTGGTGGCGCAGGTCCTCGCGCGCACGGTTCGCGGCCGCGGCGATCTCGGCCTCGGCCAGCGACTTCTGCCGGTTCGCCTCGGCGATCGCCTCGTTCTTGGCGGCCTCGACGATCTGGTTCGCGCGCTGGTGCGCCTGGTCGATGATCTCGTTGGCCTTGACGCGCGCATCCTTGAGCGCCTCGTTGGCCTTGTCCTGCGCCAGCGCCAGGTCCTTCTGGCTACGGTCGGCCGCGGCCAGTCCCTCGGCGATCTTCTGCTGGCGCTCTTCGACGGCCGCCATGATCGGCGGCCAGCCGAACTTCATCACCAGCCAGACCACCGCGAAGAACGCGATGAACTGGACGACCAGAGTGAGGTTGGGAAGCATGGGGGACTCCTCAGCCGGCGATCGAGCCCAGCAGCGGGTTCGCGAACAGCAGCAGCAGGGCGATGGCGACGCCGATCATCGGCACGGCGTCGAGCAGGCCGGCGACGATGAACATCTTGGTCTGCAGCATCGGGGTCAGCTCCGGCTGGCGGGCCGCGCCCTCGAGGAACTTGCCGCCGAGGATGGCGAAGCCGATCGCGGTGCCCAGGGCGCCCAGGCCAATCAGCAGGCCGGCAGCGATGACGGTGAACTTCAGCACTTCAGCGTTGAGGACGGTGATATCCATCTTGTTACTCCGGTTGGATTCGGTGATGCGGGTGAAAGGAAAAGGGTGGAACGTCAGTGGCTTTCCGCGGCCATGCTCAGGTAGACGATCGTGAGCATCATGAAGATGAAGGCCTGCAGGGTGATGATCAGGATGTGGAACGCGGTCCAGGCGAAACCCGACACGAACTGCACCGCGCCCATCGCCCAGGTGCTGGCGTGCGCGAGCGACGCATCGAGGGTCATCAGCGCGATCAGCACGAAGATCAGCTCGCCGGCGTAAAGGTTGCCGAACAGTCGCAGGCTCAGGCTGAGCGGGCGGACGCCTTCCTCGATGATGCGCAGCAGCAGGTTGGCCGGCGCCAGCGCGATCTTGCCGACCGGGCCGGTGGCGTGGAACGGCGCGGTGAAGATTTCCTTGGTGAAGCCGCCCACGCCCTTGTGCGCGATGCCGAACCACTGGGTCAGCGCGAACACGGCCAGCGCCATGCCCAAGGTGGTGTTGAGGTCGGCCGTCGGCACCGCGCGCAGGTAGGCGTGCGCAGGGTCGTGGCCGGTGGCGACGTAGGCGTTGGCCCAGGTCCACGGCAGGAAGTCCACCGGGATCAGGTCGACGAAGTTCATCAGGAAGATGACCACGAAGATGGTCAGCGACAGCGGCGCGATCATCTTGCTGCGGCCGTGGAAGGTTTCCCGCACCAGGCCGTCGACGAAGCCGACGATGATCTCGACGATCGACTGGAACTTGCCGGGCACCCCGGAAGTCGCACGGCGGGCGCACACGATGAACGTGACCAGGAACAGGAGCGACAGCACCGCGGTGAAGAACAGGGTGTCGACGTTCAGGGTCATGAACGCGCCATCGCCCACGCTGACCTGCAGGTGGTGCAGGTGGTGGTTGATGTATTCGGTCGAGCCGCCGCTTGCCGGCTCGGTCGCGATCGTGTTTTCAGGACTCGGGATCAACGCTGCCGCCCCATGCGCAGGTTCAAAGCCAGGAGGTAGGCAAGCAAACCGCCCGCCAGCCCCGCCAGGAGAGGTAGCGGCGGCAGCCGGAAGGGACCCAGCGCCAACGCCACCACCACGATTGCCACCAACCACTTGCCGGCCACGCCCACCAGCAACCGCGCGAAGGCCGCGCGCGCCGGCTGGGCGCCACCACCCAGCGCCACCGAGGCTGCCAGGGCGTTTCCGGCCAGCAGTGCGAATCCGCCTGCCGCCGCCGCCAGCGCTTCCCGGGGGCCCGATGCCAAAAACGCCACCGCGACCAGCAGCGTCGCGGCGGCCTGCAGGGCTACCGCGCGCATTGCGGCGCGGCGACCCGGGATGAGGGGATCGTGCACGCGCGTACTCGTCGTCAGTGGAGTTTGTGGTGCCGGGGGCCAACAAATCGGCCCTGCTAAGCCTGAAAATTATAGCAGGCGGTGATTTTCCCGGGCAACCGCCGCAAGCCTCGTCACGGCGGTGAACGCCCGCCACACGGTTCCAGCCGGGGCTGGAACCAGCGGACCCACCGCGGGTCTACCCCCGTGAGGTTCGCAAGCTTCCTCGTCAGTCGTTGCGGGCCCCGAGCCCCGGCCATGCGCCGGGGCTACCTTTGTGCGGGCCCCGCCGCTATTTCCTCGGGATGTACAGATCCGTGATGGTGCCCTCGAAGACTTCGGCGGCCATGCCCACGGATTCGGACAGGGTCGGGTGCGGGTGGATGGTGTGGCCGATGTCGGCGGCCTCGGCGCCCATCTCGATGGCCAGGGCGATTTCGGCGATCAGTTCCCCGGCGTGCACGCCGACGATCCCGCCGCCGACGATCCGATGGGTTCCCGGGTCGAACAGCAGCTTGGTGAAGCCCTCGGTGCGGCCGATGCCGATCGCCCGGCCGGACGCGGCCCACGGGAACTTCGCCACTTCCACCGCGATGCCCTTGGCCTTCGCCTCGGTCTCGGTGACGCCGACCCAGGCGATCTCCGGATCGGTATAGGCGACAGACGGGATCACCCGCGCCACCCATTCGCGCTTCTGCCCGGCGGCGACTTCCGCGGCCACGTGGCCTTCATGCGTCGCCTTGTGCGCCAGCATCGGCTGCCCGACCAGGTCGCCGATGGCGAAAATGTGCGGCACGTTGCTGCGCATCTGCGCGTCGACCTCGATGAAGCCGCGCTCGCTCACCTTCACCCCGGCCTTGCCGGCATCGAGCTTGCCGCCGTTGGGCGCGCGGCCGACGGCGACCAGCACGCGATCGAACACCTTGGCCCCGGGGATGCTCTCGCCCTCGAACCCGCAGGCGATGCCGTCCTTCCGTGCCTTGGCCTCGACCACCTTGGTCTTCAGGTGCACGGCGACACCCTGCTTCTTCAGCCGCGCGGCCAGCGGTTTGACCAGGTCGGCATCGGCGCCGGGCATCAGCTGGTCCATGAACTCGACCACGGTCACCTGGCTGCCCAGCGCGCGGTACACCGTGGCCATCTCCAGGCCGATGATGCCGCCGCCGACCACCAGCAACTGCTTCGGCACTTCGCCCAGCTGCAACGCGTCGGTGGAATCCATGACCCGCGGGTCGTCCCACGGGAACATCGGCAGCTTCACCGCCTGCGAGCCGGCGGCGATGATGCATTGCCCGAAGCGCAGCAACTGCGTGCTGCCGTCGTCGCCGGTGATTTCCAGTTCGTTGGGCGAGGCGAACACGCCGTTGCCCCGCACCACCCGCACCTTGCGCTGCTTCGCCATGCCGGCCAGGCCCTTGGTGAGCTGGCCGACGACGTTGTCCTTGTAGCCGCGCAACTTGTCGAGCGTGATCTTCGGCTTGCCGAACTCGACGCCGAAATCGCCGGCGTGCGCGGCCTGCTCGATCACGTCGGCGGCGTGCAGCAGCGCCTTCGACGGGATGCAGCCGACGTTGAGGCAGACGCCGCCGAGCGTGTCGTAACGCTCGACCAGCACCGTGTCCAGGCCGAGGTCGGCGGCGCGGAAGGCGGCGCTGTAGCCGCCGGGGCCGGCACCGAGCACCACCAGAGCGCATTCGATGTCGGCTGGCTCGTCCTGAGCCCCCCTTGTGGGAGCGGCGCGAGCCGCGACTGTTTCGGCGGGTGGAGATGTCGCGGCTTGCGCCGCTCCCACATCGCGGGTTCCAGCCCCGGTCCCGGAGTCGAGCACGGCGATCACCGCGCCTTCGGAGACGGTGTCGCCGACCTTGACCCGCAATTCCTTCACCACGCCGGCGGCCGACGACGGCACTTCCATCGTCGCCTTGTCCGACTCCAGCGTGACCAGGCCCTGGTCCTTCGCCACCTCGTCGCCGACGGCGACCAGCACCTCGATCACCGGCACGTCGTCGAAGCCGCCGATGTCGGGGACCTTCACCTCGATGGTGTTGGCCATCGCACCGCCCTCAGAGCATCGCCCGGCGCATGTCGCCGAGCAGCTGCGCGAGGTAGGCGGCGAACCGCGCCGCGGCGGCGCCGTCGATCACCCGATGGTCGTAACTCAGCGACAGCGGCAGCAGCAGCCGCGGCTTGAACTCCGTGCCGTTCCACACCGGCCGGATTTCGGATTTCGACACGCCCAGGATCGCGACTTCGGGCGCGTTGACGATCGGCGTGAACTTGGTGCCGCCGATGCCGCCCAGCGAACTGATGGTGAAGCAGCCACCCTGCATCTCGGCCGGGCCCAGCTTGCCCTCGCGCGCCCTGGCCGCGAGCTCGGCGGTCTCGGCGGCGATCTCCATCACGCCCTTGCGGTCGCAGTCTCGCACCACCGGCACCACCAGCCCGTTGGGCGTGTCCGCGGCGAAGCCGATGTTGAAATACTTCTTCAGCACCAGGTGCTGGCCGTCGGCATCCAGCGAGCTGTTGAACTGGGGGTACTTCTGCAATGCCGCGACGCTGGCCTTCATGATGAAGGCGAGCAGCGTCACCTTCGAGGCACCGCCCTTGGACGCTCCAGAACTGCGTGCCGCCTTGGCGTTTTCCTCGTTGAGCGCGACTCGCAGGTCCTCCAGCTCAGTGATGTCGGCATCATCGTGCTGGGTGACGTGCGGGATCATCGCCCAGTTGCGCGCCAGGTTGGCGCCGCTGAGCTTCTGGATGCGCGAGAGCTCGCGCGTTTCCACTTCGCCGAACTTCGAGAAATCGATCTTCGGCCACGGCAGGAGGTCGAGGCCGCCACCACCGCCGGCGGCGCGCGGCGCGCCGCCGCCCTGCATCGCCGACTTCACGAACTCGCGCACGTCGTCCTTGCCGATGCGGCCGCCGCGCTCGCTGCCCGTCACCTGCGACAGGTCCACGCCGAGCTCGCGCGCGAACAGGCGCACCGCGGGGCTGGCGTACGGCACCTGGCCGGGATCCACCGCCGCCGCCTCGAAACGCACGGGTGGCGCGGCCGGGCCGCGGCGCGCGTCCTCCATGCTGTCCTGCGCCAGCTTGTCCGGCTTTGCCGGCACGTGGGTCGCCGGTGCGGCGGTCCCGGTCTCGACGCTGCGCACCTTTTCCGACGGTGCCTCCGGCTGCGCGCGTTCCGCGGCCGGCGCCGGGGTCGCCGCGGCGGCAGGCGCGTCGCCAGCGACTTCGATCATCGCCACCACGCCACCTTCGGAAATGGTGTCGCCCACCTTGACCTTCAGTTCGCGCACGACGCCGGCGAACGGCGCCGGCACTTCCATGGTCGCCTTGTCGGATTCCAGCGTCACCAGGCCCTGGTCGGCGGCGATGGTGTCGCCGACGGCGACCAGCACCTCGATCACCGGCACGTCGTCGTAGCCGCCGATGTCGGGGACGCGCGCTTCCTTCAACTCGGCCATGGACGGGACCTCGGGCATGTGGGGACCTCGTATTGTGGCGCGCTTCGGTCAGGCGGGCTACAGCGCGGTCGCGGACCGGTGAAAGCACCCGCTCCGCGAGGCCGCACAGGCGCCGTGGAACGCCGTTCGTGTTCCATGCGCGCCGCGGTGCGCAGCCGCGGGCGTTCATGCGCGGCCCGATAGCGTGGCCCACGCCCTACTCCCCAAGGGCTTCGAAGAACCAAGAGGAGACCACCATGCAATCCATTCCCACCCGCACGCGCCTGCTCGCCGTCGCCACCGCCGCGGCCCTGACCGGCCTGTCGGCGCCGGCCTTCGCCCAGGACGGGGCCAGCGGCAAGAAATTCGCCGTCGTCGGCGGCTTCGCCCATTCCGAACCGACCGGCGACGCCGAAGTCGCCGGCATGGAAACCGAATTCGACGGCTCGCCGGCCGCCACCGTCGGCCTGAGCTACTACCTCAATGACCACGTCGCCTTCGAGGGCTGGGGCGCCGCCAGCAAGTTCGACCATCGCATGCGCACGGACGACGGCAAGATCGGCACCGCCTCCTCGCAGCCATGGGCGCTGAGCGCGCAGTACCACTTCCGCGACGGCAACGAGACCGTGCGGCCGTTCGTCGGCCTGGGCTATTACCAGAACAACATCAGCGACGAGGACCAGGACAACATCGGTCCGCTCGCCGGCGACCACATCGGCATCGGTACCGCCAATGGCCCGATGGCGACCGTCGGCGTGGACCTCAACGTCACCCCGGGCGTGTTCGCGCGTGCCGACGCGCGCTACCTGCACGGCGGCGCGGACGTGGAGGTCAACGGCGTGGATGCCGGCGATGCCGACCTCAACCCGGTGATCCTGGAACTCGGCATCGGCGCCAGGTTCTAGCCACGGGCTGCCTTGTGGGAGCGGCGCAAGCCGCGACGGCAGTCGCGACTCGCGTCGCTCCCACAACCGCTCCCACAAGTGTTTCACGCCGGCGCGCCTAGCGTGGGGCCATGCCCGAAGGCCCCACCATCGTCCTCCTGCGCGAGGAAGCGGCGAAGTTCGCCGGCAAGCGCGTCCGCGAGGTGTCGGGAAACAGCCGCCAGGACATCCAGCGCATGCAGGGCAGGACCGTGCGCGCGGTCCGCAGCTGGGGCAAGCACTTCCTGCTCGCGTTCGACGGCTTCGTCCTGCGCATCCATTTCATGCTGTTCGGCCGCTATCGCGTGGACGACCCGCGCGATGACGCCAACCCGAGGCTGACGTTGCGGTTCGCCAACGGGCGCCTGGACCTGTATGCCTGCTCGGTGCAGTTCCTGGAAGGCGACCTCGACGACCTGTACGACTGGAGCCTGGACGTCATGTCCGACGACTGGGACCCGGCCAGGGCCCGCAAGCGGCTGCGCGCCAGCCCGCACGTGCTCGCCGCAGATGCGTTGCTCGATCAGGAATGGTTCGCCGGCGTCGGCAACATCATCAAGAACGAAGTGCTGTGGCGGATCCGCGTGCACCCGGAAAGCGAGGTCGGCGCCCTGCCGCCGAAGAAGCAGGCGGAACTGGTGGCACAGGCGCGCGAATACAGCTTCGACTTCCTGGAATGGAAGAAGGCGTTCGTGCTGAAGAAGCACTACCAGGTGCACACGAAGACCCATTGCCCGCGGGACGGGAATCGATTGAGCTACCGCAAGGAACTCGGCCGGGCCCGCCGCCGCGCGTTCTTCTGCGAAGCCTGCCAGAAGCTCTATGTGTTGTAGGAGTGCAACTGTGCGCGACCTTCGCGGTGGATCAGGTACAACCCGCTGCCGACGATGATCGCGGCGCCCAGCCAGGTCACCGCACCGGGCAGCACGCCCCAGACCACCAGGTCCAGCAATACGCCCCAAGCCAGCGCGGTGTACTCCAGCGGCGCCAGCAGCGAGGCTTCGCCGAGGCGGAAGGCCTCGGTGATCAGGTACTGGCCCAGCGCGCCGAACGCGCCCAGCCCCACGACCAGCCAGGCGTGCTCCAGGCGCAGCGGCTGCCAGCCCGGCCACGCCAGCGCGCCGGCGCCAACGGCCATCAACGCCATCAGCCAGACCACCATCTGCTGGCTCGAGTCGGTGCGCGCGAGGATCCGCACGGTGATCGCCGACACTGCGTAGCCCAGCGCCGCCAGCAGCACCGCGAACCCGGCCAGCGAGAGCGCGTCGCCGCTGGTGGGACGCAACACCACCAGCACGCCGACGAAGCCGATCGCGATCGCCGTCCAGCGCCGCGGGCCGACGTGTTCGCCGAGGAACGGCACGCTCAACGCGGTGATCAGCAACGGCGCGACGAAGAAAATCGTGTAGGCCGTGGACAGCGGCAGCGTCCGCAGCGCATACACGAACGCCGCCATCATCATGATGCCCAGTGCGCCGCGCAGCAGGTGCAGCGACCAGCGCGCGCGCAGCAGTGGCCGCAGGCCGGTGGTCATCGCCGCCCACGCCAGCACCCACGGCAACGACGAAGCCCCGCGCAGCGCCGCCACCTGGAACGGCGGGTAGTGCGCCGACAGCACCTTCAGCAAGGCGTCCATCAGGCAGAACACCAGCACGCAGCCGAGCATCATCAGGCTGGCGCGCAGGCGCCTGCGCGCGGCGGCGGACGGGTTCTCGACGGCATGGGCATCCATGCCGTCGAGCATGGGCCACCGCCGGACCCGGCGGAAGGCCCGTCCGGACTAGAAGCCGGTGGTGAAGTTCACGCCCGCGCCCCAGTCGGGGCTGCCGTCCGAAAGCCCGGCGCTGGCATAGACCTGGACCTTGCCGCGCTCGCCCGCACGTGTCGAGTAGAAGCCGGTGAGCTCGCTGCGATCGTCGCGGCCTTCGGTCGCCGCCTGCCTCCAGTCGTACACGAGGCCCAGCGTGCCGGTACCCATGGTCCTGCTGGCACCGATGTTGGCGTTGGCGACGTTGCGCAAGGGCAGGTATTCGTTGTCGCCCAGCAGCGTATAGCCGGCGCCGCCGAACAGCAGCGTGCCATCGAAGTCGCGATACAGGTCCACGGCGATGCCGTAGTCGGTTTCGCCCGTGCCCAGGCCCTTGTCCTCGTCCGCCGTCGGCACCTTGACCAGGCCGGTCAGGTCGACTCCGAGCGGCCCCGTGGACAAGGCATAGGTCGCCGACAGGCGCAGGTCGCCGATCCCCGAAGCGGCCCCGCTCTCGACCGGTTCGGTCGGGTCCGGAACGGGGGTGCCGCCGCGGCCGCGCCCACGCGGGTTGGTGTTGATGACTCCGCCCAGCCCCGGGAGCACGCTGGGATCACCGTCGACCCGCAGCCACGGCAGGCTCGCTTTCCAGGTCCAGCGGTCGCTGGTCCACTTCGCGGAGAACGGGACCGAAAAAATCTCGGTCGTCGTCTCCGAGCCGTATTCGCCAGTGCTGTAGTCGGCGCCGACCGAAAGCGACAGTCCTTCCTGCGCCTGGGCCACGGTGGTCGAAGCGGCCAGCAACAGGCCGCAACACAGGGCAACTCGCATCATCGAGGCATCCTTGGCGTGGGATCAGGGGCGCGACGGGCGTTCGGGACGTTCGGGACGCTCGGGACGTTCAGGGCGCTCGGGCCGTTCGGCGCGCTCGGGTCGTTGCGGGCGCTCCATGCGCTCGGGACGTTCCGCGCGATCGGGCTTGCCGGCGGTGTCCGGACGCCCGGTCGGGCGCGAGGCATTTCCCTGGCCGCGGGCGGCGACATCCGCCTCCAGTGCCTGGAGGTCCTTGCCGTTGCCGATCACCGAGCCCAGCGAGAAGCCGAGCTCATTGGCGATTTCGCCCCAGCCCATGCCGTCGCTGCGCATCTGCAGGATGCCGGCGGTGCCGGCCACGATATTGCCATTGGCGTCGGTGATGTCCGGCGTGCCCAGCAGGGCCGATTCGAACGTGGCAAACGTGCCGTCGGCCACCAGCTTGCCGGCGATCGCCAGCGCGCCGTTGACCTCGCCCCAACCCATCGGGCCGGCAGTGTTGGCGACGGTGGTGGTGGTCGTCGTGGTCTCGACCAGTTCGCCGTCGCCATCGGCGTCGTCGGGATCGTCCACGGTGGTGGTGGTGGTCACGGTGAAGTCGCTGCCTTCGCGCAGCGCGGTGATCATCGCCGCGGCGGAATCCGGCGAACCCAGCAGCGTGGAGTAACGCTCGACCAGGCGATCGAACATGTTGCCGGAGGCATCGGCATCCTCGATCGTGTCCGGTGGCGTGTCCTGCGCCATCACGGGAGCGGCGATCGCCGCGATGCTCGCGGCAAGCGCCGCGCCGAGCAGATGTTTCCTGGTGTCCATGCGAACCTCGGTGTGGGGGATAACCGCCGCATCCTTGCGCGGTTGCTTCAGCCCCGGCAAGCCTTCATGCGCGAAAACAACGGCGTCGATTCACCGATGTGTCGAGGGTGTGACGACGATCGCGCCGCTGATGCGCGTTGCGCCGCAGTCAGCGTTCCCACAACGCCGCCAGCGACTCCGGATCCAGGAGCCGCCAGGCGCCGGGCGCCAGTTCCCCCAGGTCCAGGCCGCCGATGCGCGGCCGGTGCAATGCTTCGACATGGTTGCCGACTGCGGCGAACATGCGGCGGACCTGGTGGTAGCGGCCTTCGGTGAGCACCAGTCGCGCCCGGCGTGGGCCGAGCGCATCGAGCTGCGCCGGCGCCAGCGGGGTGTCCTCGCCGTCGAGCATCAGCGTGCCGCCGGCGAAGATCGCGGCCTCGTCGCCGCGCAGGTCGCCGGCCAGCGTCGCTTCGTAGACCTTGGCCAGTTTCGACTTCGGCGACACGATCCGGTGCAGCAGCGCGCCGTCGTCGGTCATCAGCAGCGCGCCGCTGGTGTCGCGATCCAGCCGCCCCACCGGCGAAAGCAGCGGCGAGCGCAAACGGAAGCGCGGCGGCAGCAGGTCGTAGACGATGCGGCCCGGATCGCGCGTCGAGCAGGTGTAACCGACCGGCTTGTGCAGCAGCAACGCCATGCCGGGTGCCGGGTCCAGCGGCTCGCCGTCGACCCGCACGCCGGCGTGCGCGGGCTGGTCGTCGGCGTACAGCACTTCGCCCGACGCATCGGTGACGCGGCCTTCGCGGAACATGCGCGCCACCTCCTTGCGGCTGCCGTAGCCGAGGTTCGCCAGCAGCTTCACCAGCTTCATGCGCGCCGCGCCTCGATGACCTTGAAGCCGTCGCGCTGCGCCAGCAGGCGCACGCTGGCGAAAAGCCCGCCCAACCCGGCTTCGTACGGCAAGTGGCGATTCGCGACCAGGAACAGGCGTCCGCCGGGATGCAATGCATCGGCGGCGGCGGCGATGAACGCACGCCCCAGGTCGGTCCGTTCCTCGCGGCCCTGGGCATGGAAGGGCGGGTTGCTCACGATCGCGTGGTAGCGGCGCGGCACGCCGTCGGCGACGTCGTGCCAGTGGAACCCGATGGGCGCGCCTGCGCCCCAGGCCTGCAGGTTCCCGCGCGCCAGCGCCAGCGCGTTCGCGTCGGCCTCGTACAGGTCGAGCGAGGCGATGGCCGGGTTGCGCACCAGCAGTTGCCCGGCGAGATAACCCCAGCCGGCGCCGAGGTCGGCGATGTCGCCCTGCAGGTTCGCCGGCAGGCATTCGGCCAGCAGGCGCGATGCGGGGTCCACGCGATCCCAGGCGAACACGCCCGGCCGGCTCAGGAAGCGGCCACCCGGTACGCCGGCGTCCTCGATCCAGCGTGGCGCATCCAGCGCTTGCCAGGCTTCGACGAGCGCGGGATCGGCGGGCGAGTCGAGCGGCGCGCTCCAGAACACCCGGCAATGATTGCGGGCGTCGCTGCGCAACGGACCCGCCAGCCGCGCCAGGTCGGCTTCGCCGGATTTCGCGCCTTCCTTGTTCGGCATGCAGGCCAGGACCGTGCCGCCGGGCGCCAGTCGCGCCAGCGCGCGCGCAAACCATGCGCGCGCCTGTTCACGCTGGCGCGGTGGCAACAGCAACACCAACGGATAGTGGGTTTTCGCGTCGTCACCCGCGACCACCGACAGGCCCTGGCGCTGCAAGGCGTCCGCCTGCGGCTTCCACGCCTGCTCGCAGACCAGCCCGGGCAGCGGCCGCCCCTGCAGCGGCCAGCCGGCGCGCGCGCCCATGAACAGCGCACCGCCGTCGCCAGGCCAGTGGAGCAAGCCCGCGTCGAACGGCGACCACAGGGTTTCCAGGGCGGGATCGGCGCTGCGCATCCGCGGATTCTACGTGCGTCGGCCGGCTTGACCCCGCGCATACGCGACCCGGTCCAGCATGGGCTTCCATTTCCGGCGGCAGCACAGGGGACGACGACATGCGGGCATTGTTCGTGGGCGGCACCGTGGACAACAGCGAACTCGACCTGGGCCGGGAAATCCCGCCGGCGCATTACCCCGAGAACACCGGCGGCGGCATTTCCCGCTACAACCTGCACCATGTCGGCCGGGACCGTGACGACCGCATCGCCTACGCGGTGTACGCCGCGCCCGACCTGGCCGACGACGTCGTGCGCCGCGTCGCCGACGAGCGCGATTACGCGCGGCGCTTCGAAGCGATGCCGGCGCCACCGCCGGCCGGCATGCCATGAGCCGCAGCGCGCCCCGCGTGCATGCCGAGCAGGCCGTGATTGCGCGGATGGAACAGGTCGCGCGGCAGCTGCCACAGGACTCGCGCGTGGAGCTGCGTACCGATCGCGGCGAATGCTTCCGCGGCATGGTCAGCGCGACGCCGACCGTGCAGAGCTTCTACGACGGCAATGGCCGCGAAGGCCTGAACGGCGTCGTGCGGCTGGAGGCCTTCCTCGACGACGGCCGCGCGCACCAGGGCGGCCAGCATTACCTGTGGCTCGACGAAATCGAACACGTGGAACGTTTGCCGAACCCGTCGCCGCCGGAGGATCAGGCGAGCGAAGCCGCGGCTTCGCCGAGGCGCGCGGCTTCGCCGGACAGCACGGATTCGACCGGCGCCGCCTTGCCGACCAGGTAGCCCTGCGCGAACTCGACCCCGATCGCGCGCAGGCGTTCCAGTTGTTCGCGGGTTTCCACGCCTTCGCAGATGACCTTCGCGCCCAGGCCGTGCGACATCGCCACGATCGCCTCGACCATGCGCATCGCCCGCGGCGAATCGAACATGTGCCGGGCGAAGGCCTGGTCGACCTTGATGTACTCGAAGTCCAGCGTGTGCAGGTGGGTCAGGTTGGAATAACCGGTGCCGAAATCGTCCAGCGCGAACGGCACGCCCTGCTCGCGGCAATGCGCCATCACCGCGGCCACCGGCGCGTAGTCGAGCATGCGGCTTTCGGTGACTTCCAGCTTCAGCGCGCCCGCCGGCAGGCCGGCCGCCTGCACCCGCGCCACGACCTGCCGCGCCATCCCCGGTTCCACCAGTTGCCGCGCCGAAAGATTCACGGCGATCGACGGCAACGGCTCGACGCCGCGACGGCGCAGTTCGACCAGCGTCGCCACCACGCGTTCCAGCACGTACTCGCCGACCGGCACGATCAGCGAGGTTTCCTCTGCAAGGGCGATGAACTCGGCCGGCGACACCGCGCCGCGGCCAGGCAGTTCCCAGCGCACCAGCGCCTCGTATCCGGCCACGCGGCCGGCGGCGATGTCGAAGATCGGCTGGTAGCGCACTTCCAGCGTGCCGGTCGCCAGGGCGTCGCGCAACTGCGTTTCCAGCCGGATCTTGTCAATCCCGGCGCGCTCGACCGGATCGTCGCAGGCCACGTCCTCCGCCGGCACCGCGGTTTCCGTCGGCAGGCTCGCGACCAGGCCGCGGTTGCGCTGCAGCAGGCTGTCCACCAGCGTGCGCAGGATCGGATCGCAGGATTGCAGGCGCTCGATGAACTGCTCGCGTTCGATCGCCAGCAGCACCGCGTCGCTGCGCGCGGTGGCGGTGGCGCTGCGCGGCGTGCCATCGAGCAGGCCCAGCTCGCCGATCAGCTCGCCCGGGCCGAAAACGCCCTGGCTGGCCACGCGCCGGCCGGTCACCGACACCAGCTCGACCTGGCCGCTTTCCAGCAGCCAGGCGCAATCGGAAACATCATCCTGCCGGTACAGTACTTCGCCGGCGAACAGTTCGCGTCGGATGGCCATGCTGGCGCTCCCCCCGGAAATCCAGGTCCTAGGTTAGAACGGAATCGCCCTCGCCAAGCAGCCGCCGGGTCACGCCATTGGTCCAACCGAACCCGTCCTGCAGCGGATATTCGCCACCGCCGCCACCCATCGCGCCGTCGCCGGTATCGGCGACCACGTATTTCTCCACCAGCTTGTGCTCGCGCCGGTAGACGTCGCCCACCGTCGCCAGCCAGCGCCGGCGGACTTCGTCGGCGAACCCGTCCAGCCCGTAGCGGCGGGCGCCCTCGATCGCCATCCACTGCAAGGGCGCCCAGCCGTTGGGCGCGTCCCACTGCTCGCCGCTGTCTATGCCGGTGGTCCCCAGCCCGCCGCGTTGCAGCAGTCCTCCGCGCAGCGCCTCGACCGTGCGCGCCGCCTGCTCGTGCGTGGCCAGGCCCACGTACAACGGCACCGCGACGGCCGCGCAGGGCCAGGTACGCCGTGCACCGAGCTTCAGGTCGAAATCGGCGAACACGCCGGCCGGCTCGTCCCATAGCCAGCGCAACATCGCCGCTCGGCGCGCATCGGCGATCGCCTGGTAGCGTTCTGCGGTGCGCGCGTCGCCGCTCTTGCGCGACAGGTCGGCGATCTGGGTTTCCAGGGCATGCAGGAAGGCGTTGAGGTCCACCGGCACGAAAGTGGTCGTGCGCGTGCTCGAGAGGTCGCCGCCCTCGTCGCACCAGCGCGAACTGAAGTCCCAGCCTGAAGCGGCGGCTGCGCGCAGCTCCCGGCACACCTCCGCCTGCGGCCGCGCCGACTGTGCGCGCGCCGTGGTGATGTCTTCCAGGTACTCCTCCTCGCGCGGCCGGTCGGAGGCGTCCCAGTAGCGGTTCAGCAGCCTGCCGTCGTCCATGCGCACGCAGTGCTGGCTGGCCTCGCCGTGGCCCAGGCCCTCGCAACCGCGCATCCAGAACTCGTGTTCGCGCAGCAACCGCGGCAGGTAGGGCAGCGCCTCGCAGACCCCGTGGCGCTCGAACAGCTCCACCATCAGCGCGAACACCGGCGGTTGCGAGCGGCTCAGGTAATAGCTGCGGTTGCCGTTGGGCACGTGGCCGTAATGGTCGATGAGCCAGGCGAAGTTGTCCGCCATGTCGTGCAGCAGGTCGTGGCGGCCACTGGCGGCCAGCCCTTCCATGGTGAAAAAGGAATCCCAGTAGTACAACTCGCCGAAGCGGCCGCCCGGGACCACGTAGGCGCACGGCAGCGGCAGCAGCGTGGAGAACGGGCGGTGCTCGCGCGGATGGCGGGTCAGCACGTCCCACAATCCATCGATGTGCGCGAGCAAGGGCTGGTCGGGATCGGAGACGTAGTCGCTGGGCGGCGGCCGCACCACCTGGAAGCGCTCGCCGACGAACCGGACGAGGTCGAAACCGTCCTGGTCGCGGCGCGCGCGATATTCGGCGAGGATCGCATCGGGGTGCGCCAGCGGCACGCAGTCGACGAAGGTCTTGCTGTCGTCGAATACCCTGCCCAGCTGCACCGCCTCGAACAGTTCCCCGTAACGCTCTGCTGGACTCAACGGATCGGCGGGAGCGACGCCCGCGACGCGCGCGGCATGCGCCTCCGTCTCGAGGCCCGGGTCCTGGACGCGCGGAATCGACATCAGGCGCGCACTCTAGCGCGCGATGCGTCAATGCCCCGCGAGCGAATCGGTGAAAGGCGTCACCGCAAATTCGCCGGCATCGTGGCAACCTGCGGCCAACGCCGCATGGAGCCGCAGTGGCCTTGGACGCACCGCGCGAAGACCCCGCCCGCAAGACCATGCACCAGTTGCTCGCCGCGATGGCGCGTGCGGGTGGCTCGGACCTGTTCATCGCCGCCGATTTCCCGCCGAGCATGAAGGCGCACGGGCAGATGACGCCGATGGCGCGCGAGAAGCTCACCGGGGACGCCACCGCGCGGCTGGCGGACGCGCTGATGAACGACAAGCAGCGCGCCGAGTTCGCCCGCGAAATGGAATGCAACTTCGCGATCAACCTCCCGGGCGTGTCCCGCTTCAGGGTGAACGTCTACGTGCAACAGGGACAGGTCGCCATGGTCCTGCGCACGATCGCCGCGGAGATCCCGAGCTTCGACAAGCTGCGCCTGCCCGAAGTGCTGAAGGGAGTGGCGATGGAGAAGCGCGGACTGGTCCTGCTGGTGGGCGGCACCGGCTCGGGCAAGTCCACCACGTTGGCGGCGATGGTGGACCATCGCAACAGTACCTCGGCCGGGCACATCATCACCGTAGAGGATCCGGTGGAGTACGCCCACGCCTCGAAGAAATCGCTGGTGAGCCACCGCGAGGTCGGCGTCGACACCCACAGCTGGCACAACGCGCTGAAGAACACCTTGCGCCAGGCGCCCGACGTGATCCTGGTCGGCGAGATCCGCGACGCCGAGACCATGGAACACGCGATCGCCTTCGCCGAGACCGGACACCTGTGCCTGAGCACGCTGCACGCCAACAGCGCCAGCCAGACCATGGAGCGCATCATCAACTTCTTCCCGGAGGAACGGCGCACCCAACTGCTGATGGACCTGTCCGCGAATCTCCGGGCGATCGTGTCCCAGCGCCTGGTCCGGCGCGAGGACGGCCAGGGCCGCGTCGCCGCCATCGAAATCCTGCTCAACACGCCGACCATCGCCGAGAAGATCTTCAAGGGCGAGTTCAACGAGCTCAAGGGCATCATGAACAAGTCGCGCGAACTCGGCATGCGCACGTTCGACTGGGCCCTGTTCGAGCTCTACAACGAGGGCCTGATCTCCTATGACGAGGCCATCCGCAATGCCGACTCGGCCAACGAGCTGCGCCTGGCGATCAAGCTGAAGAGCCAGCGCGGCGAGCCCGAGCGCGCAGCGGCGATCGGGCTGTCGCTGCACGAGATGCCGAGCGCCGAGGAAACGGAGGCGCAGCGACGCGAGGAGCTGCGGCGCCAGCAGGAGCGGCGCGACGAACTGGAACTGGAGCGGCTGCGCTCGTCGCGGCAGTCCGGCGACGGCGCCTGAGCCGGACCTGGATGCGGGCCGGATGGCTTATGCTTGCGGCATGGCCGACATCCTTCCCGACCGCTTGTCCCTCGACCCACGCAGCCCCTGGCACGATGCCGCCCTCCTCGAACGCGGCGTCGGCATCCGTTTCAACGGCAGCGAGCGCACCAACGTCGAGGAGTACTGCATCAGCGAGGGCTGGATCCGCGTGGTCGTGGGCAAGTCGCTGGACCGGCGCGGCAACCCGATGACGATGAAGCTCAAGGGCACTGTCGAGCCTTACCTGCAGGACGCGTAATTGCCGCGCTGGCCGCGCAGTTGGTCCTCGCGTTGCTGAACGGCGCGCACCCGCCGCGCTGAACGAAGCCGTAAAAACACGCCTGGACCGGCTCGTGTCGGCCCTGCATTCATCCGTGCCGACCTAGATTCGGGGTGAGTCCCCGCAAGGAGGAAGCACGATGACCCGGATCCCGACAAAACTCATTGCCATCGCCATCGCCGCGTTCCTGGCCGCGCCGGCGACCGCGCTGGCGCAACCCGGCAAGCACAAGCGCGGGCACAAGCACCATGGTCCGCCGGCCGCCGCCTGGCAGCATGATCGCTACGACCGCCACGACCGCGACTGGCGCGACGGCCGCCGCCACGACAACGGCCTGCACCTGGGCTGGTACAAGCAGGAGTGGCGCCGCGGGCAGCGCATCCCGACGGTGTACCTGCAGCCGCGCTACCGGATCGACGACTACCGCGCCTATCGCCTGGCGCCGCCGCCTTCCGGCTACGGCTGGGTGCGCCCATACCCGAACAGCAACGAGTACCTGATGGTGCAACTGGCCACTGGCCTGGTGATGCAGGTACTCGGCTACTGAGACCCTCCAGGGACGAGGGATTTCGGCCCCGCTTCGGCGGGGCTCTTTTTTATGCGTTCATGCGGCCTTTCCTGCATCCGCGTCGGCCGCCAGCGGTAGCCGGACCACGAACTCCGAACCCTTGCCCGCGACGCCGGCGCTGTAGGCCGCGATTTCGCCGTCGTGCAGCGTCACCAGCTGCTGCACCAGGCTCAGGCCGAGGCCCAGTCCCTGGCCCAGGTGCGCCGGATGTTCCTCGCCCTGCACGAACAGGTTGAAGATGTCGCGCAGCCGCGCGGGCGCGATGCCCGGCCCGTTGTCGCGCACCGAAACCTCGGCCCAGCCATCACGCACGTGCAGCGACAGGTCGATGGCGCCGCCCTCCGGCGTGAACTTCACCGCGTTGTTGAGCAGGTTGCTGAAGACCTGCAGCAGGCGCGCGCGATCGCCCTGCACCGGCGCCGGCACGCCGGCGTGGTCGAAGCGCAGCACATGCGAACGCAGCAGTGCTTCCGGTTCCGCCATCTCCACTGCCTCGCCGACCACCGACACCAAGTCCAGTGGGCGACGCTCCAGCCGGATCTTCCCGGCGGTGATCCGGCCCACGTCGAGCAGATCGTTCACCAGCCGCGTCATCTGCGCCAGCTGCCTGGCGATGATGTCGCGGCAGCGGCGGATGTTCTCCGACTCGATCCTCTCCAGCTGCATCACCGAGACCGCGTTGGCGATCGGCGCCAGCGGGTTGCGCAGCTCGTGGCCCAGCATCGCCAGGAAAGTGGTCATGCGCCGTCCCTCGTCCTCCAGTGCCTGCACCCGGCGCTGGTCGGTGAGGTCGCGGGTGACCTTGGCGTAACCGACGTGCGTGCCCTCTTCGTCGTACAGCGGCGTGATCGCGATGGAAGCCCAGAAGCGGCTGCCGTCCTTGCGCATGCGCCAGCCTTCGTCGTGCAGGTGGCCTTCGGACAAGGCGATCGACAACTCGCGCTCCGGCCAGCCGTTCGCCGCCACTTCGGGTGGATAGAAGATGGAGAAATGCCGACCCAGGATTTCCTCGGTCCGGTAACCCTTGATCTTTTCCGCACCGAGGTTCCAGCTGGCCACGCGGCCCTCCGGGTCGAGCAGGAAGATCGCGTATTCCTGCACGCCTTCCACCAGCAGGCGGAAACGCTCCTCGCTGCGGCGCAGCGCTTCCTGCTGCCGGCGATGCTCGGTGAGGTCGCGCGTGGCCTTGGAAAAACCACGCAAGGTGCCGTCCTCGTCGCGGATGGCGGTGATGATGACGTTGGCCCAGAACAGGGTGCCGTCCTTGCGCTTGCGCCAGCCTTCCTCCTCGTAGCGGCCCTCGCGCTCGGCGACCTCGAGCTCGTGCGCGGGCCAGTCGCGGTCCAGCGCCTCCTGCGGATAGAACAGGGAGAAGTGCCGGCCGATCACTTCCTCCGGCCGATAGCCCTTGATCCGTTGCGCGCCCTGTGTCCAGGTGCGCACGTGCCCGCCCGCGTCGAGCAGGAAGATCGCGTAGTCCGGTACCGAATCCACCAGCAACCGATAGGTCGCATCGCTGGCCTGGTCGAACCAATCATCGCGCCATGCAGCCTTTGCGGCCTGCTTCTGCATTCCTGCGCCCCCTGTTCCCGGCCGGACCGGGCTCGTACCGCTGCGAATTGAAGCACCCGCGGGATTAAGGGCTTCTTCACGCGGCCACCGCGTCATCGAGGATTCATGCTCGGGCGGCGGGTTTCACGGTTGCTGCAAGCGCTGCCGCCTAGCCTGCACCCATGCGCTCCGTCCTTGTCCTCGCCGCTTCCTCCCTGCTCTGCGTGGCGCCGTGCATCGCGCAGGCCCAGGAGCGCGTCGATGACGTCGTGGACCTGCAGGGTGTCCAGTCGGCGGCGACCGCGTCGCCGAGGAGTGCGTTCGGCCGGGTCATGGACGTCATGATCGCGAAGCTTGTCGAGCAGCACTCGGAACCGGCGGATGCGCGCGACGCCACGCGTCCCACCGCCCTGGCCCTCGACTCGGTGTCGCCGCGCGCGGCGGAGGCCAGTCGCAATCCCCCGCAGATCGACATCGCGCTCGGCGAGCGTTTCGCGTTGCCACCGGCGGAAGCTGTGACCCACGCCAGCGTGCCTGAATAACCCGGCACCCCGCGGCATCGTTGGAACCTGCGATGCGCGTCACATAATCAGGGGCGGATCGACGCGAAATCTCACGCCGGGTAGTCGCACCCGCCGCTAACTTGCATCGAATGGCGTCCCCCACGCGCCCGGAAACGCCCGAGCTCGCGCAGGCACGCGCACGCATCGAGGCACTTGAGCACGCGCTCGAACAGGCGCTGGCGGATGCGCACGCCTGCCGCGTGGCGTTGCAGCGCAGCCAGAGCGCGCTGTCGGCGATCGCCGACGGCATCGTCGTCACCGACCTGGAGGGCAGGATCACCTCCATCAACCCGGTGGCCGCGCACCTGACCGGCTGGACCGAGCACGAATCGCTCGGCAAGCCGCTGCGCGAGGTGGTGCGCAGCGTGGATGCGCGTGGCGACGCCGTCGACCTGCTGCAATCCGGGTTCTGCAACGGCAGCGACGACATCGTCTCGCTGTTGCGTCGCGACGGCCACGTCATCCTGGTGGACGGCGCCGTCGCACTGGTGCACGACGACGCGCGCCGGCAGGTCGGCTCGATCGTGACCTTCCGCAACGTCACCGCGGCCACGCGCATGAGCCGCGAGCTGTCCTGGCATGCCAACCACGATGCGCTGACCGGCCTGCTCAACCGCCGCGTGTTCGACGCGCGCCTGGAACGCGCGGTCGCCAGCGCCGCCGAACTCGGCTGCCGCCATGCGCTGCTGTATTTCGACCTGGACCACTTCAAGGCGGTCAACGACACCGGCGGCCACGTCGCCGGCGACGAGCTGCTGCGCCAGCTGTCGGTGCTGCTGCGCCGGCAGTTGCGCGAGCACGACACGCTGGCGCGGATGGGCGGCGACGAGTTCGCGATGCTGCTGGAGAACTGCACCGAACCGCGGGCCGCCGCGGTGGCGACGAAGATCCTGGCGACCATGCAGGGCTTCGAGTTCGGCTGGGAGGGCAAGCATTACCGGATCGGCGCCAGCGTCGGCCAGGTCGGTTTCAGCGGCGCCGGGCTCAGCGCGCAGGACATCCTCGAGGCGGCCGACCGCATGTGCTACGTGGCCAAGGAAACCGGTCGCAACCGGATCGCCGCCGAGGAACTGCGCGGCTATGCCGCCCGCAAGCTGCGCCCGGGCCGGGAGCCGGCCACCCAGCGCCTGTCGTAGAGCCCCCGAATCCCCGCTTTCGTCGGCGCATCCCGGCGTTCGTCGCATGCCCCCTTCCGGTGGCGGGACGCGGGGCTATCCTGCGCCGCAACCGAAACCGGACGCCCGACGTGATCCGCACCGCCTTCTTCCTGATCCGCATCCTCGCCGCCTGGGCGCTGGTGTTCGTCCTTGCCGGCATCATCTGGTCGTCGATCCCGCTGCTGGGCGAGTGGGAGCTGCCGCTCGTGCTGGCGATCCTGGTCACCACCGGCTTCGTCGTCACCGGCGTGTTCGCCCACGTCGACCGGGTACGGCTGATCGCCGGCAAGGTCGACCGCGAAGCGCTCGGCAACCGCCAGCGCCGCCGCATCGAGATCCCGTTCGAGGCCGGCGAGGCCTTCGACCTACTCGACGCCGCGATCCGCGAGCTGCCGAACATCGAGGAAGTCGAAAGCGCGCGCGACAGCCTGCAGGTCCGCGCCAAGCTCGGCCGCACCGATCCCTACGGCGCGCAGAAGCACGCCGCGTGGAACCCGCTGGCCTGGCTCGGCACGCCGCGCAACCAGATCCTGGCCACGGTGATGCCCAGTGCCGGCCGCGACAGCGAAACCGGCAGCGTCACCCTGATCTGCGAGCCCGAGAGTCCGTCGTGGACCGACTGGTTCCGCGTCGACGACGGCACCAACCTGGAGAACGCCGAGGCGATCTCGCGCGCCATTACCCGCCGCATCGCCGAACGCCGACGCCGCGAGCAGGCCGCCGTGGTGCAGACCGAAGTGGAGAAGGAACTGACCGTCGCCCGCCTGAGCCTGCTGCACGCCCAGGTCGAGCCGCACTTCCTCTACAACACCCTGGCCAGCGCGCAACTGTTGACCCGCAGCGACCCCGCGCGCGCCGAGCAGATGCTCGGCAACCTGATCCAGTACCTGCGCCATTCGCTGCCGCGCGAGCACGACGAGCTGTCCACGCTGGGCGCCGAGCTCGAACGCGCGCTCGCCTACCTCGAGATCCTGAAGATCCGCATGGGCGCCCGCCTGGACGTGCAGGTCGACGTGCCGGAAATCCTGCGCGGCACGCCGCTGCCGGCGATGATGTTGCAGACGCTGGTGGAGAACGCGATCAAGCACGGCCTGGAGCCGCGCACCGCCGGCGGCACGGTCTGGATCCGCGCGCGCCAGGATGGCGGGCAGGTCGCGATCACCGTGGCCGACGACGGCGAAGGCTTCAATACCAAGCAGAGTGGCACCGGCATTGGCCTGAAGAACGTGCGCGAACGCCTGCGCCTTGTCTACGACGGCGCCGCCTCGCTGGCGGTGGTGGCGAACTTCCCGGCCGGCGTCGCCGCGACAATCACCGTGCCGGACGCAACGGCCACGCGGGAGGCGCAGCGCCATGGCTGACACCCGCTGGACCGCCATCGTCGCCGAGGACGAACCGCTGCTGCGCCAGGCCCTGCTCGACCGCCTCGCCGAAGCGTGGCCCGGGCTCGAGATCCTCGCCGCCTGCGAGGACGGCGCCAGCGCGGTGGAAGCGCTGGCCGAGCACCAGCCCGACGTCGCCTTCCTCGACATCCGCATGCCCGGCCTCACCGGCCTGGACGTGGCCGCCACCGCCGCCGAGTCCAGCCCGCGCACGCAGGTGGTGTTCGTCACCGCCTACGACCAGTACGCGGTGGATGCGTTCGAACAGGGCGCGGTCGACTACCTGCTCAAGCCCATCACGCCCGATCGCCTGGCCGCGACCGTGCAGCGCCTGCAGTCGCGCAGCGGCGACGCGCAGGCGGTGGCGGCGTTGCTGCAACGGCTGGGGACCTCGCTGCCGCGCAGCGGCGACACACCGCCGCTGACCTGGCTTACCGCCAGCGCCGGCAAGGAAACCCGACTGGTGCTGGTGGACGAAGTCGCCTACTTCCGCGCCGACAACAAGTACACCACCGTGGTCACCGCCGAGGGCGAGGCGCTGCTGCGCACGCCGATCCGCGAACTGCTCGGCATGCTCGACCCTGCGCACTTCAAGCAGATCCACCGGTCCACCATCGTCAACCTCAAGGCCATCGCCGGGATCACCCGCGACGACAGCGGCCGCGGCGTCGTCCGGCTGAAGTCCCGCCCGGAAACACTGCTGGTCAGCCAGCCGTTCATGGCCCTGTTCCGCAACATGTAGGAGCGTCGACCGTGAACGAGCTGATCATCCTGTTGTCGCTGGTGCTGGGGCCGTTCGGCCTGCACCTGGAACGCGTCGAACCGCGTCAGGATCCGCCGCCGGTCTGCGCCGACGCGGCCTGCCGCGCCGCCACCCGTTCGAAGCAATGGCGGCCGGCGCCGTGGGTCCAGCTGGCCGGCCCGTACGACATCGCCTCGTTGGTCAGCGCGGTGTCGGTGTCGAAGACCGCGCACAACCGGTAATGGCGGTCGGCACCGGGTTCGTAGACGTAGGCGGCGCCGGTGACCGGATCGGCCGTGGGCAGCACGCTGCCGGGCTGGCGCGCCAGCGTGTCGAGGTCCGGCGGCAGCGCGTCGCGCAACGTCGCATAGGCGTCGATCGCATGGCCGAGCTGCGCCAGGTCCTGCACCCGGCGCTGGTCCAGCGACACCTTGCGCTGCTCGCCCGGCGAACGCATCACCATGAACGCAGCGACCAGGGTCGCCACCACCGCCACGGTGGCCGCGATCGCGAACCAGCGGCCAGACGATGACGGCGCGGGCGTGCGCGGGGCGCTCACGACTCGCGCTCCTCGCGCCGCAGGTCCTGCAGGTAGAAGCCGAAGATGCCGCCGGCAATGCCGCCGACCACCAGCACCTTGAGCAGAAAGCGCAGCGTCAGTTCACCGCCCAGCAGGTGATAGACCAGCGCGATCAGGTCGCCGACCAGCACGCCCGCCGCCAGGAACAGGGTCATGTAGGTGAGCCAGCGCCGCACCACGGACTGCCGCTTGGCCGGATTGCGCGCCAATTCCCTGCCGAGCAGCCTGGCCACGAACAGGAACAGCGGGAACGCGATCAGGATCGAGGCCACCGACATCCGCATCGAGTCGCCGGCGCGGTTGCGCATGTAGCTGGAATCGGCCGGATCCGGCAGCGCGGTGTTGATCAGGTCGAACAGCAGGCTGCCCAGGTGGTAGGCCCAGACGTACAGCGAGGCGAACAGCAGCAGGTAGAGGAAGGCCTCCCGCGCGGAAAGATACGGGCGTGGCCGTGGCACGGGCACCGGGAAGGCGACGTCGGCGTAGGCATCCAGCGCATCGCGCACCTGCTCCGGTGCCCAGCCGGCACCGGCGAGCGCCGACTCGATCGCCGGCCGCGACTGCCCTTGCAGCAGCGCGTCGCGGACGAAGACTTCCAGATCCCTGCTTGCCGCGGCCATGCCCCACTCCTTCCGCCGTGCCCTTCAATGGGCGATGGCGCCGAGCATAACGGGTCGGGCCGCGGCGATGCCGCGCGGTAGCCTCAGCCGCAGCCGCCGCTGCCGCAGCCGCAACCCGACGACGCCGTGGCGACGCCGAGGCCCGCGCCGGCCAGCGCACCCGCGCCCTCGGGCGACTGCACCAGGAAGTCGATCACCACCGCGCCGGGCTCGCGCTGGCGGTAGGCGATGGCGAG
This sequence comes from Lysobacteraceae bacterium, assembly GCA_004297225.1. Taxonomy (GTDB): domain Bacteria; phylum Pseudomonadota; class Gammaproteobacteria; order Xanthomonadales; family Xanthomonadaceae; genus Cognatiluteimonas. Next base: position 499,712 of record SCUI01000010.1, on the reverse strand, counting down.
CGAGTCGCCGTAGTGTTCCTGCAACTGCGCCAGCAGCGGCAGCGGATCGTGGTCGTTGACGAAGCGCATCGCCTCGCCCGGGCGCAGCGCGTCGATCGCGCCGAAGATCGCCGCATGGCGGAACCGGCGGGCGATGCCGCGGGCGTCGAAGGGGTGGACGGCGGTGGGGTGGAAGCTTTCGAGGTTCATGGCGTGGCACGCATGGAGGGAGTCCACCAGCGTCCCCCTGCGCGGGCAAGCTCGCCTTGATCCAGGTCAGCCTGCCGGCGATCCACCCGGCTTCGGCTTCACCGCGATCGCCACCACGCCCAGCGCCACGCCGACCAGGGCGATACCTGCCCACTCCGCCGCCGAAGGCGCCTCGCCCAGCACCGCCCAGGCGAACATCACGCCCAGGATCGGGATCACCAGGCTGGACAGGCCCGACACCGTCATCGGCAGCTTGTCGACGATGTAGGACCACATCACCCAGGCCAGTCCGGAGGCAAGCACCGCGTTGTAGGCCAGCGCGGCCACGAAGCCGCCCGTCCATTGCACCGGCGGCTCGTCCGCCAGCCACGCCACCACCACCAGGCCGATCGCGCCGACCGCCATCTGCCACGCGCTGAGCGACAGCACCGTCGCCGTACCGCGCTGGAACATCCGCTTGCTCAGCACGGTGCCGATCGCCCAGCACAGGCCGCCGCCGATCGCCAGCAGCGAACTGCCCAGCACGCCCAGGCCTTCCCACGGTTCGAGCACCAGCAGCAATCCGGCGAAGGCAATCGCGACCGCCACAGACTGTGCCCGCGACGGCCGCTCGCGCAGCACCAGCCAAGCCACGCCCACCACCCAGAACGGCATCGTGTAGGCCAGCAGCGCGGTCTTGCCGGCGCCGCCGTCGACCAGCGCCCACTGCACCAGTGCCTGGAACGCCAGCGTCTGCGCCGCGCCGATCAGCAGCAGCGGCGCCCACGGCGGCGGCCGCAACGGAGCGCGGCGCGCCAGCAGCAGCAGGAACAGCACCACCGCGCCGAGCACGCTCCGCCAGGCGGCGAAGGTGAAGGGTCCCGACCACTGCAGGACCTGCTTCATCACGATCCAGTTGTAGCTCCAGATGAGGCTGAGCAGCACGAGCACCAGCAGGGCATCGCGACCCGGCGACGCCCTCATCCGGCCTGCGCCTGCAGCCAGGCTTCGGCTTCGGCCTCGCGGCGGAACGTGCGCGCGAGCAGGCCGTATTCATTGGCGTAGCGCTCGCAGTAGCTGATCTGGTCGAACGAGAACGGCTTGGCGTGGGCGATCGGCACGCCTTCCAGGCCGCGGCCCAGCACGTGCAGCACCAGCTGCTTCCATTCCGAAGCCGACAGCTCCTCGCCCACCAACTGGTCGAGGACGAGCAGGCCCCGCGGCTTTTCGCGCGCGACTTCCTCCAGGATCGACTCCCAATAGCCGATGGTGGACTCGACCGTGCGGATGCCGGCCACGCGCGCCCGCAGCAGGCCTTCCGCGCTGCGCTGGAACGCTAGGGTGTGGGTCGCTTGCATGGGGCGCGCATTTTACTTACGCCGGCGACCGGCGCGGCAGCTTCCAGCCGGGACGCACGTAATGACAGGTGTAGCCGGTCGGATAGCGTTGCAGGTAGTCCTGGTGCTCGGGTTCGGCTTCCCAGAACGGGCCCGCCGGCTCGACTTCGGTGACCACCTTGCCGGGCCACAGGCCACTGGCGTCGACGTCGGCGATGGTGTCGCGCGCGATGCGTTCCTGCTCCGGCGTCGTGTAGTAGATCGCCGAACGATACGACGCGCCGCGGTCGTTGCCTTGGCGGTCGCGGGTCGAGGGGTCATGGAGCTGGAAGAAGAACTCGAGCAGGTCGCGGTAGGACAGTTGCGCCGGGTCGAACACGATCTCCACCGCCTCCGCGTGCGTGCCGTGGTTGCGATACGTCGCGTTGGGCACGTCGCCGCCGCTGTAGCCGACGCGGGTGGAGACGACACCCGGCATCTTGCGCAGCAACTCCTGCACGCCCCAGAAGCAGCCGCCGGCCAGGACCGCGCGCTCGGTGCTCATGCCGCACCCCCGACCTGGTCGAGGTAGTCGCCGTAGCCTTCGGCTTCCATCTCCTCGCGCGGGACGAAGCGCAGCGATGCCGAGTTGATGCAGTAGCGCAGGCCACCGCGGTCGCGCGGGCCGTCCGGGAAGACATGGCCAAGGTGGCTGTCGCCGAAACTCGATCGCACCTCGATCCGACGCATGCCGAAACTGTCGTCCTCGATCTCGCGCACGTGCGCCGGCTCGATCGGTTTGGTGAAACTCGGCCAGCCGCAGTGCGACTCGAACTTGTCGGACGAGGCGAACAACGGCTCGCCGGAGACGATGTCCACGTAGATGCCCGCGCGCTGCTCGTGCAGCAGCGCGCCGGTGCCGGGCCGCTCTGTGGCGCTTTCCTGGGTGACGCGGTACTGCTCCGGCGTCAACCGGGCGATGGCCCCGGGATCCTTGCGATAGCGCGGCATGCTACTTGCCGGACATGGCCTTGCCGACCGGGTCGGCCTTATCGCCCATGCCGCAACCCTTCATGCCGCCCTCGCCATCGCAACAGCAGCAGCCCATCTTCTTGCCGTCCTTCATCGCGTGGCCCTGCATGTGCATTCCCATGCCCATGCCCATGCCCATGCTGGCGTGGGCCGCCATCATTTCCTCGTGGGTGAGGCTGCCGTCCTTGTCGGCGTCGGCCTTCTCGAACATCGCCTTCGCGGCGGCGGCGTGCTCGGCGGCGGTGATGCGGCCGTCGCCGTCGGGATCCATCATCTTCATCATTCCCTGCATCGGCGCCGGCTGGGCCGCGGCCGGGGCGTGCATGGCGTGCTGGGACATGTCGTGTTGTTGCGCGTGGGCGACTGGCGCAAGGCTGAAGGCGGCCAGGCAAAGCAGGGTGGCGGTCAGGCGGTCCATGGGGGTTCCCCTCGGTTGGGTTGGACGATCAGGGTAGCGCCACCGGCGCGGCAAGTGATCAACGCGGCCGGCGGTCAACCGTGGAAGAAGCGTGCCGGGTTCACCTCGAACGCCAGCGGGTGCAGGGCGATCAGCACGCCCCACAGCACGATCGCCAGCCACGGCCGCAGCCAGCCGATCTCGCGCAGGACCAGGCGGTTGCGGCCCTGGGCAATGGCGACGAACGGCACGATCGAGGTCGCCGCGGCGAAGCGCGGCCAGCGCTGCGGGTAACGGGCGGCGTACTTGGCGTCCAGGCTGGGCATGCCGACCAGCGCGGTGACCAGGATCGCGCCAGTGAGCAGCAGCGCCGACAAGGTGCCCAGCGCCGCCATGTGGACCACCGCCCAGAGGATGAACGCCCACAGCATCGGATGGCGCGTCACCCGCAGCATCCCGGTCGCCGGCTCCTCGCGTTCCAGCGCACCCTTGCCGGTGATCGAGGTCGGGTTCGGCTGGCTCACCGCGCAGACCAGCAGCAGCACCGCCGGCAGCAGCAGCCACATCCCGGCAACGACCAGCCAGCGCGGCGCCACCCACAATTGCTCAACCGGCCCCGCCGCCCCGTAGGCCGTGCCCAGCCAATACAGCAGTGCCAGCGACAGCACCACGAACAAGCCGCGGAAGGCCGTTTCGCCGATCCGCGAGACGATGGCCCCGCGCACGGCGGTGCCGGCGACGCCGATGTGGACCGCCACCCAGGCGATGGCGGCGACGACGAGCGATGCGAACGTGGTCATGGCGGCTTCCAGGCGATGCGTGGCGCGATGATGCCACCTGCCCAGCCGGCGTGCGCGCCGGGTTGGCCGCGCATGGAAAAAGGGCTGCCGCACACGGCGGCAGCCCTCGATGGCGGTGCGCAGGCGCGCGAATCAGGAGTCGAGCGTGTTGCCCACCTGGATCCGGCGCGGCGTGGATTCGGCCTTCTTCGGGATCACGATGCGAAGCACGCCGTTGCTGCCCGAAGCGCTGATGCCTTCCGGATCCGCGCTGTCCGGCAACGCGAAGCGGCGATGGAACACGCCGTGCACGCGCTCCACGCGCGCGTAGCGCTCGGTGGCGCCGCCGTTCTCGGTGCGGCGCTCGCCACGGATGGTCAACATGCCGCGATCCATCTGCACTTCGATGTCCTGGGGATCCACGCCCGGCACGTCGGCGTACAGCACGAAACGATCATGCTCCTCGCGGATGTCCACCGGCGGCATCCACTGGCTGGTGACGACCGACGAAGCGTCGCGATCGTCGTTCTGCAGGCCGCCGGTGAACAGGCCGCCGTCGAACAGGCGATCCACCAGCTGGCGCACCGGATCCTGGGCCCCGAGGGGCGAGAGTCGAGTCATCATGTTCATGGCTGGGTTTCCTCCTCACTGGTCACGGCGGGCCTTGCGGCCCGCGGCGGTGAAATAGGGAAACCGGCCGGGGTTTCAAGGGTCCCCGCCGCCATCGATCACTGCGTTTTGCTGTCTTTCAGCAACGTCGACGAATCGTCAAGCACCGCGGCCCATCGCCCCGATCGCGGCGTCGGTCAGCCAGCGCATCGCGCCGCGATACGGCCCCGGCCCGTGACTGATGCGGGCGACGCCCAGTTCGGCAAGCCGTACACGCGCCGGCGCGGCCGCCGAGGCCATGATGTTGACCGGCAGCGGCGATTCCTTGACCAGGCGCTCGATCAAGGTTTCGCTGACGAGCCCAGGCACGAACAATCCGCTGGCACCGGCATCGGCGTACGCGCGCGCGCGCTCGAGCGCCGCGTCCACCATCGCTGCGTCGTGCGCGTCCGCCGGCTTCTGGAAGAACACGTCGGTACGCGCGTTGATGAAGAACGCCAGGCCGGCCTTGTCCGCGACCTTGCGCGCGGCGGCCAGGCGCGCGGCCTGTTCTTCGGCCCGGCGCAGGCTGCCGTCGGCGGCGAAGCTGTCCTCGAGATTGCAGCCGACCGCGCCGGCCTCGATCGCGTCGGCCACCGTGTCCGCCACCACCTGCGGCGCGGCGCCGTAGCCGGTTTCCAGGTCCACGGTCACCGGCAACGGCAGCGCCGCGACAATGCGTCGCAGGTTGGCCATCGCCAGCTCCAGCGGGATGCGTTCGCCATCCTCGTAACCGTGCGCGGCCGCCACCGACCAGCTGCCGGTAGCAATTGCCCTGGCGCCGGCGTCGGCGACGGCGCGTGCGCTACCGACGTCCCAGGCGTTGAACAGGATCAGCGGGTTGCCGGGGATGTGTAGCGCCTGGAACTGTCGTGCGAGCTCAGTTGCTTGCATCGGTGTGACCTCGTCGTGGCGGCCAGCCAAATTCTAGCGCCGGTCCTGACCCAATCGCCGATACAGCCTTTCGGCCAGATAGCCCAGCAACATGCCCGGCACCACTCCGAACGCAATGCAGACAAGAGGCGCGAAGAGCATGACCAACGCCGCTGTCGATGACGCGGGGTGCAAGAAGACGTCGTAATAGAAGAACAGGTCCAGGGCGAGCCCCCCGAAGCTGCCGACGAACGCCGGGAAAGCAAATGTCTCCCCGGCCTGGACAACAACCAATGCAACGCCGTAGGGAAGCAGCCCGTAGATGAAGAACAAGATGGATATGAGGTCTACGGGCCCGTCGCTGCCGCGTGCTATCTCCACCGTGTGCAAGGCGACGCCGCCGATAGCAACCACCACTGTCGGCCAGACCGGAAATCGACTTTCGCCCATCGCCACTCCCGTTCCATCTAGAACATGCGCAATATCGGCCGCTCCGGGACTGTTCAGCCGCAGCTGATGGCGAAGGAGGCGGCGCGCCGGTCGCTGATCGACAGCACGGTGGCGCGGCATTGGCGACCGTCCGCGCCCTCGTAGGCGATCGATTCGCCGCTGTCGAGGTTCTTGCGCTGGGTGCCCGAACGCCCGGTCAGGTTGGCCCTGACGTAGTTCGCGCTCACGCTGCTCACGCCAAGCTGGTTGACGGCATCGAGCTGGATACCGGCGTTCTCGGTCAGCAGCAGGTCGTAGCCGCCACGCACGCCTGTTTTCGCTTCTGCCAGCTGGCGCATGCGCTCATTCTCCTCGCGCGCCAGCGCCAGCATGTCCACCAGCGACTTGTTCTGGGCCTCGATGCCGCCGATGGCGTCGCGGATCTGCTTCAGGTCGTCGCGGTTGGCCGACGGCAACGCGTTGCCGAGTGCTTTCAGGTTCTTGTGGAGCTCCGCGAACTCCTTCTCCTGCGTCGCCTGGATCTCGAGCAGCTGCTTGTCGGGATCGCGATGGCTTTCCTTCCACTGGCCCCAGGCTTCATTGGCGCCCCAGGTCGCGACCGCGACGACGATGACGAACACCGTGCCCCAGAGCGGGTCCTGCCGCACCGCATCCTTCTGCGCGTGGAAACTGCGCAGCTTGCCGCGCAGCCAGCCATCGGGCTTCGCCTGCGCGGATGCCGGCGCCGGCGTGGTTGCAACTTCAGTCGACCCCTGGTCCATTCCGATGCTCCCCATTGGAATACGGGGAGAATGCCACGGGCCGGGCTGGCATGCAGGGCGAGGGTCGCTCAGGCCTCCGCGTCTTCCCCGAGCAGCAGCAGCGCCGCGGCGACCGCGGCGAAGTAGCTGCGCTGGCCGTCGTCGAGGCGCGGTGCCAGCAGGACGCGGCCGGCGTTGACCGCATCGACCATGGCCACTGGCGCGCCGTCGAGCACGATCTCGAAACCGGCGGGCGCATAGGTGTCTACCACCGCGCCTTGCAGTGCATGCACGCTGTGCACGGTCGCTTCACCCCAAGGGGTCCCGACGCGGCCGTCCAGGCGGGTGCCCGAGCGTCGGAGTTGCAGCGACGACACTTCCCCGCCGTCGTCGATATGCAAACCGCAACCCAGCGCCGGGCCCGACAGGGCCGTGAGATCGAGTTCGGTGCGCGATTCCACCCGGCCATGATGGTCGTCGTAGCCGAGCGCGAGGCTCGCGACGCGACACTGCACTTCGACGGGCGGTTGCCCGATGGCGACCAGGGTGAACGCGTAGTCGCGCGCGCGGCCGCCGACATCGAGCGCGCCAACCGGCAACTGCCAACCGAAGGTGCCGCCGTCACTGAGTTCGAGTGCGCTGTACGGGCCGATCCGGATGGGCTCGTTGAAATGGCGCGGAGAGTGACCGGTCACGGGCAGCGCCTGGGCGGTAGCCTCGAACGAGGCAGGCACCTGGAGTTGTGCGGTGGCGCAACCGGCGAGGGTCAGCAGGAGGCCGAAGGCCATGCCCATGGGATGTAACGGATGATGGGGGCGCATGCGCGGCTCCGGAAGTGATGGCGCGAGCATGGGGCAAGTCCCATCTCGCGCGGGCACGCCCGCAAACCCGCATTCAGGTACGGGTTACCACGGCTCACCCCAACGCGGTATCCAGCACCATCATCAGCACGAAACCCACCAGCAGGCCGGTGGTGGCGAAGTTCTCGTGGCCCTTGCGGTGCGACTCCGGGATGATCTCGTGGCTGACCACGAACAGCATCGCGCCGGCGGCGAAGCCCAGGCCGCAGGGCAGCAGCCAGGGCGAGGCCATCACCACGCTCGCGCCCAGCGCCGCGCCCACTGGCTCGATCAAGCCCGAGGCCACGCCGACCAGCACCGCATGGCGCCGGCTGTAACCGGCCGCGAGCAAGGCCAGCGCCACCACCAGGCCTTCCGGGATGTCCTGGATGGCGATGCCGGTGGCCAGCACCAGTCCCTGCGACGCATCGGCCGCGTAGGCCACGCCGATCGCCAGCCCCTCGGGCAGGTTGTGCAGGTAGATCGCGAACACGAACAACCAGGTGCGCGCCAGGCGTTTGCTGTCGCCGCCTTCCGGCCCCTTGATGAAGTGCTCGTGCGGCAGCACCCGCTCCAGGGTCATCACCAGTCCCGCGCCGACCAGCAGGGACAACCCAACCAGAAGGCCGCTGCCCCAGTCGCCGGCACCGAGTCGCAGCGCGGTGCCGAGCGCCGGCAACACCAGGGAGAAGCTCGCGGCGGCCAGCATGATCCCGGCGCCGAAGCCGAGCATCGTGTCCTGCAGGCGCGCGCTGAGCGATCTTGCGAACAGCGCCGGCAGCGTACCGAGCATCGTGGCGCCGGCGGCGATGGAGCCGGCGAGGAAGGCTGCGTGGACTGAGCCGGGGTCGGCCATGCTCAACCGTGAAAAAACCGCGCGGGGTTCACCTTGGAGGTCGGGTACGGCCGACTGACCGAGCACACCAGCAGCAGCGTCTCTGACAGCAGCAACCACATGCCCAGCACGAACATGGTGTCCCCCGGTGACGACCCGGCGACAGGATGCCCGATTTGGCAGTCCCCGGCCCGGAATCACAGGTAAAATCCGGGGCAAAAAGAAGGATCGACCCTTGTTCATGCGGCCCCTGCTCCCCCTGTGCTTCCTCGCGCTGGCACTTGCCGGCTGTTCCGGTTCCGACGATTCCACTGCCCCCGCGGCTTCGACCGCGGATGCACCGCTTGCGCCCGCGGGAGCGGTCCACGGCCTGGAGCCGTTGCCGCAGGGCCGGTGGACGGAACTCGCGCGGCAGCTGGTCGCCACGGAGGATCTCGCCAGCGCTACCCGCATCACCCGCGAAGTGCTCGCCCGCGGCGGCATGGCCACCACCGACGGCGAAAAAATCGTGGTGCCGGCGATCGGCCCGGCGACGCCCTACGCGATGACCGCGCTGGAAGCCCGCAACCTGGCGATCGAGGCGCGCAACCGCGAGACAGCGTTCCGCCTGCACGCATCCGAATTCGCGCACTTCCTCGATACCTTCGCGTGGGACCTCGGTGGCTCGACGAGCGCTCCCGCCTGGTTGACCGAGGACGAAGCGCGCGCGCGCCGCGACGAGGCACTGGCCGAAGTCGCGGCCGCCGGGGACGCCGTGCTCGCCAGTGGTGTGGCCGCGGACCGGGCACTGGCGGCACGGATCCCCGCGCTCGAGGCTGCCGCGGAGGAGGCACTGGCCGCATTGGGCGACGCCAAAGCCGCAATCAACACCGTTCCGTTGGCGCAACGCGAACCGCTGTACGCCAGGCTCGAGAGCGCGCGACAGGCATCGGGCGAGGCCAACAAGGCACTGCGCGAAGCCAGGCGCTCACTGGCGGACGGGAGCCGAGAGCGCACCCGCAACGCCAATCGCGCCAAGGACCGCGCCCATCGCGAGTTTGTCGCATGGAACCAGATCGGCCCCAACTACACCGCCGGCGACGCCCTGCTGCGGTTCCTCGACGCCTGGGTGCGCGAAGCCGCGAAGCATCCGGACGATCCGCAGAGCTTCACCCCACTGTTCCTCGCCGAGATGGCGCGCCTGCAGCAGGCGCCGTTCGACCTGCTGGGCTCGGAATACGTGCGCCCGGCCCGCGGCAGCGACCTGCCCGTGGACCTGCGCGGCGGCCCGCGCTCCGACGACTACCGGCTGACGCTGCTGGAAATGCAGTTGTTCGTGGCCGCGTTCCAGCGCGGCCAGCCGCCCGCACCCACGTCTGCGGCTGCGACGCCTTCATCGCAACCGGCCTGGCTCGCGACCCACCTCGTCGACGCCGTGCTGCCACCGGCGCATGCGCAGGCCAGCCTCTCCAGCTGCGCCGACATCAAGAGCATCCTCGGCGGCGATTCGCCGGGTGAAGCCAGCGCCAGCGACTGGGCCGTCAACGAAGTCGCCAACGAAGCTACCAAGGCGCTCGGCGGGCTGTTCGACATTCCGGATGGCCTGCTCTCCGGCCTCGGCAGCGCCTCCAAGATCCTGCGCGTGGTGATCCAGTTCGCCAACACCGAAACCCGGGTCAACGCCGAACAGGGCCAGGTGCACAAGCCGGCCAAGGGCGGCAAAGGCCACGGCAGTCGCTTCGCCTGGTTCACCGCCAGCGCCGGCGTCGACCCCAAGGACCTGGAGGACTACGAGCGCGCGCTGCAGGACCAGGAAACTCGCTCCGCCGAGATCATCAACCAGTGCTTCGGCGCGCTGGAACTGCCCAGCCTGCAGAGCCTGAAGGAAGTCGCCGACGCCGCCGAGAACTGGCGCGTGCAATGGGAAATCCGGCCGCTGCATCCCGAACACCTCAACATCCCGATGCGCGACCCGGACAACGCGTTCGTCAAGCGCAACTCGGTGCAGCGCGAGATGAACCTGAAGCGCGCCTCGCCCGCGCACGCCGAAGCCCGGCTCAAGGCCGAGGTGGCGCCCGAACAGGCCAGCAGCGGCGAACTCGCCGTCGCCCACGCCACCGTCGTCGCCAAGGTTGTCGACACCGGCGCGCCGGGCTTCAGCGAGATGGTGAACGCGATCAAGGGCATCTTCGGGATGGGCATGAGCGACATCGTCGTGGACCTGGCCGCCGGCTGGATGAAGCACATCCTGGTGCCGCGCGCCGCCGCCTCGCAGTCGATCGAGTTCCACTGCCTGGACAAGGAATACATCCGCAACGTCGGCAACCCGGTCGCCGACGGGCGGCCGTTGCCGCGGACGCGCGACCATTGCGTGGTGCCGGCGGAGGGCGAATGATCGCTGCGCAGCGGCAGCATGATCAGGCCGAGGATGTATCCAGCACCCGCCCCTGCGATGCGGCGATCGCGTGGCGTGGGAGATCGATGCTGAAGACACAGCCTCGTCCGGGGACATCACGGGCGACAAGGCGGCCGTGATTGGCTTCGACGCTGCGGCGCGAGATGGAGAGGCCAAGGCCAAGTCCGCTCCGATCCTCGCCTGCCTGCGCGTATGGAGCGAACATCGCCTCCGTGTCGCCACCAGGCAATCCACCGCATTCGTCGCCGACATCGATCATCACGCGGTCCCCCGCCGCGTAGGCCTGCACCCTGACGTCCCCACCCGGGCGCGTGAACTTGAACGCATTCTGGAGCAGGTTGCCCATCGCGGAAAACAGCAGGTCGCGGTCGCCATCCACCGCGAGCTGCGCATCGACCTCCCCGACGAGGAGATTGCAGCCGCGCACCGAGGCTTCCAGGTCGCCCGCCGCCTTGACGTCGCCGATGAAGTCGGCGAGCGAGAACAGCTCCTGCTGGAGGATCGCGCCGGAATTCATGCGCACTTCGGCCAGCGAGCGGTCGATCAGGTTGCGCAGGTTCACCAGGCTGCGATCGAGCACCGCGCCGGTGGCGCTCGCCACGCCCACCCGACCGGTCTTCAGCGCCATGACTGCGAGCGTGGCGGTGCCAAGGTGGTTGCGCAGTTCGTGCGCGAATTGGCCCAGGCGAAGGTTGTAGGCATCTGCCTGCCGATCCGCTTGCAGGGTGTCGTGCTGGTAGGCGTACTCGGTGATGGCGTTGGCGATGGCGTTGTCGAGGCACCGGTTGAGCGTGCGAAACTCCTCCATCGTGAAGGGCACATCGTTCGCCAACGCCAGGTCGGTGATGGCCTGGCACAGGTCGCCGTAGTCGTGGACCAGTTCCTCGACGGTGAAGCCGTTCTGCAGCAATTCCATGCCGTGGGCTGTTGCGGACGTCCCGATCTCTGACGCATTGGGGCGGCCCCCACCGCTGGGGCCCGACACTTCGCGGCTGAGCCCGGGAAGCGATCCCTGCTCCACCTGCAACGTCTTGATCAACTGGTCGAGGAAAAGGCTGACGCCATGTTCCAGCTCTCGCGCCAGGGATCCCGCATGCGCGCGGGCCTCGACCTTGGCCCGGCAACGGGCGATCAGCTCCGCGCGGTGTTCCTGGAGGAAGCGGTACAGCATCGGACCACCATACACCCCGGCGCCATCTTCGACCCTGGAAGGCGGTTCAGCGACGAAAATGCGCAAACCGGTCCAGCGAACGGCGTTTCCACTCGCCCGAGGGGCCTTCCGGCGACCAGGTCCCGGCATCGGTACCACGGCGCTGCGCGTTGGAAGTGGGATCGGGCGCTGGCCATCCCGAGCGTTCGGGCGCTTCCGGGTGGACGGGTCTGGGCTGTGCGTCCGGCGACAGCACGGGCGTGATGGGTGTTGGATCGTTGTCGGGCGGGAATTTCATGTGGCGCACTCCAGGATTCGGCCCACTATGCGCGCAACGAAAGCGGTGTGCCGGCATGGCTTGCGATCGTTCATGGCGCGTGCAGCCGCTGGCGGCTCACGCTTCATCACGAGCCACCTTATGCCTTCAGCTTCCACCCCGTGCGGAAGATCCACCACACCGCCGCCAGGCACACGACCAGGAACCCGGTGATCGCGGCGATGCTGATGCCGACCGGGACGTCCGCATTGCCGTAGAAGCTCCAGCGGAAGCCGCTGATCAGGTACACCACCGGATTGACCAGGGTGATCGTCTGCCAGACCGGCGGCAGCATCTTGATCGAGTAGAACGCGCCGCCGAGGAAGGTCAGCGGCGTGACCACCATCAGCGGCACGATCTGCAGCTTCTGGAAGTCATCGGCCCAGAGCCCGATGATGAAACCGAACAGGCTGAAGCTGGTGGCCGTCAGCAACAGGAACGCGAGCATCCAGAACGGATGCTGGATCTCGTAGTCGACGAACAGGCGCGCGGTGGCGAGGATCAAAACGCCCAGCACTAGTGACTTGGTCGCCGCCGCGCCCACGTAGCCCACCACCACCTCGACGAAGGACACCGGCGCCGACAGCAGCTCGTAGATCGTGCCCGACCACTTGGGCATGTAGATGCCGAACGAGGCGTTGGAGATGCTCTCGCTGAGCAGCGACAGCATGATCAGGCCGGGGATGATGAATGCGCCGTAGCCGACGCCGTCGATGTCGCCCATGCGCGAGCCGATCGCGCTGCCGAACACCACGAAGTACAGCGAGGTGGACAGCACCGGCGAGACGATGGATTCCAGCAGGGTGCGGCCGGTGCGGGCCATCTCGAAGCGGTAGATGGCGCGGATGGCGTGGACGTTGAGGCTCATGCGCCGGGTCCCATGGTTCGATGCGAGTGCGCGGATGGCATGCAGCCGATTGTCCGCGAACGGGCCGCGCCCGGTCGAGGACCACCCGCGGGGAACCCGGCACCCACTCGCGCAAGCGCGTAGCATGGGGTTTCGCCCGGGGCAACGCCGCGACATTCCGCTGCGCCTCTACCGAGGAAGCCCCATGCCACAAGCCAAGAAGCCGCACCGCATCGCCTCGGGCCCCCGCAAGCAGCCACCGAAAGGGCAGATGACGCACGAAGCGATCGCCGCCGACATCGACGCCTTCCGCGACAAGGGCGGCAAGATCGAAGTCCTGGGCGTCACCCGCACCCTGCTCCGGGTCGACGCCGCCCCCGTGCAATCCCCCAACCCCGATACCGATCGCGCTGCCGATTCGTGACCACCACGTGGCCGTCGAGGCTCATGCTCCGGCTCGCACGGGTGGTGTATCCCGCACCAGGCTGACGAAGATGTCCTCCAGCGAGCTCTCGCTGGAATGCAGGTCCTTGAAGTCCACGCCCTGCTCGGCCAGGCGGCGCAGCAGGCTGGCGATGCCGGTGCGCTCCTCCTGCTGCACGTCGAAGGTGTAGGTGAGCGTGCCGCCGTCCGCGGACAGTTCCAGCGGCAGGTCGGCGAGTGCCGGCGGGATCGCCGGCAGCGGCTCCTGCAGGCTCAGCGCCAGCTGGCGCTTGCCGAGCTTGCGCATCAGCGTGGCCTTGTCCTCCACCACCACCAGCTCGCCGTGGTTGATCACGCCGATGCGGTCGGCCATCTCCTCGGCCTCCTCGATGTAGTGCGTGGTCAGGAGGATGGTCACCCCGTCCTCGCGCAGGCCGCGGACCATGTCCCACATCTCGTGGCGCAGCTCCACGTCCACGCCGGCGGTGGGCTCGTCCAGGAACAGGATGCGCGGCTCGTGGGCCAGCGCCTTGGCGATCAGCACCCGCCGCTTCATGCCGCCCGACAGCGCCAGGATCTTGCTGTCGCGCTTGTCCCATAAGGACAGTTGGCGCAGCACCTTCTCCAGGTAGCCCGGGTTCGGTGGCTTGCCGTACAGCCCGCGGCTGAAGCGGCAGGTGGCCCAGACCGACTCGAAGGCGTCGGTGGACAGCTCCTGCGGCACCAGCCCGATCAGCGAGCGGGCGGCGCGCGCATCGCGGACGATGTCGTGGCCGTCGGCGGTGACCGTGCCCGAGCTGGCATTGACGATGCCGCAGATGATGCTGATCAGGGTGGTCTTGCCGGCGCCGTTGGGGCCGAGCAGGGCGAAGATCTCGCCGCGGTGGATGTCCAGATCCACGCCCTTCAAGGCTTGGAAACCGGAGGCGTAGGTTTTGGTTAGGTTGCGGATGGAGATGATGGGGGGCATGCGGGTAATCCTGCCACGGGCTGAGGCGTCGGAAGACTTCTACGTCCCACCTGATCTCGTGCGCCGCAGCCTTAGGCCCCAATTGATGGACAAGGCAGATCCTTTCAGCTTAGAGCGAGACCTTCCTCCTCCATCCGTTCAAGCAGCTTGAGAACGTACTTGCACTGTTGCTCGCTGGGAATCTGGCGTGGCATGGCTGCGCAAACCATCAGGATCTGTTCGTCCTTCGGGGACAACTTTTGCTGGGAGCGTCCGATATCCAGTAGACCTTTCCAGAATGCCGGTCCACGCCCGACCACATCTGCCTGAGCTGAAATTCCGTCGTCTTCCCGCTTCTTCCGCCGCTCATCCCTCTCGGCAGCCTTTGCGCGGTCCTTGAGCGCCAAACAATCTCCGAGATCATCTCCATAATCAATCTCAAGACTTGCCAAGGTGTGCCAACATGCCTGCTGCTTTGCCCATTCCGACATGTTTCTCATGCCAGACACGGGATGCATAATTACATGATGCGCTTCGGCCGCTGCCAGGAGAAGCGCCCGCTTCAGCGGATCGGGAACGCTCTGTCGGCGCCAGATCATGTCGAGATCGAGAACCTCCAGCTCGCGTTCTGTGTCGTGGAAAACCTTTGCCATTGCATAGGTCACGATGTTTGCCCGATAGCCACCTTCGTACCAGGATTGCTTGGGCACCTCGGATTCGAGTGTGCGGAAGACGATCGCCTTTGCTATCAACCTCTTGAACCAGAGCTCGTCATACTTCGATTCGCTCTTCGACCAGGCCTCGCCGATCTCCTTCGCAAACTCGGCGAAGTTCTTCTGCGCACCCCGCGATACCACGTGCGGCTTTCCTGCAGCCGAGAATTCGAATTTTGCGAGATCCGTCTTTGTGAAAAGCTGAGCCTTTGGAAATTCCAGGTCGAACTTCCTTAGCTGAGCAGGTGTAAGCTTGCTGCGCGCGTTTATGAACTGGCCTCGGGACCGTTCATAGAACCACTTGCTGTCGTGACGTGTACCCGCACGGGCGGTGAAAATCACCTTGCGGGAGAACTGCTCGACTCGGATGTGGAAGGGATGGTTCGAGAAGAAGTCGGCAGCATTGACCTTGTTCTGAGTGTTGGCGTACTCGGAAATTTTCGGAACAATGCTTTCGGATTCTTCCGGCGGCACCACAGTCAGCTTCATCTGCACGAACACCGACCCGAGCTGGTCCCGTGCGCTCTTCAACCCCGCGTGGATGGAGCCTGTTGTCTGGGCACCATTGACGATTTGAAGGTTGCGCACGGAGGAAATTGCCAACCCGTCATTGGTTCGCGTGCAGGCGACTTCCTCGGCAGTCGCTGACAGACCATTGTTGTAAGGAAAGAAGAGAGCTGGCTCTTCCTTGATGGTTCGCTGGATCCCCTTGTTGGTCTTGGCTCGTGCCTGTAGGAACGAGCGAACATTGGCCTCAAGCAACCGTGCGCCCCATCGGTCATATATGCACGCAAGCTGCTCCCCAGGAACGATCAGAAGATAGCTCTCCAGACCTGAGCACCCCTGCGAAGCGCGAAGTGCAGGCATGGGTGCGCCGAAGTCGTTGGCGAAATCGATGACAATGTCTTCTCTCGCCTGCCCGGAGCGATCAAACTTCTCGAATCTGGCCAAGTCCCAGACGGACCAAGTGATGGGAATTTCTCCCGCGTCCGCGAGCTTGACTGTATCGTCGCGTCCTATGTATTGACGGTTTGAGACAAGAATCAGCTTGACCTTCGTGACTTGGGACCACGTCGCAATGATCAGGTCCGAAACCTGAAACGCGGGATTCACCTCGTTCAAGGAGTCCCGGAACTCGGTGGCCTTAGCCTTCTTTAAGAAGCGGACCAAAGGATTCAGGATGGGTGGCACATCGCTCTTTCCAAAGGTCTGGACATCGTCGTTGTCAATAAAATCACAGACTATGAGCCCTAGAACTCCTTCTGTCTCACGCGGGTCTCCCGAGTAACCGTCGACCCTGAGCTTCTGATTGCCGTCACCGCTCTGGAAGTAGGCGCGATGCGCCACTTCCAGTTCACCTGCTTCCGTGAGGCGCTCCGCCATACGGTCAAAGAATGCTTCGACCATCATGATTCCACTGGCATCCGCCTCGCGCCGGATGTCCCCCATCAAGTCTTGGTAGTACTCGTCAAGCTCTGCCATCATTCTTCCCCATGCATGAGCTCGGACCGGATTCGATCCCACTCCGCTTTGAACGGTGCACAAGCGGCAATCGCCAATGAATAGCTCACACTGGATATGCCGATCGGCGCCGGTGCTTCAATTCTAGGAAAGTACGGTGTAACTGCGTAGAACTCCGGAACTGAAACTTTCCACCGCCAAGGCGAATAGTCGTCCGCGAGGTCGAACCCGGCCTCGGCCAATCGAAGATCCCAATCGGCCAATGCTGACGGACAGGAAGTTTCCAGAAATGCGGTTACGTCCTCGACCCGCTCAGTGAGAGTCTGTCCGTGTGGTGCCTCCACTTTGTCAACCGCGAGAATTCCCAACCAGATGCTGGTATCAGGAACGTCAGCAAGCTGGAACTCGTTGGAAATCCTCACGAACGGCTGGGCAGCACCCCTCCTCGCTTTTACTTCAATACAGTGGTTCCTGAGCTCGAAGTCCTTGGGTGCGCCCGTCGGGCCTGTCCATGCCTCCAATGCACGTTTTGGCCCCACAGTTTCTATGAGCAGCTTGAGCACCTCGATTTCACCGATCAGGCCCTTCTGGACCTCCTCGGTAAGGGCCCCCGGCCTGCCTCCCTTGAGAAGGTAATGCCATCGGAAAGTGCGTCCTATTGCCCTCTTCAGGGCTTCCGCTTCCATGTTCGCAAGCTCGCCGGCCGCCATGACATCGCGACAAAGCGTCTCAAATAGTTCTAGCTGAGCGCTGTCTTTTAGCCGCACATAGAGAATCGGACCGCCGGGGAGCGTCTGGAATCTCACTTCAAGGTTCCGTAATCTCGGCAGATCCGGAAGTGGCTTCGGGAGCTTGGACAGCTTCAGGACCAGCGCAACATCAGACCCGGGCAATACCGCCCAGAACCAGTCCCACCTTGCGCTGGCATCCACACGGCGAGTGTCTATCTCGCCTGACTCAAGTCCGGACCATGGTGATTCACTCATCACTTGCCGCGTCCTCGTCAAACTCTTCCTCTCCGAACATTTCACGCATCCGGACAGTATTTACTACGTACTCCACGGTTCCTCCTTGAACGGAGGAAGGCGGGAAACATATGCTCCAGGCCAACACGATCGGAGGCGCTTTCTCCTTCAAGCTGGGTTCTGGCACGTGCGGAGCTACGAAGCGAAGAATCAGCAGGGGACGGCGACCCGGAACTTCACAAAAGATTCTGGGAGGAAGCGTAGCAGGGACGCGCTTACCCTCTCGCATGCAGTCGTCTTGGAATGCCTTGGTTGCAGCTTGAATCTGGTCGTCGGTAAGACCGACCTGCTCATCTCCAGGGGAGCCAACGCGTCGGCTGGTTCCGCTGATGGCAAGAATCCCGCCCCGCAGCTCGTCGGCCCCAACCTTTCTCGTGTAAGCACTCATCTTGTGCCCACCTAAGTCCGTCCGAATAGCTTCGTCCTTCTTCGCACTCGCGAACAGAACATCCCACCTACTCAACTCCGAGTCCGCCCTAGCGTCGATGTAATCCCCCATCAGCCGTGGATCAGTCAATGGATCTGCGGGATCAGCACGGTAGACCCTCAAGAAGTCGCGGACCATTTGCACTGGAACGCTCCGGTAGAGCGCGCCACGGGACACACTTTCCGGTTGAATGCGTTTGGCATCCAACCCGGCTGCGAGGGCTGAGGCAGCCTTGATGTTGGCATCGAGTTGTTCCCTGCTTGTGGAAATGCGCGTTGTTTCAATCAGCTTTCCGGCCAATCCAACACGGACGGGAAATTCTTTGCCAGTACCCATCTTGTTCCTGGCCGTGACAATGAGTGATTCAGGGTGGCTGCGGACCGCAAGACCAAACTGCTCAGGCGTCGCCTTCACAAGCTCCATTCTCTTGAGTTGAACCTGCAGGTCTTCCATGGCTTCGTGGATGTGTGCATACCAGCCCACGCCGTCTGCAGGCATCCATATCCGACACAGATCCTCGTAGTTGGGTCGGTACCCGAACCAACGACCCATCTGCATCAATGTGTCGTACATGACGGAATTGCGAAGAAAATAGCTGACGGTCAAGCCTTCCAAGGTAAGGCCTCTCGACAGCGAGAATCCGCCGACTGCGATAACCGTGACCCCATACTCACCACCTTGGTCATAGTCCAGCGCCAGCGCCCGCTTTGACGCGTTGACCTCCACTACTCGCGCTCCCACTAGAACCTCATGAAGCCGCTTCTGTACCAGCCCCCAACTCTTCGGCTCCGAGTCGCGATATTCATGCTGCCAGACGTCGTGAAGTGCGGCGATCTCAGGATTCCTGAGAGCTGCCTCCCTGTTTTTTCCACCATCAACGGCGACGGCGTCTCTGATCCTGCCGATGACTTCGGCGACTCTGGCTTTGACGCGGCCTTGAACATCAGTGAACCGCGACACGTTGATAAGCATCGAGGCATGATCACGATGTTGACCGCGGGCATTCCGTACCGCACGCGCAATGATAAACGTGCGTAGCGCTCGAACCAGACTGCCGGGAAGCACCTCGACCTCGTGATCAATCTTGTGCTTGAGCGGAAGGATGTCTTCGTTGTCGTCGACGACCCTGATGTGACGATCCTGGGCGTCCACAAATACCTTCTGCGCACCGAAATAGTTTGATGGTGCGTCTAGGCCTATGATGAAGTGCCTGGGAAACAGGTCCTGCTTTAGCGTCTCATCATCCGTATCAGGATCGATGAAGATGTTTGCGAATGGGGTGGCCGTATATCCGACGTAACAGCTTCTATGGAACAGCGACAGAAGCTCGCGTATCTGGCCATTGATGCGAGTGACCTCATCCCGCGCGTAGGCAGTGTTGATAGATGCATTGTCTGCCTCATCGTCAATCAGCAGCATTGGCTGGCCCACCATTTGCGTTCCCTGGTGAACCGAGTGTTCTTTCAGCCACTCCAGCAGATTCTTCAATGTGCTGGGGTTCTTCTTGATGACCAACACTACAGGGACGTTGTATTGCCCGATCTGACTGGTGTTCGTAGTGGCGGTGGCCTTGTTGAAATCCCGAAGGGTATTCGTCAGGGAAACCGGGAACTCACGCTGATCAAACTTGCCGACCCCTATGATCTTCTGTCGCTGCCCCTTGTTTGCATGCGAGAGCCGACCCGTGTCCCGTCCGATGAAGCCTTCATCGATTCGTGCTTGCGTCTGATTGCGAAGATTGTTGTGGATGCCAGCGATCACAACAATCAAACGGTACCCCGCGTCCGCAGCTTTGCAAATCAATCCTGTGTAGTTCGCTGTCTTTCCACTCTGGACATGCCCCACAACCATGCCTCGACGGCTCCAAGCGCCCGGATCCCGCGGGTTACCAAGGCGATCCAGAATTCGATCGGTGATCTCGTCCATCGAGTCGATCACGGACTTGGGCAATCCCTTCTGCTGTAACAGTCTGCGATAGCGCTCCCAGTAGAAATCTGACATCTCCCCGCTGATGCGGGCATCGTGAAGCCAAGGTCGAAAGTCTTCGGACTGTACGATGGCCCCAAGGCCCATACTGATGCCGTATTTCTCTTCGATCAGGCGAGCGAGTTCCTCGATCTCGCCTTCGCTGACTTTCCCCTGAAACATCGGGATTCCGGACAGTTCCGCGAGAACCTGGCGAATGGATTCGGCAGTGTGAGGGCCCACTTGGCTCGCCATGTGGATGGAGGCCATACCCTCCATGGTGCTGAGAATTGGATTCATTACTGGCCCCGTGCCTCGAGAGTTGCTTCGATGATGCTCTGGGTTTCAGCCCACGCCGATCGAAATGGATCCACATCCTTCATTAGCGATCGAATTTCATTGATGTCCTTCCCTGCCTCCATCAGCATTGACATCGTGTACTGCACGGCCTGGGCCAAGACCTCATCATCGACCTTGTCCGGCGCAACCTGCTCTGGCAGCGCTGCCATGTCTGCGTGAAGGGTCTCTACTGGCAGCGATGCCCCAACCAGCGCGATGCAGTTGAAAAACCCTTGCCTCAGGTCCGGAGGGAGCGCCTCGGCAAATGTCACGAATGCTGGATGATCGATATTCGGCCGATACCGGATTTGCCCGTCGGCTTGCATTCGTTGCCACAGCGGCAATCGTTCCTGATCTACCAACTTCTGCCCGCGTTTCCTGTACGTGCGCTTTGAACCACCCTGGATGCGCTCGATTACCCGTTGGAGCCGGTCACGAACCAAAGGAGGTAGCTGCGCCGACGACTTCTTTACATCGACCTTCCAATCGGCATCCATGCTGTTCGGTATGTCTATCCTGACCCGGGAAAGCTTCGTCAGTTCGGATTGGCGGCACAGGCCAAACCAAGTCCCATGGAGGATTAACCTCTTGCCCCGATACAGATAGAAGCCTTGAGACTTCAGATGTCCTTCAGGACCCGCTAAATCGTCCCAAGCTGCATTCGACATCTGCTTGTGATGGGGCAGGGTATAGCTCTGAATCTCAACGCTCCCTTGCTTCAACGGCAGACTCTCTACCGGGTCGGCAATAGTTGCCGGGTTGCTCCGGGCAAATGGATCCAGCGGCCGCAATGCCCTGTCATTCAGCACGATCTCGACAGGCTTCCCCGCTTCCATGAAGCGATGGAACACAAGGCGCAGATGGCGTTCCGCCTCCGCGATTCTCTGGTTGATGACTTCTGCGCGCCGAGGTGGATCCGCGATATTGCCCGCAAGGCGATCGAGTTTCTCCCAAAGAACCAGCGTGCCTGTCGTCCCCAAAAGATCGACCTCGGGAACTCCCGGTGCGTCGTCGGGCAATTCGACTGACCACTCGTTCCTGTCAGCTACATCGTCCAGGTCCCAAACGGCAATGGACGTTTCGCCCGCCTTGCGAGTGACAACGGTCAGTCGACGACATTGGGAAAAGCTCGCGCTCTTCAAGCCCAGACCAAAGCGGCCCAGATCGGGCTCGTCCCGCGTCGCCAAGGGGTTGCGGCTGCCCGGGCGCATGGCGGCAACCAGCTCGTCTTCGGACATCCCCAAGCCGTTGTCCAAGATCGCAATTCGAGGGTCCGCCGAAGACACCTCGGTCATGATTTCCACTCGGGACGCGCCCGCAGTAATGGAGTTGTCGACGATGTCGGAAATGGCCGTCTCGAGTGAGTAGCCAAGATCCCTTAGACCCTCGATTAGGGCCGCTGCGTGTGGAGTTGCGTCCGCGCGCCTGGGACCTGTCCCTTCCGGCTGCAGGTCGTTGGTCATGTCGGCTCAATTTCCCCAATAACGACGATCTTGTTCCCCGGTCCGATTCTCAACGGGCGGAAGCCTTGATACCGGACATGCACCCCCAGACAGTCTCGGCGATCCTCCTCGCAAGAAGAGGTGGAACAGCATTACCCACTTGCACGAACTGGGCTGTCCTCTCCCCCATGAAGAAGTAGTTGTCCGGAAAAGTTTGCGCCCGAGCCGCTTCCCGGACAGTAAAGCTACGGCACTGAGCAGAATCCGGATGAATGAAGTAGTGGCCGTCTTTCGCAATATGGCTTACGACCGTTGCAGAAGGAAAATCCGGCGCCTGAACCCTGAATCTGTTCGCAAACTTTCCGCTCTCCCAGCTCTTGTGGTTTGCCGCAAGTTGCTTGGGAAATTCTTCAAGTCGCGTGGTGGGCGATTTCCCCTCCCGAGCCTTGGCATACGCAGCGCAGTAAAGGTATCGACCCAAGTCTGATGGCATGTGCCCTCTGGAGTCGTGATTGAGTGTCACTCCGAGGCGAGGGTCGTGATACCAATCTTGGTGAGCAATCACCGAGCGCCTGTCCGGTCGCCTTGAAGACCTCCTGGAGGCGCCCTCGATGAACTCCGTATCCAGGATTTCGTCAGCTACGTCCCTTAGGTCCCACCTCCGGTCGAGAACCCTAAGAACTCGATCTCTCTGGCGCTGAACAGTAGCGGACCATGCGCTTTCAGAGTCCCCTCTGGACAATGCGCTCCGGATCTTTGGCAGGTCGCCGATGACGCGGCCAATCGGAATGCGCTGGGAACCTGCGAGCGGGATCGGTTCACTCAGACCCGAACCGCGGCGGATGCCAAGCAAGATAACCCTGTGGCGGCATTGGGGAATGCCAAGGTCTTCTGACTTCACAAGGAATCTCGCCAGATCTTCGTCTTGCTCTCCCAAGCGGTACGGCCCGCCTATCGCATCGGCAGATAGTGGGTAAATGTCGTAGATGGCATTGCAGGCTCCTGCGCTAAGCGCACGCCCCGGATCATGAAGATCGCGGAGAATGTCAGGAAACATGCGTCTCCCATTGAGCTTCGCGGTAAGTATCCCTCTCACGTTCTCCATGATGAAGACAGGAGGAGCAAATCTCGCCAGAATCTCCAGGTACTCGCGGTAAAGGAAGTGACGCTTGTCCTTTTCCGCAATGTAGTTGTTCTTTCCCTTGTTCCGCGCTCGCCCCACGAGCGAATAGGCTTGGCATGGCGGGCCCCCGACAAGGACCCACGGCTCGTCCGGGCCGATACGACTCTGGATTTCCTGGTGGAGCCGATGGGACTCTTTGCCGAGTTCCAGCAGCAAGGCCTCCCGCTCCGCCTCTGCCCATTCGCGGGCAATCTCTCCCCTCAGTTCATCCGGCGACATCTCCCCGCGGACAATCAGGTAATACTCTTCCGGTACATCTTCCGGGCTTGAGAATCGGCGGTAAAAGGCCCGCAATGTAAGGGTCCGGTGTGCAGTTTCTTCTTTTTCGGCGGAAAGGACGATTTGGAATGGCTTGTCACTGCCTACCTCCGGCGTGAAGCTCGCGAAACCTTCTCCCAGTCCTCCAGGACCGGCAAAGATGTCCACGACTTTTATGGGCCCGGCTTGAGACTTGTTTCGCATTCAGTTACCTGCTTCCCCGAGGCGTCGCGCCATGGCTGACACCGTTGAACCCGAGGTGCGATCGAGGATGATGTCGCGGATTCGCGGTCGGAATACCCGACCGGAGACTCTTGTTCGATCTGGCCTTTGGGCGCGCGGATTCCGCTTCCGTCTGCACGTAAGCGGCCTGGCTGGCCGGCCTGACATCGTGCTTCCGAAATGGCGCACGGCAATCTTTGTCAACGGTTGCTTCTGGCATGCCCATGCGAACTGCCCCTACTTCCGAGTGCCGAAATCCAGATTTGAGTTCTGGCAGAAAAAGCTTCTGGCAAACCGCCGAAGAGATGCTGCTGCTGTGAGTCGGCTTGTGGAGGAAGGCTGGAAAGTCATCACCGTCTGGGAGTGTGCCCTGCGAGCGGACGCTCAGAATGCCATCCTGATAGCGGACGACCTCATCCGAAACGCCGATTCCCCACGATGGGAGATTGCGCAGCCCCCTTCGGATCACACTACCTGTCACGCCTCCTCCCCACTCGCTGGTAAGGAAGATAACTGAAAACTTCTCCGTCTCAGTTCCCGCGACAGGCGCGGTCTTCGCCCCACATCGTCGTTCGTAAACGACTCGAAGGCCGCAACCTGCAATTCCCCTGAGGGCGGAAGGCTTGCGCCATCCCTCTCTGAGACCAATCCTCAGACGCCGACAGGATTCGGCTTCTTGCCATCGATCCCGTACTTCTCGTTTGCTCTGGCCAGATCCTTGCCAGTGAGCTTGCCTTCCGCCACCAGCGCCGCCACCGCCGCCTGCGCCACGTAATACCGATCCACCTCGAAGAACCTCCGCAGGTTCTCCCGGGTGTCGGAACGCCCATACCCATCCGTCCCCAGCACCGTATACCGCATCGGCACGAACTGCCGGATCTGCTCGGGATACATGCGGATGTAGTCGGTCGCCGCGATCGCCGGCCCCTGGCGTCCCTCGAGCAGTGACGTCACGTAGGCCTTGCGCTGCTCCCCTTCCGGGTTGAGCCGGTTCCACCGCTCCACGTCCTGGCCCTCGCGCGCCAGCTCGGTGAAGCTCGGGCAGGACCAGATGTCGGCTTTGATGCCGAAGTCCTTCTCCAGCAGCTCGGCCGCGGCGATCACCTCGCGCAGGATCGTGCCGGAGCCCATCAGCTGCACGCGCAGCTCGCCCTTCTTCGGCTTGCCGGCGTCCTTGAACAGGTACATGCCCTTGAGGATGCCCTCCGCGCTGCCTTCCGGCATTTCCGGGTGCGCGTAGTTCTCGTTCATGAGCGTCACGTACCAGTACTCGTCGTGCTGCTCGGCCAGCATGCGCTGCATGCCGTGCTGGATGATGGTGACCACTTCGTAGGCAAACGTCGGGTCGTAGCTGCGCACGTTCGGGATCAGTGCGGCCTGCACCAGGCTGTGGCCGTCCTCGTGCTGCAGGCCCTCGCCGTTGAGCGTGGTGCGGCCGGCGGTGGCGCCCAGCAGGAAGCCGCGCGAGCGCATGTCGCCGGCCTGCCAGGCGGCATCGCCGACGCGCTGGAAGCCGAACATCGAGTAGTAGATGTAGAACGGCAGCAGCGGCAGGTCGTTGGTGCTGTAGCTGGTGGCGCAGGCCATCCACGAGGCGAACGCGCCGGCCTCGGTGATGCCTTCCTGCAGCACCTGGCCGGCCGCGTCCTCGCGGTAGTACATCAGCTGGTCGGCATCCACCGGCTTGTACTTCTGCCCGTGCGGGGCGTAGATGCCGATCTGGCGGAACAGGCCTTCCATGCCGAAGGTGCGCGCCTCGTCGGCGACTATCGGCACCAGCCGCGGGCCGACCTGCTTGTCGCGCAGGGCGATGTTGAGCATCTGCACGAACGCCATGGTCGTGCTGATCTCGCGCTCGCCGGTGGACTTGAGCAGGCGCTCGTAGGTCTTCAGCGGCGGCACTTCGAACTGTTGCGTGCTCTTGCGCCGGCGCTGCGGCAGGAAACCGCCCAGCGCGCGGCGGCGCTCGAGCATGTATTCCACTTCCGGCGAGTCCTTGCCCGGGTGGTAGAACGGCACCTTGTGGTCGGCCAGCTGCTCGTCGGTGACCGGGATCTGGAAGCGGTCGCGGAACGCCTTGACGTCCTCGTCGTCCATCTTCTTGGTGCCGTGGGTCGGGTTCAGCGCCTCGCCGGCCTTGCCCATGCCGTAGCCCTTGACCGTCTTGGCCAGGATCACCGTCGGCATGCCGGTGGTGTGCACCGCGGCGTGGTAGGCGGCATAGACCTTGTGCGGGTCGTGGCCGCCGCGGTTGAGGCGCCAGATGTCGTCGTCGGACAGGTTCGACACCAGCGCCAGCGTCTCCGGCGTCTTGCCGAAGAAGTGCTCGCGCGTGTAGGCGCCGCCGAAGGCCTTGCAGTTCTGGTACTCGCCGTCGACGGTGTCCATCATCACCTGGCGCAGCTGGCCGCCGGTGTCGCGCGCGAGCAGCGGATCCCAGTAGCTGCCCCAGATGGTCTTGATCACGTTCCAGCCGGCGCCGCGGAAGTTGCCTTCCAGCTCCTGGATGATCTTGCCGTTGCCGCGCACCGGGCCGTCCAGGCGCTGCAGGTTGCAGTTGATGACGAAGATCAGGCTGTCCAGGCCTTCGCGGCCGGCGACGCTGATCGCGCCCAGGCTTTCCGGCTCATCGGTCTCGCCGTCGCCGAGGAAGCACCAGACCTTGCGGTCGGTCTTGGGCATCAGGCCGCGCGCTTCCAGGTACTTCCATTGGCGCGCCTGGTAGATCGCGGCGATCGGACCGAGGCCCATCGACACGGTCGGCACCTGCCAGTAGTCCGGCATCAGCCACGGATGCGGGTAGGAGCTGATGCCCTTGCCGTCCACCTCCATGCGGAAGTGGTGCAGCTGGTCCTCGCTGATGCGGCCTTCCATGAACGAGCGCGCGTAGATGCCGGGCGAGCCGTGGCCCTGGATGTAGAGCAGGTCGCCGGGGTGGTCTTCGCTGGGTGCGCGCCAGAAGTGGTTGAAGCCGACGTCGTACAGCGTGGCGCTGGAACCGAAGGTGGCGATGTGGCCGCCGAGATCGCCGGGCTTGCGGTTGGCGGCGACGACCATGGCCATCGCGTTCCAGCGGATCAGCGAGCGGATCCGCCATTCCATCGCCGCGTCGCCGGGGCTCTTGGCCTCCTGGCCGGGCGGAATGGTGTTGATGTACTCGGTGGTGGTCGAGAACGGGAGGTTGGCGCCGGCGCGGCGGGTCACCTCCACCATGTTCTCCAGCAACTGGTGGGCGCGGGCCGGGCCATCGTGGGCCAGCACCCCCTCGATCGACTCCAGCCACTCCTGGGTCTCGGTCGGGTCGGGGTCTTCGCGCAGGAGTTCGTTGATCTGGTTCATGGGGGCGTTCTCGGGTTTCTGTCGGCTTATCCGGCCGATTCTAGCCCGCGGAAGCGGTTGCGGGCGGGGCGGGATGATTTGTTCCGGGTGAATTCAAAATTCAAATCACCCGGGCGTTTTTGTAGAGCCGACCCATGGTCGGCTTGGAGATTCCTGGCAGGAGCCCAGCCGACCATGGGTCGGCTCTACTGGAATGCGCTACAGGGCGCGCATCAGGCGGCCGAAGGACATGCCGGTGGCACGCTGCTGCTTGCGCAGCTGCGCTTCCACCGCCGCGATCGCGGTCATGTTGATCACCCGCCGCGGGGTCGAAGCCGGCGTCAGGATGTGCGCCGGCTGGTCCAGGCCCATCAGGATCGGGCCGATGGCCACGCCGTCGGTCATCACCCGCACCATGTTGTAGGTGATGTTGGCCGCGTCCAGGTTCGGCAGCACGAACAGGTTGGCGCGGCCGTGCAGCGTGGTGTGCGGGAAGATGTGCTGGCGCAGCTCGGCGTGCCAGGCGGTGTCGGCCATCATCTCGCCGTCGATCTCGAGCTTGGGCGCGCGCGCCAGCACAAGGTCGCGGACCGCGCGCATCTTCTGCGCGCTGGCGTCGTCGTGGCTGCCGTAGTTGGAGTGGGAGAGCAGCGCGACCTTGGGCTCGATGCCGAACAGCTTCAGCCGGTAGCTGGCCTGCAGTGTTGCCTCGGCGATCTGTTCGGCGCTGGGATCCAGCTGCACGTGCGTGTCGAGGAAGAACCACACGCCCTGCTCGTTGATCACGCCGGTCATCGCGGCGGTGCCCTGGATGCCCTTGTCGAAGTCGAAGATGCTGCGCAGGTAACCGAGCTTCTTGTGGTAGCGGCCGACCAGGCCGCAGATCAGCGCGTCGGCTTCGCCGCGCTCCACCATCATCGCGGCGATCAGGGTCGGCCGCGAGCGCAGCAGGTTCTTCGCCGCCGCCGGGGTGACGCCGCGGCGCTCGGTGAGCGCGTGGTATTGCTGCCAGTAGTCGCTGAAGCGCGGATCGTCGTTGATGTTGGTGAGTTCGAAGTCCACGCCCGGGCGCATGCGCAGGCCGAGGCGTTCGATCCGCGATTCGATCACCTCGGGGCGGCCGACCAGGATCGGAGTCGCGAGCTCCTCGTCGATCACCGTCTGCACCGCGCGCAGGGTGACTTCCTCCTCGCCCTCGGCGTAGACCACGCGCTGGCGGTCGCTGCGCGCGCGGTCGTACACCGGCTTCATCAGCAGGCCGGTGCGGTGGATGAACTGGCCGAGCTTCTCCTCGTAGGCGGCGAAGTCCTCGATCGCGCGCGACGCCACGCCGGATTCCATCGCCGCGCGCGCGACCGCGGGCGCGAGCATCACCAGCAGGCGCGGGTCGAACGGCCGCGGGATCAGGTATTCGGGGCCGAAGCAGGGGATGTCGTCGCCATAGGCCGCGGCGAGGTCGCCGGCTTCCATCCGCGCCAGCTGCGCGATCGCGCGCACGCAGGCCAGTTTCATCGCCTCGTTGATCTCGCGCGCGCCCACGTCCAGCGCGCCGCGGAAGATGTACGGGAAGCACAGCGCGTTGTTGACCTGGTTCGGGTAGTCGCTGCGGCCGGTGGCGATGATGCAGTCCGGGCGCACTCGGCGCGCGTCCTCGGGCTGGATCTCGGGCGTCGGGTTGGCCAGTGCGAGGATGATCGGGCGCGCGGCCATCGACGCCAGCATCTCCGGTTTCAGCACGCCGCCGGCGGACAGCCCGAGGAAGATGTCGGCGCCCTCCACGATCTCCGCGAGGCTGCGCTTGCCGGTCTTGCGCGCGTAGCGCTGGCGGTCCGGATCCATGTCCGTGCGGCCGTCGTGCAGCACGCCGTCGCGGTCCACGGCCAGGATGTTCTCCGGCTTCATGCCCAGCGCCACCAACATGTCCAGGCAGGCGATGCCGGCGGCGCCGGCGCCGGCGTGCGCCAGCTTCACGTCCTCGATCTTCTTGCCCACCACTTCCAGCGCATTGACGATCGCGGCGCCGACGATGATCGCGGTGCCGTGCTGGTCGTCGTGGAACACGGGGATGTTCATCCGCTCGCGCAGCTTGCGCTCGACGATGAAGCACTCCGGCGCCTTGATGTCCTCGAGGTTGATGCCGCCGAAGGTCGGCTCCATCGCGGCGATGATGTCCACCAGCTTGTCGGGGTCGCGCTCGTTCAACTCGATGTCGAACACGTCGATGCCGGCGAACTTCTGGAACAGCACGCCCTTGCCTTCCATCACCGGCTTGCCGGCCAGCGGTCCGATGTCGCCCAGGCCGAGCACGGCGGTGCCGTTGGTGATCACCGCCACCAGGTTGCCGCGCGCGGTGAGCTGGCTGGCGGTATTGGGGTCGGCGACGATCGCCTCGCAGGCATAGGCGACGCCGGGCGAATAGGCCAGCGACAGGTCGCGCTGGGTGACCATCGGTTTGGTCGCGACAACCTTGATCTTCCCGGCCGGCGCGAAGCGGTGGTAATCCAGTGCCGCCTGCGGGAAGTTCTCGCTGACGTTGGCCGGCGTCTCCGGCAGCGAGCCCGTGGACGGGGCGCTGGTAGACGGGGCGGCGGGCGGGATCGGCGGCGCTTCGGCAGGCATCTTCAGGCAGCGTGGAGGCGGGCCTGCCAGTCTAGCCCGGTCGCCGCGGCGGCGCCGCTGACGCACAATGGAGGGGATCGGGTGATCAGGGGAAAAGAGACAGCGATGGCCTTCGATGTGGGAGCGGCGCAAGCCGCGACATCCGCCAGTCGCGGCTTGCGCCGCTCCCACATGGGGGCATTCGTCGCGGTGTTCGCCCTCGCCTTCCTCGGTTCCTGGCTGCTCTGGACCAACCCCGGCTACTTCAGCCACGACGAGCTGCAATGGGCGTCGTTCGCCGGCAACTCCGGGCCGATCCAGTGGGTGCCATGGCTCGATGTCGCGTCGTTCCAGTACCGGCCGCTGACCTTCAACCTGTGGCTGTGGCTTTCCCGGCACCTGTTCGACACGCCGCAACTGTTCCATGCGCTGCTGGTCGGCTGGGGCGCGGCGAACGCGGGGCTTGCCTGCGTGCTGGCGCGGCGGCTCGGGGTGGCGGCGTGGCCGGCGGCGATCGGCGCGCTGGTGTTCGCGCTCGGCCCGTATGCGGCTTACGTGCATGGCTGGATCGGGACCATCGGCGACCTGGCGTGGGTGTCGTGCGCGCTGCTGGTGGCGCTGCTGGTGGCGGGCGGCGTGCGCGCCTGGCTGCTGGTCGCCGGCACGCTGCTGCTCACGACTGCCGCATTGCTTGCGAAGGAAGCCGCGGTGGTCATTCCCGCGATCCTCGGCGTCGCCTGGCTCTGCCTTGCGGGAGCGGCGCAAGCCGCGCCACCGCTGCGCCGCCGCCTCCTGATCGCCACCATCGTCGCGGCCTTCGTCGTCCTCGCCTACCTCGCCTTGCGCCTCCCCGTGCTGCTGCATGCGCCCGACGGCGCCGCGGCCTACCAGGTCGATCCCGCGCAGGTGCCGCGGCACTGGCTGGAATACCAGCTGTTCCCCTTCCTGCCGCCGGTGTTCGAGATCTTCAACACGCTGGCGCGCGGCTTCGGCGGCAGCCTGGCGCTGGCCGGCCTGCTGTGGCTCGGCGTGGTCGCGGCGTGCTGGCGCGCGCACCCGCGGCTGGCACTGTTCTTCCTGCTCGGCGGCGCCGCGGCGCTGGCGCCGGTGCTGCCGATGTCGGCGGCGAGCAACCAGTACGGCTATGGTTTCGCCGCACTGGCGACGCTGGCCGCCGCCGCGGCCTGGGCGCGCGCACCGCGCTGGGCTCGCGTGGCGCTCGCGCTCGCCGCGTTGGCCTGCGTATGGCACGGCGTCAACGTGATGCGCACGACCCGTTATGTCGGAAACGTGCAGGCGGTGTTCTCGCCGGCGCTCGCGGATGCGGTGCGGGCGGAGACCGAGCCGCCGTTGCGGCTGCGGGTGGCGACCGATGCGGACGAGTGGATCTTCCGGCGGCTGACGTTCGAAATCCCGTCGTACCGCGGCGTCGCCATCGACGACCGCGTGCAGCTGGTGCCGGCCGATGCGCCGGCGGACGCGGTGATCCAGCGCGACGGACGCATCACCCCCTTGTAGAGCCGACCCATGGTCGGCTGGCTTGTTCAGCGCTTGCCGTTCTTCTCGTTCGCCTTCTGCGCCAGGCGCGTGGCCAGGCGACCGGCGGCGCCGGCAACCTCGTCGCGCAGCTTGACGAAATTGGCGTAACGCTCGGCGTCGAGTTCGCCCGCTTCGATCGCGGCGCGCACCGCGCATCCCGGCTCCTTCGCGTGCCGGCAATCGCGGAACCTGCACTGCTCCGCCAGCGCCTCGATATCGTTGAAACTCTCGGCGACGTCTTCCTCGCCGGTGGGTTTGAGCTCGCGCATGCCGGGCGTGTCGATCAGGCAAGCGCCCGACGGCAACGGCACCAGCGCGCGGTGGGTGGTGGTGTGGCGGCCGCGATCGTCGCCGGCGCGCACCTCGCCGGTCTTCATTTTCTCGGTGCCGAGCAGCGTGTTGGTCAGCGTCGACTTGCCCGCGCCCGAGGAGCCGACCAACACGATGGTGTTGCCGGGTTGCAGCCACGGCGCCAGCACCTCGACCGTCGCCGGATCCTTGGCGTTGACCGCGAACACCCTGGTTCCGGGGGGCAGGTTGTCCACCAGCATGGCCAGGGCACCGCCCACGCTGCCCGGGTCCTGGTCCCTCGCCTTGTCCGCCTTGGTCAACACCACCACCGCGCCCGCGCCGCTGCCCTGCACCAGCAGCAGGTAGCGCTCGATCCGGCGCAGGTTGAAATCGGCGTCCAGGCCGCAGACCACGAACACGGTGTCGACGTTGGCGGCGATCAGCTGCTGCTTGTAATGCTCGCCGGCGGCGCCGCGCTTGATCGCCGAGTGCCGCGGCAGCAGGGAGACGATCTTGCCCTGTTCCACCAGCACCCAATCGCCGACCGCGGCGCGCTCTTCCGGCGCGACCAGGCCCTTGCGATAGCCGCTGGGCCGCTGCCAGGCCGGCGGCGATTCCACCGCCACGGACTCGCCCGGCGCCTCGGCCACCAGGTAGCCGCTGCGGTGCTGTGCCACCACCCGGGCGGGGCGGGCATCGGGATGGCTGGCGCACAGGGCGGCCCAGTCGGGATCCTCGATCCCGCCTGGATAGGGCCAGCCGATGGCGCGCACATCATCCATGTGCGGATTGTGCCGCACGTTGACGTTGTCGCGGCTTGCGCCGCTCCTACAATGGGACTCCCGCATGCATGGAAGCACCCGTGGCCCCCCTGAAGACCCGCGAGCGCCTGTCCGCCGTCCGTTACGAGATCCGCGGCGAGCTGGCCCGCCGCGCCCGCGAACTGGAGGCCGCCGGCCACCATCTGATCAAGCTCAACATCGGCAACCCGGGCGCGTTCGGCTTCCGCGCGCCCGAGCACCTGCAGCGCGCGATCGCCGAGCGCATCGCCGACACCGATCCGTACACGCACCAGCAGGGCCTGCCCGCCGCGCGCGAGGCGATCGCCGCGTTCCATCGCCAGCGTGGCACGCCGAACGCGGCGTCCGGGCGCGTGTTCATCGGCAACGGCGTCAGCGAATTGATCGACCTGTCGCTGCGTGCGCTGCTGGACCCCGGCGACGAGGTGCTGCTGCCCTCGCCCGACTATCCGCTGTGGTCCGCGGCGACGATCCTCAACGACGGCAAGCCGGTCTATTACCCCTGCCGCCCGGAACACGGTTTCCTGCCCGATCCGGACGAAATCGAGGCGTTGGTGACGCCGCGCACGCGCGCGATCGTGCTGATCAACCCGAACAATCCGACCGGTGCGGTGTATCCGCGCGCGCTGCTGGAGCGCATCGTCGCCGTGGCGGCCAGGCGCGGGCTGCTGCTGATGGCCGACGAAATCTACGACGGCATCACCTACGACGATGCCGTGTTCGAACCGCTGGCGCCGCTGGCCGGCGAGCATCCGTGCCTGTCGTTCGGCGGGCTGTCGAAGGTGCATCGTGCCTGTGGCTGGCGCGTCGGCTGGGCGGTGCTGAGCGGGGATCCGCTGGCCAGCGGCGATTTCCACCACGCGCTGGACCTGCTCGGCGCGCTGCGGCTGTGCGCAAACGTGCCCGGGCAGTTCGCGGTGGAGCAGGCGCTGCACGGCGAGGACACGATCGGCGCGTTGACCGCGCCGGGCGGGCGGCTGCACGATTCGCGCCGGGCGCTGGTCGAAGCCTGTGCGGCGAGCGAGCACCTGTCGCTGGTCGCGCCGCAGGGTGCGCTGTACGGATTCCCGGCGGTGGTGGGCGAGGCCGCGCGCCATTTCGACGACCACGCCTTCGCGCTGCGATTGATGGAAGAGGAAGGCGTGCTGGTGGTCCCGGGCTCGAGCTTCAACGTCCCCTGGCGCAACCACTTCCGCGTCACCCTGCTCCCGGAAGCCGACACCCTCCGCGAAGTCTTCACCCGCATCGACCGCCTGCTTTCCCGCATCGCCAGGAAACGGGACACCGCCGCGGCTTGATTCTTGTTTTTGACGCGGATCAACGCGGATAAGTACGGACAAGAGCGGATATATTTATATTGATTGATCCGCCCTGATCCGTTTTCATCGGCTCTGATCCGCGTCAAAAAGACCTTTCAGGTGCAGCGAACATGAAGTACCTGGCGCTGGGGGATAGTTATACGGTGGGCGAGGGGGTGGCTGCCGATGCGCGGTGGCCGGATGTGCTGGCGCGCGGGTTGCGGGCGCAGGGCCTCGCGGTCGACGATCCGCGCGTGATCGCCACCACCGGCTGGACCACCGACGAGCTGTCCGACGCGATGGACGCGGCCGAGCCGCTGGGAAGCTGGGACTTCGTCACCCTGCTGGTCGGCGTCAACAACCAGTATCGCGGCCGCGCCCTCGACGAATACGTCGAACAGTTCGAGGCCCTGCTGCGGCGCGCGATCGCACTGGCCGGCGGCCACGCCGACCACGTGCTCGTCCTCACCATCCCCGACTGGGGCGCCACCCGCTTTGGCGCCGGATCCGGTCGCGACCTGGCCCGGGTGTCGCGCGAGCTCGACGCGTTCAATGCCGCCGCCTGCGAAGTGGGCGAATCGCTCGGCGTCGCCTGCGTCGACATCACCGCGGCCTCGCGCGCGCACGGCGCCGAACCGGCGATGCTGGCCGACGACGGCCTGCATCCCTCCGCGGCGATGCACGCGTTGTGGGCGGCGGCCGCGTTGCCGGTGGCCAGCCAGTTGCTGTCCGACGGCGCATGAGCGCCTCGGCGCTCGATGGCGCCAGCGCGCGGCGCATCGCCCGCGCGTTCCGGCCCGGGCGCTGGTACGGCAACCGCATGCATTACTTCTATGCGCGCGCCAAGCTCGGCAGCGACCCGCTGTACCCGGGCATCGTCGCCGGATTGCGCGGCCACCAGGCGCCGCTGCTGGACCTGGGCTGCGGCATCGGCCTGCTGGCGCACGCGCTGCGCGACGCCGGCCTCGACCTGCCGTATCGCGGCGTGGACAGCGATGCACGCAAGATCGGGCGCGCCCGCGGCGCGGCGGCGAATGCCGGCCTGCGCGAGGTGCGGTTCGATTGCGTGGACCTGGCGCGTGGCATCCCCGCGCACCGGGGCAACGTCGCGATCCTCGACGTGCTGCAGTTCGTGTCGCCACTTGCGCAGGAAGCGATCCTCGATGCCGCGGTGGCGATGCTCACGCCCGGTGCGCGCCTGCTGATCCGCACCGGGCTGGACGACGGCAGCCTGCGCGCGCGCACCACGCGCGGAATCGACGCGATCTCGCGCACGCTGCGCTGGATGAACGCCGGACCACAGCGTTATCCACGGGCCGACGCGCTGCGCGCGAAGTTCGATGCGGCCGGCCTGGTGTCCGAGTTCACCCCGCTCTACGGCAGGACACCGTTCAACAACTGGCGCGTCGTCGCCACGCGGCCGTCATGACCCCTCGGGCAGCACGCAGCGGATGCCGCGCTGCTTCAGCCGTTCCAGCAGCAGCGCGATCGCCTCGACGTTGCGGCCGTGGGCCGAACCCTCGTGCAGCAGCACGATCGCGCCCGGCGCGAGGGCGCGGTCGATGCGCGCCACCACCGCCGACGGGTCCGCGCTGAGCGCGTCGTAGCCGCGCGCGCTCCACGCCACGCGCGCCAGCCCCAGCCGGTGCAGGGGCGCGGAGACGAACGGGTTCGCCATCCCGACCACCGCGCGGAACCAGCGTGGCGTGACGCCGGTGATGGCGTGCAACGTCGCCTGTGCCTGTTCGATTTCCGCCGCCATGCGCCGCGGACCCAGGGCCCAGAACCAGGCGGAGGGATGGCTGGCGCTGTGGTTGCCGAGCGTGTGTCCGCGACGGACGATGTCGCGCACCAGTTCCGGACGCGCGCGTGCGCGCTCGGCGACGACGAAGAAGGTCGCCTTGGCGCCATAGGCGTCGAGCAGTTCCAGGATGGTCGGCGTGTCGTCCGAAGGCCCGTCGTCGATGGTCAGCCAGACGACCGGCTCGCGCGTGGGCAGGCGCACCAGCACCGGCCCGAACAGCGCCGACTGTGGCCGCAGCGTGCCCCACAGGAACACCAGGTGGCTGGCCAGCAGCAGGGGCAGGCCGACGCGCCAGCCCAGCCGCCACCACGCCAGCGCGACCAGCGCCTGCGACAGCACGGCCGCCCACGCGGCCACGCGTGGCCGCCGCGGCGGCGAATGCAGTGAAGTGGCGCCTCCCATGCTCCTGATCATGCCCGACCGTCGCGCCGGCGCAATACCGCCCGGGCGTAGAATGACGGCCCCCTGTCGCCTGGTGCCGCCATGCCCGCCGCCGATTCGCTCGATCCCGCCCTGCGCGGCCGCATCGAGTCCCTGCTGTCCGCCAACCCGGTCGTCCTGTTCATGAAGGGCGAACCGCGCGCGCCGCAATGCGGATTCTCCGCGCGCGCCGCCGCCGCGCTGGCCGCGGCCGGGGTCGACGACTACGCGCACGTGGACGTGCTGTCGGACCCGGAGATCCGCGAGGGCATCAAGGTGTTCGGCGACTGGCCGACGATCCCGCAGCTGTACATCCGCGGCGAGCTGGTCGGCGGCGCCGACATCATCGAGCAGATGGCCAACAGCGGCGACCTGCAGGCCACGCTCGGCCTGCCGCCGCCCGATCGCACCCCGCCGACCATCCACATCACCCCGGCCGCCGCGCGGATGCTGCGCGAGGCGCTGGCCGGCGCCGGCGAAGGTTTCGCCCTGCAGGTCTCGGTGGACCCGCGCTTCAACGCGCAGCTGCAGGCCGAACCACTGAACCGCGACGCGATCGCCTGCGAGGTCGAAGGCATCCGCGTGCAGTTCGACCTGGCCTCCGCGCGCCGCGCCGAGGGCCTGTCGCTGGACTGGGTGGACGACGCCCGCGGCCGCGGCCTGGTGATCGAGAACCCGAACGCGCCGGCCAAGGTGCGCGAGCTCGCACCCGCCGAAGCCGCCGCGCGCGTCGCCGCCGGCACGCTGACGCTGGTGGACGTGCGCCCGATCGACGAGCGCGCGATGGCGCAGGCCCCGGTCGACTTCCGCACGCTGGACAACGGCACCGCCGAACTCGAATCGCTTCCCAGGGACACGCCGCTGGCCTTCCTGTGCCACCACGGTCCGCGCAGCGGCGGCGCCGCCGACCACTTCCGCCAGCTGGGTTTCACCGAGCTCTACAACGTCACCGGCGGCATCGACGCCTGGGCCGACACCGACCCCGCAATCCCCAAGTACTGAACATCCGTTTGCCCATGACCTTGGGCAGGGTTGGCGGCTGGCGCGACTGACGGTAGCGTCTACGGACTGAGGGGAGATCAGTCCATGACCAAGCTACTCGCCGCCGCGCTCGCGACGGCCCTGCTGGCCGGCTGCGCCAGCGCACCGGCGCGCGACAACGCCGAGGCCGACGCCGACACCAAAGTGCCGGCGTTCACCGACGATCCGTATCCGAGCACCTACCAGCGCATCGCCGCGCCGCCGGTGCTGATCACCGGCGCCACCGTGCTCACCGGTACCGGCACCCGCCTGGATGGCGCCGACGTGCTGCTGCAGGACGGCCGCATCGTCGCCGTCGGCCACGGCCTGCAGGCGCCCGAGGGTGCCACCCGCGTGGACGGCAGCGGCAAGTGGGTCACGCCCGGCATCATCGACATCCACTCGCACCTGGGCGTGTACCCGAGCCCGGGCATGCGCGCGCACTCCGACGGCAACGAGGCGACCTCGCCGGTCACCGCCAACGTCTGGGCCGAGCACTCGGTGTGGCCGCAGGATCCCGGCTTCGACGCCGCGCGCGCCGGCGGCGTCACCGCGCTGCAGATCCTGCCCGGTTCGGCCAACCTGATCGGCGGCCGCGGCGTCACCCTGAAGAACGTGCCCGCGCGCACCTACCAGGCCATGAAATTCCCCGATGCGCCGTGGGGCCTGAAGATGGCCTGCGGCGAGAACCCCAAGCGCGTCTATGGCCAGAAGGGCGGCCCCTCCACGCGCATGGGCAACGTCGCCGGCTACCGCGCCGCGTTCATCGAAGCCGCGGAATACCGCGACAAGCGCAACAAGGCGAAGGACAAGGACGGGGAAGGCAAGAACGGCAAGGACAACGGCAAGCGCGATCTGGAAATGGATACGCTGGCCGCCGCGCTGGACGGCGACATCCGCGTCAACATCCACTGCTACCGCGCCGACGAGATGGCGACGATGCTCGACCTGGCGAAGGAATTCGGCTTCAAGGTCGCCGCGTTCCACCACGGCGTGGAGGCCTACAAGATCGCCGACAAGCTGGCCGAGGCCGGCACCTGCGGCGCGCTGTGGGCCGACTGGTGGGGCTTCAAGATGGAGGCCTACGACGGTATCCAGGAAAACATCGCGATCGTCGACGCTGCGCCCGGCGGCTGCGCGATCGTGCATTCGGATTCGGAGGAAGGCATCCAGCGCCTGAACCAGGAAGCGGCCAAGGTGATGGCGCATGCCCGCCAGGCCGGCATGGAGATCAGCCCCGAGCACGCGATCCGCTGGCTGACGCAGAATCCGGCCAAGGCGATGGGCATCCTCGAGCAGACCGGCACGCTGGAAGCCGGGAAGATGGCCGACGTGGTGCTGTGGAACCGCGATCCCTTCAGCGTCTACGCGCAGGCCGAGCGGGTCTGGGTGGATGGCTCGCTGCAATACGACCGCCACGATCCGGCGCGCCAGCACCGATCCGATTTCATGCTCGGCCAGCGCGTGCTGGGAGGTGCCCGATGAGCCGCTTCGCTTCGCGCCTGGCCACCACCGCGGCCGCCGGCCTGCTGGTGCTGTCCGCATCGCACGCGTTCGCGCAGGACCTGCTGGTGCGCAACGCCACCGTGCATACCGCCGCCGCGCAAGGCTCGCTCAAGGGCGCCGACGTACTGGTGCGAGACGGCCGCGTCGCCGCGATCGGCCGGGGCCTGGCCGCCGGCAACGCCACCGTGGTCGAGGCCGACGGCCGTGCGCTGACACCGGCACTGTTCGGCGGCATCACCGGCATCGGCATCGAGGAAGTCTCCGGCGAAGGCAGCACGGTGGACGCGTCGCTGTCGCTGGGCGGCAGCGATGCCGCGCGGATGACGGTGCGCCCCGAATTCGACGTCACCCTCGCCTACAACCCGGCGTCGGCGCTGGTGCCGGTCGCGCGCGTGGAAGGCATCGGCTACACGCTGCTGCATGCAGGCGCCACCCGCGGCGGCTCGATCGTCGCCGGCCAGGGCGGCACCGTGCGCCTGGACGGCGGCATCGATCCGCTGGGGCCGAAGGTGCTGTTCGTTGCGCTGGGCTCGGAGAACGCCGGGCTCACCGGCGATTCGCGCGCGGCGCAGTGGATGCTGCTCGACCAGCTGATCGACGAGGCCCGCGGCCGCATCGCGCCGGACTCGCGGCATTCGCTGCTGACCCCGGCCGGACGCGCCACGCTCAAGCGCTTCGTCGACGGCGATGGCTTGTGGATGGTCGAGGTCGACCGCGCCGCCGACATCGTGCAGCTGTTGCGCTGGGCCGATCGCCATGGCGTGCGCGTCGCGATTTCCGGCGGCGCCGAGGCCTGGGCGGTGGCACCGCAACTGGCGGCGGCGAAGGTGGCGGTGTTCGTGGATCCGCTGGCCAACCTGCCGGGCAGCTTCGACAGCCTCGGCGCGAGCATGGAAAACGCCGCGCGCCTGCATGCCGCCGGCGTGCGCGTGGGCTTCAGCCAGTCCGGCGATGCCTCGCACAACGCGCGCAAGGTGCGCCAGCTGGCCGGCAACGCGGTGGCCAACGGCCTGCCATGGGAAGCGGGACTCGCGGGCGTCACGTCGGTGCCGGCGCAGGTCCTGGGCGTGGCCGGGCAACTGGGCAGCATCGCGCCCGGCATGCGCGCGGACCTGGTGCTGTGGAACGGCGACCCGCTCGAGGTCAATGCCACCGCCGACCAAGTCTGGCTCGACGGCCGCGCGATGCCGATGCGCTCGCGCCAGACCGAGCTGCGCGACCGCTACCTAGAAACGCAGGTGTCGAACTGACTTTCCGTGGCGGCGGATCAGGCGCAGCGCTTCGATGCCGACCTGGATGTGCGATTCGACATAGGACGCGCTGACCTTGGCGTCGGAGGCCTCGGTCTTGACGCCCTCGGGCACCATCGGCTGGTCGCTTACCAGCAGCAGCGCGCCTGACGGAATGCGGTTGGCGAAGCCGGCGGCGAAGATCGTCGCCGTCTCCATGTCCACCGCCATGCAGCGCATGATCCGCAGCCGTTCCTTGAACGCCTCGTCGTGTTCCCAGACGCGGCGGTTGGTGGTGTAGACCGTGCCGGTCCAGTAATCCAGGCCGAGGTCCCGGACCATGGTCGAGACCGCGCGCTGCAGCGCGAACGCCGGCAGCGCCGGCACCTGCGGCGGCAGGTAGTCGTCGCTGGTGCCCTCGCCGCGGATCGCGGCGATCGGCAGGATCAGGTCGCCGAGCTGGTTCTTGCGCTTGAGCCCGCCGCATTTGCCCAGGAACAGCACCGCCTTGGGCGCGATCGCCGACAGCAGGTCCATCATGGTCGCCGCGTTCGGGCTGCCCATGCCGAAGTTGATCATGGTGATGCCGTCGGCGGTGGCGCTGGGCATCGGCCGGTCCTCACCGACGACCTGCGTGCCCATCAGCCGGGCGAAATGGCCCAGGTAGCCGCCGAAGTTGGTCAGCAGGATGTGCTCGCCGAACCCGTCCAGCGGCACCCCGGTGTAGCGCGGCAGCCAGTTGTCGACGATCTGTTCTTTTTCTTTCATGGCGACTGGTCCCTGCGGCCCTCCAGTGTCCGCCCGGTTGCGCCGCGGCGGCAAGCCGGCCCCGGCCATACGCGGGCGGATGCAAGCCCGGCGGCTTTCGGGTAGCGTTGCCCCCAGGGGACCCAGGAACAGATACGCCATGCGCATCGGACTCGTCGTCGACTCGGCCTGCGACCTGCCGGCCGCGTACTACCGCCAGCACAACATCTCGCTGCTGCCCGTCACCATCCACATCGGCGAGGACTCGCTCACCGACCTGCGCGACGAACAGGCGACCCTGCAGTTCCTGCAGACGCACATCGCCGAGCGCGGCGCCGACGCGGAAACCTCGCCGTTCACCGTGCAGCAGATCCAGGAACTGTTCCTGGGCCGGCTGGTGAAGGACTACGACCACGTCTTCTGCCTCACCACCTCGAAGACCCGCAGCGCGATCTACGAGAACGCGACCCAGGCCAGCTTCGCGATCCTCAACGAATACCGGCCCATCCGCCATGCCGCCGGCCACGACACCCCGTTCGCGCTGCGCGTGATCGACAGCCAGAACGTGTTCGCCGGCCAGGGCGTCACCGCGGTCGAGGCGGCACGCCTGATCGAGGGCGGCGAGGGCGTGGCCAAGATCCGCGCGCGCCTGGAGAACCTGGCGCTGCACACCCACGCCTACCTCATCGCCCAGGACCTGCACTACCTGCGCGCCCGCACCCGCAAGCGCGGCGACCGCAGCGTCAGCCTGCTCAGTGCCACCCTTGGCAGCGCGCTCGACATCAAGCCGATCCTGCATTGCAACCGCG
The DNA here is from genome assembly GCA_004297225.1 of Lysobacteraceae bacterium. Classification (GTDB taxonomy): domain Bacteria; phylum Pseudomonadota; class Gammaproteobacteria; order Xanthomonadales; family Xanthomonadaceae; genus Cognatiluteimonas. Next base: position 459,141 of record SCUI01000010.1, on the reverse strand, counting down.
GCGAGACCGGCCCGGTGGCCAAGGTGAAGGGCAGCGAGTCGGCGGCCAGGCGCCTGTTCGATTTCGCCGCCGAACGCGTGCGCAAGGGCCTGATGACGCCGACCATGTGCCTGAGCTACGGCGGCGAACTGGCGGAAATGCGCGCGCTGCCCGGCTACGAGGAACTGCGCGCGGCCTGCCGCGAACAGAACATCGAGGTGTTCGAGGCGGTGATGGGCCTGACCGGCATGGTCAATGTCGGCAAGGGCGCGCTGTGCCTGGGCTTCGCGGCGGAAGCACACGCCTTCTCGTAGAGCCGACCCATGGTCGGCTATGCTCGCCCCATGAGCATCCGTTACCACATCGCCCTGCCCGATCCCGCGCAAGCGCGCGGCAACGACCCCGCGTTCGCGTTCCGCAGCCAGGGCGCCGACGGCCTTGCCGAAGAACTGCAGGCCGCGTTGCGCGGCGGCGGCCTGTTCGAACGCTGGCGCGACGTGCAGGAAGACCCGGACGAGGTCGATCCCGCGCTTGGCGCCGTCGATCCCGGCGCCACGGTCACCGGCAAACAGCACGACCTGCACATCGACCTGATCGCGATCACCACCATCCCCGGCAGCGTGCTGCGCCATCGCCTGCGGCTGCTGGCCGGCAGCGGCTGGGAACTGCGCGACGTGTCCGAGGCCTGAACCCGCAGCCGACCATGGGTCGGCTCTACGGGCGCAGGTGTCTGGCGTGCCAGGCGATGTGCTCGCCGATGAAAGTGGAGATGAAGTAGTAGCTGTGGTCGTAGCCGGGCTGCATCCGCAGCTCGAGCGGATGGCCGGCGGCGGCGCAGGCCTCGCGCAGCAGTTCCGGGCGCAGTTCGCGCTCGAGGAACTCGTCGGCGTCGCCCTGGTCGACCAGCACCGGCAGCTTCTCCTTCGCGCCGGCGACCAGCTCGGTCGCATCCCACTGCTTCCACGCCTCGCGGTCGTCGCCGAGGTAGGCGGCGAGCGCCTGTTCGCCCCACGGCACCCGTGACGGCGCGACGATCGGCGAGAACGCCGAGACGCTGCGATAGCGACCGGGATTGCGCAACGCGGTCACCAGCGCGCCGTGGCCGCCCATCGAATGCCCGCTGATGGCGCGCACCTCGCTCGCCGCCGGATCGGACTCGACCCAGGCGGGCAACTCGCGCGCCACGTATTCCTGCATCCGGTAGTGCGCGGCCCACGGCGCCTGCGTGGCATCGACGTAGAAGCCGGCGCCCTGGCCGAGATCGTAACGATCGGCGTCGGCCACGCCTTCGCCGCGCGGACTGGTGTCCGGCGCGACCAGGATGATGCCGTGCTCGGCCGCGTACCGCTGCGCACCGGCCTTGGTGATGAAGTTCTGCTCGGTGCAGGTCAGGCCGCTCAGCCAGTACAGCACCGGGCACGGGCGCTGTTCTGCCTGCGGCGGGAAATAGACGCCGACGGTCATGTCGCAACCCAGCACTTCGGAACGATGGCGGTAGACGTCCTGCCAGCCGCCGAAACAGGCGTGGTGTTCCAGGCGCTGCGTCATGTCAGTAGTGCACCACCGCGCGGATCGACTTGCCCTCGTGCATCAGCTCGAAGGCTTCGTTGATCCGCTCCAGCGGCAGTGTGTGGGTGACGAACGGCGCCAGCTGGATGTCGCCGCGCATCGCATCCTCGACCATGCCCGGCAATTGCGACCGGCCCTTGACGCCGCCGAACGCGGTGCCCATCCACTTGCGCCCGGTCACCAGCTGGAACGGCCGGGTGCTGATTTCCTTGCCGGCGCCGGCGACGCCGATGATCACGCTCTGGCCCCAGCCACGGTGCGCGCATTCCAGCGCCGCGCGCATCACCTCGACGTTGCCGATGCATTCGAACGAATGGTCCACGCCCCAGCCGGTCATGCCGACGATCACCTGCTGGATCGGTTCGTCGTGGTCCTTCGGGTTGACGCAGTCGGTGGCGCCCATCTCGCGGGCGAGCGCGAACTTGTCCGGGTTGGTGTCGATGGCGATGATCCGGCCGGCCTTCGCCTGCCGCGCGCCCTGGATCACCGCCAGGCCGATCGCACCGAGGCCGAACACGGCGACGCTGTCGCCCGGCTGCACCTTCGCGGTGTTGTGCACTGCCCCGATCCCGGTGGTGACGCCGCAACCGAGCAGGCACACGTGTCCGGGATTCGCCTCGGGGTTCACCTTTGCAAGCGAGACTTCCGCAACGACGGTGTACTCGCTGAAGGTCGAGCAGCCCATGTAGTGGTACACGGGCTCGCCGTTGTAGGAGAAGCGCGTGGTGCCATCCGGCATCAGGCCCTTGCCCTGGGTGGCGCGCACGGCCACGCACAGGTTGGTCTTGCCGCTCTTGCAGAACAGGCATTCGCCGCACTCGGCGGTATAAAGCGGGATCACGTGGTCGCCGGGGGCGACGCTGGTGACGCCCTCGCCCACTTCCACCACGATGCCGGCGCCCTCATGCCCGAGCACCGCCGGGAACACGCCTTCCGGATCCTCGCCCGCCAGCGTGAACGCGTCCGTATGGCACAGCGCGGTGTGGGTGATCTTCACCAGCACCTCGCCCTTGCGCGGCGGCGCGACGTCGAGTTCGACGATCCGCAATGGCTGGCCGGGGGCGAAGGCGACGGCGGCGCGCGATTTCATGGGGGGACTCCTGTGGCGGGCCCCCCATTGTAGGAGCGGCGCAAGCCGCGATCACGTCAGTACGCGAACTCCCGGAACACCGGATCCACGCTGCCGCCCCACTCGCCATGGAACAGCGCCAGCTTGCGCTCGGCCGGCGTTTCGTTGGCTTCGGCCAGGTCGATCAACGGCGTCAGGAAGATGCTTTCGTCGGCACCGTTGCGGTTATGGCGATCGCGGCGCTGCAGGCCGGCTGCGGAGATCTCCAGCGCGCGCAGCGCCAGTTCGCGCACGGTGGCGCCGCGGAAAGGCAGCTTCAGCGCGTGTTTCGGCACGCCGTCGCGCAGCGCGTGGCGCTCCTCGCGGGTGAAGTCCTTGACCAGGTCCCAGGCCGCGTCCAGCGCCGCGTCGTCGTACAACAGGCCGACCCAGAACGCCGGCAGCGCGCACAGCCGGTTCCAGGGGCCGCCGTCGGCGCCGCGCATTTCCAGGTACTGCTTCAGCCGCACTTCCGGGAACGCGGTGGTCATGTGGTCGGACCAGTCGCGCAGGGTCGGCCGCGCACCCGGCAGCGCATCGAGCTTGCCATCCATGAAATCGCGGAACGACTTGCCGCTGAGGTCGATGTACTCGCCGCCGCGATAGCTGAAGTACATCGGCACGCCGAGCAGGTAATCCACGTAACGCTCGTAACCGAAGCCGTCCTCGAACACGAAGTCGAGCATGCCGGTGCGACCCGGATCGGTGTCGGTCCAGATGTGCGAGCGATACGACTGGAACCCGTTGGGCTTGCCGTCGGTGAACGGCGAATCGGCGAACAGCGCCGTGGCCACCGGCTGCAGCGCCAGCGAAACGCGGAACTTCTTCACCATGTCCGCTTCGCTGCCGACGTCCAGGTTGACCTGCACGGTGCAGGTGCGGGTCATCATGTCCAGGCCGAGCGAGCCGACCTTGGGCATGTACTCGCGCATGATCCTGTAGCGGCCCTTGGGCATCCACGGCATGTCCGCGCGGGTCCACTTGGGCTGGAAGCCCATGCCGAGGAAGCCCAGGCCGAGTTCGTCGGCGACCGCCTTCACCTCCACCAGGTGGCGATCGACTTCGCAGCAGGTCTGGTGGATGGTTTCGACCACCGCGCCGGAAAGTTCGAGTTGCCCCGCCGGTTCCAGCGTCACCGAGGCGCCGTTGCGCACCAGCGCGACGACCCGGCCCTTTTCCTCCACCGGCAGCCAGCCGAAGCGCGTGAGCCCCTTCAGCAACGCCTCGATGCCGCGCTCGCCGTCGAACGTGGGCGGGCGCAGGTCGTCCAGGCGGAAGCCGAACTTCTCGTGCTCGGTGCCGATGCGCCATTGTTCGCGCGGGCGCGCGCCGCGCGCCAGGTACTCGACCAGGTCGCGGCGATCGGTGAGGGGGGATTCGGCGACGCTGCTGGGACCGGACATGTGCGGATTGTAGAGCCGACCCATGGTCGGCTGACGGATCCCCGGCAAGGCTTCAGCCGACCATGGGTCGGCTCTACAGTTCCAGCCAGCCGGTCACCACCGCCCGCGCCTCGTCCACTCCCTGCTTCGACTCGGCCGAGAACGCCTGCACGCTCACCGTGTCGCCGTAGGCCGAGGACAGTTCGCGCCGCACCGCCAGCACGGCGCTGCCCTGGGCGCCGCGGCCGAGCTTGTCGGCCTTGGTCAGCAGCGCGTGCGCCGGCAGACCGCGGCGCACCGCGTAGCCGATCATCTGCCGGTCGTAGTCCTTCAGCGGATGGCGGATGTCCATCACCACCACCAGCCCGCGCAATGCCTGGCGGCTGCCGAACCAGGCGTCGAGGAACGCCTGCCAGTGCGCCTGCAGGTCCTGCGGCACCTTGGCGTAGCCGTAGCCGGGCAGGTCCACCAGGTAGCGCGCGTCCGCCGGCGCCGCCTCCCGGTCGATCCCCGGCGGGGTCACGTCGAAATAGACCAGCTGCTGGGTGCGGCCCGGCGTCTTCGACACCCGCGCCAGCGCGTTGCGCTGGCACAGGGCGTTCAATGCGCTGGACTTGCCGGCGTTGGAACGCCCGGCGAACGCGACCTCGAATCCGCCGTCGGCGGGCAACTGGCGGTGGTTGTGCGCGGCCAGCAGATAGGTGGCGCGGGCGAGGGGATTGGGGGCTGCCATCGGGCTAGCATATAATTCCGCGTCTATACGGTCGCGCCCGGCGCGCCGTCCCACGTGTTCCTGGAGCTTCGCATGCGCCACGCCCGCGCCTTCGGTATCGCTGCCCTCGCCACCTTCGCGCTGGCGGCCGTCGCCTACGCCCAGACCGCCGAGCCTGCTGCCGAGCCCGCCGTCGAGCCGGCCGCGGCACCGGCGGCGGACGCGACCAGCGGGACCACGGTGACTCCGCTGCCGGACGCCGCGCCGGTGGTGCAGGCGCCGCTGGATACCACGGCGATCACGGATCTGGCCAAGACCCATTGGGGCGATGCCAAGGCCGGCGCGACCAAGGCCGGCGCCTGCGCCGCCTGCCACGGCATGGACGGCAACCCGCCCACCGACATGTACCCGCGGCTGGCCGGCATGCCCGAGCGCTACATCGCCCAGCAGCTGGCCCTGTTCAAGGGCGAACAGCGCAACACCGGCATGGCGATGGTGATGATCCCGATGGCCAAGCCGCTATCGGCGCAGGACATGCGCGACATCGGCGCCTTCTACGCGCAGCAGGCGGCAGGCGCGGGGATCGCCGACGACACCCTGGTCACCGAGGAAGGCCCCTACCAGGGCATGAAGTTCTACCAGATCGGCGAGAAGCTCTATCGCGGCGGCGACGCCCAGCGCGGGATCCCGGCGTGCATGGCTTGCCACGGCCCCACCGGCGCCGGCAACCCGGGCCCGGCCTACCCGCACGTGGCCGGCCAGTTCGAGGCCTATGCCGCGCGCCGCCTGCAGGAGTACCGCGACGGCGTGCCGACGCTGCAGGACCAGCCGCTGTTCCAGGTCATGGCGACCGTCGCCAAGGACCTGACCGACCAGGAGATCAACGCCCTGGCTACCTATCTGCAGGGCCTGCACCCGCGCAGCGACGAAGCCCAGGCCAGCACTCCGGCCCGGGTCGCCGCGCCCTGAACCGGTGGCGGCGATGAAGGCGTTCCTCTCGCTGCTCCTGTTGTTGATGCCGCTGGGCGCGCTTGCCGCGCCAGCCGACAGTCCTCCCGTCCTGGTCGAAGGCCGCGACTACGCGCTGGTCGACGCCGGCCCTTGGAAGCCGCTGGACGGCAAGATCGAAGTCGTCGAGGTCTTCGCCTACACCTGCTCGCACTGCGCGGAATTCGAGCCCGCGCTCGAGGCCTGGGTGCGCAAGCTGCCGGCCGACGTCCGCTTCCAGTACGTGCCTGCCGCCTACGACGCGCGCGATCCCTTCGCGCGCGCCTTCTTCATGGCCGAACAGGCCGGCGCGCTGGGCCGCACCCACGCCGCGCTGTTCCACGCGATCCACGACCAGGGCCTGCTGGCCCGCAACGCAACCCCCGGCGAACTTGCCTGGTTCTACGGCCAGCACGGCCTGGACCAGGCCAGGGCGCGCGCGGCGATGGCAGCGCCGGAGGTCGACGAACAGATGCGCCGCGCCTACGACTGGGCCAGGGCGATCCAGTTGCCCGGTACGCCCACCTTGGTGGTCAACGGCCGCTACCGCATTACTGCGCGAACCCACGCCGAAGGCCTGCGGATCGCCGACCAGTTGATCGCGCAACTACGCCGGTCGCGCTGAAATCCCCATTTTCGTTCGAGCCACGCTGTAGCCGATCCTGCCCGGAGGCCTCCCCATGAAGCGACCGTCCCTGCTGCTGACCGCCCTGCTGGGTGCCCTGATGCTCGCCGCCTGCGGCAACAATGCCGAGGCCCCGGCCGCCGGCGATGCCGCCGACGCCACCGCGCCGGCCAGCGCCTCCCCGAGCGCGGAAGCGGAAGCCGCCGCGGCTTCGGCCGCCGCTGCCGAAGGTGCCAGCGTCGCTGGCGATCCCGCTGCCGCCGGCGACACCGCCGTCACGGACGCCACGCCACCGGCCGCCGACAGCCACGAAGCCGACCCCAACGCGCTGGTCGAGGGTCGCGACTATGAAGAGATCCCCAACGGCGAGCCGTGGATGCCGCTGAACGGCAAGATCGAGGTGGTGGAGGTGTTCGGCTACGTCTGCCCTGCCTGCGCGCGCATCGAACCGCTGTTTTCCAGCTGGGAAGAGACCCTGCCGGCCGACGTCCGCGTGAGCTACGTGCCGGCGCCGTTCGGTCCGCAGTGGACCCCGTATGCCGAGGCGTTCTACGTCGCCGAAGGCATGGGCCTTGTGGATCGCACGCATACCCCCATGTTCCATGCCATCCACATCGAGGACAGCCTGCCTGGCGAAGGCGAGACCCCGGACGAAGCCGCGATCGCACAGTGGTACGGCAAGTACGGCGCCGATCCCAGGCAGTTCCGCGCAGCCATGGACAGTTTCTCCACCACCGCCAAGGTCAACCGCGGGCGCCAGTTCATGGTCCGCACCGGCGTGACCGGCACGCCGACGATCGTGGTCAACGGCAAATACCGCGTGACCGGCGGCCGCAGCTACCAGGACGTGCTGGCGATCACCGACCGGCTGATCCAGAAGGCGCGCGCGGAGGCGGGCGCCACTCCCTGAGGCCCATGACCCACCGCCGGCTCAAGCTCCTCAGCGCGAACATCCAGGCCGGCTCCAGCACGCGCGGTTATGGCGACTACGTCGCCCGCAGCTGGTCGCACGTGCTGCCCGCCGGCAACAAGCGCGGCTCGCTGGACAAGATCGCCCAGCTTGCCGGCAGCCACGACATCGTCGGCCTGCAGGAGGCCGACCCCGGCAGCCTGCGCTCCGGCTTCACCAACCAGACGCATTACCTCGCGCAGCGCGCCGGCTTCGATTACTGGAGCCACCAGCCCAACCGCAGCGTCGGCGGCGTGGCCTCCAGCGCCAACGGCCTGCTCAGCCGGATCGAACCGGTGGACGTGGCGGACCACCCGCTGCCCGGGCGCATCGCCGGGCGCGGCGTATTGCTGGCCCGCTTCGGCGCGGGCGACGACGGGCTCACCGTCGCGATCGCGCACCTTTCGCTCGGGTCGACGTCGCGCCGGGTGCAGCTGGCCTTCATCGCCGAATTGCTGCAGGGACACAAGCATGCGGTGCTGATGGGCGACTTCAATTGCGTGCCCGATCGCCCGGAAATGGAATTGCTGTACAAGCGCACTTCGCTGCTGCCGCCGTCGCTGTGCGTGCCCACGTTCCCGAGCTGGCGGCCGCAGAAGGCCATCGACCACATCCTGGTGAGCGAACCGCTCGCGCTGCAGGGCATGCGCGCGATGCCGGCGGCGCTGTCGGACCACCTCGCGCTGTCGATCGACCTGGACGTGCCGGAACAGGCGTTGCGCGCGGGCTGAACGGCCTGCGAGGCGACAAAACCGCGTTCACTTGCGCGCGGCTATAGTCGGTCGCATGCCCCGCGCCGGACTTGCCATGATCCGATCCAGTGCCGCGTGTGCCGCGGCGATCGCGCTTGCCTGCTGTGCATCGCCGCAGGTCGGCGTCGCGCAAACCGCGCGCACCGCCATCACGATGGACCGCGTCGCCGCGGCGCTCGACGCCGCGGAGCGCGGCACGTTCGACGCCGCCGCGAACCGCGACCTGCGCCAGCATCCGCTGTACGGCTGGATCGAATCGGCCGCCTTGCGCCGCGACATCGACACGCTGCCGGTGGCCGACGCCCGCGACTTCCTGCAGCGGCATCCGGACGACGCGGTCGGCAAGGCCTTCCGCGAAGCCTGGCTGGCGGCGCTGGCGCGGCGCGAGGACTGGCCCGCGTTCCGCGCCGCCTGGGTGCAGGGCATGGAGGACACGACGCTGCGATGCGCGGAACTGCGCGCGCGGATGGGCACCAACGCGATGGATGCCGCATGGGTGGCCGACGCGCAAGCGATGTGGCGCGGCAACGGCAAGTCGCTGCCCGACCTGTGCGACCCGGTGTTCGCCGCGCTGGCATCGCGCGGGGCGCTGACCGACGCATTGCGCTGGGAGCGCCTGGACCAGGCCGCCGCCGAAGGCAACGCGGCGGTGATGCGCGTCGCCGGCAACGGACTGCCCGACGAGCAGGCCGCCCTCGCCCGTGCGTACGCCGACTTCATCGCCGAGCCGGGCGAGTCGGCACTGCGTTTCCCGCCCGGCGAACGCAGCCGCAGGATCGCGTCGCTGGGCCTCGCGCGGCTGGCGAAGGACGATCCCGACCGCGCCAACGCATTGCTGCCGCGCGTGGCCGCGGCGCTGGGCATGGACGAGGCCGAACGCGCCCGCGTGCTGTACCAGGTGGCGCGCTGGACCGCGGTGTCCTATTTGCCCGAAGCGCCCGCGCGCCTGGCGGCGGTGCCGGCCAGCGCCTGGAACGACGAGCTTTACGCGCTGCGCGTGCGCGAGGCGCTGGCACGTTCGGACTGGAAGTCCGCACTGGCCGCGATCGAGAAGATGCCTGCCAAGCTGCGCAACGATGCGCAGTGGACCTACTTCGAGGCGCGCCTGCGCGAACTCGGTGGCGACAAGGCCGCCGCGCGCAAGCTCTACGAACGCGCGGCGCGCTCGCCGGTGTTCCATGGCTTCCTCGCCGCGGACCGGATCGACGCGCCGTATGCGCTGTGCCCGTGGCTGCCGCAGGATCCACCCCAGGCCAAGGCCGCGGTCGCGGCGGACCCGGCGCTGGTGCGGGCGATGCAGCTGTACGGCATCGAGCGCAAGGCGTGGGCGCTGGCCGAATGGAACGATGCGTTGTCCCGGTTCGACGATGTCCAGCGCCGGCTCGCGGTGGAAATCGCGCAGGACCACGGCTGGTTCGATCGCGCGGTGTTCGCGCTGGGCAAGCATCCGGATGAGCAGCGGTTGTACAAGCTGCGCTTCCCGCTGCACCACGACGCGGCGATTCGCCGCGAGGCGGCGAAACAGGACCTCGACCCGGCATGGGTCGCGGCCGAGATCCGCGCCGAAAGCGTGTTCGATCCGAACGCGCGCTCGCCGGCCAATGCGCGCGGGCTGATGCAGGTGCTGCCGTCCACGGGACTGGAGGAGGCACGCCGGCTCGGGATCCCGTGGAACGGCGTGGAAACGCTGTACGACCCCGAAGCGAACATCGCCATCGGCACCGCCTACCTGCGCAAGATGCTCGACCGTTACGGCGGCAAGCCCTACTTCGCCATCGCCGGTTACAACGCCGGTCCCACGCCGTTGAAGCGCTGGCAATCGCAGCGGCCGACGATGGACCCGGACTTCTGGATCGAGACCATCAGCTACGGCGAGACCCGCGACTACGTCGCCCGCGTGCTCGCCTTCAGCACCATCTACGACTGGCGCCTCAACGGCAACGCGCTGCCGCTGGATGCGCGGATGGTCGGCAAGCTCGACGCACCGCGCAAGGCGTTCACCTGCCCCTTGGCGACGCCATAGGGCATCATCCCTCCATGGACGCCATGGAGGTCTACCTGGTCGGTGGCGCGGTCCGCGATGGCCTGCTCGGCATCCGCGGCGCCGACCGCGACTGGGTGGTCGTCGGGCAGACGCCGGAAGCGATGCGCGAGCGCGGCTTCCGCGCGGTCGGCCGCGACTTCCCGGTGTTCCTGCACCCGGACACCGCCGAGGAATACGCGCTGGCGCGCACCGAACGCAAGTCCGGTCGCGGCCATCGCGGGTTCGTCGTGGATGCCGACCCGTCGGTGACGCTGGAGGAGGACCTTGCCCGCCGCGACTTCACCATCAACGCGATCGCACAGCGCCCGGACGGCACGCTGGTGGATCCGTTCGGCGGCGCCGGCGACATCCAGGCGCGCGTGCTGCGCCATGTCGGCCCGGCCTTCGCCGAGGATCCCCTGCGCGTGCTGCGGGCGGCGCGATTCATGGCACGGCTGGCGCCGATGGGCTTCCACGTCGCCGCCGAGACCCGCGCGCTGATGCGGCAAATGGTCGGCGCCGGCGAGCTCGCCGAGCTCGTCCCCGAACGCGTCTGGCAGGAACTCGTGCGCGCCCTGGGCAGCGCTTCGCCCGCGGCGTTCCTGTACACGCTGCAGGATTGCGGGGCGCTGGACGTGGTGCTGCCGGAAGTGGCGGCGCTGTACGGCGTGCCGCAGCGCGCGGAGTTCCACCCGGAGGTGGACACCGGCGTGCATGTCGAAATGGTCTGCGACATGGCGGCACGGCTCGCGCCCGGCGACGACGTGGTCGGCTTCGGCGCGCTCACCCATGACCTTGGCAAGGCGCTGACGCCCGCACACGTATTGCCCAGACACCTGGGCCACGAGCACGCCGGGCTGGCGCCGCTGGCACGGCTGTGCGAACGCTTGAAGGTGCCGACCGCGCACCGCCGGCTGGCCGAAGTCGCCTGCCGCGAGCACCTCAACGTGCACCGGTTGGGCGAACTGCGCGACGACACCGTGCACGACCTGCTCGCGCGTTGCGACGGTTTCCGACAGCCGGCGCGGATCGCGCAACTGGCCGTGGTGTGCGAGGCCGACAAGCGCGGCCGGGCCGGCCACCAGGACGACGATTACCCGCAGGGACCGGAGTTGCTCAAGCTCCTCGAGGTCGCCAGCGCGGTGCGCGCCAGCGACGTCATCGCGACCCTGCCCGAAGGCCACACCGTGCAAGGCCCCAAGCTTGGCGCCGCGCTGCGCAAGGCGCGGATCGCGGCGATTGCCGGCACCCGCACCCTGCGCGCATGATCACAGGTGGTCGATGTGCAGCAGCACGTCGCGCAGTGGCGTCCAGGCCAGCAGCAGCCCGGCGCCGATGCCGATCGCGTCGGCGATGAAATCCGCGGCCTCCATTTCCCGCGACGTGGTCAACAGCGCCTGCGCCAGTTCGATCGCGCCGCCCAGCGCCAGCAGGCCCAGCGCCACGATCGCCAATGGCTTGCCGCGCAGGAACAGCTGCACGGCCGCCACGGACAGCGCGAAGAACGCCAGCGCATGCTCGACCTTGTCGTTGACCGGCACTTTCGGCAGTTCGGTGCCCGGCAGCAGGCAGGCGACGACCACGACCGCGATCGCGCCCAGCCACAGGCCGAACCACAGGTGGCCGCGTCGCAGCGGCTTCAACCAGGGACGCCGGCTCACAGGCGCCAGGCCAGGTCGCCGGCCAGGAAGGCCGCGCCGAAGTCCACCCCGCGGGCGAAGCCCATCGCCTGGAAACGCTCGCCCATTTCCGTCGGCAGCGTCAGCTGCTTGACCTCGTGCCGCAGTTTCATCCGTGCCGCCTCATCGCGCGCCTTCGCCTCGGCTTCCGCCAGCCGCGCGGGCAGGCCGTTGCCGAGCAGGAAGCTGGCCTGGGTGCAGTAGCCGGACAGGTCGAAGCCGGCGCCGGTGCCGCCCTCGGCGAGCGCGGTGAAGTCCACCGACGCGGTGAGGTCCTGTAATCCGGGAAACGCGTACACGTCGTCCACCAGATGGTGGCGACGGAACGCGCGCAAGGTGCCGTCGCGGCGTTGCGGCAGGTAGTACTCGCGGCGCGGGTAACCGTAATCCACGAACAGCAACGCGCCGTCCCGCAATCGCCCGATCACCGCCTGCAGCCAGTACGGCAGTTGCGGCAACAGCTCCGACCGATAGCCATCGGCGAACGGCGCCTCCAGCTGCGACTCCACGTGGCGCACCGCCGCGGCAAGCAGCGCATCGGCGGGACGGTCGGCGCGGATGAAGCGGCCCTCCCCGTCCAGCGCCACGTGTTCTTCCATCACCTCGCCGTCGCGCAGGGTGAAACGCGGCGTCGGCAATGCGTCGATCACCTCGTTGGCGAACAGCACGCCGTTCCACTCGTCTTCCGGCGGCGCTTCCAGCCATTCCACCAGGTCGGCGAGCAGGGGATTGAGCCGTTCGGCGAGCCGTTGGCGCTGGCGTTCGCGCAGGTCCGCGCTGGGTTCCAGGATCGCGTAGCGCGCCGGCAGCGCATCCAGCGCCAGCAGCCGCTTCAGCGCGACCTCGGCGAACGCGCCACTGCCTCCGCCCAGCTCGAGGAACTCCGCGCCAGGGCCGAGCTCGCGCAACACCGGCGCCACCGCATCGGCGACGCAAGCGGCGAACAGGGGCCCCAGCTCGGGCGCGGTGACGAAATCGCCGGCCGCGCCGAACTTGGTCGCGCCGGCGCTGTAGTAACCCAGGCCCGGCGCGTACAGGCACAACTCCATGAACCGCGAGAACGGAATCGAACCACCGCCGGCGAAAACTTGTTCCTGGATCAGGTCTCGCAGGCGTTCGCTGTGGGCGAGCGCCTGCGCATCGGGTGGGGGCAATGCGGGCATCGGCACAGCATAGCCGTTGCCGCGTCAACGCAGGTCTCAGGCCTTGCGCGGGATGCTGGCGGCCGCCGCCAACCCGTCCATTGCGGCGGTGACGTCGCCGCTGCCGGGCTGCTGGTAGATCCGCAGGCCGAATTCCGGCAGCACCGCCAGCAGGTGGTCGAAGATGTCGCCGGCCAGGTTCTCGTAGGGCACCCAGCCCACGTCCGCGGAGAAGCAGTACACCTGCATCGGCAGGCCGTGCGGGGTCGGGTCCAGCTGCCGCACCATCAGCGTCATGTCCTGGTTCACGCGCGGGTGCGCGCGCAGGTAGTCGGTGATGTAGGCGCGGAACCTGCCGAGGTTGGTGGTGCGGTGTTCCTCGTCGAGGAAGCGCACCGAGGTCTGGTCCAGCAGCAGCGCGCGCTTGATCCGGCGGCCGCCGGACTCGGTCATGCCGCGCCAGTTGCGGAAGCTCTCGCTGATCATGCGGTGCGTGGGAATGGTGCTGATCGTCTTGTCCCAGTTCTGCACCTTGACCGTGTGCAGGCTGATGTCGATGACGTCGCCGTCCGCGCCCTGGCTGGGCATCTCGATCCAGTCGCCGACGCGCAGCATGTCGTTGCTGGCGATCTGCAGGCTGGCGACCAGCGACAGCAGCGTGTCCTTGAACACCAGCAGCAGCACCGCGGTCATCGCGCCCAGGCCGGTCAGCAGCACCAGCGGCGAACGGTTGATCAACGCCGCGACCACCAGGATCACCGCGACGATCCAGAACACGATCTTCAGCAGTTGCAGGTAGCCCTTGATCGGGCGCTCGCGGGCATTGCCGGCATGTCGCTCGTACAGCGTGTTCAGCCCGTCCAGCGCGCCGCCGACCACCAGCGTCGCCGCTATCGCCAGCCAGGCAAACGACACGTTGCGCACCACGATGCGCACCAGTTCCGGAAGGCCGTCGACGTATGCCATGCCGCCGAGCAACACCAGCGCCGGCACCATCCCCGCCAACCGTTGCGGCACGCGGTGCTGCAGCATCGCATCGTCCCAGTGCGTCGGCGAGGCCTCTGCCAGCCGTGCCAGGATGCGCACGCCGATCCGCCCTGCAACCAGCCACGCCAGCCAGGCGGCGAGCAGCAAGCCGGCGGCGGCGAGCCACGGCGTGCCTTCCAGGATGCGCAGGTCCAGCCCGCTCACGCCGCGCCGGCCTCCGCGTGCCAGGCCATGCCGGCGCGCTGGCCGGGGCCGGCTTCGACGAACAATTCCAGGTCCAGCAGGCCCCAGGCACCGAAGCGGTCCCCGCAGGCCTGCAGCAGGCGCCCGAGGAACCAGCGCGCCAGTTCCTCCAGGGTGATGTTGGCCAGCGGCAGCACGCGGACGTCGCTGGACAGGAACGGAATGCGCTCCTCGCCGAACACCGCCACCAGCTGCGTGCCATCGCGTTCCACGCGCAGCAACGGCGATTCGCCCGGCAGCAGCACGTACTCGTCGACATCGCTGCACAGCGCCATCAGTTCGCGCTTGAGCAGGGCGTAATCGAAGCACAGGCCGTCGTCGCCCACGCGCGCGCGCAACGTCGCCGAGATGAAGTAATCGTGGCCATGCAGGCGCTCGCGGCTGCCGGGGCCGAACAGGGTGAAATGCGCGGCCGAGAACTTCATCGCCTCCTTCGACAGCGCCAGCGTCACGGTGTCGCGCGGCGGCAGCGGGGTGGTCATGGAATGTCCCCCAGCATCGGCCGCACCAGCAGTTCCTCGACCACGGTGCGGCCGGACAGCGCCCACGCGGTCCAGGCCAGCTCGGCGATGTCCTCGGGCGGCATGAAGCGTTCGTCCGGCAGGTCGGTGCCGGCCCACGAGTCGGTCAGCGTCGCGCCCGGCAGCAGCGCCACCACGCGGATGCCGTGCGGCTTGAGTTCCTCGCGCAGGGTCTTGTTGAAGCCGTGCAGGGCGTGCTTGGCGATGCCGTAGGAACCGCCGTTGACGTACGGCGTGATCGAGGCCGTGCTGCAGACGTTGAGGATCGTGCCCGAGCCGCGCGCGATCATCTCCGGCAGCAGCGCGCGGGTGAGGTGGTAGGCGCCGGCCACGTTCACCGCGATCATCGCCTCGAAGGTGCCGTCGGCCTCCTGGTGGATGCTGCCCGGCAGGTAGGCGCCGGCATTGTTCACCAGCAGCTCCGGCGCGCCGCCATCGGCAAGCACGCGCGCGGCCAGTGCCTGCACCCGGGCCTTGTCGGCCATGTCGCATGCGATGCACTCGAGTTCCGGGTGTTCGCGCGCCACGGCGGAGACGTCGCGCGCGCAGATGGTCACGCGCGAGCCCGCCGCCGCGAAACGGTTCGCGATTGCAAGGCCGATGCCTCTCGAGGCCCCGGTGACCAGGACTCGGGCGGGGGCAACGGTCACAGCGGCCCCGGTTCCAGCTTGCACGCGATCGGGATCTGCTTGCGCTGGACGCTGCGCAGGAACGATTGCGTCATCATCGCGATATCCTGGGCCCAGAACAGCTTTTCGCGCGGGTTGTACAGGAACTCGGTGCTGGTCTCCGCCTTGGCCCAGATCGACACGAAATGCTGGTCGCCTTGCCTCGCCGGTTCGAAACCGACCGTGTACCCGGCGATCCGGGAACCTTCGAACGTATGGGCCAGGTGTTGCTCCAGTTTCTCGACGTCGTCGCCTTCGCCGAGCGGCACGAAATAGATGACCAGCAGGCGCCGGACGTTGTGCCCGATCCAGATCCGCAAGTCGAGCTTGGGCGACTGCATCTCCAGCACTCGTCCGTAGATGTCCTTGCGCCCGAGGTCGCGGACGTCGAAGCGATCGATGCCTAGCGCCGGCACCGAAACCTTCTTCAGCGCGTCGGTGACGTAATTCAACAGGAACTGGTCGCCCAGGCGGTGCAGGTCATGGACATTGGCATCGCGCGTCGAGAACAGGATGATGATGGCGAAGATCAGCGCAAGGGCGCCGGTTTGCGCCAGCGAGAGGTAGAACAGGATGTTGTCGCCCGCATCGTCCCGGCCCAGCGTGCGATAGATCATCACCGCGGCGAGGAACAGCAACAACGTCGCCGCCGCCAGCACGGCGCCTTTCGCCCATGCTGGAAGGTAGGTGTAGTGTCGTGCGTCGAAGACGCCCGGCGTGCCGCCCGCCTCGGTCATGGATCCTCCGCTGGTGAGGGTCAGAGTATGCCATCCACCTGTTCGGGCGGCCGCTCGTATTCCGGATGCGCAGCCCACAGCCGCGCCAGGGTCATGCCGCGGATCGGATCGACGAAGTCCGGCGCGACGTCGGCCAGCGGCTTGAGCACGAACGCGTGGTGCAACTCCGGCCGCGGCAGCTGGAAATCGCCCGGGCCGTCGAGCACCAGTTCGCCGAAATAGATGATGTCCAGGTCCAGCGGGCGGTTGCTGTAGTTGGCGTCGCGGCGGTCGCGCCCATGCGCCAGCTCCAGCGCGTGCAGCCAGTCGTTGAGTGCGAACGGATGCATGTCGCTGTCGATCACCGCGATCGCGTTGAGGAAGTCCGGGCCGCGGAAGCCGACCGCGGGCGTGCGGTACACCGGCGACAGTTGCACATCGCCGAAGCGCGCCTGCAACGCCTCGACGGCCGCGCGCAGGTTGTGTTCCGGCTCGATGTTGCTGCCCATGCTCAGGTAGGCGCGACTGGTGGCGCGGCGCAGGCGCGAAGTGCCGCGCGGCTCCGCCGGCGAGGGCGCGGGCTGTTCCGCGCGTGCGCGCAGGACCGCGCCGGAAGTGGTGGGCGTGCCGCGCGGGGCCGGCGCGGCGGCCGCGGCCTCACGCGCGGGATCCGGGCGCAGGTCGGCCTGGGTGCGCTCGATCGCCACGCCGACGGCGCGCGCGGCCCGCACCGCTTCGGGCTTGCGCACGACCAGGCGCAGCCAGTCCACGCCGAACTCGCGCAGCACCAGTTGCGCGCATTCCTCGGCCAGCGATTCGACCAGCTGGTACGAGGACTGCGAAGCGAAGGCGATCACGCGGTCGGACACCGCCTGGTAATCCACGGTGTCGCCGACGGCATCGCTGGCCGCGGCCCGGCGGTTGTCGAAGGCGAGCTCCAGGTCCAGCAGCAGCGGTTGCGGGCCACGCCGTTCCCATGCGTGGACCCCGATCAGGGCGGAAACCTGCAGTCCTTCGATGATGACCTTGTCCATGGCCTGCAGATTACATGGCCGCTCACATCGCCGGCAGGGTCGCCATGTCCCAGCGCGGGGTGACGTGCACCGCGGCATCCTCGTGTTGCCCGGCCTCGAGCCGCAGCGCGCCGGCGAAGGCGATCATCGCGCCGTTGTCGGTGCACAGCGCCGGCCGCGGGAAGCGGACCTGGCCGCCGCGCGCGCGGGCCATCGCCTGCAGCTTTTCGCGCAGCCGCCGGTTGGCGCCGACGCCGCCGGCGACCACGAGGGTCTCGCAACCGGCGGCATCGAGTGCACGCCCGCACTTGATCGCCAGCGTGTCGACCACCGCGTCCTCGAAGCCACGGGCGATGTCGGCCCGGGTCCGTTCGCCCTGGTCGCTGGCCTTCCAGGCCAGCAGCACCTGGGTCTTGAGGCCGCTGAAGCTGAAGTCCAGTCCCGGACGGTCGGTCATCGGCCGGGCGAACTTGAACCGTCCCGGCGTGCCCAGTTCGGCCAGCTTCGCCAGCTGCGGGCCGCCCGGGTACGGCAGCCCCATCAGCTTGGCGGTCTTGTCGAAAGCCTCGCCGGCGGCGTCGTCCAGGGTCTCGCCGAGCAGGCGGTACTGGCCCATGGCCTCGACCGCGACCAGCTGGGTGTGGCCGCCGGAGACCAGCAGGGCGACGAACGGCGGCTTCAACTCCGGGTCCTCCAGCAGCGGCGCCAGCAGGTGGCCTTCCATGTGGTGGACCGCGATGGCCGGAATCTCCAGCGCCCAGGCCAGGGCCCGGGCCACGCCGGCGCCGACCAGCAGGGCGCCGACCAGCCCCGGTCCGGCCGTATAGGCCACCCCGTCCAGGTCGCGGGTCGAGAGCCCGGCCTCGGCCAGGGTCTGGCGCACCAGCGGCAGCAGCTTGCGCACGTGGTCGCGGCTGGCCAGCTCGGGGACCACGCCGCCGTATTCGGCGTGCAGGGCGATCTGGCTGTACACGGCGTGCGCGCGCAGGCCTTCGGCGCCGGGCCGGGCGCGGCCGTCATGGGCGGTGTCGTACACCGCCACGCCGGTCTCGTCGCAGGAAGTCTCGATGCCGAGGACGATCAAGCAGTTGCGCGCCATCTGGGGGAGCCGTTATCATACGCGGCTTCCCCTGCCCGATCCGGCAGGACCCTCAGCCGAGATATCGCATGCCCAGCGTCAAAGTCCGCGAAAACGAGCCTTTCGAGTTTGCCCTCCGTCGCTTCAAGCGCACCTGCGAGAAGGCCGGCGTCCTCGCCGAGACCCGCAAGCGCGAGTTCTACGAGAAGCCGACCCAGGAGCGCAAGCGCAAGGCCGCCGCCGCGGTGAAGCGCCAGGCCCGCCGCAGCTCGCGCGACGTCACCAAGCGCCAGCGGATGTATTGAGGCCGCCGCGGCCCCGGCCGCGCGCCCATTGCATTCCCGAAGGCCGGCACGCCTCGCGTCGCCGGCCTTCGTTGTTTGTAGAGCCGACCCATGGTCGGCTGCCACCTCCCCGGAGCACCCCATGTCCCTCAAGACCCAGCTCACCGACGACATGAAGGCCGCCATGAAGTCCGGCGACAAGCCGCGCCTGGGCGTGATCCGCCTGATCAACGCGGCGATCAAGCAGAAGGAAGTGGACGAGCGCATCACGCTGGACGACGCCCAGGTGCTGGCCGTGCTGGAGAAGATGGTCAAGCAGCGCCGCGACTCGATCAGCCAGTTCGACGCCGCCAACCGCCAAGACCTGGCCGACATCGAGCGGGCCGAGCTCGCCGTGATCGAGGCCTACCTGCCGGCCAAGCTCGACGCCGCGGCGATCCAGGCCGCCATCGAGGCCGCCGTGGCCGAGACCGGCGCCAGCAGCCCCTCCGACATGGGCAAGCTCATGGCGGTGCTCAAGCCTCGCCTGGCCGGCCAGGCCGACATGGGCGAGGTCTCGAAACTGGTGAAGCTGCGCCTGGCGGGTTGAGGCCCGGCCAGATCGGCGCTTACGGGGTTCCGGTCCCCGTTGCCGGGCGCAACAGCGACTCCGCGACCAGCCTGTCCCCGAGCGTCGTGCCGCTATCCGTCGGCAATGGCGGCAGCGGCGGGCAACGCTGGCGGCAATACAACAGGGGAATGCGCGCGGTGCCGGCCACCGGCGCGCCACCAACCGTTTCCGGCACGATCGTGGTGTTCTTCGCGAAGCTCTCGGCCCAGCGCCAGAAGCTGCGATCGACGTTGTGTGCCGCCTGGTGCTCGAAATGGGCGTCGGTCACCTTGCCGGTGCCGTCGTATTCGATCCGCACGTAGCCGGCGCCGTCGTGCACCGGCGGCTCGCCCGTCCGTCCAAGCACGAGGCCTGGCCCGGTACTGGCGTTGACGATCCGCGAGGTCCCGTCGTCCCCCACCGAGAACGTCAGGTAGAGCGTGGTGGTGGATGGCTGCGCGACGCCATCCACCGTCGCCGGCACGAACCGCAGGTCGCGGGCCCACGCCTGCACGCTTTCACCGATACTAGGGGACAAGCCTTCCGGCGCCCTGACGTCCGTCGGGTGGCCCTGGGCATCGACCGCCATGGCGAACTCCAACACCGCTTGCTTGTCGGCTGCCGATGCCGGCGCCGGGACGAGGCCCAGGAGCAGCACCAGGCACCACGGACCAGTTCGAAGAAAGGACATCGCAACACCCCCCGAGCCCACGACGTTCCCGCCACTTCACCATCCGATTGCCGCCCACGCAAGCATGGCCCGCATCCCCGACGCATTCATCGACGACCTGCTGGCCCGCACCGACATCGTCGAGGTGGTGCAGGCGCGGGTGCCGTTGAAGCGGCAGGGCAAGGAATACGCGGCGCGCTGCCCGTTCCACGACGAACGCTCCGCTTCGTTCACCGTCTCGCCGACCAAGCAGTTCTACCACTGCTTCGGCTGCGGCGCGCACGGCACCGCGATCTCGTTCCTGATGAACTACGACCGCCTCGAGTTCCTCGACGCGGTGGACGAACTGGCGCGGCGGGTCGGCATGGAAGTGCCGCGCGACACCCGGCAGAACAACGAGGACAGCAGCACGCGCGACCTGTACGCGGCGCTGGAAGCGGCCGCGCAGTTCTTCCGCCGGCAGCTGGCCGCCAGCGACAAGGCGCGCGCCTACGTCGAAAAGCGCGCGATCGATCCCGGCATCGTCGAGCGTTTCGGCATCGGCTATGCGCCGGACGGGTTCAACGGCCTGCGCGACGCGCTGGGTACCGACGAGCGGCGCATGCAGCTGCTGGAACGCGCGGGGCTGTTCTCCAGGAACGAGAAGGGCTCGGTCTACGACAAGTTCCGCGACCGGCTGATGTTCCCGATCCACGACCGGCGCGGGCGCACGATCGCATTCGGCGGCCGGGTCATCGACCCCGAGGATTCGCCGAAGTACCTGAATTCGCCCGAGACCGCGCTGTTCCACAAGGGCCGCGAACTGTACGGCCTGTGGCAGGCGAAACAGGCCAACAGCAAGCTCGAGCGCCTGGTCGTGGTGGAGGGCTACATGGACGTGGTCGCGCTGGCGCAGTACGGCGTCAGCCAGGCGGTGGCCACGCTCGGCACTGCAACCACGCCGGACCACGCCGAGCTGTTGTTCCGCAACGCGCCGGACGTGTTCTTCTGCTTCGACGGCGACCGCGCCGGCCGCGCGGCCGCGTGGAAGGCGCTGGAGTCGGTGCTGCCGCGCATGCGCGAGGGGCGGCAGGCATTCTTCCTGTTCCTGCCCGACGGCGAGGACCCGGACAGCATCGTCCGCCAGGAAGGCAGCGAGGGTTTCGACGCGCGCCTGCGCGAAGCGACGCCGCTGTCGGAATTCTTCTACGCGCAACTGACCGCGGACGTGAACCTCGGGACGCTGGACGGCAAGGCCCGGCTGGCCGAACGCTGCAAACCTTACCTGGCGCAGATTCCCGATGGCGCGTTCGGCGACCTGATGAAGCAGCGGTTGACCGAGCTCACCGGCCTGGGGGCGCGCGCCAGTTCGCCGGAAACGCATGTGCCGGCGCAGCGCACGCACGGCGGCGGTCGCGGCGCGCCGACGCCGAAGCGCAGCTTGGTGCGCGGCGCGATCGCGCTGTTGCTGCAGCGGCCGCAACTGGCGCTGGAACTGGAGCCGCCGTACACGTTCGCTGCCTTGCGCCAGCCCGGCGTCGCGTTGCTGGCCGAACTGGTGGCGCTGGTGCGTGAACGCCCCGACATCCGTGCCGGCGCGATCCTGGAGCATTTCGCCGAACGCGAAGAAGGCGCGGCGCTGCAGAAGCTGGCGATGCAATCGCACCCCGGCGAGGAAGCCGCCTGGCGCACCGAATTCCTCGACGCGATGGCGCAGCTGGAGCGCCAGACCGTGCAGCAGCGCATCGACGAGCTGCAGGCCAAGCAGCGCGAGTCCGGCCTGGACGTGCGCGACAAGGAAGAGATGCGCGCCCTGCTGGGCAACCTGTTGACATCCCGAACGCCCTGACTCCCCCTGGGAGCGGTACAAGCTCAGGGCTCGTCGATGGCGGGCGGCGACGCAGTGAAACGAGGCAGCAGCAGCGTCAGCATCCACGCCGCGCCCACGCCGTTTTCTTCCATCCTCGGCAGCACACCCGTAGCAGCGGCGCCCGGGATCACGGGTTGTTCGCCGCACTGCTCGCGCATGCACGTCCAGAAGCTGCCCTCGTTCGCGCGGAACACGATGGAAAGCGGAGAGAGGTCGGCCAGATGCACACCGACGGTCCTGGGCGGCACGAACGGCTTGCCATCGGAGAGCATCACGGGGGGCTCGCCGGTCATCGCGTGCACGTTGCCCATCAGTGCCAGCGTGCGCGCTCCCGGATGCGCGGTCACGGCCGCGCGGATCGCTTCGGCCATGCGCGTGTCGCGATCGGCTTGGCCTGCGTCATCGAACATGACGACATCCACCTTCCTGCCCGACGCGCGCAATTGCCGGACCTGCTCGAGCAGCGCGAACATCGCCGCGCTGTCGCGCCCGTCATGGTGGATCTCCTGCCAGTGCTCGCCGGAGAGCAGGTCGGCTTTCGCCGACACGCCTCCGTCCGAGCGAAGGAACCGTTCCACGCGTGCCTGGTCGCCGGCATTGGCTTCCAGGGCCAGCAGCACTGCCTCGTCCTTCGCGTAACGGGCGACGAGCTCTCCGCTGATCGCTGGAATTTCCCGGGTCCCGTGCATCTCGCCCAGCAGCACCAGCGAATGGTGGCCAATGGCCTGCTGGAGCAGCCGCGCAGCTTCGGTGGCGATTGCAGGCGCTGGCGAAAGCAGCCACAGCACGACCAGGCTCGCGACGGCCCGCCTTGCATGCATCAAGCGGCCGCGCCCCGATGGCATGTCAAAGCAGCCGCGTCCCCAGCGGCACCGGCTTGTCGGGTACGCACAGGGCGACGCGGCCTTCCGCGTCGTGGAATCCCGTGACCAGGCACTCCGAGACGAACGGACCAATCTGCTTCCTGGGGAAGTTCACCACGCCTACCACCAGGCGGCCCACCAGTTCATCGACGGTGTACAACGCGGTCACCTGCGCGCTGGACTTGCGCACGCCGACCTCGGGGCCGAAATCCACCTGCAGCTTGTACGCCGGCTTGCGCGCCTGGGGAAACGGCTCTGCGCCGATGATCCTGCCGACGCGCAACTCCACCTTCATGAAATCGTCCCAGGCGATCTCTTCCATGGGGATCAGAAGTCCTTGCCGTTCACCGGCACCCGCTCGATCGCGTCAAGGTCGACGCCCTCCAGGCAGCGGACGTTGATCGCCGCCATTTCGGCGCCGGACTTGTCTTGTCCGAAGGAAAACGGCTGCACGCCGCAGGTCGGGCAGAACTGGTGGCGGATCACGCGCTTGTTGAAGGTGTATTCGGCAAGGCTTTCGCCACCCTCCCGGATCGCCAGCGCGTCGCGCGGCACGAACCACAGCAGCAGTCCCTTGCGCTGGCAATGCGAGCAGTTGCACTCGATCGCCTTTTCCGGGGTGCCTTCCACGGCGTAGCGGACGGCGCCGCAATGACAGCTTCCTTCGTGCATGGTGGCGCTCCTCAATGTGGAATCAGCTCGATCAGCTTCAGGCCCAGCCAGACTGCGGCCAGCCCGGCGACGACGCTGCCGCCAGCATACAAGCCGGCCACGGCCAACTCGCCGCGGCGCAGCAGCTCGACCGATTCCAACCCGAATGCCGAGAACGTGGTGAACCCGCCAAGCAGGCCCGTGAACAGGAACAGGCGCGCCTCGGTGCCCAGCACGTGGTAGCGCGCGACCACGCCGGCGAGCAGCCCGATCGCGAGGCAACCGACCAGGTTGACGGCGAAAGTGCCGATCGGGAACCGCACGAGTCCGGTGCCGTGGGTGATCGCAGCGCCGAGCTTGTAACGTGCGATGGCACCCAGGAACCCACCCAACCCGACCAGCAACGTTCCGTTCATCGCCCTACTTCCACCCGGAATGACGGCGTGCCTCGCGGATCCACGCGCGAACTTGCGGCGCGCTGGCCTCCTCGACCGAGCGCAGCTTGACATAGCGCGCGCCCTCGCCGAGTTCCGGCGGGTCGTCGAACTCCGCACCGCCATGGAACACGATGTTCACCGAGACATGGTAGGCCCCGATCTCGATGATCCAGCCCTCGTCCGGCAATCCATAGAACGCGTGCTGCCACTTGACCGCGTACTGCAAGCCCTTGAGCTCTTTGCGGATGATCGCGTCCAGGCGCTCGACGATCGGCTTCACCGCCGGCATCACCGTCTCCATCCAATTGGCGATTTCCGCATGGCCCTTTGCCGGCACCGGCGGCCTGCGCGAGGAGGGGCCCTTGATCATCTTGGCCATGCATTACTCCATTCCAACCAGCGACACCAGGAGACCGAAGGCCCAGTACAACCCGATCGCCAACTGGATGGCAAATGCGCCAAAACGAACGGTAACGGCAACCTTGCCCAGCGAGGCCAGGTGCACGAGCGACTGGAAGATCCGCGCGGCCAGGAACACGTAGGCCATCGAATCGGTGATTCCTGTCCTTTCGGTTGCGATGGCCACCAGCAGGAGGCCGCCGAAGATCGGCAGTCCCTCGACGCAGTTCGCATGGGCGCGGGCCAGGCGCTGCATGAAAGGCGACAGCCCGGCGTTGTCCGGCGTGAATGCGTTCGCGGCGACCTTGCCGCGCAGGACGAGTTGCGAGCGGATGACCTCCATCAGCACCAGCAGCAGCAGCGCCCAGGAGATGAATCCGGCCAGCGCGATCGCGCTTGGTGATGTCATGTCGGCACCCTCCTGCCGATCACCGCGATGGCGCTGCGGTACTGGTCGAGATCGAACACGAACGGGCCGAAGCCTTCGTAGGACCAGTCGCGATGGGGCTGTTCGAATCCATCCCAGGTGACGGAATTTCCGTCGACGGTGATCCTGGCGTTGAGCGGCCAGCAGCCCATGCAGCCGCAGGTACAACACAGCAGTTCCGTCTTGTCTTGTCCACCGTCCCGACCGAGCAGGAACTCCTCGGTGTAGCAGTCGCAAGCCTGGGTGTCGTATTCGCCCGCGAGCTCGCCGGCAAAAGCCGTCTCGAACTCCCGGACCATCTCCAGCAGCGGGCGCCCGTCGATGTGGAACGAAACGTGCGTAAACGCTTCGCCGCAATCGTCCAGCTTCTGTTCGCATTCGACGTCGAGGCGGTTCACGCTTTCATCTCCGTCTACTCGGGCACGAATTCCATCATCGCCGCCGGCTGCAGGTACGGCAGCATCCAGTGGTCCACCAGCAGGAACGCGAACAACGCCATCAGGTACACGATCGAATAGTTGAACACCCGCATCGCATAGAACTCGTCCGGCGGATCCAGCAGGCGCCAGGCATACCAGAGGAACATCGCACCCAGCACCAGCGCGCCGCCGAGGTAGAAATTGCCGCTCATGCCGACGACCCACGGCAGCACCGTCACCACCACCAGCAGCACGGTATACAGCAGGATCTGCCAGCGGGTGTATTCCACGCCATGGGTGACCGGCAGCATCGGCACCATCGCCCGCGCGTAATCGGCGCGGCGGAAGATCGCCAGCGCCCAGAAATGCGGCGGCGTCCACACGAAGATGATCAGCACCAGCAGCAGTGCGTGCGCCCAGCCCCACTGGTCCTGCATGCCGGTGATCGCCGCCCAGCCCAGCAGCGGCGGCGCGGCACCGGCGACACCGCCGATGACGATGTTCTGCGGCGTGGCGCGCTTGAGGAAGCGCGTGTACACCACCGCATAGCCGATCAGCGAGCAGAACGTCAGCACCGCGGTGATGGTGTTCACCCACAGCAGCAGGACCGCCATCGAGGCGGCGCCCAGCACCAGCGCGAACACCAGCGCCTGCCGCGGCGTCACCTGCCCCACCACGATCGGCCGCCAGCTGGTGCGCGCCATCTTCGCGTCGATGCGCGAGTCGAGCAGCTGGTTGACGGTCGCCGCGCTCGCCGCCGCCAGCCAGATGCCGAGGAAGCCGAGCACCGATTCGCGCAACGGCGGCAGCCCGGGCACCGCCAGGAACATGCCGATCGCGGCGGTGAACACGATCAGGGCCACGACCCGCGGCTTGGTCAGGCTCCAGTACTGGCGGACGATCGATGGCGTCGGGGTCATCTCAGTCGCGTCCTTCGGGTGCGCGCAGCCGCGCGAGCAGCGCCACCAGCGTAAACAGCAGCAGCGCGGCGCCGGCGTTGTGCAGCACCGCCACCCACAGCGGCAACGCGAGCACGACGTTGAGCACGCCCAGCGTCACCTGCGCCAGCAGCAGGACCGCCAGCCCGCCGCCGAAACCGCGCACGCCGGGCGAACGCAGCAACCGCAGCGCCAGCCAGCCCAGGTAGAGGAACACCACCAGGGCGCCAGTGCGATGGGCGATGTGGATCGCGATGCGCGAGGCCCCATCGAGCACGCCGCCCTCGTAATCCACGCCGATGCCGCGCCAGAGCACGAAGCCTTCGCGGAAATCGTGCGGCGGCATCCACTGGCCGACGCACTTGGGGAAATCCGTGCCGCACGACAGCGCGGCATAGTTGGCGCTGGTCCAGCCGCCCAGCGCGATCTGCACGGCCAGCAACGCCAGCCCGATCGCCACCAACCGGCGCAACACATGCGCGCCGGGAACGCGCACAGGCAGGTCGGTCGCGCGCCAGGCCAGCCACGACAGCAGCGCGAACGTCAGCAGGCCGCCAAGCAGGTGGCCCATGACCACGATCGGTTTCAGCAACCAGGTCACGGTCCACATGCCCAGCAAGGCCTGGAAAATGATCACGGCCAGTGTCAGCGCCGCGATCGGCGGCAACGACTGCGTGACGCTGCCGTCGGCGCCCCGGGCCCAGCGCACCGCCGCGACCACCAGGATCAGTTCGCCGATCGCAGCCAGCACCGACGCCGCGACGTGCTCGCCGCGCATGTACAGCGGAATGGCGATCGCCACCAGCAGCGACGCGCCCAGCACCTGCGCCACGCCGTGGCGTTCGCGGCGCGCGGCGAGAACCGCGAGCAGCAACACCAGCGCGCCGAGCGAACCGGCCAGCATGCGGTGCACCTGCTCGCGCCATGCGCGGGTGTCGTCGAACGGACGGATCGCGCTGGCCGCATGGTCGGCGGCATCCGCGGGTGCGGACGGCCACGTCGCCTGGCCGTAGCAGGTAGGCCAGTCCGGGCAGCTGAGGCCGGCATTGGACAGGCGCACGAAGGCGCCGAACACGATCACGCCCAGGGCCAGCGCACAGGCAAGCCAGGCAAGACGGTGGTAATGCTTGGAGGCGGCGGACATCGTCAGATCAACTTCAGCAGCTTGGCGAGGTCCGCGCGCAGGCCGCCCGGATCCGAGCCCGGAGGGTAACGCAGGATCACGAACCCGTTCGGATCCAGCACGTAGACCGGTACGCCGGCGCTGGCGCCTTCATCCACGCGCGGCAGCGTGGCGCGCAACGCGGCATCCGGGCGCAGGCGGCGCAACGTGCGGTCCTCGGCCAGCGGAGACGGCACCACGCAGGCGGCGTCCGGGCACAGCCAGAGGATGTCGATGCGATCCGCCTTGCGGCCCATCAGGCGCCAGACCTTGTCGAGGTCCGCGGCGACCTTGTCGCACGCGACGCCGCAGTCGGCCGGCGGCGCGACGGCGATCCGCCAGGTGCGTGCCGGCGGATTCCACGCGTACGTGCCGCCATCGTGCAATGCGGGTGCACGCTCGCGCAGGTCCACCAGCGGCTCCAGCATTTCGCCGTGCACGTTGCTGCCGGCGGGACGCCAGCCGGAAAAGCGCAGCAGGCCGGCGACCAGCATGACGCCGAAGAACAAGCCGGCAATCGCGAGCAGGACCAGGCGGCCGCGGCGATTGCGTTGCTGTTCGGGGGCGGGCTGGACGGGCGTGGAGGTCATGGCGTTTTTCGCTTGCGGAAGGTGAGCAGCAGCGCGATCACGAGCACCGTGGTCGCGAGCCCGAACCACTGCACGGCATAGCCGAGGTGGCGTTCGGGCGGCTGGGTGTTGGGGAGGATGTCGAGGTCGCGGGCGTAGGCGGGCGTGGCGGGAAGCGGTTGCGCGGGATCGAGCTTGAGGATGCGCGGGGCGAGGGCCGGGAGGTGCAGCGTGCCTGCAAGTTCCGGGAGATCCAGTGCGATGGCGAGAAGCGCTTCGCGGCTTGCGCCGCTCCCACAAGGGAGGCCTTCGCAAATTGCGACGGGCGTGCCCTTGGCGAGCCCCGCGGACGGCGGCGGTGCCAGCAGGCCGGCGACATTCGCCACGCCCGCGGGCATCGGCACCGCCGGCATGCGGCGGTCGCCGGGCACCGGCAGCCAGCCGAGCTCGACCAGCAGCGGCGCGCCGTCATCCGGTTCGAACACGCGGAACACGCGCACGCCAGGACGTTCGTTGCGCGACTGGTTGTCGAGCAGGATCGGTGGCAGCGCCGCGAAGTGGCCGCTGCCGGCCGCCCAGGCGTACTTGCGCGCATCCGCGGCATCCGCGGCGCGGTCCAGCGATACCGGCTGGCGCTCGCGAACGACCGACTCGACCGCGTCGAGCATCGCCCGCTTCTCGTGCATGCGCTCCAGTTGCCACAGGCCGAGCCTCGCGAACAGCGCGATCCCGAGCAGCGCCAGTGCCCAACCCAGCAGGAGGTTGCCGCGGCGGGTCACGCCGGCCAGGCCGCGGGCTGCGATAATGGCCGGGTTGCGCCCAGCGGGCGCGCCCCGAGGACAGGCACCATGAGCGACTCGCTGAAAACGCTGCTGATCGTCGCTTTCCTGCTGGTCATCCTCTGGAACCTCGGCGCCGGGCTGTACTACATGCTGGTCGACAAAGGTACGACCAAGCGCACCGTGAACGCGCTCACCAAGCGCATCGCCTTGTCCGTGGCCCTGATCCTGTTCGTCGCCCTCGCGATCTACATGGGCTGGATCACGCCGCACGGGGTTGGTCGGTAGGGCCTGGAAGCCGAGCATGGCTCGGCCCTACGGTTCCCTGTTCCCTGTTCCCCGTTCCCGCTCTTGCCCTTAAAGCACGTAGACGAACAGGAACAGCCCCAGCCAGACCACGTCGACGAAGTGCCAGTACCAGGCCACGGCTTCGAACGCGAAATGGTCTTCGCCGGTGAAGTGGCCTTTCAGGCAGCGGAACCAGATCACCGCCAGCATGATCGTGCCCAGGGTGACGTGGGCGCCGTGGAAGCCGGTGAGCATGAAGAAGGTGGAACCGTAGATGCCCGAACCCAGGGTCAGGTTGAGCTCGCTGTAGGCGTGGATGTACTCCTCCGCCTGGAAGAACAGGAAGGTCGCGCCCAGCAGTACCGTCAGGCCCAGGAACACCAGCAGCTTCTGCCGCTGGCCGGCCTTCAGCGCGTGGTGGGCGATGGTGACGGTGACGCCCGAGGTCAGCAGGATCAGGGTGTTGACCAGCGGCAGGCCCCAGGCCGGGATCGTCTGGAAGGTACCGCCGATCTCGCCCGGGCCGTTGCTCGGCCAGCCGGCCGCGAAGCCCGGCCACAGCAGCGAGTTGGTCATGACGCCGTCGCCTTCGCCGGTCAGCCACGGCATCGCGAACTGGCGGGCGTAGAACAGCGCGCCGAAGAACGCGGCGAAGAACATCACCTCGGAGAAGATGAACCAGATCATCCCCATCCGGAACGAGCCGTCCACCTGCTTGTTGTAGTAGCCGCGCACCGACTCGGTGATGACGTCGGCGAACCACTTGAACAGGATCCCGACCAGGCCGGCGATGCCGATGAAGAAGACGATGCGGCCCCAGGCCGCCTCGTTCAGCCAGCCGGAGAAGCCGACCATGGTGATGAACAGCGCCACCGAGGCGTACAGGGGCCAACGGCTCGAATGCGGCACGAAATAGACGTTCGGATCGTGCGCGGCGTGGGCGTCGGTACTGGGGGCTTGGGCCATGTCGGTCTTCCGGGTTGCGTTGCGAGGATCAGGACGCGCCGAGCGCGTCGGTCTGCGATTCGTTCTTGAAGAAGGTGTAGGACAGCGTCAAGGTGTGGATGTTGTCCGGCAGGTCCGGATCCACGATGAAGCGCACCGGCATGTCGCGGGATTCGCCGGGCTGCAGTTCCTGCGCGGTGAAGCAGAAGCATTCGGTCTTGCTGAAGTAGGCCGAGGCACGCGCCGGCGCCACCGATGGCACGGCGTTGCCGACGATGGCGCGATCGCCGTCGTTGCGGGCGAAGTACAGCGCCTCGTACTGCACGCCCGGCCGCACCCGCATCGTGGCCTGCTCGGGATTGAACGCCCACGGCAGCTTCGAATTCACGCCGCCGTCGAACTGCACCGTCACCCAGCGATCGGCCTTGGCGTCATGCGCCTTCGCCGACGCCTCCGCCGGACCCTGCTCCAGGCGCACGCCGAACACCTTCTCGCAGGCGATGCGATACAGCGGCACCAGCGCGAAGGTGAAGGCGAACGCGCCCAGAGCGACGCCCAGCAGCTTCACCAGCCCGCTGCTGCCGCGCTTGTCCGGCGATGGCGTGTGCTCGCCCATCAGGTCCTTACTCGTAGTCCTTCTGCACGAAGTCGCCGTGCGCCAGGTCGCCCGGGCCGATCACCGGCGGCGTGGTGAAGGTGTGGTGCGGCGCCGGCGAGGGCACGGTCCATTCCAGGCCACGCGCGCCTTCCCAGGCCCGTGCCGCGGCGATCGGTCCGTTCCGCTTGGAGCTCCACAGGATGTAGAACATCAGGAACGGGGTGATGAACATGCCGAAGGCGCCGATCGAGGCGATCAGGTTCCAGTCGGCGAACACCACGTTGTAGTCCGGGATGCGGCGCGGCATGCCGGCAAGGCCGAGGAAGTGCTGCGGGAAGAACACCAGGTTGACGAATACCATCGTCCACCAGAAATGGAACTTGCCGAGTGTCTCGTTGTACATGCGCCCGGTCCACTTCGGCCACCAGTAGTAGATGGCGCCGATGATCGCGAACAGCGCGCCGGTGACCAGCACGTAGTGGAAGTGCGCGACCACGAAGTAGGTGTCGTGGTACTGGAAGTCGGCCGGCACGATCGCCAGCATCAGCCCGGAGAAGCCGCCGATGGTGAACAGGATCACGAAGCCGATCGCCCACAGCATCGGCGTCTCGAAGGTCAGCGAGCCGCCCCACATGGTACTGACCCAGTTGAACACCTTCACCCCGGTGGGGATCGAGATCAGCATGGTCGCGAACATGAAGTACACCTCGCCGCCCAGGGGCATGCCGACGGTGAACATGTGGTGCGCCCACACGATGAACGAGAGGAAGGCGATCGCCGCGATCGCGTACACCATCGCCTGGTAGCCGAACAGCGGCTTGCGCGAGAACGTCGGGATGATCTCGCTGACGATGCCGAACGCCGGCAGGATCATGATGTAGACCTCGGGGTGCCCGAAGAACCAGAAGATGTGCTGGTACATCACCGGGTCGCCGCCGCCGGCCGCGTTGAAGAACGAGGTGGCGAAGAACTTGTCGGTCAGCAGCATGGTGACCGCGCCCGCCAGCACCGGCATCACGCCCAGCAGCAGGAACGCCGTGATCAGCCACGACCAGCTGAACAGCGGCATCTTCATCAGGTCCACGCCCGGGGCGCGCATGTTGAGGATGGTAGCGATGATGTTGATCGCGCCCATGATCGAGCTGATGCCCATCATGTGCACCGCGAAGATGGTCATGGCCACGTTGGCGCCGCCCTGCAGCATCAGCGGCGGGTACATGGTCCAGCCGCCGGCCGGCGCGCCGCCCGGCATGAAGAACGTGGACAGCAGCAGGATGAACGCGAACGGCAGGATCCAGAACGACCAGTTGTTCATGCGCGGCAGCGCCATGTCCGGAGCGCCGATCTGCAGCGGGATCATCCAGTTACCCAGGCCCACGAACGCCGGCATGATCGCGCCGAAGATCATCACCAGCGCGTGCATGGTGGTGAACTGGTTGAACGTGTACGGCTCGACGAACTGCAGGCCCGGCACCGCCAGCTCGGTGCGGATCAGCACCGACAGGAACGCGCCGACGATGACCATGACGAAGCTGAAGATCAGGTACAGCGTGCCGATGTCCTTGTGGTTCGTGGAGAAGAACCAGCGGTCGACGAAGCTCTGCTTGTGGGCGTGGGCGTCGTGGCCCGCGTGGGTGTCGGCGGTGGCTTCGTAATGGGTGGACATGACCTACCTCGAGAATGCGTTGCGTAAGGGTGCGGCGCTCGTGCGGGCGCCAGCGGTCAGGGCGCGGCGGCGACGGTGGCGGCCGGCGCCTGCGCCGCCTTGTGTTCGGCCAGCCAGCGTCGGAACTCGGTCTTCGGCACGGCCTTGACCACGATCGGCATGAAGCCGTGGTCCTTGCCGCACAGTTCGGCGCACTGGCCGCGATAGGTGCCGGCGACGCGGATGTCGGTCCAGGCCTCGTTGATGATCCCGGGGATCGCGTCCTGCTTCCAGCCCAGCGCCGGCACCCACCAGGAATGGATGACGTCGTCGGCGGTGATCACGAAGCGGATCTTGGTGTCGGTGGGCAGCACGAGGGGGTTGTCCACCTCGAGCAGGTAGTTCGGGTTGGACTCCAGCGTCGGCTGCTGGCCGCTCTGGCGCATCGCGTTGCTGTCGCTGGCCAGGCGGCTGGTGAATTCGACGCCCTCGCCGAGGATCTCGTACTTCCACATCCACTGGTAGCCGGTGACCTTGACCGTCAGCTCGGAATCGCGGGTGTCGTACTGCGCGATGAGCTTCTCGGTGGCCGGCCAGACCATCACGATCAGGATGATGATCGGGACGATCGTCCAGATGACCTCGGCGGTGGTGTTGTGGCTCCAGTCCGCGGCGACGGCGCCCTTGGACTTGCGGAACCTGAACATGGCCACGGCCATGGCGCCGAACACGATCAGGCCGATCGCCACGCACACCCAGACCGCGAACATGTGCGCGTCGTAGGCGGCCTGCGAGGTCTGGGTCACGCCGGGATGCAGGTTCAGCTGCCAGGGCACGGTCGCGGCGGGCTCCGCATCGGCGGCGGTCGCGGGGGCCGTGGCGGCCTGGGCCCAAGCCAGCATCGGCAGCGCCATGGCCGCCAGGCCCAGCAGCGCCTTCCCCACTCGCCCTTGCTTCAAACGACCGGCTTTCATCAGTACGGGCCCCACTTCAATAGATAAGGATTGGACGGTCGCGCGCGTTGCCTGGCCGGCCGACCGGGGTCGTTGCATGCCAGGTGGAATCGGATGCGATCGCGCCGTGAACCGCAGCTGACGGTCACGGAAGCTCCAGAATGATAGGCCCGCCCCAGCCGGGCCGGCAAGCCGCGAGGGTGCCGCGGCCGCTGCGCGACCGCTAAAATGGGCCACTTCCCCCGCGTGCTGCAGGCCGATGACCCCAGAAACGCTTCCGGCCCGGGCCGGCGCCACCGCCGCGCCCGCGATCCTTGCGCCCGAACTCCCGGACCCGCCGTCGCCGTTGCGTGCCGCGATCACCGCGGCCTGGGCACGCGACGAGGCCGAGGCCGTGCGCGAGCTGTTGCAGGCCGCGCGGCAGCCGGTCGCCGACCGCCTCGCGGTGCAGGCCACGGCAACCGACCTCGTGCGCCGGGTTCGCGCGCGCGCCGCCGACCAGGGCGCGATCGAAGCCTTCATGCGCCAGTACGACCTGGGCAGCCAGGAAGGCGTGCTGCTGATGTGCGTGGCGGAGGCGCTGCTGCGCATCCCGGACACCGAGACCACCGACAAGCTGATCCGCGACAAGCTCGGCGAGGCCGACTGGAAGCGCCACGTGGGCCAGTCGGACTCGGTGCTGGTGAACGCATCCACCTGGGGCCTGATGCTCACCGGCCACCTGGTGGACCTGGCCGACGAGACCAAGCGCGACGTCCATGGCGCCTTCAAGCGGCTCGTGGGCCGCGTCGGCGAACCGGTGATCCGCCTGGCCGTACGCCAGGCGATGAAGATCATGGGCCACCAGTTCGTGATGGGCCGCACGATCGGCGAGGCGCTGGCGCGTTCGCGCAAGGGCGACCACGCCAACTACCGGTACTCCTTCGACATGCTCGGCGAGGCGGCGCTGACCCAGGGCGACGCCGATCGGTACCTCGAGGCGTACCGGATGGCGATCGACGCCATCGGCGGCTCCGGATCCTTCACCGACGAGATCACCGCACCCTCGATCTCGGTCAAGCTCTCCGCGCTGCATCCGCGTTACGAGCACGCCAAGCGCGCGCGGGTGCTGGCCGAGCTTGCGCCGCGCGTGCTGGACCTGGCCCGGCGCGCGAAGCGGCACCACATCGGCATGACCATCGACGCCGAGGAAGCCGACCGGCTGGAACTGTCGCTCGACGTCATCGCCGCTGCCTGGACCGATCCGTCGCTGGCCGGCTGGAACGGCTTCGGCATCGTCGTGCAGGCCTACCAGAAGCGCGCGCCGTTCGTGATCGACTGGATCGCGGCACTGGCGCGCGAGCACGGCCGCCGCATCCCGGTGCGCCTGGTCAAGGGCGCCTACTGGGACAGCGAGATCAAGCGCGCGCAGGTGGAGGGCCTGCCGGGCTATCCGGTGTACACGCGCAAGCCGAACACCGACGTCAGCTACCTCGGCAACGCGCGGCGACTGTTCGAGGCGGGCGATGCGGTGTACCCGATGTTCGCCACGCACAACGCGCAGACCATCGCCGCGGTGCACCGGCTGGCGGCCGGGCGCCCCTTCGAGTTCCAGAGGCTGCACGGCATGGGCGACGACCTCTACGCCGAAGTCATCCCGGCGGACCGCTTGAACGTGCCCTGCCGCGTGTATGCGCCGGTCGGCTCGCACGAGGACCTGCTGCCCTACCTGGTGCGGCGCCTGCTCGAGAACGGCGCCAACTCCAGCTTCGTCAACCGCATCACCGACGAGAGCGTGGCGATCGAGGACCTGGTGCGCGACCCGGTCGAGGTCGTGGAACAGTTCGAAACGATCCCGCATCCCCGCATTCCCTTGCCGCGCGACATCTATCGCAGCTTCGGCCTTGAACGAGACAACTCCATGGGCATCAACCTTTCCAACGACGACTCGCTGCGTGCGCTGGCCGAGCAGGTGAACGCGGCCACGCGCAACGACTGGCGCGCGCTGCCGCTGGTGCCGGGCGCGAAGCCGTCTTCGGACTTCATCGACGTCACCAACCCTGCCGACCGCCGCCAGGTCGTCGGCCAGTGGCAGCCGGCCGATGCCGCGACCGTGCAGCAGGCGCTGGCGAATGCCGTGGCCGCGCAGCCGGCGTGGGACGCGCTGCCCGCCGCCTCGCGCGCGGTGATCCTGGAGCGCGCCGCGGACCTGATGGAACAGCGCATGCCCGCGTTCATGGCGCTGTGCACGCGCGAAGCCGGCAAGACGCTGGCCGACGGCGTCGCCGAGGTTCGCGAGGCCGTGGACTTCCTGCGCTACTACGCCGGACAGGCGCGCGCGATGTTCGGCGCGCCGGAGCAGATGCCCGGCCCGACCGGCGAATCCAACACCCTGCAGCTCGGCGGCCGCGGCGTGTTCGCATGCATCAGCCCCTGGAACTTCCCGCTGGCGATCTTCAGCGGCCAGGTCGCCGCGGCGCTGGCGGCCGGCAACAGCGTGATCGCCAAGCCGGCCGAGCAGACCAACCTCACCGGCTACTACGCGGTGAAGCTTCTGCACGAGGCCGGCGTGCCGGAAGCGGTGCTGCAGTTCCTGCCGGGCGATGGCGCCACGGTGGGTGCAGCGCTGACTTCGGATCCGCGCGTGGCCGGCGTTGCGTTCACCGGCTCCACCGACACCGCGCGTGCGATCAATCGTGCGCTCGCCGGCCGCGAAGCCGGTCCGATCGCGGTGCTGATTGCCGAGACCGGCGGCCAGAATGCACTGATCGGCGATTCCTCGGCGCTGCCGGAGCAGCTGGTCAAGGACGCGCTCGCCTCCGCCTTCACCTCCGCCGGCCAGCGCTGCTCGGCCGCGCGCGTGCTGTACGTGCAGGAGGACATCGCCGACAAGGTGGTGCACATGCTCGCCGGTGCCATGGCCGAGCTGAAGGTCGGCGATCCGGGCCAGCTGTCCACCGACGTCGGCCCGGTCATCGACAAGGATGCGCTGTGCATGCTCGACGAGCACGCCGCGCGCATGGCGACCGAAGGCAAGCTGATCGCGCGCGCGACGCTGGATCCGGAAGCGACCGCGCACGGCACCTTCTTCGCGCCGAGCGCGTGGGAGCTGCAGTCGCTATCGCAGCTCACCCGCGAGAACTTCGGCCCCGCCCTGCACGTGCTGCGCTGGAAGGCCGATGAGCTCGACCAGGTGGTCGACGCGATCAACGCCACCGGCTACGGGCTCACGCTCGGCGTGCATTCGCGCATCGACGAGACCGTCGACCGCATCGTCCAGCGCGCCAAGGTCGGTAACCTCTACGTCAACCGCAACCAGATCGGCGCGGTGGTCGGCGTGCAGCCGTTCGGCGGCCAGGGCCTGTCCGGCACCGGCCCGAAGGCCGGTGGCCCGCATTACCTCGCGCGGTTCGCCACCGAGAAGACAGTGACGATCAATACCACCGCGGCGGGCGGTAATGCGTCGCTGCTGACTCTCGGCGAGTAGCGTCACCGCCTCCTTGTGGGAGCGGCGCGAGCCGCGACGCTTTTGCCTGGAGCCGACCCAAGGCCGGCTTGAGCCACGTCAAGTCGTCGCCCCGCGCCCCACGTAGAATCCGCGCCGTGATCGTCCATTCGCCCTTCCGGCGCCTGATGTCGCGGCTCGCCCTGGCCGCCGCGATGCTGATGGCGGTCGCGCCGACGATCAGCCGCACCGTGGCGGCGCCCGAAGCCGCGATGCCGGCGGAAGTGGCGATGCAGGCCGCGCCGATGTGCGTGTCCGGGCACCTGCAGGACGCGGTGGCGGTGCTGCCGGAAGCCGCGGAACACCCGGCGCACGGCGAACATCCCGGCATGCCGGGTCCGCATCCGGACGACCCGGCCTGCGGCTACTGCACCCTGGTCGCCCCCCCGGCCTTGTTCGTGCCGACGCCCGGCGTGCTGCCGGGCCCGATCGCCGCCGCGCCGCATCCCGGCGAGTACGCCATCCACGCCGCGGCATGGCGTAACGTGCGCGGTCTCGGCGGGCAGGCCCCTCCCTCGTTCTCCTGAGCCACAAGCGTTGATTGCCCTGCGCGGCCGCTTGCCGCGCCCTTGTGACCTGGAGCCAACATGATCATCGCATTGCCCGCGACGGCGGTCCCGTCGCGCTGCACGCTTGCGTGCGCCATTGCCGTTGCATTGCTTGCCGCGGCCGCGTGCCATCCGGCGCATGCCGCAGAACCCTCCGAGCTTGCGCAGAATGAAGCCGACGTGGTCACCACCACGCTCGCCCGCGTCGTCGTCACCGCCTCGCCCGTGCAACCGCTCACCTTCACCCTCGATCCGCGCCTGCCGCGGCAACCGGTACCCGCCAGCGACGGCGCCGATTACCTGAAGACCATTCCCGGGTTCTCCGCGCTGCGCAACGGCGGCACCAACGGCGACCCGGTGCTGCGCGGCATGTTCGGTTCGCGCCTGAACCTGCTGACCAATGGCGGCGCGATGCCCGGCGCCTGCCCGTCGCGCATGGATAACCCGTTGTCGTATGTCGGTCCGGAAACCTACGACCGGCTGGAGGTGGTGAAGGGTCCGCAGACCGTGCTGTGGGGGCCGGGTGCCTCGGCCGGCACCGTGCGTTTCGACCGCGACACGCCACGTTTCGAGCAACCGGGCGCGCGCGTTCGCGGCAGCGTGCTGGGCGGCAATGCCGGCCGCAACGACCAGGTGCTGGACGCCACCGTTGGTGCCACTGCCGGCTACGCCCGGCTCAGCGCCAATCGTTCCGAAGCCGGCGACTACGCCAGCGGCAATGGCACGCGCGTGCCTTCGGCGTGGAAGAAATGGAACGGCGACTTGGCGCTGGGCTGGACGCCGGATGCCGATACCCTGGTGGAACTGACGGCAGGCGCCGGCGACGGCGTCGCGCGTTACGCCGGGCGCAGCATGGATGGCGCGCAGTTCCGCCGCGACAGCCTGGGCCTGCGCGCCGAGCGCGCGTTCGACGGCGTGCTGCGCAAGTTCGAGGCCAACGCGTACCAGAACGTCGCCGACCACGTGATGGACAACTACAGCCTGCGCACGCCCAATCCGTCCGGGCCGATGCCGATGCCGATGGCCTCGAACGTGGAGCGCCGCACCGAAGGCGGGCGCATCGCCGCCACGTTCGAGTGGGACGCGATCGAGCTGGTGGCCGGCCTGGACAGCCAGGACAGCGTTCATCGCGCACGCAAGGCGCGCGGCGTGGATGCCTACAAGGACGTTGCCTGGGCCACCGATGCAGAGTTCCGCAACACCGGCGTCTTCGGCGAAGCCACCTGGACGCTCGCGCCGGGGCAGCGCATCGTCGCCGGCGCACGCGTGGACCGCGCCACCGTCGACGACGAGCGCGCCACGGTAGGCAAGATGATGCCGAAGCCGAACCCCACCTTCGGCCAGCAGCGGCGCGAAACACTTCCGGGCGGATTCGCGCGCTTCGAGAAGGACATCGTCGGCACCGGCTTCGGCTGGTACGCCGGCCTGGGGCATGTCGAGCGCATGCCCGATTACTGGGAGCTGTTCTCGCCCGAGGCCGGCCCCGCCGGTGCGAGCAATGCGTTCGCGGGCGTCGATCCGGAACGGACCACGCAGCTGGACCTGGGCGCGCAGTATCGCGGCGCGCGGATGGACGCCTGGGTCTCCGCGTATGCCGGCCGCATCGACGACTTCATCCTGTTCCGCTACCAGCCGGCCGGGATGACCAGCGTGACCAGCCAGGCGTCCAACGTGGACGCGCGCATCCATGGCGCCGAAGCGGGCGTGGAGTTCCGGCCAACGCCGGCATGGACCCTGGGTGCGACGACCGCCTGGGCCTGGGGCGCGAATACGGACGACGGTACGCCGCTGCCGCAGATGACGCCGGCCGAGGCGCGCATCACCGCGGCCTGGGCACAGGGGCGGTGGAGCGCCGGCGCGCTGCTGCGTGCGGTACGTGCGCAAACGCGCATCGCCATCGACCAGGGCAACGTCGTCGGGCGCGATCTCGGCCCGAGTCCCGGCTTCGCCACGCTGGCACTGAACGCCGGCGTGCAGCTGCGCGACGGCGTGCAGCTCACCGCGGGTGTCGACAACCTGTTCGACCGCGCCTACAGCGAGCACCTCAACCTGGCCGGCAACGCCGACTTCGGCTATCCGGCAATGCCGGTGCGGATCGACGAGCCGGGGCGGACCACCTGGGTGAAACTGGGCTTCGAGTTCTGAGGCTGGAATGGAAAAGGCCCCGCTGGAGCGGGGCCTTTTCGTACCGGGAGCCGACCATGGGTCGGCTCTACGGGTCCGATCAGAAGCGGTACTGCGCCGACACGCCAAGCAGGTCCGCGTAACCGTCGAACTCGCCGACCAGGTGCGAGCCGCTGCTCGAGGTCGTGTTGACGGTGGGGGTGTCGATCTCCACGCGCATGTACGACGCATCGATGGTCATGTGCGGCGAGGCCTGCCAGGTGAGGCCGAAGGTGTAGACCGTGCGATCGTTGTCGGGCAGGCGCGGGGTGCGGTGCTCGTCGTTGGTCGGGGTCTCGTCGAAGCCGATGCCGGCGCGCAGGGTCAGGGCTTCGCTCAGGTCGAATTCGCCGCCCACCGAGTAGAACCAGGTGTCGTCCCACTCGAACGCCTCGGCGCCGACCACGTTGCCGTTGTCGCGATAGATGTCCACCGACTTCAGCGAGGTCCAGCCGGTCAGCTGGGCGTCGGCGAGGATGCGGAACTGGTCGCTGACGTCCACGCGCAGGCTGACGGTATCGGTGCTCGGGGTGTCGAACGGCGCGTAGATGTCGCCGTCGGCATAGGCGGGGTTGGCGCCCAGCACCACGGCAACGCTGGCCGGCATGCTGAAGTCCACCGTGCCTTCCAAGTCGTGCGAGATTTCCGAGCGGTGCGCATAACCGATGGTCACGGCATCGCTGGCCTTGAACTGCACGCCCGCGACCCAGCCGGTGGCGGTGTCGTCGCCGGCCACTTCGATCGCTCCATCCTGCTGCTGCGGGTGGTACGGGAAGGCCGGGTTGAAGCAGTTCATCGGGTTGCCCGAACCGGCGCAAAGCGCGGTACCGAAGTCGATCGCCTTGGACAGGGTGACATCGGAGTTCTGGAAGATCACGCCGAGGCCGAGCGAGAGGCGATCGCTGACCGCATAGGCGGCCGAGACGGTGAGGTCGACGACCTTCACGTCCGAGACCAGCGCGTCGTAGCGACCCATCCAGCTCGGCTCGTATTCGGTTTTCAGGCCGAACGGCGCGCTGACGCTGGCGCCGACGACGAACTGGTCGCTGATCGGGAACACCGCGGCCATCGCCGGCACCGGGGTGGCGTCGCCCGGGTCGCCGCCATCGCCGCCGGTGAGCGGCGTGCCCAGCGCGGTGGTGCCGCTGCCTTCGAAGTCGGCGGTCAGGTCGATCATGGTGATGTCGGCCTGGACGGTGGTCTCCTTGATGTTGACCATCGCCGCCGGGTTGTTCAGCACGACCGAGGCATCGCCCCAGGCAACCGTGGTGCCGGCGTTGGCGCGGCCCATGTTGCGGACGCTGTTCTCGCGGATCTGGAAGCCCGACGCGTCGGCCTGGCCCATGGCCAGCACCCCCGCGATGCCAAGGGCCAGGGACGTCAGGGTAAGGCGGGAAGCGATTTGCATTGCGCGATCTCCGGCAAGGGTGCCTGTTGAAGTTCGGTCTGGGACAACGAATTGGCGCGGACCGGTCGCTCGCACGGGGATGGCGCCCGCCGTCCCCATACGTACGACGCCGTATGCACTATAACGTGGCTTTAACCGAAAGGTAACGTGACTTC
The DNA here is from genome assembly GCA_004297225.1 of Lysobacteraceae bacterium. GTDB lineage: Bacteria > Pseudomonadota > Gammaproteobacteria > Xanthomonadales > Xanthomonadaceae > Cognatiluteimonas. The sequence continues at coordinate 418,785 of SCUI01000010.1, read as the reverse complement.
CGGCCGCCCGGGTTGACCTGGGTCACGGCGGCCGCAGGGGCCGTCAAAAGCCCCGTTGCTTGCGCATCCGCCGGGCGATTCCGGCCCGGACCACCAGCGCGAACATCACCCCGAAGGCGAAACCGGCGATGTGGGCCGCCCAGGCCACGGCGCCGAAGGCCGGGCCGATGTAGGCGAACACCACCTGCAGCAGGGCCCAGATGCCGATCAGCAGCGGCGCCGGAGTGCGGACGAACTGCAGGAACAGGCCCAGCGGCAGCACCACCCCGAGCTTGGCCCGGGGGAACAGCGCCAGGTAGGCGCCGATCACCGCCGAGACCGCGCCGCTGGCCCCGATCACCAGCCGGTCCGGCCCGGCGATCAGCAGCACCGCGGCCAGGTTGGCCACCGCCCCGCCCAGCAGGAACAGCAGCAGGAAGCGGCCGGCGCCCATCACCTTCTCCGCCGGCAGGCCGAAGATCAGCAGGAACACCAGGTTGCCCAGCAGGTGGGCCCAGTCCGCGTGCAGGAACAGGGCGCTGAAGAGGCGCTGCCAGTGGCCCTGCAACCACAGGGCCTGGAACGTGTTGCCGATGGCCTCGCCGCCGGTCAGCGCGCCCCAGTCCAGCAGCCACAGCCGCCGCGCCGACTCCGGCCGGGTGCTGGCCCACAGGTAGGCGCCCCACAGCAGCGCGAACAGCAAGGGCGTGGCCCAGCGGAGGGTGGAACGCTGGCGGGTGGGGATGGAGACGAACATGGGTTATGGATAGCACGAAAAAAGGGCCCGGCTATCCGGGCCCTTGGTCACAAAGCCAGAACGTCAAAGCGGTCTGTAGCGGTGGATCTCGAGCCACATGGTCGCTTCGATCGGCGCCAGCGAACCGAGCCTGAGTGGAGGCGACGAGCCCCATTCCACCCTCTGGTCGTAGCCTGTCGCGAGTTCCTGCGAGCGTCGATCGCCCAGTGCTCCCGCAACGCTGATCGCAGCGGCCATGTACTCCGGCCCCCCATAGATCCTCGCGAAGACGCTTCCGTACAAATACGCGGCGAAAGGACTCCGGGTCAGCGCCAAGGCATTTCCGGCATAAACCATTGCCTGCGTTTTGGAGTTGATCACCGCACTATCGAAGTCGCGATCGCTTCCCATGCCTTCCAGCCGCTGCATTGCATCGAGATAGCGATCCAGCTGGCGATTGGCGAAGAACATCGATCCCTTCGGGCTGTTGGCGGTCGCGAGCACCGCGAGCGTTTCGTCGCTCATCTTTTCCGCAGCAAGCCATTCTTCCGGCATCGGCACGCCAGCGGCAATCAACTTGGCCTGCTCTTCCTGTGAATCGAATTCGAGCATGCCGTAGTACCTGGCATTCAACGACTCGAGCTTCGATCTGTCCGCTCCGCTCAGGGTCGAGAGGCGATCGTTCCAGGAACGTGCTGCCTTGACGTATGGCACGGCAGGGAGTCGCCAACGATCCGGCAGTCTGATCTCTCCAGCATGGTCGTCGGCAGCCGGGGCGCCGCTGGCGGGAGCAATGGTTTCGCCCGAACTGGGCGCAGCGTTCCCGGTTTCGGTGCTGCAACTGCCCAGACCCAGTACGAACACCAGACACGCGAGGATTCCACGAACCATGCTCCCCTCCTTAGGCGCAACCATTCCGGCGCATATCGTATGCCCAAGCGGCACACGCGTGCTTGCCGACAGTGTCGTTGTAGTGGTCGGTTGCCGCATCCGATGCGACCGCACCAGCGTAGATGTTCGCGATACCCTTGCAGGCACCCAGGTCGGCCCCCGAAGCGACGCCGCACGCCGCGATCATTTCCTTGAAGAAGGCGTCGTCGCAACCTCCCCGCGGATTCGCGCTTGCCCAGCAACGGTCGTGATGGTTGCAGGCGCCGAGGAAACTGATGTTCACCCCGTTCGAGGTCTTGGTCGGCGCATCCAGGCTGCCCGAGAAATGGTCCCCGTAAAGGCTGTCCATCAGCATCTTGTAGAAGATCTCCTCCATTCCCCCGGTGCCGCAACCGTTCGCCTCCCACATCGGGTCGTACACCGGAACCGAGGGCGGGGACTCGGGGTTGCAGCCTTCCGGCTTCTGGCTTGCGAGCTGGTTGCAGAACTGGGACTTCGTGACGCCAAGCTCCCCGCCGCCGCCCTCGCCCATGCCGGCGACCGGGGTCAGCGGCGAATTCACGTCGATGCCGCCGACGCTGAGCATGTAGCTACCGCATGCATAGCCCGTGCAACCGAGGCGGACACCGTCGATGGTGGTTCCGACGACCGTGACCTTGGGCAGGGTCGTCGTTGCCAGGGCACTGCCGGCAGCAAGGCTGAGCGCCAGGGCCACGAGGGCTGAAACGAAGTTCCTTCTCATGATTTTCTCCTTGTGCGATGGGTGGGTGCCGTCATGCGGCGAACCCGGTATAGACGCCAACTCCATCGCGCGACAGCGTCGTATGTGTGTCCTGCGGTCTACTTGTCATCCATGGCCGGCCTGAAAGCGTTTGCGTGCGCGCACCGCACTGGAACCGCTACCAGCAGCACCCGACTTGCCGAGAATGTTGCTCACCGCGTGAGCGCTGATATATCGTTCGCGCGCACGGCAGGATGGCCGTGCGTTCCATGGGGAAGGAACCTTGACGCTCACGCAACGGATCCGGCTTTCGCGCCGGCACGGCGGCCTCTCGCAGGCATCGCTCGCGGACCTGGTGGGGGTGCATCGCAGCGCCGTCAGTCACTGGGAATCGACCAAACCGAAGAAGCCGAACATGGGCCACCTGCTCGCCGTGGCAGTCGCCTGCGGCGTGCAGTTCGAATGGCTGGCGACTGGTCGCGGGGTGATGCTGCTAGCCGACCAGATGCAGCAGCATCCGACGGCGGCGGGCAACGTCGTGCTGGTCGAGGACGACCAGGAAGTCGAGTTGCTGCGCGCCTACCGCGAGACCTCGCCGCAATCGCGCATGGTGCTGGTTGAACTTGCGCAGCAGCTCGCGCGGCAGCGCCTGGGGCACCGCGTGGCGCGGCCGACGACACTGATGCATGCGTTGCGCACGCGTATCGGGGACGACGATCCGGCGGTGGTGTGACGCAGGAGGGAGCCGACCGTGGGTCGGCTCTACGGGTTGGGTTGCGTCAGGGCGCGGGTGAGGCGGGGACTGGCGCCAGCATCTGCTTGAGTTCGACGAGGGCGGCGTCCACCGGGGCGCGGCCTTCGAGGACTTCACCAGGCTGGTCGACCGCTTCGGCCTTCGCCTCGGCTTCGGCCTGCAGATGCCCCGGCAGCGTCGCCTCGGTCACCTCGGCCGGGCGCGCGGCGCCCTCGTCTTCCGGATGCAGCACCACGTCCGGGACGATGCCGGTGGCCTGGATGGATTTGCCGCTGGGCGTGTAGTAGCGCGCGGTGGTCAGCTTCACCGAGTCGCCGTTGTCCAGCGGCAGCAGGGTCTGCACCGAGCCCTTGCCGAAGGTGCGGCTGCCGACGATGCGCGCGCGGCCGTTGTCGTGCAGCGCGCCGGCCAGCACTTCGGCGGCGCTGGCGGTGCCGGCGTCCACCACCAGCACGATCGGCGCGCCGTCGAGCAGGTCGCCGGGCGTGGCGCTGAACTGCGTGTCGCTCAAGGCGATGCGGCCGCGGGTGCTGACGATGTTTCCCTTCTGCAGCAGGTCGTCGGCGATCTGCACCGCGGACACAAGCAGGCCGCCTGGGTTGCTGCGCAGGTCGATGACCGCCCCCTTCAGTCCACCCGACTCCTTCTGCAGATCGGCGAGCACGCGCTCGAAGTCGGCGGCGGTGTCGGCCTGGAAGGCGGCGATGCGGATGTAGCCAAAGCCGGGTTCCAGCATGCGGCCGCGCACGCTGGCGATGCGGATGGTTTCGCGGACCAGGGTCACGTCGAACGGCTCGTCGGTGCCTTCGCGGGCGATGGTCAGCTTCACTTCGCTTCCGGGCTTGCCACGCAGCGTGGCCTGGCCGTCGGCGCCCGGCTGCAGCGGGCGGCCGTCGATGGCGACGATCAGGTCGCCGGATTTCAGCCCGGCCTTGGCCGCCGGCGTGTCGTCGATCGGCGCGACCACCAGGATGGTGCCGTCGCCCTGCGGCTGCACTTCCACGCCGACGCCACCGTAGGCGCCGCTGGTTTCCTCCTCGAAGGCGCTGGCGTCTTCCTTGTCGAAATAGACGCTGTGCGGGTCCAGGTCCAGCAGCAGGCCCTTCACCGCGGCGTGCATCAGCTGGTCTTCGTCCACCGGGTCCACGTAGGCCTCGCGCACGGCGTTGAACACGCCGACGAAGCGGCGGATCTCGGCCAGCGGCACCTGGCTGGCGGCGCTTTCCACCGCGTCCGGGTCGTCCACCGCTTCCACTTCCTGCGCCTGCAGGGGCGGCAACATCGCGGCGAGCAGGGCCAACAGGCATGCACGCATCCATGGGCTCTTCATTTCAACCATCCTTTGGGATCCACCGGGTCGCCGTTGCGCCGCAGCTCGAAGTAGAGCGCGGTCGGTCCCGCGCTGCCTGAATTGCCGACGCTGGCGACCGGGTCGCCGCGCTTGACCGTGTCGCCGACGTCGCGCAGCAACGCTTCGTTGTGCGCGTACAGGCTCATGTAGCCGTTGCCGTGGTCGACGATGAGGATCAGGCCGTAGCCGTTCATCCAGTCGCCGAACACCACCTTGCCGTCCGCCACGGCTTTCACCGGCGTGCCCGCGGGGGCGCCGATCAGCAGGCCGGAACTGCTGCCGCCATCCGGCAGCTTGCCCTTGTAGCCGGCGATCAGGTTGCCGCTCAGCGGCCAGCCGACGCCGCCCACGCGCAGGCCGGTGCCGGCCGGCGGCGTGGCCTTCCTGGGCGGCGGCGCGCCGGTCCGGGCGGCCTCGCGCTTCGCCCGTTCGGCGGCGGCGCGGCGCTCGGCCTCGGCGCGCGCGGCGGCCGCGCGCAGTTGCGCTAGCAGTTTCTTCAATGAAGCGACATCGCTGCCCAGCGCCTTCTCGCGGCTGCGCTTGTCCTGGTACTTCGACTCGATCTGCTTCACCGCCTTCGCGCGGGCCTTGCGGTCGTCCTGCAACGCGGCCAGTTGCGTGCGCTGGCGCGTGCGCGCGGCGTCCAGCGCGGACTGGCGTTCGGCAATCCGGCGCTCGACGGTCTCCAGTTCCTGCAGCTGCGCGGTGAGCGTCCCCACGCGCGCGGCGCGATCGCGCTGCAGGTAGCGGTGCCAGGTGAGCAGGCGGTTGGCCTCGGCGGCACTGTCCTGGGACAGCATCAGTTTCAGCGGCGCGTCGTCGCCGATGGTGTAGGCCGAGCGCAGCAGCGCGGCGAGCTGCTGCTTCTGCGCCGCCAGGCTGGCGTCGAGCTCCTTGCGCTGCTGCTGCAACTGCGCCAGTTCCGCCTTCAGCCGGGCGAGCTCGGCCTCGGTGTCGTGCAGCGCGCGGCTGGAGCCGGCAAGCTTCTCGTCGAGCGAGCGCAGTTCGCGGGACGCGCTGCCGCGCTGGCCTTCCAGCTTGCGGCGCTCGGCGCTGATCGCCTTGAGCGCGCGTTGCGCCTGGTCGAGCTTGCGCTGGGTGTCGCCGGTGCTCTGCGCCTGCGCGTGGCCGGCGCATGCCAGCACCAGCAGCAACGCGGCGACGCCGGCGGCGGCGCGCGGGAGCGACATCAGTCCCTGGCGCCCGCCGCGGCGACCAGCAGGCTGTCGCCGGTCATTTCCGCGGGCTTGGGCAGGCCCATCAGGTCGAGCAGCGTCGGCGCGACGTCGCGCAACGCGCCACCGCTGCGCAAGGCGGCCGCGCGCTCGCCCAGGTACAGCAGCGGCACCGGGCCGACGGTGTGCGCGGTATGCGGCTGGTTGGTCGCCGGGTCGCGCATCATTTCCAGGTTGCCGTGGTCGGCGGTGATCACCAGTGCGCCGCGTACGGCGCGCACGGCCGCGACGACCGCGCCGATCGCCTGGTCCACCGCCTGCGCGGCGAGGATCGCCGCCTGCAGGTCGCCGGTGTGGCCGACCATGTCCGGGTTGGCGATGTTGCAGACGATCGCGTCGTAGTTTTGCCCGAGGATCGCTTCGACCAGCTTCGCGCTCACTTCCGGACAGCTCATTTCCGGCTGCTGGTCGTAGGTCGCCACCTTCGGGCTCGGCACCAGGATGCGCTCCTCGCCGGGGTAGGGTGCCTCGCGGCCGCCGCTGAAGAAGAAGGTCACGTGCGCGTACTTCTCGGTCTCGGCGATGCGCAGCTGGGTGAGCCCGCGGTCGGCCAGCACCTCGCCGAAGCTGTGGCGCAGATCGTCCGCTGCGAACGCGACGTGTACCGGCAAGGTGGCGTCGTATTCGCTCAGGGTGGTGAAGCGCGCCAGCGCCGGTCGCCGCGCGATGAAACCGGCGAACCCGGGCGCGACGAACGCGGCGGTCAGTTGCCGCGCGCGGTCGGCGCGGAAGTTCATGAACACCACCGCGTCGCCGTCGGCGATCGGCCGCTGCTCGCCGTCCGGCGGGGCGATCACGGTCGGCGCGACGAACTCGTCGGTCTCGCCGCGCAGGTACGCCGCCTGCAGCGCGGCTTCGGCGTCGAGCGCGCGGTAGTCGGCGCGGGCCTCGACGATCGCGTCCCAGGCGCGGTGCACGCGGTCCCAGCGCTGGTCGCGGTCCATGGCGTAGTAGCGCCCGGAGATCGAGGCGATGTGCGCGTTGCCGAGCGCCGCGCAACGCTGCTGCAGCGCGGCCAGGCTGGGCGCGGCCGAGCGCGGCGGCATGTCGCGGCCGTCGAGGAAGGCGTGGACCGCGACGCGGGGCACCTCCATGCGCGCGGCCAGCTCGAGCATCGCGAAGATGTGGCGCTCGTGGCTGTGCACGCCACCCGGCGACAGCAGGCCCATGACGTGCAGCGTGCCGTCGTCCTCCAGCACCGCCTCGCAGGCTGCCCGCAGCTCCGGATTCTGGAAGAAGCTGCCGTCCTCGATCGCGGCGTCGATCCGGGTCAGGTCCTGGTGGACGATCCGGCCGGCGCCCAGGTTCATGTGCCCGACCTCGGAATTGCCCATCTGACCGTCGGGCAGGCCCACGTGCCGGCCTTCGGTGTGGACCAGCGTGTGCGGGCACTGCGCCAGCAATCCGCGCCAGTTCGGCAGGTCGGCCAGGGCCAGCGCGTTGTCGGCCGGATCGTCGCGGTGGCCCCAGCCGTCGAGGATCATCAGGACGACCGGTTTCGGGGCGTGGCTGGGCAAGGCAGGCGGCCTGTCTGTGGTGGGCACCCGATTGTAGCGAAGCCCCTCCGGGCGCAAGCTTGCACCGCGTCCACGCGGCGCTTAAACCGAAGCCGCCCCGGCCGCATCCCTTCCGGAACCACCTCAACGCGCCAGGGACCCCCGGACATGACCCGCACCCGCCTTGCCACCGCCACCGCCGCTGCGCTGATTGCGCTCGCGGCCAACCCCGCCTTTGCCCAGCAGAGCATCGACAAGGTCAACGGCAGCATCACCGCCGAGGCCGGCCAGCTGTACGGTGACCTGGAGACCGTCAACGGCAGCATCCGCCTCGAGGACGGCGCCCGCCTCGAGGACGCCAGCACCGTCAACGGCAGCATCAAGGGCGGCGACGACGTCCAGGCCCGGAGCCTGGAGACCGTCAACGGCAGCATCCGCGTGGGCGAGCGGGCGAAGATCGCCGGCGGCGTGGAAACCGTCAACGGCTCGGTGTTCGTCGATCGCGGCAGCAGCGTCGGCGACGACATCGCCACCGTCAACGGCGCCATCGGCATCGTCGACACCGACCTGGCCGGCGACATCGAGACCGTGCGCGGCGACATCACCGTCGGCATCGGTTCGCACGTCAAGGGCGGCATCCACGTCGAGAAGCCCGACAACGGCGGCTGGAACATCAGTTTCGGCAAGAAGCAGCCGCCGCGCATCGTGATCGGCCCGGACGCGGTGGTCGAAGGCCCGCTGGTGTTCCAATACGAGGTCAAGCTCTACGTGCACGACAGCGCGCGCGTGGGCAAGGTGACCGGCGCCACCCCGATCGCCTTCTCGACGCCGACGCCGCCCGAAAATTGATCCCGTAGAGCCGACCGATGGTCGGCTGGGCTACGATCGGGCCTTTCCACCCAGGAAAGGCCCGATGCAACGACTCATTCCCAGCCTGTTCGCCGCGCTGGCGCTGGCAGCCTGCCAGCCCGACAGCGAGCCCGCCGCGAGCGATACCACCGCGGCGCCCGCGGCCAGCGACACCGGCCACGCCTTCGAGCCCGCGATCACGGCTGGCGACCTGGCCGCGCACGTCGAGCGCCTCGCCTCCGACGAGTTCGAGGGCCGCGGCCCGGGCACCGCCGGCGAGCAGAAGACGGTCGAGTACATCAAGGCGCAGATGCAACGCATCGGCCTGCAGCCCGGCAACAACGGCGACTGGTACCAGACCGTGCCGATGGTCGAGACCACCGCCGACGAGTCCACCGTGCTTCGCCTCACCGTCGACGGCCAGCCGCGCGACCTCGCGTTCGGTGACGACATGGTGATCGGCACCCGCACCGGCAAGGAGGAGGTGAAGATCGCCGACAGCGGCCTGGTGTTCGTCGGCTACGGCGTCGACGCGCCGGAGCAGCAGTGGAACGACTACGCCGGCGTCGACGTCAAGGGCAAGACCGTGCTGATCCTGGTCAACGACCCCGGCTTCCATGCCGACGACGCCTCGCTGTTCGAAGGCAAGCGCATGACCTACTACGGGCGCTGGACTTACAAGTTCGAGGAAGCCGCGCGCAAGGGCGCCGCCGCCGCGCTGGTGATCCACGACACGCCCGGCGCGTCCTACGGCTGGGACGTGGTGCGCAATTCCTGGTCGGGCACGCAGTACGACCTGCCCGCATCCAGCGACCCGGCGCCGCGCCTGCCGGCGCAGGGCTGGATCAGCGGCGAGGCGGCGAAATCGCTGTTCGCCGACGCCGGCCTGGACCTGGACAAGCTGCGCGCGGCCGCCAACAAGCGCGGCTTCAAGGCCGTGCCGCTGGAGGCGACCGCCTCGCTGGACCTGAAGAGCACGATCAGCGAGACCTCCTCGCGCAACGTCGTCGGCATGCTGCCGGGCAGCGCGCGCCCCGATGAAGCCGTGCTGTACATGGCGCACTGGGATCACCTCGGCAAGCACGAGCCCGACCCGGCCAAGCCCGACGCCGACGTGATCTACAACGGCGCGGTGGACAACGCGACCGGCGTCGCCGGCGTGCTCGAGGTCGCCGAGGCCTTCGCCCACCAGGCGCAGAAGCCGGAGCGCTCGGTCGTGTTCCTGGCGGTGACGCTGGAGGAATCCGGCCTGCTCGGCTCGCAGTACTACGTCGCCCATCCCTCGGTGCCGCTGGACAAGACCGTGGCGGTGTTCAACATCGACGCGATGAGCGTGTACGGACGCAGCCGCGACTACACCGTGGTCGGCATGGGCAGCAGCGAGCTCGAGGACATGCTGAAGAAGGTTGCCGATACCCAGGGCCGTGTGCTGCACGAGGAAGCGCATCCGGAAGCCGGCGGTTACTTCCGCTCCGATCATTTCAACTTCGCCAAGGCCGGCGTGCCGGCGCTCTACGTGGACGGCGGCGAGGACCTGCTGGAAGGCGGCAAGGCCGCGGGCGAAGCGGCATCGCGCGAGTACAACGAGCAGCGTTACCACAGCCCCGCCGACGAGTACGACGCGAAGACCTGGAAGCTGGACGGCACGGTCGAGGACCTGACCGCGCTCTACACCATCGGCCAGGAACTGGCCGGTTCGGAACAGTGGCCGAGCTGGTACGAGGGCAACCCGTTCAAGGCCGCGCGCGACGCGGCACTTGCCAAGCCTTAACCGATCCGTAGAGCCGACCCATGGTCGGCTCGTCCTTGGGGGAACGTCATGTCGATCGCGTACTGGTGCATCCTGGCTTCCGCACTCTTGCCTTACGCCTGGGTCGTCATCGCCAAGCGCAGCGGCCCGCGCTACAACAATCGCGACCCGCGGCAGTGGGTCGCGCGGCAGGAGGACCCGCGCGTGCAGCGCGCCTACGCCGCGCACCTCAACGCCTTCGAGGCCTTCGCCCCGTTCGCCGCCGGCGTGTTGATGGCGCAGGCGGCCGGCGTGCCGACTGCGCTGATCCAGGCGCTGGCGCTGGCCTTCGTCGGCTTCCGCATCGTGCATGGCCTGTTCTACCTGACCGCCCTGCACTGGCTGCGCAGCCTCGCCTGGCTCGGCGGCTTCGTCTGCGTCGCCTGGCTCATGGTGGCGGCGGCGATGCGCATCGCCTGATCCACGCTTGGGGAAGCGCGCAACAAGGGGAATGTTGGGCGGGGTCGTACTGCTCGCGCTGTTGCTTGCCTGGAGAATCTGGCCGGAGCGGCCGCAGGGCGCGTCTCTGTACCAGCCGCGGGTACAGGACATTGCGGTCACGCAATCGAACGGGGCCGGGCTCTTGCTTCCTCTTCACCCACCTGGGGCGAACGCAACTCCCAGTGCGCACCGTCGACTCGAGTCCCGGACCAAAGTCCCGAACTGCGACGCCGAACAACGACGCGAGTTCGCGAACTGGGTCACCCGTCAACCACCGGCCGCGACGCCCGACGCCGACATCGCGCAAGCGCTCATGCGCGAGCTCGCGGATCGGGAGTTGAGCCACCACGAGCTGTTCGGCCGGTTGACGCTGCGATGGCCCCACGATGTCGCTGCGGCATGGGTGTCCTGGGAACATTGCCCACGCGCGCGCGGGTGCGACCAGCTTGCCCGCGCGCGCCATCTGGTAGTGGTGGACGGAAACAACGGCGCGGCATGGCTTGCGCTGATGGATTCCGCATTGCACGTGCGGGATGAGGCCACGCAGGAATACGCCCTCGCGCGTGCGGCCCGATCGCCGGTGTTCGACATGCGCCGCGGGGGCACCTACACCCGGCTCTATGCCATCCTGCTCGAACTGCCCCCGTCGCCACGCTGCTGGCCGCACATCGCCAACCAGTCGCAGGAGATATCGGGTGAACCCATGACGCCAGCGGAATACGCCGACCTCGCCGCTCATGGTTCGGAACTTGCCGTGGCCATCCCGGGGTACGGGCTGCGCGAAGCCTGCACGGATGGCGAGGGCCATCGGCTTGCGCCATCCAGGCGCATGGATTGCATCTCCGTGCTGGCCCGGCTCGCGGATCAGCCCACGATTTCCGACCAGTTACGGGCATTGCGCCTCTTGATCCCGTTGCTCGGCCGGAGCGAGACGTCTCGCTTCCGCCAGGAACAATACCGCCAGCTTCTGTGGCTCCTGCGGAAAATGCCGTTCGTGCGATTTCCGCTGGGAAGCGGAGCGCGCATCTGGGCCCAGGGCGAGGTCGACTTTTTCCAGTCGCAGCTACTCGAACAAGGCCTCTGGCCACCGCCGCCCGACTGGCTCCCAGCTGATGAAGACTCGCGCAAGCTGATTCTCGACGCCCGCTAACCTCAGGCGCGACGCCGCTCTTCCTTCCGCGTCCCCGCGCGGCGCTCCACCCACGCCAGCACCACCAGCACGGCCAGCGTGATCACGGTGGCGCCGAGCGCCAACATCTGCGCGTGCAGTCCGGCGGCGATGCCGATCGTCGCGACCATCAGTAGCGAGGCTGCCGTGGTCAGCCCGGCGACGCTGTTGCCGCCCGCGCGGCGGAAGATCGCGCCTGCGCCGAGGAAGCCAACCGCGGTGACGACGGCCTCGATCAGGCGGATCGGGTCGATGCGCAGGATCTGCTGCGAGTGCTGCGCGGCGAAATGGTTGGCGATGAGGTCGCCCAGCCCCACCAGCAGCGCCGCGGCGCCGGCGACCAGCATGTGGGTGCGGAACCCGGCGGGCCGATCCTTCAGTTCGCGCTCGAAGCCGATGACGCCGCCCAGCAGCATCGCGTAGGCCGTCGACAGCAGCACGACCAGCTGCGGTTCCCAGGCGTGTTCGGTGAAGGTGGCGAGCCAGGCGTCCATCCCCGCACGATGCGGGGACGCGCGTCATGGCCGCGTCTTCGCATTCAGCCGGCGAGCAGCCGCACCCGCGCGAAGTTGCGCTTCCCGATCGCCAGCACACCCTCGAAGCCCGGCGCGAACACGCGCTGGGCGTCTTCCAGCACCTCGCCGTCCACGCGCACCGCGCGCTCCTTCAGCTTGCGATTGGCCTCGGAGTTGCTCGGCGCCAAGCCCGCGGCCACGAGCAAGGCGGCGATGCGCAGCCCCTCGGCCGGCACCAATACGTCCTGCAGCGGTAACGTCGCGGTATCGCCCTCGCCGCGCACCGCGGCGTTCCAGCCGGCGACCGCCTGCTCGGCCGCGGTTTCGCCGTGGAAGCGCGCCGCGAGTTCGCGCGCCAGCCGGAGCTTGACGTCGCGCGGGTTCAACTGCCCCGCCGCGATTTCGAGCTTCAGGCGTGCCGCCTCCTCGATGCCGATGTCGAAGCTCAGCAGCTCGATCCAGCGCCACATCAGCTCGTCGCCGATCTTCATCGCCTTGGTCACGATGTCGATCGCCGGCTCGTCGATGCCGATGTAGTTGCCCAGCGACTTGGACATCTTCTGCACGCCGTCCAGGCCCTCGAGCAGCGGCATGGTCAGCACCACCTGCGGCTTCTGCCCGTAGTGCTCCTGCAGGCCGCGGCCCATCAGCAGGTTGAACTTCTGGTCGGTGCCGCCGAGCTCGACGTCGGCCCGCAGCGCCACCGAGTCGTAGCCCTGCACCAGCGGATACAGGAATTCATGGATCGCGATCGGCTGCTGCGCGGCGTAGCGCTTGGCGAAGTCGTCGCGCTCGAGCATCCGCGCGACCGTGTGCTGGCCCGCCAGCCGGATCATGTCCGCCGCGGACATCTTCCCGAACCACTCGCTGTTGAAGCGGACCTCGGTGCGCTCGCGGTCCAGGACCTTGAACACCTGCGCCTCGTAGGTCTTCGCGTTCGCGAGCACGTCCTCGCGCGTCAGCGGCTTGCGGGTGGCGTTCTTGCCGGTCGGGTCGCCGATCATCCCGGTGAAGTCGCCGACCAGGAAGATGACCTGGTGGCCGAGGTCCTGGAACTGGCGCAGCTTGTTGAGCAGGACCGTATGGCCCAGGTGCAGGTCGGGGGCGGTGGGGTCGAACCCGGCCTTGACCCGCAACGGCTTGCCGGACTTGAGCCGGGCCTCCAGCTCCTCGCGCTTGAGCAGCTCGTCGGCCCCGCGGGCGATCTGGGCCAGGGCGGCGGCGGTGTCGTCTGGGGTGGTCACGGGCGGTTCCGGCGGCTGCCGCGCTGCACAAAAAGCGTGACGCCAATCAAGATTGCGGGTTAAAGGGTGGTTAAGCGGGTACTCACGTCAAAAAACCTGCCCCATCAAGGGTTTGACGCGTCGATTTCGCGTGATTATGGTAACCGCCTTCAACGCGTCCATCACGTCGGGCGGGGGACTGATCTGATGAGCCAGAGCGCATGAGCACGCCCGAAAGCAGGAGCAGCCGCCGCGCGCGCCTGGAAAAAGTACGCGAAGCCGCCCTGCACCGGAAGGTGCTGGCCCGCCATCTTCCCTCCTTCAATGGTCGCTGGACCCGTCGCCAATGGGCCCACGCCAGCCTGTTCGCCACCCTGGGTGCGCTGCTGGCCGCGATCGTGCCGGCCTTCTCCACCCCCGCAATGGATCCGCTCCATGCCGCGCTGAAGGGGCCGCGCACCACCCTCGCCCTCGCGCTGCCCGCATTGCCGGTCTCGCGGTACCGCAACGTGGTCGATACCTGGCAGCTGGTCACCGTTGAAAGCGGCCAGACGCTGGGCAGCCTGTTCGAGGACCTCGACCTGCCCAGCAGCACGATGCACCTGCTGCTGGAGGACAAGGACACGCGCGCCGCGCTCGCGCGCCTGCGTCCGGGCGACGTCCTCGGCTTCGACATCACCGCCAACCACCAGCTGCGCGGCCTGCGCTACGACCGCGACGAGACGCACAGGGTCGAGCTGACCCTCGCCGGCGACGAGGTCCACGAGCGGGTGATCGAGCGGCCGACCGAGATCCGCACCGTCGTCGTCAGCGGCGAAGTCGGCAAGTCGCTGTTCTGGTCGGCGCGCAGGCAGGGCCTGTCGGGCAAGGCGATCAACCAGCTGACCGACGAGATCTTCAAGTACGACATCGATTTCAGCTCCGACGTGGTATCCAGCGATCGCTACAGCGTGGTCGTCGACCAGGTCTGGCGCGAGGGCGAACTGATCCGCACCGGCGACATCCAGGCCGCCACCTTCACCGTCCGCGGCAAGCCGCACCTGGCGTTCCGCTTCGACCACGACGGCAAGGCCGAGTACTTCGACCAGGACGGCCGCCCGCTGAAGAAAGCGTTCATCCGCATGCCGGTGCAGTACACGCGCATCAGCTCGCGCTTCAGCAGCTCGCGCAAGCACCCGATCCTGGGCCGCACCCGCGCGCACCAGGGCGTGGACTTCGCCGCGCCGACCGGCACGCCGGTGATGGCGGCGGGCAACGCCCGGGTCGCCTTCGTCGGCTGGAAGGGCGGCTACGGCCGCACCGTGATCCTCGACCATGGCCGCGGCTACACCACGCTGTACGGCCACATGTCCCGCTTCGGCAAGGAGCGCGTGGGCCAGCGCATCGGCCAGGGCACGGTGATCGGCTACGTCGGCAGCAGCGGCCTGGCCACCGGCCCGCACCTGCACTACGAATTCCGGGTCAATGGCGCGCACCGCAATCCGCTGGCCGTGACCATGCCGCCGCCCGAGCCGCTGCGCGGCCAGGCGCTGGCCGCGTTCCGCGCGCAGACCAGCCAGGCGCTGGCGAAGATCCGCCAGGTCGAGGACGTGATCTTCGCCAAGGCCGACGAGCCCAAGGCCGACAAGAAAGCTTGAACCTCTTCATCGGCCTGATCTCGGGCACCAGCGCCGACGGCATCGACGCGGCGCTGGTCGAGTGCGACGACGACGCGCCCGCGCACTGCCTGCTGCGCCTGGGCCGCACCTATCGCTGGGATCCCGGCTTGCGCGCGCGACTGGTCGCGATCGGCCAGGGCGGAGACTGCACTTCGCTGGATGAGCTGGGCACGCTCGACATCCGCGTCGCGCGTGCGTTCGCCGATGCCGCCAACGCCCTGCTGGCCGAGGCCGGGGTGCCGGCCGCGCAGGTGAAGGCGATCGGCTCGCATGGCCAGACCGTGCGCCACCGGCCGCGTGCGGAAGTGCCGTTCACGATGCAGCTGGGCGACGGCGCGACCATCGCCGAACGCACCGGCATCACCACGGTCGACGGCCTGCGCCAGCGCGACGTCGCCGCCGGCGGACAGGGCGCACCGCTGCTGCCCGGACTGCACGCCGCGCTGCTGGCGCACGCCAGCGAGTCGCGCGCGGTGCTCAACCTCGGCGGCATCGCCAACCTGACCCTGCTGCCGGCGGGGATCGGCGCGTCCCTTGGCTTCGACACCGGCCCGGCAAATGCATTGATGGACGCGTGGTGCGAGCGCCATACCGGCGCGCACTACGACCACGACGGCAAGTGGGCCGCCAGTGGCACGCTCGACGAGGCATTGCTGGCGCGCCTGCTGTCGGAACCGTGGTTCGACCATCCGCCACCCAAGAGCAGCGGTCGCGAACAGTTCCACCTCGACTGGCTGTCGGAGCGACTGCACGGCAACGAGGTCCCCGCGGACGTGCAGCGCACGCTGCTGGAACTGACCGCCGCCAGCGTCGCGTCGGCGTTGCTGGCGCACCAGGCCACGCCGCAGCGGCTGCTGGTCTGCGGTGGTGGCGTGCACAACCCGTTGCTGCTGTCGCGCCTCGCCGCGCGGCTGCCGGGCGTGGCCGTCGAATCGACCGCCGTGCACGGCGTGGACCCCGATTTCATCGAGGCCATGGGTTTCGCCTGGCTCGCCCGCGAAACCCTCGCCGGCCGTCCCGGCAACCTCCCCGCCGTCACCGGCGCCCTCGGCCCCCGCATCCTCGGCGCCATCCATCTGGCATAAGACGATTTTTTTGCCACGGATGAACACGGATAAACACGGATAGGGCTTTTTGAATTTGCCCTGCCTTATCGGTGTCCATCCGTGTTCATCCGTGGCTAAAGCTCTTCGGTCGGAGGCGCGGCCTTGCCGATGGCGGCGAAGGAGTCGGTGGGGATTTCCTCGAGGGCGGCGATCGCGGCCTTGAGGGCTTCGGCCTCCTCGTCGACGAGGTCGTTCGAGGTTTCGGCCTCCAGCGCCATCAGCCCGCGCTCCAGCGCGTGCGCCATGGCTTCCTCCTCGGTCCAGCCGCGCTTGGCGGCCAGCCGCTCCAGCCGTTGTGCCAGCAACAGGTCGAGTTCAGACATGGCCCTTGTCTCCCGGTGCGCGGTCGCCGATCCGTCGCCACAGCCACGCCAGCAGCAGCAACGTCGGCACCACGGTGGCCGCACTGATGGTGAAGAAGGTCGTGTACGAGGTCGCCTCGACGAAGTAGCCCGAGACGCCGCCGGCGAACTTGCCGGGCAGGTTCGCCAATGACACCAGCAACGCGAACTGGGTGGCGGTGAAGTTGCGATCGGTCAGTGCCGACATGAAGGCGATCAGGATCACGCCCGCGAACCCCTGGAACAGGTTGTCGGCCGAGATCGCCGCGTAGAACGCCCAGATCTCGCCGGGGTTGTAGGCCATCAGCAGGAACGCCAGGTTCGACAGGGCCACGCCCAGCGCGGCGACCAGCAGCATGCGCCGGAAGCCGAACGCGGCCACCGCGACGCCGCCGGCGAACGCGCCGGCGATGCCCATCCAGATGCCGAACAGCTTCGACACGGTGGCGATGTCGCTCTTGCTGTAGCCCGAGTCGAGGTAGAACGGACCGGCCATCACCCCGATCACCTGGTCCGGGAACTTGAACAGGCCGACGAACAGCAGCAGCACCAGCCCGAGCAGCACGCCGTTGTTGCGGAAGTAGCTGGAGAACGGCTGCCAGAACGCGCCCAGGAAATCGATCCGGCGCACCACCGTCGATTCCGGCGCCTCGGGTTCGCGCGCCAGCAGCGTGGTCGCGATCGGCACCAGCATCAGCGCCGCCATCCACAGGTAGGACGGCTTCCAGCCCTGGAAGTCGGCGATGTACAGCGCGCCCGCGCCGCCGACGATCAGGCCGAAGCGATAGCCCAGCGTGTAGGTCGCCGCCAGTGCCGCCTGCGCCTCCGCCGGTGCCACTTCGATGCGGTACGCATCCACCACCGAGTCCTGCGTGGCGCCGGCGAAGGAGCCGACCAGCACCCAGGCCACGAGTGCGCCCACGCCGAGGTCGGGCCGCGTCAACGCCAGCGCCGCCAGGCTGGCGCCGACCAGCAACTGCGACGCCAGCAGCCACGAGCGCCGCCGGCCGAGGAAGGCGGTCAAGGGAAACGGGTAGCGGTCGATCAGCGGCGCCCACAGGAACTTGAGCAGGTAGAAAAAACTGGCCAGGCTGATCAGGCCGATGCTGCCCAGGTCCAGGCCCACGTCGCGCAGGCGCGTGGACAGCGTCATCGAGGCGATCAGCAGGAACGGCAGGCCGGAACCGAAGCCGAAGACCAGCATCGTCATCGCCGACGGCGTGCCGAACGCGCGGCGGATGCCCGACCAGCCCTTGTACGACCGTGGCGGCGGCAGGCTGGCCGATTCGGTGCTCATGCGTAGTCCACGGTGAACGGTGCGTGGTCGGAGAAGCGTGGCGTCGTCGCGATCGAACAGGCGCGCAGGCGCTCGCGCAGCGACGGGGTCACGAACTGGTAGTCGATCCGCCAACCGACGTTGTTCGCCCGCGCCGCGCCGCGGTTGCTCCACCAGGTGTAGTCCTGGCCTGCGGCATGCAGGTGGCGATACGCATCGACCCAGCCGCGCCCGTGGCAAAGCCCGTTGAGCCAGTCGCGCTCGGGCGGCAGGCATCCGGAATTCTTCTGGTTGGATTTCCAGTTGCGGATGTCGAGCTCGCTGCGGACGATGTTCCAGTCACCGCACAGAACGTAGTCGCGACCGCTGGCCAGCCAGCCATCGAGGATCGGCCGCAGCCAGTCCATGACCTCGAACTTGAAGCCCTGGCGCAGCTCGCCCGAGGATCCCGAGGGAATGTAGAACGAGACCACGCTGAGGTTGCCGAAGCGCGCCTCCACGTATCGCCCTTCCTCGTCGAACGCGTCCCAGCCCAGCGCGGTGCGGACCTCGTCCGGCTCGCGCCGCGCGTAGATCGCCACGCCGCTGTAACCCTTCTTCGTGCTGGCGTCGCGGAACCAGGCCTTGTAGCCCTCGGGCAGGAATCCGGGACCCGCCAGCTGGTGTTCCTGCGCCTTGGTCTCCTGCACGCACAGCAGGTCGGCGTCCTGCTGCCCGAACCAGTCGAAGAACCCCTTGCTGGCGGCCGAGCGCAGGCCATTGGCGTTGAAGCTGATGATGCGCATGAAGGCCCGTGGTGTCCGGCGGTTCGCGGGTTTCCTCGATGATAGCAATGCATGGGAGAATGCCGGGATGGCCCCGGCCGACCACGACCACCGCCGCCGATTCCTGGCGCTCGCACTGCGGGTGCAAGCGCTGCGCTTCGGCGCATTCACGCTCAAGTCCGGCCGCCAGAGCCCCTATTTCTTCAACGCCGGGCGCTTCGATTCCGGGCAGGCGCTGGCCGCGCTCGCCAGCTGCTACGCCGACGCGATCGACGCCTCCGGCGTCGGCTTCGATTGCCTGTTCGGCCCCGCCTACAAGGGCATCCCGCTGGCCACGGCGCTGGCCTGCGAGTACGCGCGCCGCGGTCGCGACCTGCCGGTCGCGTTCAACCGCAAGGAAGCCAAGGACCACGGCGAGGGCGGCAGCCTGATCGGCGCTTCGCTGGAAGGCAGGCGCGTGCTGGTGGTGGACGACGTGATCACCGCCGGCACCGCGGTGCGCGAGGCGCTGGCGATCATCGCCGGCGCCGGCGGCAGCACCGTGGCGGTCGCCATCGCGCTGGACCGCCAGGAAGCGGCTTCCGCGGAGGATCCGCGCCCGGCGACGCGGGCCCTGGCCGAGGACGCCGGCGTCGGCGTGGTCGCCGTGGCCACGCTGGACGACCTGCTTGCGTTCGCCACCGAAAGCGCGGACCTTGTGGCCCAGCGCGAGCCGCTGCTGGCCTACCGCGCGCGTTATGGATGCAGGACAGGGGCTGCAACATGATCTTCAGGACCGCCATCGCGCTGGCGTTGCTGTGCGCGCTCGCCGCGCCGGCCGACGCCCAGACCAGGGCCAAGAAGCTGTATTGCTGGAACGACGCCAACGGCAACCGCACCTGCGGCGACACGCTGCCGCCGGGCGCCACCGACCTGGCGCGCACCGAAATCAACGCCGCCAGCGGCCAGCAGACCGGCCAGGTCGGCCGTGCGCTGACCGCCGAGGAACGCGCCGCCGCGACCGCCGCCGAGGCCCGCGCGCAAGCCGACGCCAAGGCGAAGGCCGAGCAGCAGCGCCGCGACCTGGCGATGGTGGAGTCGTACGCGACCGAAGCCGACCTGCGCCGCGCCTACGGCGAACGCACTTCGCTGCTGGACGACGCGCTGAAGGCCTCGGCGATGGCCGAATCCAACCTGCGCCGCAGCCTCGTGGTGCTGCTCGACCAGGCCAACAACCTGCAACTGGCCGGGCGCCCGGTGCCGGAGAACCTGCTCGCCAACGTGCGTTCGCAGCACGTCGAGCTGGGCAAGCAGCAGCGCATCATCCTCGAGCAACGCGCCGACCGCGCCAGCCTCGACGCCGAACTGGCCGACGCTCTGGCGCGCTACAACGCGCTGAAGAACCCGCGCCCCGAGTGACCCGCTGCCCGATCAGAAGGGCAGCGCCAGCCCCGGCTCGATCGCCAGCAACTGGCGCTTGAACTCGCCCTGGATCCGCGCCAGCGCTTCCCCGGATTCGGCATCGAACCGCATCACCAGCACCGGCGTGGTGTTGGACGCGCGCACCAGCCCCCAACCGTCCGGCCAGTCCACGCGCAGCCCGTCGATGGTCGATGTGCGCGCGCCCTCGAAGCTGGCGGTCGCGCGGAAGCGATCGACGAAGCCGTGCGGATCCTCGCCCGGGGCCGGCACCTTGATTTCCGGGGTGGAGACGCCGTCGGGCAACGAGTTGAGCACGAACGTCGGCGATTCGGCCTGCTGCGTCAGGATCTCCAGCAGTCGCGCGGCCGCGTACAGGCCGTCGTCGAAACCGTACCAGCGCTCGGCGAAGAAGAAATGGCCGCTCATCTCGCCGGCGAGCTCGGCCTCCACTTCGCGCATCTTGGTCTTGATCAGCGAATGGCCCGTGCGCCACATCAGTGGGCTGCCGCCGTGGCGCAGGATGTGCTGCTGCAGGCGGCCACTGCACTTGACGTCGTAGACGATCACCGCGCCCGGGTTGCGCTCCAGCACGTCGGCCGCGAACAGCATCAGCAGCCGGTCGGGGAAGACGATGCGGCCGTCGCGCGTGACCACGCCAAGGCGGTCGCCGTCGCCGTCGAAGGCGATGCCGACCTCGGCATCCTCCGCCTGCACGCGTGCGATCAGGTCCTCGAGGTTGTGCGGCTCGCTCGGGTCGGGATGGTGGTTGGGGAAGGTACCGTCGATCTCGCAGTACAGCGGCACCACCTGCGCGCCGATCGCCTGCAGCACGCGCGGACCGAGTTCGCCGGCGACGCCGTTGCCCGCGTCCACGACGACCTTGATCGGGCGGTCGACCTGCACGTCGGAGGCGATGCGCGCGATGTAGTCGTCGCTGACGTCGCGCTGGGCGAGGGTGCCGCGGCTTTCGGCCAGGTGCAGTCGATCCTGGGCGATGCGTTCGTACAAGTCGGTGATCGCCTCGCCGGACAGGGTCTTGCCGCCGACCATGATCTTGAAGCCGTTGTAATCCGGCGGATTGTGGCTGCCGGTGACGGCGACGCCGCAGCCGGTGTGCAGGTGGTAGGTGGCGAAATACACCACCGGCGTCGGCACCATGCCGATGTCGATGACATTGCGCCCGGCCTTGCGCAGGCCCTCGGTGAGGCCGGCGACCAGGTCCGGGCCCGAAAGGCGGCCATCGCGGCCGACGACGATGTCGTTGGCGCCCTGTTCCTGCATCAGCGAGCCGATCGCGCGGCCGATCAGTTCGGCGACGCCGGCATCCAGGGTCTTGCCGAGCACGCCGCGGATGTCGTACGCGCGGAAGATGCCCGGATCCACCGGCAGGCCGCCGCCCGTGGCGGCCGCTGCCGCGGCCGTGGCGCCCGCGGCCACCGCGCCGGTCGCGGCGGCCATCGGGCTCGCCGCGGTGCTGCCGCCAGCGGCGGGCGCAGCCTGTGCGGATCCCTGCTCCAGCGCTTCGGCCATGGTGAGTTCGCTGGGCGCCGCCTCGTCGTCGCCGGCCTCGCCGGGCTTGCGCCGCCATGCGAACCACGCCCCGATCGCCACCAGCACCAGCACGCCCGCGGCGATGAACGACGCCATCGCGCCCAGGCCGAAGGCCCCCTCGGTTTCCTCGGGCACCGCCGCGGCCACGCGCAGCCCGGTGCCTTCGATCGGCGCCGACAGGTATTCGGCGCTGTCGACCAGCGCCACGTTGCCGCGTTCGGCCAGGGTGAAGTTGCCCTGGCGCAACGCCAGGTAGGTGCCGCCGCCCAGTTCGGCGGCCTGCAGGGCGGTGGTCGCCAGCGCCAGCGGCAGGCGGGCGTAGGCGACCGCGACCAGGCGCTCGCCGGCCAGCACCGGGGCGGCGACCGCGAGATGGATGCCGTCGTCCTTGACGATCCTCGAGACCGCGCCGCCTTCGGCCAGCGCGGCCTCGGACACCGCGAGGCGCCCGAAGCTGCCCTCGGGCAAGGCCGCGTAGGCCGCATCCAGGTCGGTAGGCAGGAATTCGACGCTGTCGGCGCGCTGGAGCACGGCCTTGAGCTGCGTGGCGGCGCCATCGAGGTCGCCGCT
The DNA here is from genome assembly GCA_004297225.1 of Lysobacteraceae bacterium. GTDB lineage: Bacteria > Pseudomonadota > Gammaproteobacteria > Xanthomonadales > Xanthomonadaceae > Cognatiluteimonas. Next base: position 396,970 of record SCUI01000010.1, on the reverse strand, counting down.
GGCCAGCGCCGCCTGCACTTCCGGCGCCGCCAGGCCCTTCTGCATCGAGTCGGCCTGTGCCAGCAGCGCACGCGAGGTGCCCTGCACCACCTGGTCGCGTGCCTGTCCCAGCGCCCCGCTGCGTTGCGCGTCGCGGCTTTGCTGGAAGCCGGTCCAGGCCAGCCATGTCGCCACGGCCACCAGCAGCCCGGCGAGCAGCGGCAGCAAGGGCCGCAACTGCGCGGCGGAGACATGGAGGCGCGGGCGATCGGTCACGGTGTTTCTCCCCTTCAGCGCACGCCGGTATGGCCGAAGCCGCCGGCGCCGCGAGAACTGTGTTCGAAAGTATCCACTACTTGCAGCGCGGCGCGCTGCAGCGGCAGCAGCAGCAACTGGGCGATGCGGTCGCCCGGGGCGATCGTGAAGGGCTCGGTGCCGCGGTTCCAGGTGCTGATCAGCAACGGACCCTGGTAGTCGGCGTCGATCAGGCCGGTGCCGTTGCCCATGACGATGCCGTGGCGATGGCCCAGGCCCGAGCGCGGCAGCACCAGCGCGCACAGGCCCGGATCGGCGATGTGGATCGCCAGCCCCGAAGGCACCAGCGCGGCATCGCCGGGGGCCAGCACCAGCGGCGCGTCCAGCGCCGCGCGCAAGTCGAGCGCGGCGCTGCCCGCCGTCGCGTAGGCGGGCAGCGGCCATTCGCCGCCCCAGCGCGGATCCAGCAGCTTCACCTGCAAGGCGTGTTCCATGCGTCCTTCCATCACCAGCCTCGTGCGACGAGATCGAGCAATTGCCCGGCCAGCACCGTCTTGGTGTCCGGGCCCAATGCGTGCACGCCGTCATGGCCGACCACCAGCAGCGCATTGCGCTCGGATTCGAATCCGCCGCCGGCGATGCCCACCAGGTTGCCGGCGACCAGGTCCACGCCCTTGGCGTGCAGCTTCGCGCGCGCATTGGCTTCCAGGTCCTCGGTCTCGGCGGCGAAGCCGACCACCCGCCGCGGCCGGCGCGGATGCGCGGCCACTTCCGCCAGCACGTCGGGCGTGCGCACGAGCTCCAGGGTGAGGGTGTCCTCGCCGTCGCGCTTTTTCAGCTTGCGCGCGGCGGCGGCGCGCGGGGTCCAGTCGGCGACGGCGGCCGCGCCGATGTAGGCGTCGGCGGGCAGCGCGGCAAGCACTGCGTCGCGCAGTTGCGCCGCCGAGCGCACGTCCACGCGGTGCACGCCGGCGGGCGTGGCCAGCTGCACTGGCCCGGCCACCAGCACGGTGTCGGCGCCACGCCGCGCGGCGGCGGCGGCGATCGCGAAGCCCATGCGGCCGCTGCTGCGGTTGCCGATGAAGCGGACGGGATCCAGATCCTCGAATGTCGGCCCGGCGCTCACCACGATCCGCCGGCCGGCGAGGGACGACGCGGTCACTGCGCCGCGACCGTGGCCAGTTCGCGCACGATCGCCAGCGGCTCGCGCAGGCGGCCGGGGCCGGATTCGCCCTCGGCGAGCGGGCCGTCGTCGGGACCGATCACGCGGACGCCGCGCGCAACCAGCGCCGCGACGTTCGCCTGGGTCGCGGGATGCCGCCACATGCGGTGGTTCATCGCCGGCGCGATCGCCAGCGGTGCGTCGGTGGCCAGGCACAGGGTGCTGACCAGGTCGTCGGCCAGGCCATGGGCCAGCTTGGCGATGGTGTTGGCGGTGGCCGGCGCCACCAGGACCAGTTGCGCCCAGCGCGCCAGCTCGAGGTGGCCCATCGCCGCTTCGGCGGCCGCGTCCCACAGCGTCGTGCGCACCAGCCGGTGGGAAACGGCCTGGAAGCTTTGCGCGGTGACGAAGCGCTGCGCGGCGTCGGTCATCGCCACCTGGACGTCGGCACCCGCATCGCGCAGGCGCCGCACCAGTTCGACCGACTTGTAGGCGGCGATCCCGCCGCACACGCACAGCAGCACCCGCCGGCCGGCGAGGCCCTGTTCCGTGGTCGATCCGCCCGCGTTCATGTCGCCGGAACTTCCTGACATCCACTGCGCCGCCTAGCTTACCCGAAGCCCCCGTTCCCCCCGACTGCACGCTGCGCCCCAAGTCGCGAAGCTGATCCCATTCCCCGTTCCCCATTCCCCGTTCCCGCTTCCCATCTCCCATGCTCATCCGCGACTGGCCCGCCAACGAACGTCCCCGCGAGAAGATGGTCGCCCGCGGCGCCGGCGCGCTTTCGGATGCGGAACTGCTGGCGATCTTCCTCGGCTCGGGCCTGCGCGGGCAGGACGCGGTGGCCACGGCGCGCGCGCTGCTGGCCGCGCACGGCCCGCTGCGCGCGTTGCTCGAGCGCACGCCCGGCGAGCTCGCGGCATTGCCCGGGCTCGGCCCGGCACGGGCCTGCCAATTGTCGGCGGCACTGGAACTGTGCGACCGCTTCCTCGCCGCGGGCCTGGAACGCGGCGAAGCGCTCACCGACCCGGGCGCCGCCGGGCGTTACTTCGCGCAGCGCCTGCGCGGCCATCCGTGCGAGGTCTTCGCCGCGCTGTTCCTGGACACGCGCCACCGCTCGCTGGCCTTCGAGGAGCTGTTCCGCGGCACGGTGGACGGCGCCGAGGTGCATCCGCGGGAAGTCGTGCGCCGGGCGCTGGCCTGCAACGCGGCTGCGGTCATCGTCGGCCACAACCATCCCAGCGGCAGTGCCGAGCCCAGCGCCGCCGACCGCGCGGTGACGGCGCGCCTGAAGCAGGCCCTCGCCCTGGTCGACATCCGCCTGCTCGACCACTTCGTGATCGGCGACGGCGCCCCGGTCTCGCTCGCCTCCCGCGGCTGGGTCTGACGCAACCCTGCGAAGCCCGCGAGACGCGGTGGGCGGGCCCGCCCACCGCGTCCCCGCAAATGCCTCGCGTACAATCGTGCGTCCTTTGCAAGCGTCCGATCCTTTCGTGAACACCACCCTCCGCGCCCTCGTCCGCCACCTCGTCGAACAGGGCATCGAAACCCTGCGCGAGCGCGGCACGCTGCCGGCGGAGCTGGTGGTGCCGGACTACGTCATCGAGCGACCGAAGGATCGCAGCCACGGCGACTTCTCGAGCAACGTCGCGATGCTGCTGGCGAAGCCCGCCAAGTCGAACCCGCGCGCGATCGCGCAGGCGCTGGTGGAAGCCCTGCCCCCGAGCGACCTCGTGGCTGGCGTGGAGATCGCCGGTCCGGGGTTCCTGAACGTGCGCGTGTCCGAATCGGCCTGGCAAGGCCAGCTGCGCACCATCCTGCGGCAGGCCGACGCCTATGGCCGCAATGCTTCCGGCGAGGGCCGCTGCGCCGGGGTGGAGTACGTGTCCGCGAACCCGACCGGGCCGCTGCACGTCGGCCACGGCCGCGCCGCGGTGATCGGCGACTGCATCGCGCGCGTGCTCGACGCCAACGGCTGGTCGGTGAAGCGCGAGTTCTATTACAACGATGCCGGCGCGCAGATCGACAACCTTGCCAGGTCGGTGCAGGCGCGCGCGCTCGGCCAGTCGCCGGACGACGCCGGCTGGCCCGACGACGGCTATCGCGGCGATTACATCGTCGACGTGGCGCAGGCGTACCTGCGCGGCGACATCGTGTCCTTCGAGGACCACGCCGTCACCGGCGCCGGCGATCCGCATGACCTCGACGCGATCCGCCGCTTCTCGGTGGCCTACCTGCGCCGCGAGCAGAATGCGGACCTGCAGGCCTATGGCGTGTCGTTCGACGTCTTCTTCCTGGAGTCCTCGCTGTACGCCGACGGCAAGGTGGAGGAAACCGTGCGCGAGCTAATCGCCCACGGCCACACCTACGAGGAAGGCGGCGCGCTGTGGCTGCGCACCACCGACTTCGGCGACGACAAGGACCGGGTGATGCGCAAGTCCGACGGCAGCTACACCTATTTCGTACCGGATGTCGCCTACCACCTGTCGAAGTGGCAGCGCGGCTACGAACGCGCAATCACCGAACTTGGCGCCGACCACCATGGCAGCCTGGCCCGCGTGCGCGCCGGCCTGCAGGCGCTGGATACCGGCATCCCGCAGGGCTGGCCCGAGTACGTGCTGCACCAGATGGTGACGGTGATGCGCGGCGGCGAGGAAGTGAAGCTGTCCAAGCGCGCCGGCAGCTACCTCACGCTGCGCGACCTCATCGACGAGGTCGGCCGCGATGCGACGCGCTGGTTCCTGCTGGCGCGCAAGCCCGATTCGCAGCTGACCTTCGACATCGACCTGGCGCGCAGCCAGTCGCTCGACAACCCGGTGTACTACGTGCAGCTGTCCCACGCGCGCATCTGCGGCCTGTTCCGCCAGCTGCGCGAGCGCGCGCTGTCCTGGGATCCGGCCACGGGCCTGGCCGGGCCGCTGGACCTGGACAACGGTGCGACGCATGCGCTGGTGACCGCGCTGGCGCGCTGGCCGGACGTGGTCGCCGCGGCCGGCGAACACCTGGAACCGCACCTGGTCGCGGCCTATCTTCACGAACTGGCGCAGGCGTTCCAGTCCTACTACAACGACCACCAGTTCCTGGTGGACGACGATGCGCTGCGCAGCGCGCGACTGGTGCTGGCGCAGGCGACGCGGCAGGTGCTGGCCAACGGGCTGGCCCTGATCGGCGTCTCGGCGCCGGACAGCATGTAAGCGAGGGAGCACGAGTGGCGGCACGACGCGGAAAATCCCAGGCGCGACGCAACAACAGCCGCCCCGGCGGACTGCCCGGCTGGGCCTGGCTGCTGCTGGGCGCCGTGCTGGCCATCGCGGCGGTGCTGTGGGCGCCCAGGCTGATGGATCGCAAGCAGGGCGACGGCTTCTTCCGGCCCACGCCCAATCCCGACGCGCAGCCGGCGGTTGCCAGCGGCGAGGAGGCGATCGCCGGGGAAGACGACGAGGACGCGGCTGCCGGCGAAGGCGCCGGCGATTCCGCGTCCACCGGCACCCAGTACGACTTCTACAAACTGTTGCCCGCCGATGAGGTGGCGATGACCGACGCCGAACTGGCGGCGACCGAGCGCGCCGAGGCCGAGCGCCGCGCACGCGCGGCGGCCGACCGGCAGGCGATGGATGCCGCCGACGCGGCTGCCGCGGCCGGCGATCCGGATGCGGCCGGCGGAGCGGCCCCTGCATCGCCCGGCGTGGAGGTCGGCGGCGACACGCCCTACATCCTGCAGGCCGGCGCGTTCGGCGCCTCGGGTGATGCGGAGGCGCTCAAGGCGCGGATCGCGCTGCTCGGCCTCGGCGCGCGGGTGGAATCGGCGACAGTGCAGGGCAAGACCTTCTATCGGGTGCGCATGGGACCCTATGCCACCGCTTCGGAACTGGCCGAGGCCAAGCGCAAGCTTGCCGGCGGCGGCCTCACCGCGCTGGCGATCAAGGCGAAATGAGCGTCGCCACGCCACGCACGGCGTTGATCACCGGGGCCACCTCGGGCTTCGGTCGCGCGGCGGTGGAACGCTTCGTCGCCGGCGGCTGGAACGTGGTCGCCTGCGGCCGCCGCGCAGAACGGCTGCAGGCATTGGTGGACGTACCCGGCGGCGAGCGCGTGCATGCGGCGGCCTTCGACGTGCGCGACGCGCTGGCGATGCAGGCGGCGCTGGAGGCGCTGCCAGCCGCGTTCCGCGGCATCGACCTGCTGGTCAACAACGCCGGCCTGGCGCTGGGCACGCGTCCGGCGCAAGAGGCGTCGCTGGACGACTGGCGCACGATGATCGACACCAACATCACGGCGCTGGTGACCCTGACCCGCGCGTTGCTGCCCACGCTCGTCCAGCGTCGCGGCGCGATCGTCAACGTCAGCTCCACCGCAGGCAAGTATCCGTACACCGGCGGCAACGTCTACGGCGGCACCAAGGCGTTCGTCTCGCAGTTCTCGCTGAACCTGCGCGCCGATTTGCACGGCACCGGCGTGCGCGTGACCGCGATCGAGCCGGGCATGGCCGAAACGGAGTTCACCCTGGTCCGCACCCACGGCGACCAAGCCGCCTCGGACGCGCTCTACGCCGGCTCGAACCCGATGACCGCCAACGACATCGCCGACACCCTCTGGTGGATCGCCAACCTCCCGCCCCACCTCAACATCAACCGCCTCGAACTGATGCCCACCAGCCAGTCATTTGCCGGCTTCCAGGTGCATCGCGGCTGACACACTCCCTTTTGACGCGGATCAACGCGAATCAAAACGGGTAAGAGCGGGCAGGACCCATATAAAAGTCTTATCCGCGTTGATCGGCTGTTATCCGCGTGATCCGCGTCCTGCGTGGGCTTTGCCGTCAGTGCGGCAGGGCGAGCGGCGTATCCTCGAGGTAGGTGTAGGCGGTGAGACCGGATTCGAGGGTGGCGAGGACGCGGCGGGATTCTTCGGCGGGCAGGTTCGCGGCCTCGACTTTTTCGCGGTAGGTCGCGCGCAGGGCGTCGAGGTCGTAGCCGACGTAGTCGAGCATGACGTCGGTGGTGTCGCCGCGGCGCTGCTGGGTCATGGCATGGCCGTCTTCGGTGAGGTGCACTTCCACCGCGTCGGTGTCGCCGAACAGGTTGTGGATGTCGCCCAGGATCTCCTGGTAGGCGCCGATCAGGAAGAAGCCCAGCCGGTAGCTCTCGCCGTCGCGCACCGCATGCAGCGGCAGCGAGGTGTCCAGGTCCTCGTTCTCGACGTAGGTGTCGATCTTGCCGTCCGAATCGCAGGTCATGTCGCCGATCACGCCGCGCCGCGTCGGCGCCTCGTCCAGTCGCTCGATCGGCACGATCGGGAACACCTGGTCGATCGCCCAGACGTCGGGCATCGACTCGAACACGCTGAAGTTGACGAAATACTTGTCCACCAGCCGCTCGTTGAGGTCGTCGAGCAGCTCACGGTGGCTCTTCTCGGCGTAGTCGAGCCGCTTCCTGACCGCATGCGCGATCGCGTAGAACAGGTCGTCCAGCCGCGCGCGATGGGTCAGGTCGAGCTGGCCCAGCGCGTACAGGGACAGACCCTCGCCGTGGTGGTGCAGGGCGTCGTGGAACAGCTCCACCGGCGGCCGCTGGTCGAGTTCGTCGTGCACCTCGCGCAGGCGGCGCAGCACCGGCGGTTCGTCGTCGAATGCCGGTGGCACCCGGCCTTCGGGCGCTTCCTCCACCTCGGCCACGTTCGCCACCAGCATCGCGTGGTGCGCGGTCATCGCCCGGCCGCATTCGGTGACGATCCGCGGCTGCGGCAGCGCGTTGGCGGCGCAGGCCTCGGCCAGCGGCTGCACGATGTTCGACGCGTACTGCATGACGCCGTAGTTGACCGAGCAGAAGCTGCGCGAGCGGGTGCCCTCGTAGTCGATGCCCAGGCCGCCGCCGACGTCCATCCAGCGGACGTTCGCCCCCAGCTTGGACAGTTCAACGAAATAGCGCACCGCCTCGCGCATGCCGCGGGCGATGTCGCGGACGTTGGAGATCTGCGAACCCATGTGGAAATGCAGCAGCTGCAGGCAGTCGGCCATGCCGGCGTCGCGCAGCACCTTCCACAGGTCCAGCACCTGGCGCGCGCCGAGGCCGAACTTGGCCTTGTCGCCGCCGCTGTTCTGCCATTTGCCGGCGCTGATCGAGGCAAGGCGCATGCGCACGCCGATCCCCGGGCGCACGCCGAGCGCCTGCGCTTCCTCCAGGATCAGCCGCAGCTCCGACGGCTTCTCCACCACGATGAAGGTCTCCAGCCCGAGCTTGCGGCCGATCAGCGCCAGGCGGATGTACTCGCGGTCCTTGTAGCCGTTGCATACGACCAGCCCGCCCGCGCGCGACAGCGCCATCACCGCCATCAGTTCCGGCTTGCTGCCGGCCTCCAGGCCGAAGCCCTCGCCGCGGTGCGAGGCCAGCACCCCGGCCACGCCGGCATGCTGGTTGACCTTGATCGGATAGACCGCGGTGTAGCCGCCGGTGTAGTCCCACTCCTGCTGCGCCTGCGCGAAGGCGGCCTGCAGCTTGCCCAGCCGGTCGCCGAGGATGTCCGGGAAGCGCAGCAGCAACGGCAGTTTGGCGCCCCTGGCGCGCGCCGCGTCCACCAGCCCGGGCAAGGGGATCGAAGGGCCCGCCGGCCCGCGCGGGCGCACCACCATTTGACCGCCGTCGACGTCGAAGTAACCCTCCGACCAATGCGGGATCGAGTAGGTCTTGCGGGCTTGGTCGGGCGACCAGGCGGCCATCGGCGCATCCTTGGGGGCGGGTCGAGCAGCGCATTCTAGACGCTGCGCGATCAAGGGGTCCGCTACAATCGCGCGCCCCGACACGCCCCCGACGAGACCGCGATGACCGAGCCCACCTGGATGCACGAGAACTTCGAGCCCACCGGCTCGTCGATCGGCTACCGGATCGTGCGCAAGCTCGACGAGGTGCAGTCGCCGTTCCAGAGGATCGAGATCTACGAGTCGACCGACTGGGGCAACCTGATGCTGATCGACGGCGCGATGATGCTGACCACGCGCGACAATTTCTTCTACCACGAGATGATCTCGCACCCGGCGCTGTTCACCCATGCCAACCCGCGCGACGTGGTGATCATCGGCGGCGGCGACTGCGGCACCCTGCGCGAGGTGCTGCGCCACGAAGGCGTGGCAACCGCGGTGCAATGCGACATCGACGAGCAGGTCACGCGCATGGCGGAGAAGTACTTCCCCGAACTGTGCGAATCCAATGGCGATCCGCGCGCGCGGCTGCTGTTCGACGACGGCGTCGCCTACATGGCCAACCGCGCGCCGGACAGCGTCGACGTGGTGATCGTCGACTCCACCGACCCGGTGGGCCCGGCCGAGGGACTGTTCAACAAGGCCTTCTACGAGTCCTGCTTCCGGGCCCTGCGCGAGGACGGGATCCTGGTGCAGCAGTCCGAGTCGCCGCTGGCGTTGCTCGAGCTGATCCGGGAAATGCGCGCGGAGATGGGCAAGGCCGGGTTCCAGGCCTTCAAGACCCTGCCCTTCCCGCAGCCTTGCTACCCGACCGGCTGGTGGAGCGTCACCCTGGCGCGAAAGCACGCCGACGGCCGGCATGGCGGTTTCGAGTTCCGCGAGGCCGACGCCCGTACGGCAGCCCTCGGGACCCGTTATTACAGCGCCGACGTCCATCGTGGTGCGCTGGCGACCCCGCCGTTCGTCGCCGCCGCGCTGGAAAATTGATCCGGAAAATGTGACGTAGTTCGCAATACCGGTCGTGGCGGGCGGACAAGCCCGCCGCCGTGGCCAACAATCCAGCTGCCGACGGGCCGTGGGGAGCCTGCCGGAGACAGGGGAACCCATTGCGATCCTGGTGCCTGCATCCATGGCTGATTGCCGCGGCGTTCCTGTTGCCGCACGGCCCCGCCTTGGCTGCCGCACCTGCCCCCGTCGCCGCCCAGCCATCGCCGTCCAAGGCCGGCGCCGCGCAGTTCGACGCCTTGCTCAAGCGCCTGCAGGGCACCGAGCTGTGGGCGGAACCGTCCGAGGAGGCGGTGTTGCGCCGGCTGGCCGAACTGGAGCGCCTGGTACCGCCCGGTGACCCGGTGCGTGAATTGCGCTACCGGGCGCTGCGCTGCGACTGGGACTTCTGGGAGGATCCGAAGGGCCAGCTGGCCTACGCCGACGAAAGCCTGGCGCGCGCCCGCAAGCTCGAGGACGGCATCGGCCAGGCCAGCTTCCATTACTGCCGCGCCAGCGCGCTCGACCAGCTGCACGGGTCCGCGGCGGCGATGGTGGAGTACGAGGCCGGCATCGACCTTTCGCGCAGGATCCGCAACGACCGCCTGCTTGCCGACGGCCTGAGCCTGCGCGGCGCGACCCATTCGCTGCTGGGCGAGCAATCGCGGGCGATCCCGGACCTGGTGGCCGCGCAGCAGCTGTACGAGCGGGCCGGCGCCAAGGCCGACGCCGAGTCGCTGCTGCTCGATATCGCCATCAGCTACCGGCGCATGGGCGAACTGGCCAAGGCGCGCGAGTACCTGGTGCAGAACGAGGCCTATGCCAAGGCGCTGGGCGACTGGGCGCAGCTGATCGGCAACCTGCTGCAGCAGGGCTACCTGGCCGAGGACCAGGGTCGGGTCGAGGACGCGCTCGGGATCTACCGCCGCGCGCTGGCGATCGCCCGCGAGCACGACAGCGCCTACGACATCGCCACCATCCACCTGGCGATGGCCTGGCCGTACATCCTGCGCCAGGACTACGAACGCGCGCTGGCGCTGGTGGAACGCGCGCAGTCGGAGTTCGCCGAGCTGGGCAGCCGCGTCAACGACGACATGATCGCGTTGCGCATGGGCCAGGCCCACGCCGGCCTGGGTCGCCACGCGCAGGCGCTGGCCGACTACGAGCGTGCGGCGGCTGCGCTGGAACGCAGCGACAACCGCCGCTACCTGGCGTTGCTGTATCGCGCACGGGCCCGCAGCGAGCAGGCGATCGGCCGCAACGACGCCGCGTTCGCCGACCTGGAACGCTACATCGACGTGCACGAGTCGATCACCGGCGCCGAGCGCGGCCAGCAGGCGCAACTGTTGCGGTCGCAATTCGACGCCGACCGCCAGAAACTCGAGAACGAACGGCTGGCACGCGAGAAGGCACTGCGCGACCGCCAGCTGGAGGCGTTGCTGCAGGCGCGCCGCTGGCAGTGGACGGCGATGGCCCTTGGCGGCGTGCTGCTGCTGCTGCTCGGGGCGCTGGTCATGCGCCAGGTGGTGCGCATGCGCCGCCTGCGCGAGATGGCCTCGACCGATCCGCTGACCGGCGTCGCCAACCGTCGCAGCATCGAACAATTGGGCGAACACGCGATCGCGCGTGCGCAGTCCTCGCGCGAGCCGCTGTCGGCGCTGGCGATCGACGTCGACCACTTCAAGCAGGTCAACGACCGCCATGGCCACCTCACCGGCGACCAGGTACTTGCGCGCATCGCCACCACCTGCCGCGATGCGCTGCGCCATTTCGACCTGCTCGGTCGCACCGGCGGCGAGGAATTCCTGGTGCTGCTGCCGCGCACGCGGCTGGACCACGCGCAGCCGATCGCCGAGCGCCTGCGCACCGCGATAGCGGCGCTGGACTGCAGCGACATCGCCGACGGCCTGCACCTGAGCATCAGCATCGGCATGGCCGAGCTGCGCCCGGACGACGCGCACCTGAAGGACCTGGTGGCGCGTGCCGATGCGGCGCTCTATCGCGCCAAGGCGAACGGCCGCAACCGGATCGAGACCGAGGCCATCGCCGCGTAGAGCCGACCGATGGTCGGCTTTCTCGAACGTCCCCGGACCGTGGGTCGGGTGCTACAGGGCGTCGGCGTCGAGTTCGCCGGTGCGGATCCGCACCACCTTGTCCAGGTCCCAGACGAAGATCTTGCCGTCGCCGATCTTGCCGGTACCCGCGGCCTTCATCACCGCCTCGACCACTGCGTCCACCTGCTCGTCGGTCACCGCGACCTCGAGCTTGATCTTGGGCAGGAAGTCGACCACGTATTCGGCGCCGCGATAAAGCTCGGTGTGGCCCTTCTGCCGGCCGAAGCCCTTTACCTCGGTGGCCGTGATGCCGGCCACGCCCGCGTCGGCCAGCGCCTCGCGCACGTCGTCGAGCTTGAACGGCTTGATGATCGCCATGACCATCTTCATCGGCGGGCCTCCTGTCCAGTCGCGCCAGCATAACGCGGCGATGCGGTATTCTCCGACGCGCCGCGGCACCCTCCGCCGACGGCGCGGTCCACCGGCCCGGGCGATCCTCGCCCGACCCACCGGAGGAGCCGCATGGACGCCATGACGATGATCGACCTCAGCCAGATCGACGACCTCGCCCGCCGCCTCAGCAGCCTGGTGCCGCCCTCGCTGCGGCAGCCGCTGTCCAGCGAGGCGCGCGAGGAACTGCAGCAGAATTTCAAGTCGGTGCTGCAGGCGGGGCTCGGCAAGCTCGACCTGGTCACCCGCGAGGAATTCGACGTGCAGCGCGCGGTGCTGCTGCGTACGCGCGAGCAGCTGGAGGCGCTGCAGCGCAGCGTCGCCGAACTCGAATCCCGCAACCAGGGCTGAGCGCCCGTGGGCCTGGCGATCGTGCACAGCCGTGCACGCGCTGGCGTGCGTGCGCCGGCTGTGCGGGTCGAGGTGCACCTGGGCGGCGGCCTGCCGAGGATGGCCATCGTCGGCCTGCCCGAGGCCGCGGTGCGCGAATCCAGGGAGCGCGTGCGCGCGGCGATCCAGTGCGCGCAACTCGAGTTCCCGGCGCGACGGATCACGGTGAACCTTGCGCCGGCGGACCTGCGCAAGGAAGGTGGACGCTTCGACCTGGCCATCGCACTGGGCATCCTCGCCGCCAGCGAGCAGCTACCGGTCGCGGCGCTGCGCGACCTCGAAGTGCTGGGCGAACTGGCGCTGACCGGGGAACTGCGCGCGGTCGACGGCGTGTTGCCGGCGGCACTGGCGGCCGCCGCGGCCGGGCGCGGCCTGGTCGTACCGGAAGCCAATGGCGCCGAAGCGGCGCTGGCCCGTGGCCTGGTCGCCTGCACGGCGCGCACCCTGCTCGAGGTGTGCGCGGGACTGGAGGGCCGCAAGCCGTTCGCGCGCGCGGTCGCACCGGACACGCAGGCCCGGCCCTCGCCGGACCTGTGCGACGTGCGCGGCCAGTCGCGTGCCCGCCGCGCGCTGGAAGTGGCCGCGGCGGGCGCGCACCACCTGCTGTTCATCGGCCCGCCGGGCTGCGGCAAGACACTGCTCGCCTCGCGCCTGCCCGGCATCCTGCCCGAGGCCAGCGAGGAGGAAGCGCTGGAGAGCGCCGCGGTCGCCTCGGTCAGCGGCCGCGGCCTGGATCCCGTGTCATGGCGGCAACGGCCGTATCGCGCGCCGCACCACACCGCGAGCGCGATCTCGCTGGTCGGCGGCGGGCCCGAGCCCCGTCCCGGCGAGATTTCGCTGGCCCACCACGGCGTGTTGTTCCTGGACGAACTGCCCGAATGGGGCAGGCACACGCTGGACGTGCTGCGCGAACCACTGGAGTCGGGGACGGTGACGGTGTCGCGCGCCGCGCGCCAGGGCGAGTTTCCCGCGCGCTTCCAGCTGGTGGCGGCGATGAATCCCTGTCCGTGCGGCTGGGCCGGCGATCCGAGCGGGCGTTGCCGCTGCACGCCAGACCTCGTTGCCCGCTATCGCGGCCGTGTGTCGGGACCGCTGATGGACCGGATCGACCTGCACGTCGAAGTCGCGCGGTTGCCGCCGGCCGAGTTGCGTCCGGATGCGCCGCCGGGCGAATCCAGCGCCGCCGTGCGTGCACGGGTGATCGCCGCACGCGAGCGCCAGCAGTTGCGTGCGGGCACGCCGAATGCGCGGCTGGGCCAGCACGCGACGTCACGGCATTGCCGCCTGTCCGCGGGCGACCAGGTGTTGCTCGAGCGTGCGATCGAACAACTGCAACTGTCGGCCCGGGCGATGCACCGGATCCTGCGCGTGGCCCGTACCGTCGCCGACCTGGCAGGCAGCGACGACATCGGCACCGCCCACCTCACCGAGGCGCTGGGGTACCGGCAGCTCGATCGGGGGACGGGATGAAGGAGGGGCCGCACGTTACGATGGAGCCCTCGCCCATCGGAGCGCGCGCCTGGAGAGCCTGGAAGCCATCGACCTGCGCCTGCTGGGCTTCGCGTTGCTGGTGCTCGCGGGCGTGGCCTCGTCGCTGCTGGCGCGGCGGTTCGGCGCGCCGCTGCTGCTGGTGTTCCTGCTGCTCGGGGTCGCACTCGGGGTGGACGGTCCTGGCGGCATCCGCTTCGCCGATACCCGCTTCACCTACCTGGTCGGCTCGCTGTGCCTGGCGATCATCCTGTTCGACGGCGGCCTGCGCACGCGCGCGCCGCAGATCCGCGGCGCGGTCGGGCCGTCGGTCCTGCTGGCCACCGTCGGGGTGCTGCTCACCGCCGCGCTGACCGGGCTCGCCGCCTCCAAGCTGCTCGACCTGCCGCTGCTGCAGGGCCTGCTGCTGGGCACCATCGTCAGCTCCACCGACGCGGCCGCGGTGTTCTTCCTGTTGCGCGTCGGCGGGTTGCACCTGGAGCGGCGCACCGGCGCCACGCTGGAGGTCGAATCCGGCAGCAACGACCCGACCGCGGTGTTCCTGACCATTGCGCTGACCACCTGGCTCAGCGGCGACCACGGCACCGGGTTGGCGACGATCGTATTGAGCGTGGTGCAGGCGGCCGTGGTCGGCCTGGCGATGGGTTATGGCGGCGGGCGCGCCATCGTCGCCGCCTTCAACCGCCTCGACCTACCCTCCGGCCTGCATCCATGGATGGCGCTGTCGGCGGCGCTGGCCCTGTTCGCGCTCACCAACCGCCTGGGCGGCAGCGGTTACCTCGCCGTGTACCTGGCCGGCATCGTGGTCACCAACCGGCCATTGCGCGGGCGCCACCAGCTGGTCGCGATGCAGGATGCGATCACCTGGTTCGCGCAGCTGATCATGTTCCTGCTGCTGGGCCTGCTGTCGGCGCCGCACGCGCTGCTGCCGATCCTGTGGCCGGCACTGGGCGTGGCCGCGTTCCTGATGTTCATCGCGCGCCCGGTGGCGGTGTTCCTGTGCCTGGCGCCGTTCCGCTATCGGTTCGGCGAGCAGGTGTACATCGCGTGGGTGGGGCTGCGCGGCGCGGTCGGCATCTTCCTGGCCTCGATCCCGCTGCTGGCGAACCTGCCCAACGCCTGGATGTACTTCAACGTCGCCTTCGTGGTGGTGGTGACTTCGCTGGTGGTGCAGGGCTGGTCGCTGGCGCCGATCGCGTATCGCCTCGGCGTGGCGGTGCCGCGCGCGGACCCGAATACCCGGCGCGTGCGCCTGGACCTGCCGGGGCAGCTGGAATCGGAAATGGTGGGCTATCGCGTCGCCGCGGGCAGCGCGGCCCTGCACGGCACCGCGCTGCCCGGGCAGGTGCAGCTGGCGATGGTGGTGCGCGACGGCCGCATCCTGCTGCCGGCCGAGGCGGGCGCACTGCAGGCCGACGACTACGCGTATTTCATTACCCCGGACGAACAGGCGCCGCGCCTGGACTGGCTGTTCGCCGACGGCAGCGCGGCGCGCCAGGCCGAGCAGGAAACCTTCGGCAGCTTCATCCTCCCCGGCGATGTGCCGCTGGGCGAGCTTGCGCAGTTCTACGGCCTGCCGCTGCCCAGGCGAATCGCCGGCAGCACCGCCGCGCAACTGTTCGACGAGCGCTTCGACCGCGAACCGATGGTGGGCGACCGCCTCGCCATCGGCCGCGCGATCCTGGTCGTGCGCGAGGTGCGCGAAGATCGCGCCAGCAAGATCGGCCTGCGCTTCGCCGGCGTCGGCGAGAGGCTGATCAGCGGCTAGGCGGCCACGCCTTGTGGTTCGGATCCAGCTCCGGGGTCGTCATCCTGTCGGCGCGGAGGCCGAATCCGCACACCGCCAGCGGGCCGTCCACGTAACCGGTGAGGCCGAACGCCTGCTCGATGTCCACCTCGTTGATCGCCGCGGTGATGAACGCCCCCAGGCCCTGCTCGGTCGCGGACAGGAACAGCGTCTGCGACAGGTGGCCGACGTCGAGGATGCAGACGCGATAGGCCTTGGCGTGGTCACGGTACTTCCAGAAGTTGCGGGCGAAGCGCGGAGCCAGCACCACCAGCACCTGGGCGTCGGCGAAATATTGCTGTCCCGCCACCGCGACCCTGGCGAACGACGCCAGTCCGTCCATCGCGCCGCCACGGGGCATGGGTGCGAGCGCATGCTCGACCGGACGATAGTGGTAAAACCCAGGCTCCAGCCCTTCCACGCGCTGGACCACCACGTAGGCCTCGGTGGGATGCATCGCGCCGCCGGAAGGGACCGCCTTTTTCAGCACCTCGAAGTCCGCCGCCGCCGGTACCACCGCGCGTGCGCCGAACGCGCGCCACATGACGCGGGCGAACTGCGCCATCGGCAGCAACGCCGAGCGATCGAAGTTGCGGCAGCTGCTGCGTGCGTCCAGCAACCGGTCGAAAGCCGTCGGGTCGACCCGCGGAAGCGCAACCGGGGATGCGTGATCGCCGCGGTCCACCAGCACCGGGGGCGGCGGTCCGTGGCGTTCCCTGAGGCCGGGCGCGGTGTCGGTGCCGGATTGCGCCATCCCCTGTACCGCGTCTTCGCCATGCCAGCGCGAACGCGCGTGCAATTGCGCGGCGAGCCCGTGCCAATGCTGTTGCCGGTAGCGGTCGTCGGCCTCGCGCAAGCCCGCCTTGCTGCCGCGCCTGCCCACCAACAGGCCCTGCCGCAACCAGCGCCGGACCCGCGAATCGCCCAGATCCGCGCGCAGCCGCGCACCGTCGATCCATTCCTCGGGGCTGACCCCGCCGAGCATGGCCACTTCGCCGGCGTCGACCTCGATCGCCGCGTCCAGATGGGGCGCGTGCACCAGCCAGGCAACCCGGGTCACCACGCCGCTCCCCCCCGCCAGCAGCTCGTCCAGGTCGAAGGCGCTCGATTCGCGCGGTTCGAACCACAGGCCGGCACATCGCCTCAGGCGCACGACGCTCGTTCGCTTGTGCGGCCCATGGATCGCAGGTAGCGTTTCATCGGGCTCGACTCGGCCCACAGGGGAACGCAGATGGCCAAGAAGAAGGGCGTCGGACCGGCACCGCTGGATCCGGAAGTGGCGCGAAAGCTGCTGGATTTGCTCGCCACCGACAATGACTTCAGGCGGCTTTTCAAGAAGGACGCGAATGCGGCCCTGCTGAAGGTGGGATACCAGCCGGGCACCAGCGTGTCCGGCGGCCAATGCCTGCAACTCAAGGCCGGCGACCGCATCGCGCCGAAGGCGAAGATCCGACGCGACAGGGCAAGACTCGAGCAGGAATTCGCCATGATCTGGGGCTTCGCCATCTCCAAGGGCTTCAAGGCCGACTAGCGGCCGCGCCGCGTGTTCGTCGAAGTCGAAAGCATTGCCGGTAGCCGCGTGGTGTCCGCCACGTTCACGGCAAGGAGCAGGTCGTTGGCGGATCGCTCGACATAGGCGCGCCCCCGGTGTTGTTCCAGCCAGGCGCCCTGCCCGCGCGCAACCCCGAGGTCGCCTGCCGCCAGTGCCGCACGCAGCAATGCGGAGTGCGCCGGGACCATCGCGTCGTCCGCGGTCGCGATCGTTTCCAGCGCGGCGACCGCGCCCCTGGCGTCCCCGCGGATCCGCTGCAATTCGGCTTCGAGGATCCGTTGCATCTGCTCGACCATCGGGTACTGCCCGAGCAGCGGCATGTTCCCGGCGTCGGCAACGATCCTGCCCAGCACGGGCTCGGCATCCAGTCGCGCCGCCAGGTACCCGAGCGCATGCAGCATCGACGGACGCAGGGTCGGGTCCTGCGCGTCGAGCAGCGTCGCGACCGCGGCGAGCGCCACCGCCTCCTCCTCGATTCGCGAAACCAGTGCGTCGCGCGATTCCCTGGCGGCGAGGACCTGGACGGACAGGCGCCGGATCCGCTCCTCGCGCCCAAGCACGACCGGCTCCGCCGCCATCGCCGCGGTTTCCGCGTCCGCGGCGAAGCGCAGCGCATCGTCCCACTCGCCCCGGTCCACCGCGAACACGGCGCGCTGTTCCGGAAGTTCCACCTCGCCACTGTCGCGGCCGGTATTGACGCGTTGCGAGAGCACCTTCTCGACACCTGCCCAATCGCGCCGCACCGCGGACGCATAGGCGTAGCTGAATCCGGCGCCCATGTAGCCGCCGGCCCGCGCGGCTGAAAACTTCTCGATGGCCTCGTCCGGCCGTTCCATGCCGACCAGCACGATGCCCTCGAGGTACTGGGCAATGGCCCTTCCGGTGGCCTGCGGTGCCTGGGCGGCCCGTGCGTGCGACAGTGCCCGGTCGAAACGGTTTCCGTCCCACATCTCCAGTTGCGACAGGACGATGTGTGCGTCCAGCTGGTCCGGATACAGGGTGACCAGCTGCTTCCATTTTTCCAGCGCCGGCGCCGGTGGCCCGAAGCGCGCGAGGGTCGCGTCGACCTGGAGCGCTTCCCGGGGGGTGAGCCGATCGCGCAAGCGCGATGCTTCCTCCAGCTTGGCCTTGCCCGCGGGCAGGTTCGCGAGCTTGCTGATCAGGGTCGTCCCCGTCTCCAGCTTCGCCAGCGCGAACGAGGGGTCCAGCTGCTCCGCGCGCTGGTAATAGGCAAGCGCGCGGGCCGGCTGGTTGCTGCGCAGGCTCCGCGCGACGGCGAAGGACTTCAGTGCATCCAGGTTCGCCGTGCTCACCTTGGGCAGCGGTACCGAGTCGCGCTGGATCGATTCCAACGCCTCGCCCAACCGGCCACGCAAGGCGGCCGTGACCTCGTCGATGGAGCCCAGCGTCGAGGAGGCCCCGCTGCCGTCGGCCGACTCGGCGTACACCGTGGTCTGCGTATGCGGGTCGATCACCTCGGCGCTCACCCGCACGCGGCCGCCCACTTCCGCCACCGTGGGCAGGATCACCGCGCGGGCGCCATCGCGCAGCGCGATCTCCGAGGCGATGGCGCGATCGAGCGTCGAATCGGGGTCGCGACGCATGCGCCGCAGCGTGTCGCGGGCCTTCAGGTCGCTGAGCACGTTGACGTAGCGCGATTGCTCCAGGCTGATGCGGAACGCCTGCTGCAGCGACTCGTCGAGCAAGGTGTCGCCGGTGAGGTTGCGCAGGTCGGCGACCACGACCCAGTCGCGCTCGCCGAAGGCGATCGCCGGCTGCGGCCGGGTCAGGAACCAGCCGCCGGTGGCCAGTCCCGCAACCAGCAGCAGTTCCGCCGCGAGCGCCGCCGGCCGGCGCCACAACGGGATGTCGCGCCAGGCCTTGCCGCGGATCTGCTGCGGCGCGCGCAGCGGCGCGATGTCGGGCTCGCCGACTTCGCAGACCTCCTGCGCCTGCGGCACGCCCTTGAAACGCCAGCGGCCCCAGGACTTCCACACCAGCTGTTCGCCGCGCTCCCCCAGCTCGCGCGAAGCGCGGTGCGCCAGCGGCTCGGCGGTGGCCGACAGCAGGATCTGGCCGGGGCGCGCCAGGGTCATCAGCCGGCCGGCCATCGGCTTGGCCAGGCCTTCCACTTCGAGCGGCTTGGCACCGAAGGACACGGCGGCATCGCTGTTGCGCCAGGTCAGCACCTCGCCGACGTGCAGGCCGGAACGCGCATGCAACTCGACGCCCTGCCTCGCCAGCTTGCGGCGCTCGCCGATGTCGCGCAGCCCGCGCGCGTAGTCGAGCGCGAAGCCGAGGCCGTCGATCGCGCGTTCGAACAGCAGCAGCAGGCCGTCGGAGCGGTCGATCAGGCGCCCGTGCCAGCGTTGCTGCAGGCCCAGCACCAGGCGGTCGTGCTCGCGGAACAGTTCCGCGGCCGCGGCATCGCCCAACCTTTCGACCAGCAGCGTCGAATCGCACAGGTCGGTGAGCAGCAGTGTGCGCACCTGCGGCTTCGAGGCGAGTGTCCCGTCGGCCGGCGCGTCGTTTTCGATGGGTGCGGTGACGGCGTGCATGGCGTTCGGCTACGCGGGTGCCAGGACCTGGTCCTGCCACTCCACGCGGTTGCCGCCCAGGCGCTTGGCCCGGTACAGGGCCGCGTCGGCGTTGGCGTACCAGTCGTCCCAGCTCTGCGCCGGCACCACCGGGCTGGCGCCGATGCTCAGGGTCGTGATCTGCGGCGGCGCGGGCTGCAGTTTGAACAGCGCGTGCGCGGTGTCCACCACGAATTGGGCGATGCGCAGGATGTCGGCCTTGCGCTCGGCGCCGACCAGCAGGCAGAACTCGTCGCCACCCAGACGGCAGGCGATGTCGTCGGGCCCGGCCGCCGAGCGCAGGATGTTGGCCACGCCCTGCAGCACGCGGTCGCCGACCAGGTGACCGTGTTCGTCGTTGACTTCCTTGAAGCGATCGCAGTCCACCAGCAGCAGGCCGCGGCCGGCGAGCAGGTCGTGCCGGCGGCGCTGCTCCAGGTGCAGCTGGAAGCCGCGGCGGTTGGCCAGGCCCGTGAGTTCGTCGGTTCGGGTCAGCGCCTCGGTCTGGCTCAGCCGATGGGTGGTGGCGCGCAAGGTGTCGAGGGCCGACTGCAGCTCGACGTTGCGGCGGCGCAACCGGCCGATCAGGCTCTGCTCGTTCAGCACCACGCGGGCGATGGCGCGGCGCAGGAAATGCGCCAGCAGCACCGGGGCGCGCTCGGCCATGGTCTCGAATTCTTCCTGGCGCAATTCCAGCAGCACCGCGCTGCTGGCGATGGTGGCATCCGCGCTGCGGGCATGGTCGCCGATCAGCAGGCCGAGCTCGCCGAAGAACTCGTGCCGGCCCAGGCGCTTGGGAACGAGGTCGTCGCCGAAGTCGAGGTCGATCTCGCCCTGCACGACGACGTACATGGTCGTGCCCAGGTCGCCGCGCCGGAACAGGGTATCGCCGGACGCGACGAGGCGCGGCCGCCCGATCTTCTCGAACAGCGCGTATTCGTCGGCCGTCAACGCGGTCGAGGCGAGCTCCGCTTCCATGTGGGACATCAACGCGAGAATAGCATCGGCCCGGCCGCCTCCCGGGCGGCGTTCACGCCTGGCCGGGCGTGGGTCCGGCCGCTTCCGGCGGGGGTTGCGCGACGTCGTGGCGGCGTCCGCGCCAGGGCGCGTACCAGCGCTGGATGCGGGCGATGTCGGCGTCCATGTCCTCGCCCAGGATGAAGGCCGGACCGATGCCGACCACCTTGCGGGGATAGTCGAAGTACGCGGGCAGGACCGGTACGCCCGCGCCGCTGGCGATCTTCCAGAACCCCGGCTTGAAACGCGGCACCGGCTTGCGCGTGCCCTCGGGGGCGAGGCCGAACCAGAAGCGGTCGGCCTCGCGGATCATCGCCGCGGCCTGTTCAGTGACGCCCCTGGCCGCATCGCGGTTGACCGCGATGACCCCGAGCCGGCGCAGCAGCACGCTCAGCGGCCACCAGAACAGCTGGTGCTTGCCGAGGATGCGGATGTCCAGGCCCAACGCCAGCTTGGCCGCCAGTCCCCAAAGGCCATCCCAGTTGGACGAGTGCGGGGCGCCGATCAGCACCAGCCTGGGGATGTCCGGGAATTCGCCTTCCATGCGCCAGCCGCCGAGCCGCAGGATGCCGCGGCCCAGCCAACGGGCGAACCGGTTCGGCTTGACCCGCGGCGCATTCGGCGGCAGCGGCAGGACGATGTCGTCGGCGGCATCGCGCATGCGGTGTCGTTGGGTCAGTCCCAGTTCCGGCCGGTGCGGCCGCGCTTGATCGTACTGCGTTCGCGCTTGGCGTCCAGCCGGCGCTGCTTCGAGGCCCGCGTGGGCCGGGTGGCGACCCGTGGAGTCGGCGCCTTCAGCCCGCCCTCGATGAACGCGGCCAGGCGCGCGCGGGCGTCCTCGCGGTTGCGCTCCTGGGTGCGGAAGCGTTGCGCGCTGAGCACCAGCACGCCGTCGTTGGTCATGCGCCGGTCGCGCTTTGCCAGCAGTCGCGCGCGGACCGGTTCGGGCAGCGAGGGCGAGCCGGCGACGTCGAAGCGCAGTTCGACCGCGGTCGCGACCTTGTTCACGTTCTGGCCGCCGGGCCCGGCCGAGCGCACGAAGCGTTCCACGAGTTCGTCGTCGTCGATCTGGAGCTGGCCGACCTGCATGGACCGATTATGGATGGCCTATTCGAACAGGGCGAGCGCCTTGTCGAACTCCGCGTCCGGCGGTGCCAGCGCCTCGATCCGCTCGCCCGTGAGCGGGTGGGTGAACGCGAGCCTGTGCGCGTGCAGCAGCATGCGCTGGATGCCCATCGCGCGGAACGCGCGGTTGTGGCGGCCGTCGCCGTGGCTGCTGTCGCCGACCAGGTGGTGGAAGGCATGCTTGAGGTGGCGGCGGATCTGGCGGAAGCGGCCGGTTCGCGGCGAAGCCCGCAACCAGGCATAACGTGAGGTATCGAAGCCGTGCGACGGGATCGGCAGCTCGCAGGTGGCGAGCACTTCGAAATCGGTGATCGCGGGCTTCTTCACCGGCTTGCCGGGGCCGCCGTCGAGCGGATGGTCGATGGTGAACGCGGACTCGGCGGGCCAGCCGCGGCAAATGGCGAAGTAGTCCTTTTCGAACCCCTCGCCCATCAGCTGCTTGCCGAGCGCGGACGCCGTCTCACGGTCGAAGGCCAGCAGCAGGCAGCCGCTGGTGGCCCGGTCCAGCCGGTGCACCAGGAACACCGGCTTGCCGAACTGCCGGCGCAGGCGGTCGACGGCGAAGTCGCTCTCGCCGCGCGCCAGCGCGCTGTCGTGGACCATCAGCCCGGCAGGCTTGTCGACGACGGCGAGCCGGTCGTCGGCGTGCAACACGTTCATCGCAATGCGTAAAGCACTGCGAAGGCGACGAGGGCGCCGACAGCCAGCAGTGCGGCGACCAGCCGCCGCTGCGATTCGCGGACCGCGCGCGCCAGGTCGGCGAGCTCGGCCGAGCGCATCGCCAGCTCGTGCCGGCCTTCCACCTGCTGCTCCAGCCATGCATGCAGCAGGCCCGGCATCTCCGGCGCGCGCGTGACCATTTCCGGCAGGCGCTTGCGGAATTCGCGCAGCAACCGCCGCGGGCTGTAGCGTTCGGCGAGGATCTTCTCCAGCACCGGCTTGGCGACCGCCCAGATGTCGATGCCCGGGTCCAGCTGGCGTCCCACGCCCTCGATGCTCAGCAGCGTCTTCTGCAGCAGGATCAGCTGCGGCTGGATGGTGAGCTCGTAGCGCTGCGCGGTGCGGAACAGCTTCAACAACACCTCGCCCAGCGAGATCTCGCTCAGCGGCCGGGTGAAGTACGGCTCGCAAACCGCGCGCGCGGCGGCTTCGAGCTCGTCGATGCGGATGTGCGCGGGCATCCAGCCGGCCTGCACGTGCAGTTCGGCGATGCGGCGGTAGTCCTTGTTGAAGATCGCCATGAAGTTCTCGGCGAGGTAGTACTGGTCCTCGATCGAGAGCTGGCCCATGATCCCGAAATCCAGGGCGATGAAGCGCGGGTCGGCCTTGCGTGCCGGATCGACGTCCACCCAGATGTTGCCGGCGTGCGCATCGGCGTGGAAGAAGTTGTCGCGGAACACCTGCGTGTAGAACACGCGCACGCCCTTGGCGGCGAGCGCCTTGCGGTCGATGCCGGCCGCGTCTAGCGCGGCGATGTCGTCGCTGGGAATGCCGCGCACCCGTTCCAGCGTCAGCACGCGTTCGGTGGTGTGGGTCCACACCGGTTCCGGCACGTACAGGTCGTTCGAGCCCAGCCAGTTGCGGCGCAGCACGCTGGCATTGGCGCCCTCGCGCTGCAGGTCGAGTTCCGCGGCGAGCGTGGATTCGATCTCCGCCACCACTTCGCGCGGACGGATCTTGTCGGCCCCGGGATGGGTGCGGTCGACCAGCGCGGCGACGCTCTTGAGCAGCGCGATGTCCTGTGCGATCTGGCGGCGGATGCCGGGGCGCAGCACCTTCACCACCACCTCGCGCGGCGCCTGGTCGCCGGCCGCCGGCAATGTCGCCGCATGCACCTGCGCGATCGAAGCCGAGGCCAGCGGCTCGGTGTCGAAGCTGGCGAAGGCCTCGGCGACCGGCCGGCCAAGGGCCTGTTCGACGATCGCGCGCGCGGCTTCGCCGTCGAACGGGGCGACGCGATCCTGCAGCAGGGTCAGTTCGTCGGCGACGTCCGGCGGCACCAGGTCGCGGCGCGTGGACAGGATCTGCCCGAACTTGACGAAGATCGGCCCGAGCTCCTGCAGGGCCAGGCGCAGGCGCTCGCCACGCGGCATCGCCGCGACCTCGCGCGAGGCGCGCGGGACGAACGGCCGCGCGAGCCGCAACCAGCGTTCGGCCGGCGTGCCCGCGAGCAGGTCGTCGAGGCGATAGCGCAGCAGCACCCGGCCGATGCGCCAGGCGCGGACGCCGGACTTCACGGCGCCGCTCCCTGCAGGCGCGACACCCGCGCGGCCAGGCGCGCGACATCGTCGCGCAACGTATCGACGGCGTCGTGGAAGGCTTCCAGCTCGGCGCACGGGACCACGTCGCGCGATTCCTCGGTGAGGTACTCGGCGGTGACTTCGGCCAGGCCGCGGCCGGCCTCGCCCGCGTGCCGCAGGCCCGCGGCCACGGCATTGGCGACCTGCACACCGACGATGTCGCCGAACACCACGGTGAAGGGTTGCTGCCAGTCCGGGTCGAAACGATCGGCCAGCCGCTTGAGCCGGCGCGCCAGTTCGGCATCGCCGGACACGCGCATGCGCCCGACCGGCGGCGCATCGTCGCGGCGCAGCGGTGGCAGTTGCGCCAGCAGCGCCCCCAGCGTCGCGCGCACGCCCAGGTCCGGTTCCACCCCCGGCCGTGCCGGCCCCACCACCAGGCGATCGCCCTGGACCTGCAGGCACATCGCCAGCGGTGGCGACTCCAGCGCCAGCTCGACGCTGCGCCCATCCAGCGCGGACAACGCCTCCCGCGTTTCCGGGTCCAGCGCCAGCGCCCGGTTCAACCCGGTCTCCAGCGCGCGGCCCGCGGGGACTTTCCAATTGAAGGGGAGCCTGGTCATTGCCGTGATTGTAGGGCCGACCCATGGTCGGCTTCGCGGAGCCGCGCCAACCCTTCTGCGATCGTCACCTGCGGCACGTAGCCGAAATCCCGCGTCGCAGGCGCCATGTCGTACCAGTGCGTGGTCGCCAGTTGCTCGGCCAGGAAACGGGTCAGCGGCGGTTCTCCCTGCAGCGGCAACACGGTCCATGCCGCCTCGCAGGCGGCGCCGATTGCATAGGCCAGCGGGAACGGCACCGTCTTCGTCACCGGCGGTGCGCCGACCGCGGCAAGCAATGCGTTGATGATCTCGCGCGTCGGCTTCGGCTCGCCGTTGCTGATGAAGTACGCCTTGCCCGCGCAGGCCGCGCCGGGTGCGAGGTGTTCGAACGCATCGAAGTGCGCCTGCGCGGCGTTGTCGATGTAGGTGGTGTCGATGCGGTTGCCGCCGTCGCCGACCAGGCGCAGGCGGCCGGCACGCGAACGCTCGGCCAGGCGCGGCAGGATCTGCTGGTCGCCCGGGCCCCAGATCAACCGTGGCCGCAGGGCGATGGTGGCGAGTTGCGGGCCGTTCGCCGCCAGCACTTCGCGCTCGGCGACGAGCTTGGTCGCCGCGTATGGCGCTTTCAGGTGCTGTCCATAGGGCACGGTGTCGGCGGTGCCGCCGGCGACCGGATGCGTGCGCCGGTGGGTGACGCTGGGGGTGGAGGTGTACACCAGCCGCCGGATGGCGTGCTGGCGGCACGCCGCCAGCACGTGGCGCGTGCCCAGCACGTTGGCGCGGTGATAACTGTCGTAACTGCCCCAGGCACCGGCCTTGGCCGCATTGTGGAAGATCGCCTCGCGACCGCGCGCGGCCTCGAGCACCGCGGCGGCGTCGGCGAGGTCGCCGCGCAACTGCAGCACGCCGAGCGCGTCCAGCGCCGGGTAGTGCCCGCGGTTGAAGCTGGCAACCTCGTGGCCGCGTTCGACCAACCCGCGGCACAGGGCCTGGCCGAGGAAGCCGCCACCGCCGGTCACCAGCACCTTCATCGCGCACGCTCCAGTTTTTTCGCCGCCCAGGCCGCAAGTTGCTCGCGCTGGATCTTGGCGTTGTGGCGGATGTCCACCGGCAGCGACGGATGCAGGAGGAAGGTGGAGATGGTCCGGGTGTGGGGGTGCCGTGCAGCGAGTTCGCGCAGTTCCGCGAACAGCTGTCGCGGCTTGCCCCGCTCCCACAAGGCAAGAGTCTTGCCGCGGTTGGGTTCGATGCAGACCACCGGATTCTGCGCGCCGCGCGGGCCGACGCCGACGAGCGCGGCGCGACGCACCGCGGGATGCGCGGCGAATATCGGCTCGACCTGTTCGGTATACAGCGGTCCCTGCGCGGTCTCGATGCGCTGCGACTTGCGGCCGCAGAACCACAGTCGGCCCTCGTCGTCGAACCAGCCGAGATCGCCCATGCGGTGCACGATGCGTTCGCTGCCGTCGGCCAGGGTTTCGCGGATCTTCGCCAGGCGGGTCGCCCTGGGGCGGGCGTAGTAGGTGTCGGTGGCCGTCGGTCCGGCAACGGTGATCTCGCCGACTTCGCCCGGCGGCAATTCGCGCGCCTGCGACCAGTCGCCGATGGCCGCGTCGGAGATGGCGATGATCCGTACTTCGTTCGGCGGCACCGGGCGGCCGACGCAGGTGCCGGCGCCGGCTTCGGTGGCCGCGCGCGTGGCTTCGAGCTCGCGGCCTTCGATCACCGCGACCGGCAGGCATTCGGTGGCGCCGTAGGGCGTCCAGAACTGCGCGTCGGGCGGCAACAGCGCGCGCATGCGTGCGACCACGTCGGCTGGCACCGGTGCGCCGGCGGACGTCGCGCGCCGCACGCCCGGCAACGGCGCGCCGTGTTCGGCCAGCACGCCCATCAGGGCCGGCGAGCCGAACAGCTGGCTGACGCCGAAGCGCTCGATCGCGCGCAGCAGCTTGCGCGGGTCGGCGCGCGCCGGTCGCGCCGGATCCATGTCCGGGATCACCGAGGTCAGCCCCAGCGCCGGGTCGAACAACGCGAACGGCGGGAACGTCGGCAGGTCCACGCCGCCCGGCGCGATGCCGAACGCATTGCGCAACATGTCCACCTGGGCCACGAAATGCCGATGCCGGTAGACCACGCCCTTGGGCACGCCGGTGGAGCCGGAAGTGAACAGGATCGCAGCGATGTCGTCGCCGTCGGTCGGTTGCAGTTGCGGCCCCGCGCCGGCACCCGCGGCTTCGACCTGCGCCAGCGTCGCATCGGCGAGGCGCGCGCGCGCGCCGGTGGTGATCGCGACCCTGGTCGCCGACGCCCAGCCCAGCAACTTGCGCGCCAGCATGGCCAGCGGCACGCCGATGAAGGCTTCCGCCGCTGCTTCGTCCAGGCACTCGCGGAGCGAACGCTTGTCGATGCCCGGGTCCACCAGCACCGGCACCGCGCCAGCCTTGAACAGCGCGTACATCAGCAGGAAGAACTCCTGGGTCGGGCGGACCATGACCACCGTACGGGTGCCGCGGACGATGCCGTGCGTGGCCAGTCCGGCGGCGATGGCGTCACTGCGGGCGTCCAGCCCGGCATAGGTCAGCGACTGCCGATAGCGCCCGTCGCGGCCGGGCACGCGCATCGCGATCCTGTCCGGTTGCCGGCTGGCCAGCGCCGGCAAGGCCGCGGCGATATTGCAGGGGGTACCCATGGCGCTATTATCGCCGCCCGACCGCCACCCGCCCCGGCGCACATGCGTCATCCCTGCCTCTCCTGCGGCGCTTGCTGCGCTCACTTCCGGATCAGCTTCCACTGGTCCGAGGCCGAACCCGCACTGGGCGGCCAGGTCCCGATCGAACTCACCGAACCGCTGCGGCGCCACGAACGGGTGATGCGGGGCACCTCGCAGGAGTCGCCGCGCTGCATCGCGCTGGACGCCGAGATCGGCGTGCGCTCGCGCTGCAGCATCCATCCGGTGCGGCCCAGCGTGTGCCGTGCGGTGGACGCCTCCTGGGAATTCGGCGCACCGAGCCCGCAATGCGACAAGGCCCGCGTCGCGCACGGCCTTGCGCCGCTGACTCCCGCCGACTGGGCCTGGAACGACCCGGCGAACGACGACGACGGCCCCGACGACAACGGCAACGAGCCGCCCGCCCTGCCGCCGCCGATCGCGGCCTAGGTCCGGTCCAGGAACCCCCGGATGGCGGGGACCAGCACCTCGTGCTTGTCCTCGAGCACGTAGTGCCCTGCGTCGTCGAACGCATGGACCTCCGCCCCCGGCAGCGCTGCCCGGAATGCCTCCAGGCAATGGCGGTCGAAGACGAAGTCGCGCAGGCCCCAGCCGATGAACGCCGGCCTGTCCGCGTATTCCGGCAGGCGCTCGCCGGCGGCGACCAGCAAGGGCCAGGCGCGGTCGCCCTCGCCCAGCGGGATGTCCTGCATGAAGCGCAGCGTCGAGATCGCGTTGGCCCAGCCGTCGTAGACGCGCGCATAGGCCTCGCGCACGTCGCGCGGCAATCGCCGGGTGGTGCCGAAGCGCGCCGCGCCGCGCGCGAACAGGTTGAGGCGCCGGATCAGCCAGCCGCCGATCCGGGAGTCGCGCCCCAGCGCCAGCCGCCGCGGGAAGCGCTTGGCCGCCGGCATCGGGAACGCCGCGGTGTTGAGGATCACCAACCGCCGCACCTGCGCCATGTGCGACAGCGCCCAGCCGAAGCCGATCATCCCGCCCCAGTCGTGCACCACCAGCGTCACCGGCGTCGCGTCGTCCACGCCGGCGTGGCGCAGCAGCGCCTCCAGGTCGTCCACGCGCGACTGCAGGGTGTAGTCGTAGCGCGGCGACGCCGAAGATGCGTCGTCCGGCTTGTCGCTCAGGCCCATGCCGACGTGGTCGGGAACGATGCAGCGATAGCGATCCCGCAGGCCGGCCACCAGGTGCCGCCAGTAGTAGCTCCACGATGGATTGCCGTGGAGCATGACGACGACCGCGCCGTCGCGCGGGCCCTCGTCGAGCCAGGACATCGTGATGCCCGGCCGCGCCTCGAACGTGCGCGGGGTGAACGGGTAGCCGGGGAAGCGGGTGGCGTTCATGGCAGCAAGGGAAGCTGGCCGCCTTGTTCGTCGCGGAGGACTTCGGCGCGCCTGATCATCTGTTGCACCTCCGGCACCGCATGCACGTGGTGGAACTCCACCTCGGGATGCGCGTTGGCGAAGACGCGGAATATTTCATCCGCGAAGGCCTGGCCGATGGTGGAGACGCCTTCGAAGTCGAGCACGACGGTGCGGAACCGGTCCACTCGTTGCAACAACCGCTTCGCCTGGGATCTCGACACCAGGTTTTCGTCGCCCACCTTCGCCAGCCGCACCGGCACGATCGTACGGGCGAAGCTGTAGTCGTCGGGGCCGCTCGAGAACTGGTCGATGACCTCCCGTGCGGTTCTCTTCGAGTCGGTCGCGATCCGCATCAGCACGCGCGTACCGGCAGATTCGTCCGTGTCGTCGAGCAGGTCGTCGTCGTACGCCGCACCGTGGTCGAAAACGAGGCCACCCGATTCGATGCGGTACGCGTCGAACATGCGCGACGTGAAAAAGATGCCTTCGCCGCTGTGGCGCTGGGGGTCGGTCGTCAGCTTGCCCTTGGACAGTTCGAGGAGGGCCAGGCGCTCGTCCGGGAGGTCGAGCGCGCGGCTGATCTTGCGGAAGATGCCAACCCCGTCGTCGACGACTTCGACGCGAAGGATGCCGCCGCTGCAATCCATGCGGATGACGATGGTGCGCGCGTCCGAATGGTCCACCGCGTTGTTGACCATCTCGGTGACACCGTGGTGGCCGATATCGAGGAGGTTCCGCGGGAGATGCCCGAGCAGGGGGAGGAGATCGGCGAACCACACGCGGTCGTCGGCCAGTCCGGCGCGCTCGTAGGTTCGCAGGAGCTTGCGGTTCACCCCGAGCGCGTAGCGTGGGCGCGTACTCCCGGACTTGACCAGATAGCCACCGGCGACCAGCCGCTGCACCTGCTGGTGTATCCGCTGGCGGGAGAGTCCGAGTTGCGCGGCAACCATGCTGACGAGATCGCTGGGGTGCTCGGAAACCGCCTTGAGCAAGGCAGCGTCGATCTCCGCGGAGCGATCCGGGCGGGGCATGGGCTGATTGTAAACTTTCCGCCCGCTATTGACCAGTTATCCAGACTGGATTGACAACCGGGGCACGTGAAAACCGCTACCAGACCACCTCGGCCATCGAGCAGTTCAGCCCGGACCCGATCCCCAGCAGCGCGATCCGGCTGCCCTTCTTCAGGCGGCCCATCTCGCGCAGCTTGCTCAGCACGATCGGTACCGATGCCGGGCCGATGTTGCCGTGTTCCCCGAAGATCGTCAGGACCTTGCGCGGATCGATCCCCATCGCCTTGGTGAAGGCGGCGGTATGGACCTTGCTGACCTGGTGGACCACGAACTCGTCCAGCTCGCCGGCGACCCAGCCCAGCTTGAGCTTGGCTACCTCGAAGGTCTTCTGCGCCAGCTTGATGCCCTCCACCAGCAGCATCCGGGTGTCGGTGATCATGCCGTCCAGGTTGCCGCGGCACAGCTTGTTCCACTCGGTCGCGGCGCGGGTGACGCCGCCCTTGTAGCGCGGCGCGCCCGGGGCGAGTTCGGCGCGGGCCAGGACCATGGCGGCGGCGCCCGACCCCAGGGTCAGGGTGGCCATCTCGCGCTTGAAATCGGCCTCGGTGGCGTCGGCGCGGGTCATCCGCTCCATCGTCTTCTCGTAGGCCAGGTTCGCGGTCTCGCCGTCGACCACCAGCGCGTACTCGATTTCGCCGCGCTCGATCATCCGGCTGGCGATGTCCATGCCGTTGAGGAAGGCAAGGCAGGCATTGGCGACGTCGAAGTTCTGGCAGGTATCGGGCAGGCGCAGGTTGCCGCTGACGATCGAGGCGGTCGATGGCTCCAGGTAGTCGCGGCTCACCGAGGTGTTGACCAGCAACCCGACCTTGTCCGGATCGATGCCGGCGTCGGCCAGCGCCTTGACGCCCGCCAGTGTGGCCGCGTCGGAGGCTTGCACGCCTTCCTCCCACAGGTGCCGCGCCTCGATCCCGGCGATGTCCTTGAGGACGTCGGCCTTGATCCCGAGACGGTCGAGGGTGGGCTTGAGCCGGGCATTGATCTCGTCCGTGCTCAACCGGCGCGGAGCGTCGATGTGGGCGAGACCGGCAATGGCGACGTGCTGGAACAGCATGGGCGGACACCCAAAGGCTTGCGGGAACAAGCCAGTCTAGCACCGCAGGCGTTGACGCCCGGTCGCGTGTCCGTCGGCGCAGTGACCCGGGTTCAGCCGCCGCAGCGCCAGACCGCGTAGCGCTGGGTGCCGTCCTCGTGGCCGTCCAGCGGCTGCACGGTGTCGCCGCCCAGGCCGGGGGCCTCGTTGCGGGCGAGCGTCTCCAGTTCATCGCGCACCCGCAGGCGGTTGCGCTCGTAGAAGCCGATGCTGTCCTTGACCGAAACCTCCACTTCGCCGCGGGCCTGGCAACCGGCCGGCGCGGACTCCACGACCCGCACCGCCTTCGCGCCGGGGGCCATGTGTACCCAGGTACAGGAGGAAAGCGTGGCGACGGTGGCGGCGATCAGCAGCGGGTGCGGGCGCATGGCGATTCCTTCGACAGAAAAGAGAAGACGCACGGATTGTTGGTCCGTGCGTCTGAACGGTTCCTTCAGCCGACCATGGGTCGGCTCTACTTCACCGGCTTGCCGTCGGCATCCACCACGGTCACCTCGCCGAGATCCATCGCGCGGATCGGCGCCTCGATCTTCGACAGGTCGCCGACCACGACCCAGGTCAGCGCCGCCGGGTCGATCGCCTTGGCCGCCGCGTTGACCTGCGCCGGCGTCAGCCCGCGGATGATGTCGTTGCGCACCTGCACCCAGTTGTCCGGGCGGTCGTATTCGACGATGTCGCCGATGGTGCCCATCACCCGGCCCGCGGTCTCGTAGGCGCCGGGCTGGCTGCGCAGCTCGTTGGCCACGACCTTGGCGACTTCCGCCTCGGTCGCCGGCGACTTGCCGCTCGCGTACTCGCTGATCTCGCGCTGCATCTCGGCCAGCGACTCGGCGGTCTTGTCGATCTGCACCGGGGCGAAGGCCAGCCACGGGCGCTGGCCCTGGGCGGCGGTCAGCATCGAGCGCGCACCGTACGACCAGTGCTTGTCCTCGCGCAGGTTCATGTTCAGGCGCGAGGTGAAGCTGCCGCCGATCACTTCGTTGGCCATCTCCAGCACCACCGCGCCATCGTCCTTGCTGGACGGCATCAGTTCGCCGGCGAAGATGTTCGCCTGCACCGCGCCCGGCTGGTCGATCAGGTACACGCGCGCCTGCGCCGGGCGGTCGACCTTGCCGATCTCCACGCCCGCCGGCGCCGCACCATTGCCCTTCCAGTCGCCGAGGTGGGCGTTGAGCAGCGGCACGATCTCGCCGAGCGTGGTGTCGCCGACCACGATCACCGTGGCGTTCTCCGGGCGCAACCAGGTAGCGGCGTACGCCTGCAGGTCCTCGCGGGTGAGACTGGCGATCGCCGCCTCGGTGCCGCTGCCGGTGAACGGGATGCCGTAGGCGTGGTCGTCGCCGTACAGCAGCGGCGGCAGCACGCGCAGCGCGGCCGAGTTCGGCCGCGCCTTTTCCTGGGCGATGCCGGCGATCCACTGCGCCTTGACGCGGTCGATCTCGGCCTGCTCGAAGCGCGGCTCGCGCAGCATGTCGGCGAACAGTTCCACCGACTCGTCGAGCTTGGACTTCAGCGCCGACAGCTCGGCACTGGAGCCGTCGAGCGAGGCACCCGCGCCGAGCTCGGCGCCCAGGTCCTCCTTGCGCGCGGCGAACTCGAGCGAGCCCAGGTCGCCGGCGCCCTCGTCGAGCATGCCCATCGCGAAGCCCGCGGTGCCGAGCTTGCCGCCCTTGTCGGAGGCGTAACCGCCGCCGAACTCGTAGCTCATCTGCACCACCGGGATCTCGTGGCGCTCGGCCAGGATCAGCTTGCTGCCGTTGGCGAGGGTGGCGTGCTGCAGCTTCGGGAAGCTGAGCTCGGGGAACCGGTCTACCACCGGCACGCCGGCACTGCGATCGACGTCGCTGGCCGTCGTCGTGTACATCGCGTCCACCGCCGGCAGTTCGAACGGCGCCGGCTTCTCCGCCGGGGCCTCGACCAGCGGCGTGCGCTCGCCCGGCTGCACCACGAAGGTGTAGCTCGGGTTGGACAGCCACTTGCGGGCGACCTCGCGCACTTCCTCCGGCGTCGCGCTGGCGACGTTGCGCAGGGAGTCGCGGTAGCAATCCGGGGTACCGGCGTAGATCTCGCACGCCGCCAGCACGTCGGCCTTGCCGCCGAAGCCGCCGATGCGCTCGATGCCGCGGATGAAGCCGGCGCGGTACACGGTCTTGGCCCGCTCCAGCTCGGCCGCGGTCGGACCGTCCTCCAGCAGGCGCTGCAGTTCCTCATCGATCACCGCCTCGACCTTCTGCTCGTCGACGCCCTGCTTGACCATGGCGTTGACGAAGAAGGTGCCGGCCAGCTGCGACGTCCAGTTGGCGGTGCCGATGCTGTCGACCAGCTTGTCCTCGTGCACCAGGCGCTTGTCCAGGCGCGAGCTGGCGCTGCCGCCGAGCACCTGCGAGAACAGGTCGAGCAGGTCGGACTCGCGGGTGCCGACCTGCGGCACGTGCCACAGGCGGCGCACCATCACCTGCGGCACCTTGTCCTCGAGGACCATGCGCCCGTCCTTCGCCAGCGTCGGGATCGAGGCCTCGGGCACGGGCATGGTCGGCGACGCCGGGATGTCGCCGAAGTACTTCGCCACCTTCTTCTTCGCGGTCTCGACGTCGATGTCGCCGGCCAGCACCAGCACGGCGTTGTTCGGGCCGTACCAGGTGCGGAACCAGGTCTTCACGTCCTCCAGCGCGGCGGCGTTGAGGTCGTTCATCGAACCGATCGTGGTGTGGTGGTACGGGTGGCCCTTCGGATACATCGCCTCGGCGGTCACCTGGCGCAGCTGGCCGTAGGGCTGGTTCTCGCCCTGGCGCTTTTCGTTCTGGACGACGCCGCGCTGCTCGTCGAGCGTGGCCTGGTCGATCGCGCCGAGCAGGTGGCCCATGCGGTCGGATTCCATCCACAGCGCCATGTCCAGCGCGGTGGTCGGCACGTTCTGGAAGTAGTTGGTGCGGTCGGAATTGGTGGTGCCGTTCATGTCGGTGGCACCGGCCTGCTCGAACGGTTCGAAGTACTCGCCGGGGTGGTTCTCGGAGCCGTTGAACATCAGGTGCTCGAACAGGTGCGCGAAGCCGCTGCGCCCGGCCGGCTCGTTGAGGCTGCCGACGTGGTACCAGATGTTGACCGCGACGATCGGCGCCTTGTGGTCCTCGTGCACGATCACGCGCAGGCCATTGGGCAGGGTGAATTCCTCGTAGGGAATCGACACTTCGGCGGCGGCGGCCTGGGTCGCGTCCGCCAGCGCGGCGGGCGCATAGAAACCGGCGCCCAGCGCGGTGGTGAGGGCGAAGGCAAGCACGCCCTGGCGCAGCAGGCTGCGCGGGCGGATCGATCGGACGGAACGGAAGGACATGCGGGCACTCCTGTGCGGCCGGAAAAGGTGAGGCTGGCGTGAAAGCGGAACGCACATCCTACCCGTCGCGCGGATACGGGAAATAGCCCGGAGGTCCCGGGTCCGGGCGATACTGCGCGGCATGGAAGCACGCCACAGCCTCGTCACTGGCGCCAACCGCGGCCTGGGCCTGGAATTCGTCCGCCAGTTGCTGGACCGCGGCGACCGCGTCGTGGCTACCGCGCGACACCCGGGCAAGGCGACCGAACTGAATGCGCTGGCCGCGCGCCATCCCGGCCACCTGCGGGTGCTGCCGCTGGACGTCGCCGCGCCCAAGTCCATCGAGTCGCTGGCTGCGGAATTGCCGTTGCTGGACGACTCGCTGGCCCTGGACCTGCTGGTCAATTGCGCCGGCGTGCTGCACTCGGGCGAGCGCTTCGGCAGCATCGCCGCGGCGACGCTGGAGGAAAGCTTCCGCACCAACGCGATGGGTCCGTTGCTGCTGACCCAGGCCCTCGCGCCGCGCCTGGCCGACGGTGCACGCGTCGCCAACCTCAGTTCGGTGCTGGGTTCGATCGCGTCGCTGGCGCGCTTCGGATCACCCAGCTACGACATCAGCAAGGCTGCGCAGAACATGGCGACCGCACTGCTGGCCAAGGCGCTCGAGCCGCGCGGCATCGTCGTGCTCGCGCTGCATCCGGGCTGGGCGCAGACCGACATGGGCGGGTCCAACGCCATCGTGCCCGTCGCCGATGCCGTCGCCGGCCTGTTGCGGGTGGTCGATGCGGCGAAACCCGAGGACAGCGGGCGCTTCTTCGATTGGCGTGGCGAATCGCTGCCTTGGTGAATGGGCCCTCGCGCGTGTCTTGCGCAGCCTGAACACAGCCGTAAAGTTCCGCCAATGGCGTTGCGAGGCTTCAGGCGCGGTTGCATGTGCCTGCGCAGAATTCGGGTGCACCCGGTTCAGCAACGCTCCTCCCCCACGTCGCTGTCCGGCCTGCATTCCTACAAGAAGAGGCCAAAGCCAATGAAGCGTTCCCGTCTGATCCTTGCCGCCCTCGTCGTGGCGACCGCTGTCCCGTTCGCGGCCTCCGCCGCCGATGGCATTTCGTATACCTATGTGGAAGGCGGATACGTCGCCACCAACACCGATGGCGGCGACGCCGACGGCTGGGGCCTGAAGGGCTCCGCCGCGCTGACCCCGAATTTCCACCTGTTCGGCGATTTCGCCAACCAGGACATCGAGGACACCAACGTCGACTTCGACCAGTGGCGCATGGGTGTCGGCTACAACCACCAGATCTCGCAGCGGGCCGACCTGGTCACCCGCGTCGCCTACGAGAAGTTCGATGCCGGTGCCGGCGCGGACTTCGACGGCTACAGCGTCGAGGCCGGCGTGCGCGGCGCAATGACGCCGATGCTCGAGGGCTACGCGATGGCGGGCTACGAGGACGGCGACGAATTCGATGGCGACTTCTACGGCCGCTTCGGCGCGCAGATGAAGTTCAACCCGAACTGGGGCGTGGCCGCGGACGTCAAGCTCGCCGACGGCGACACCCAGTGGTTCGTGGGCCCGCGCCTGACCTGGTAACCCACCCCATGGAGCCGACCGATGGTCGGCTGCCGTACGAATGAAGAAAGCCCGGCGCTCGCC
Source organism: Lysobacteraceae bacterium (assembly GCA_004297225.1). Lineage (GTDB taxonomy): Bacteria > Pseudomonadota > Gammaproteobacteria > Xanthomonadales > Xanthomonadaceae > Cognatiluteimonas. Next base: position 361,403 of record SCUI01000010.1, on the reverse strand, counting down.
GGGCTTTTTTCATGCGCCGCCTTCAGGCTCCTGGCGGAACAGCCCGTCCGCGTATTCCGCCTTGCGTTCGCGCGCGAGCAGCCGCGACAACGCATCGGCCGGGGTCAGGTCGCCGTGCAGCACGTCGCGCACCGCTTCGGCGATCGGCAGTTCCAGGCCGTGGCGATCGGCCAGGCGCATCACCTCGTCGGCGGTCTGCACCGATTCGACCACCTGTCCGATTTCGCGCACCGCGTCCTGCAGCGACTGGCCGCGGCCCAACGCCAGGCCGAGGCGACGGTTGCGGGAAAGATCGCCGGTGCAGGTCAGCACCAGGTCGCCCAGGCCGGCCAGGCCCATCAGCGTTTCCGGACGACCACCGATCGCCGCATTGAGCCGCAACATTTCGTTGAGGCCGCGGGTGATCAGGCCGGTACGGGCGTTGAGGCCCAGGCCCATGCCGTCGGCGGCGCCGGTGGCCACCGCCAACACGTTCTTCATCGCGCCGCCCAGCTCGGCGCCGCGCATGTCGTCGCCGGTGTAGGCACGGAAATTGGGGCCATGCAGCACCGACGCGACCTGTCCCGCGAACGCGGGATCGTCGCTTTGCACGGTCAGCGCCGTCGGCAGGCCTTGCGCGACTTCCTTCGCGAACGATGGACCCGTGACCACCGCCAGCGGCACCGATGGTCCCAGTGTCTCGGCGGCGACCTCATGCAGGAAACGGCCGGAACCCGGTTCGAAACCCTTGGTCGCCCAGGCGACGCCGGCATGCGCCGGCCGCAGCGGCGCGAGCGCGTGCAGCGTGTCGGTGAACGCGTGCGAGGGCACGACCACCAGCACCAGGTCGGCGTCGCGCATCGCGGCGGCGAGATCGGTGGTCGCGCGCAGGGTGTCGGGCAACGCCACGCCCGGCAGGTAGCGCGGGTTCTCGTGACGCTGGTCGATCGCCTCGATGCCGGCGGCATCGCGCCCCCACAGCACGGCACGATGACCGTGCCGGGCGACCAGGGCCGCCAGCGCGGTGCCCCAGGAACCGGCGCCGAGGACGGCGACGGACAGTGGCGTCTGCATGCCGGCGCGGTCAGGCGTTGCCGGCGGCTTCCGCGTCGGCGAGGCTGCCGTTGCCCTGCGCCTGCTGCTGCGCGCGCTGGCGCAGGCCTTCGGCATACAGCTGGTCGAAGTTCAGCGGCTGCAGCACGAACGGCGGGAAGCCGCCGCCCTGGATCAGGTCGGAAATCACCTGGCGCGCGTACGGATACAGCGTGTTCGGGCAGTGGGTGCCGAGCATCGCGTCCAGGCGCTGGTCGTCGAAGCCGGCCAGGCCGAACACGCCGGCCTGCTGCACTTCGCACAGGTAGGCGGTCTTGTCGCCGATGGTGCAGGTCAGGGTCACGCCGAGCACCACCTCGTAGGCACGCTCGCCCAGGCGCTGCACCTTCTGCGACAGGTTCATCTGCAGGTTCGGCTGCCCTTCCTCGTTGAACACCTGCGGCGCGCCCGGGGCCTCGAAGGAGACGTCCTTCAGGTAGATCTTCTCGACCGTGAACATCGGACCCTGCGGGGCTTCGGGAGTCGCGGCGGCGGCGCCGTTCTGGGTGTCTTGCTCGGCCATCGGTGTTGCTCCAGCGCTGAAAGCGGAAAAGAGGGAATTATCGCATGGGGGCGGGCACGGCCCGCCGCAACCCGCTAGCGGCCCTTGGCCAGCGGCAACCCGTCCTGCTGCCAGGCGCCGATGCCGCCGTCGAGCACGTACACGCGTTCGAAGCCGGCCTTGTGCAGGCGCCTGGCGGCACCGCCGGCGGTCTGCCCGGACTTGCACACCAGCACCACCGGCAGGGCCCGCGCCGGCGCCAGCTGTTTCGATTCGGGATCGAACTGGCTCATCTGCACGTTCTTCGAACCCGGGATGTGGCCCTTCTCGAAGTCGCCGATCGGGCGCAGGTCCACCACCAGCGCGTTGTCGCGGTTGACCAGCGCGGTCAGGCCAGCCGGGCGCAGCCCCTTGTAACCGCGGAACAGCCCGGAGAACTCGTTCAGCACGATCGCTACGGTCAGGCCGGCCAGCGCCAGCGACAGGATCGCGTGGCGCCCGGCGAAGGCAGTCAGTTCGGCAAGGTCCACGCGGCCACTCGATTCGACAGGGCCGGCCATTGTACGGCGTGGGCGGCGTCAATCCGCCCAGAAATCCGGCAAGCCCCCGGTGATCCACCACCGGTCCGCGGCCGCGTCGTAGCGCCACTGTTCCAGGTACCGCGCCTCGCGCTGGACCTGCGTGTTGCGATTGACCACGCCGATGCCGATTTCGCGGCTGGCGCGATCGCCCGAGGTCCGGGCGCCAATCTCGTGGTAGCGCGAGACCTGTACCTGCTTGTAGCGTTCCAGTTCCAGCGAACTCAGCGGGTGCCCGGCGCGGTACTCGGGATCGACCAGGTTCCAGGCGCCTTCGAAATCACCCCAGCGGATCGCCGCGGACCAGGCGTACTGGGCCTCGCGCAAGCTGCTGTCGCGGTCCGGGGTGCTGGCGCAACCGGCCATCAGCAGCAGTGCGGCGACGAGGGCGAAGACCACGGTCTGGCGGAATCCTGGCATGGCGGCACTGTGCCACACTCGCCCGCGCATGAGCGGACCGCTGGCCGGCACTACCGTGGTTTCGTTGCGCCCTGCCGGCGCGCACGATGCCATGCGCCGCGCTGCGGAGTCGCGCGGCGCCACGCTGCTGCCGCTGTCGCCCTGGCGCCTACAACCGCGCGATGACGCGCGTACCCGCGCGGCGCTGGCCGCGGCGCTGGGCGCCCCGCGGGTCGTGTTCACCAGCCCGATGGCGGTCGCGGCAGCCGCGCGGCTGGAGAAACTGCTGCCGGCGCCGGGAGCCGCCTGGCTTGCGGTGGGCAACGGCACGGCGGCCGCACTGCGCGAAGCGGGCATCGCGGCGGTGGCGCCCGCGCGCATGGACAGCGAGGGCCTGCTGGCGCTGGCCGAACTGCAGCACGTCAACGGCCTCGCGGTCGGCCTGGTGACCGCGCCCGGCGGCCGCGGCGAAATCGCGCCGGCGTTGCAACGACGCGGCGCGCACGTGCTGCGCGCCGATGTCTACGAGCGGATCCCGGTGGCACCGGAGGGGCGCGCGCTGGAGGCGTTGCGCGCACTGCAGGCGCCAGCGTGGATCGCGCTCTCCAGTGGCGCGGCCCTGGAGACACTGCTTGCCACGCTGGCGCAAGACGACATCGCGGCATTGCAACGCGCGGGCGTGCTTGCCGCCAGCGAACGGTTGGCCGCGCTCGCGCGACAGCGCGGTTTCACCCAGGTGGTGGTCGCCGCCAGCGCCATGCCCGAGGACCTGCTCACCGCCTGCCCACGGCCCCCCGTTTAACTTGTGCAGGACACGTGGCCTTCACGGAGGAATCGCGCGATGAACCTGTTCCGCAACTTGCTGTTCTGGATCGTGCTGGCGCTGCTGGGCGCGTTGGCCGCGCAGCTGCTCCTCGCCGACCCGGGTTACGTGCTCGTCCGGTTCCGCGGTTACGACCACGAAACGACGTTCGCGGCGGTTGTGCTGGCCACCGTGGTGGCGCTGGTGCTGCTGGCGCTGGCGTGGAGTCTGTTGATGCTGCCGTGGCGCAGCTGGCGCGCGCGTCGCGATCGCCGCGGCCGCGCGCGGCTGGGCGAAGGCCTCGAGGCGCTGGACCGCGGCCATTATGAACGCGCCGAAAAACTGCTCGTCGAAGCGTCGACCGACAGCGACGTGGCGACCGGTGCACGACTGGCGGCCGCCCGCGCCGCGATCGCGCGCGGCGACCATGGCGCGGCGCGCGCGCAAATTGCCGCGCTCGACGAGTCGCAGGCGGCCCTGCGCGCGATCGCCCTGGCCGAGCTGGCGCTGGAGGAACACCGGCCCACCGATGCCCTGGTCGCGCTCGATGCGCCGGCGGCGCAACCGCTGCCGCCGCGCGGGCTGGCATTGCGCGCACAGGCGCTCGCCGCGAATGGCCAGGCCGCGCAGGCCTACGGGCTGCTGGGCACGCTGCGCCAGCAACAGGCGCTGCCGGCGACGCGGCTGGACGAGTTGCAGGAGCAATGGGCCGAAGCCGCGCTGCGCCAGGCCGACGACGCCAACGTGCTCGCCGAACGCTGGGAAAGCCTGCCCAAGCCGCTGCGCAGCGAACCGGGCGTGGTCGGCGCCTATGCCGGACGCGCCGCGGCCCTGCGCTGGGACGATGCGGCGACCCGCGCGCTGGAGCAGGCGCTGGATGCGCGCTGGGATGAAGGCCTCGCGGAGCGATATGGCACGTTGCCGATCGGCCGCGTGGATGCGCGTGCCGCGCAGGCGGAGCGCTGGCTGCAATCGCACCCGGCCAGCCCCGCCCTGCTGCTGACGCTGGGCCGACTGTCGCGCGCGCAGGGCCAGTGGGCGCACGCCGAGAACTACCTGCATCGCGCGATCGCGCAGGGCGCCGGCAGCGAGGCCTGGGAGGAACTGGGCGACGGCTTCGCCTCGATGGAGGACGACGCGCTGGCGCGGCAGTGCTACGCGAATGCGCTGCGGGCGGCGCGCGGCGAGGCCGTCACCGCGCTGCCCGACCGCGAGTTGCGCCCGCGCATCGGCGACAGCGCCGCGATCTAGCGCTCGAGGATGGCGACGACGCCCATGCCGCCCGCGGTGCAGATCGACACCAGGCAGCGGCCGCCGCCCCGCTCCTTCAATTCCTTCGCCGCGCCGGCGACGATCCGCGCGCCGGTGGCGGCGAACGGATGGCCGGTGGCGAGCGAGGAGCCGTTCGGATTGATCCTGGCCACGTCGATCGCGCCCAGCGGCGCGTCCAGGCCCAGGCGGTTGCGGCAGTACTCCTCGCTTTCCCACGCGCGCAGGGTGCACAGCACCTGCGCCGCGAACGCCTCGTGGATCTCGTAGAAGTCGAAGTCCTGCAGCGAGAGGCCATTGCGCGCGAGCATCTGCGGCACCGCGATCGTCGGCGCCATCAGCAGGCCTTCGCCATGCACGAAATCCACCGCCGCGACCTGCGCGTCGCGCAGGTGGCACAGCACCTCGTGGCCATGCGCGGCTGCCCATTCGTCGCTCGACAGCAGGCAGGCGGCGGCGCCGTCGGTGAGCGGCGTCGAGTTGCCGGCGGTCAGCGTGCCGTGGCCGGAGGTCTTGTCGAAAGCCGGCTTCAGCGTCGCCAGCTTCTCGATCGAGGTGTCGGGCCGCAGGATGTTGTCGCGGGAGACGCCGCGGAACGGCACCACCAGGTCGTCGAAGAAGCCGCGCTCGTAGGCGGCGGCCGCCTTGTGGTGCGAGGACACCGCCCAGGCATCCTGCGAATCGCGCGCGATGTTCCATTCCCGCGCCATGTCCTCGCAGTGGTCGCCCATCGACTTCCTCGTGCGCGGTTCGGCAACACCCGGGAATTCGGGCTTCAGTTCGCTGAAACGGAAACCCCGGAACGCGGCGATGCGATCGCGCGGGGTCTTCGCGCGAGCGGCGTGCAGCAAGCGGCGGCGGAACGCCTGGCCGTAGACGATCGGCACGTCGGAGGTGGTGTCGCTGCCGCCGCCGATGCCCGACTCGACCTGCCCGGTGGCGATCTTGCTGCCGACCAGCACGATCGCATCCAGCGAGGTTCCGCACGCACGTTGCAGGGTGATCCCCGGCGTGAGCGGCGACAGGCCCGACGACAGCGCCGCCTCACGCGCCAGGTTCCAGTCCGACGGATGCTTGATCACCGCGCCCATCGCGACTTCGCCCAGCTGCTGTCCGTGCAGGCCGAACTTCTCGACCAGCGCGCCGAGCGTGCGCACGGACATCCCGAGGTTGCCGACGTCGGCATACGCCGTGTTCTGCCGGCAGAACGGAATGCGGACGCCGCCTAGCACGGCGACGGGGCGGCCTTGCAGCATCGTGACCTCGCACGGCCCGCGTGGAAGCGCGGGCATAATGCAGCCAGTCTAATGCGGCCGTCGTGCAGGGCCAATCACCAATGAGCGACCCGATCCACGATTCCGGCGAAACCACCGTGCTTGCCGCGCTTGCGCTGGAACTGGCGCCGGGCGACCCGGTCGCGCGCGACCGCCTGGCCCAGGACGCCGCCGGCCGGCTGGCGATGCGGGTGGCGATGGACCTGGCCGGTTTCAACGACGAGGCCGCCTCGCTGGACCTGGTGCTGGTGGGCGCGCACTACGACCCGGTCGAACTGCTGCGCCCGGGCTGGCCGCTGTACCGCGGGCTGGTCGAACTGGCGGCCGCCGCGCCGCGCGACGCGGTGGCTGGCGGCGGCTCGCAGGTGATCGCCTTCGGCGCCCACGACGAACAGCTGCCCGGCAACCTCGCGCCCTCGCCCGATTACACCGGCGGCCCGCTCCGGCTGCTGCCGTTCGTGCTGCAGGGCGACGCCGGCGTCGCCGGGCGCGTCCGCGACGCCTTCGAGCGCGACCTGGTGGAAACCGGCATGGCCGGCGCGGAAACGGCGCTGCTGGCGCAGGACCTGTTCGGGATGCGCGTGGAGCACGCGCGCTACCTCACCCTGCACGACCTGCTGGCGATGACCGCGATGCAATACGAGCACTCGGGCCTGGCGCCGTTGTGGCCGCTGCTGGAAGCGGCCTTGCTGGCGCCGTCGCAGGAAGCCTGGACGGACGGCCCGCGAGAACCGCTTGCGCACTATGCCGACGGCGCGGCGCGGATCGCGATGTTCTCGCCGGCGGCCTGGCAGGCGCGCCATGCCCCGGACGAACGGGACGAGGCGCGCCTGCGCCGTGGTTTCGACCTGTTCCAGGCGCGCCAGCGACAGTTCGCCGCCGTGCTGGAAGCGCACGGCGTGCCGGTCACTTTCGCGCACTGCAACGCCAGCGAAACGCCGGACGTGTGACGCCGCCTCAATCCAGGATCGTGATCACCCCGCAGGCCACCCGCGCACCGGCGTCGCCCGAAGGCTGCGACTTGTAGTCGTCCGGTTGCGCATGCACCACCAGCGCGCGGCCGGCGATGTCGGTCGGGCCGCCGCCGCCCAGGGTGACGCCGCTGACATGCATGTTGACGTGGGCGACGCCGTCGCCGTCGGCGACGATGTTGTCCATGTCGCCGGCGTGGTGCGGCGTGGTCTCCATGCGCCCGTGCGGCGCGCCCAGCGGATTGAAGTGGCCGCCCGCGCTGGTTGCGTCCGCGGCGCTGCAATCGCCCTTCTCGTGGATGTGGAAGCCGTGCGAGCTGCCCGGCTGCAGGCCGCCGACGTCGCCGGCGATATGCACGCCGCTGCCCATCGACATCACCTGCAGGCTGCCGCTGACCAGGCTGCCCGAGGCGGACGCGAGGTTGGCGACGCCGTCGTGCATTTCCACGGCGGGTGCCGGCGCCGTGGCGACCGGCGAGGTGGTGCAGGCGGCAACGGCGAGCGCGGACAGGACGGCGGTGGCGAACGGTGCAAGGCGCATGGCGGACTCCTTCCTCTCGTGGGGTAACCGGTTCAGGGTACTCGTCTCGACCCCAGTTTTCGGGTGAGCGTATTGCGGCCGACGCCGAGCAGGGCCGCGGCCTCGCCACGGCGACCGCCACTGCGCTCCAGCGCGGCCTCGAACAGGGCCTGCTCCATGCGCTCGCGGGCCTGGGCGTGGAGGTCGCCGGCGCCTTCGGCCAGGCGCGCACGCGCCCAGGCCGCCAGCGCGGCATCCCAGTCTTCCGGCGCGCCGGTCGCGGCTGCGCCGGCCTGCCCGGGCGTGCCCAACGGCGCCAAGTCATCCGCTTCGATCCGTTCGTCCGGGGCCAGGGCCGCCAACCGCCAGCACAGGTTCTCGAGCTCGCGCACGTTGCCCGGCCAGTCGTGTGCCTGCAGGCGCGCCAGCGCCGCGCCGGACAGGCGCTTGGGCGCATTCCCCAGCGCGGCCGCGGCACTGGCGAGGAAGCGCGCGGCCAGTTGCGGCACGTCCTCGCGGCGCTCGCGCAACGGCGGCAGTTCCAGCCGCACCACGTCCAGCCGGTGCAGCAGGTCGGCGCGGAAACGGCCCTCGTCCACCAGGCGCTGCAGCGGCTGGTGGGTCGCGGCGATCACGCGCACGTCCACGCGGATCAGTTCGCGACCGCCGACGCGGAAGAACTCGCCCTCCGCCAGCACGCGCAGCAGCCGCACCTGCAGCGGCAGCGGCATGTCGCCCACCTCGTCCAGGAACAGGGTGCCGCCGTGGGCCTGTTCGAAGCGGCCGACATGGCGCTTCGTCGCCCCGGTGAACGCGCCGGCCTCGTGGCCGAACAGTTCCGATTCCAGCAGCTCGGCGGGGATCGCCGCGGTATTGAGCGCCACGAACGGCTTGTCCGCGCGCGGCGATTCGCGGTGCAGCGCGCGGGCCACCAGTTCCTTGCCGGTGCCGGTCTCGCCGGTGACCAGCACCGACAGCGGCGCCTGTGCCAGCCGGCCGATGCTGCGGAACAGCGCGCGCATCGCCGGCGCCTCGCCGACCAGGACGCCGATGCCCGCCGCGTCCGCGGAATCCCCAGTGCCCGCACGTCCCTGTGCCGGCATCATTGCAAAACGCGTTGGCAGCGCACGTTCGGCCAGTGCGACGGCATGGTCCAGGTCGAAGGGCTTGGACAGGAACTCCCAGGCGCCACCGCGGAACGCGCCCGCGGTGCTGGCGATGTCGGTATAGGCCGACATCACGATCACCGGCAGCTGCGGGTGCGCGGCCTTGAGCTTGCGCAGCAGGGCGAGCCCATCGTCGCCGGGCATCCTCACGTCGGTGTAGATCAATGCGGGGACATCGCCGGGCAGCGCCGCGAGTGCGTCGGCGGCGCTGGCGAATTCGCGCACGCGATGCCCGGCTTCGCGCAGCGCGGTGGCGAGGACGAAGCGCACGGCACGATCGTCGTCGACGACCCAGACCAGCGCGGCGGGATCAGCCATGCTCCGGCGCCTCCGTCGGCAGCGGCAGCAGCAAGGTGAACACCGTATGCCCGGGGCGGGAACGGAACGCCAGCGAACCGCGGTGCTCGCGCGCGACCTGCTGCGCCAGGGCCAGTCCCAGGCCAGTGCCTTCGGCGCGGCCGCTGACCAGCGGCAGGAACACCTGCTCGGCGACCTCCTCGGGCACGCCGCGGCCGTCGTCGACGATCTCGAGCCGCAGTACCAGCGCGTGCGCGACTTCGCCGATGCGCGCGCCATGCTCGACGCGCGTGCGCAGGGTGACGTTGGCCGCGCCGGCCTCGATCGCGTTGCGCACCAGGTTCCAGGCCGCCTGCACCAGGCGATCCTCGTCGCCATCGACTTCCGGCAGGCTCGGGTCGTAGTCGCGCACAAGCCGCACCGCCCAGCCGGCGTCGCTTTCGGCCAGCCGCAACACGCGTTCCAGCACGGCGTGGATGTTGAGCGGCGAGTGCGGCCGCGGCGGCGCCGGCGACAGCAACCGGTCCAGCAGTGCGGCAAGACGGTCGACCTCGGAACAGATCAACGCGGTGAGCTCGCGTTCCTCGTCGTTGTCGAGCCGGCGCTCGGCGCGGCGCGCCAGCAGCTGCGCGGCGCCCTTGACCCCCGCGAGCGGATTGCGCAACTCGTGGGCGAGCCCCTTCAGCGCGGCCGCCACCGCCAGCGGCAGCGCCTGCACCGGATCCTCGCCCGGGAATTCGTCGACCGGATGGGCTTCCAGCCACCAGCCGCCGCCGTCGCGCGGCGACAGCGCCGCATCGGCGAAGCGTTGCAGCTGTCCCGGGAACGCGAAGGCCAAGCGACGCAGGCGAATGGCTTCGTCGCCGGGCGCCTCCAGCCACGTGGCCAGGCGCGTGCCGTCGGCCTCGAGCGCGGCGAGCGGCAGGCCCGGCAGCCGGCGCGCGCCGACGCCGAGCCAGCGCCCGAACGCGGAATTGGCCCCGACGATGCAACCGTCCGCGCCGGTCCACGCCACCGGGGTGCTGAGTGCATCGAGGGCAGCGACATCGGTCATTGCACCAATATAGTGCAAACCTTAGCGGTTGACCTTGCCCGGCAGCGACAGATCGCCCGAGGCGACCTTGAACACGTCGACCACGCACAACAGCGGGCTGTGCACGCTGGCGTTGACGCGAAGGGCCGCGGTCACGCCGTCGAAGCCCCCCGCCCCGACCGCGCCGATATCGTCGAAGGGCACTCGGACCTCCACCGTCCCGCCGTCGAAGGTAGGCGACCAACCGGGACTGTCGATCAGGATCGGCAAACCCGGCCAGGTCCTGGGCAGGCGGGGCGTCGCGCCCCCGGGGATGTCCACGACCTTCAGCGCGGCCTCGCCGCAGGCGGGATCCGGCTGCAGGACGACCCAGTGCGAGTGCCAGAGATCGCCGTCGTTCTCCCGTTTCCCGTCGCCGTTCTCGTCGAACAAGGGCGTGTCGTCGAAATCCGGATGGGCGGTGACGGCAAAAGCGAGGATGCCGGCCTTTGCCTCGAAGCCGACCACGGACGGATCCAGGCTGGTCGGCCAGACATAGGAAAACACCGAACTGCCGGCGAGCTTGCCGGTGCTGGCGGGCCGGGAGGCGCCGGCCTTGCCGGACACCGCCATGTGGAAGACGGCGACGGCGCCCTCGGTGGATATCCGCGTATGGACGATGTCGAACGGCGCGTCCACCGCGGGCTGGGCCGCGCTGGCCAGGCCGCCGGCGTGCGCCGCGTCCTGCGCCATCGCGCAACCGATGCAGCCTGCGCCAAGCGCCGCCAGCAGCACGGGGTAGGTCGGGGATTTCATGTTCGGTAGCTCCCGTAGTTTGGTGGTGACGCAGTGTGGCCCAGCCTGCTGTACGATTTGATCCAATGTGTCCACAAGAAATATCATTTCGTACAATGCAGGCCTCCCCTCCGATCGATCGCCTTTCGGGCGTCCTCGAACGCTTCCGGGTCCGGGCGCAGCTCCATCACGCCGGCGCGTTGTGCGGCGTCAGCGAGTTCGCCGCCTGCGACGGACACGGTTACCTGCACGTCCTGCGCCGGGGCCGGCTCGAGGTCAGCCACCCCGGTGCGCGCGACGTGCCCGCCCGGATGCGTTTCGACGAGCCGACGCTGCTGATGTATCCGCGTCCGCTCACGCATCGCTTCCACAACCCGCCCGCGGACGGACCCGACTTCACCTGCGCGCGCCTCGACTTCGAGGGGGGTTCCCACAACCCGCTCGCGCGCGCATTGCCGCCGCTGGTCGCGTTGCCGCTGTCGCGGGTTCCGGGCCTGCATGCGGCGCTGGAGCTGTTGTTCGCCGAAACCGACCGGGTCCGCTGCGGCCAGCGGTTGCTGGCCGACCGCTTGTTCGAGGTGGTGGTGATCCAGCTGCTGCGCTGGTTGCTCGACCATCCCCTGGAAACGGGCGTGCGCTCGGGCCTCATCACCGGCCTGTCGGATCCACGCCTCGCGCGGGTGCTGGTGGCCTTGCACGAGAGTCCCGGGGAGTCCTGGACCCTGGAGCGGATGGCCGCGCGCGCGGGCATGTCGCGCACGGCGTTCGCCAATGCGTTCCGCGAAGCGGTTGGGCAGACACCGGCCGACTACCTGGGCGCTTGGCGCATCGCCCTGGCCCAGGGCAGGCTGCGGGAAGGCCGGCCGATCAAGATCCTGTGCGGGGAACTCGGGTATGCGAACCCGTCGGCGTTGTCGCGTGCGTTCGCGGCCAGGGTCGGCATGCCGCCACGCGACTGGCTGGCGAGCCCGGCAGCCACCGACTGAAGCAGATCAGGGCTGCGGCGGGGACGTCGCGGGCAGCCTGGTCAGCGCATGCAGGATCCGCGCGTCCTGCGCGTCGAGCACGTCGTTCTCGTCGCCGCGGTAATGGCGGTGGAACGCACGCACGGTGTCGGCGTAGCCGGGCGACTTGTCGATCTCCAGTGGATAGCCGAGCACGCGCAGCGCCATCCACGGGTCGAATCCGGGCGGCGGGTCCACCAGTGGCCCGCGCGGCCACTTGCCGAAGCCGGCGTCGGCAAGCTGCTGCCACGGGAAGCGGAAACCGGGGTCGCGCTTGCGCGCGGGCGCCATGTCGGCATGGGCGATGATCGCGTCGCGCGGGATTCCCAGGCGCGTGGTGAGGTCCTCGAGCAGCCGGATCAGCGCATCGATCACCGCCGGCTCGAACGGCGACTCGCCGTCGTTGTCGAGCTCGATGCCGATCGATGCCGAGTTCAATTCGTTGATCGTGCCCCAGCGGCCGGCGCCCGCCTGCCAGGCGCGGTCGCCGTCGTCGACCAGCTGGTAGATGGCGCCGTCCTTGCCGACCAGGTAATGCGCGCTCACCGGGCCGCCGCTGTTGGCGGTGCGCAAGGTGTCCAACGCCTGCCGCGCCGAGCCTTCCTCGGTGGCGTGGATCACGATCAGGTTCGGCCGCCGCGCGTCGAAGTTGGGCGACGGCACCCATTGCGCCAGCGGGCTGCGCTGCTGCTGCGGTGCGTGGGCGCAGGCCGCGAGCAGCGCCGCGGCGGCGAGGGCGATGAGGGGTTTCGCGTTCATCGCCCGATTGTAGAGCCGACCCATGGCCGGCTGCCCATCCGGCCGAAGCCGACCATGGGCCGGCTCTACAGAAGCCGCGTCAGATCGTGTAGTACATCTGGTACTCGAGCGGGTGCGTCGCCGCGCGGAACGCGGTGACTTCCTTCATCTTCAGGCCGATGTAGGCATCGATGAAGTCGTCGGTGAACACGCCGCCGGCCTTGAGGAACTCGCGGTCCTTGTCCAGCGCTTCCAGCGCCTGGTCGAGCGAGGCGCAGACGGTCGGGATGTTCTTCTCCTCTTCCGGCGGCAAGTCGTACAGGTCCTTGTCGGAAGGCGCGCCCGGGTCGATCTGGTTCCGGATGCCGTCCAGGCCCGCCATCATCAGCGCGGCGAAGATCAGGTAACCCGAATTCATCGGGTCGGGGAAGCGGATCTCGATGCGGCGCGCCTTCGGGTTGGCGACGTACGGGATGCGGCAGCTTGCGGACCGGTTGGACGCGGAGTAGGCCAGCATCACCGGCGCCTCGAAGCCCGGCACCAGGCGCTTGTAGGAATTGGTGGTCGAATTGGCGAACGCGTTGATCGCGCGCGCGTGCTTGAAGATGCCGCCGATGTACCACAGCGCGGTCTGCGACAGGCCGCCATAGCCGTCGCCGGTGAACAGGTTGGTGCCGCCCTTCGCCAGCGACTGGTGCACGTGCATGCCGCTGCCGTTGTCGCCGACGATGGGCTTGGGCATGAAGGTCGCGGTCTTGCCGTTGCGGAAGGCGACGTTCTTGATGATGTACTTCATCGTCAGCAGTTCGTCGGCCTTGCGCACCAGGGTGTTGAAGCGGGTGCCGATCTCGCACTGGCCGGCGTTGGCGACTTCATGGTGGTGCACCTCGACCTCGATGCCGACCTGCTCGAGCGTCTTGCACATCTCCGCGCGCAGGTCGTGCAGGGAGTCCAGCGGCGCCACCGGGAAATAGCCGCCCTTCACCCCCGGGCGGTAGCCGCTGTTGCCGCCGGCGTACTCGCGCGAGGAATTCCACGCCGCTTCCTCCGAATCGATGTGGAAGAAGGTATGGCCCATCTCGTTGCCGTAGCGCACCGAATCGAAGATGAAGAATTCCGGTTCGGGGCCGAAGAACGCCTGCTCGGCGATGCCGCTGGACTTGAGGTAGGCCTCGGCGCGCCTGGCGATGCCGCGCGGGTCGCGGTTGTAGGCCTGCATCGTCGTCGGGTCGAGGATGTCGCAGGTCAGGACCAGGGTCGGGTCCGCGGTGAACGGATCCAGGAACGCGGTCTCCGGATCGGGCAGCAGCACCATGTCCGACTGGTGGATGCCGCGCCAGCCGCTGATCGAGCTGCCGTCGAACATCTTGCCGTCCTCGAACAGCGAGGCGTCGACGATCGACTTGGGAAAGGTGACGTGGTGCTGCACGCCGCGCATGTCGGCAAAGCGCAGGTCGATCCACTCGACCTTGTGGTCCTTGATCAGTTTCTCGACGGTTTCGAAAGTCGACATTGCGGCGGGGCTCCGGAGGGTTGAAGTGCGGGAACGGGGAACGGGGAACTGGGAATGGCGGTTTCCGGCGATCTGGTACGCAAGGGGCGTGCCATGTTTCAGCAAGAGCAAGCCGTTGTTCTTGTTGGCCCAGCCCTATCCCGGACGAAACAGCTGCACCATTATGGTGCTTCTGCATGAGCGCTGCGCCACAACAGTGCGGCCTCCAGATCACGCTAAGCTCCCATTCCCCGTTCCCTGTTCCCGGTTCCCCGCCTTTGGACAACCTCCTCGCCGCCCTCCTCCTCGGCATCATCGAAGGCGTCACCGAGTTCCTGCCGATTTCCAGCACCGGGCACCTGCTGATCGCCGAGCGCTGGCTGGGCGCGCGCAGCGACCTGTTCAACATCGCCATCCAGGCGGGCGCGATCCTCGCGGTGGTGCTGATCTACTGGCCGCGCCTGTGGGGCCTGGCCATGAGCTTCCTGGAGCCGGGCGCTTCCTCGGTCTACGGGCAGGCGCCGCGCGACTACGCCTGGAAGCTGGCGCTGGCCTTCGCCGTCACCTCGGTGCTCGGCATCGTGGTGAAGAAGCTGGGCTGGGAACTGGACGACGCGGTGGCGCCGATCGCCTGGGCGCTGGTGCTGGGTGGCGCGTGGATGCTGCTGGCCGAGCACTTCGCGGCGCGGCGCGCACGGGCGCTGGGCGAACGCAGCCACATCACCTGGACGGTGGCCGTGCTGGTCGGGGTCGCACAGGTGGTCGCCGGCGTATTCCCCGGGACCTCGCGCTCGGCGGCGACGATCTTCGTCGCGCTGCTGTTCGGCGTCACCAATCGCGCCGCGGCGACCGAGTTCGCCTTCCTGGTCGGCATCCCGACCATGTTCGCGGCCAGCGGTTACGAATTCGCGGAACTGGTGGCCGAGGGCGGCGTGCACGGCGAGGACTGGGCCGCGCTGGCGGTGGCCTTCGTCGCCTCGGCGGTCACCGCGTTCGCTTCGGTGAAGTGGCTGCTGCGCTACATCCAGTCGCACCGCTTCACGCCGTTCGCGTTCTACCGGTTCGCGGTGGGCGCGGCACTGCTGCTACTCGTGTAGCGAATAGGTCCCGTAGATCGCGGTTTCGCCCAGCACATGGCCGTGCATCGCCTGGAACGCGTCGCCCGCGGTGAACCCGGCGTCGAGCGGCAGCCGGTCGGTGCCCAGCGCGAACAGGCGGAAGAAATAGCGGTGCGTGCGCAGGTCGTTGGCCGGGGGATACGGCCCGTCGTAGCCGTAATACTCGCCCTTCATGCCGCTGTCGTCGCCGGCGAACCAGCCGGTGTAGTCGTTGAGCCCCTGGCGGGCGCCATCCGGGCCGTGCGGCGATTGCTTGCCGCCCTTGCTGACGCCGTCGCTGCAACTGCCAGCGGCGATCTCGCGCACGTCCGCGGGGATGTCGACCATCACCCAGTGGACGAAGTCGGTGCGCGGCTGGTCCACGGGGATGTCCATGTCCGCGCGCCCGACCGTCGCCGGGTCGGTCGGTGCATCGGTATCGATGCACATCAGCGCGAACGAGCGGGTGCCCGCCGGCGCGTCCTCCCATGCCAGGTGCGGATTGCGGTTCCCGCCGAAACCGCCGGGCGCGCCCAGCGCGAATTCGGCGGCCAGCGGGCCACGGTGTTCGAAACTGTCGCTGCGGATGCGCATGGCGCGGCCTCCCTGCTGTCTGGAGGCCGATTGTAGGCCGGCTACCGTGCAGGCGCCGCGCCGGCAAGCCCGTCGGCGATCCATGCTTCGGCGAAACCCGCGCCGCCGGCCCCGAGCAGGAAACCGCAATGCCCACCCTGGGCGGCGATCTCCAGGTGCGCCTCCGGCGGCAGGCGCAGGGCGCGGAAATGTTCGATCGGGATTACCGGGTCGTCCTCCGCCATGAGGATCCGCGCCGGAACCTGCAATGCGGCGAGCCGCTCGCCGGCGATGGAATAACCGTTGAAATAGTTTTCGAGCGAACCGAAGTCGGTGTGCCGAAGCACCAGCCACTCGGTCAGTTCGCGCATGCCCAGCTGCAAGGTGCGGTCGTCGTAGTCGTGGATGGCGGGGAACAGCGCGCGCTTGCGCTGCAGCGAACGCCGCCACTTGCGCTCGAAGTAGTGCAGGTACATCGGCCAGCCCGATTCCATCTGCACCAGCGCGGCGGCCGGGTCGATCACCGGGCAGACCGCGGCGACGCCGGCGAGCGACAATCCCGCATCGGGTGCGCGCAGCGCCAGGCGCAAGGCGAAGTTGCCGCCAAGCGAGAAGCCCGCGGCGACCATCGGTTGCGCCGCCGTGGCATGCGGCCGGAAACGACGCGAGACGTCGCAGGCGGCCAGCACGACCTCGTCGATCCGGTTGGAGTGGAACAGCGCCTGGTTGAGGTGGTGGCTGTCGCCGTGGTCGCGGAATTCCAGCCGGAAGGTGGCGAACCCGCGCTGCAGGAACTGCGCCGCCGCCAGGCGCATGTAACTGGATTCGGCACTGCCTTCCCAGCCGTGCAGCAACAACGCCAGCCCGCGCGGTTCGGCGCCCGGCACGACACTGTGCAACCCGTGCAGGCGTACGCCGGCGCCGCCGTCGACGAGGTGGCTGGTGGTGACCGCACCGGTTGCGGCCAGCGCGTGCGCGCCGAGGCGCTGGCGCCAGGGGCTGGCACCGAGCATGGTCTGCAGGTGGCCGTTGCGCAGCCACCATGGCGGGTGGTAGTCGGCGGCGTGCAGCGCCACGCTACGCCATCGCGGCGACGATGCGCTCGCGCGACAAGTCGGCGAGGCGCCGCCGGCCATCGGTGCTGCCTGCCGGGATCGGCTCGAGGAAACAGATCTCGGCCACGCGCGCAGGCTCGCCCAGCAGCCGCAGGAAGTTGCCGAGGAAACCTTCGCCCGGGCGGAACGCGACCGTCGTTTGTTCGCGTCCGCCCTCGCCGTAGCGCAGCGCCACCGGCTGCACCGGCACGCCCGCCTCGACCGCGGCGGTGAAGATGCGGGCGTGGAAGGGCCCGACCTCGTCGCCGTGCCGGGTGCGGCCTTCGGGAAACACGCCGACCGCGCGGCCGGCGTGCAGTCGCGCCAGCATTTCCTGCAGCACGCCGCCCAGCGATTCGGTGTTGCCGCGCTGGTGGAAGATGGTGCCGGCGCGCGAGGCCATCCAGCCGACCAGCGGCCAACCCGCGATCTCGCGCTTGGCGACGAAGCCCATCATCCGCTGGCTGTGCAGGGCGACGATGTCCACCCAGCTGACGTGGTTGGCGACGAACATGGCCACGCCCGGCAGCGGCGTGCCGACGCGCCGCAGGCGGAAGCCGAACACGCGCATCAACCCGGCCGACCACGACCGCACCATCGCCTGCTCGACGCGCGCGCCGCCGATCGCCATCAGCACGATGGCCACCGGAAGGTCGACCACGACATGCCACAGCAGGAAGGGCACGCGATACAGGTAACGCAACCAACGCACGCGATCAGCCTCCTGCCCGGCGGCGCGATGGACCGCCTGCCCCGGTCGTCCCGCTCAGCGGAACTTGAACATCCCCGGCCGCCATGCGCGGACATAGGTCCTGCCCGAGGCGTAGCCGCTGGAATTGCCATAGCCCGCGCCCGCGCCGCGCTCGCCACGACGGCGATGCATGCGCTCGACCAGCTCGTCGCGGCGGGTGCCGAGCCAGTCGGCCAGGCCGACCTTGTCCGCCTGCTGCCCCCGGCGCTCGGCCTGGTGCTGGCGGAAGTCGCAGAACTCGTCGTAGGCGTCCAGCTCGGGCTGCAGCTCGCGCGCCGCCAGCTCGATCATGATCGCGTCGTCGAGCAAGCCGAGCACCGCGACGTTGTCGGGGATCACGTCGTCGGGATCGCAGAAGTACGCGAGCGTCGAGATCACCCGGCTGCGATCCTCGCCGTCCATCGCCCAGGCCTCGTCGCGCACCATCGCGATCATGTCGTCCAGGCGCACGAGCCGCTGCACGATGAAGTCGGGCAACGTTCCCTTCTGCGCCTCGACCAGCAACTTCGCCGCGCAGTCGACCACTTCGGCATCGGACTTGCCTGCGACCGCCTTTCCCGCGGCGGTCATCGCCGCCTGGAGATGCTCCAGGTCGCGATCGTTGAGTTCGATGTTCAGCGTGATCGACATGGCGGGGCGGTCCGTTGCGTGATGGAAGAGGCGCAGCCTAGCAAAAATGTTCAGCCGCGCGCGATCACCGCCAGGGTCAACCGCGAGACGCAGGCCAGCCGTCCGCGCGCATCCTCGATGCGGATCTCCCAGACCTGCGTGCTGCGGCCCAGGTGCAGGGGCCGGGCGGTACCGGTGACCAGGCCTTCGCGCACGCCGCGCAAGTGGTTGGCGTTGATCTCGATCCCGACCACGCCTTCGCCTTCGCCCACGCACAGGCCGCCGGCGGTGCTGCCCAGCGTCTCCGCCAGCAGCACCGAGGCGCCACCGTGCAGCAGGCCATACGGCTGCCTGGTCCGGGCGTCCACCGGCATGGTGGCGGTCAGGTGGTCGGGTCCGATCCCGGTGAAAACGATGCCCAGGGGCTCCATGGCCGTGCCTGCCGACAGGGCATTGAGGTCGGCAAGGCTGGCCTGGCGCTGGAATACGGTCATGCCACCCATTGTAGGAGGGCCCCGGGGGTGGCACCGACCCCTGCCATCGGCTCAGTGACCTTTGGCACATTCATCTTTTGACTTGGTGTTCTAGTCTACTACCACACCAGTTCAACTGGGCTTCAGGTAGACCGCCATGAACACCTCGACCATCACCCATCGCAGCTTCGTCATCGGTTTCCGCCCCGGCGTCCGCACGGCCCCCGCGCCGCAGGGAACCCGCCGCGAACCCTATCCCGAGCGCGCGCCCGGGGTTGGTTACGGCAACTCCAGCGGCTACGGCAGCGACCGCAGCTACGCCCCCGGCTGGAACGGCCAGCCCCGGTTCCGGTGCGGCTGACCGCCGGTCCTCTGGCCTCCCCTCCCCCGGGTCAGAGGATCGGCGCAAGGCCCGAGCCGAACGCGGTGAAGATCCGCGTCAGCAACGGCTTGAATCCCAGCGCCACCTCGGGAAAGTCGCCCACCGACCGGTAGCACGCGGCGAAGCGCGGGTCGAAGGGCGACAGCGGTTCGGGACAGTCCGGTCCCGGCACGAATTCGTAGCTGGTGGCGTAGCGCACCGGCCACAGGTCGAACACCGGCAGCTTCTCGGAAATCTTGGCCAGGGTGTATTCCAGGCCGGGGAAGAAGGGTTGGTCCGGGCGTCGCGCAATGGTCCAGCTGTTCGCCGGCAGCAGGTCGACGCGGATGCTGGACGCCAGCGCCCGCGCGAACAGCGGGTCGGCGATGACCACCGCGCTTTCGGTGTTGTAGTGGTCCCCGCGCGGATCGAAGTTGTGCGTGCCGATGACGCCCACGCGCTCATCCACCACCAGCGATTTGGCATGCATGCCGATGCGCACGCCGGCGCGTTCCAGCGGGACCCGCTCGTTGGCGCTGCGGCGCGCGTAGCGCAGCGCCGCGTACTCGGCCTGCAGCGGGCGACGATAGCGTTCGGCCAGCGCGCCGCGATCGCCGCGGCTGGCCTGCAGTTGCCGGCGCACCGCGTCCACTTCCTCCTCGCTGGGCACCCGCGGCAGGCTCGCCCCGGTCGCATCCAGGTCGATCGGCGCCGACGCGGGGAACGGCTTGGACTCGTGGATCTCGAAGGCGAAGTCGCGCAGGTAGCGGCGCTTGTACTTGTACGACAGGGCGTAGGTGATGAACGAATCGGTGGCCGCCAGCGAATTGGTGGACACGATCACCCGCGGCGGTTCGGGGCGCTGCTGCAGCGAGCGGAACAGTTCCTGCGCCGAGTCCGACAGCACCAGGTAGGGCGTCTGCAGCAACACCTCGGCGCGCGCGGACTGGATCAGTTGCCGCAGTTCCAGCGTGGCGACGCCATGGCCGGGGTTGCCGCCGTGGTGCTTCTGCGGAAGATCGGCGATGTAGCCGACCGGACCGACCGGCAGCGCGGCATGCGCCAGCATCCCGATGGTGGCGGGATCCACCGCCTGGCGCGAGACGCCGGCGACGCGGGCGGGATTTTCGTATTCGGGCGCGGCCAGCGCCGGCACCCCTTCGCGCAGCAGCGCGCGGCCGACATCGCGCAGTCGCGACGGCGGCACCGCGCGCGGATCGTCCCAGAACGCATCGAAGTTGGCGCCCATCTCGCGCGCCACCGGCCCGGCGACCAGCACGTCGCGGTCGCGGAAGTTGAAGTCTTCGTCCCAGTCGTAGTAGTCGTCCTGGTAATTGCGCCCGCCGGTGATGCCGACCGCGCCATCCACCAGCAGCAGCTTGGTGTGCATGCGCTGGTTGAGCTTGCGCCAGCAGCAGGCCGCGGCGAGGACGTATTGCGGGTAGCTCAGGCGGGCGCGGTTGAGCACCGGGTTGTAGATGCGGATGGAGAAATTGGCGTGCGCGCCGGCCAGCGCGGCGAGCGTGTCCACCCGCTTCAGCGCCGAAAGCTGGTCCACCAGCAGGCGCACGCGCACGCCGCGGCGCGCGGCCGCCAGCAGTTCCTCGAGGAACAACTGACCAGCATCGTCCTCGTCGAAGATGTAGGTCTGCAGGTCGATGGCCGTGGTCGCGCTGCGGATCAGGCTCAGCCGGGCCAGCATCGCGTGCTGGCCGCGGTCCAGGATCAGCGCGTAGTGGCGCGGGGCGTCCGGCGTGCTCTCGGCGAAGGCGCGGCCGCCAAGCGCGTGCAGCGCCGACGGTGTGGCGCAGGCATCGGCTTGCTGGCAGGTCAGCGTCGTGTCGCGCGCGGCTTCCACCAGTGCCGCGGAGCGTGCCTGCTGCTCCGGCGACAGGGTCGCGCAGGAGGTGCCGGCCAAGGCCAGCAGCAGGACCATCGCGCGCGCCGCGAGGTTCATGGGGTGGCCCCGCGCAGGCGCAGGCGCAACTGGAACCGCACGTCGTCGCGCACCGCGATCCGCC
Organism: Lysobacteraceae bacterium; assembly: GCA_004297225.1. Lineage (GTDB taxonomy): Bacteria > Pseudomonadota > Gammaproteobacteria > Xanthomonadales > Xanthomonadaceae > Cognatiluteimonas. The sequence goes on along the minus strand of SCUI01000010.1, from coordinate 340,534 downwards.
AGCGGTCCATGCCGTAGTCCTCGCGATCGATGCTGCCATGGGCGATGACGTCGCATGCGCGGGCCGGCGTGTCGCAGGCGGCGGGCTCGATGCGGAAGCGCTCGCGCCGCTGTACGCCGCGGATGCGCAGGATCCCGCCCAGCTCGCCGCCCTCGCGCAGCAGCCTGGCGTCGTAGGGGTCGGAGAGGATTTCCACCTGCGACCACTGCTTCGCATCGAAGAAGCCGCTGCCACGGGCGAAGCGGGTGTAACCGGGGTGGCCCACGATCTCGACGTCGCCGGTCAGCAGCACCAGGCGCACGCGATGGCGGCCGTCGCCGAGATCGTCCACCTGTCCGGTCAGGCTCGGGAAGCGGCCCTGCAGCGGCTGGCCCCATCGCGTGTACAGGGTGAAGCCTGCCCGCGAGGCGGCTGCGTCGATTTCAGCGGCGTGCGCGGCCCCGCCGTGCCACGCGAGCAGCCATACCGCCGCCGCCAGCCACCAGGTCCTCGCGCGCCGGTCCACCGGACACCCTGGATTCACGGCCACCAGAAGGCAGCGAGCTTCGCGATCCCCGGTTCGATGGCCGTCTCGGCCGGCATCGACAGCACGGCGATGCCGCCGGGCGGCATGCCGCGGTAGTCCCCCGACTGGCCACTGCTCAGCAGGGCCAGCAGTTGTTCCAGGCCTGGGTTGTGCCCGACCAGCAGCAGGCGCTCGGAATCGCCGTGCGCATCCGCCAGCGCGATCAACGTGCCGGGCGTGGCTTCGTAGATTGCCGGTTCAAGGCGTTGGTCGACATAGCCGACGACACCGAGCACGGCCTCCAGCGTCTCGCGCGTGCGGCGCGCGGGCGAGCACAGCACGCAGTCGGGAACGAGCCCGTGTTCGGCCAGCCAGCGGCCGGCGGCCTCGGCTTCGGCCAGGCCTTCCGGCGACAGCGGGCGGTCCAGGTCGGCCTGGCCGGGATTCGCCGACACCGCATGGGCGTGGCGCAGCAGGATGAGTTCGCGCATGGGGGAGGGCGCCTCAGGCTTTCTTCAACCAGCGCAGCAGGGGCTGCCAGTCGTGCTGGTGTTCGCGCACCTGCGCCGACTGGTAGTCGAACAGGCTCTTGCCCAAACCGCAAAGCACCGCATAGGCCTGGCTGTCGCGCAGTTGGGCGACCAGTGGATAGGGCCATTGCTGCCACAGTTCCAGCGCCTGCTGCGAGGCGTTGGTCCAGGGCCGGAGCTTGTTGCCCACCAGTCCGATCGGCAGCTCGCCGCGGCGCACGCGCGCCAGTTTGGCCAGCGTGTCGAGGAAGGGCACGGTGGCCTCGATGTCGAGCGTGGAGGGCAGCACCGGCACCACCACCGCGTCGGCCCGCTCGAGGAAGGGCATCAGTTCGTGCGCCATCGCGCCGGCGGCGGCGTCGACGACCACCACGTCGGTGTCCTCGGGCAGGTCGCGCTGCCAGCCGCGGGCGGCATCGCTGCCGTCCATCGGCAGCACCGCGCTTTCCAGCCCGGCGCGCTTTTCCGCCCAGCGGGTGGATGAGCGCTGCGGGTCGGCGTCCACGAGTACCGTGCGCTGCCCGGACAGTGCGGCCTGCGCCGCGAGGTGGGTGGCGATGGTGGTCTTGCCCACCCCACCCTTGGAACTGGCCACGAGGATCGTTTTCACCCGCACCTCCGTCGCTGGTCGTGGCCCCAGCCTATCACCGCTCGGGCGATAGCAACTTCGGATCGAGCTTCAGGGTATCCGGCGCCTCCAGGGGAATACCGCGCGCCTCCAGGCCAGCCTGTAGCGCCGCAACCTCGCCGTCGCCGGCGAGCAACGACTCGCGCCAGCGCTTGCGGGCCGAAGGGTCCAACAACAGCAGCTGGTTGGCGAGCATCCAGTGCAGGTTCCGCATCCGGCGGTGGACCTCCAGCCTGTCGGCTCCCGGGTCGGCGAAGCGGTTCCAGAGCTTGTGGCCGACGATGCGGGAAATCAGGGAATTGCCATCGGCAAGCACCCGTCCGATCGCACGACACGTGTCCGCGTCCGCGGCCACGGGCCGGCAGGCTTCGTCCAGGACGATGACATCGGGCAACGCCCAGGCCATCGCGACGCCCACCACCAGTGAGTCCGCGTCCACGTTGGACGGCGCACGAACCTTGGCGCCGGCGCCCAACAGCGATGCCAGCAGGTCGGCGTCGTAACTGTGGAAGCGTCGCGCTGCGGCGATTCCGCGCAAGGCCTGCGCTTTTGCCGCGGAATCGCCCGAACCGGCCGCCTGCGCCAGCGCGAGGATGCCCACCGCGGCATTGTCGGGAGCCGCGCGCTGCAATCCGGCGATGGCCGCGCGCCCGTCGCAACGCTGCACCGGGCAATCGGTGGCGGCGAGCCATAGCGCAGCCGGATCGGCGCCAACGATCGCGGCATCGAATGCCTGCTGCGCGCGCTCCCTTGCGCCTTCATCAGTCGGAAGCAGCGCGGAACCGTCTCCCGCCATCTGCCAGGCGATTGCGGCGACGGTGTGCTCGCGCGGCGTGCCGGCCGGGTCCAGCGCACGCGCCAGGTCGTTCCAGTACCGGCGCTCGGCTTCCGCGGTCGCCTGTGCGCGATACGCCTTCCACCAGTCGAGCGCGGCGTTGCCGGCGATGCCGATCCGGTCGTGCATGGCGATCGTCGCCGCGAGCAACACCAGCATGGCAAGCAGCACGTGACGCTTGGACATCGGGTCTTCCACCAAGGCGTGGAACCGTTCGCGACCGAGGCCGATGGCGAAATCAGGCAGCAGTTCGGTCAGCAAGGCGGTCGGGGGGCGCTGCCCCCGCGCGATCTCGCGGCAGCGGTCGCGGAACGCCTGGCGCATCGGCGCTTCCCATTGCGAGCGAAAGCGCCGCGGGTACAGGCACAGGGCCAGGCCGTACAGCGCGTCCAGGCGACCGATCCAGCGCGGGTCGCCGCTCATGCGTTGGCTTCGCGGAGATGGTCGTGGGCGAACGCGACCAGGCGCTGCAGGCGCGCGGTCTCCGCGGCGAGCACCTGCCGCCCGGCGCCGGTGATGCGGTAGTAGCGCCGGCGCTCGTCGCCCTCCGCGCATCGTTCGCCGGCCTCTTCCACCAGACCGCCTTCGAGCAGGCGCCTGAGTGCCCCGTAGAGGGTGCCCGGCCCCAACCGCATGCCGCCGCCGGTGATCGCCTCCACATCCTTCATGATCGCGTAGCCATGCCGTTCGCCGGCCAGCAGCGCAAGCAGGATGTGGTGCAAGGCCGGGGTGAGGGTCACGCCGCTGCCGGGTTTCATCGAGGCACCTATATCGTCTGTCGATATACATATATCGCCATCCGATATAGCTGGCAAGCACCCCCTAATCCGGGTAGGCGACCTCGACGTGGGCCCGGAGATGCTCGACGGCCGAATGCACCTGAGCGGTGAAGTCGCCCACCTGGGGCCAGTCGCGGGCGGCGGCGGCGGCCTCCAGTCCCGACGCCGCCTGCGCCAGCGCCAATGCGCCGACCATCCGCGCCGCGCCCTTGATCCGGTGCGCCTCGCGGCCGATTGCGACCAGGTCGCCCTGCTCGAGTGCGCGCGTCACCGCGGCGAGCTCGCCCTCGGTACTGGCGAGGAATTCGTCCAGCAGCAGTCGCGCCTCACCCGGGCGGCCCGCCGCGAGTGCCTGCAGCGGCGCCGGATCCAAGGTCGGTTCGGGCCCCTGCTGCAGCGTCGCGGCCTCGGGCATCGGCGTTCGTGCCCCGGCCTGCACGGTGCCGGCGTCGGCGACATGCGGCAGCCAGCGCCGCAGCATCGTCGCCAGAGCCGCGATGGAGACCGGCTTGGCCAGGTAGTCGTCCATGCCGGCGGCCAGGCAACGCTCGGCCTCGCCCTTCAAGGCGGAGGCGGTCAGTGCGATGACGGGGGTCCGCGGCAGGCCGCGTTCGGCCTCCTCGTCGCGGATCCGGCGGGCCAGCGTGTAACCGTCGAGCCCGGGCATGTGCACGTCCGACAGCAGCAACGCGTATCGGCCGCTGCGCCAGCGCGCCAGGCCCTGCTCGCCGTCGGCGGCGGCCTCGCTGGCGAAGCCGGCCAACGCCAGCTGGCGGCCGATCACCAGCCGATTGGTGGGATGGTCGTCGATCACCAGTACCAGGCTGCGCTCGCGTTCGGCGGTGGCGACGTCGGGCAAAGGGCGTGCCTCGAAGCCCTCGATCGCGCCACTGCGTTCGGGCTCGACCGGCACTTCCGAAAGCGGCGCGCGCGCCAGCACCAGTTGCAATTGCAACGTCGTGCCCAGTCCGGGCGCGCTTTCCATCGCGACCTCGCCACCCATCAGCCGCGCCAGGCGGCGCGAGATCGCCAGGCCTAGGCCGGTGCCGCCGTACTGGCGGGTGGTGTCGCGTTCGGCCTGCTCGAACGGGCGGAACAACCGCGCCTGTGCTTCGGGGCTGACGCCGATCCCGGTGTCGGCCACCTGGAACACCAGCAGGTCGCGAACGGCATCGCCCGGTTCGTCGCCGGAAGCGCGGCCGCGCCATTCCAGCGACACCCGGATGCCGCCACTGTCGGTGAACTTGATCGCGTTGGAGAGGAAGTTCGACAGCACCTGGCGCAGGCGCAGCGCGTCCACCCGATACGCCGGGGCGATGCGTTCGTCGATGCTGCACACCAGGGCCAGGCCCTTGCTCGACGCCGAGCCGTTGAAGTGCGCGACCACGCCCTCGACCACGGTCGCCAGGCGCGCGGGCGCAGGGCGCAGTTCGAGGCGGCCGGCCTCGATCTTGGAGAAATCGAGGATGTCGCCGATGATCTGCAGCAGCGATTGCGCCGAAGCCTGGATCACGTTGATCGCGCGGCGTTGGCCTGCGTCCAGGGTCGTGTGCGACAGCACTTCGAGCATGCCGGTGATGCCGTTGAGCGGCGTGCGGATCTCGTGGCTCATCGCCGCCAGGAAAGCGCTCTTGGCGTGGCTGGCTTCGTGCGCGCGCGCCTCGCTCTCGCGCAGCACGCGCTCGTCGCGGCTGGCGTTGCGCAGGATCCGGCTGCCGGCGAACGCGGCGACCAGGAAGGCCAGCAGCGACAACCCGATGCGCAAGGCGCTGGTGCGCCAGCCGCGGCGCACGTCGGCGCGCACCACTGCCTGCGCCTGCAACAGCGCCTGGTCGCTGAGCACCTGCAGTTCCACCAGCACCGGGTCGATCGCGGGGAACAGCGCGTTGTCCGCATAGCGGCCGAGCGCGCCGATGTCGCGATCGCGCAGGATCGCCGCCAGTTGCGCCGCGGCGATGTCGGCGCGCTGGCGTGCCCGCAGCGCACGTTCGAAGGCTTCGCCATCGCCGGTCGCGCCGAGCTGCTCGAGTCGTTGCCAGGCGAGCGTGGTCCCCGCCCGGGCCCGCGCCAGCGCCGCGCTGCCTTCGTCCCAGTCCAGCAAGTAGTTGCGTACCTTGAAGGTGGTGTCGACCACGCCGTGGCTGTAGCCATCGGCAACGTCCTTGAGCGCGCGCAGGCGGCCCAGCGATTCGACCTGCAACGATTCCAGCGATTGCCGGGCGCGGTACTGCGTGTATTCGTCCAGCACCAGCACCGTGGCCGCGGCCACCAGCAGGACCGAGAACAGCAGCAGTAGCTGCTGCCGCATCGGGCGGTGGCGCAGGTGCAGTCGCACGCTGCCGGGTCAGCGGTCCGGGCGGCGCCAGCGCGCGACGGCGCCGGGCAATTCCTCGCCGGACACCGGCGGCGCGATCAGGAAACCCTGTGCCACGCCGCAGCCCAGTTCCGCCAGCATCTGCCAGTCCTCGGTGGTCTCCACGCCCTCGGCCACCACGTCCAGTTGCAGCTTGCGCGCAAGATCCAGGCTGGCCTCGATGACCGCGCGCTTGCGCGGCTCGTGGCTCGCGCCGGAAACGAATTCCTGGTCGATCTTCAATTCGGTGAACGGGATCTGCGACAGCTGCGCGAGCGAGGAATAGCCGGTGCCGAAGTCGTCGATCGACAGGCCGAAACCCTTCAGCCGCAGGCGCGCGAGCACGCCCAGCCCGCGCGCGGCATCCGTGACCAGCGAGCCCTCGGTGATTTCCAGCATCACGTCTTCCGGCGACACGCCGTGGTCGCCGACGATCTGCCGGTAGTGGTCGGCGATCGCCGGATCGGCCAGTGCCGAAGGGCTGACGTTCACCGAGAGGTTGAGACGCAGGCCCGCGTCTTCCCATTGCCGCTTCCAGCGGCAGGCCTGCTGCAGCATCGCGTCGGTGAGCTTGTGCGAATGTCCCTCGTGCTCGAGCAGCGGCACGAAATGGCCTGCGCGCACGAAGCGGCCGTCGGGCCGGCGCCAGCGCGCCAGGGCCTCGACCGCGACCACCTTGCCGTTGAGCAGTTCGACCTGCGGCTGGAACCAGGCGACCAGTTCGTCGTGCAGCAAGGCATTGCGCACTTCCTCGAGCGAAACCTCGACCAGGTCGTCGGGGTCGTCGCCGTGCAGCCGCTCATCCCAGTTGCCCAGCAGCGTGCGCAGTTTTTCCACGGTGAGCGGCTTCTCGATGCTGCCCAGCACCGCCAGCCCGTAGGCACGGGCCATCGCCTGCACCGCGGCCAGCAGCGCGGGGTCCATCGCGCTGACCAGGGCGATGCCGCGGGCCAGTCGGCCCTGTGCGACGTGGCCGATGAACTCCACGCCGTCCATGCCCGGCATGTCCAGGTCCACCAGCACCACGTCCGGCGGCGAGGGCAGACGCTGCAGCCGGTCCAGCGCGGCGACGCCGTCGGCGGCATCGTGAACCGTGCCGACGCCGATCTCGCCCAGCATCCGCAGCGCCATCCTGCGCTGGAAGCCGTGGTCCTCGACCACCATCACCTGCAGGTCCGCCAGGCTCATCGCATCTCCCCGATGCGGTCATCCTGTCCCGAGCCTACTCCAAAAGGAAGAGCCGACCATGGGTCGGCTCTACGGTTTCGCGAATGGAGGCGGGGTCAGGGCGCGGCGGCGACGATGTTCCCCGACTGCGGGCTGCGGGCCGCGGCGAGGATCTGGTTCGCGCTGCGGCCATCGCAGGCGAAGGACTGGCCCTTCGCCAGGAACTTCGCGTCGTCGGCGTAGGAGAACAGCAGGTTCCCGCCCTTGAGCACGTCGATCATGTCGCGGGCCACGGCCTGGCGCAGCGCCGGGCACCCCCAGCTGCGGCCGGCGCGGCCGAGCGAGGCGAAGTTGGCCGGGTTCACGTAGTCCGCGCCGTGGATCACGATCGCGCGGCGGCGGGCATTGTCGTTGAAGCCCTCGTCCCGCCCGTCCATGCGCAGCGAGTAGCCGTTGCTGCCGTAATAGGTCTCGGCGGTGACGAAGCTGCCCAGGCTGGTGGCGTGGGTGCCGTCCTGGTTGGAGAAGCGGGTCGGCACGTTGCCGCCGCTGCCCTGGCCGTGGGCGACGTACTCGTTGTACAGCAGCTTCGGCGCGGCGGCGTCGGCCATGTCGAACACCCACATCCGGCGCTCGGTGGACGGCCGGCTGTAATCGATCACGGCCAGGCGCGAATCGGCTTCGACGTCGCCGCTGCCGACGGCGCACTGGCGCGCTTCCAGCGCGAGCGCGAGCACGCCGGGATCGGCCTTCGGCGCGATCGCGCGCAATGCCGACAGTTGCACCGGCACCAGCGACGCGGCTTGCAGCAGCGGCTGGGTGACGACATTCGAGCGCACGGTGGCGCTCATCGTGGAGGCATGCGCGGCCGGGACGACGGCATCGGCCATGGCGAGGGCGACGTCGGCGGACTGGACGGAGCAACCGCCCACGGCAAGGGCGAGGGCGGCGGTGACAGCGAGGTGAAGTGTCTTCATGCCCCGAAGCATATCGAGACATGGCCGTCATGTGACTGAACCCGTCCCGTCGCGGGGCCGGGCTGTGACGTGCGTCGGCCCCGCGTTGCCGCAGGCTCATGCGGGCGCTAAAACTTCGTTAGCCGGGGGGCTAATTCGTTTGTTTTTCGTCAACCGAAGCCGCCAGGGCGAGCAGGCTGGTGGGGGCGAACTCGCCCGGCGAGAACACTTCGCCACCCAGCATCGCGCTGTCGGCGACCACCACGGTGGTGTCGCCGCGGTCGGTCACCTCGTACAGCTGTTCGGCAAAGCCGTCGGGCAGGCGGATGCAGCCATGCGAGGCCGGATAGCCCGGGTTGCGGCCCGAATGCAGCGCGATGCCGTCCCAGGTCAGCCGCTGCATGTACGGCATCGGCGCGTCGTCGTACAGGTTGGAATGGTGCATCCGCTTCTTCTGCAGGATCGGGAACACGCCGGTCGGCGTGTCGTTGCCCGGCTTGCCGGTGCTGACGCTGCTGCGGCCGATGCGCACGCCGCCGCGATACACGTTCATTTCCTGTCGCGGCAAACTGACCAGGATCACCACTTCGCCGGCGGGCGAAGCTTCCGGATGCCAGGTGTAGTCGCCGGGTTCGAGCGGCGCGTCCTCGCTCATCGCCTTGCCGGCGTCCACCGTGGGATCGCCCGCCAGCGTGGTGGTCGTCGGCAGTTCGATCACCGGCATCGCCTGTGCATCGCCCGGCAGTGCCGTGGCGGCAACCGGGACGGTGTCGTCGCTGGCGGGTTTCTCCTCGGCGGAGGCCACGAACAGGGCGGTCGCCGAAAGCGACGCGATCAAGGCCAGGGACAGGAGGGTGCGCTGGTTTTTGTTGTTGGTGTCCATGGGTCGGATGCTGCGACATCGCGCATCACGACCGGTTTGAACTCACTGGCGCGCAGGTAAATATTTCGCGCAGGTTCGGGAAATTTTGCGTTGTTCCTTCACCGCCGCGGGAACAAGCCCGACGGCGGGTGAATTTTGCCTTGCTGCCGGCTGACCGTCAGCGCGCCTTGAAGATCGCGGCCAGGCGATCGGGCTTGCCCTCGATGCGTTGCAGGTGCGGATGGCGCAGGCCGCCGTGGTAGTCCACGCGCACCGTGCGATAGCGGTCGAAATCGCGCACCAGCAGTTCGATCGGCGCGCCGCCGCCCTTGGCCGCCTTGATCCCATCCTCCAGCACTTCCTTCGAATACGCCTGGCCGTTGACCGCGACCAGCGTGCCGCCGGTGCCGATCCCGGCCTGGAAGGCCGGGCCGTCCCAGCGGACGTCGCCGATCGCCCCGTCCTTGCCCAACGACAGGCCCAGCGAATAGGTGAAGTCGGCGCCCGAGCCGGCGTTGGCCTTGGCGTAGGCGTTGGGCTCGTCCCTGTAGACGAGCTTCCAGCCCGCGGCCTCGAGGCCGCCGGTCAGCCCGACCTTGCCGTCCAGGCGCTCGCGCAAGAAGGTGGTCCAGTCGTAGGGCATCACGCCGTCCAGCGTGGCCACGACGTCGGCGAACGTGTACGGCGCCTGCACCTTCCATTCGCCGTCGCGGATGCCGAAGAAGGCGCGCGCGAAGTCGTCCAGCGACTTGCGGTTGCCGGTGCGCTCGCGGATCAGCGCGTCGGCCTCCAGCCAGATCAGCTGGCCGGCGCGGTAGTAGTCCTCGCTCAGCTGGTAGTTGCGGTACGCGCGCGGCGCGCGGCTGGCGATGATCGGATCGTTGGTGGTGTCCTGCACGTTGCGCCAGGACAGGCCGGGTCGGTTGTCGGCGTAGGTCGCCGCCACCAGCGCCAGCGCGTCGCGCGAGGCTTCCAGCGGGCGCATGCCGCTGCGCGCGGCCAGCACGTTGCCCCAGTACTGGGTCTGGCCCTCGTACACCCACAGCAGGCTGTCCTGCATCGGCACGTTGTAGTTCGGCGTCCACAGGTCCGCCGGCCGCCGGTACTTGCCGTTCCAGGAATGCGTGTACTCGTGCGCCAGCAGGTCGCTGAAACCGACCTTGTCCTTCCAGCCGGTGAAATAGTCCGGGTCCTGGGAGTTCTCGCTGGAGCGCTGGTGCTCCAGGCCGATGCCGCCGAGCTGGTCGGTGAGCGCGAGCAGGAAATCGTAGTGGTCGTAATGCTGCGCGCCGTAGAGCTTGAGCGCCTGGTCGACCAGGTTGCGATGCACCTGCACCTGCGCCGGCTTGGTCTCCAGGTATTTCGCGGCGTCGGCGACCACGTTCAGCCGCACCGCCACGGTATTGCCCTTCGGCGTCAGGTCGATCTGCTTGAAGTGGGCGCCTGCGAACACCGGCGAATCGGCGAGGATGTCGAGCGGGACGTCGCGGTAATCGACGGTGTTGCCGCTCGTGGCCTCGACTTCCAGCGCGGTCGCCGCGCGCCAGCCGGCCGGGTAGGTCACGCGCGGGTCGAAGGTGACCTGGCTGGCGTAGTGGCCCGCCGGGTACAGCACCGTGGAGATCCACTGCAGGTTGAGCATCGACGGGGTCATCAGCACCCGGCCCTGCGAACGGTCGGTCGGGGAAAGGAAATCGAACTCGGCGGTGACGTTCGACGCGCCCTCCGGCACGGTGAGATGGAAGGCATGCACGTCGAGCGGATCGCGCCGCCAGTCCAGGCGCTGGCCATCGGCGGTGAAGCGGATGCCGGCGACCTTGTCGATGGCGCCGCGCGGCGAATGGCCGCCCGGGATCCACTCCGGATACAGCAGGGTCAGCTCGCCGGGCACCACCGGGATGGTTTGCTTCACCTTGAAGATGCGCTGCGACAGGTTGGTCGCGTCGACTTCGATCTTGATCGTGCCGGGCGCGTAGGGCACGTCGCGCGGCACCGGGACCTCGGCATGGAGGCTGCCGGCGACGGCCAGCGAAAGGGCGGCAAGGATCAGGCGACGCGACATGGAAGCTCCCCGGCAGGCGTAAGGACAACCCTTCCATCCTAGCGGCTGCAGGCGCGACGACCCCTGCCAGAAGACATGCCCGCGACGCCCGCGGCCATTAAGGTGGGCGGATGAAGCAGCGCGACCTGACCACGGGGCCGATCGCCTCGACCCTGTTCGTGTTCGCCCTGCCGATCCTCGGCGGCAACGTGCTGCAGTCGCTGAACGGCTCGATCAACGCAATGTGGGTCGGCAGCTACCTCGGCGAGGAAGCGCTGGCCGGCATCGCCAATGCCAACAACATCATGTTCTTCCTGCTGGGCGCGATCTTCGGCTTCGGCATGGCCTCGACGATCCTGGTCGGCCAGGCGATGGGCCGGCGCGACCTCGCCGGCGCGCGCAAGGTGATCGGCAGCGCGGCGACGTTCTTCTTCACCCTGTCGCTGGTGCTGGCGGTGGTCGGCCTGCTGGTGTCGCGCAGCGTGCTCGAATGGATGGCGACGCCGGCGGCGGCGCTGCCGCTGGCCGACGCCTACCTGAAGATCATCTTCCTGGCGCTGCCGCTGCTGTACGCGTTCGCGTTCCTGTCGGCGATCCTGCGCGGCGCGGGGGACACGAAGACGCCGTTCGCGTTCCTGCTGGTCGCCGTGGGCCTGGACATCGCGCTGGTGCCGATCCTGATGCTCGGCCTGGGCCCGTTCCCGCGGCTGGGCATGGCGGGCAGCGCGCTGGCGACGCTGGTCGCCAATGCGATCGCGCTGCCGGCCATGGTGTGGTGGCTGTGGAGCCACCGGCATCCGCTCTGGATCAGTCGCCACGAACGGCGGCTGTACCTGCCGGACTGGACCATCGTCAAGGCGATGGTGGTCAAGGGCGTGCCGATGGGACTGCAGATGGTGCTGATCTCGCTGGCGATGATCGCCATGATCAGCATGGTCAACCAGTACGGCACCCACACCAGCGCGGCATACGGCGCGGCGCTGCAGCTGTGGACCTACGTGCAGATGCCGGCGATGGCGATCGGCGCGGCCTGCTCCTCCATGGCCGCGCAGAACGTCGGCGCCGGGCTCTGGGATCGCGTCGCCGCGACCACCAGGCACGGCATCGGTTTCAACTTCGTCCTGACCGGCGCGCTGGTCGCCCCGCTGGTGCTGCTCGACGGCACCATGTTGTCGTGGTTCCTGCCAACGGCGAGCCCCGCGCTGGAGATTGCGCGGCACCTGAACCAGATCGCGGTGTGGTCGTTCCTGTTCTTCGGCGCCACCTTCGTCGTCGCCGGCGTGGTCCGTTCCACCGGCGCGGTGGTACCACCGCTGCTGATCCTGGGCTTCGCGCTGTGGGTGGTGCGCGTACCGTTCGCCAGCTGGCTGCAGCCCGCACTTGGCGTGGATGCGATCTGGTGGAGCTTCCCCGCCAGCGCATTCGTGTCGATGGTGCTGTCGCTGGCGTACTACCGCTGGGGGCGTTGGCGACAGGCGACGATGCTGCCGTCGGATCCGGACGAGGTGGCGATCCCGTCGGAGGTGCCGGCGCACGTCACCGCGCCGGTCGCCGACGCCGGCGCGCGGGTGGAGGATCACCGCTAGAGCTGGGACTCGATCGGCAGCCAGCCGAGTGCCCTGGCCAGCACACGTCGGCCCGGACTGGCGTCGGGTTCGGTGTCGAGCACGCGCGGCGGCGGCTCGCGGTCGAGCCAGCGCACCACGCCGTCGGCACCAGTGAAGACCTGGTAGCTGGCCTCGGGCGCGGACAGTCGCCGATATTCGGCGCGCACGCCGGCGGCCAGGTCCGGATCATCGAACAGCACGCCCATCTCGGTGTTGAGGTTGGCCGAGCGAGGATCCAGGTTGAAGGAGCCGACGAACCCGCGCGCATCGTCGACCACGAAGGCCTTGGTATGCAGGCTGGCGCCACTGCTGCCGAGCGGCCCGGCGCTTTCCCGGGAACCGCGCACCTTGATCTCGTACAGATGCACGCCGCCGCGCAGCAGCGCCGGGCGATAGCCGGCGTAGCCGGCGTGCACCGCCGGGACATCGTTGGCCGCCAGCGAGTTGGTGACCACGCCGACCTCGACGCCGGACGCCGCCAGCGCGGTGAGGCCCGCGGTGCCGGTATCGCCGGGAACGAAATAGGGCGAGATCAGCAGCGCCTTGCGGCGGGCGCTGCGCAACTGCCCCAGCAGCGTATCGACGATCCAGCCTTCGCGCGCGTCGTCGCGCCACTTCAGCGGCGGGTCGGAAACCACCTGCAGGCGGTCGGTCCACACCGGGCGCAGTTGTTGCCGGAGGTAATCGCGCACGTTGGGCGAGGCCGCCACCCGGTCCAGGTAGGGGCGCGCCTGCGCTTGCAGCGCTTCGTCGTCGATGCCGGAGATGACGTCGCGCAGGCCGGCCGGCGTTTCCCTGCCCAGCGCGGACACCGGCACCGCCGCCGCGCTGTTCCAGAACTCGTCGAAGATGCCGCTGGCCTGTGCGACCGCGGGCCCGAACATCAGCAGGTCGAGGTCGCGGAAGTTCATCTCCGGATCCGCGGCGAAATACTCCTCGCCGATGTTGCGGCCGCCGATGATCGCCACCCGCCCATCGGCGATCCAGGCCTTGTTGTGCATGCGGTGGTTGATGCTGAAGACGCGCTGCACCAGCTCGATGCCCCGGGCGATGCCCTGGCGGTTGCGGAACGGGTTGTACAGGCGCAGCTCGATGCGCGGATGCGCGTCCAGCGCCAGCCAACCGGGGTCCAGGCCGGCGGCGTTCATGTCGTCGATCAGGATCCGCACGCGCACGCCGCGCTCGGCCGCGGCGTGCGCCTCGCGTGCCAGCAGGTGGCCGGTAAGGTCGTCGTGCCAGATGTAGTACTGCAGGTCCAGGCTGCGCCCGGCCTTTTGCGCGGCGATCGCGCGTGCCGCGTAGGCGTCCAGCCCGTCGGCGAGCAGGATCACCCCGGTCTTGCCCGGGTTCGCCGCCAGCAGCGGCGCCAGTTCGCGGTCGATGCCCGTCTGCGCGGGTTGCACGGGCAAGGCGCGGCTCGGCGCACCGGTGGCCCGCGGCGCGAGCTGCTCGTTGAACACCAGGCCGCTCGCGACCAGCGCGGCGAACGCGAGCACCCCGGCGCCCAGTCCGCGCAGCAGGCGGCGGCCGGCAGGATGGGGGTGCGTCGGCGTCGGGCGACCCATGCCGCTAGGATGCCCGATCGCGCGGCCGCTCACCCGGGCCGCATCGAACCCGTCGCCACGAAGCGCTGGTGCCAGGACAACGCCTCGCCCAGCAGGTGCGGCGTATGGCGGCCGAAACCCTCGCGTTGGGCGCGTTCGAAATAATCCCGCAACAGCGGCCTGTAGTCCGGGTGCGCGCAACGTTCGATGACCTGCGCGGCGCGCTGCTTGGGCGACAACCCGCGCAGGTCGGCCAGGCCCTGGTCGGTGACCAGCACCATGGTGTCGTGCTCGGTGTGGTCGACGTGGCTGGCCATCGGCACGATGGTGGATACCGCACCGCCCTTGGCCATGCTCGGCGCCATGAACACGGACAGGTAACCGTTGCGGGCGAAGTCGCCGCTGCCGCCGATGCCGTTCATGATCCGGCTGCCGGCGACGTGGGTGGAGTTGACGTTGCCGTAGAGGTCGGCCTCGATCATCCCGTTCATGGCGATGCAGCCGAGCCGGCGGATCAGTTCCGGATGGTTGGAGATTTCCTGCGGGCGCAGCAGGATCCGTTCGCGATAGAAGTCGACGTTGTCGTTGAACTCGGCGATGCCGTCGGGGCTGAGCGAGAACGAGGTTGCCGAGGCCATGCGCAGCACGCCGTCGCGCAACAGCGCGAGCATGCCGTCCTGGATCACCTCGGTGTAGGCCTCGAGGTCGCGGTAACCACCGTCGGCGAGGCCGGCCAGCACCGCGTTGGCGATGTTCCCGACGCCCGACTGCAGCGGCAGCAGTCGCTCGCCCAGGCGCCCCTTCTTCCTTTCGTGCGCGAGGAACTCGAGCAGGTGCCCGGCGATCATCCGCGAGCCCTCGTCGGGCGCGCTGAAGGCGCTGTTGCGGTCCGGCGCATCGGTCTCGACCACGGCCACGACCTTCGCCGGATCGACCCGCAGGTGCGGCTCGCCGATCCGCTGGTCGGCGCGCACCAGCGGAATCGGCTTGCGGTCCGGCGGCAGCGCGGTGCCGTAGTAGATGTCGTGCATGCCGTCCAGCGCCGCCGGCTGCCAGCGGTTGACCTCCAGGATCACGCGGTCGGCGAGCTCCAGCCAGGTCTTGTTGTTGCCGACCGACGAGGACGGAACCAGGGTGCCGTCCTCGTTGATCCCGGCCACTTCGACCAATGCCACGTCGATGTCGCCGAAGAAGCCGAACCAGGCATGCTGGGCGACGTGGCTGAGGTGGATGTCGAGGTATTCGAGCTGGCCGGCGTTGATCCGCGCGCGCACTTCAGGGTCCGACTGGTAGGGCATGCGCAGCTCCATGCCGTCGACCTTGGCCAGCGCGCCGTCGAGCTCGGGCGCGGTGGAGGCGCCGGTCAGCACCTTCACGCGGAAGCGTTCGCCGGCGGCATGCGCCTGTTCCATGCGCGCGGCCAGCGCCTGCGGCACCGCCTTGGGGTAACCGGCGCCGGTGAAGCCGCTCATCGCCACGGTGTCGCCGGGGCGGATGTGCGCGGCAGCCTCGGTGGCGCTGGCGCGCCTCATGGCCAGGCCCGGGTGGCGGATGCGGTCGTTCATGCGGAGATACCTTTACGGAGGGAAGACGGCCCGAACATGATGCTCGGTCCCCCAACCCACAGGAGCAAACCCATGGACAGGATGCAATGTTTCGGCGCTTGGGGCGTGTTCGTCGCGGCCGCGTCGCTGGCCGCCTGCGCGGCGGTCCCGCCGCCGCCCCCGCCGATGCCGGCGCAGCAATGCGTGGCGACGCCGGCAAGCTGGGCGATCGGCCGCGCGGCGACCGCCGAAACGGTCGAGCGGATCCGCGTGGACACCGGCAGCGGTGTCGCCCGCGTGCTGCACCCGGACGAAGTGGTCACGATGGAGTACCGTTTCGACCGCGTGAACGTGAAGGTCAACGAACGCAACGCAATCGTGGGGATCACCTGCGGCTAGGAGGCCGGATGCGTAGGGGGTTGTGGATTGGCGCGCTGCTGCTGGCCGGGGCGGCGGCATGGGGGCTGGGCGAACGCGCGGAGCATGCCGAACCCGTCGTCGCCGGGGGGTTGCCCACGGAAGCCGTTGAAACGCTGGCGCGGATCCGCGCCGGCGGGCCGTTCGACTACGACCAGGACGGCGGCGTGTTCGAGAACCGCGAGCGCCTGCTGCCGGCACGGGCACGCGGTTACTACCGCGAGTACACGGTGGAAACGCCGGGCTCGCCGGACCGCGGCGCACGGCGCATCGTCAGCGGTGGCGATCCGCCGGTGGAGTTCTTCTACACCGACGACCATTACCGCAGTTTCCGGCGCCTCGACGCGGGCGCCGGGCGATGAGCGAGGACCTCGCGCTGGGCAGCGTGCTGGCCGATCCTTCGCTGGCCTGCACCGGCTTCATCGCCCGGGGCGAACGTGCGCGCTACCTGGCCGCGGCCGTTTCGCTCGGGTTCGCGGTCGCGGAAATCGACTTCGGCGGCTGCACCGGCAAGGACGACGCGCTGGCGCGTTTCGCCCGCGCGCTGCATTTCCCCGACTGGTTCGGCGGCAACTGGGACGCGCTGCAGGATTCGCTGTCGGACCTGTCCTGGCTCCCGGCCGAAGGCTACCTGCTGCTGCTCGAGGACGTGGCGCAGTGGCGCGAAGCCGACAGCGAGGGTTTCGACGTCGCACTGGAGATCCTGGAGCAGGCCAGCAACGCGTGGCGGCTGCGGCTGGTGCCGTTCTGGGCGGTGCTGCCGGTCGAGGATCCGTTCACCGCGTAGGTGCGTCAGGCCTTGTGCGCACGGCGGAGGAAGCGCAATGCCGCCGCTTCCCATTGCCGCTCGCCGCGGCAGCGCGCCGCCACCTCCTGCAGCCGGCCGCTGCGCCAGCCCTCGAAGACCGCGGGATCGATGTAGCTCTTGCGGCATACGCTGGGCGTGTTGCCCAGCGCTTGCGCGACCTCCCGCACCACCGCCTTCTCCAGCCCCGCCAGCGCCCGCTCGCCGGCGGGCCGTCCGTCGGCGCGATACGGCAGTGTGGTGCGCGCGAAGCGTTCGAACGCGGCCAGCGTGCCGCCCCAGGTACGGAAATCCTTGGCGCTGAACTCGGCGCCGGTGGCGTCGCGCAGGTAGGCGTTGACCTCGCCCGAGTCGACCGGCACCAGCGCGCCGTCGTCGTCGCGGTACTGGAACAGCGCCTGGCCGGGCAACTGCCGGCAGCCGCGCACCAGCCGCGCCAGGCGCTGGTCGTCCAGCACCACTTCCTGCTCCTGCCCGGACTTGCCGCGGAAACGGAAGCGCGCACGGCCGCCGCGCAGGAAGGCGACGTGGCGGTTGCGCAGGGTGGTCAGTCCGTAGCTGTCGTTGCTGCGCGCGTACTCGGGATTGCCGACCCGCACCAGCGTCTCGCCCATCACCGCGATGACGATCGCCAACACCTTTTCACGCGGATAGCCGTGCTTGCGCAGGTCGGCGCGCAGGCGCCGGCGCAGGGCCGGCAGCGACTCGCCGAAGGCGACGATGCGGTCGAACTTGCCGCCATCGCGCTCGCGGCTCCACTGCGGGTGGTAACGGTACTGCTTGCGCCCGCGGGCATCGCGCCCGCTGGCTTGCAGGTGGCCGCGCGGGTCGGGGCAGATCCACACTTGGGTCCAGGCGGGGGGAATGGCCAGGGTGCGGATCCGTTCCAAGGTCGTCTCGTCGCGCAGCGCCTTGCCGTCGGCGTGGAAGTAGGCAAAACCGCCGCCCCGGCGCCGGCGGCGCAGGCCGGGCGAGGCGTCGCTGACGTGGCGCAACCCGGCCGCGGCGGCGGCCTGCCGCGCTTGCTCGGCCTGCTCGGGGGACATGCGCCGGACTGTGGCGGCGCCGCCGTCAACGCCGCGCAAGCGCCAACGGCTTCCATTCATCACCCGGCCCTGCCTCCGCTCGCCTAAGCTGGCCGCCGGCATCCCGCCACCACCCCAGGCAATCCCCATGGCCCTGTACGACAGCATCCTCGACACGATCGGCGGCACCCCCGTGGTGCGCCTGCGGCGGCTCGCGCCACCGAACGTGGTGATGTACGCGAAAGTGGAATCGTTCAATCCCGGCGGTTCGGTCAAGGACCGGCTGGCGATCGCGGTGATCCTCGACGCCGAGGCGCGGGGCCTGCTCAAGCCCGGCGACACCGTGGTGGAGGCGACCAGCGGCAACACCGGCATCGCCCTGGCGATGGTCTGCGCCGCGCGCGGCTACCACTTCGTCGCGGTGATGAGCGACACGTTCTCGATGGAGCGGCGCAAGCTGATGCGCGCGTACGGCGCGCGGGTGATCCTGACGCCGGGCGCCGAACGTGGTACCGGCATGGTGCGCAAGGCCGAGGAACTGGCGCAGCAGCACGGCTGGTTCCTCGCACGGCAGTTCGAGAACCCGGCCAATCCGGCCTACCACCGCCAGACCACGGCCGCGGAAATCCTGCGCGACTTCGCCGGTCGCCGTCTCGACCATTTCGTCACCGGCTGGGGCACCGGCGGCACCCTCACCGGGGTGGGCCAGGTGCTGCGCGCCGCCCGGCCCGGGGTGAAAGTCACCGCGGCCGAACCCGCCGCGGCGCCGATGCTGCAGGGCAAGGACTGGTCGCCGCACAAGATCCAGGGCTGGACGCCGGACTTCGTGCCGACGGTGCTCGACACCGGCGTCGCCGCGCAGGTGCTGTCGGTCAGCGATGCCGATGCGATCGCCACCGCACGCCGGCTGGCCGCCGAGGAAGGCATCTTCGCCGGCATTTCCGCCGGGGGCACGGTCGCCGCGGCATTGCAGGTCGCCCGCGACGCGCGCGACGGCGACGTGATCCTGGCGATGCTGCCCGACACCGGCGAGCGCTATCTGTCCACGCCGCTGTTCGCGGATGTCGCCGAGGGATCCGACGACGACTGGCTGGCCTCCCTGCCATGACGGCACGCAAGCCGCGGCCCGCGCGCATCCGCCTGAAACTGTTCGACCTGGATGGCGGCGACTGCGAGATCGAGCAGTCCGAGGTCGACCTCGATGCGTTGACCGAACGGCAGCTGCTCTGGGTCGACGTGGAGGACAACCGCGACGGCGACACCGCCGCGATCCTCGACGGGCTGATCGAACGCCTGCGCCTGGAGGACGGCCGCCGCATCCTGCAGTCGCTGGACGCCAAACCCATGCTGCAGAACTTCCAGGACTGGTTCATGGTGCAGGTGGTTGCGGTCAAGTGCACCGGCAAGGCCCAGTTCGAGGGGCGCGGGCTGGCGATCGTGTGCGGCAACAACTTCGTGGTCAGCCTGCACCGCGGCCCGATCGAGTTCATCGACGAACTGTACGAACGCGAGCACGGCGAGTCGCGGATCGGCAGCCTGCGCGCGGAGAGTTTCACCGCCTCGTTGCTGGACTGGCACGTGGACAGTTACCTGCACGCGGTGTCGTCGCTGGAGGAGGAAGTGGACCGGCTGGAAGTGGCGATCCTCGGCAACCGCATCCACCACGAATGCCTGCCCGAGCTCGCGCACCTGCGCCGCGGCGCCTCGCACCTGCGGCGGATGCTGTCGCCGCACCGCCATGTGTTCGGCGCACTGGCGCGCCCGGACTTCCGGCCCAACGAGGATCGCGGCGACGAAAAGGAGTTCCGCGCGCTGGAGCAGCGCTTCGAGCGGGCGATGGACGCGGTGGAGATGGGCCGCGAGCTGGTGGTCGGCAGCTTCGAGTTGTTCACCACCCGAAGCGCGCAGCGCACCAACGAAACGATGCGCGTGCTCACCTTCGTCACCGTGCTGCTCGGCACGCTGGCGGTGATCGCCGGCGCGATGGGCATGAATTTCAAGGCACCGCTGTTCGACACTGGCGCGCAGGGCTTCTGGGTCACCGTGGCGGCGATGGGCCTGCTGGCGCTGGTGGCGATATTGCTCGCGCGCTGGCGCAAGTGGATGTAGCGCTCAGCCGGAGACAGCGCGCCCGACGAGCATGGTGGCGTGGTCGCGGATGTCCGGCGGCCAGCGCGCGATGACGTCCTCGAAACGGGCAAGGTCGCCTGCGAACAGCGCGCGTGCCGCTTCCTCGAAACCCGGCGCGTCGCCGGCGACGGCGTGGATGAAGCGATAGGTGGCTTCCTGGGCGTGGCGACGCTGGTCGTCCCCGCCGGCCTCGCGGCGCGCGGCCTCCACCAGCTTGCGCAATGCCACCGAGGCGCCGCCGGGCTGTGCGTTGAGCCACTGCCAGTGCCGCGGCAGCAACGTCACTTCGCGCGCGACCACGCCCAGTTTCGGGCGTCCGCGCGGGCGCTTGCCCGCCGGCTGGGCTGCCTGCGCCTCGGCCGCGTCGGCGACCGCCGGATCCGGGAGGCCCATGTCCGGGGCGGTCGCCAGGCGCTGCACCAGTTCGGCCATCGACCCGCCGAGGTCGATCTCGACCAGCTCCTGGCTGGCGTCCTCGAAGATGAGGACGGGCAGCGACGGGTCCGCGTGGCGCGCATGCCAGGCGGCCAGCGCGACGTGGCGCAGCGGCCCGGCTGCGATCAGGCGTCCACCGGCAAAGGCGCTGCAGCGGGTGGACAAAGGGTGCGAGGCGATCATGGCTGAAATTTAACCCGGCTGAAATCATGCGTCAATTGATTCCGGGTCAAATCGGCTGCGGCTGGCGCGGCGGGGATTGCGCGGCAGGCGGTTGTGCACGGCGGTCGCCGCGATCGCGGCGTGGCCCACCGCCACGGCAATCTGGTTCAGCGCGCTGACCACGTCGCCGATCGCGTACAGCCCGTCCACCGTGGTCTGCTGGCGCGCGTCTGTGCGCAGCGCGCCCTCCCCGTCGACTTCCGCGCCGAGCGACAGCGCGAGTTGCGACTGGTTGTCGCTGCCGAGCACCGGGTAGACCGTGTCGTAGGCGCGGACGCTGCCATCCTCGAATTCGACCTCGCAGGCGCGTTCGTCGCAGGACAGTCGTCGCAAAGGCGGCAGCAGGACGACCCCGGCAGCCGCGGCCTTCCCGCGCAGGTCATCGCGCGGCTCCCCGGCATGGCTGCGGATCGCATCCACGCGTGGCGAAAACGTGCGCAGGAACAACGCGTGCTCCAGGGCCTCGTCCGCGGGCGCCAGCACGCCGATGCGTTCGTCGCGCGCCTCGTAGCCGTCGCACACCGCGCACAAGCGCAGCACGCCGGCGTCGATCGCGGCCTGGCAGGCGCCTTCACCGCCGTCCATCGCCGGCAGGCGATCGACGATGCCGGTGGCGAGGATCACGGTGCGTGCCCGCCACTCGCGGTTATCCGAATCGGTGGCACGGAAGCCGGCATCGTCTTCGCGTACCAGCCGGTCGATGCGGCCGCGGGTGATGCCGACGCCATAAGTGCCGGCCTGTTCCTGCAACCGCTGCAGCAAGCGCGGGCCGCTGACCCCGAGCGGGAACCCCGGCGCGTTATGGGTCTTGGGGATGCGCGCGGCGCGGCTGCATCCGGCATCCACGACGGCGATGTCGCGGCGGAAGCGCGCCAGGTAGGTGGCGGCGACCAGGCCGGCGGGGCCGGCGCCGATGACGAGGCAGTCGTGGAGGTGGGGCATCCGGCGACTGTGCCGCCCGCGATGCCATGGAGACGTGATTCCACCTTGTGGGAGCGGCGCGAGCCGCGATGTCGCGGCTTGCGCCGCTCCCACAACCGGGTTGTGTTATCTGCCGGGGCCCACGTCGATGAACTGCAGGAACTCGCTGCGGGTGCGGGCATCGTCGCGGAAGCTGCCGAGCATCTTCGAGGTGATCATGCTGACGCCGCGCTTGTGCACGCCGCGGGTGGTCATGCACTCGTGCGCGCCGACGATCACCACGCCGACGCCGCGCGGCTGCAGCACCCGCTCGATGCAACCGGCGATCTGCGCGGTCATCTTCTCCTGCACCTGGAAGCGGCGAGCGTAGGCGTCGACCACGCGCGCGAGCTTGCTGATGCCCACGACCTTGCCGTCGGGCAGGTAGCCGATGTGCGCCTTGCCGATGATCGGCGCCATGTGGTGCTCGCAGTGCGACTCGAACTCGATGTCGCGCAGCACGATCATCTCGTCGTAGCCACAGACTTCCTCGAAGGTGCGCGCGAGGTAGTCGTCCGGATCCAGGCTGTAGCCGCTGAACCAGTCGCGGTAGGCGCGGGCGACGCGCGCCGGGGTTTCCAGCAGGCCCTCGCGAGCGGGGTCCTCGCCGGCCCAGCGGAGCAGGGTGCGGATCGCGTCCTCGGCCTGGTCGCGGGAGACCTCGGGGCCGTCGGGGGCGTTGCTCATGACGGATGACTCGACTTTGGGCGAGGGCGCATCCTAGCAGTGGCGGCACGGGCCGCCACCCGGTCATGTCGAAAGGCGCTTGCGCTGCTCCTCGTCCTTCGACTGCCACGCATGTTCGATCGCCGGCCGGGCTTGCTGCCATTGCAGCCGCGATCCGAAACGCTGCGCCGATTCCCAGCCGCCCTGCAGCTGCGATTCGACCTCGCCCAGGGTGCGGCCCTGGTGGTTGCTCCAGGCTTCGAGGCCGTAACGGTAAGCCGGCGCATAGTCGTGCCAGTCGTGGCCTTCGGCGTAGTAGGGCATCTTGAAGTAGATCTGTTCGAAGCGCCCGAGGTCGCCGCGCGGGTCGCGCGCCTCGGAGGCGCGTTGCCCGGCCACGGCGCCCAGCGCGCCGCCCGCCGCCGCGCCGACCGCGACACCGGCCGGCCCTCCGAGCATGCCGCCGATCGCCGCTCCCGCGGCGCCGGCGGCCAACGCGGCGCTGCCGCTGCCGAGGATGTGGTCCTTCTTCAGGCTCATGGTCGTTCCCCGCTCGGGCCTTGGGCGACTGTGGGCGCGGCTTCGTTCAATGCGGGTGAAGCCGCGCCCGATGCGTCAGCGACCGTCGCGATCCGCGTCGCCCGGCATCGCACGCTCGATGTGGTGCCAGCCATCGCGCACCGCGCCGCGCGCTTCCGGCCAGGCCAGCCGCGAACGCGCACGGTTGGTCTCCCAGTCGCGCTCGAGCTGCGGTTCGATGTCCTCGAAACGCTGCCCGCGATACTGGCCGTAGGTGTCGTAGCTGTACTGGTACGCCGGCTGGTAGTCGCTCCAGTCGCGCCCGCTGGAGTAGTACGGCGCGTTCTTGTAGTTGGCCTCGAAGTAGTCGTTGTAGTCGGTGGGGTTGATCGCCTCGGCAATCGAGTCGCCGGCCTTGGCGCCAACCACGCCGCCCACGACCGCGCCCACCACGGTGCCGACCGGACCGGCGACCGAACCCACCGCCGCGCCCGTCACGCTGCCGGCAACCGCGCCGGTGCCTTCTCCAATGCTGTGGTCCTTCTTGATGTCGCTCATCGAACTGCTCTCCTGGTGTGGGGCGCCGCGCCCTGTGCTGCGGCCCAGTCATCATCGCGACGGAACAGTATTGGAGCGGTGAAGCGAACGCGTGTTCAGGGTTGACGCGCAGCGAACGTTCAGGCGCCGAGGATGCGGGCAACACGCGACAACCGGAGCCGGAAATGCACGACGACGACGCCCGCAACGAGATCGAACGCCTGGAACGGGCGTTCTGGCAATCGCTGGAGGACGGCGAGCCGAAGGTGGCGTCGGCGATGCTGACCGATACCGCGCTGATGGTCAGCTCGCACGGCGCGATGTCGTTCGATCCGCCGACCTACGAGAAGATGGCGACGGATCCGCAGTCGCGGGTGCTCGGCTGGCGCTTCACTGACTTCGACGTGCTGTTCCCGCGCGACGACGTGGCCATCGCCACCTACCGCGCGTGGCAGAAGTTCACCCACAAGGGCGAGACGGTCGAGCAGGACGTGGTCGATTCGTCGACCTGGGTGCGGATCGACGGCCAGTGGAAGTGCGCGGCGCACACCGAGAGCGAGGTCAGGGGGTCGGCCTGAGGCCGAGCAAGCGGATCAGGGTGTCGCGATCGAGATAGGTCGTAGCGGCTCATGCGCCCGGCCGGGGATTGGTGTCGTGCCGGCTCAGCAGCGCGAACAGCGGCCGGTTGACATAGTAGTTGTTGCGGCCCACGCGTACCTTGTCCAGCACGCCGTCGCCAGCAAGCGTGTCGAGGTACTTGGTTGCGGTGACGCGCGACACGCCAAGTTCGCGCTGCGCGAATTCGACCCGCGTGTAGGGATGGTTGAACAGGTTGTTGATCAGGTCCTGGCTGTAAAATTTGTAGTTCTCGCGCACCCGTTGCTTGGTTCGTTGCAGCAAGTCCTTGATCGCCAGGGTGGTGTCAATGGTCTCGCGCGCGGTACTGGCCACGGCGCCGAGCATGTACAGCACCCACTCCTCCCATGCATCGGTTTCGCGCACGGCTTGCAGCAGGCGGTAGTAATCTGGTTTGGTTCGGACGATGTGCCGGCTCAGGTAGAGCACCGGGATCTCGAGCAGGCCTTCCTTCACCAGGTACAACACGTTGACGATACGGCCGGTGCGGCCGTTGCCGTCGTAGAAGGGGTGGATGCTCTCGAACTGGTGGTGGATCAGGGCCATCTTCACCAGCGGATCGACTTGGAACGACGGCTCGTCATGGATGAACCGTTCGAGCTCGTGCATCAGCCGAGCGACTTCGTTCCCATCCTGCGGAGGCTCGTAGACCAGCCGGCCTTCACTGTCGCGCAGGGCCGTTCCGGGCAGCCTGCGCAAGCCCGCCTGGTTGCATTCCAGCTGTTGCTGGATGGCCAAGATGGTGTTGAGCGTCAGCAGGCCCGTCTCCCGGACGTGTTCCGACCCCGTCTGCAGCGCCTGCCGATAACGCAGTACTTCCTTGATGGCCATGCCGGTGGCGGTGGCGGGGTCGTCCTCGCGGTACAGATCATCCTGGGTGGTGACGATGTTCTCGATCGCAGAGCTGTCCCGCGCTTCCTGCAGGGTGAGGGTGTTGATCAGGATGTTCTGGTTGGGAATGGTGGCTGCCACGCCTTTCAGTTCGGCCAGGTTGCGGCTGGCGATGTTCAGCCGTTTCAGGATCGGCGCGGTGTCGAATCGTCCCGGGGCGAGCTTGTGCAGGGGCGTGATGGACATGGACTGATTCATGCATAGAAATTCTCATTTCTTATACACGACATTTGCGAACTGTCAAAGCCAAAGCGTTTTCTATGCATGGCTTCCCCGTTCGGACGCCCGATTACCTACCCCAGCCGCCACCCCAACCCAGACCACCGGCTGGCATGCCGCTCCAGCGCTGCCTCAATGACCCGTGCGCTCCCGGTCAAACGCAGTTCCCGTCGCGCGCGGGTAATGCCGGTATAGACCAATTCGCGAGAGAGCACCCGGCTGTCATGCGCGGGCAGCAGCAGCCAGACTTCGTCGAACTCCGATCCTTGCGCCTTGTGCACCGTCATCGCGAAGGCGCTGTCGTGTGCCGGTAGCGCGGCGGGGTGGAAGGCGCGCGGGGCGTCGGGGGTGTCGCCTGCGAACCAGGCGAGCACGGTGCCCTCGGAATCGCGGAAGCAGATGCCGATGTCGCCGTTGAAGAGGCGGTGGCGGTAGCTGTTCTCGGTGATCAACAGCAGGCGGCCGTGGAAGTGCTTGCCCGAAGCGTTGCCCGAACCGGCGAGCATGGCTTCGATGCGCGCGTTGAGGATACGCGCGCCCTGCGGGCCATCGCGGACGCCGGTGAGGATGCGCAAACGCGACGCGAGCTGGAGTGCCTGCGCGGGATTGTCGGCTTCGGCCAGCGCGCGCCAGTGGGCGAGCAGGCGGTCGCGGTGCGGTGGCTGCAGCGGGTCGGCGAGGTCTTCGTGGAACTGCACGCCTGAGAGTTCGCCGCTGCGGAGCAGCTTCAGCGCGGTGGCGCTGTCGCCTTCTCGCACGGCGTTGGCGAGCGGGGCGAGATCGAGAGCGTCGTGCTGGCGCCAGGCCTTGGTCAGGTGGGTACGGCGCGCAGGGAATGCACGCTCATCGGCCGCAAGAATCCCGCTGAGCACGTCGCCGGCTTCGACCGACGGCAGCTGGTCGGGGTCGCCGATCAGCACCAGGCGCGCGCGGTCGGGGACGGCTTCGACCAGCTTGGCCATCAGCGGCAGGTCGATCATCGAGGCTTCGTCGACGACGACTACGTCGAAAGGCAGCGGGGTCTCGGCGTCGTGGCGGAAGCGCGGGCTGTCGGGAATGGTGCCGAGCAGGCGGTGCAGGGTCGTGCCGCTGGTGGGTAGCACTTCGAGGATGCCCGCGTCGGTGCCTTCGTTGGCCAGCGCCTGCAGCGCGTTGCGCACGCTTTCGGCCACGCGCTCGGCGGCGCGGCCGGTGGGCGCGGCCAGGGCGATGCGCGGTTCGGGGCGCCCGGCCTGGCGCGCTTCGTCCACCAGCGTGACCAGCATGCGGGCGATGGTGGTGGTTTTGCCGGTGCCGGGGCCGCCGGTGACGAGGTCCACGCCGCCCGGGTCGGGGAACGCGGCGAGGCGCTGCAGGCCGGAAGCGACGCGACGCTCGTATTCGCGGTAGCGGCGCAGGTAGAGCAGGTCCGGAGCGCCGGGCGCGTCTTCGAGCACCAGCGGGCGGCTCGCGTTGGCGGCTTCGGCGCCGTCCGTGGGCACGGCGACCCAGCGCGAGACGGCCAGTTCGCGGCGCCACGCGTCAGCATCGGGCCAGGGGATTCCGGCGCTTTCGATCAGCGTCTCCGGCGAGGCGAGGTCGAAGCCGGCGTGCCCGCGCGCCACGGCCAGCGAGGCCAGCGCGGCCGCGGCGAGCACGCTGTCCGGCGTGGCCGGATCGAGGCGGCGCAGCGATTGCGCCAGCGCGTGGTCGATCGTGCGCAGGGCGCCGCTGCGCCAGAGCGCGTCGAGCAGCGGGAGCGCGACGGCGCTCATGCCTGGCCTCCGGCGAACAGCGCATCGAGCGCGTGGACCAGCTCGGGTTCGAAGCGCTGCGCGTGCACGCCCGGCGCGGCGCCATCGCCGCGGGCGTCGAGCTCGATGCCGCGGCTAAAGACATAACGGATGCCGCCGAAGTCGCGGCCGTAGTCGTAATCGCCGCCAAGGCGGAAGCGCAGCCAGCGGTGCAGGGCGACGGTGTAGATCAGCGCCTGCAGGTCGTACTCGCTGTGCCGCATCGCCTCGCGCAGGCCGTTGGCGTCGTAGCGCGGCAGGCGGTTGGACTTGTAGTCGAGCACGTACCAGCGGCCGTCGTGCCGGTAGGTCAGGTCGATGAGGCCGGTCATCAGGCCTTCCAGGCGCTGGAGGAAGCCGAAGCCGTGGCGGTCGCGCACGACATCATGGCGGTGCAACAGCGCGAGGAACGCGTCCACCTTGGTCGGCTTCAGCAAGAACTGGAACTCGAGCTCGGCGCGCCGGTCTTCGGGCGGCACGTGGCACAGCTGCACGCCTTCAGGGAGCACGACGCGAAGCGTCTTGCCGACCAGTTGCGTGACCAAGGCGATGCCGTCGTCGAGCACGTCGGCGCCGAAACCTTCGGCGCACAGGGCGCGGGCGATGGTGCGCGCCTCGTCGGCGGGCGCGTCGTCGCCGGGCAGCCAGCGTTGCCAGGCCGCGAAGTCCGCGTGTTCCAGCGCACCATGCAGGGCCACGCCGAAGCGCGGGCCGGCGAAGCGCGGATCGAAGCCGGCGACCGCCGCTTCCACCAGCGCGGCGTCGGCGTCCGGCACGGCGGGTTCGTCGCGCCCGCCCGGCACCGGCACCGTCGCCGCGGTCGACGCGTCGCTGCCACCGTCGGCGCGCGACAGTCCGGAGAAGCTGTGCACCCACCAGTCGGTCGACAGCACGCGCGTAGCGACGGCGGCGGGCGGCACCGCGGCATCGCTTTCCGGCGGCAGTCGCGGCAGTCCGATCGGCGGTGTGGTCGCGTCGAACACGATGCCCGGCATCTCCTGCAGCGCCGCCGGGTCCGCCAGCATCGGCGCCAGCGCGGCGCAATCGTGGTTGTAGAACCGGCCAGTCGCGATCCACAGCGCGTCGCGGGCGCGGGTCATGCCGACGTACAGGAGGCGCGCGTCCTCGGCCGCCTCCTCCGTCTTCCACGCGTCCTTGGCATATTGCCATTCGGCCTCGTCGACGCCGATGTTCCAATGCAGCCGGCGCTCGTTGCCTGCGTGGTGGGCGATGCACAGCCGCGCCGGCGCGCGCTCCATCCGGCCGATGCCAGCGAACGGCAGGAACACCAGCGGGTATTCCAGGCCCTTGCTCTTGTGCAGGGTGACGATCTGCACGCGGCGCGCGTCGGATTCCAGGCGCAGCAGCTGGGTCTCGTCGTCGGGATCGGCGCGGGCGATGCGCTGGCCCAGCCAGTCGACCAGGCCCTGCAGCCCGAGCGCGGCGGCCTGCGCCTCCTGCAGCGCCTCGGCCAGTTGCAGGTAGTTGCCAACGCGACGTTCGCCATCCACCAGGCCGAGCAGCCGCGGCCCGTGTTCGGCGCACAACGCGCCGACCAGCGCCAGCGGACCGCCGCGCAGCAGACGTTCGCGCCAAGCCAGCGCGCGGTGCTGCCAGTCGTGCGCGCCCTCGTCGAGGGCGGCGATCGCCGCGGCGTCCTCGCCGACCAGCACGGTGGACAGGGCCGCGCGCAGGCGGCCGTCGTCGCCGCCCTGCAGCAGCGCCAGCAGCAGCGTGTGCAGTTCGCGCGCTTCCGGGGTGGCGTACAGGCTCTGCTTGCCGGCGGCGACCGCCGGGATGCCGACCGCGGCCAGCGCCTGCTGGATGCGCGTGGCCTCGCGGTGCGTGCGCACCAGCACCGCGATGTCGCCGGGTTGCACCGGCTTGCCTTCGATCGTCGCGGTGCCCGCGCGTCCGGCACTGAGCACGACATGGATCGCGGCGACGCATGCATTGGTGCACAGCGCGCGCGAGTCCTCGGCGTTCCAGGACTTGATCTCGCCCTTGCCATTCGGCGGAGGCGTCGGCGCCTGCCACAAGGTCAGCGCGGGGGCCGGCTTGCCGTGGTGGAGGAAGTCCGCATCGGTGCGCACGCCGCCCGGTTCGACCTCGCGGAAGCGGATGCGCGGGTCGACGAAGGCGTCGTCGCCGGCTTGGCGGTAGAGCGCGTCGATCGCGGCGAGGACAGCGGGCCGCGAGCGGTAGTTGTGGCCCAGCGGCGGCGCGGCGCTGGCGGTGTCGTGCGCGGCGAGGTAGGTGTGGACGTCGCCGCCGCGGAAGCCGTAGATGGCCTGTTTCGGGTCGCCGATCAGGAACAGCGCGGGGGCATCGCTGCCGCTGCCGAACACGCGGTCGAAGATCTTCCATTGTCGCGGGTCGGTGTCCTGGAACTCGTCGACCAGCGCCACCGAATACTGCTCGCGCAGGTGGCGCGCGAGCGACGCGCCATGCGGGCCGTCGAGGGCATCGGCGACGCCGTCGATCAGGTCGTCGTAGGTCTGCACCCGGCGCTGCTGCTTGAGCGCGGCCAGGCGCAGGCGGGCGTCCCCGCGGATGCGGTGCAGCAGCGCGATGCGGCGACGGTTGCGATAGGCGCTGCAGGCCGCGACCGCCTCGAGATAGGCCTCGATCAGCGGGCACAGCGGCGACCCGGGCGTGTTGCCGACGAACTTGGCGTTGGTCTTCTCGCGCATCGTCTCGCGGGTGAAGCGCGCCAGGCGCGGGTCCAGCGGCGCCTCGTAGTCGCCGCCTTCGCACCAGCCCGCCAATTGGGTCCACAGCGCCTGGATCCAGTCGGCCCTGTAGCTGCCGCCGTGGAGGACCTTGCGCTCCAGCGCGTCCAGCAGCACCGCGAGAAACTCCGGGCCGTGCGCGCGGAAGCCGTCGGCCAGCGCGCGCCCGGTCTCGAGCACCTTGTCCAGCGGGTCCGGCGGCAGCGGCGCCTCGGGCGGCAGCAGCGCGGGTTCGCGCAGCAGCAGGCGCAGGTCCTCGGCCAGCGCGGGCGGGCCGCCGCTCCACAGCGCCACCAGGTCCTCGGCGCCGGCAGCGTCGCTGCCGTGCGCGCGCCACAGATCGGCTGCCAGTTCCGCGCGCAGGTCGCGGTCGTTGGCCAGCAGCTCCGGCGGGTCGAAGCCCTGGCCGCTCTCCAGCGCGTGCTCGCGCAGCACGCGTGCGCAGAAGCCGTGGATGGTGAAGATCGCGGCGAGGTCGACTTCCATCGTCGCCTGCCGCAGGCGGCGCCGCAGCGCGGCGTCGGTCTCACCGCGGCGGTCCCGATGGGCGTGCAGGATCTCGCGGGTCAGTGCGGTCTCGCCGTCCTCGTCGTCGCTGCCGGGGTCGTCCAGCACCGCGAGCGCGAGCAGCAGGCGCTCGCGGATGCGCTTGCGCAGTTCCTGGGTCGCCGCCTCGGTGAAGGTCACCGCCAGCACCTGGCCGACGCGCAGCCCGCGCTCGACCACCAGTCGCGTCACCAGCGTGGCCAGGGTGAAGGTCTTGCCGGTTCCGGCGGACGCCTCGATCAGGCGCACGCCGTCCAGCGGCAGTTCGAGATAGGGATCGCGGACGGGCACGGTGCTCATTCGTCCTCGTCCCCGGCACGGAGCGCGCGGTCGATGGCGTCGTCGTCCAGCTCGGGCACGAGCGGAATCCCGCTGCACAGCGCCGAGAACACCGAGCCGGTGGTGCGCACGAACTCGGTCAGCGTTTCACGGCTGGTAAACGGATCGCGGGCGCGCAAGGCCAGCGCGTAGGCGGGCTGCCCGCCTTCCGACCACGAGCGGTCGCTGCCCTGCCACTGCGCGCGCGCCGCCTTCAGGCCACGCTCGACATCGGCGGCGTTGTAGTAGCACCAGCCGCTGCGCGGCGCGAACAGCAGCGGCTGGCGGAGGCCCTTCGCGCGCCACTGCAGCAGCACGCGCAGCGCGTCTCGCGCCTGCGCCGGCTCCAGCCTGGGCCGCTCGAAGGGGCCGATCCCGCGCTGCTTGACCTCGTGGAATTCGATGAAGGGCAAGGTCTCGCCCGCGGCGCAGGCCAGCAGCCAGTCCAGGCCGTTGCGGATCATCGACGGCCCGTTGGGCTCGCCGAAGCGCAGCCGCGCGATGCCCTGCGGCCAGGCGTCGGCCAAGCGGCCGTGCAGGCGCGCGCCGTCGAGCTCCACGTCCAGCGCCAGCCGCTGCGACGGCGCGTCGCCGCGCCAGCGCGCGAATGCGTCCGCGTACGGCCGCACCTCCTGCAGCACGCCGGCCAGCGCGCGCCGGCCCAGCGGCCCGGACGGCAGCAACCCGCGCGCGCGCAGCCGCGATGCCATCGCGTCCTCGCGCTCGCCGGCGAGCAGCGCCTCGAACACCGCGCGCTGCAGCTGGTTGCGCTCCAGGCCGCGACCGGGCGCCTGCAGTGGTTCGATGTCCTCGCCTTCCGCTTCGACCTCGGCCAGGCGCAGGCCCAGCCGCTGGCGCAGGAACTGTTCGGCCGGCGAGAGCAGGAAGCGGCGCAGCGCGTCGATCGACAGCTCGGTCTCGGGCTCCGGCGGCGGCGCCAGCGCCAGCGCCGCGTCCATCCACGGCGCCAGCGGCGCGCGCGCACCCGACAGCTGTCCCGCCGCCGGATGCCAGTGCGCGCGATAGCTGAAATGGCGCGCATCCCCGCTGCCGAACGCGGCCGGCGCGAACGGCTGCAGCGCATGCCGCAGCACGAGGTCCGATGCCGCGACGCCCTGGTGGTACGCCGTCGCCGCCGCCAGCAGCTCCGAGACCACGGCCGACGGCTCGCGCGCGCTGCCGTCGCGCGGATCCGCGCCGATCCAGCTCACGCAGAACACGTCCTGCGCGGCGGAGAACAGCTGCAGGAACAGGTAGCGGTCGTCGTCACGGGTGGAACGGTCGCCGTGTCGGCGCTTGTCCGTGCCGAGCTCGGCGGTGAGGCGGTTCAATCCCGCCGCGGGATCGCGGCGCGGAAAGTCGCCGTCGTTCATGCCCAGCAGGCAGATGACGCGGAACGGCAGCAGCCGCATCGGCACCATGCGCGCGAAGCTGACACCGCCGGTAAGCAGCGGCGCGCGGGTGTCGGCTTCGCCCAGCACGGCGGCAAAGTGCGCGCGCACGACCTCGGCCGGCACCGGCGCATCGAAACCGGCGGCTTCGGCCTCGCGGGCGAAGGCGTCGATCAGCGCGCGCAGGCGGTCGAGCGCGCGTTCGCCGCTCCGGCTTGCCGGCGGCCGCGGGACGAGCGCTTCAAGCAGGCCCAGCAGCCGTTCGCGCCAGTGCGCCGGCGGCATGGCCTCGCCCAGCGCGCGCTGCTGGCGCGAGAGTTCGCGCAGCAGGCGCAACAGCACGTCCAGCGCCTCCAGCGCGCTGCCTTCCAGTTCCGTCCACGGCGCGACCACGCCGTCATCGCCGGCGACCAGCATCGCGTCATCGGTCGCATGGCCCAGCAGCAGGCGGTCCAGCGCGAACTGCCAGGTGTAGGCGTCGTCCTCCGGCGCGCCCAGGCGCGCGCGGTGCGCGGCGTCGAGGCCCCAGCGCGCGCCGGCGCCACGCAACCAGCCGTGCAGGCGTTCGAACGCGCCGGCATCCAGGCAGGCGGCTTCTGCGAGCGGCGGGCTGGACAGCAGGTCCAGGATCTCGTCGACGCCGAAGCGCGAGACCGGCAGCGACAGCAGCCGCAGGAAGGCGGCGGCCAACGGCTCGTCGGCCAGCGGACTGGCGTCGGCGATCGCCCAGGGAATCGTGTCGCCGCGCCCCTGCCCACCGAACACCGCATCCAGGAAAGGCACGTACGGATCGATGTCCGGCGCCAGCACCGCGATCTCGCGCGGCTGCAGCGGCGGGTCGAATCGCTTGTCCTCGAGCAGCGCGCGCAGGCGGTCGTGCAGCACCTGCAGTTCGCGCAGGCGCGTGTGGCAGGCGTGGAACTGCAGGCTGGGATCGCCGGCGTCGATCGTCCCGCGCAACGCGCCCGACGGGGCAGCGCGGCGATGGAACAGGTCGGCCTGCATCCGCCGCAACAAAGAGTCCGGCTTGTCGTGCGCGGTTTCCGGATCCGCGTACGCGGCAATCTCGCCCGACGGATGCACGACCTCGTAGCTGCCCAGCAACGCCATGAAATCGCGGCCGGCCGCGCCCCAGTCGCGCAGCAGCGGGTGCTCCGTGGCTTCGTCGCCAAACGGATCGGTCCCTTCGCGCAACCGCGCGCCCAGCGATTGCAGATCGCCCCAATATTCCTTCGTCGGCGTCGGCAGGTAGAAATGCAACGTGCCGGCGCGGGCCTGCGTGGCCATCACCCGCAGCACGTCGGGCGAGACGTTGAGCGTGGCGAACACGAACAGCCGCGGCGGCAGGCCGGCGGGCACCGCGCCGTCGGCGCCGCCGAACCGGGCCAGGTAGCCCTGGATGCGGCGCGCGCGGTGCCCGCGGCCGCTGGCGACGGCCCGCCACAGGATCGCCTGCGGATCGTCGGGGTCGGCGCCGGCTTCCCAGCGCAGCAGCCAGTCGCGGCGCCAGGCCTGGTACTTCTCGAAGGTGGCGGCCAGTTCGCCGGCCAGCGACCAGGCCTTCAGTGGATCGCCGCCGTCCAGGTAAGCCGTCAGTTGCGCCATGGCCGGGCGTTCGCGCAGCGCCGG
The DNA here is from genome assembly GCA_004297225.1 of Lysobacteraceae bacterium. GTDB lineage: Bacteria > Pseudomonadota > Gammaproteobacteria > Xanthomonadales > Xanthomonadaceae > Cognatiluteimonas. The sequence continues at coordinate 307,333 of SCUI01000010.1, read as the reverse complement.
TTGCAGCAGCGCGGCATACAGCTGCCAGCGCAGCGTCGGCCGATCCAGTTCGGCGGACTCCGCGGCAGTACCGGGCTCGGGATTGGCCGCCAGCGCATGGGCGACGAACTCGCCAGGCGTCAGGAACTCCAGGTTCGCCGCGATCCCGTGCCGCTCGGCCAGCGTGGCTTGCAGCCAGCGCCGCATCGCCACCTGCGGGATGAGGATGGTGTCCGGCGCCAGCAGCGACTGCCCCGGCGCCGGCGTGCGCAGCGCGTCGGACAGCAGCCCGGCCAGCACCTCCAGCGAGTTCGAGTGATAGAGGCGGAAGTCGGCTTCACCGGACATTAACGCCATCTTGCCGCACCGCGGTCGCACCTGCCGAGACCCATGGCCATTCCTGCGACAATGAGCGGATGCCCGCGTCCGCGTCCCCGCACGAGTCCATCGTCCGCCTCTCCGGCCTGCGCCTGGACCGCGGCGGGCGCACGATCCTGGACGGCATCGACCTCGAGGTGCCGCGCGGCAGCGTGGTCGCGATCCTCGGCCCGTCGGGCAGCGGCAAGTCGACCCTGCTGGCCGCGCTCACCGGCGAGCTGCAGCCCGCGGCCGGAACCGTCGAAGTGCTTGGATCGGTCCTGCCGACCCGCAATCGTGAATTGCTGGAACGGCGCAAGGGCATCGGCGTGCTGCTGCAGGGCAACGGCCTGCTCACCGACCTCACCGCCGCCGAGAACGTGGCGCTGCCGTTGCGCGCGCACACGAAGCTGCCCGACGCGGTGATCCGCCGCCTGGTGGAAATGAAGCTGCACGCGGTCGGCCTGCGCGCCGCCGCGGACCTCTACCCGCGCGAGCTGTCGGGCGGCATGGCGCGCCGCGTGGCGCTGGCGCGCGCGCTGGCGCTGGACCCGCCGCTGATGATCTACGACGAGCCGCTCACCGGCCTCGATCCGATCGCCAGCGGCGTGATCATGAACCTGGTCTCGAGGCTCAACGACAGCCTCGGGTTGACCAGCATCATCGTCAGCCACCACGTGCACGAGACCCTGCCGGTCGCCGACCTCGCGCTGGTGATCGCCAACGGCCGCCTCGTCTTCAGCGGCACGCCGGCGGAACTGCAGGCCTCCGGCGATCCGCTGATCCGCCAGTTCCTGGACGGCCAGCCCGATGGCCCCATTCCGTTCGACAGCGCGGCACGTTCCGTGGAGGCTGCCTAGATGCCCTTCGTCGCCGCCACCCGCTCGCTCGGCCGCGCCGGCCTGTTCTCGCTGTCGGTGCTGCGCGCCTCCAGGCCCACGCGCGATTTCTTCACCGAGCTGGTCCGGGAGATCTACAAGATCGGCGCACGCTCGCTGCCGATCATCGCCGTCGGCGGCGCCTTCGTCGGCCTGTCGGTGACGCTGCTCGGCTACCGTGCGCTGCAGACCTACGGCGCCGCCAACCAGATCAGTGCCCTGGTCGGCCTGGGCCTGTACCGCGAACTGGCGCCGGTGCTGACCGCGCTGCTGTTCGTCGGCCGCGCCGGCTCCTCGATCGCCGCCGAACTCGGCCTGATGCGCGCCACCGACCAGATCACCGCGCTCGGGCTGATGGCGATCGATCCGGTCGGCAAGGCGGTCGCGCCGCGCTTCTGGGCGGCCTTGATCTGCGTGCCGCTGCTCACCGCGTTCTTCTGCTCGCTGGCGATCAGCGCCAGCTGGTTCGAGGCGGTGCACGTGCTCGGCATCGACGCCGGTTCGTTCTGGCAGGTGCTCAAGGACGCCGTGGATTTCCGCGACGATTTCCTGGTCGCCTTCATCAAGGCCGCCGTGTTCGGCGGTACCGCGGCCCTGGTCGCTTCCTACGTGGGCTACCACGCCGAGCCGACCATCGAGGGCACCTCGGTGGCGACCACCCGCGCGGTGGTCAACGCCTCGCTGCTGGTGCTGATGTTCAATTTCGTGTTGTCGGCGTTCCTGTTCCGGAACTGAAACAGCAACCGCCGGCTGGAGGTCATTCCATGAGTGTTCGCGGTCCCCGTCTCGAATTCGCCGTCGGCGCCTTCCTGCTGCTGGCGCTTGCCTCGCTGCTGGTGCTGGCGCTGACCTCCACCAACGGCAAGTTCGGCTTCGGCGCCGACAGCTACCCGCTGCAGGCGCGCTTCACCAACCTCGGCCAGCTGCGGCCCAACGCCCCGGTGAAGATCGGCGGCGTGGTGATCGGCAACGTGGCCGACATTCAGCTGGACCCGGTCAAGCTTGACGCCGTGGTGACCCTGGCGATCGACAGCCGCTATCGCGACCTGCCCGGAGACACGTCGGCGAGCATCCTCACCGGCGGCCTGCTGGGCGAGAGCTACATCGGCCTGGCACCGGGCGGAGATCCGGAGCCGCTGAAGCCGGGCGACGAGATCGCTTTCACCACGCCCGCGGTCGACCTGATCCAGATGGTCGGCAAATACATGTTCGGCGGCGGCGGCAACCAGGCCGGCTCCGCCGAAGGCGACGCCCCCGCGACGGACGATCCGTACGCGACCCCCACGGAATGAATGCCATGAAGAAGACCTCCCCCGCCCCCGTCGTGTTCCTGTTCTCGCTGCTGCTGGCGCTGCTGCCGGCATTCGCGTCGGCGCAGGCGACGACCCCGAGCAAGCTGGTGCTGCAGAACAGCCAGCGCATCCTGACGACGCTGGAGCAGCGCCGCCCCGAGTTCCAGAAGAACCGCGCCGCGCTCGAGAAGTTCGTCGCCAGCGAGTTCGACGCGACCTTCGACCGCGATTACGCCGCGCGCCAGGTGCTGGGCCGACATGCCCGCGGCGCCTCGGCCGAGGACGTGAAGGTATTCGCCGATGCGCTGGCCGACAGCCTGATGCGCCGCTACGGATCCTCGCTGCTGGACTTCAACACCAAGCTGCAGGTGCGGATCAAGTCTGAAACCGCGCTGCCCCGTGGCCTGGGCGTGAAGGTGTCGAGCGAGCTGCTGCGCCAGGGTGGCGAGCCGATCCCGGTGGACTACCTGATGCGGAAGTCCGGCAATACCTGGAAGGTGTTCGACGTGATGGTGGAGGGCGTGTCCTTCGTGCAGACCTTCCGCCGCCAGTTCGACAACGAGCTGACGCAGAAGTCGATCCGCCAGGTCGCGGCCGAACTGGCCAGCGGCAAGGTCACGGCCGATGCCGGCCGCTGAGCCCGCGACGCGCGTCGTCCGGGAAGGCGATGCGCTGCGAATGGAGGGGCCGCTGCTGCGCGCGGCGATCCCGTCGCTGTGGCGGCAGGTGCTGCCGTTGCTGCCCGGTGCGCGCCGGCTCGACCTGCACGCCGTGCCGCGGGTGGACAGCGCCGGCGTCGCTTTCCTGTCCGAACTGGCCGCGCGCGTCGGGGAGCCGACGATCGACGGCGCGCCGGAAGGCCTGGACGCATTGCGCGCCGCTTACCGGCTGTCGCCCGGGCTGGCCTTTGCACAATGATTCCAGCGTTACCCGGCGGCAAGGCCCTTTAAACTAGCCACATGCCCCGCCGCTTCCCCCGCCCCCTCGCGCTGCTGTGCCTGTCGCTGTCGCTTGCCGCCTGTGCGGGCGGCGGCGAAGCCGTGCGCGCCGACGTCCCCGGCGATGCCGCGCAGCGGGTCCCCGAACAGGCGATGGCTGCTGAAGCGGTTGCCGAGCCGGCTGCGGAAGCGGTCGAAGATCCGGCCGGAGTAGCGGTCGAGGCGCCCGCCATCGATGCGACCAACGCCGCCGAACCGACCCAGGCCGAACTCGACTTCGCCGCGATCTACGGCAATGGCGCGCAACAGCCCGGTTACGATCCGGTCGCAGATCCCACGCTGCCCGCGCCGGCATCTCTGCCGGAAAGCTACGATCCCTGGGAACCGCTGAATCGCCGGATCCACGTCTTCAACAACGCGGTCGACCGTTACGTCGCCTCGCCGCTGGCGCATGCCTACGTCGCCGTGGTGCCGCGCCCGGTGCGGCTGGGCGTGCGCAACTTCTTCGGCAACCTCGGCCAGCCGGTCAACGCGCTCAATTCGCTGCTGCAGGGCAAGCCGGGCGAAGCGGGACAGGCGCTGGCACGGTTCGTGATGAATGCAACGCTGGGCATCGGCGGCGTGCTCGATCCCGCCTCCGCCGCGAACCTGCCCTACAGCAACGAGGATTTCGGCCAGACCCTGGGCAAGTGGGGCTGGCGCCGTTCGCGCTACGTCGAGCTGCCGTTGTTCGGCCCGCGCACGATGCGCGACGTGTTCGGCCTCATCGGCGACGCGCCGCTGTCGCCGCTGCGCCAGGTGGAGGACGACCCTCCCCGGATCTTCCTGCAGGGCCTGCAACTGGTGGACGTGCGCACCCAGCTGTTCGCGGTGGACAGCATGCGCGAGGGCGCCACCGACGACTACGCGCTGGTCCGCGACGCCTGGCTGCAGCGCCGCAACTACCAGATCGCGGCCGACGAGGTCGACCACGACGAGTCGCTGCCCGATTACCTGCGCGAGGACATCAACAACCCGACCGTGCCGGTGGACGCGATGCCGGTGCTTCCCGGCGGGAACTGAGCGCCGCGGGCCTCAGTCGGTGCCGGCGCTGACGTCGTCGGTTTCGTCCTCGGCATCCTCGCCGAGCAGCGCGGCGGCGCCAAACGCGATCTGCGTCGCCGCGCCTGCATCCAGCGTCTCCACGTTGCGCAGGCGTCGCTCGATGGTGCGGGTTTTGCGGCTGGCCTCGCCGATGCTCTTGCCGACGGTGTTGATCTGCTTCTCGGCCTTCTCGAGGATGCCAGCGAACTTGCCGAACTCCGACTTCACTGCACCCAGCAGCTGCCAGACCTCGCCGGAACGGCGCTGGATCGCGAGCGTGCGGAAGCCCATTTGCAAGCTGTTGAGCACCGCGAGCAGCGTCGTCGGCCCGGTGATGGTGACCCGGTGCTCGCGCTGCAGTGTCTCGAACAGCCCCGGACGCCGGATCGCCTCCGCATACAGGCCTTCGGTCGGCAGGAACAGGATCGCGAACTCCGTAGTGTGCGGGCTGGCGACGTATTTCTCGCGGATCTGCTTCGCCTCGTCGCGCAGGCGCCGCTCGAGCGCGATTCCAGCCTTCGCCGCGGCGTCGGCGTCGGCGCACTCCTGCGCGTCGAGCAGGCGTTCGTAGTCCTCGCGCGGGAACTTGGCGTCGATCGGCAGCCAGACTTGGCCGCCTTCCTCGGCGCCCGGCAGCTTGATCGCGAATTCGACGCGCGCGTTTGAACCCGGCACGGTCGCCACATTGGCCTCGTACTGCTCGGCGACCAAGACCTGCTCGAGCAGCGATGCCAGTTGCACCTCGCCGAAAGTACCGCGCGTCTTGACGTTCTCCAGCAGCCGCTTGAGGTCGCCGACGCCGGTCGCCAGCACCTGCATTTCGCCCAGGCCCCGCTGCACGGCTTCCAGCCGCTCCGAAATCATGGTGAACGAGGAATCGAGTCGAGCATTGAGCGTGCCCTGCAGCTTCTCGTCGACGGTCGCGCGCATCTGCTCCAGCTTCGCGGCGTTGTCGGCCTGCAGTTCGCGCAGCTTCTGCTCGAGCGTGCCGCGCATCTCGGCCAGGCGCTGCTCGTTGCGGTCGGTCAGTTCCTTCAGCCGCTGGCCGAGCGATTCCGTGAACCGCTGCTGCAGGTCCGCGCCTTCGCTGCGCGCCTTGCGCGCGTCCTCGGCCAGCGTCTCGCGCAGCCGGTCGAGGCGCTCGTCGCTGCGGCCGGCCAGGCTGTCGAGCTGCTGCCGCAGTTCGGCGCGTCCGCTGCGCTGTTCCTCGCGCAGCGATTCCTCCAGTCGCTCGCGGAATCCAGCGATGGCCGCGTCGGGGCGGCGGCGCAGCAGGAACAGCAGCATGCCGAGGTTGGCGACGATGCCGATCAGTACCAGGGCGAGCAACAGCGTGGTCATGTCCATGCCGCCAGTTTAGCCATGTGAGTCCCACGCGATGAGATCCGCGCGCACGGCCGTCATCGGGCGAACACCCTGATTTTCCTAGGATCCAGCCACATGGACACCCCGATCGGCCCGCTTCCGCGCTTCCGCCCGTATGGCAACGGCGACAACCGCGCCGGGATCGAGGCGTATGCGCTGCTCGCCCGCGGGATCGCGATCCGCTTCAAGGATGGCTCGGTGCGGCTGTACGACCGCGACTGTCCCGGCGCCCAGCACGTGGAGCGGATGAAGGAACTGGCCCGCGCCGGCGGCGGCCTGGGCACCTACATCGGCCGCCATGTCGGTCGCCGCTACGCCAGCCGCATCGATCCGAGCGCGAACGAGCCGCCGCGTCGCTACGACACCCGGCAGAACACCGCTTTCAGGTAACGCGATTCGGGCACCTGCGCCAGGAACGGATGGTCGGCGCCGGCGCCGGCCACTTTCAGCACCTGCACCTCGCGCCCGGAGAAGAACGCCGCCCGCCGCAGCATGCCGAGGAAGTCCTCCTCGCTGACCAGCCCCGTGCACGAGAATGTCGCGAACAGCGCGCCGGGCGCGGCGACGCCCAACGCCAGCTTGTTCATGTCCAGGTATTTCTTCAGCGCCGGGATCACCTGGTCGCGGTCGCGGGTCATCTTCGCCGGGTCGAGGATGACCACGTCGTACTGTTCGCCACGCGCGGCGGCGTCGCGCAGCCACGGGAAGATGTCGGCCTGGACGAAGCGCGGCTTCACGCCGGAGACGAACGGCATGTTCAGCTTGGCGTTGCCGCGCGCGATCTCCAGCACCGCCTCGTCGATGTCGATGCCGGTGACCGCCGCGGCGCCGCGCACCGCGGCGTAGACGCCGAAGCCGCCGGTGTTGCAGCACAGGTCCAGCACGCGCTTGCCCTCGACGTGGCGCGAGAGCCATTGCCGGTTCTCGCGCTGGTCCGCGAAGAAGCCGGTCTTGTGCGCGCCGGCCGGGTCGGCGCGGAAGCGGATGCCGTGCTCGCTGATGATCGCCGGCGCCGCGTCGCCGGTGCCCGCGCTGTTCCACGGCTTGAAGTCGAACGATTCCTGCTTCTGCACGTGCTCGTCGGCGAAGGCGTGGAAGCGGCACCCCGGGAACTGCGCGCGCAGCGCGTCGTAGATCCACTCGCGATGGCGATGCATGCCGGCGCTGAAGAACTCGACCACCAGCAGGTCCGCGTAGCGGTCCACCACCAGTCCGGACAGGCCGTCGCCTTCGGAGTGGACCACGCGCCAGGCGTCGGTGACATCGTCCAGCTGCAACAGCTCGCGCCGCAGCGACACCGCCTTTTCGATCTTGCGCGCGAACCACGCCGCGTCCACCTGCACGGCGGGAGCGGTTTCCAGGATCCGCAGCGCGATCCGCGAATGGCCGTTGTAGAAGCCGCGGCCGATCCATTCGCCCTCCACGCCGGTGATGTCGACGATGCTGCCGGGCCTGGGGCGCTGCACGGGCTTGTCGACCAGCTTCTGGAAGATCCAGGGGTGGGCGGAGCGCCAGGGGTTGCGCAGGCGGATCGTGGGGTTCGCGGTGTCCATCCCGGCATTATCGCCGCTGGCCGTGGCGACCTGCGTCGCTTCCGCATGAAGGGGGCGGGCTTGCATTGGCGGCGATCGCCGCCATCCTCGTGGCATGCACCTGCCGCACCACGACCTGCCCGACAGCCCGCAGCAGCGCCGGGCCGATGCGGCGCGCGTCTGGCGTGCATTCAACGCCAGCCTGGCGTTCGTGTTGCTGCTGCTGGTGGTGTTCGCGCTGCAGCACGCCGTCGACTGGCGGCCGTTCGCGGTGGCGCCGCTGTCCGCGAAAGGGCTGCTGGGGTTGCTTGGCGCGCCGCTGCTGCATGGTTCGCCCGAGCACATCGGCGCCAACGCCGTCTCGCTGCTGCTGCTCGGGACGCTGGCCGGCACCGCCTACCCCCGTGCCACCGTGCGCGCATTCCCGCTGCTGTGGCTGGGTTCGGGCCTGGGCGCGTGGCTGCTCGGCGAGGCCGGCAGCCTGCACCTGGGCGCCAGCGGACTCGGCCACGGCCTGATGTTCCTGGTCTTCACCCTCGGCCTGCTGCGCCGCGACCGCGCCGCGATCGCCGCGGCGATGCTGGCCTTCATGTTCTACGGCGGCATGCTGATGACGGTGCTGCCGCGCGAGCCGGGCGTGTCCTGGCAGGCGCACCTGGGCGGCGCGGTCGCTGGCGTGCTCGCGGCCTGGTGGCTGCGGCGCCTGGATCCCCTGCTGCCGCGGCGCAAGTACAGCTGGGAGCTCGAGGAGGAAGCGGCAGCCGCGGCGAGCGCCGCCGCCGAAGCCGAGCGCGCGACGCTGGAGCCACCGTCGCCCGGGGAGGTCCCGGTGCTGTGGCAACGCGAGCCGCCGGAGCGCGGCACCGTGCTCCGCTTCCCGCCGCGCATGCATTGAAGCGCGACGCTATGCTCGGCGGATGCATGCCATCCGACTGATTCCCGCCATGGCCGGGCTGCTGTTCGCCCTGGCTCCCCTCCACGCCCAGGCCCAGGCACAGGCCGATACCGTGCTGCTCGGCGGCAAGGTCTGGACCGGCGATCCCGTCCGGCCCGAAGCGCAGGCGCTGGCGATCGTCGACGGCAAGGTCGCCGCGGTCGGCAGCGACGACGAGGTGCGCCGTTGGGCCGGTCCGGCGACCACGGTGCTGGAACTGCGCGGTCGCCGCGTGCTGCCCGGCTTCAACGATGCCCACGTGCACTTCTTCGACGGCGGCCAGGCCCTGGCTTCGGTGCAGCTGCGCGACGCGCCGTCGCCGGAAGCGTTCCGCGACCGCATCGGCGCCTATGCGGCGACGCTGCCGAAGGGCCGCTGGGTGCTCAACGGCAACTGGGACCATGAGCGCTGGACGCCGGCCGCACTGCCCACGCGCCAGCTGATCGACGCGGTGACGCCGGACCACCCGGTGTTCATCAACCGCCTCGACGGACACATGGCACTGGCCAACACGCTGGCGCTCAAACTTGCGGGCATCACCCGCGACACGCCCGACCCGCCGGGCGGCAGCATCGTGCGCGATGCCGACGGCGAACCCACCGGCATGTTGAAGGACGCGGCGATGAACGCGGTCTACGCGGTCATTCCCGAATCGAGCCCGGCCGAAATCGCCACCGCGCTGCGCGCGGCGATGCGCGAGGCGAACGAGAACGGCGTCACCAGCGTGCAGGACATGTCCGCATCGCCCGCCATCCTGCGCGGCTACCAGCAGCTGCTGGCCGACGGCGAACTCAGCGTGCGCGTGTACGGCGCGCAGCCGCTGTCGCGCTGGGAGCGCCTGGCCGAACCCGGCATCGTCGCCGGCTTCGGTGGCGACATGCTGCGCATCGGCGTGCTCAAGGGCTTTGCCGACGGTTCGCTGGGCTCGACCACCGCGCTGTTCTTCGAGCCCTATCTGGACGAACCCGACACCAGCGGCCTGCCCAGCGACGAACTCGTCGACGCCGAATCGATGCTGGCCGACATGGCCGGCGCCGACGCGGCCGGGCTGCAACTGGCGATCCACGCGATCGGCGACAAGGCCAACGCCACCATCCTCGACATGTTCGCCGAGGTCGCGCAACGCAACGGCCCGCGCGACCGCCGCCTGCGCATCGAGCACGCGCAGCACTTCCGCGCCGGCGACATCCCGCGGATGCGCGCGCAGGGCGTCGTTGCCTCGATGCAGCCCTACCACGCGATCGACGACGGCCGCTGGGCCGAAAAGCGCATCGGTGCGGAGCGCGCGAAGGGCACCTACGCGTTCCGTTCGCTGCTCGATGCCGGCGCGGTGCTGGCGTTCGGTTCGGACTGGGCGGTGGCGCCGATCGAGCCGCTGATGGGCATTTACGCCGCGGCCACCCGGCGCACGCTCGACGGCGCGCATCCCGACGGCTGGGTGCCGGAGCAGGAGATCAGCGTCGCCGAGGCGGTCCGCGCCTACACGGCGGGTTCGGCTTACGCCGAACGCCGCGAAGCGGTGAAGGGAACGCTGGAACCGGGCAAGCTCGCCGACCTGGTGGTGCTGTCCGCCGACATCTTCGCCATCGATCCGGCGGCGATCGCCGATACCCGCGTGGACCTCACCATGCTCGGCGGCAAGGTCGTGTACCGGCGCTAGGGTTGCGGCAACGGCATGCCGCGCATCGGCTTGACGGTGCGCAGCACGAAGCTGGAGTTGACGTCGGCGACGCCGGCCTGGCCGAGCAGGCGATCGAGCAGGAAGCGCGAGAAGTGCTCGAGGTCGCGCACCGCGATCTGCAGCAGGTAATCCATGTCGCCGGTGAGCGCGTGGCAGGCGACCACTTCGTCCCAGGCGGTGACGAACGCGGCGAAGGCGTCGACGGTTTCCCGATCGTGCTGGCGCAGCTGCACGCGGACGAACGCCTGCAACCCCAGGCCGATGCGCTCGGGCTCGAGTTCGGCCCGGTAGCCGGCGATCACCCCGTCGCGTTCCAGGCGTTGCACCCGGCGCAGGCAGGCCGACGGCGACAGGTGCACCCGCTCGGCCAGGTCGGCGTTGGGCAGGCGGCCGTCGCGCTGCAGCTCGGCCAGCAGCAACAAATCGATGCGGTCGAGCTCCGGTCTTGCCATTTCATGCTCCAAAACGTGGAAAGACGCAATATTATTGCTCAATAACGGTCATTTCACGCAAGTTTGCAACCCCGTTGCGTGAAATGGCCGCTAGAGTCGGGGGATTGCCCACGGAGGCCGCCATGAACGCGCCAGTCCGAGCCGAACCGCGCCGCCTCGAGAACGTGCAGACCGACCGCGGCAGCATCCCGGTCTATGCCACCGGCACGGTGCCCCAGCCTTGGGACACCTACAGCGCCGCCGACCACGCCACCTGGAAGCAGCTGTTCGCCCGCCAGCGCGCCCTGCTCCCGGATCGCGCCTGCGCGGCGTTCCTGCGCGCCCAGGACGCGATGCGCATGACGCCGGACGCGATCCCGCGCTTCGAGGACCTCAACGAGGCCCTGGCCGGCACCACCGGATTCGAGGTGGTCGGGGTCGAGGGCCTGCTGCCCGAGCTCGACTTCTTCGACCACCTCGCCAACCGCCGCTTCCCGGTGACCTGGTGGATCCGCCGCCCCGACCAGGTGGACTACATCGAGGAACCGGACCTGTTCCACGACCTGTTCGGGCACGTGCCGCTGCTGATGGACCCGATGTTCGCCGACTACCTGCAGGCCTTCGGCCGCGGCGGGGTCAAGGCGCATGCCCTCGGGCCCGACGCGCTGATGTGCCTGGCACGGTTGTACTGGTACACGGTGGAGTTCGGCCTGGTCCGCGAAGACGACGGCCTGCGCATCTACGGCAGCGGCATCGTCTCGTCCTCGGGCGAAAGCGTGCATGCGCTGGAGAGCGCGGCGCCCAACCGCATCGGCTTCGACCTCGAACGGATCATGCGCACGCGCTACCGCATCGACACCTACCAGAAGACCTATTTCGTGATCGATGGATTCGAGCAGCTGATGCGCGCGACCGATCCCGACTTCACCCCGATCTACGCGCGCCTGGCCAAGCAACCTGCGTTTCCCGCGGGTACCGTGCTCGACAGCGACCACGTGTACCAGCGCGGCAACCGCGAAGGCTGGGCGCCCGACGGCGACGTGTAGCCACGCCGCCGTGCGCGGCATGCCCCGCGCACGCTGAATGGCGCCGGGAGGACATTTCCTTCACCCGGCGCCACCGATCATCGCGGCGCACCGTCTCAATCGGTGCGATGGGCCCACGCAAGAGTAGACGCATGGACTACGCCGCCGACGAACTGCTGCTCGAACTCGAACGCATCGAAGAAACGCTCGACGAGGCCGTGCGCCGCGCGGGCGACGGCTGCGGGCCGGACTTCGAACGCCGCCTGGGCGCACACCTGCGCAGCCTGCGCAGCATGCTGGGCGCAGACGACCTGCCGGTCGCCAGCGATGCGATGGAAGCGGCGGAGCGGGTGATGAATGCCGCCGATCCCGAGGCCCCGCTGCTGATGCTGCAGCACGCGCGCAACACCCTGGGCGCGGTGATCCGCCGCCACGCCAACACCCGGCTGCGGCCCGCCGCCTGAGCCGCGCCTGCGGGGGCAAAGCCCCATGGTTTGGGCGACAATGGCGCGTCTCCAGCGACGCGAAGGCGCCATGACGCACCACGACGACGGCAAGCCCTGCTCATTGACCCGCTTCCTGATCGAGGAGCAGCGCGCCGGCCGCATCGGCCCGGACCTGCGCCTGCTGATCGAAGTCGTCGCCCGTGCCTGCAAGCGCATCTCGATCGCGGTCGGCAAGGGCGCGCTCGGCGGCGTGCTCGGCGACGCCGGCACAGCGGGCGAGGCCAGCATCAACGTCCAGGGCGAGGCGCAGAAGAAGCTCGACGTGCTCAGCAACGAAATCCTGCTCGAGGCCAACGCCTGGGGCGGGCACCTCGCGGCGCTGGCGTCCGAGGAAATGGACCACAGCCAGCCGATCCCCGACGTCTACCCGCGCGGCAACTACCTGCTGCTGTTCGATCCGCTCGACGGCTCGTCGAACATCGACGTCAACGTTTCCGTCGGCACCATCTTCTCGGTGCTGCGCAGCCCCGAGGGCGTGGCGCAGCCGGGCGACGAACACTTCCTGCAGCCGGGCACCGCGCAGGTCGCGGCCGGCTATTGCGTGTACGGCCCGCAGACCACCCTGGTGCTGACCGTCGGCCACGGCACGCATGCGTTCACCCTTGACCGCGAGATCGGCGGCTTCATCCTCACCACGCGCGGCATGCGCATCCCCGGGGAGACGCAGGAGTTCGCCGTCAACATGTCGAACCAGCGCTTCTGGGAAGCGCCGATGCAGGCCTACGTGGGCGACCTGCTGAAAGGCAAGGAAGGACCGCGCGGCAAGGACTTCAACATGCGCTGGATCGCGAGCATGGTCGCCGACGTGCACCGCCTGCTCACCCGCGGCGGCATCTTCAGCTATCCGCTGGACAGCAAGTGCGCGGCCAAGGGCGGCAAGCTGCGCCTGATGTACGAGGCCAACCCGATGAGCTTCCTGGTCGAGCAGGCCGGCGGCGCGGCCAGCACCGGGCGCCAGCGCATGCTCGAGGTCCAGCCCACCGGCCTGCACCAGCGCGTGCCGGTGTTCCTCGGCTCGCGCGCCGAAGTCGAGACGGCGGTGCGCTACCACCACGAGGCCGACGCCCGCGGATGAGCGCCGCCGCGCCGGACTTCATCGAGGTCTACGAGGAAGTCCTGTCGCGCGGGGAATGCGCCGCCCTGGTCGAGCGCGCGCGCGCCGACCCGCAGTGGCTGCCCGGGCGCGTGGGCGGCGGCGTCTTCCCCGAACTCAAGCGCAGCCGCGACCTGTCACTGTCCGGCAACGCCGCCTGGGGCGACGTCGAGGCGCGGCTCAACCAGGCGGTGTTCGCCGGCCTGCTGCACTACGCCCGGCGCTATCCGCAATTGCTGCTGTCGCCGTTGATGCTGCAGCAACCAGGCGCCGGCGGGGCGCCGGTGCGGCTCGACGCCGCGACCGTCTCGGCGATGGACGATGCCGCGCTAGGCGGCCTGCTGCAGGCCTGCCTTCGCCCGGGCGCGATCAACCTGCAGCGCTACGAGGCCGGCAGCGGCGGCTATCCCTACTGGCACTGCGAGCTGTTCCCGCGCGATGCGGGCGGCGAAACCCTGCACCGGCACCTGCTGTGGACGCTCTACCTCAACGATGGCTTCGCTGCCGGCGAGACCGAGTTCCTGTTCCAGCAGCGCAAGATCGCGCCGCGCGCCGGAAGCCTGTTGCTGGCGCCGACCGCGTTCACCCATACCCATCGCGGCAATCCGCCGCAGGGCGGGGAGAAGTGGATCGCGACCAGCTGGGTGCTGTTCCAGCGCGCCGAACAGTTGTACGCGCGCCAGTAGCGCGCGGCGACGATCAGTCGCGCGGATGGTTGAGGACGAGCCAGTACAACCCGACCTGCTTCACTGCCCAGACGAAGCGTTCGAAATCGACCGGTTTCTGGATGTAGCTGTTGACGCCGAGCGCGTAGCTGGCTTCCACGTCGAACGGTTCGGCGCTGGTGGTGAGCACCACCACCGGCAGGCTGCGGGTGAGCGGTTCCGCGCGGATCGCCTGCAGCACCTCGCGGCCGTCGACCTTGGGCAGGTTCAGGTCCAGCAGCACGATCGAGGGCAGGTCGGCCGGATCCCGGCCCGCGTGCTCGCCGCGCGCGAACAGGTAGTCCAGCGCCTCGGCGCCGTCGCGCGCGACCACCAGGCGATTGGCGACCTTGGCTTCCTCGAACGCGATCCGCGTCAGCTCGACGTCGTCCGGGTTGTCTTCGACCAGCAGGATATCCTTGTGCATTACCGTGCATGCTCGCGTTGATCGGGGCCGGCTGGCAACTCGATGAAGAACGTGCTGCCCGCGCCGGATTCGGACTGCGCCCAGATGCGGCCGCCGTGCCGCGCGACGATGCGGCTGGCGACCGCAAGGCCGAGGCCGCTGCCGCTGCCCTCCTCGACGCCGTGCAGCCGCTGGAACGGCTCGAACAGCTTGTCGGCATAACGGGCATCGAAGCCGCGGCCATGGTCGCGCACCCACCAGCGCAGGTTGCCGTCGTGGTCGTCGCCGCCAACCTCGACCTCGACCCGCTCGCCGGAGAACTGCCAGGCGTTGCGCAACAGGTGCCGCAACAGCATCCGCAGCTGCGCCTCGTCGCCGAACGCGGCCAGGTGCGGCGCGACCTCGGCGCTCAATGCCCGTCCCGGTTCGGCTTCCTGCAGCTCCGCGAGCACCAGTTCGGCCTGCAGCGACAGGTCCACCGGCGCCATTTCCAGGGCTGCCCGCTCCACCCGCGAGTATTCGAGCAGCGCCTCGATCAGATGGCCCATGCGCGCGGCCGAATCGCGGATGCGTTGCAGGTGCGCGCGCCCGCCCTCGTCCAGGCGCTCGCCGGACTGCCGCTGCAGCAGCGCCGAAAACTGGTCGATGGCGCGCAGCGGCGCGCGCAGGTCGTGGGAGATGCCGTACGCCAGCAGCTCCTGCTGCCGGGACAGGGCTTGCAGCTGCGCCTGGCATTGCGCGAGCGCGTCGCCGGAAGCCTTCCCGCCGGCAGGCTGCGTGGCGGACTGGAGCGGGGGCTTGGTGTCAGGCAATGGCATGCGGCGTGGCGGCGGTGCTGCGGCGCAGTATGCCCCCGATCCCGCTCCGCGAAGTGCATGCGGGGTGAAAGTTGCGCGGATGCGCGGGTGCGGCGGGCGGCCATGCCGCACAATGCGGCGATGCGCCGACCGGACCAGCCATGGCCCTGAGCCAGTTCACCTTCCAACAGGGAATGTTCCTGCTGATCCTCGCGGGCGGGCTGTACCTGTTCATCAGCGAGCGGCTGCGGGTCGACGTGACCGCGATGCTGCTGTTGCTGGCGATGGTGCTGACCGGCGTGCTGGGCGCGGACCAGGCATTGTCCGGTTTCGCCAGCGAGCCGGCGATCATCGTCGCGGCGGTGTTCGTGATTTCCGGCGGCCTCGCCGCGACCGGGATCACCGAACGCATCGGCCAATGGATCGGGCGCGCGGCCGGGCGCAGCGAGGCGCGCGCGATCGCGGTGGTGATGCCGGCGGTGGCGGCGCTGGCGGCCTTCAGCCACCACGTCATGGTGACCGCGATGATGCTGCCGATCCTGTTGCGCTATGCGCGAGAGCGCAAGCTGCCGGCATCGCGGTTGCTGATGCCCATGTCGCTGGCCGCCTCGCTCGGCACCACCCTGACCCTGTTCAGCGCGCCCGCGTTCCTGCTCGCCGACAACATGCTCTCCCGCAGCGGCAGCGCCGGCCTGGGGATCTTCTCGATCACCCCGATCGGCATCGCCCTGGTGCTGGTCGGCATGGCCTACATGCAACTGGCGCGCTGGCTGCTGCCGCGGCGCAGCGGCAGCGCGGCCGAGGAGGACTACCTGCGCCTGGAGCGCTACCACACCGAACTGCTGGTGGTGGAGGACTCGCGCTGGAACACGCGGCCGCTGTCGGAACTGCAGAAGGCGCTGGGCGACAAGTTCCGCCTGCGAGGCTGGCTGCGGGACCACAAGCCGCGCACCGACCTGGGCCCCGGCAGCCCGCTGCTGGCGGGCGACATCCTGCTGGTGGAAGCGGCGGCCGACGAACTGCTGTCGCTGCACGACGATCCGGGCGTCGACCTGCTGGCGATCACCCGCTTCGGCCAGAAGCTGGACAGCGGCGGCGACTCGCAGCTGGTGCAGGCGGTGGTGGCGCCGGGTTCGGAATTCCTCGGGCGCTCGATCCGCGAACTGGACTTCTCGCGCCAGTTCGACGCGGTGATCGTGGGCCTGTGGCGGCGCGAGGGCGACGTGGTCGGCCGGCTGTCCGACGCGCGCCTGCGCGAGGGCGACGTGCTGGTGCTGTGGGGCAAGGCCGGGCAGTTCCGCGACATGGCCGAGCACCACGGCTTCCTGATGCTCGTGCCGTTCGCGGGCGAAGCCAAGCGGCGCCTGCGTGCGCCGCTGGCGCTGGCGATCGCGCTGGCGGCGGTGCTGGCGGCGGCGACCGGCTGGCTGTCGGCGCCGCTGGCCTTCCTGATGGGCGCGGTGGCGATGGTGGCGACGGGATGCGTCGACATCCAGCGCGCCTACCGCTCGATCGACGTGCGCATCTTCGTGATGATCGCCGGGGTGATCCCGCTGGGCATCGCGATGGAGCAGACCGGCACTGCCGACCTGCTGGCGCGCGGCCTGCTGCAGGTGGTGCAGGGCTGGCCGAATTTCGCGGTGCTGCTGGTGCTGTTCAGCGCGGCGGCGCTGCTGACCCAGATCCTGTCCGATTCGGCGACCACGGTCTTGCTGGGGCCGATCGCCATCTCGCTGGCCGCCTCGCTCGGGCAGCCACCGACGCCGTTCGTGGTGGTGACCGCGCTCGGCGCGGTGGTGGCGTTCCTGACGCCGATCGGCCACCACGGCAACCTGCTGATCCTGGGGCCGGGGCAATACCGCTTCGGCGATTTCCTGCGCATCGGCCTGCCGCTCACCGCGGTCATCGCCGTGGTCAGCGCCTGGCTCGCGCAGTGGCTCTGGCTGTCCGGTCCGCTGCTGCCCACGTTCGGTTGAACCGCCGTCCAGGCCGTTGGGGTCAGGGCCGCTGGTAGAAGTGCTTGACGAACGGTTTCCGGAATTGCGTGTGACAGGCCAGGCAAGCCTGCTGCACGTCGGCGAACGCACGAATGGTCTCCGCGCCGTCGCCACGCGACGCCGCCGCGGCCATGTCGTCCGCCGCCTGTCCGACCCGGGCGTCGAGCGCCCGGAACTGCCCGGCATCCTTCCCGACCCACTTGATGATCCGCATTTTTTCCATCGCCGGCGGCTGCGCGTGGCGGCCGATCTCCGGTGCCAGCTTCGCCACCATCGCCCAGTCTTCTTTGGAGATGGCGCCGGCCACGGCCTGCATGTCGCGCCCCAGTTCCTGCATGACCAGGCGCAGGCCCATCGCTTTTTCCTTCTCCGCGGCACGCGCATCGGCGAGCACCACCACGGCAACCAGCGTCGCGGTCGCGGCCGCCAGCAGTGCAAGCAGGTATTTCACCTTGGTCATCACGCTCTCCTTCCTAGGCACTGTGGAGGGGACCTTGCCGTAACGCCGGCTCCTGTCCGCGGTGGAATTGCTCCAGCGCGGCGACGATTTCCCCGGCCTTGTCGACACAGGTGAACAGGCGCACGTCCGCGGGATCGATGTAGCCCTCGGTGACGAGGAAGTCGAAATCGATGGCGCGGCGCCAGAACGAGCGCCCGACCAGCACGACCGGGATCGGCGCCATCTTCCCTGTCTGCACCAGCGTCAATACCTCGAACAGCTCGTCGAGCGTCCCGTAGCCGCCGGGAAAAGCCACCAGCCCGCGTGCATGCATGAGGAAGTGCATCTTGCGCATGGCGAACGAGTGGAACCGGAACGCAAGCTCCGGGCTGATCCAGGGGTTGGGTGCCTGCTCGCGCGGCAGCGAGATGTTGAGACCGATCGAGCGCGCGCCGACTTCGTATGCGCCGCGATTGGCGGCTTCCATGATCCCCGGCCCGCCGCCGGTCACGACCACGAAGTCCTTGCGCTCCTCCTGCTGGAAGCGAAGCGAGATCAGGCGCGCGAAGCTGCGTGCGGTCTCGTACGAGGCGTCACCCGAACCGACCCGGGCGCTGCCGAACACCACCACCGTGGAACCGATGCCTTCGTCGCGCAGTGCGCGCTCGGGCCCGAGCAGTTCACGCTGCAGCCGGTGCGCACGCTGCAGGTCGTGATCGGCCAGGCCGGCTTCCTCCTCCACCAGCCGATAGGTGGGCGAGTCCAGGATCGCCTGGAGCCGCTGGGCGAGCTCGGGCGACAGGCTCATGGGCGCGTACCCGCGGGATCGGGCCACTGCACCTGCTCGCCGCGCGCGGGAATCATCACCCGCCAGCCGGGCCTTTGCCGCAACGCGGCGGCGAGCGCGTGCGACGCCCGGGCCTCGCCATGGACCACGAACGCCAGCGCGGGTGGTTGGGCGAAGGCCGCGGTCCAGTCGAGCAATGCCGTGCGATCGGCATGCGCGGAGAGGCCGTCGAAATAATGGATGGCGGCGCGGACCGGAACGTCGTGGCCGAGGATGCGTACCCGCTTCGCGCCTTCGACCAGGCGGCGTCCCAGCGTGCCCTGCGCCTGGTAACCCGGCAGCAGCACGCTGCATTCGCGGCGCGGCAGGTTGTGGCGCAGGTGGTGGCGGACCCGTCCGGCGTCGCACATGCCGCTGGCGGAAATGATGATCGCGCCCGAGCGGATGTTGTTCAGCGCCATCGACTCCTCGACGCTGGCGGTGAAGTGGAGCCAGGGCAGGTCGGTTCCCGCCGAATGCCAGCCGGCGAGCTCCCTGGCTTGTTCGTCGAACAGCTGCATGTGCTCGCGGGTGATGCGGGTGACTTCGGTGGCCATCGGCGAATCGACGAACACCTTGGGGTGTTGCAACCGCCCCTGGCGTGCCAGCTGGTGGATCCGGTAGATGATCTGCTGGGTGCGACCCACGGCGAACGCCGGGATGACCACGTTGCCGCCGCGCTCGTGCAGGGTGCGCTGGATGACGTCGACCATCGCGTCCTCGATCCCGGACGGGTCGGAGTGCGTGCGGTCGCCGTAGGTGGATTCCACCACCAGCAGGTCCGCGGCTTCGATGCGTGCCGGATCGCGCAGGATCGGCCGCCCCGGTTGCCCCAGGTCGCCGCTGAACACCACCTTGGTCGGATCGCCGCCTTCGTCGATCCAGGCCTCGATGATCGCCGAGCCGAGGATGTGCCCGGCATCGCGGAACCGGCAGCGTACGCCGCGGTGCGGGGCGATTTCGGTGTCGTAATCCACCGCCTCCACCTGCGCCAGGCAGGCGGCCGCGTCGCGCGCGGTGTAGATCGGCACCGACGCCCCGGCCAGCCCGCGCTTCGCCGCGCGCCTGGCATCGCTTTCCTGGATGTGCGCGCTGTCCGGCAGCATGACCCCGAGCAGGTCGGCGGTCGCGGTGGTCGAGTGGATGGGGCCGCGGAAACCCTCGCGGACGAGCCTGGGCAGCAATCCGCTGTGGTCGATGTGGGCGTGGGTCAGCAGGACGAAATCGATCGACGCCGGGTCGAAGGCGAATGCGGCGCGATTCCGCGCGGCGACCGCGGCACCGCCCTGGAACATGCCGCAGTCGACGAGGAATCGCGCGTGCGCGGTCTCGACCAGGAAACAGGAGCCGGTGACCTCGCCCGCGGCGCCGAGGAATCGTATCTTCACGATGCGCTCCAGCCGCCGCCCAGCGCCTTGTACAACGCGACCAGCTGCACCGCCGCCGCGGTGTGGGCGCGGACCGCCGCCGCCTGCGCCTCGTGCAACTGGCGTTCGGCGGCGAGCAGCTCGCCGCCGGCGATGGCGCCGGCGGCAAATCGCTGCCTGGCGTGGCCATAACTGCGCTGGCTGGCCTCGAGGGCCTGTTCGTAACGCCGCAGCGCCACCAGCCCGGCACGGTAGTCGCCCAGCGCCTGTTCCGCATCGCCGAGCGCGGCCAGCACCGCCTGCTCGTAGGCCAATGCCGCCTGCCGCTGGTCCGCCTCGCGCGCACGGATCTCCGCGCGCACGCGGCCGCCGTCGAACACTCGCCAGGAAATCACCGGCATGACCCCGAAACGTTGGCTCCCGGATTCGAACAGGTCGCCGGCGTCCAGCGCCTGGAATCCGCCACCGACCCCGATCGACAGTTTCGGGAACAGTTCCGCCGTGGCCACGCCGATGTCGGCGGTGCTGGCCGCGAGCCGTCGTTCCGCCGCCAGCACGTCGGGCCGGCGGCGCAGCAGGTCGGCACGCTCGCCCACGGGAATCTCGGCCAGCATCGGCAGGCCAGGGGCATCCTCGAGCAGCTGCAGGCCATGCTCGGGCGGCTCGCCGAGCAACACGGCGAGCGCGAAGGCGGCGGCGCGCTCGCGGGCGCGGATGGCGGGCAGCGCCGCGTCCGCGGCCGCCAGCCGTGCCTGCGCCGCGTCGACGTCGGCGAGCGAGGCCGCGCCGACGGCGTGTTGCAGCTGCAGGAGCTCCAGCGCGCCGCGTTGCGCCTCCACCGCCGCCTGTTGCGTGCGCATCTCCTGTCCGCTGCCGACCGCCGTGAACCAGGTGCGCGCGACTTCGGCGACGATGCGCATGCGCACGCCTTCGGCTTCGACTCCGGTCGCGTGCAGGCGCGCAGTCGCGCCCTCGAGCGCACGCCGGTTCGCGCCGAACAGGTCGAGTTCCCAGGCGGCGTCGAAACCGACGTCGTGGATGGTCTGGGTGGCTTCCATGCCGGGAATCGACGCGATCGGCAGCGAGCCGTTGGTGCTCTGGCGCCGCCGGTTGACGCTTGCGCTTGCCCCGACGACGGGCGCGCGTCCGCCCGCCACCTGGTCGCGCACCGCGCGTGCTTCGTCGACCCGTGCCGCGGCCTGGGCGAGGTCCAAGTTGTCCGCGAGTGCTTCCCGGACCAGGCGTTCGAGCATCGGGTCGCCGAGCGTGGACCACCAATCCGCGTAATCCTCGTACCCGCCGCCCGCGACGACCGGGACGGTCCAGTCGCCGCCGGTCGCCACGGGTGGGGGTTCGCGATAGTCCGGGCCCACCGCGCAAGCGGCCAGCAAGGTGCACACGATCGCCAGCACCAGCGGGCGCGGTGGCGTCGGCGCCTTGCGCAAGGCGGCGATGGCGGCATGGGCAGTGGCAGGCGCTTGGGTGCAGGTCATTGCAGTCGGCCCCGGACGAAGAAGGTGGCCGCGGTCAGCGTCGCCAGCGCGATCGCCACCAGCGGCCACAGGTTGGAAAGGATGTCGGCCGGCGGCATCGCCTTGAGCACGCTGCCGTGCACGATCACCAGGAAATGGGTGAGCGGGATCGCCTGCGCCAGCCATTGCAGCACCAGCGGCATGTTCTCCACGGGGGTGGCGAACCCGGACATCAGCACCGCCGGCACGCCGATCGCGAACGCGCCCAGGATGGCCTGCTGCTGGGTCTGGCTGACGGCGGAGATCATCAGGCCGATTCCCACCACCGAGAGGATGAACAGCACCAGGCTCGCCAGCAGCAACACGAACGAGCCGGTGAACGGGATGCCGAACACGAACGCGCCGGCGCCGATCATCACCAGGCCGAGCACGGTACCGATCGCCAGCGCCGGCAGCGACTTGGAGACGATGATCTCGAACGTCGAGGTCGGCGACACCAGCAGCTGGTCGAAGGTGCCGAGCTCGCGTTCGCGCGCGATCGACAGCGCGGTGAGCATCAGCGCACTGAAGAACGCCAGGATGCCGACCAGGCCCGGCACGATGAACCAGCGATAGACCAGGTTGGGATTGAACCAGTGCCGCACCGCCAGCGGTGGCTCGGCCATCGGCTTCACTTCCGCGCCGATGTCGGTGGCGATCGAGGACAGGTATCCGACGACGATCTGCCCGGCGTTGCTGCGGCGTCCGTCCACCAGCACCTGCACGGTGCCGCTGTCGCCGGCGGCGATGTCGCGCGAGAAATCCGCCGGGATCTCCAGCCCGGCGATGGCGTCGCCGCGGTCGATCATCCGTTGCAGTTCATCGCTGGTCCGCACGGCGGTGAGTCCGGAAACGAAACCGGCGCCATCCAGGCGGGCGACCAGCTCGTGCGACCAGCGACCGCTGTCCTGGTCGTGCACGGCGATGCCGACGTTGGTCACCTCCAGCGTCGCGGCGAAGGCGAAGACGAGCAGCTGGATCAACGGCGGCCCGAACACCACCATCCGGCTGCGCGGGTCGCGCAGGATGCTGAGCACTTCCTTGACCACCTGGGCGCGCAGGCGGGCCAGTACCAGTGGCGGATTCCCTCGCGCCATCGCTCAGGCCTCCAGGTTCTTGCGCGTGGCGCGCCTGGCCAGCGCGAAGAACACCACGCCGATCGCCGCCATCGCCAGCAGGTCGGGCACGAACACCGCCCAGGTGTCGCCGGCCAGGAACACCGTCTTCAGCGAGGACACGAAGTAGCGCGCCGGGATCAGCCAGGTGATGGCCCGGATCGGCGCCGGCATCGAGTCGATCTCGAACAGGAAGCCGGACAGCATGAAGGCGGGCAGGAAGCCGGAGAACAGCGCGATCTGCGCCGCCAGGAACTGGTTGCGCGCCAGCGAGGAGATCAGCAGGCCCTGGCCGAGCGCGGGCACCATGAACACCGCCGACAACAGCATCAGCGCCGCCAGCGAGCCGCGCAGCGGCACGTCGAACACGAACACCGCGAGCGCCGCCGCGCCGAGCGTCGACACCATCCCGAGGGCGAAGTAGGGCAGCAGCTTGCCGACCAGGATCTCGACCACCGAGGCCGGCGTCGACATCACCGCCTCCATGGTGCCGCGTTCCCACTCGCGCGCGACCACCAGCGCGGTCAGCATGGTGCCGATGATGGTCATGACGATGGCGATCGCGCCGGGCACCAGCGAGCGCCGGCTTTCCAGCTCGGGGTTGAACCAGTAGCGCGGCTCCAGCGCGATCGCCGTCGGCGGCGGCTGGCCGGTCTTCCCGCTCCGCCAGGTCTGGACCACGCCCTGCGCGTAGTTGGCGACGAAGTTGGCGGTATTGGGCTGCGAACCGTCGGTCACCACCTGCACCAGCGAGCGCTCGCCGTCGGCCGCCAGTCGCTGCTCGAAATCCTGCGGGATGACGACGATCCCGCGCAGTTCGCCGGCCACCACCTTGTCGCCGAGCTCCCGCCGGTCGTGGCCGAAGGTCACGTCGAGGAAACGGGTCGCCGCGAACGCCGCGGCGAGTTGCTGGGCGTCGACGCCCGGCGACTCCACCACCACGCCGATGCGCACCTTGCGGATGTCCAGCGATACCGCGTAGGCGAACAGGAACAGCAGCACCACCGGCAGCACGAAGGCGATCAGCAGCGTCGACGGGTCGCGCAGCGCCTGCAGGCTTTCCTTGCGCACCAGCGCCGCGAGGCGGCGCGCGTCGAAGCGGCGCATGGCCGCCGGTGCCGGGGGCGCGGGCGCGGGGACGTTCATGCCGCCGCCCTCGTCCCTGCCTCGTCGGCCAGGTCGACCGATTCGACCAGGTGGATGAAGGCATCCTCCATCGTCGGATCCGGATTTCCCTCGCTCGCCGCGCCGAGTTTCAGCGCGTCCGGCGTGTCGAGCGCGATCAGCCGCGAGCGGTACAGCATCGCCACCCGGTCGCAGTACTCGGCCTCGTCCATGAAGTGGGTGGTGACCATGATCGTCACGCCCTTGCGCGCCAGCCCGTTGATGTGGGTCCAGAACTCGCGGCGGGTGATCGGATCCACCCCCGAGGTGGGTTCGTCGAGGAACAGCACCGGCGGCCGGTGCATCAGCGAACACGCCAGCGCCAGGCGCTGGCGGTAGCCCAGCGGCAGCGATTCGGGCGCCGACGACAGCCAGCGCCCCAGGTCGAAGGTCTCGATCATCTCGTCGATGCGCGCACGCTTCGCCGCGCCTTCCAGCCCGTACACGCCGGCGGAGAATTCCAGGTTCTGGCGCACCGACAGCAGGCCGTACAGCGAGAACTTCTGCGCCATGTAACCCAGTTGCGCCTTGGCCGCGCCGGTCGCGCGGCGCAGGTCCAGCCCGACCACGTGGGCTTCGCCGGCGGTCGGCTTGAGCAGGCCGCACAGCATCTTGAAGGTGGTGGACTTGCCGGCGCCGTTGGGGCCTAGCAGGCCGAAGATCTCGCCTTTGCCGACTTCGAAGCTGACGCGGTCGGTGGCGGTGAAGTCGCCGAACCGCTTGGTCAGGTCGCGGCAGGACACCGCGATGTCCGATGCCAGGTGCACCGGCGGCATGCGTTCGGCAAGCGCCGAGGTACCGCCGGGCCCGCCACCGAGCAGGTCGATGAACGCATCCTCGAAACGCGCCGGCACTTCGGCCAGGCGTGCGCCGACATCGGCGGCCAGGCCACGGATCTCGCCGGCGTCGGCGCCTTCGCGCAGCACCAGTCGCACACCGGCGCCCTGGATCACGCCATCGCCGACGCTTTCCATGTCCAGCGCGCGCGCCAGCACCGCGCGGCGTTCGTCGCCGACCTCCTCCAGGCGGAAGC
Organism: Lysobacteraceae bacterium; assembly: GCA_004297225.1. Classification (GTDB taxonomy): domain Bacteria; phylum Pseudomonadota; class Gammaproteobacteria; order Xanthomonadales; family Xanthomonadaceae; genus Cognatiluteimonas. The sequence continues at coordinate 282,880 of SCUI01000010.1, read as the reverse complement.
TGCGGCCTTGCAGCGTCCGCGTGAGATCCTGCGGCGGGCCGTCGAAGGCGAGTTCGCCTTCGTTGAGCAGCAACACCGAGTCGCAGCGCTCGGCCTCGTCCAGGTAGGCGGTCGACCAGACCACCGCCATGCCTTCGTCGGTCAGCGCCTGCACCATCCGCCACAGGTCCTGGCGACTGACCGGATCCACGCCGACGCTGGGTTCGTCCAGCAGCAGCACCCGCGGCCGCGCCATCAGCGCACAGGCCAGGCCCAGTTTCTGCTTCATCCCGCCGGACAACTTGCCCGCCAGGCGCGTGGTGAACGGTGCCAGCCGGGTGAAGTCGAGCAATTCGCCGAACAGGTCGCCATGGCGCTCGGCATCCATGCCGCGCAACCGCGCATACAGGCGCATGTTCTCCATCACCGACAGGTCCTCGTACAGGCCGAAGCGCTGCGGCATGTAGCCGGTGGCGACATGGATCGCGTCGTTGTCCGCGACCACGTCGAATCCCGCCACGGTGACGTGGCCCGCGTTGGGCCGGAGCAGGCCGGTCATGATCCGCATCAGCGTGGTCTTGCCGGCGCCGTCGGGGCCGACCAGGCCGGTGAGGCGGCCGTAGGCGATGCGCGCATCCAGGCCGCGCAACGCCTGCACCTCGCCGAAGGATTTGTCGACGCCGTCGATCACCACGGCGGTGTTCCCGTCGTGGCGGGCCGTCGCGGCCGGCGGCGTGGCGACGACGTCCATGTCAGCGCGCGCTGTCGACGACTTCGACGGTGACCGGCATGCCCTGGCGCAGGCCGCCGTCGAGCTGGTCGGCGTCGACCACCACGCGCAGCCGATAGACCAGGTCGGTGCGCAGCTCGGGCGTCTCCACCGTCTTCGGCGTGAACTCGGCACGCGGGGAGACGAAGCCGACCTGGCCCTCGTAGGCCTTGTCCGAGGAGTCGCTGCGCACGCGCACGCGCGTCCCGGGGGCGACGCGGCCCAGGTCGGGTTCGGCGACGTACGCACGCACGTAGACCGGCTTGTCCAGGCTCAGGCTGTACACCGCGCTCTGGCTCGCGACCATGCTGCCCGGCTCGCGGACCCGGGCGATGACCGTGCCGGCGGCGGGTGCCAGCAGTTCGGTGTCGGCGAGCGCCGTTGCCGCCTGGTCGCGGGTGGCCTGGGCTGCGGCCAGGCGCGCTTCGCCGGCGGCGATGTCCTCGCTGCGGAACCCTTCCGCCGCCTGCGACAACGCCGCCTGCGCCGCGCGGACCCCGGCAAGGGCCTGGTCGCGGGCTGCGCGCGCGGCGTCGACCGTGCTCTGGCTGCTGGCGCCCGAGGGCAGCAGGCTGGCCTGGCGATCGTAGTTGCGCCCGGCCTCGGTGGCCGCTGCCCGCGCCCGGTTCAGTGCCTCGCGCGCCTGCGCGACTTCCTGCGGACGCAGGCCGCCGTGCAGCTTGTCCACTTCGGCCCGGGCGACGCGTACCGCCGCTTCCGCCGCGGCCAACGCGTCCTGGTATGGCTGCGCGTCGAGGCGCGCCATGCGTTGGCCGGCCTTGACCGCATCGCCTTCCTCGAACGCCATTTCCGCCACCCGTCCCGGCTGGCGGAAGGCGAGCTGCACTTCGCGGATGTCGACGTTGCCATAGAGCAACAGGGCGCCGTCGTCGTTGCCCTTTCGCAGCAGCCAGGTCGCCACGAGGGCGACCACCACCAGCGCTGCCGCGCCGAACACGAAAACCCGCTTGCGGGCCGGGGGAATCCTGGACGCACTCACTGGGCACCTCCACTGATGCCGCGACGATAGATGGCGAACACGACCCTGGCGTCGTGGCGGATGCGGCTGACGTTCCCGGCGACCATGGCCTGGATCACAAGGCCCTGGATGGTGCCGATGAACAGCAGCACCGCCGCCTCGACGTCGAGCCCCGGGTCGAGTTCACCCGCGGCCTTGCCCGCCTCGAGCAGCCCGCGCAGGCGGTCGCCGTAGCGGCCGATCAAGGCCTGGACCATCTTCCGCGGCAGGGTATCGGCAGGTCGCTGCAGTTCGCCGAACAGCATCCGCGGCACCCCCGGGTGCTCGGCGACGAACTCGACGTGGGCCATGAACACCGCCTCCAGCGCCGCAAGCGCCGTTGGCGCGCCATCGGCGGCGCGGGCCACGCGCGCCAGCAGGCGCTCGGCGACCCACGACAGCACGGCTTCCAGGATCGCGTCCTTGTTCGGGAAATGCCGGAACAGTGCGCCCTGGGTGAGCCCCATGCGTTCGGCGATGGCCGCGGTGGTGATGTCGCTGGGGTTCTGGTCCGCGGCCAGGTCGATCACCGCTTCGACCGTGGTGGCGCGGCGTTCCTCGGCGCTGAGACGTGTGGCTCGCTGGCTCATGGGACCTGATAGTAAGTGAGCGTTTACTTACTATAGGATGACCCCCGGCCGCTTGCAAGGGGTCACGCACGGAGGGCGACGGCCCCGGCTAGAACAGCTCCTGCTGGGGCGAGGGCTTCCGCGGGCGGATGAACCTGCTGGCGTCCGGAGGCGGCAGCCGGGCGTAGCCCAGGCGGGCGTGGGCCTTGCGGAAGCGCTGCCGGAGCAGCTGCGCGAACGGCCCTTCGCCGCGCATCCGGCTGCCGAAGGCACTGTCGTAGTCCTTGCCGCCGCGCATCTGCCGGATGAGGCTCATCACGTGCGCAGCGCGCTCGGGGTAGTGCAGCGACAGCCACTCGCGCCAGACCTGCTTCAACTCGTGCGGCAGGCGCAGCAATACGTAGCCGGCCTCGCGTGCGCCGTGCTCGCGCGCGGCCTCGAGGATGTGCTCGAGTTCGTGGTCGCTGACCATCGGCACCACCGGCGCCACCATCACCCCGACCGGCACGCCGGCATCGGCCAGCGCGCGCATGGCCCGCAGCTTGCCGTGCGGGGCGGTCGCGCGTGGTTCCATCCTCGCGGCGAGCTGGTTGTCCAGCGTGGTGATCGAGAAGTGCACCTTGACCAGGCCTTCGCGCGCCATCGGCGCCAGCAGGTCCAGATCGCGTTCGATCAACCCGCCCTTGGTGACGAAGTGCACCGGATGCTTCGTTTCCGCCAGCACTTCGAGCAGCTGCCGGGTAATGCGCAGGCGGCGTTCGATCGGCTGGTAGGCATCGGTGTTGATGCCGAGCGCGATCTCGCTGGGCACGTAACCGGGCCTGGCCAGTTCCTCGCGCAGGCGCTCGGCGGCGTTGGTCTTCGCGTACAGCCTGGTTTCGAAATCCAGCCCCGGCGAGAGATCCAGGTAGGCGTGCGACGGCCGCGCAAAACAGTAGACGCAGCCGTGCTCGCAGCCGCGATACGGGTTGATGGACTGGCTGAAGCCGATGTCGGGCGACTGGTTGCGGCTGATGATGCTGCGCGCACGCTCCGGGGTGACGTGGGTGCGCGGCGCGGCGCGCGGTTCGCCGTCGTCGTCGAAGGCGTCGGCGTAGACCGAGCCCCAGCCGTCATCCTCGCCGCGATACGTGGTCTTGTCGAAGCGCCCGGCGACACGCGAGGCGGCGCCGCGGCCCTTGATCGGCGCGGTCGCGATCGCGGTCGCGCTACCGGCGTCGGCGGATGCATCTTCCATCGCGACAGCCTACCCTTGGCACGTCGCAACCCGCGCGAACCGCGCGCGGTCCGGGCTGAACCGTTCACGAGGCGCCGTCACCGACGCATGGCCGACCACCTCCTCGAACTCTGGCGCTGGCTGTCCTCGATGCCGCACCTGGGCTGGTACCTGGCACTTGGCTGGCTGGCGTACGTGCTGGGCCTGGGTGGATGGATCGTGCTGCAGAAGCGACCGCCGGTGGCGACACTCAGCTGGCTGTTCGGACTCGCGGCGATTCCGTACGCCGGTTTCCTCGTCTACCTCGTGCTCGGCCCGCAACGGATCAAGCGCCACCGGCTGCGCCGCGCGCGGTCGCGCGTGCGCCTGTCGGACGAGGACGTCGCCGCCACCGGCGAGGCCGAACTGGCGACGCTGGCCCAGGCCACCAGCGGCCTGCCGGCCAGCACCGCGCGCGACGTGCGCCTGCTGGTGGACGGCGCCGCCACCTACGACGCCTTGCTCGAAGCCGTGCGTGGCGCGCGGCACCACGTGCACCTGGAGTACTACATCTATGCCGCCGACCGCACCGGCACTGCGTTGCGCGATGCGCTGGCGGAACGGGCGCGGGCCGGCGTGGCCGTGCGCCTGCTGCTCGATGCGGTCGGCTCCGCCGGGATCCCCCGCGACTTCTTCGCGCCGCTGCAGGCCGCGGGCGGCGAGGTCGCCTGGTTCCACCCGATGCAGTTCGGCCGCGTGTGGCGGCGCACCTGGATCAACCTGCGCTCGCACCGCAAGATCGTGGTCGTCGACGGCGACGTCGGTTTCACCGGCGGCATCAACGTCACCGACGAACAGAACGAGCGCGTCCGCGCCGACGCGTATCGCGACCTGCACCTGCGGATCGAGGGCGACGTGGTGCGCGCGCTGCAGGTGCTGTTCGTCGAGGACTGGGCCTACGCCACCGGCCAGCGCGACTTCATCGCCTCGGTGGCGAAGGCGATGCCGGAACGCCGGCCGGGGCAGATCGCCGCGCAGGTGCTGGGTTCCGGGCCGGATTCGCCGTGGGAGTCGATCCATCGCCTGCACGTGGGCGCGATCCACGAGGCCAGCCGCCGGGTCTGGCTGGCCACCCCGTATTTCGTCCCCGGCGAGGCGGCGTTGATGGCCCTCGGCTCGGCGGCGCTGGCCGGACTGGACGTGCGCGTGCTGGTGCCGCGCCGCAGCGACTCCATGCCGGTGACCTGGGCCGCGCGCTCCTACTTCGACGAGCTCATGGCCGCCGGCGTTCGCATCTACGAATACGGACCGCGGATGCTGCACACCAAGGCGATGCTGGTGGACGACGAGATCGCCATCTTCGGGAGCGCGAACTTCGATTCCCGCAGTTTCCGCCTCAACTTCGAAGTGTCGGTGATGTTCCGCGATGCCGCGATCGCCGGCGAGCTCGCGCAGCTGTTCGAACGGGAGCTGGCCAGTGCGCCGCGGGTGCGCGCCGACCGGCCGACGCCGTTGTGGTCGGTGCGCCTGCCCGAGGCGCTGGCGCGCCTGCTGTCGCCGCTGCTCTGACGGCAGGCGCTAGACTGCGGGCCTCCCTCGCCCCCGGGGTGCGCGCCGTGACCGTGCTCAGCGTCAACGTCAACAAGATCGCCGTGCTGCGCAATTCGCGCGGCGGCCAGGCGCCGGACGTGGTGCGGGCCGCGCGTACCTGCCTGGACGCCGGCGCCCACGGCATCACTGTGCATCCGCGCCCGGACGCGCGGCACATCCGCGCCGACGACGTGCGGGCGCTGGCGGCGCTCTGCCACGAGCGCGGCGTCGAATTCAATCTCGAGGGCAACCCGTTCGCGCCGCCGCGCGAGGGATATCCCGGCTTCCACGCGTTGTGCGCGCAGGTGCGGCCGGCCCAGGCGACGCTGGTTCCGGACGGCGACGGGCAACTGACTTCCGACCACGGCTTCGATTTCGCCACCGATGGCGAGCGGCTGCGGCCTCACGTCGCCGCACTCAAGGCGCTTGGCTGCCGCGTCAGCCTGTTCGTGGACGTCGGTGATGCGAACGTCGCGGCGGCCGCGGCGACCGGCGCCGATCGGGTGGAGCTCTATACCGGTCCATTCGCCGAAGCCTTCGCCGCGGGCGATCCCCACGCCGCGCTGGCCGCGTGCGCCGACACCGCGCGCCGTGCACAGGCGGCGGGCCTGGGCGTCAACGCCGGCCACGACCTCAGCCAGGCCAACCTCGGCGCCTTCCTCGCCGCCGTGCCCGGTGTGCTCGAGGTCTCCATCGGCCACGCCCTCATCGACGAGGCCCTCTACACCGGCCTCGAAGCCACCGTAGCGCGTTACATTCGGGTCATTTCGACCCAGTAGCCCTGATACTTTGACAGCGAAGCCAAAACGGCGTACTAACAATTTCGCCCGGCCCAATACGCGGCATTGTCTTTTCCTATGTATGGAGAGAAACGATGCGAGCGAATTCTTGGATTGTTGTCTCAGTTGGCTGCGTACTCATGGGCCTGGGATTCAACGTGGCAGCCTTGGATGGTTGGATTGCCAAAAAAGTTGTGGTTGATTCTGAGACTGGCGCCGCCGCCGCAAGTCAAGCCGAAATGAAAATCGGTTCAGCAACAATAAGTGCAAAGTTGTTGGAGTATGAGGCCGGCGTCGAGGGTCGTTTGCGGCTGGTGGATCTGTCAGATGCTTCTATAAACAACGGATCAACCTCGATCTCACTCCAGCGAGCCACGTATTATCCAGAATTGGCTACTCTGCTGACGAAGAGAGTTGTCGTGCGCCCGCTGACGCGGAGGGCACAACAATCCCTTGGGGGAAACCTGGTTGCCCTGACCTGTAGTGGAGGGACGCTGTACGCAGATGGCTACTCGCTTGGGTCCTCGTGGTGCACGCCAGACTTCGGTGGGGGAAGCACTACTTACTCATGTGGTGGAAGCGGGGGAAACTGGGTGAAGATTTTCCACTCTCCATACGCTTGTCAGGGCAATTAGATTCAAAATTTGAAAAAAAAGCGCCGCCCATTGGGCGGCGCAATAATTTCTCTCAAAGGTAGGTAAGCGCAAATATTGATGCAGGTGCATCACCCAGTTAAACAATACTATTTCTTTACGAAGCCGATTCGCTCCATTTGAGCGTTGCGTGCAGTAGCCAGGACTTTTGCCAAGACTCCGTAGTTTGCTTCCTTATCCACGTCGATCTGGAGAGTCGGCTGATTCGTGGGATCACGCTGAACCTCTGTCTCCATCATGCTGCGGAGCGCGGACAGCGGCACGACGCTATCGTTCCAATACACTTGGCCTGCCGCATCAATGCGCAGATCAACAGGGTCAGGGGGGTCCTGCCGTTGTTCCTGCTTCCGACTTGCCTGCGGCAGGTCGATGTCGATCGGGTAGGACAGGATCGGCGCGGTCACCATGAAGATGATCAGCAGCACCAGCATCACGTCGACGAGCGGAGTGACGTTGATGTCCGCCATCGGACCGCCACCGGAGTTGGTCGAAAAAGCCATCTAAGCGTGCTCCTCAGCGCGGCCGTTCTTTGGTGGCCACGAAGCCGACCTTGCGGATGCCCTGCGCCTGCGCGGTGTTGACCACGTCGGAGATCACCCGGTACTTGGTGGTCTCGTCGCCGCGGATGTTGACCGCGGGCTGCGGGGTCTTCTGCGCCTCGACGGAGAGCTGGCTCTCCAGCAGGCTGGGGCTGACCGGCTGGTCGTTCCAGTACAGGTCGCCGTCCGCGGTCACGGTGACCGTGATCGGCGGTGCCGGCGGCACCTTCTCGTCGCGCTGGTCGAGGTCCGCCTGCGGCAGCTCGACCTTGATCTTGTGCGACATCAGCGGCGCTGTGATCATGAAGATGATCAGCAGGACCAGCATCACGTCCACGAGGGGCGTGACGTTGATCTCCGACATCGGGGCGCCGCTTTCGCTACCTGTGCTGAAGGCCATGGGCCTGACTCCGTGGTGGTGCGGTTCGACGGATTAGCGCTTCGCGGCCGCTTCGCCGACGCGCGAGCCGGTGGCGAAGAAGTCGTGCAGGTCGTGCGCGAAGGTGTCGAACTGGTTGTACGTGACGCGGTTCAGGCGGACGAAAAAGTTGTACGCCAGCACCGCCGGGATCGCCGTGAACAGGCCGAGGGCGGTCATGATCAGCGCCTCGCCGACCGGACCGGCGACCGCGTCGATCGACGCCTGGCCGGTGGCGCCGATGCGGATCAGGGCGCCGTAGATGCCCCACACCGTACCCAGCAGGCCGACGAACGGCGCGGTGGAGCCCACGGTGGCGAGGATCGTCAGGCCCGATTCCAGGCGCATCGACTCGCGGGTGACGGCCTGGCGCAGCGCGCGGTCGACGAACTCGGAACGGTTCATCGTCTCGGCCAGCCTGGAGCCGTCGCTGCGCTGGTGGTGCGCGGCCGCCTGGGCGGCATCCAGCGCGATCTTGGAGAACGGCTCGGTGCGCGGCTGTTCTTCCATGTAGCGGATCGCGTCCTGCGCGTTCGGGGTTTCCCAGAACGTGCTGACGACGCGGTCGGCGCTACGACGCAGGCTGATGTTCTTGAAGGTGTTGATGACGATCCAGTAGACCGACATCGCCGACATGATCAACAAGGTGATGAGGACCACCCAGGACACCGCATAGGCGCCTGGGTCGGACATCATTTCCGCGAGCAGATGGTCGACGCCCATCTGCGTCAGGGCGGAAGCAGCATTGCCCCCGGTAGCAGCGGCGGCTTGAGTGGTTTCCTGCAGCATGACGCTTACCTTTGGATGTTGTGGTTTGGGTTGTGGAGCGGGTGGGGTGGAGCGTTAAAGCTTGAATTCGACCGGGACGCGGACTCGGCCACCGACCTTGCGGCCGCCGGTGACGCCGGGGTTGAAGCGCCAGTTCCTCGCCGCCTTGACCGCGGAACGGTCGAGATTGCGGTTGCCGCTCGAGCTTTCGACCTGGACGTCGGTAGCGTTGCCGCTGGCGTCCACGGTGATGACCAGGATGACGGTGCCGGTGATGCCGCGGCGCATTTCATCGCGCGGGTACTGCGGCGGGTTCATGTTCTTGGACGAGATGTCCACGCTGGCGCCGATGTCGGGCTGCGGCGCGGGCGGCGCCGGCGGCGCCGGCGGCGGGGCCTGCACGTCAACCGGCGACGGCTCGTCGAACACGACCGGCGGCTCTTCCGGCGGCGGCGGGATCGGCGACGCCTGCGGCGGGGCCAGCTGCTTGATCTCCTGCGGCTTCGGCGGCTCCGGCGGCGGCGGCGGCGGCGGCGGGGGCGGCGGCGGCGGCTCGATGATGACGACGCGCGTCACTTCTTCGTCGGTCTTCTCCTGGCCCGGCGGCGACACCGGCGCGAGCAGCAGCAGCAGCGCCGCCGCATGGACCGCGAATACGAAGGAGAGGCCGGTGATGCGGGGCCAGTTCAGGCCGCCATCGCTATCTTCTTGGTCGCTCGGCTGGCGTTGCGTCATGCGGGGGAAACTCGGATGGGGCCTGGCGCAGCTGCGCCACGGAAGAAGTCGGCCCGTGGCCATTTCCGGCCACGGGAATCCCTAAGCTTATACCAATCCTTTACGCCGGTACCATCGCGGGCGTTCGGGAATTGCGACGTATTACCCGCCTCCAAGCAACTTGCGGGCGTCCGCGGGGTCCTTGACGCCCTTGTCCAGGGCGGCCTGGGCCGCGGCCTTGGCCTCGGCCTTGCGGCCGTTCTGCGCGTAGATCTTCGCCAGGTTGAGCGAGGCCTCGCCGTCGGCGGCCATGGACGCGGCGCGCTTGTACATCTCGATGGCGACCGCGTCGTCGTCGTTGAAGTAGGCGCGCTGGCCCAGGACCATGAAGTCCTTGGCCAGGTCCGGACCCGGCTGCAGCACGCCGGCGGCCATGCCCTTCTCGATCACCGCGATCGCGTCCTTGTCGCGGTCGTCGTTGATGTAGGTGACGTACAGCGCGCGGTACTCGTTGGCTTCGGCCAGCTGGCCCTTGTCCAGTGCGGCGGCCAGCAGCTCGGCGGCCTTGTCGAACTGGTCGTTGGACTGGTACGCGGCGACGGCATTCATCAGCAGCGAGCGATCGTCCGGGTGCAGGGCCATCTGCCCGGAATACAGTTCCGCGGCCTCGGCATAGCGTTCCAGCGACATCAGCAGGCCGCCGCGCAGCGAGAACACCTCGGGCTTGTCGGCCTTGGTCTCGGCGATGAAGCGGTCGAGCACCTGCAGCGCCTCGGCGTACTTGTCCTCGCCGTACAGCGTCGCCGCGAGGTTGAACATCACGGTGTAGTGGTTGTTGTTGTCCAGGCCGTTGCTGGCCAGCGCCTGCCCGAACAGCTGGGCCGCGGTGGCGCTGTCGCCCTCGTTGGCGGCGGTGTTGCCGGCCACCTGGTAGGCGAAGGCCTTCTCGTAGTCGTTGCTGTCGGCGTCCTCGTAGATCGCACGGGCGGCGGCCATGGTCGCGGCGGCGTCGCCGGCGGCATAGGTCTCCTGCAGCGCCTGCAGCTTCTTCAGGCCCTGGCGGCTGGCGCGCGCCTCGGGCTCGTCGCGGGTGGCGCCGGGGTACTGCTGCACGACTTCCTGCTGCTGCTCCCCCTTCTTCGCGGCCCGGGCCGCGTCGCGCTTCTCGCGCATGCTCTGGCGGCCGACGCCGTAGTCCTGCGCCCAGGCCGGAGCGGCAACGGCGACCATGCTGGCCAGGGAGACGGCGATCATCAGGGATCGACGGGAGGGCATCTTCATTGGGGGACCTCTGCTCTGTCGGATTCCGGCGGAGACAGGACCCTGCCTCCGGACCGAGCCGGAAACGCTATCAGAAAACCGCCCGCCGGCGCACCCCCGAGGCTGGCTCGGCGCACGTCGGTCAGCCGCAGTTGGGGCGTTTCCCCGCCGCGCGGGCCTGCTCGAACACCGGCACTAGGTCGCTGGCGCGCGCGCGCAGTTCGTTGATGCGGCTTTCCGGGTCGGGGTGGGTCGAGATCCATTCCGGCGGACGACTGCCGCCGGCCGCGATCATGTTCTGCCACAGGTTCACCGCGGCGCGGGGGTCGAAGCCGGCGCGGGCCATGAGCTGCTGGCCGACCACGTCGGCCTCGGTTTCCTGGGCGCGCGAACCCGGCAGCAAAAAGCCGGTCTGGGCGAGGATGCTGCCGCCCTGCACCGCCGCGTTGGCGACGCCGCTGCCATAGCGCGAGCCGAGCAGCGCGCCGACCAGCTGCAGCACGCCGGAAGCGCCGGCCTGGCGGGTGATGCGCTCATCGTGGTGGTGGGCGACGACGTGGCCGATTTCGTGGGCGATCACCGCCGCCAGCTGGTCCTGGTTGCGGGCGACCTCGAAGATGCCGGTGTACACGCCGACCTTGCCGCCCGGCAGGGCGAAGGCGTTGGCGTCCTCGTCCAGGAACACCGCCTCGTCCCAGTTGCCGGTATTGCCGGTGGCGGTGCGCCAGTCCGGCGGCAGCGCCGCGACCACGGTGTCGACGACGCAGGAGACATAGGCGCGCTGCTGCGCGTTCGGGGTCTGCTGCTTCTGCTGCTTCAGCTCGGCGAAGGCCTGCGCGCCCAGCTGGTTGAGTTCGGCCTGGGAGACCGCGCCGACGTACTGCCTGCGGCCGGTGGGCGAGGTGGTGGTCGCGCAGGCGGCCAGGGTCGCGGTGATCGCAAGCGACAGCAGCAGGGTCTTCATCGGGCCGACTCCATTCAGGCAGGAAACCGTTGTAGCCGGCACCCGGCGAAGGGGGCGTCAATCCACCTGAACGAACGATGTAGGTCGCGCGTGCTGCGCCGCCCCTCAGACGTCGAGGTTGGCGACCTTGAGCGCGTTGTCCTCGATGAACTCCCGCCGCGGCTCCACCACGTCGCCCATCAGGCAGCTGAAGATCTGGTCGGCCGACACCGCGTCCTCGATCCGCACCTGCAGCAGGCGCCGCGAGTCCGGATTCACCGTGGTTTCCCACAGCTGTTCCGGGTTCATTTCGCCCAGGCCCTTGAAGCGCTGGATCTGGCGACCCTTCTTCGCTTCATCCAGCAACCAGGCCTGCGCCTGCGCGAAACTCTCCACCGGCTGGGTGCGATTGCCGCGGACGATCGTGGCGCCCTCGCGGATCAGCCCGTGCAACTGCTGCGCCGCCTCGCGCAGCGCGCGCAGGTCGCCTCCCTCGAACGCGAACATCGGCAGCACCTGGGTGCTGTCCACGCCCATGTGCGTGCGGTGCAGGACCAGCGCGGCGGCGCTGTGTTCCGCGGCGGGCTGGAACTCGAGGCGGTAGCGCGGCTTGCCGAGCCCGCGCTCGTTGAGGCGCGCGGCCAGCGCGTCGAGCTCGTGCTGCTCGTCGGTGTTCTCGGCCAGCGTGCGCGCGTCGAGCGGGGTGAAGTCGATCAGCGCCTCGAGCACGTGCGGATCGAAGCGGTGCGAATTGCGCGCGATCGCGTCGCGCGCGCCGGCGTAGGCCAGCAGCAGCTTCTCCAGCGCCTCGCCGCCGATCGGCGGCTCGCCCTGCGCCGGGACCAGGCTGGCGCCGTCGACGGCGTTGCTGGCCAGGTAGGCGTTGAGCGCCGCGTCGTCCTTGAGGTAGAGCTCGCTCTTGCCCTGCTTGATCTTGTACAGCGGCGGCAGGCCGATGTAGACGTGGCCGCGCTCGATCAGCTCCGGCATCTGCCGGTAGAAGAAAGTCAGCAGCAGCGTGCGGATGTGCGATCCGTCCACGTCCGCGTCGGTCATGATGATGATCTTGTGGTAACGCAGCTTGTCCGGGTTGTACTCGTCCTTGCCGATGCCGGTGCCCAGCGCGGTGATCAGGGTGCCGACCTCGGCCGACGAAAGCATGCGGTCGAAGCGCGCGCGCTCGACGTTGAGGATCTTGCCGCGCAACGGCAACACCGCCTGGTTGCGGCGGTTGCGACCCTGCTTGGCGGAGCCGCCGGCCGAATCGCCCTCGACGATGAACAGCTCGCTGTGCGCCGGATCCTTCTCCTGGCAATCGGCAAGCTTGCCCGGCAGGCCGGCGATGTCGAGCGCGCCCTTGCGCCGGGTCAGGTCGCGCGCCTTGCGCGCGGCTTCACGGGCGCGCGCGGCGTCGACGATCTTGCCGGCGATCGCACGGGCCTCGTTCGGATGCTCCTGCAGGAACTCCTCGAGCCTGGCGCCGAAGGTCTGCTCGACCACCGGGCGCACCTCCGAGCTCACCAGCTTTTCCTTGGTCTGGCTGGAGAAGCTCGGGTCGGGGACCTTGACCGAGAGCACGGCGATCATGCCTTCGCGCATGTCGTCGCCGGACAGCTGCACCTTGGCCTGCTTCGCGATGCCGTTCTGCTCGATGTAGTTGGTCAGCGTACGCGTCAGCGCGGCGCGGAAGCCCTGCAGGTGGGTGCCGCCGTCCTTCTGCGGGATGTTGTTGGTGAAGCAGAACATCGTTTCCTGGTAGGAATCGGTCCACTGCATCGCCACTTCGACGGTGATGCCGTTCTGCTCGCCACTGACCGAGATCACGTTCGGGTGCAGCGGGGTCTTGAGCTGCGCCAGGTGCTCGACGAAGGAGCGGATGCCGCCTTCGTACTGGAACACGTCGCGACGCTCCTCGCCGCGCTCGTCCTGCAGCACGATCCGGACGCCGGAGTTGAGGAACGACAGTTCGCGCAGGCGGCGCGCGAGGATGTCGTAATGGAACTCGACGTCGCTGAAGGTTTCCTGCGACGGCCAGAAGCGCACCAGCGTGCCGCGCTTCTGCGAGGGCTCCAGCTTCTCCAGCGGCGCCACCGGCTCGCCCATGGCGTATTCCTGGTGGTGGTGGAAGCCGTCGCGCCAGATGTCCAGCGTGAGCTTGCGCGACAGCGCGTTGACCACCGACACGCCGACGCCGTGCAGGCCGCCGGAAACCTTGTAACTGTTGTCGTCGAACTTACCGCCGGCGTGCAGCTGGGTCATGATGACCTGCGCCGCGGACACCTGCTCTTCCTTGTGGATGTCCACCGGGATGCCGCGGCCGTTGTCGGACACCGACACCGAACCGTCCTCGTGGATCGTCACGACGATGTCGTCGGCGTGGCCGGCGAGCGCTTCGTCGATCGCGTTGTCGACGACCTCGAACACCATGTGGTGCAAGCCGGTGCCGTCGTGGACGTCGCCGATGTACATGCCCGGGCGCTTGCGCACCGCTTCCAGGCCGCGCAACACGGTGATGCGGCTGGAGTCGTAACTGGCGGCGTTGCCGGCCTCGTCGGCCGTGGACAATTCGTGTTCTTGCGACATTCGCTGGCAGGCTCCGGCGGCCGCGCGCGCACGCACTGGCGCGCGCGTCATCGACACACTAGTTATGGATGCTCGAAGTATACCAAGCGCGATCCGCCCACGCGCGCATTCAGGTTGACGGCGATGCCGCCGCTTCAGCCCTGAGCTGCCCTGGTTCCACGTGGAACACCGACACCGATACGCCAAGCGCGGCGAGCCCCGCGGGCGCCTCGGTGCCACTGACCAGCACCTGCGCTCCATCGTCGCGGAGACGCTCCAGCACCCGTTGCTGGTGCGGCCGGTCCAGTTCCGACGCCAGGTCGTCGAGGGCCATCACGGGCCAGTCGCCGCGGACGGCAGCCTGGTGCGAGGCCTGCGCAAGCAACGCGGCAAGCGCCGTGAGCTTGGCCTGGCCCCGCGACAAGGCCTCGCGACCCGGGATCCTGGCCTGGTCGACCCGCCAGTCCGCCCGGTGCGGGCCGACCGAGGTAAAGCCGGTGGCCAGGTCGCGCGCCCGCGCGAGGAGCATGGCGTCCGCCAGCGACACCTCCTCCCGGCGCCAGCCAGGCAGGAACTGCAATTCCGTGGTGCCCGCCTCGGGCAATAGTGCCGCGGTGGCCTCCGCCAGCCAGGGCTGCAGCTGGGCCAGATAGTTCTCCCGGTAGCCGGTCAGGGCGGTGCCCGTCGCCGCCAACTCCGCTTCCCAGGCATCCAGCTCGCCATCCCGGTGCCGCGTCTTCAGCAGGCTGTTGCGCTGCTTCAGCGCACGCGCATAACGCCGCCACAGGCCCAGGAAGTCCGGTTCCACGTGGAACAAACCCCAATCCATGAACCGCCGGCGCGCCTCGGCAGCCCCCATCACCAGGGCGTGGCTGCCCGGCTCGAAGGTGACCACGGCCAGCGCCGCGCACAGGTCGCCCAGTTGGCCCAGCGGCCCTCCGTCCAACCGGCCTTCCCAGGACTGGCCGTTGTGGCGCAGTCCCGCGCGCCGCAGCCGGCCCGAGGCCTCCTCCCACTCCACGAAGACTTCCAGCGCCGCGTCCCCCTGCCGGACCAGGCCGTCGCGGACCCGGCCGCGGAAGCTGCGCCCATAGGCCATCAGGTGCAACGCCTCCAGCACGCTGCTCTTGCCACTCCCGTTCGGCCCGATCAGCAGGTTCAGCCCGGGCCCAGGCGCCAACGCCCCCTGCCCGAAGCACCGCAACCCCGAGAACTCCAGCCTGGTCACGCGCATGCCGATGCCTCGACTCGAGCCGCCTTGTTGACTCCCTGCCGCGTGGGAAAGGCCGGGGCCGGAGTACTCATGTCCCCCGCCAGCGGCCTGTGGCCGCTGGCTCCTCCTTTACTTCGCACTCCGGCCCCACCCTTTCCCACGCCCCGGATGGTGCGGCGGCCCGAGGGTGGGAAGCTGATGTCCCCAGCTGAGGTGCGGGGGCCTGCGGCTTTGGGCGAAATCAAGGAGGAGGCAGCCGCCGCAGGCGGATGCCGGGGGACATTCGCCCAAAGCCGCAGGCCCCCGCACCGCCCGCGTGCACCGACCAAAGCAGAACGCCCGGGCTGCGCCGGGCGTTCCACGTGAAACACGATGGCGGCCCCGGACGTCACAGCCGCAACGGCATCACCACGTGCCTGCAGCGCTCGTTGCTGGCTTCCCGCACCAGGGCAGAGGAATTCGCGTCACGCAGCTGCAGGACCACGAACTCGTCGCGCAAGGCGGAAAGGGCATCGAGCAGATAGTTGACGTTGAAGCCGATGGCCAGCCCGTCGACCTTGGTCTCGGCCTCGACCTCTTCCTGCGCCTCTTCCTGTTCCGGGTTGTGCGCGCTGATCTTCAACTGGCCCGGCGACACCTCGACGCGGACGCCGCGGTACTTCTCGTTGGACAGGATCGCGGCACGCTGCAGGGCCGCGCGCAGCACCTCGCGGTCGATCCGCACCTCGCGGTCGGCGCCGATCGGGATCACCGCCTCGTAATCGGGGAAGCGGCCGTCGATCAGCTTGCTGGTGAAGGTGACATCGTCGCGCTTGACCCGGATGTGGCTGCGCCCGACCTCCAGTTCCAGCTCGCGGTCGCCACCCTCGAGCAGCCGTTGCAGCTCGGTCACGCCCTTGCGCGGGACGATGATCTGGCGCTTGGCGTTGGCGCCGGTCTCCAGTGCCGCCTCGCACAGCGCCAGGCGATGGCCGTCGGTGGCCACGCAGCGCAGGCCCTGCTCGCGCAGGTCGAACAGCAGGCCGTTGAGGTAATAGCGCACGTCCTGCTGGGCCATCGCGAACGCGGTGCGCTCGATCAGCTCCTTGAGCCCGGCCTCGGGCACGCGTACGCGCTCGGTCGCCTCGACCTCGTCCACCGACGGGAAGTCGTTCGCCGGCAGGCTGGCCAGGGTGAAGCGGCTGCGGCCGGCCTGCACGGTGACCTTGTCGCCGGACTGCGACACCGTGACCTTGCTGCCGTCGGGCAGGGCGCGGACGATCTCGAACAGCTTGCGCGCCGGGATCGTCGTTTCACCGTCCTGGGCATCGTCCACCGCCTGGCGGGCGACCATTTCGACTTCCAGGTCGGTACCGGTCAGCGAGAGCTGTCCGCCCCGCACCTGCACCAGCAGGTTGGCCAGCACCGGCAGGGTCTGTCGCCGCTCGACCACGTTGACCACTTGCGCGAGTGGTTTCAGGAAGACTTCGCGTTGCAGGCTGAAGCGCATGCGGACCCCTTGAACGTTGAGTGCTTGCCCAGCTTTGAATGGATGGATAAATCAAGGACAGTGGTGGAGATGGTGTCGCCGAAAACCGGTGATAACTCACCCAACCAATTGATTCCTGAAGCTTTTTCCTGAGCCCAACGCTGTGGGCACGGGCCCGCGCAGAGGTCTCGCAAGCTGTGGATAGTTTTTGCCCGGCGGCGCCGGCGCGATCTTGTCCACAACTTGTCCCCGGCTGATCCACCGGTCCAGCGGATTCACTCGCTGAGCTTGCGGATCAGCTTGTCCCAATCTTCCCGCAGCTTGCCGTCGGTCTCCAGCAGGTGCTTGACCTGGCGACAGGCGTGCAACACGGTCGTGTGGTCGCGTCCGGCGAAGGCATCGCCGATCTCCGGCAGGCTGTGTTCGGTGAGTTCCTTGGCCAGCGCCATCGCCATCTGGCGTGGCCTGGCCAGCGAACGAGTCCGCCGTTTCGACAACAAATCCTTGATCTGCAGGCCGTAGTAGTCTGCCACGACCTTCTGGATGTTGGCGATGCCGATCGCCTGCTGCTGCGCCCGCAGCAGGTCGCGCAGCGTCTCCTGGGCGAATTCCGCGGTGATCGGCCGCCCGGTGAAGTTGGCGCGCGCCGCCAGCGTGTTGAGCGCGCCCTCCAGGTCGCGCACGTTGGAGCGCATCTTCTTGGCGATCAGGAACGCGACGTCCTCCGGGATCACCGTGCCGCGCTCGCGCGCCTTGGACAGCACGATCTGGGCGCGCGTCTCGAAGTCCGGCGGATCGATGGCGACCGAAAGGCCCCAGCCCAGCCGCGATTTCAGCCGCGGTTCCAGGCCCTCCACTTCGCGCGGGTAGCGATCGCAGGTGAGGATGATCTGCTGCCTGCCGTCGAACAGCGCATTGAAGGTGTGGAAGAACTCCTCCTGCGTCCTGTCCTTGCCGGCGAAAAACTGGATGTCGTCGATCAGCAGCGCGTCGATGCCCTGGAACTGGCGCTTGAACGCCTCCATGCCGCCACTGGTCTTGTCGTACAGCGCCTTGGTGAAGGCGCTCATGAACTGCTCCGAGCGCAGGTACATCACCTTCATGCCGGGACGGTTGGCCCGCATCGCGTTGCCGGCGGCGAACATCAGGTGGGTCTTGCCCAGTCCGGTGCCGCCGTACAGCAGCAGCGGGTTGTGGGCACGGTCGCCGGGCTTCTGCGCCGCCTGCCAGGCCGCGGCGCGCCCGAGCTGGTTGCTGCGGCCCTCGACGAAGTTGTCGAAGGTGTAGTGGTTGTCCAGATGGCCCTGGAACGGCTCGGCGGACGTCGGCGCGCCCTGGGCCGGCGCGGCGTGCGTCGACCCCGGCGCGCCGCCCACCGCGCGCGGCAGCGAACCGATCTCCAGGCTCACTTCCTGGTTGCCGGCGAAGTGCGCCAGCAGTTCGCGGATCCGGGCCAGGTAGCGGTCGCGCACGGCTTCCATGACGAAGGCGTTGGGCGCGTACAGCACGTAGGCGTCGTTGCGCAGGCTGGCCTGCAATGGCTTGAGCCAGGTATGCACGTCCTCGGCCGGGAATTCGGCTTCGAGGCGCTCGAGACAGCGGGGCCAGGCGTCCATGGACACAGTATGCGGGCGCGCTGCCTGCGCAGCGCGCTGGTGAAGGTGGAGGAATGGGGCAGGGTACCATCGCCGTGCGCGGCCCCGCCCCCGGGTTGACCGGGGTCCCCTTGGACCGCTATGATTTCCAGTCTTTTCCGTCGCTTATCCCGCAGAAGCCCACATGGCCACCAAGCGCACCTACCAGCCCAGCAACCTCAAGCGCAAGCGCGACCACGGCTTCCGTGCCCGCATGGCGACCGCCGACGGCCGCAAGGTCCTCGCCCGCCGCCGGGCCAAGGGCCGCAAGCGCCTCTGCGCCTGACGGCCGCGGCCGCAGCCGCCGGCCGATGCCTTCCCGCAACGCCTTTCCCCGCGCCGCCCGGATCCGGGCGAGCGCGGATTTCGTGCGCGTGTTCGATGGCGCGCGCCGCACCAGCACGCCCGAACTGAGCCTGCACTGGCTGCGCGACGGCGCCCCGCCGCGGCTGGGGCTGGCGGTATCGCGCAAGGTCGACACCAGGGCGGTCGTGCGCAACCGGATCAAGCGCAGCCTGCGCGAGCATTTCCGCCACTGTCGTGGCGAGCTGGCGCCCGGTGCCTACGTGGTCGTCGCCCGCAAGCCGGCCGCCACCCTGCCCAATGCGCAATTGCGCGCGGTGTTCGATGCGCTGCTGCGCCGTGCCGGTGCGTTGCCCCCCCCAGACACGACCGGCACAATGCCCGGCTGACCCGAGATCGCGCAGTCCATGAACCAGACCCGCACCTTCCTGATTTTCGCCTGGCTCGCCGTGGCGACGATGTTGTACATCGCCTGGACGCGGGACCAGGCCGCGCCGCCGCCCGCCGAAGCCGTGGTGGCCGCGCAGGATGCCGGCGCCGTTGCCACGGGCGATACGGTGCCCGACCTCGCGCCGGGCACCATGCCCAGCGCACCCGCGGCGGCACCTTCGATGTCGGCCGCACCGCCTGCCAGCGCATCCGCGTCGTCGCCGGCGGTCACCGTCACCACCGACGTGCTGCGCGTGGTGCTGGACGGCGGCGCGATGCGCCAGGCCGACCTGCTCCAGTATCCGCAGACGACCGCGGCCGGCGCCCCGCCGATGCGCCTGTTCGCTTCGGACCCCGCGCACTTCTACCAGGCGCAGAGCGGCTGGGTCAGCAACGGCCATCCGGCGCCGACGCACGACGCGTTCCGCCCGGCCGGCCCCCAGCGTGCGTACGCGCTGGCGCCGGGACAGGACACGCTGTCGGTGCCGTTCGAATGGACCGGTCCGGAGGGCGTCACCATCCGTCGCACCTGGACTTTCCAGCGTGGCGACTACGCGGTGAATGTCCACGACGAAGTCGTCAACGCCGGCGACGCACCCTGGCAGGGTTACGTCTACCGCCAGCTCGTGCGCGTGCCGCCGGCGGTCAAGAGCAGCTTCACCAATCCCGAGTCCTACAGCTTCCACGGCGCCACCTGGTTCAGCGAGCAGGACAAGTTCGAGCGCCGCAAGTTCGGCGAGTTCGAGGAGGACGGCCCGCTGCACAAGGAAGTGACCGGCGGCTGGATCGCGATGCTGCAGCACCACTTCTTCACCGCCTGGATCCCCGGCAGCAAGGACCGCAGCACCTTCTCGCTGGCGTCGCCGCAAGGCGGCACGCAGGCGCTGGTGCGCGAACTCGGCCCCGGCGTGGCGGTGGCACCGGGCACGAGTGCCGAGACGAGCGCGCGCCTGTGGGTCGGCCCGAAGCTGGTCGAGGCGATCGCGGCGCAGGACGTGCACGGCCTGGAACGCGCGGTCGACTTCAGCCGCTTCGGCTGGCTGGCGTGGATCGCCGAGTTGCTGTTCTCGGTGCTCGCCTTCCTGCACGGGATCTTCGGCAACTGGGGCTGGGCGATCATCGGCCTGGTGGTGGTGATCAAGGCGATCCTGTTCCCGCTGTCGGCGGCGCAGTACAAATCCGCGGCGAAGATGCGCCGCTTCCAGCCGCGCATCGAGCAGCTGAAGGAGCGCTACGGCGACGACAAGCAGAAGCTCCAGATGGCGATGATGGAGCTGTACAAGAAGGAGAAGATCAACCCGGTCGGCGGCTGCCTGCCGCTGCTGGTGCAGATGCCGGTCTTCCTCGCGCTGTACTACACGCTGCTCGAATCGGTGGAGCTGCGGCAGGCGCCGTGGATCGGCTGGATCCAGAACCTGACCGCGCCCGATCCGTACTTCATCCTGCCGGCGATCAACATCGCGGTGATGTGGGCGACGCAGAAGCTGACGCCGACCCCGATCGCGGACCCGATGCAGCGCAAGATGATGCAGTACATGCCGGTGGCGATGGGCGTGATGTTCGCCTTCTTCCCGGCCGGCCTGGTGCTGTACTGGGTCACCAACGGCAGCCTCGGCCTGCTGCAGCAGTGGTACATGCTGCGCAAGTACGGGGACAAGCCGGTGGCCGCCAAGGGAGACTGACCGCCGCCATGGACCCGGGGGCGATCGAGGCCGGCGACACCATCGCGGCGATCGCCACCGCGGCGGGCGCGGCCGGCGTCGGCATCGTCCGCCTCTCCGGCCCGCGCAGCGCCGGCATCGCGCGCGCGTTGTGCGGGCACGAGCCGCCGCCGCGCCGGGCGGTGCGCGCCGAGTTCCGCGAAGCCGACGGCACGTTGATCGACGACGGCCTGGTCCTGCGTTTCGTCGCGCCGCACAGCTTCACCGGCGAAGACGTGGCAGAGCTGCAGGCGCATGGGAGCCCGGTGTTGCTGCAGCGGCTGCTCGCGCGCTGCCTCGAACTCGGCGCACGGCTGGCGCGGCCCGGCGAATTCAGCGAGCGCGCCTTCCGCAACGGCAAGCTCGACCTCGCCCAGGCCGAGGCCGTCGCCGACCTGATCGAGGCTTCCGACCTGCGTGCGGCGCGGGCCGCGCGGCGCGCGCTCGACGGCACGTTCTCGCGGCGGGTGGAGGCGATCGCCGCGGCGGTGCTGGCGCTGCGCGTGCAGGTCGAAGCCGCGATCGACTTCGCCGACGAGCCGTTGGACACGCTGGGTGGCCAGGCGTTGTCGCGCGCGTTGCGCGATGCGCGGGAAGCGCTTGCCTCGCTGCTAGCCGATGCCGAGCGCGGCCGGCGCCTGCGCGACGGCCTGCACGCGGTGATCGTCGGGCCGCCGAACGCAGGCAAGAGTTCGCTGCTCAACACGCTCGCCGGCAGCGAACGCGCGATCGTCACCGCGGTCGCCGGCACCACCCGCGACCTGCTGGTCGAAACCATCCGCGCCGACGGCGTCGAACTCACGCTGGTGGATACCGCCGGCCTGCGCGAAGGCGGCGACGCGATCGAACGCGAGGGCATGCGCCGCGCACGCGCCGAACTCGAGCGTGCCGACCTCGCGCTGGTGGTGGTGGATGCCCGCGAACCCGAAGCCGGGGCGGTCGCCTTCGCCGATGCGCTGGCCGGGGTGCCGCGGCAGCTGTGGGTGCACAACAAGGCGGACCTGCTGCCTGCCGACGCCCCGCCCGCGCCCGCCGGCGCCTTGCGGATCTCGGTGCTGGCCGGCACCGGGCTCGACGCGCTGCATGCGCGCCTGCGCGAACTGGCGCTGGGCGAGGCGGGGGAAGCCCCGGAAGGCGCGTTCAGCGCCCGCGCCCGCCAGGTCGACGCGTTGCGCCGGGCAGCCGGCGAACTGCAGGCCGCCGCGGCCGCACTCGAGGCCGGCACCCTGGACCTGGCCGCGGAGGCGCTCCGGCTCGGACACGATGCCCTGGGCGAGGTGACCGGCCGAGTGGTCCCGGATGTACTACTCGGTCACATTTTTTCGACCTTCTGCATCGGCAAGTAGGGATCGGGGGCGCCGGCGAGGGCGTCGGGGAGTTGACAAATCGCGCCCGGTGTCGCGTCCTAGGCACACGTGCGCGCACAGCACGGCAAGGGGAGCTTCCAAGATGTTGTTTGCAGACCATGAGGCGCGGCCGGCCCTGATCCGGATCGGCGCCATCGTACTGGTGTCCCTCGCTTTCGCGGGGTGCAAGAAGGAGCAGGCCGGGGACGCCGCCAGCGCGGGTACCGACGCCGCCACGACCGCCGCCGCCGTCGACAAGCCGGCAGTGGCCGACAAGATCACCGCGATGAGCCCGGAGCAGCTGCGTGAGGCCGCCGGCAACGCGCTGCGCCAGCAGCGCCTGTACGCGCCGGCCGGGGACAACGCGATGGAGTACTACCTGGCGTTGCGCGACAAGCAGCCCAGCGACCCCGCGGTGTCGAGCGCGCTGACCGACCTGCTGCCGTATGCGCTGATCGCCACCGAGCAGAGCATCGGCCGGGACGACTACGAGGAGGCGCAACGCCTGTACGCATTGCTGGAAAAGGCCGACGCCAAGCACCCGGCGCTGGCGCGACTGCAGAAGTCGATCACCGACGGCCGCACCGCCGCCGCCAAGGCCGCCGAGGAGCAGAAGCTGGCGGATGCGGACGCGGTCGCGCGCCAGGCGGAAGTGGAGAAGCAGCGCATCGCCGACCAGCAGAAGGCGCAGAAGGAAGCGGCCGAGGCCTTCGCCCGGCAGCAGGAAGCCGACCGCCAGGCCGCGGCGGAGCGCGAATCCGCGCAACGCAGCGCCGCCGCCGCGCGTCCGCAGCCCGCCGCGCCGGCACCGACCACCGCGCCTGCAAGCCAGCCCGCGGCACCGGCTACACAGCCGGCCGCGACCGCCAACACGACGCTGCGCCCGATCAGCCTGCCGCCGCCGGAATATCCGCGCGAAGCGCAGCGCCGGCGCCGCCCCGGCCGGGTCGAGGTCGAGTTCACCGTCGGCACCGACGGCACCGTGACCTCCTCGCGCGTGGTCAGCGCCTCGCCGCCGCGCGTGTTCGATCGCGAAGCCCTCTCCGCCGTGAACCGCTGGCGCTTCCAGCCGATCAGCTCGCCGGTCACCACCCGCCGCTCGATCGAGTTCAAGCCCGCGGAGTAAGCGGCCGCGCGGCATCCGCAAAAGCAGGAAGGGCCCGGGAAACCGGGCCCTTTTTCATGCCTGGCCGCCGCGGTCAGGCAGAGACGGCCAGCTTCTCCTGGTGGTAACGCCGCACCGCCACCAGCCACAGCAGTGCCGGGATCGCCAGGCCGACGCCCAGGTACACCAGCCACTGCGCCCCGGTGACCGCTTCGCCGCGGATCACCTTCAGCAGCATCTGGTTTTGCGACAGGAACGGCACGGCGAACATCCACAGCTGGTTCTTCACCGGGTTCACCATCAGGATCAGCGTCGGGATCATCGGCAGCAGCACCAGCAGGCCCATGTAGCTCTGCGCTTCCTTCACCGACTTCGCGCCGGCGGCGATCACCGTGAGCAGGGTGCCGCCGAAGAACACCATCGGCAGCAGGATCAGCATCATCAGCCCGATCGCGCCGCCGTCCACCGACATCTGCCGCGAGATCCCGCCGGCGATTTCGGCGCCGACCTTGAAGCCGAGCAGGGTCAGCAGCAGCGCGGCGACGCCCAGCGAACAGGCGGCGGCGATCTTGCCGCTGACGATCGCGCCGCGTCGCGCCGGCGTCGCCAGCAGCGGTTCCAGCGACTGCCGCTCGCGCTCGCCGGCGGTGGTGTCCAGCACCAGCTGCATGCTGCCCAGGAAGGCGAACAGGATCAGCATGTACGGCAGCATCATCGCGGCGATGGTGGCGCCGCGCGCCTCCGGCGTCGACAGGTCCTTGTGCGAGACCGACAACGGCGAGGCCACGCCCGGGTTGATGCCGCGCGCCAGCAGCCGCAACGCACCGACCTGCTGGCTGTAGCGTTCCAGCGCGGACTCCAGCCGGCGCATCGGGATCGCCGAGTCGCGCCGGGTCGAGTCGTGCACCAGTTCGACCACCGCCGGCGTGCCGGCGCGCCAGTCCTTGCCGAAGCCCTCGCCGATGCGCAGGTACACGTCCTCGGCCTGCGAACGGATCGCCGCGTCCGGATCGGCGACGTCCTTGCGCTCGATGCCCTGGCCATGCAGCCATGCGACCAGGTTCGGCGCCTGTTCAGCGCCGACGATCGCCACTTCCAGCGGCTGCTCCATCTGGTCGCGGGCCTTGCTCTCGCCGAGCTTGGCCATGCCGATCACCAGCAGCGGCGCCAGCAGCGGACCCATCAGCAGGCTCAGCATCAGCGTGCGCCGGTCGCGGACCAGCTCCCGCAGTTCCTTCATCCAGACGATCATCATCGCCTTCATGCGTGCAGTCCTTCTTCCGATCCGATGAGCTGGACGAATGCGTCCTCGAGGTTGTCCTCGCCGGTCTGCGCACGCAGCGCGTCGGCGCTGCCCTGCGCGACCACGCGGCCGTGCGCGATCACGACGATGCGGTCGCACAAGGCGGCGACCTCCTGCATGATGTGGCTGGAGAAGATCACGCAACGTCCCTCGCCGCGCAGCTGGCGCAGGAACTCGCGCAGGCCGCGGGTGGTCATCACGTCCAGGCCGTTGGTCGGCTCGTCGAGGATCACGTTGCGCGGGTCGTGCACCAGCGCCCGCGCGATCGCGGTCTTGGTGCGCTGGCCCTGCGAGAAGCCTTCGGTCTGGCGGTCGAGGAAGTCCTGCATCTGCAGCGCCTCGGCCAGCACCCGCGTGCGTGCCTCGATCGCCTCGCGCGACATGCCGTGCAGCTCGCCGAAGTAGCGGATGTTCTCGCGCGCGGTCAGGCGCTTGTACACGCCGCGCGCGTCCGGCAGCACGCCGAGCGCGCGGCGCGCGGCTTCCGGGTCGCTGGCGACGTCGCGCCCGTCCACCAGCACGCGCCCGCTTTCGGGCCGCATCAACGTGTAGAGCATGCGCAGCGTGGTGGTCTTGCCGGCCCCGTTGGGACCGAGCAGGCCGGTGATCTCGCCGTCGCGCGCCTCGAAACCGACGTCGTCGACCGCGACCACGCGGCTCTTGTCCTTGCCCCGGCCGGGGAAGGTCTTGCGCAGGTGTTCCGCAATGATCATGTGCTTAATCCTTGATAAGGGCGCCCGTGGCGCTCACGGCTCCCAGCCGTTGAAGGAAGTGAAAGGAGGCACGTAGGCGAGGTCGTCCAGGCACTTCGCGTCGAGGCCCTTGGCGTCGGTGGTGGCGATGAACTGCGCGAACAACTTGGGCATGCAGCCGGCGCCGATCACGTTGTGGCCCTGGCCCTTGAGCACCAGCAGGCGCGCGTTGGGCAGGTTGGCGACGACCTGCTCGCCGTAGCGCGGCGGCGTGACCGGGTCGAACTCGCCTTCCAGCACCAGCACCGGGACTTCGCCGGACAGCGGCTGGTGGAAATCGGCGGGCATGTCGCCCCTGGGCCAGGCTTCGCATTGCTCGCCCAGGAACTCCGCGAACTGGTTGCCCAGCAGCGTGCCCTCCGCGGACGGATCGGCCCTGAAGCCGGCCGCGTCCTCGCTGCACACCACCGAAAGCTGCATGCCCATCGCCATCTGGTCGCCGATGCTTTCGCCGAGCATCCGGGTCAGCGCCATCAACCCGTCGTAGCGGCCCTGCGCGGCCTCGTGCAGCTGCAGCGGCAGCAGCGCGGAAACCATCGGCATGTAGGCGTACATGCGCATCAGCGCGGCCACCGCCTCGGGTCGCAGCAGCTCGGCCTTCGATTCGCCGGTGGCGGCGTCGCGGTAACGCACCAGCGGCGGCTGCGCGCGCAGCGTGGCCATCAGCGCGTCGAGCTGCGCCCGCGGATGGCCGAGTTTGGAGGTGCAGGCCTGGCTTTGTTCGCACTGCGCGAACTGCAGGTCCAGCGCGCGCTCCAGGTTGGCGGCGAAGTCGTTGCCGAGGATCAGTTCGTTCGGCACCACCGAGTCGAGCACCAGCGAGCGGGTGTGGCCGGGATGGCGCATCGCGTACTGCTGGGCGACGCGGGTGCCGTAGGAGATCCCAAGCAGGTTGACCTGGTCGACGCCGAGGGCCTGGCGCACGGCGTCGAGATCGCGCACCGCGTCGGTGGTGGTGTAGAAGCGCAGGTCGGCCTTCTTCGCCAGCGCGTCGCGGCAACGCTCGGTGAGCACGCGCATCCCGGCCGCCGTGGCGATGGCCTCCTCGTCGTCGCCGAAGTCGCAGTCCAGCGGGTTCGAAGCGCCGGTGCCGCGCTGGTCCACCAGGATCACGTGGCGATGCTCGAGCACCTTGGCGAACGCCGGCGAGACCTGCGGGAACGTGCGCCTGGCCGACTGCCCGGGGCCGCCGGCCAGCATGAACACGGGGTCGGGTTCGATCTCGGCTTCGTCCCCGGGCTGGACCCAGGCGATCGCGAGTTCGAGCTTGCGGCCGTCGGGCTGCGCCGGGTTTTCCGGCACGGCGAGCGTGCCGCATTGCGCCTCGACGCTGGACGGGCCGAACTGCGGGGCCAGCGTGCAGGGCTCGAAGGCGATGCTGCCGAACTTCACCGGCTCGGCCGGCGGTGCGTCGTCGGCTGCCGTCGCGGCAGGTGCTTCATTGGCCGCCGCGGGTTGCGCCTGCCGCTCGCGGTATTCGCGATAGCCGATGTAGCCGAGGACGAGCAGGACCGCGACGCCCGTCCTGATGATGCGTGATCGTTCCATGGGTCTGCGTTCCATTACTCGGGTTTGAAGATGGCCTCGATCGGTTCGCCGAACAGGCGCGCCAGGCGGAAGGCCAGCGGCAGGCTCGGGTCGTACTTGCCGGTCTCGATCGCGTTCACGGTCTGGCGCGAGACCTCCAGGCGCTCGGCCAGCTCGCCCTGGGACCAGCCGAAGCGCTCGCGCAATTCGCGGATGCGGCTGTCCATGCCGGGCTCAGCGGTAGCGGCGGGCGACGAGGATCTTGGCCATGCCGTAGGCCAGGCAGACCAGCGGGAACACCCAGATCATCGCCGCACTGGACGGGATGTCGACCACCTTGGCCGCCTGCAGGAAACCGCCGGCCAGGTACAGCATCGACACCAGCGCGGTGGCGATGCTCACCGCCTCGAGTTCGATCTGCCGTTGCAGTTCGTCGGTGTCGCGGATGTAGCGCACGATCGCGCGCATCGCGAAGGCGATCGGCGGCAGCGGCAGCAGTGCGACCAGCGCGCGCAGCCATTCGGCCTCGACCTCGCGCAACAGGGTCAGCGAGATCCACAGCGCGACCACGTAGCCGGCCATCGGCGGCAGGAACTCGCGCAGGTAGCGCTTGCGCAGGGCCGGCGGCGCGGTGTCGCAGGGTTCGGGCAGCCAGCGGCGCAGCAGGCTCGCCAGCAGGCATCCCACGGCCAGGCCGTAGAGCAGCCCGCGGGCGGTGTCCGACAGGTCGGCGAACAGCGGCAGCGCGATCGCCACTGCCAGCAGCAGGCAGCCGAGCAGGAACAGGGTGCGGGGCCGGGTGTCCATGGAAGAGCCTGTCAAGGAAGCTTGACAGGAGGTTAGGGCGGCCCGTGGCCGCTGTCAAGCTCCCTTTACAGGGCAGCCGACCATGGGTCGGCTCTACTTGGAGCTGACGTATTTCTCGCGGCGGATCGCCTTGACCTCGAGCCCGGCGTCCTTCAACGCCTCGAAGCAGGCATCCACCATGTTCGGGTTGCCGCACAGGTAGGCGACGTCACGCGCCGGGTCGGGCGCGAACTCGGCCAGGAACTGTTGCACGTAGCCGTGGCGGACGTCCGGGTGCGGGTCCTCCGGCAACTCCCGCGAGAAGCACGGCACGAAGCGGAACTGCCCGGGGTGCGCGTCGGCGAACGCACGGAACTCGTCGCCGTACAACAACTCGGCCGGGCTGCGCGCGCCGAACAGCAGCACCACCTCGACGCCGCGCCCGGCGATCATCCCCTGCAGCTGCGGCAGCATCGCGCGATAGGGCGTCACGCCGGTGCCGGTCGCGATCAGCAGGTAGCGCGCGTTGGTATCGCCTGGCTGCAGGCAGAAGCGGCCGAACGGCCCGCTGGCCTGGACCCGGTCGCCTATCTCCAGCCCTTCGAACAGCGCGGTCGCCGCGCCGCCGGGCACGTAGCTGACCGCGATTTCCACCGCGTCGCCGTCGCCGGCGGGGACGATGTCGTTGCGCGTGGCCAGCGAGTAGGAGCGCTTGGTCGGGGTGCCGTCGCCGTAATGGAAATGCACTTGCAGGAACTGGCCCGGGACGAACTCCAGCGGCAAGCCGTCGTCGCGCTGGAAACCGAGGTGGGCGACGCTCGGCGCGAGCATGCGCCGCGCGGCGAGCCTGAGGGGGAACTGGACGATGGCCACCTGCCTATACTACCGGCTTGGCCGCGCGCGCCGCGGCATGGAAGCAACCGCATGACCCCCGCACTGCTGGTCCAGGACCTCCGCAAGACCTACGACAACGGCGTCGTCGCGCTCAAGGGCGTGTCGCTCAGCGTCGCGCCCGGCGACTTCTTCGCCCTGCTCGGCCCCAACGGTGCAGGCAAGTCGACCCTGATCGGCATCGTCAGCTCCCTTGTCAACAAGAGCTCGGGCGAGGTGCGCGTATTCGGCATCGACATCGCCGCCGACCGCGACGGCGCCATGCGCCAGCTCGGCCTGGTGCCGCAGGAAGTCAACTTCAACATGTTCGAGCGGCCGCTCGACATCCTGGTCAACTACGCCGGGTTCTACGGCATCCCGCGGCGCGAGGCGCTGCAGCGCGCCGAACAGGAACTGCGCCGGGCGCACCTGTGGGACAAGGCCGAGAAGATGTCGCGCACGCTCTCCGGCGGCATGAAGCGGAGGCTGATGATCGCGCGGGCGATGATGACGCGGCCGCGGCTGCTGATCCTGGACGAGCCGACCGCCGGCGTGGACATCGAGATCCGCCGTGGCATGTGGCGCGACCTGCGCGAGATCAACGCCGCCGGCACCACCATCATCCTCACCACGCACTACCTCGAGGAAGCCGAGAGCCTGTGCCGCAACCTGGCGATCATCGACCACGGCAACATCGTCGAGCAGGGTCCGATGCGCACGCTGCTGGCCAAGCTCGACGTCGAAGGCTTCATCCTCGACGTCGACGGCGAGCTGCCCCATGCATTGCCCGAGGTGCCCGGCGCGACCCTGGCGGCGATCGACCGCAACACCCTGGAGCTGGACATGCCGCGCGCGATGGACCTCAACGGCGTGTTCGCGCGCCTGAGCGAGGCCGGCATCCGCGTGCGCTCGATGCGCAACAAGTCCAACCGCCTCGAGGAACTGTTCGTGCGCATGACCGGCAACGGCGGCGCGTCCAGGGAGGCGGCATGAACGCTGCCGGGGCCGCCGCGGGCGAACGCAGCATCGCCAGCCGCAACTGGATCGCGCTGGGCACGATCGCGCGCCGCGAAGTGTCGCGGATCCTGCGCATCTGGACGCAGACGCTGATCCCGCCGGCGATCACCATGACCCTGTACTTCCTGATCTTCGGCGGGCTGATCGGCTCGCGGGTCGGGGAGATGGACGGCATCCGCTACATGGACTTCATCGTCCCCGGCCTGGTGATGATGAGCGTGATCCAGAACAGCTACGGCAACATCTCCTCCAGCTTCTTCGGCGCCAAGTTCGGCCGCCACGTCGAGGAACTGCTGGTCAGCCCGATGCCCGACTGGGTGATCCTGGGCGGCTATGTCGCCGGCGCGGTGCTGCGCGGGCTGATGGTCGGGGTGATCGTGATGTGCATCGCGATGCTGTTCACCACCGTGCGCATCCCGCATCCGCTGGTGACCGTGTCCACGGTATTGCTCGGCGCGACCATCTTCTCGCTGGCCGGGTTCATCAACGCGGTGTTCGCGAAGAAGTTCGACGATGTCGCCATCGTGCCGATCTTCATCCTCACCCCCCTGACCTACCTGGGCGGCGTGTTCTATTCGGTGAAGCTGCTGCCCGGCTGGGCCGAGGCGATGACCCACGCCAATCCGATCTTCTACATGGTCAACGCGTTCCGTTACGGATTGCTGGGCAGCAGCGACGTGTCGCTGGCCGTGGCCTACGCGCTGATGCTGGCGTTCGCCGTGGCACTGGCCGCGCTGTCGCTGTGGCTGCTGCGGCGTGGCACCGGCCTGCGCAGCTGAGGCGTATAAGGAAACCGTCCCGCCAGCAGGAGCCGGCCATGCGCGCCTTCGCCCTGGTCCTCGCCGTGGCGCCGCTGGTCGGCGCCGCATGCACGCCCCGCACCGACGAGGGTGCGCCTTCGCCCGAACCGCCCGTGCAGTCGCTGCCGCCCGGCGCCAGCGCCAAGATCGGCGCGGCGCAGGTGGGGGAAACCAGCCCCGTTCCCGCGTTCCGCGCGCTCGGCGACGGCTGGCGCCTGCAGGCCGAAGGCACCGAGGGCCTGCGCCTGTCGGCGCGCCTGCAGCGCGATGGCGGCGGCGAACGGAACGCGACCCTGGTGTACGACCCGGGTCGTGCCGGCGCCGCGCCGCGCACGCACGTGCTGTCCGGGACGATTTATGGCGACGCCGGCGGGGCCGATCTAGCGATCACCGTCACCCTGGTGCGCGTCCCCTGCGACAACCGCGAGGGCGAGCATGCCTGGCGGGCGGAGGTCGTCGTGGAAGGCGGGGAAACCTTGCGCGGGTGCGCGGACGTCGCGACCTAGATGCCGAAGAAGGCGGTGGCGGTGGCGGTGGTTGCGGCGGCGGTGGCCTCGACCGGTTCGCCGCGGTCGCGGGCGAGTTCCTCGACGATGTGCGCCAGGTACATCGGTTCGTTGCGGCGGTGCGAGGGTTGCGGGCGGACCGTGCGCGGCAGCAGGTAGGGCGCGTCGGTCTCGATCATCAACCGCGACGCCGGGATGTGCTTCACCAGTTCGCGCAGGTGCTGGCCGCGGCGCTCGTCGCACAGCCAGCCGGTAATGCCGATGTGCCAGTCCTGGTCGAGGTAGTCGAACAGCTCCTCGCGACTGCCGGTGAAGCAATGCACCACCGCCGGGCCGAGGCGGCCTTCGAACTGGCGCATCACCGCCATGAAGTCGGCATGCGCGTCGCGCTGGTGCAGGAACAGCGGTTTTCCGCGGCCGTCCACGCCGAAGTCGACCGCGATTTCCAGCTGCCGCTCGAACGCCTTGCGCTGCGCCGGCCGCGGCGCGAAGTCGCGGAAGTAGTCCAGGCCGGTTTCGCCCACCGCCACGACTTCCGGATGCGCATGCAGCGCGCGCATTTCCGCATCGCATTCGGCGGTGTACTCGCCGGCGTGGTGCGGGTGCACGCCGACGGTGGCGAACAGCACGCCCGGATGCGCCCGCGCCAGCGCCAGCGCCCTGGGCGAATGCTCGCGGCTGGCACCGGTGACGATCATCCGCGCCACGCCGGCCTCGCGCGCGCGCTGCAGCACGGCGTCGCGGTCGTGGTCGAAGCTGTCGTGGGTGAGGTTGGCGCCGATGTCGATGAGCTGCATGGGGAGAAGGGGCAGGGGAACGGGGAACAGGGAATGGGAGATTATCCTTTCCGGATGGAATCGATGCCCATTGCAGCGCTGTTGCCGGAAGTGCGCGCGACGTTGTCGGCGTCGACCCGGCTGGTGCTCGAGGCGCCGCCGGGGGCCGGCAAGACCACGCAGGTGCCGCTGGCTTTGCTGGATGCGCCGTGGCTGGCGGGACGCAAGCTGGTGATGCTGGAGCCGCGACGGGTCGCGGCGCGCGCGGCCGCCGGATTCATGGCCCGGCAACTCGGCGAGGAGGTCGGTGGCACGGTCGGCTATCGCATCCGCTTCGAAAGCAGGGTGTCGGCGCGCACGCGGATCGAAGTGGTGACCGAAGGCATCCTGACGCGGATGCTGCAGGACGATCCGATGCTGCCCGGCATCGGCGGGCTGCTGTTCGACGAGTTCCACGAGCGCCACCTCGCCGGCGACCTCGGCCTGGCCCTGGCGCTGGACGTGCAGGCCGGCCTGCGCGAGGACCTGCGCATCGTGGTGATGTCGGCGACGCTGGACGGCGACCGGCTCGCGCGCTTCCTCGATGCGCCGCGCCTGTGCAGCGACGGCCGCGGCTTCCCCGTGGAGATCGCCCATTTCCCCGCGCGGCGCGACGAGGCGCTCGAGCACCAGGCGCGACGCGCCGTGGCCATGGCATTGGCCGCGCACCCCGGCGACGTGCTCGTGTTCCTGCCGGGGCGGCGCGAGATCGCGCGCGTGCAC
This sequence comes from Lysobacteraceae bacterium, assembly GCA_004297225.1. Taxonomy (GTDB): domain Bacteria; phylum Pseudomonadota; class Gammaproteobacteria; order Xanthomonadales; family Xanthomonadaceae; genus Cognatiluteimonas. The sequence continues at coordinate 250,827 of SCUI01000010.1, read as the reverse complement.
GCGGCGCTGCGCGAAGTCGAAGCCGGTGGCGTCGACCTCCTTGAATTGCACGGCGAGCTGCCGGTGGAACAGCAGGCGCGGGTGCTGCAGCCTTCCGCCGACGGCCGCCGCCGCGTGGTGCTGGCGACCAACGTCGCCGAATCGAGCGTCACCCTTCCGGGCGTGCGGGTGGTGGTCGACAGCGGCCTCGCGCGCGAGCCGCGCTTCGATCCGAATTCCGGCTTCCCGCGGCTGGACGTCGTGCCGATCGCACAGGCATCGGCCGACCAGCGTGCGGGCCGCGCCGGCCGCGTCGCCGAAGGCTGGGCCTACCGCTTGTGGCCGCAGTCGCAGCGGCTGGAGCCGCAGCGTCGCCCGGAGATCACCCAGGTCGACCTGTCCGGCCTGGCGCTGGAACTCGCGGCCTGGGGCAGCGATGCGCTGCGTTTTCCCGATCCGCCACCACCGGGCGCATTGGCGGCCGCGCGCGACCTGCTGCGCCAGCTCGGCGCGCTGGACGGTGACGCGGTGACCCCGCTGGGCCGGCGCATGCTGGCGCTGGGCACGCATCCGCGCCTGGCCGCGATGTTGCTGGCGCCGCGCGACGTCGCCGAGATCGCCCTTGCCTGCGATCTCGCCGCGCTGCTGGAGGCGCGCGACCCGCTGCGCGCGAACCAGCGCGGCGACGCGCTGGACGCGCGCTGGCAGGCGCTCGCCGCCTATCGCGGCGGACGCGTGCCGGCGGAGGCGTCGCGTACGGCGCTGGCCGCGATCGACACGGCCGCGCGCCAATGGCGCCGCCGGCTGCGGGTGGAGGCACCGCCGCCGGCGCATGTACCCGCCCACGCCCTCGGCGACGTGTTGCTGCACGCCTTCCCGGACCGCATCGGCCACGTCCATCCGCAGGACCGGCTGCGCTACACGCTGGCCAACGGCCGCATGGCGCGGCTCCACGACGACAGCTCGTTGCTGGGCGAACCGTGGATCGTCGCCAGCGAACTTCGCTTCGAGGCGCAGGACGCGCGCATCCTGCGCGCGGCGCCGCTGGACGAGGCGCGCCTGCGGCGCGAGTTCCCCGCTCGCTTCAGCGAAGCCGACCACGTGCGCTGGGATCCGCAGCGGCGGGCGCTGGTCGCGTTGCGCGAGCGCCGTTTCGATCGCATCGTGCTCGACGCCCGGCCGGGCGGACGCGTCGATCCCGCGCAGGCGGCACCGGCGCTGGTGGACGCGGTGCGCGAACTCGGCCTTGGCGCGCTGCCGTGGAGCGAGGGCCTGCTGCAGTGGCGCGCACGCGTGCAGTCGCTGCGCGCCTGGGTGCCCGGGCTGGCCGACGCGCTCCCGGACTTGTCCGACGCGGCGCTGCTGGAGACCCTAAACGAATGGTTGTTGCCCGCCCTCGCCGGCAAGACCCGGCTGGACGCGCTGTCCGCGGACGCGTTGTCGGCCGCGTTGCACGCACGCGTGGACTGGAATGCGCGCCAGCGCATCGACGCGCTGGCGCCGGTTCGCATCCGGGTGCCGTCGGGGATGGAACGGGGCATCGGCTATTCGCTCGACGCCGACGGCGAGCCGCAGGCGCCGGTGCTGGCGGTGAAGCTGCAGGAACTGTTCGGACTGGCCGACACGCCGCGCATCGCCGAGGGTCGCGTGCCGCTGCTGCTGCACCTGCTGTCGCCGGCCGGACGGCCGCTGCAGGTCACCGCCGACCTGCGCGGATTCTGGGACCGCACCTGGCCGGAGGTACGCAGGGAAATGAAGGGGCGGTATCCGAAGCATCCGTGGCCGGAGGATCCGTGGAGCGCGGTGGCGACGCACCGGGCGAAGCCGCGCGGAACGTGAATGGCGGCGTAGCGGAACGGACGGCATGGCCCCGCCGCCGCCACTCCTACACACGGGTTCAACGCCGGAACGAAGAGACTGGCGGCATTCCAGGGCCACAGACGGAACCCGACATGGACCAGATGCTTGCCACCCTTCCCGATCGCGCGATGCGCGTCGCCCACCAGGTCGGCGGCAGCCTCAAGGGCGCCGTGCCGGACCGTGCCCTGCACTGGATGGAGACCGGCGCGGCGCTGGCCGCGGTGAAGACCGGCAGCCGCGCCGCGGCCAAGGTCGTGCGCCGCAACCCCGCGCTGGTCGCGACCGCGGTCGCCGGCGCCGGCCTGTTGTGGCTGGTGGCGCGGCAGCGACGCAAGCGCATGGAGGAGGCCGAAGCCGCCAACGAGGGCAATGGCAAGCCGAAGCGGGTGCGCGCGCGCAAGGCATCGAAGAAACGCGACGCGTAACGCCGCCGCCTATTCCTCTTCCGGCGCCGCCGGCAATTCGATCACGAAGCGCGAACCGCCGCCTTCGCGGTCCTCGTACCAGAGGTTGCCTTCGTACTCGGCGAGGATCTGCTTGGCCAGCGAAAGTCCGAGGCCGCTGGACAGGCCCTCGGCAGGATCGTTCTCGGTCAGGCGGGTGAAAGGCTTGAACAACTGGTGCTGGCGTGCCAGCGGCACGCCGGGCCCGCGATCCTCGACCAGCAGTTGCCAGTAACCGGGCGCGCTGGAGCGCACCGAGAGTTCGATTGCGCTTCCCGGGGCGTACTTCATCGCATTGCTCACCAGGTTCTCGGCCACCTGGCGCAATACCAGCCCGTCCATCACCACGTGGCATTTCTTCGCCGGCGTGCTGATCCGCATCCGCACCCCGCGGCTTTCCAGCTGCAGCTCGTAGCGCTGCACCAGCCACTCGATCGTGTCCTGCAGGGTGGTGCGCGCGGTGCTTGCCTTGCGCGGACCCGCGCGCTCGGCCTGGGTTTCCAGGTAACGGCGGATGTAACCCAGCGCGTCGCCGGCGCTCTCGTAGATCATTTCCAGGTAGCGCGGCACGCGCTCGGGCTTGCAGCCGTCGTTGCGCAGCACGTCGCTGGCGAACAGCACGCTGCTGAGCGGGTTCTTCAGGTCGTGGGCGACCAGGTTGACCAGGTCCTGGCGCTGCCGTGCGACACGCTCGAGGCGGTCGCGGGTGAGCTTGAGGCCGACGTGCGCGGTGACTCGCGCGAGCAACTCCTCGGGGATGAAGGGCTTGGTGACGTAATCCACCGCGCCGGCCGCGAACGCACGCAGCAGCATTTCGCGATCCTGGGCGGCGGTGAGGAAGATCGCCGGCAGCTTGCGCAGTTCCGGATGCTCCTGCAGCCGTTCCAGCAGTTCGAACCCGTCCATGCCGGGCATCATCATGTCCAGCAGCAGCAGGTCGGGTACCTGCGCCTGCGCCAGTTCGAGCGCGTCTTCGCCGTTGCCGGCGGTCAGCACCTCGCAACCGTGGCGGGTGAGCAGTGCATTGACTGCGCGCAGGTTGGCAGGCTGGTCGTCGACCACGAGGATCCTGCCGGGTGTCATCGCCGCTGTTGGCATATGGCCTTCGTCGCTCCGTGACCGGGGGCGCCGGTCCCCCCGGTCGGCGCAAACTGGAAATCACCCTAGCAGAATCCCCCGTGACGCCTGTTCATCACCGCAACAACAACGTGAACGGTTCAGCTCACGTGGCCGCGGCGGGATCGAGCCGGCGCCACCTGCCCGGCGCCAGCCCGTCAAGGCGCCAAGGGCCGATCGACACGCGTACCAGCCGCAGGGTCGGCAAGCCGACCGCCGCGGTCATCCGCCGGGCCTGGCGGTTGCGGCCTTCACGCAGCTCGAGCTCCAGCCAGGAATCGGCGACGGTCTTGCGGAACCGCACCGGCGGATCGCGCGGCCACAGCGCCGGGGGTTGGATCAGGCGCGCCCGTGCCGGCCGCGTCGGCCCGTCCTTCAGCGCCACGCCCGCGCGCAACGCGGCCAGTTGCGCTTCGCCCGGCTCGCCCTCGACCTGCACCCAGTAGGTCTTGGGTTGCTTGTGCCGCGGGTCGGTCAGGCGATGCGCCAGCGCGCCATCGTCGGTGAGCAGCAGCAGGCCCTCGGAATCGAAGTCCAGGCGTCCCGCGGGATAGACATCGGCCGGCAGGCCGAAGCCGGCGAGCGTCGGCCGCGGCGGCACGCCGCGGTCGGTGAACTGGCACAGCACGCCGTAGGGCTTGTTGAACGCGACCAGCATCAGCCGGCCTCGCGGATTTCGCGCGCCTGCGCGTGCAGCCATTCGCGGAAGGCCTGCAGGCCGCGGTGGTCCGCCGAGCGCGGCGGGTACACCAGGTAGTGGGCGAAATCGCTGGGCAGGCGCCGCTCGCTCAGCACCACCAATTGTCCGGCGTCGACCAGCGAGCGCGAGCGCACCAGCCGCGCCAGGGCGACGCCCATGCCCGCGACCGCCGCGCGGTGCAGCGATTCAAGGTCGTCGAAACTGGCGACGTAGCGCGTCGGCGCGTGGCGACCGTCGCGCGCGAACCAGGCGTCCCAGTGCGCGGCGTCGCTTTCGCCGAGCAGCGGCCATTCGTGCAGCGTGGCGTCGGTGGGCCGGCCCAGGCGTTCGATCAGCGCCGGGCTCGCCACCGGCGCCAGGGTTTCATCGAGCAGGTGCTCGGCGACCAGGCCCGGCCACTGGCCCGCGCCCATGCGCAACGCGGCGTCCACGCCGGCGTCGCGCTCGAAGTCCACCAGCCGTTCCGAGGCCAGCAGGCTGAGCTGCAATTGCGGGTGCTCGGCGAGGAAGCCGCCGAGCCGCGGCACCAGCCAGGCCGAGGCCATCGACGGCAGCACGCTGATCGCGAGCATGTCGTCGCGCCGCGCGGTCGCCGGGCGCACCGCCTCGGCCAGCGCGTCCAGGTGGGGGCCGATGCGTGCCAGCAGGCGCTCGCCGTCGGCAGTCAGCTTGACCCCGCGCGGGCCGCGCTCGAACAGGCGCTGGCCCAGGCGTTCCTCCAGCTGGCGCACTTGGTGGCTGAGGGCGCTGACCGTGAGGTGCTGCGAGGCCGCCGCGCGGGTCAGGTTGCCGCTGCGGGCGGCCGCGGCGAAGCCGGTCAGGGCATGCAGGGGCAGGCGGCTCATGGCATCAGTGAGGGTTGAATCCAGCTCAAGCCAGTCTTGCAGGAATGTCGCTTTTTCCGCGCCGATCATGCGCCTAGCCTTGTCTCCACTTCAACAGGGCGCCCCCCGCCCGGGAACGAGGAACCTGCCATGAACCGCATCTTCAAGGACCTGCTCGCCCTCCACGGCTACCCGCTGCCGTTCGAGTCCACCGAGACCATCGCCGAGCGCAAGGCCGCCGACGCGGCCGCCTTCGGCACCCGCTACGGCAACCGCACCGCGGCCAGGCGCCTGTTCGGCGCGACCGCAGGCGCGGGCACCCGCGCGTCGAAGCGCGGCGCCGTGCCGCAGGAGCACGGCTGCACCCTCGGCGCTTGCGGTTGAGGCCCCGCCACCCGACGACCCTCCCCCGGTCGGGTGGCACCCCAAGCCCGGCGGCCCTCCGCCGGGCTTGATTTTGTGCGTGTGTATTGTTGTAGTAATACACATGGACGCGACGTTACTGCACATCCTGCCCACCGCCCCGGAGCCCATCTATCGGCAGATCGCCGAGCAGGTGCGGCGCCTGGTGGCGAGCGGCCAGCTGGCCGCGGGCACGCAGCTGCCGTCCGTGCGCGACGTTGCGGCCACGCACGCGATCAATCCCATGACCGTCTCCAAGGCCTACAGCCAGCTGGAGGCCGAAGGTGTGCTCGAACGCCTGCGGGGCAAGGGCATGGCGGTTGCCGCGCGCGCGGGCACGCGACCCGGTGGCGTGGCGCAGCGCTGGGCGATGTTGCAGCCGGCGCTCGAGGCGCTGGCGCGCCAGGCGCGCGAACTCGAACTCACGCCGGCGGAAGTCGCCGACCGGCTCATCCAGGCAATGGGGAGGGAACCATGAACGCAATGCAGGAAGCAGGACTACCGGGACTCCGCGGCGGTGCGGCGCCGATCCGCGCCCATGCGCTGGAAAAACGCTACGACGGGCGCACGGTGCTGTCCGGCGTCTCGCTGGAGGTCGAAGCCGGCAGCGTGCTCGGACTGATCGGCCGCAACGGCGCCGGCAAGTCGACGTTGATCCGCGCGCTGCTGGGATTGATCGAAGTGGACGGCGGCGAGGCCGAAGTCTTTGGCGCGCCGGCGCTGCGCATGGGCGACGCGGCCAAGGCGCGGATCGGCTACGTGCCGCAGCAGCCCGAGGCGCTGGGGTGGATGGAAGTCGGGCAGATGCTCGACCTGGTCGGACGCTTCTATCCCCGCTGGGACCGTGCCTTTGTCCGCGAGACGCTGGATCGCTGGGGCCTGCGCCCCAACCAGCAGCTCGGCAAGCTGTCGCCCGGCGAGCGCCAGCGCGTGGCGCTGATACGCGCGCTCGCGCCCCGCCCCGACCTGCTGGTGCTCGACGAACCCGCGGCGGCGCTGGATCCGGTCGCGCGCCGCGACCTGCTGCGCGAAATCGCGCTGCGCGCCGGCGAGTCCGGCACCACGGTGCTGTTCTCCACGCACATCGTTTCGGACCTGGAGCGCGTGGCATCGCACGTCGCGTTCATGCACGAGGGGCGCCTGCTGCTCGCGAGCGAGCTCGATGCGCTGAAGGAACGCCACGTTCGCCTGCGCGTGCCGGCCCCGGCGGCAGCGCAGCTCGTGGGTCGCGTTCCCGGCGAGGTCGCGCGCCGGCCGGGCCGCGACGGCGTCGTCTCCCTGCTGCTGGTGCGCGACGCGAGTGCAAGCTGGCCGCCGATCGTGCATGCGCCCGGCGTGCAGTGCGACGTGCTCGGGCTCGAGGACCTGTTCGTGGAAGCCGCGGCATGAACGGGGCCACGATGCTGGCCGCGGCCGCCGCGCGCCGCGAGCGGCGGGTGATGCTGGCGGCCTGCCTGCTGTTCGCGGGCCTCGCCGCGGGACTCTGGCTGGGCGGGGCGAGTGCGCGCATCCCGGACCTGGGGCTCATCCAGCTGGCGATCCTGGCGCTGCCGACGTTCTGGCTGTGGTTGGGCTGGTTCCCGCGGTTGCTGGTGCTGCACGCGCACGCGCAAGCCCTGCGGGTGCCGCGGATGGCGGCCTACGCCGGCGCGACGCTGCTCGCCGCGGCGGGCGTGACGATCATGCTGCCGGCCATCGTGCTGTCGTTCGGCGGCACGCCGATGTGGGTGTCCGCGGGTGTCCTGGCGTGCATCGCCGGCGCGGCCCTGCTGATGGCGGTCCTGCCGCGGGGCATGTCCGGCCTGGTCGGGTTCGTGCCCTTGGCATTCGCGGCCATTGGCGACCATCTCGATGGAATGCTCGATTGGCCGCGTGCGCTGCCCCTGCTGGCCTGCCTGCTCGCACTGCTGGTGGCGTGGCGCTGGCTGCGCATCCAGCGCCGCCCCGGCGACTGGAGCGAACCGGGCTGGCAGCAACCGCTGGTGTTCGCGATGGCGCGCAGCGGCGGACTGTTCGGGCGCGGCGACCTGCTCGACACCCGGGCGCAGACGGCGTCGCTGCCGCGCTGGCTGCGGCTCGTGGACGATCTGGGCTCGCTGCGCCCGGGCCAGTCGCGCACCTTGCGCGTCCTGCTGGGCGGCATCTTCGCGCCGATCGGCTGGCGACAGCGCCTGGTGCTGGGCGCGCTCTACCTCGGCGTGCTGGCGCTGGTCTGGCGCCAGTCGGTGAGCGACGGCGATTCGCCGTGGCAGATGCTGATGTTCGCAGGCCTGGTTTCCGGCGGGATCCTGCTGCTGGGACCGTTCGCGCTCAGGGTGCAGGCGCTGCAGCAGGAACATGGCGGCGAAATGGCCGAGCTGGCGTTGCTGCCCGGCTGGGGCGATGCCCGCCAGGCGCGCGCGCGCCTGTTGCGCACCATCGCGCGCGTCTACGCGAACTGGTGCCTGGCCATGGCCGTGGTCATGGCGTGGGGCGCAGCGATGACCGGCCAGCCTGCGGTGGTCGCCTTGGCGTTGCTGTCCACCGCAGCAATGGCGGTACTCGGCGCGGCCATGTGGCTGCGTCCGCTCGCCGGCCAGCCCTGGAACCTGGATGCATGGACCGCAGCGCCCGTTCTCCTGCTGGGACCGCCGCTGCTGGGAGCGACCGTCGTCGCCTTCGACGGTGCCCTGCTGGTGGAACCGATGCTCGCCGCATGGGCCGTCTTGCTGGCATGCGGCGCGCTGCTCGCCGTCCGCGCATGGCGACGCTTCGAGTCGCGGGCGCAACCGTTCCTGATGTACTGAGCCTGGAATCGGCAGGGCCGGACGCGTCCGGCCCAGCGCAAGGACGTGTCGTCAGAGCGCGCCGAGCGCGGCGTTGAAGGTCGCGCTAGGGCGCATCGCCTTCGCCATCCGTTCCGGGTCCGGGCGGTAATAGCCACCGATGTCCACGGGCCTGCCCTGCACGCCGTTGAGCTCGGCGACGATCTTCGCCTCGTTGTCGGCCAGCGCCTTCGCCAGCGGCGCAAACCGCGCCTTGAGTTCGGCATCCGCGTCCTGCGCCGCCAGCGCCTGCGCCCAGTACAGCGCGAGGTAGAAGTGGCTGCCGCGGTTGTCGATGCCGCCGAGCTTGCGCGTCGGCGACTTGTCGTTGTCGAGGAACTTCGCGTTGGCGGCGTCCAGCGCTTCGGCGAGCACGCGCGCCCGGGCATTGCCGGTGGTGTCGGCCAGGTGCTCGAGCGAGGCGCCCAGCGCCAGGAACTCGCCGAGCGAATCCCAGCGCAGGTAATCCTCGGCGAGGAACTGCTGCACGTGCTTGGGCGCGCTGCCGCCCGCACCGGTCTCGAACAGGCCGCCGCCGGCCATCAGCGGCACGATCGACAGCATCTTCGCGCTGGTGCCCAGTTCCATGATCGGGAACAGGTCGGTGAGGTAGTCGCGCAACACGTTGCCGGTCACCGAAATCGTGTCCTGTCCGGCGCGGATCCGTGCCAGCGAGTGTTTCATCGCCGCAACCGGATCCATGACCCGGATGTCGAGGCCGGTGGTGTCGTGGTCGCGCAGGTAGCGCTCGACCTTGTCGATCAGCTGCGCGTCGTGCGCGCGCGCCGGATCCAGCCAGAACACCGCCGGCGTGTTCGACAGGCGCGCGCGGTTGACCGCCAGCTTGACCCAGTCGCGGATCGGCGCGTCCCTGGTCTGGCACATGCGCCAGATGTCGCCAGCGGCCACCTGGTGCTCGAGCAGCACGCGGCCGGCCTCGTCGATCACCCGCACCGTGCCGTCCTGCGACAGCTGGAAGGTCTTGTCGTGCGAGCCGTATTCCTCGGCCTTCTGCGCCATCAGGCCGACGTTGGGCACGCTGCCCATGGTGGCGGGATCGAAGGCGCCGTTGGCCTTGCAGTCCTCGATCACCGCCTGGTAGATGCCGGCGTAGCAACGGTCCGGGATCACCGCCTTGGTGTCCTGCAGCTGGCCGTCCGCGTTCCACATGCGGCCGCCGTCGCGGATCATCGCCGGCATCGAGGCGTCGACGATCACGTCGCTGGGCACGTGCAGGTTGGTGATGCCCTTGTCCGAATTGACCATCGCCAGGCCAGGACGCCGCGCATACAGGGCGGCGATGTCGGCCTGGATCGCCGCGGCGGTGTCGGCCGGCAGCTGCGGCAGGCGCGCGTAGAGGTCGCCGATGCCGTTGTTCGGGTCGAAGCCGGCTTCTTCGAGCGCGACCTGGTACTTGTCCAGCACCGGCTGGTAGAACTCGCGCACCGCGACGCCGAACATGATCGGGTCGGAGACCTTCATCATCGTCGCCTTCAGGTGCAGCGAGAACAGCACGCCGCGCGACTTCGCGTCCTCGATCTGCGCGTCGAGGAAGCGCGCCAGCGCGTGCAGGCGCATGCTCGCGGCGTCGATGACCTCGCCGGCGCGCAGCGCGAACGCGTCCTTGAGCACCGAGCGGGTGCCGTCGGCGCCTTCGAACTCGATTCGTACCTTCGTCGCCGCGTCGACGGTCACCGAGCGCTCGCTGCCGTAGAAATCGTCCTCGGCCATGTGCGCGACGTGGGTGCGCGAATCAGGCGACCAGGCCCCCATGCGGTGCGGGTGCTTGCGCGCGTACTGCTTCACCGAGGCCGGCGCGCGGCGGTCGGAATTGCCCTCGCGCAGCACCGGGTTGACCGCGCTGCCCTTGACCTTGTCGTAGCGGGTCTTGGCCTCGCGCTCGGCGTCGTTCGCGGGTTCCTCGGGATAGTCGGGGAGCGCGTAGCCCTGCTGCTGCAATTCGGCGATCGCGGCCTTGAGCTGCGGCACCGAGGCGCTGATGTTGGGCAGCTTGATGATGTTGGCTTCCGGCGTGGTGGCGAGCTGGCCGAGCGCGGCCAGGTCGTCGCCGACGCGCTGGTCCTCGCGCAACGCCTGCGGGAACTGCGCCAGGATGCGGGCCGCCAGCGAGATGTCGCGCGTCTGCACCGAGATGCCCGCGGTGCCGGCAAAGGCCTGCAACATCGGTAGGAAGCTGGCAGTGGCGAGGAGAGGAGCCTCGTCGGTCAGGGTATACAGGATGGTCGGCTGGGTCGACATGGATGGCCGGATGCAGTGAACGGACCCGTATTGTCGCGCAAAGCCCACTGACAACGTGGTGTGGGCGAACAGCGATCCAATCGCAGTGCCTGAGACGGCCAAAATGCAGAAAAGACAAGGGCCGGCTAGGCCGGCCCTCGGATTTGGTGCATCTATCTAGAAACTAGAAAATCAGCTTGTTGCCGGATAGAGCGCATTTCCTGATCTGCTAGTGAATTTAACGTATCAGCCTGGGGAGGCTGAGGTCAAGGGGGGAAAGAAAAATGAAGATTCCTTATCGGCTCGGCCTGGATATCGGCACGAATTCCATCGGGTGGTGCATGTTGCGTCTTGATGGGAATGACGCGCCGATCGGCTTTGTGCGAGGAGGGGTCCGTATCTTCCCGGATGGGCGCAATCCGAAGGATCTGGCCTCCTTGGCGGCTGGTCGGCGCCTGGCGCGACAGATGCGCCGTCGGCACGACCGGGTACTCAAACGGCAGGCACGATTCATGACGGGGCTGATCCATTTCGGCCTGATGCCGGAAGACGATGGCAAGAGGCAGTCACTTTCCGCCCTGGACCCATATGAGCTGCGCGCGAAGGGGCTCGGTTCCGAGCTTATCGTGTATGAAGTCGGTCGTGCGCTCTATCACCTTGCGAAGCGGCGTGGTTTTAAGAGCAGCCGTAAAGACCAGACGGCCGACGAAAAGGAGACCGGTAAGATCAACGATGCCATCGCGCGGACACGGCAGCAGATCGTCAATTCCGGCAGCCGCACTTACGGTGAGTACCTAGCGAAGCGACACAAGAAAGGCGAAACAACACGCGCACGACTGGACGGCAAGGGCGAGTACGTCCTTTATGCACAACGCGAATTGATTGCAGAAGAATTCGATGCGCTCTGGGCGGCGCAGCAACCGTTCCATCCGCAGGCCATGACGGAAGAAGCTCGGGATTACCTGCGCAACACGCTTCTGTTCCAGCGCCCGTTGCTGCCCGTGGAACCTGGCAGGTGCATCTTCGAGCCGGCTGAGTACCGGATTCCGATGTGCTCGCCGCTGCAGCAGCGCTTCCGCATCCTGCAGGAGCTGAACAACCTGCGAATACAGGAGGGAATCGAATGGCGATCCTTGACGATGGCGGAGCGCAACCTGTTGCGCGATGAGCTTTGCTGCCGGGAAAAGCTGACTTTCGCGCGCATCCGGATGCTGCTGGGGCTGGAAAAGAAGGCGGGTCTGAACCTGGAAGGCGGCCGGAAATCTACCGGCAAGCCTCGGGAATTCCTCAAGGGCGACGCGGTCACAGAGCAGTTCTCGTCGCAAGCCGGAATCGGCGCCGCCTGGCACGACCTTTCATCCATCCAGCAAGAAGCACTGGCGGTCCTCGTAGAAGTCGCCACGAACAATGACGATCTCGTAGAAGCGCTGGTTTCCCTGCCAGGAGAGAGTGGCGCATTGGACCGGATCATCAGGAAGAACGATCTGTCCAGGCGCCATTATCGACAAGTACTCGCAGCGCTGCCATTGCGGATAACACGAGAAAAGGCGGAAGGGATCGCGAGGTTTCGACTGCCCGACGACCATGGCAGCTTGAGTAGGAAGGCGCTGGAGAAAATCGTCGAATCTCTAGACGGCGACGTAATCACTTACGACCGTGCAGTCCGAACGACTTTCGGCAGGAGCCATTCCGACTTCCATACCGGCGAAATCCGAATGCGTCTTCCCTACTACGGCGAAGTGCTGACCGGCTATACGTCTCCGATGCCGAAGGCAACTAACGAAGAGGAGAAGCGCTGGGGAAGACTTCCGAATCCAACGGTGCATGTCGGTTTGAACCAATTGCGCCTCGTCGTCAACGAAATCATCCGAAGGTGGGGACTTCCTCAGGAAGTCATCGTCGAGCTTGCGCGCGAGTTCGGCATGTCCGGCGCCAGACGAACCGAACTCCTCTCCGAGCAGAAGAAAAATGAGGAGAGGAACGCCAAGCTGAACGAGGAGCTGCGCACTTTGGGGCAGCGGGAAAACCGCGAGAACCGCCAGCGCCTGCAGTTGTACCGCGAGCTCGGAAAGGATGACGCCATGAGCCATCCTTGCGTTTATACCGGAGCACAGATTGGCATCGAGAAGCTGTTCTCTTCTGAGGTCGAGATCGACCACATTCTTCCGTATTCACGGTCGCTGGACGACAGCCTGTCGAACAAGGTGCTGTGCCTGTCCCGCGCAAACCGGGAGAAGCGGAACCGGACGCCTTTCGATGCGTTCGGGCATACGGCCGCATGGGAGAGCATCGAAGCCCGACTGGAAAACCTGCCATCGAACAAGGCCAAACGTTTTAGGGAAGGCGCTATGCAGGCCTTTCTCGATCGAAGCAAGTTGACGACAGAAGACTTGCAGGCGTGGGGGTTTGAAAAGGGTGACAGTTTTCTTGCAAGGCACCTCACCGACACAGCCTATCTTTCGCGGCTTGCGCGGCAATATCTGGCTTCGGTTTGCCCGCCGAACAAGGTCTGGTCGAATACCGGCCGGCTCACCAGCCAGTTGCGCAGCGTCTGGGGCCTGAACGAGCTCCTGCGTCCGGGTGAAAGCCGTAAGAACCGGGATGACCATCGCCATCATGCTTTAGATGCCGCGGTTATCGCCGCCTGCGACCGGTCCTGCATCCAGCAACTAGCGAACGCGGCAGCAAGGGCGGAGGCCACCGGCGAGAATCGCAAGCTCAAGGATTTTCCGATGCCTTGGCCTGCGTTCCGTGAGGATCTGGCCGCCGTGCTCGGGAAGATCGTTGTGTCCCACAAGGCAGACCACGGAACACAGGCGAGCTTGCATAACGACACCAATTACGGGAAGCGAGGAGAACCGGGTAAGAAAGGCGCTCTATCGGTCTCACATCGCGTTCCATTGTCAGCAATAACCGACACAGCCAAGGTGGAACGTATTGCCGACCCGATTTTGCGCGAAGAGATCGCGCGGGCAATAAAAGGTTTGAGTGGGAAGGAGTTGAAGGTAGCGTTGGATGCTTTCTCCCAGGACAGTGGTGTGCGTCGCGTGCATGTTCTGGAGCAGTTGTCCGTAATTCCGATCTCGGATCGGATGACCAAGCGACCGTATCGTTATGTAAAAGGCGATGGCAATTATTGCTATGAGATATGGCAGGAAAACGGTCGCTGGAATGGCGAGATCATCTCTATCTATGAAGCAAACCGGGACGAAAAATGGCTGACTTCAAGGGCCGCAAGGAATGGAAAGCCGCTTGTCATGCGCATCCGCAAAGGGGATCTTCTCAAAGTTGAGCACGAGGGCAAGGGGAAGATCATGCGGGTCGCGCTTTTTTCTTCAAATGGAATTGCGCTGTCTGAGCACTACGAGGCAAACGTGGACGCGAGAGATCGCGACAAAACAATAGCGTTCTCCTATATTCGGAAGTCGCCGGAGCCGCTTCGAAAGATGGCGGCACGCCTGGTTGGAGTGGATGCCTTGGGTTACGTCAACGATCCGGGGTTTGTCGGATCGAAATGATCGGCAGGATTATCGAAATCGAGGGGGAAGGGCGCTACCTGCATGTAACAGATCAGGAAATGCGCTCTAGCCGGAACCGCTCACGGCGATACCTGCTTGGTGGCGGTGAGCGCAACAGATCAGGAAATGCGCTCAAGCCGGAACCGGTTCGTGCAGCGGGTCAAGGCGCTGTTCGAGCGTAACAGATCAGGAAATGCGCTCTAGCCGGAACTCCACCGGGAGCGCCCCAGCCCCGAGTGGGGAGCGTAACAGATCAGGAAATGCGCTCTAGCCGGAACTCTCTCCATCAGTAGTGGCGGCTCCGGTGGGAGCGTAACAGATCAGGAAGTGCGCTCTAGCCGGAACAGTCGTGGCCGGGCCCTCGGACAGGACGGTGAGGTAACAGGTCAGGAAATGCGCTCTAGCCGGAACACGCCTGCCGGTTGGGGCGGGGAGGGTTTTGAGCGTAACAGATCAGGAAATGCGCTCTAGCCGGAACCCCACGCAGGAGCAGCAGGGATGAGCGGGCGAGCGTAACAGATCAGGAAATGCGCACTAGCCGGAGCCCCCTGCAACACCACCAGCGTTCCCGTTGGAAGCGTAACAGATCAGGAAATGCGCTCTAGCCGGAACGCCTACGCGCGCACCGCGGGCATCGCGGTGGAGCATAACAGATCAGGAAATGGGCCTTCGCCGAAACAGAGTATGATCGCCGCATATGCTTGCACGGGTGTAACGGACCGAGAAAACTAGCCTTGGCTTGAGCAGCAATGAAAAAAAGGGCGCCTGGGCGCCCTTTTCGTCGCGGCTTGCGCCGCTCCCACAAGGGAGCAGCGATCAGCCGACCTTGAACTCGCGGGTCTGCAGGACCATGCCGTCCTTGGATACCTGCAGGGTGTAGTTGCCGGCCGGCCAGCCGTCGGGCTTGGTGATGCTGAAGTCGGTCACCTGCGGCCCGGCCGGCACCACCTTTTCCTGGGTGTCGACCACCTGCCCGTCCTGGTAGGTCCAGGTCGCTACCAGCGTGCCTTCGGCGGTGCCGTCGGTGACCACCGAGGCGTGGATGGTGTCGCTGCCGGTGAAGGTGGTGGTCGGTACGCTGATGCGGTTGTCGTCGCCGACCGCGGAGCCGAGGTCGACCGAGGTGATGCTCAAACCGGTGGTCGCGGTGGTATCGGTCGTCGCCGGCGGCATCGTGGTGTCGGCCGGGGTGGTGGCGGCCGGCGGCGGGGTGGTGTCGATCGCCGCGTCGTTGGTGTCGTCGGCCTTGTTGCAGCCGGCGAGCGCGAGCACGCCGGCGAGGGCGGCAACGAGGGTGGCGCTGGGAAGCTTGCGGATCATGGGGGAACCTCCGTGTGGGCGATCAGTCATGGATGTCGGGAAGGCGCAGCACCTGTCCCGGGCGGATCAGGTCGGGATCGTCGATCTGGTCGCGATTGGCCTCGAAGATCTGGTGCCACGCGCTGGCGCGGCCGAACTGCCGCTGCGCGATCTCCGAAAGCGTGTCGCCGGATTGCACCGTGTAGCTGCGCTGCGCGCCGTCCGCCGGCACGGTGTCGGTGCTGCCGCGCACGTTCGAGAAATCCGGCTTGCCATCGCCGCTGCGGACGTTGGAAAAATCGGGGGCGCCTGCGCTGCGGCTGGGCCGCAGGGACAGGCGATCGTCGTCGCCGCTGTTCCGGTTCGCCATTGCGGATCTCCTGCATTCATGGACCGGCGCAGCGTCCCATGGCGGGCGTGAAGCCGGTATCGCGGCGGCGTACACGCCGCGTCGACGCGCGCGCTACTGGCGCAGGTCACGCGCCGCGGCAGGCGCGCGGCAACCGGGTGTCGCCCGCCATGGATTGATGTCGAGCCCGCCGCGGCGGGTGTAGCGCGCCTCCACCGACAGCCGCCGTGGCCGGCACCGCGCCATCAGGTCGCTGAAGATCCGCTCCACGCATTGCTCGTGGAATTCGCAGTGGTCGCGGAAGGAGACCAGGTAGCGCAGCAGGCCTTCGCGATCGATCCGCGGCCCTTGGTATTCGATGCGCAGGCTGGCCCAGTCCGGTTGCCCGGTCACCGGGCAGTTGGACTTGAGCAGGCCTGAACGCAGCTGTTCCTCGACTTCGTCGCCCGCATCGGCGACGAGCAGCGCCGCGTCGGGTGGACCGTAGAACCCGATGTCGACGTCCAGGCCGTCGATCGAAGCGCCATCGGCGTCATCGCCGGTCGGCGGCACGCCGGGTGCCACTTCCACCTCGCCACCGGCCGCGCGCGACAGGTCCGCACGGATGCGCGCGAGCACCTCGCCGGCGTCGTCGAAACGGCTGCCGTTGAACGAGTTCAGGTACAGCTTCAGCGATTTCGATTCCACCAGGTTCGGCGTCGTCGCCGGCACCTGCAGCGACAGCGTGCCGACCACCGGCTTGCCGCGTCGGTCCAGCCAGGACAATTCGTAGGCATGCCAGCGGTCGAAGCCGGTGAACGGCAGCGGCCCGTCGTGCAGTCCCAGCGACGCGCGGCCTTGCGCGCGCGGGATCGGGAACAGCAGCGACGGGTCGTACTCGCGCGGATAGTCGACCGCGCGGCCGAGCGGGAGGGTGGGCGAGGCCATGCCGGGATTATCCCCCGTCGCGCCTAGCAGCGGTGCTCCAGCGCCAGGTACTCGGCCGAGCGCATCTCGATCAGGCGCGAGGCGGTGCGCTCGAAGGCGCCGACCAGGCGTTCGCCCGTGTACAGCGCGGTCGGCGGAGCGTCCGCGGTGCAGACCAGGTTGACGTGGCGGTCGTACAGCTCGTCGACCAGGGTGACGAAACGCCGCGCGGAGTCGTCGGCGTTCGCCCCCATCACCGGAATTCCGCCGACCACCACGGTATGGAACTCGCGGGCGATCTCGATGTAGTCGGCGGCCGCGCGCGGGCCTTCGCACAATTCGGCGAAATCGAACCAGGCCATGCCGCGGCTGCGCGCGCGCACCGCGATCCGGCGGCCGTCGACGACGATGCCGGCGTCGCGATGGCCGTCGTCGCCACCCAGCGCATGCCAGCGCTGCTCGAGCCATGCGTCGGACCCGGCATCCAGCGGCTGCCGGTAGACCGGCGAGCGGGTGAGCTCGCGCAGGCGGTAATCGCGCGGACTGTCCAGGTGCAGCACCACGCAATGCCGCTCCAGCAGCCCGATCGCCGGCAGGAATCGCGCGCGTTGCAGGCCGTCCTTGTACAAGCCCGACGGCGCGATGTTCGACGTGGTCACCAGCACCACGCCCTCGGCGAACAGGCGCTCGAGCAGGCGCCCGAGCAGCATCGCGTCGCCGATGTCGCTGACGAAGAACTCGTCCAGCACCAGCACCTGCAGCTCGTCGCGCCACTCGCGGGCGATGCGGGCGAGCGGGTCGCGCTCGCCGGCGTGCACGTGCAGGCGCTCGTGCACGCTGCGCATGAAGCGATGGAAATGCGTGCGGCGCTTGCGCGTGGTCGGCAGGCCGGTGAAGAACAGGTCCACCAGGAAGGTCTTGCCGCGACCGACGCCGCCCCACAGGTACAGGCCGCGCGGCGCCGGCGGCCTGCGCCCGAGCAGCTTGCCGAGCACGCCCGCACTCCCCGCGTCCCGCAGCGCGGCGTGGATGCGATCGAGTTCGGCCAGCGCGACCCGTTGCGCCGGATCGTCCTGCCATTCGCCGCGGGCGACGCCGGCGGCATGGCGCTGCGACGGCAGCGCCTCGTCGCCGTCAGCCATGCGCGGGATCCGGCGCCGGAAGCCAGCCGCGGATGCCGTGGCGGATCGCGCCGCGCAGGTCGATCAGCTTGCGATGGAAGAAGTGGCTGGCGCCCTGCATGCGCACCACTTCGGGCGGGCGCGGCATGGTCGCGGCCCAGGCATACACCGCCTGCGGATCGACGATCTCGTCGTCCTCGCCCTGCACCACCAGCCACGGGCAGGTCGGCGGCACGATCGCCTTGAAATCCCAGCTGCGGCCGACCGGCGGCGCGATCGAGACCAGGCCCGAGGGCTGCAGCTCCGCCGTCATCCGCAGCGACACATAGGCGCCGAAGCTGAAGCCGGCCAGCCACAGCGCCGCATCGGGACGCTGTGCGCGCACCCACGCGGCGACCGCGCGCAGGTCGTCGGATTCGCCGTTGCCGTCGTCGAAGCTGCCGGCGGACGCCCCGACCCCGCGGAAGTTGAAGCGCACCGTGTCCACGCCGCACTCGCGCAGCGCGCGGGCGGCCATGGTCACGACCTTGTTGTGCATGGTGCCGCCCTCGGTGGGCAGCGGGTGGCAGACGATCGCCACCACCGGGCGCGGCTTTTCGGCGCGGTCCACCGCCACTTCCAGCGGGCCCGCGGGGCCCGCCAGTGACAGCGTCGCCTGGTCTTCGGGGAAGGAAGGGCCGGTCATCCGGCCATGATCCTCAGATCTGCGACAACATCCAGTCGACGGTCGCCTTCACCTGGTCGTCGCTGAGCGCCGGGTTGCCGCCCTTGGCCGGCATCACGCCGGTGGCGCCGGTGAAGCCGTCGATGGCGTGCTTGTAGAGCGTCTCGTTGCCCTGCGCGATGCGCATGGTCCAGTCCGCGGCCTCGAGCTTCGGCGCGCCGCCGACGCCGGCGGTGTGGCAGCCGGTGCACAGGTTGTTGTAGATCACCGCCCCGTCCATCGTGCCGCCGTAGGCGACCTGCGAGGAGGCCGCGGCCTGGGCGGCCTGCGCGGCTGCGGCCTGGGCGGCGGCACCGGTGGCGCCGGCGTAGACCGCGCCTTCCGGGGCGATCCGGGCCAGCTCGTTCTGCTTCGCCAGCGGCGAGACTTCCGTCGGGATCACGCCATTGAGGTAGTTGGCCAGCACGATCAAGCCGAGGCTGACCGCCACCAGGAAGGCGATCACGAGGGAGAAACGCTTGAGGAAGTCGAGGTCGTAGTTGCGCACGGAGGGTCCCTGCAAGAGGCGCGGTCAAATCCGGTGCATTATTGCAGAAAGCCCCATTCCGCGCGAAGGCGCGTGCCCCGGGGGCGCCACGCGGGTTGACCGGGCCGGCGACGGCACCTATGGTCCGGCCGCCGCGCAATCCCGCGTGGCGAAACTCTATGGAAGGAAATCGCGAATGGATCTTTTCGCCAACTTCGAACTGCTCGAATCCGCCATCCACGCCGGATCCGCGGCGCTGGACCACATTGCCGGCATCGCGCAGGCGATGGAGCCGACCGAGGACGCACCGATCACCTGCGAAATCTGCAAGTGCACCTGGTGATGTAGTGCGGGTCGCGGGTAGCCGCACGGCTACCCGCGTTCAACGGACTTCGAGGGGGGCCAGGATGGCCGAAGAAAGAAATTTGTCGATGGCTTCCGCGGTGCGCGCCTGGGTCGCCTCCCATCGCGACGATTCCGCGGCGCTGCTGTTGCCGACGACGGCGTGGAGCCTTCAGGTCGCCGCCGAGGCCTGCAGCGAGCCGGGCGTGCTGGCGGTGGGTGATTCCCGGGCATTGAACGATCGTGCCGGCGCGCTTGCGCTGATGCCGCCCGCCGCGGCGTTGCGGGAGGCGCAGCAAGGAAACCGCAGGCTGCTGGTGTTTTCCGACCAGTTCGTGGACGAGGTATTCGCACCGCAAGCCGTGGTCATCGGCACGCGGGAGACCTTCCTGTCCACCGTGGAAATCGTGCTCCATGGGCGCTATCACATGGCCATCTGGAGCTGGAGCGCCTCCGGGTTGCGGCCCGTTCCGCCGGGCGCGGTGCCGATCCTGCGCGGACTGTCCCAGCTCCTGCGCGACGCCGCGTCACTCGGTAACGACTGGCTGGCCGCCGGACTGCAATGGCGGCGCGACCCGGGGGCGCGCCTGCGCCATGCGCGGCAGCGTGCGCGCGCGCACCAGTCGGCCCTGCTGTTGGCGGCCTCGCGTTCGCCTGCGACCGTGCAGCATCTCGAGGTTGCCGAGGCGCTGGAGGCGGTGCGCGCCCGGCTCGGCCGGGTCGTGGAGCCCGCCCATGGTTGACGCCCCGATCCGTGCCCTGTTGCGCCTGGCCGCGCCGTTGCGTCGGATGCGCCGTCGCAACGGCCTGGTCGAGCGACTGCTGTCGCTGGACCTCGATGATGCCGGGGCCGCGGCGGTCGCCCGCGCCTGCGCCGCCGGCCAGCGGCCCTTCGGTGCGTTCTACCACTGGCGCCTGCGGCAATGGGCCACCGTGGCCTGCGCCGGGCGCATGCCGGCGCCGCGATTGCGCCGGTGGTTCGCCGCGATCGATCGCACGCCGCTCGCGCGATGGCGCGCGTTCGATGGCGGCGGGCGCGGCATGCTCGTGGCCACTCCGCACTACGGCGCCTTCCTGCCCGGCATCGTCTCGCTTGCCCACCACGCCAGCGCGGCCGGCCGCCAGGTGCTGGTGTTCTACGACCCGCCCGGCCGGCACGACAGCAACGCGGTGTTCGACGCGATCCACCGCAAGCTGTGGCCGACCGCGGACAGCGGGGTGCGCATCGTCCACAACACCCGCGCCGGCATCGGCGAGGTCCTGCGCGCGCTGCGCCTGGGTGCGCTGGTGGTGATCATGCCCGACGTGTTCGAGCGCGTGGAGGACACCTTCCTCGTGCCGTTCCACGGCGGCCTGCGGAATGTCGTCCTCGGCACCGCGACGCTGGCGCGGAAGTCAGGCGCGGTGATCGTGCCGATGGTGGCGCAGCCATTGGCGGAAGGCTTCGATTTCGAACTCAGGGCCGGGCCCGCGATCGACGCCGGCGCGCTGCGAGCGCCTGCGCTGCCGGACGAGACCCCTCCCGCGCTGTACACCGACTATGTCGCGACCGCGCAGCTGTTCGCATCGATCGAATCGCTGATGGGCGGCGACCTGTTGTACTGGCAGTACCACGCATCGCTCGGGGGTGGCGCCGATGCGCCGCTGCGCACGCTGCCGCCTCTTGCCGATGCCGAGGTGGCGGCGCTGCTCGGGGACCCGGCGCTCCAGCCGCCGCGATCGCCGGCCTGTTTCCTCGACGAAGAAGACATCGACCTGATGGAGGCAACCCCATGTTCCACCGCTTGAGCATCCGCCTGCTGGCCGGCTTGCTGCTGGCCAGCGTCGCCTTCCAGGGGTGGACGGGCGAACGCGGCTACTTCGGCTTCTCGCCCCAGGTCGCCACCTCCGGTTTCTTCCTCGACCCCACCGTCGAACGCATCACCATCGCGGAGGTCGTGCCGGGGTCGCCGGCGCAGCGCGCGGGGCTGCGCGCGGGCGATGAAGTCGTGGAGGTGGAAGGCAAGTCCGTCGCGGGCATGAAGGCCCGGCGCGTGCGCGAACTGGCGACGCGCAGCGTGGGAGAGTCCCTGCAGCTTGCGCTGCGCCGCGATGGCGGGCGCCTGGAGATCACCATGACCGCCGTCGCCCGCCCCTGAGTCGACATGCCGGGACCCATCCACGCCCCGGCCGCCGACCGCGCCAGTCCGCGCTTGCGGGCCATGGCATGGGCCGGCGTGCTGCTGTTCCACGCGCTGCTGCTGCAGCTGTTGCGCCAGGAGATCGTCGCCACGGACGAGCATGCCGGCTGGGCGCTGCAGGTGGAGTGGATCCAGTCGCACCCGCCCGCGGCAGGCGTCACGCCGCAGCGCGACGCGCCGCGCAGGACGCGGACCGCCCATGTCGCGCACGACCCGCTCCCGGCCGCGCCCGGCGTGAAGACCCCTGCCGACGACGCCCGCGCAAGCAAGCCCAGGCTGGACCTGGCGCTGCCGGCGCCGGTGCGTGAACGGCTCGCTGCCGCGCCCGGCCGCGAACCGGCCCTGGCACGGGCCCCGTCGCGACTCGATGGCGGTCGCCCGGAGCGTTTCCGCATGCAGGCGCCGGTGACGCCCGAGCGCGCACTGCAGTCGGCATCCCGCCTGCTGGGCTTCTGGCCGCCGGGCTACGAACTCGATCCGTGCCCGCGGATCCGCGCGAACATCGCCAGCCGGCTGGCGCAAACTTCGCCGGAAGCGCGCTCGATGCTGGAAGAGGAAATGCGCCGCGAGCGGGCGCTCTGCAACATCTGATGGCGCGCCTGGAGGGATTCGAACCCCCGACCAATGGCTTCGGAAGCCACTACTCTATCCGGCTGAGCTACAGGCGCGTGGAGGCAATTCTCGCATGGACCGGCTGGAACTGTACTGGCGGCTGATGCGCGGCGACCGGCCGATCGGCTGGCTGCTGCTGCTCTGGCCGACGTGGTGGGGCCTCTGGCTCGCGGCCGGCGGGGTGCCGCCGGCGTGGCCGCTGGTGGTGTTCTCCCTGGGCGTCTGGCTGACCCGTTCGGCCGGCTGCGTGATCAACGATTACGCCGACCGCTGGCTCGATCCGCAGGTCGAGCGAACCCGCAACCGGCCGCTGGCCACCGGCGAGGTGTCCGCGCGCGAGGCGCTCGCGGTGTTCGCGGTCCTGATGCTCGCCGCGTTCGCGCTGGTGCTCACGCTCAACCGGCTGACCATCCTGCTCAGCCTGGTCGGCATGGTCCTGTCGATGACCTATCCGTACTTCAAGCGTTACACCTACCTGCCGCAGGTCTACCTGGGCATGGCTTTCGGCTGGGGCATCCCGATGGCGTTCGCCGCGATCCGGGGCGAAGTGCCGCCCATCGCCTGGGTGCTGTACGGCGCCAACATCCTCTGGGCGACGGCCTACGACACCTGGTACGCGATGGTGGATCGCGACGACGACATCCGCATGGGCGCGAAGTCCACCGCGATCCTGTTCGGCGACCTCGACCTGGTCGCGCAGGGCGTGCTCTACGCGTTGTTCTTCGGTGCGCTCGCGCTGGTCGGGCGCGACGCGCAACTGGGCGGCTGGTACTGGGCCGGACTGGGCGTGGCGGCATTGCTGGTCGTGTACCAGTTCGTGATCGCCCGGCACCGCGAGCGCGGCGCGCTGTTCCGCGCGTTCCTGCACAACCACTGGGTCGGCGCGACGATTTTCGCCGGCTTGGCGCTGGCGTTGGGGCGGCAGGGCGGGGCGGCGTGAGCACGGCCACGCCGCGTGCCGGCCTGCCCGAGCGGCTGGCGCTGCGCAGCGCGGACTTCGCCGAACGCTGGTTCCCGGATGCATGGGTGTTCGCCGTGGTCGGGGTGCTGCTGGTCGCCAGCTTCGCGCTCGGCTTCGGCGCGACCCCGCACGCCACCGCCGATGCCTTCGGCGACGGCTTCTGGAGCCTGATCCCGTTCACCATGCAGATGGCGTTCGTGGTGATCGGTGGTTACGTCGTCGCCACCGCCCCGGCGATCGCGCGGGTCATCGACCGCATCGCGCGCTGGCCGCGCAGCGGACGCGGCGCGGTCGGCTTCGTCGCGCTGGCCAGCATGTTGTCGTCGCTGCTGAGCTGGGGCTTCTCGCTGGTGTTCGCCGGACTGCTCGTGCGCGCGCTGGCGAAGCGGACCGAGTTGCGCATGGACTATCGCGCCGCCGGTGCCGCCGCATACCTGGGCCTGGGCGCCGTCTGGGCGATGGGCCTGAGCTCGTCGGCGGCGCAGCTGCAGGCCAATCCCGCGAGCATGCCGCCCGGGCTGTTGCCGATCACCGGCGTGTTGCCGTTCACCGAAACGATTTTCCTGTGGCAGTCGATCGTGCTGACGGGCGTGCTGGTGCTGGTGTCGCTGGCGATCGCCTGGTGGACCGCGCCGCGTGGCGATGCCGCGCGCACCATCGCCGAGTTCCCCGAGGCGCTGGAGGCCACCGCGCCGCTGCCGGCACCGGGTCCGCGCCGGCCCGGCGAATGGCTGGAACACAGCCCGCTGCTGACCATCGCGCTGTCGCTGCTCGGCTTCGGCTGGCTGTGGCTGGAGTTCCGCGGCAAGGGGCCGATGGCGGCGATCGCCAACCTCAACACCTACAACTTCCTGTTCCTGTCGCTCGGCCTGCTGCTGCACTGGCGGCCGCGCAGTTTCCTCGACGCGGTCACGCGCGCGGTGCCGTCCACCGCCGGCGTGCTGATCCAGTTCCCGCTGTACGGCGGCATCGCGCTGATGCTGACCGGAGTCCCCGGCGCCGACGGCGAGACGCTCGCGCACCGGCTGTCCACGTTGTTCGTGCAGGTGGCCACGCACGACACCTTCGCGGCGGTGATCGGCGGCTATTCGGCGGTGCTGGGCTTCTTCGTGCCGTCGGGCGGCGGCAAGTGGATCGTCGAGGCGCCGTACGTGATGCAGGCGGCGAACGAACTGCGGTTCCACCTCGGCTGGGCGGTGCAGGTCTACAACGCCGCCGAGGCGCTGCCGAACCTGGTCAACCCGTTCTGGATGCTGCCGCTGCTCGGCGTGCTCGGCCTGCGCGCGCGCGACATCGTCGGTTTCACCTTCGTGCAGCTGGTGGTGCACGTGCCGCTGGTGCTGGGGCTGTTGTGGCTGCTCGGCACCACGCTGGCGTACCAGCCGCCGGTGCTCCCCTCGTAGAGCCGACCCATGGTCGGCTTCATTGACCTGCAGCCGACCATGGGTCGGCTCTACAGCACCCTCGCGCACACCCAGGCATCGATCCGCTCGACGCCAGCGCGGTGCAATGCCTCCGCCGCCGCGTGCAGGGTGGCGCCGGTGGTGAGGACGTCGTCGAGCAGCGCCACGTGCGTGGGCAACCTGATGCCGCCACGCGCTTCGAACGCACCGCGCAGGTTGCGCTCGCGGGCCGCGGCATCGAGTTCGGATTGTGGCGCGGTGGCGCGCACGCGCTGCAGCAGGTCGGTACGCAACGGCAACGCCAGTGCGCGCGCGAGCGGGCGCGCCAGTTCCAGCGCCTGGTCGTAGCCGCGCGCGCGCAACCTCGCGCCATGCAGCGGGATCGGCAGCAGCGCCGCGGGCCGGTCGCAGGCGGCCAGCCGCGCCAACATCAGTTCCGAAAGCAGTCGTCCGGCGGCCAGGTCGCGATGGAACTTGAATCGCGGCAGCCAGCGGTCGACGGGCGGGGCATAGGCGAACACCGCGACCGCCTGGCGCAGGGGCGGCGCGCAGCGGATCGCCTCGCCCGCCAGCCACGGCAGGCGCGCGCGGCAGGCCCCGCACAGGTCCTCGCGGCCCTCGCCCGGTGCACCGCAACCCAGGCACCGTGGCCGCCACGGCAGCCCCGGCCAGCGCCAGCCGTCAACCGGCGACGAGGCCTCGCGGTTGACAGGGTCCGGCATGGTTTCCAGACTGCCCGGTCGAAGCCGTCTTCGCCGTCAGGAAAGTCCCATGTCCGCCGTCAGCCCTTCCCCCGTCCCGCGCCATGACTGGCAACGCGAGGAAATCCTCGCCCTGTTCGCGCTGCCCTTCACCGAACTGGTGTTCCAGGCGGCGACCGTGCATCGCCAGCACTTCGACCCCCGCGAAGTCCAGGTCAGCACGCTCCTGTCGGTGAAGACCGGCGGCTGCCCGGAGGACTGCAGCTACTGCCCGCAGGCGGCCCGCTACCACACGGGCGTCGACGCGACCAAGCTGATGGAGACCGACGAGGTGCTGGCGAAGGCACGCCAGGCCAAGGCCGCCGGTGCCTCGCGCTTCTGCATGGGCGCGGCCTGGCGTTCGCCCAAGGACCGCGACATCCCCAAGGTCGCCGAGATGATCCGCGAGGTGAAGGCGCTGGGGATGGAAACCTGCGCCACGCTGGGCATGCTCAGCGGCCACCAGGCCGACGCGCTCAAGGCCGCGGGCCTGGACTACTACAACCACAACCTGGACACCGCGCCGGAGTTCTACGGCGAGATCATCCACACCCGCGAATTCCAGGACCGGCTGGACACGCTGTCGCACGTGCGCGACGCCGGCATGAAGACCTGCTGCGGCGGCATCGTCGGCATGGGCGAGTCGCGCGAGCAGCGCGCGGGCTTGTTGCAGGCCCTGGTGTCGCTCCCGGCGCACCCGGATTCGGTGCCGATCAATCGCCTGGTGCAGGTCCCCGGCACGCCGCTGGCGGGCACTGCGGAACTGGATCCGTTCGAGTTCGTGCGCACGATCGCCGTGGCCCGCATCCTGATGCCGAAGTCGATGGTGCGGCTGTCGGCCGGGCGCGAGCAGATGTCGGACGAGCTGCAGGCGCTGTGCTTCACCGCCGGCGCCAACTCGATCTTCTACGGCGAGAAGCTGCTGACCACCGGCAACCCGGATACCGAGCGCGACATGGCCCTGTTCGACCGCCTCGGGCTGGTGCCGATGCAGGTCCAGGTGGACGCGGCCGATCATGACCGGCCGGGCACGGTCCATGCGACCATCACCGACGTCCCCGCCGCCGCCGTCGCCTGACAATGACCCGACCCCGCCTGCAGGACCGCATCGAGGCCGCGCGCCTGCAGCGCGAGGCCCACGGCCGGCGCCGCGTGCGCCGGGTCGTCGCGCGCCGCGACGGCGTCGGTTGCGAGGTCGACGGGCGCTGGCTGATCGATTTCTGCGGCAACGATTACCTCGGCCTGGGGCAGCATTTCGCCGTGGTCGACGCATTGCAGGACGCCGCCGCCCGGCACGGCGCCAGCGGCGTCGCCTCGCACCTGGTCAGCGGCCACCATGCCGCGCACGAGGCGCTGGAGCAGGAACTGGCGCAGTGGCTCGGTTACGAGCGCGCGCTGCTGTTCAACAGCGGCTTCGCCGCCAACCTCGCGGTCGTGCAAGCGATGCTCGGCGACGGCGACGTCTGCGTGCAGGACCGGCTCAACCACGCCAGCCTGGTCGACGCCGCGCGGCTGGCCGGTTGCCGCCTGCGCCGCTATCCGCACGGCGACGTCGAGGGCGCGATCCGGCAGCTGCGGGGGCATCCCGAGGGCGCGGCGATGATCGCCACCGACGGCGTCTTCAGCATGGACGGCGACATCGCCCCGCTGCGGACGCTCGCATTGGTGGCGCGTGCGCAACATGCAACGCTCTACGTGGACGACGCGCACGGCGTCGGCGTGCTCGGCCCCGAGGGCCGCGGCAGCGTCGCCGCGGCGCGGCTGGACGCGACCCAGGTGCCGCTGCAGCTGGCCACGCTGGGCAAGGCGCTGGGCGGACACGGCGCCGCGGTGCTCGGCGACGCGGCGCACATCCAGCACCTGGAGGAGACTGCGCGCCCGTACATCTACACCACGGCGATGCCGCCGGCGTTGGCCGCGGCCTCGCTGGCCGCGGTGCGCCTGGCGCGACGCGAGCAGTGGCGCCGCGACAAGCTGCAGGAGTCGATCGCGCATTTCCGCGCCGGCGCCCAGCAGCGCGGCCTGCCGCTGATGCCGTCGGACACGCCGATCCAGCCGTTGCTGTGCGGCGACGATCGCAGCGCGACCGCGATGGCGGCGATGCTCGAGGAGCGCGGATTCTGGGTGGCCGCGATCCGGCCGCCGACCGTGCCCGAAGGCGGCGCGCGACTGCGCATCACCCTGGGCACCGGCCACGACCGGCTGCAGATCGACGCGTTGCTGCACGTGCTCGACCAGGCGCGCGATCGCGCCGCGGCACCCCGGCCCGCCGCCGAACCCGCATGACCGCCGCGTCGCTGGAGCGCCGCCGGGCACTGGCGGCGATTGCGCTCGCGCTGGCGTCGGCGCTGTTCTTCACCCAGACCTACGTGCTCAACCGCGCGATCGCCAGCGACGGCGGCCATTGGGCCTGGACGGCCGCGTTGCGCTACCTGATCACGTTGCCGCTGCTGTTGCCGCTGATGCCGTGGCAGGGCGGCACCACGCCGGTGCTGAAAGCGCTGCGCTCGCATCCGAAGGCGTGGCTCGCCTGTTCGGCGATCGGCTTCGTCGCGTTCTACCTGCTGCTGTCGTGGGCGGCGGGAAGCGGCCCGTCGTGGCTGGTGGCCGGCTCGTTCCAGTTCACCGTGGTCGCCGGCATGCTGTGCGCGCCACTGCTGTACCGCGACGCGCGGCGGCGCGTGCCGCTGGCGGCGCTGGCGGTCGGCGGCCTGATCCTGGCCGGCGTGTTGCTGCTGCAGCGCGGCCATGCGCACGGCAGCCTCGACCGCAGCGCATGGATCGCGCTGGCCTGCGTGATCGGCGCGGCCTTCGCTTATCCGCTCGGCAACCGCATGCTGCTGCTGCACCTGGAGCGCAGTGGCGAAGCACTCAACGCCACCCAGCGCGTGTTCGGCATGACCCTGGCGAGCCAGCCGCTGTGGTGCCTGGTCGCCGTGTACGCGTGGTTGCAGGCCGGCCTGCCGTCGCTGTCGCAGGTGGTCCTCGCCGCGGGCGTGGCGCTGAGCGCCGGCGTCATCGCCACGATCCTGTTCTTCCAGGCCACCGGCCTGGTCCGCGACAACCCGGTGGCGCTGGGTGGCGTCGAGGCCATGCAGGGCGCCGAGATGCTGTTCGCCACCCTGTTCGGCGTCTGGTGGCTGGGCGAAGCCTGGCCGCGGGGCATCGCGTCGTGGGGCGTGGCGCTGGTGCTGCTCGGGATCGTGTTGTTCGCCTGGCTGGTGGCGCGGCCGCAGGCGGCTCGCAGCGAACGCGCGGTGCAGGCGTTGCGGACGGATCGCGGCGCATGAGCACGCAGGCTTGCCCTTTGCATATCGAGATCGCCGGCAGCGGCCCGCCGCTGGTGCTGCTGCACGGCTGGGCGATGCACGGCGGCGTGTTCGCGCCGCTGGTGCAGCAACTGCGCGAGCGGTTCACCCTGCACGTGGTCGATCTTCCCGGCCATGGCGGCAGCCGCGACTGCGCGTTGCCGCTGCAGCTGGAGCCTTGCGTGGAAGCGATCTGCGCCGCGGTGCCGGCGGGCGCGGCGTGGTGCGGCTGGTCGCTGGGCGGGCTGTTCGCGCTGCACGCGGCCGCCACGCGGCCGCGGCAGGTGCCGGCGCTGGCGATGCTGTGCGCGAGCCCGCGCTTCGTCCGCGGCGAGGGCTGGCGCCATGGCGTGTCGGCGCAGATCTTCCGCGACTTCGCCGAAGGCCTGCGCGGCGACTATCGCGGCACCCTCGAGCGCTTCGTGGCGCTGGAAGCCTTCGGTTCGGAACACGCACGCGAGGAGATCCGCGCCTTGCGCGACGAGCTGTTCGCCCGCGGCGAACCGGCCGCGTCGGTGCTGGCCGATGGGCTGGCGTTACTGGAGCACGCCGACCTGCGCGCCGTGTTGCCGACACTGCAGGTGCCGGGCCTGTGGCTCGCCGGCCGCCGCGATCGCCTGGTCGATCCGCGTGCCATGGCGGCCGCCGCGGCGCTGGCGCCGCGCTCGCGCTTCGAAGTGGTCGAGCACGCCGGACACGCACCCTTCCTCACCCATTCGCGCGACGTCGCCTCCACGCTCGCGTCCTTCCTCGAGGCCCCGCCATGAGTGCGCGCGATCCGCAGGCACTGTTCGACCACCGCCAGGTACGGCGCGCGTTCTCGCGCGCGGCGCCCGGCTACGACGCCGCCGCGGCCCTGCAGCGCGCGGTCGAGGCGCAGTTGCTGGAGTCGCTCGACTATTACCGGCTGCAACACGAGGACGCAGTGCCGGCGCGGGTCGTCGACGTCGGCAGTGGCCTGGGCCGCGGCGCCGCGGCGATGCGCAAGCGCTGGCCGAAGGCGCAGGTGCTGGCGCTGGACGTCGCGCTGCCGATGCTGCGCGAAGGCCGCCAGCGCGAAGGCTGGCATCCCTTGCGCCGCGGCATCGACCGCGTCTGCGCCGACGCGCGCGCGCTGCCACTGGCCGACGGCGGCGTCGACGTGCTGTTCTCCAACCTCTGCCTGCAATGGGTGGAGGACCTGCCGGCGGTGTTCGCCGGGTTCCGCCGCGTGCTGCGCCCCGGTGGCCTGCTGATGGTGTCCACGTTCGGCCAGGACACATTGTTCGAATTGCGCACCGCTTTCGCCGGGGCCGACGCCGTCCCGCACGTCAGCCCGTTCACCACGCTGGCGCAATTCGGTGACGCGCTGGTGCACGCCGGCTTCCGCGATCCGGTGATCGACCGCGACCTTGCGACCACGCATTACGAGACCCTGCCGGGGCTGATGCGCGAACTGCGCGCGCTCGGTGCGACCAATGCGCTGCAGTCGCGGCGGCAGACGCTCACCGGCAAGGCGCGTTTTGCCTGTGCCGCGGATGCCTACGCACGCGAGTTCGGCGAAGCGCGCGGCCTGCCCGCCACCTGGGAAACCATCACCGCGATGGCCTGGGCCCCGCCGACCGGCGCCCCGATCCGTGAAGCCGGCGCCGAAATCGCCACCTTCCCCGCCAGCAAGATTCCGATCCGGCGCCGGTGAAGCTTTTTTCAGCCACAGATCACACAGATTGAAAAGGATTGAAAAGCTGGTTGCTTCGCACCTTCGGTGACGCGCGCAAACCCTATCCTTTTTTATCTGTGTGATCCGTGGCAAAAAAGCCCTCAATCCGCGCGACGCACCACACGGAACAGGGTGCGGCCGTGGTAGGGCGTGCCTTGCGGGATGGCGGTGTAGCCGAGGTCTTGCAGGCGCGCGGCGACGACCGGGTAGTGGTCCTGCTTGGTGAACCAGATCGCGTCCGGGTCGTAGTCGTCGCCGAGCTCGTCGGCCACGTCCTCGTCGAACTCGGGGCCGTATTCCGGTTGCTGCAGCGGGAACAGCGACAGTTTTTCCACGTCCACGCCCATCTGCAGGTACAGGCTGTAACGGGCCATGTCGTCAACGATCAGCACCTGGGTCACCGGCCCCTGCGTGCGCTCGCGGATCGCCTGTTCCCAGGCGGCACCGTCCTTGTGGGTCGGCCACAGCGCGGTGGCGGTTTCCAGCGCCAGCAGCAGCGCCGCCCACGCCAGGATCCAGCGCCAGCGCGGCAGGCCGCGGCCTTCAGCGAGCCGTTGCCGCGCGACGACCAGCGCCAGCGGCACGAACAACGGCAGGACGTACAGCGGCAGGCGCGAACGCGACACGCAGAACACCAGCAACGGCAGCGCGATCCACAACGCCAGCAGCAACCCGGTGCGGTCGACGTCGCGGCCGACGGGGGAGCGCCAGGTCGACACCTGCGCCGGCAGTGAACGCAACCAGCGCCACAGCGCCGGCGTCCACGGCAGCGTGCCGAGCAGCAGGGTCGGCGCGTAGATCGTCAGCCAGCCGTACCACTGGCCGTGGCGCTTGAACTGGTCGCTGGCGATGCGGTCGACCACCTCCGCGCCCAGGAAATAATCGAGCAGGCCGGGGTTGCGCAGCACCACCGCGAGGTACCAGGGCAGCGCGATCGCCACGAACAGCAGCGGTCCCCACCACTGCAGCGCGCGCGGCCGGCGCTGCCCGTGGACGCCCGTGGCCCGCGTCAGTGCATCGAACACGAACACCGCCAGCAGCGGCAGCAAGCCTGGCGGCCCCTTGGTCAGGAACGCCAGCCCGAAGCCGGCCCACATCAGCGCCAGCCAGCGCCGCGCATGGCCTGGATTGCCGAAGCGGGCTTCCACGAAGCCCCCCAACGCCAACGCCTCGCAGGCGGCAAGCAGGAAATCTGTGGTGATCAGCTGTGCCGCGCCGAACGGCAACAGCATGGTGGCGAACGCCAGCGCCGCCATCCGCTCGCTGCCAGGCGCCAGCCGTCGCGCCATGCGGAAGCACAACCACACGCACAGTAGGTAGGACAGGCTCGCCGGCAGGCGCGCGGCCCACGGCGTGCGGCCGAAGGTGGCGACGCTCGACGCGATCGCCCAGTAGGTGAGCGGCGGTTTGGTCCAGTGCGCGACTTCCTCGCTGCGATGCGGCACCAGCCAGTCGCCGGTGTCGAGCATGTGCATCGCGACGTTGGTATAGCGGCCTTCGTCCGGATCCCATATCCCGCGCAGGCCGGGCAGCAACAACGCCAGCACCAGCGCGAGGGCGGCAATCCAGGTGCCGGGGGATCGGAGCGCTCGCTGCATTGATGGGCTTCGCTGGGGAAGCGCGGATTCTAGCCCCGGCTCAGCGCATCCGGCGCAGGGTGTCGTCGCGGACCCAGAAGTGGTGGTACAGCGCCGCCACGATGTGCAGGCCGATCACCCAGTAGAAGGCCTCGCCGATGGTCCCGTGCAGGTCTTCGAGCTGGTGCGCAAGGTCCTTGTCCACCGGCAGCAGCGCCGGCACCGCGAGCTGGGTAAACGGCAGCAGCAACTGCTTGTCGTCGCTCCAGGCGGTGGCCAGGCCGAGCAGCGGCATCACCAGCACGAACGCGTACAGGGCCAGGTGCATGGCCTTCGCGAACCATTGCTGCCATTGCGGCGGCACGGGCGTGATCGGCGGGGCACCCAGTCGCCGGCGCAGCAGCACCCGCCACACGGCGAAGACGAAGATCGCCAGGCCGGTCCAGAAATGGCCCTGGACCATCAAGGCCCGCGGCTCGCTGCCGCGCGGGAACAGGTTGCGCTGCTCGATCAGCAGGTAGGCCGCGAGCAGGAGCAGTGCGGTCAGCCAGTGGATCCGGCGCAGCGCCGGAGCATAGCGGTTCATCGTATCCATTGCGCAAGGGTCCCCAGGTCGACGTTGCCGCCCGACAGCACCACGCCGACCCGTTTGCCCGCCAGTCGCTCGCGTTGCTGCAGCACCGCGGCGAACGCGATCGCGGAGGATGGTTCCACCACCAGCTTCAACCGGCTCGATAGCAGGCGCAAGGCATCGAGGGTGTCGTCGTCCTCGACCACCGCCACGCGGGCGCCGTACGCGCGCAACAGTTCGAAGCCAGGCGCGCCAAGGGTGGCGCGCAGGCCGTCGCAGATCGTGTCGGGCACGAAGTCGAGCTCGGGCCGGCCGGCGGCCAGCGAGCGCGCGGTGTCGGCCGCGCCCGCGGGTTCCGCCAGCAACAGCTCGCAAGCCGGCGCCAGCCCCGACAGCGCAAGCGAACAACCCGAGGCCAGCCCGCCGCCGCCCACCGGTGTCACCAGCACGTCCAGTCCACCGGTCGCATTGAGCAACTCGAGCGCCGCCGTGCCCTGGCCCGCGATCACGCGCGGGTCGGCGTAGGAATGGACGAGGGTCGCACCGGTGTCGCGCTGCACGCGCACCGTGGCTTCCTCGCGCGCGCGGATGGTCGGGGCGCAACGATGCAGGATCCCGCCATAGGCTTCGATTGCCGCAAGCTTGGCGGCGACGGCGCCTTCGGGCACCACCACGTGGCAGGCGATGCCGCGCGTGCGTGCCGCCAGCGCCAGCGCCGCGCCGTGGTTGCCGGATGAATGCGTGACCACGCCCGCGCGCGCCTCCGCCTCTTCCAGCGACCAGACCGCATTGCAGGCGCCGCGGAACTTGAATGCGCCGGCGCGCTGCAGTGGTTCGGCCTTGAAGTGGAGTTCGCAGCCGGCGAGCGCATCGAGCGAGCGCGAGCGCAACACCGGGGTCACGTGCGCATGTGGCGCGATGCGCGCGGCGGCGCGGAGCACATCGGCATGCGTGGGCAGGGTCATGGGGGTTCCATCCATGCCATCATCGTATTACGTGGCCCGGCCGATCCGCGCCTCGGCTGAACCGTTCAGCCGGCCCACTCGGCGTGACGGCGAAGTTAAGCCGGAATTCAACGCCCGGCGCCGATGCTGGCTAGAGTCGAACGGGGTACCGCCTCATGAACCGCAAGCTCATCCTTCCCGCGCTGGCCGCCCTCGCCCTGCTGGCGGGCTGCGCCACCGGTTACCAGTATCGCGGCGGCAGCGGCGATTATTACTACGGCTCGCCCAGCGTCGAATACCGGGTCTACGGCACTTATGGCTACCCGGGCTACTACGGCTATGGCTACCCGTACGGCGGTTATGGTTACGGGTCGTACGGTTACCCGTACTACTACGGCGGCGGCTACTACTACCCGTGGTATCGCCATCGGCACGGCGGCCACCATGGCGGCCACGACAACGACGATGGCAACGACGGCGGCTCGCAGCCGTCCCGGCCGACGCCGCCGTGGCGCGACCTGGATTCGATCGGCAACCGTGGCGACTTCCGCGAGCGCTCCAGCACGCCGATGCCGCGCCCGCGCAGCATCGCCCCGCGCAGCGTCGCCCCGAGCGGCATTGCCCCGAGCCAGCCAGCCGGGCCGGTGAGCCTGCCCAGGTCCGTAGGCGGCAGCGACGACGGCGATTCCGGCTCGCGGATGTCCGGGATGCTGCGCCGCACCCAGCAATAACGAGAACTGCGTCGCAGTTAACGGGCGGTCGCCATCTTGCGTCCGCCTGCGCCGATGCCCAAGCTAGCCGGGTCCGTGGCGTCCCGGTTTCCTGCCGCATCCAGCGCGGGCCACGCATCCATGTCGACGTCCGGCGGGGATCTCCGGATCCCCCCTGTTCCGTTCCCCCGTCGGGCGTCGGCACCTTCTTGCGGCATCACGGCCCGGAATAGAGTTGGGGGCGGATGCCCCCCGACATCCGCCCCCGTGGCTTCCCCGGCGCGCGCTCGACCGTCCCTGTTCCATTCCGGTCAACGCGCCCCTGACGCGGCCGCCGCGCCGGGTGCAATGGGATAGACGCAAGCACCGTGCCAACCCCGCGAAAGCGCCTGCGCGCGATAATGCCGGCCTTCCCGGCCACGATCCGCCCCTGCAGGGGCCAGGACTGACCCACAGCGTCACCCATGGGCATCAACGACTCCAATCGGCATGACTTCCACCGGCATGACGTGATCGTCGTGGGCGGCGGCCACGCCGGCACCGAGGCCGCGCTGGCCGCCGCGCGCGCCGGCGCGCGCACGCTGCTGCTGACCCACAACATCGAAACCGTCGGCGCGATGAGCTGCAACCCGGCGATTGGCGGCATCGGCAAGGGCCACCTGGTGCGCGAGATCGACGCTCTGGGCGGGGTCATGGCGCGCGCGGCCGACGCCGCCGGCATCCAGTGGCGCCGGCTCAACGCCTCCAAGGGCCCGGCGGTGCGCGCCACGCGCTGCCAGGCCGATCGCGCGCTGTATCGCGCCTTCATCCGCCGTGCGGTGGAAACGCAGCCGAACCTGGTCGTGTTCCAGGCGGCGGTCGACGACCTGCTGATCGAAGGCGATCGCGTCATCGGCGCGATCACCAACACCGGCCTGCGCTTCGAGGCGCCCGCGGTGGTGCTGACCGCCGGGACCTTCCTCGCCGGCAAGATCCACGTCGGCGAAACGCAGTACGCGGCCGGACGCATGGGCGATGCCCCGGCGGCCACGCTTGCGGCCAGGCTGCGCGAGCGCCCGTTCGTGGTCGATCGCCTGAAGACCGGCACGCCGCCGCGCATCGACGGCCGCACGCTGGACTACTCGGTGATGGACATCCAGCCCGGCGACGATCCGCGCCCGGTGTTTTCCTTCATGGGCTCGCGCGAGGACCATCCGCGCCAGGTGCCGTGCTGGATCACCCACACCAGCGAACGCACCCACGAGATCATCCGCGGGGCGCTGCACCGCTCGCCGCTGTACAGCGGCCAGATCGAAGGCATCGGCCCGCGCTACTGCCCGTCGATCGAGGACAAGGTGGTGCGCTTCGCCGAGAAGGCTTCGCACCAGGTGTTCGTGGAGCCCGAGGGCCTGGACGTCGCCGAGATCTATCCCAACGGCATCTCCACCTCGCTGCCGTTCGACGTGCAGCTGGCACTTGTGCATTCGATCCGCGGCTTCGAGCGCGCGCACATCACCCGCCCCGGCTACGCGATCGAGTACGACTACTTCGACCCGCGCGGGCTGAAGGCTTCGCTGGAAACCAAGACGGTGTCCGGGTTGTTCTTCGCAGGCCAGGTCAACGGCACCACCGGCTACGAGGAAGCGGCTGCGCAAGGCTTGATCGCCGGGCTCAACGCCGCGCGTTTCGTGCGCGGACTCGACGCCTGGTCGCCGCGCCGCGACCAGGCCTACATCGGCGTGCTGATCGACGACCTGGTCACCCAGGGCACCACCGAGCCCTACCGGATGTTCACCTCGCGCGCCGAGTATCGCCTGCAGCTGCGCGAGGACAACGCCGACCTGCGCCTGACCGGCATCGGCCGCGACCTGGGTTTGGTGGACGACGCGCGCTTCGCCGCGTTCGAGCGCAAGCGCGACGCGATCGAGCGCGAGAACGCGCGGCTGGGCGCGCTGTGGGCCGCCCCGAACAACACGCTCGGCGCCGAGGTCGTGCAGTCGCTGGGCCTGCCGCTG
This sequence comes from Lysobacteraceae bacterium, assembly GCA_004297225.1. Classification (GTDB taxonomy): domain Bacteria; phylum Pseudomonadota; class Gammaproteobacteria; order Xanthomonadales; family Xanthomonadaceae; genus Cognatiluteimonas. The sequence continues at coordinate 215,037 of SCUI01000010.1, read as the reverse complement.
TCGCGCGAGACCAACGTGCTCGACCTGTTGCGGCGCCCGGAAGTCGACTACGCCAGCCTGCTGTCGCTGCCCTCGCTGCAGCCGCCGGTCGCCGACGACGCGGTCGCCGAACAGGTCGAGATCGGCGCGAAATACGCCGGCTACCTGGATCGGCAGCGGGAGGACATCGCCCGCCAGCAGCGCCACGAGACCTCCGCGATCCCCGTCGCCTTCGACTACGCGCAGGTGCGCGGCCTGTCGGTCGAGGCGCGGCAGAAGCTCGAGCGCGTGCGCCCGGAAACGGTCGGCCAGGCACAGCGCATCCCCGGCATGACCCCGGCGGCGATCTCGCTGCTGCTGGTGCACCTGGCCCGCAACCGCGCGGCGTAACATGGCGGGCATGCGCATCCCGGCCCTGCTCGCGTCCTGCCTCGCCATTGCCGCCTGCGGCGGCGATTCATCCAACGTTTCCGCCAGCGGCGACAGCGGCCCGCCGCAATACGTCGTCACCGAGTGGGTGCTGCCTTCCAGCCCCGGCTCGGCGCAGCCGAACCTGGTCGCCACCGACGACGGCCGCCTGCTGCTCACCTGGATCAACAGCGTGGCGGGTCGCCGCAACGCGCTGCGCTTCGCCGCGCTCGGGGAGAACGGCCGCTGGAGCAGCGAGGCGCGCACGGTCGTGGTCGGCGACGCGCTGATGGCGAACTGGGCCGATGTGCCGCACATCACCGCCGCGGCGGATGGCGCGCTGTGGGTGCACTGGCTGCAGAAGGCGGGCGGCGACGGCTATGCCGCCGACATCGCGCTGAGCCGCTCTGTGGATGGCGGCTTCAACTGGGCCGCGCCGGTGAAGGTGAACGACGACGACGTGGTGGCCGAGCACGGCTTCGCCGCGTTGTGGCCGATGGGACCGGAATCGGTGGGCATTGCCTGGCTGGATGGCCGCAACAATGTCGCGCCGGCGGATCACGAGATGGCCCATGGCCGCACCGAACTGCGCGCTGCCGTGTTCGACCGCAACTTCGCCCGCAGCGGCGAGGCCGTGGTCGACCCCATGACCTGCGATTGCTGCCAGACCGACCTGGCGATCACCGCGAAAGGCCCGTTGCTGGTCTATCGCGACCGTACCGAGGACGAGATCCGCGACATCGTTGCAGTGCGCCTGGTCGATGGCGCCTGGACAGCCCCGAAGCCGGTGCACGCCGACAACTGGCACATGACCGCGTGCCCGGTGAACGGACCGTCGGTGGCCGCCGACGGCAACGATGTCGTTGCGGCCTGGTACACCGCCGCCGACGACAAGCCGCGGGTGCTGCTGTCGCGCAGCGGCGACGCCGGTGACAGCTGGGGCGCGCCGGTGATGCTGGACGAAGGCGGCGCCGTGCAGGGCCGCGTCGCCGTCGCGCTCGACGACGACCAGGCCTGGGCACTGTGGGTGCGCGAGGACAAGACCGGGCAGTCGCTGTGGCTGTCGCGCCGCAGCGCGGACCTGGCAAAGGAACTACAGCGGCTGCAGGTGGCGAAACTGCAGGGCCGCGGCAAGGCCACGGGCTTCCCGCAGCTGGCGCTGCACCACGGCAACGCCTACCTGGTGTGGACCGACATCGTCGATCGTGCGCCGCACCTGCGCGGCGCGATCGTCGCGCAGCCGGAAGGCTAGGCCCGGCGGATCAGGCGAGCGTCGCGTTGGCGGCGCCGCCGCCGGGGATCCAGCCGTGGCGCCGCGCATAGCGCGCGAACCAGAGCAGGAACACGGCAAAGGCGACGATCACCAGCGGGAAGGGCAGCGCCATCCCGGCGCCGAGCACGCCGATGGCGTCCATCACGAACAGCGTGTAGCCGAACTGGATGACCACCGCGACCAGCGACACGAGGAAGTACGTCGTCGCCCAGCGCTTGCGCAACAGCAGGCCGATCGCGCCGGCCAGCCCGCTGAACACCGCGATCGCGTAGACCACGAACACCCATTGCGGCCGCGCGGCGTACAGCTGCTGCTGTCCCGCGTCCAGCGTGGCGAGCTGTTCGGGCGTCATCTGCAAATCCATGATCCACGCGAACACGCCGAGCAGCATCCACAACAGCGCCAGCACCGCCACTGCCCAATACCACCATGGCGCCCTGGCCATCGGCGCGTTCATGCGGCCGCCGGCCGCGCGCCCAGGATCCGCGCGGGCAGGAACAGCAGCGCGCGCAGGAAGGCGAACACGGCGGAGAAGGTGATCCCGACCAGGCGGAACGGCAGCGACAGCAGCCAGACGAACGGCCACAGCACCAGCGCCAGCAGCGCCACAGGCCAGCACAGCACGAACAACAGGCACCAGAGCAGGAACCCAGCCATCCAAGTCTCCCAGCGGCGCAAGCAGGTGCGTCCGCCCCCCGAGATTACCGCGAACCCCGCCTTGTGGGAGCGATTCCCCCTTGTGGGAGCGGCGCAAGCCGCGACGCTTTTACCTGCGAGTCTTCCGCCCCTTCGCCACCGGCAACGCCGCCGCCGTCCCCCGCAACAGCCGCCGCAGCGCCTCCCCGTCGTCCAGGTCCTCCACCAGCAGCCAGCCCCTGGCCTCCGGATAGGGCGGCACCTCCGGCGGCGCCCCGCCCAGCAGCTCCCGCCCGGCGTCGGTCGGCTTCACCAGCAACTGGTCGTCGCAGACCAGCGCCACGATCCTGCCGTCCAGCCACAGGCCGTACTCGCCGAACAGGCGCTTGTGCTCGAGCTCGGGGCCCATTGCGAGCTGGTCGAGGACATATTCGAGGAAGCCGGGATCGGAGGACACGCCAGCGCTCCGAGACCGCCGCCGCTCTAGTTGGCGACGGTGAAACGGGCCCCGGCGTGCTTCGGATGCTCGAGTTCGTCGACGATCGCGACGGCGAAGTCCTCCGCGCTGACGGTGTCGCCGATCGGGTTGTCCGTGCCGACGCGATAAGTGCCGGTCCGCTCGCCTGGGGCGATCACCGGGGCGGGCGACAGCATGGTCCAATCCAGGCCCCGCGAGTCACGGTAGAGGTCGAGGATGGTCGAAAAGGTGTCCGCCTCGTTGTAATAGGCGGGCGGGAACCCGGGCGTGTCCTTGAGTCGGACGCCGTCGATCTCGAGGGATCCGGCGCCGCCGACGACCAGCAAGCGGCCCGGCGGGTGGGCGGCAATGAGGTCGCGATGCGCCTTGAGGGTGGGTTCGTGCGAACCGCCGCCGCGGTCCGGCGGCACGCTGATGACCGTGGCGTCCGCTGCCGACATGGCTGCAGCGACGGCGGCGGTGTCGCCAAGTTCCATGCTCTTCGTTCCGGACGCGCCTTCAGTCGACGCACCCGAACGGCTGGCCGCAGTCACCTCGTGTCCGCGGCGCGCGGCCTCGGCGACGACGCGCGAGCCGATCATGCCCGTGGCTCCGATGACCGTGATCTTCATGGTTTTCTCCTCCGGGCTTCGTTCAAGGCAGAAGCTGGATACCGAACTGGCGCACGACCAGCGCGAACACGCCGAAACAAGCCACGGTAATGAGCGCGCTGGCGAGCATCGTAAGCCAGAAGCCAAGGCGCGGGAGCAGGTACGGGAACGCCAGGAACATGGGCAGGGTCGGCACCACGTACCAGAACGTGTACCACGCATGGTTGGCCAGCTTGGCCTGGGGTTGCTTCTCGAGGTAGAGCCAGACCAGTGCGACCAGTGTCACCAGGGGAAGGGCGGCAATGAACCCGCCAAGCTTGTCGCTGCGCTTGGCCGCCTCCGAGACCACGACCACGACGGCGGCGGTAAGCAGGTATTTGGTGATGAGCCAGCCCATGAATCGTCTCCAGGTGGAAGTCGCTTGCTACAACAGCCCCGTCACGAGGCCCAGCGCGACGAAGAACAGCATCACCGCAACGATGCGCTGGATCCCTGGCATGGTCATTTTCTTCAGGTAACCGTTGCCGAGCGCAGCGCCGGCGAACGCGGCCAGCACCGCCGCCGCCAGCAGGCCGTAGTCGAAACCGGCGCTCTCGCGGACCAGCGCCGTGGAATAGACGGCGATGCGTGACAAGTCGATGAAGCAGGCGATGACGACGCCGGTGGCGATGAAGGCTTCCTTGGTCAGGCCCGCGCGGGCCAGGAACGCCGAACGCAGCGCACCCTGCATCCCGGAAAGGCCGCCGAAAAAGCCGCTGAGCAAGCCACCCAGCGGCATGTACCGCGAGCCGAAGGTCAAGTTGCGGAAGCGGGGAAGCAACTCAAGCGCGGCGAAGGCCAGGAGCAGCAGGCCCACTACCAGGTTGACCGGCGTCACCGACACCATCCGACCAAACGCCGGGTATGTGTATACCGGTGCAATGTGGGCGAGCCAGACCAGGACCCGCGCGCCAGCGAACGACATGACGATGGCGGGCAGGCCGAAGCGGAGGATCACGCGGAGGTCGGCATGGCGCCCGGTCAGCACAAGCTTGAACAGGCTGTTGAGGAGGTGGACGACCGCGGTGAGTGCGACGGCTTGTTCGACGGGGAAGAAGAGCGCGAACGCCGGCAGCAGCAGCGTGCCCAGGCCGAAGCCGGAGAAGAACGTCAGGGCCGACGCGAGTAACGCGACCGAGCAGATGATGAGGTAGCTCATTTTTCGGTCGTCGAACCCAGTGTGGTCGGCCTGAAAGCTTAGTCAAGATCCAGCGTCGGTATCCGGAGCCTGTCGGATGGCGCGCCTGCCGGCGAGGACTCCGACCAACAGCCCGCCAAGAAGTCCGCGACGGCATGCCGAATGAAGTGCGTCGGGCGTCGAGCTGCGATGGATCTTCAATTTCGAAAGGCTCCCCATGTCCCTTTGCAACGCATCAGCCCCGCGTACCGTAACGCTGCGGTTCATGTTTGATGCCCTCCACATCAGCGCGCGTCCGGAAACTCGCTAAGGAGGAAACAAGCCAACACCTTTCACGCGTTTCCTGGTTGATCTGATCATGGCGAACAGGTCGGTCCGGGATCGCGGCAAGCCGATAACAATCCAGGCCTGCGAGGCAGCTCGAACGGAAGGCTCCCGATCCGCGCATTCCATGATGGCCCGAGTAGCACTGCTCACCCTAAGGCCGAACACACGACTGCAACCGCCCTAAGCCAGAAGCAGGTCACCAGGCCTTATTGCCGGAGGAGTCCACACACGCATTGTTAGAGCTCACCTTTGCCGCCATCCTGCGACAAGGCCTCCGCCGAAACTACCGTACTTAGCTCATAGTTATCCCCGACCTTTGTGACTAGATGGATTATTTCTTGGTCGGCGGAGATTGAGTGGGCTGTGGAGCGGTCCTCTACGAAGCGAAGTCGCATAACGTGCTGAGCAGGTAGTAACACAGGTCCGATGTGGCCCTTTGCCTCCTTTAGCTCAGGGTTCAACTCAACCTGCTTCGCCATCCGTCCGAGCAAGACCTCTGGGCTCTCTTCGCTTTTCGCAGCGACTGCCATTAGCACTACCATCCACAGTGGGGCCTCAGTCACAAGAGTACCGACGCCCAGAGTTTGAGCCAGGTGTAATCCGAACAACTGGCCTACGAGTAGCACCATATTTGCCTGCTCTACCACATGAACCTGGTCTTGCGGCAAAGGATGGTTAGCGTTGTGAATAATTTGGTGCCGTGACGCAACCAGCTCATAGAGAAGAGCCCTCCAAGGCTTCCCGTCGAGGCAAATGGGGGAGCTGCGCGCCGGCGCGCCTGGCAGAACGGGATTGAACGTCGTCTTGTTCAGTGCCTCGAAGGTCGGGCGTCCAAACAACGGCGCAAAGGCCATGTTTACTACGTCAAGATTCTGAAAATTTCTTTCCGCCGCGAGATGCTCCTCAAGTGACGACTTGCCGCTTATGAACTTTGAAAGGGTTGCATAGTCGATCTTCCCTTTCGTCGCTTCAGTGGCCTTCTCCAAGAAGGTTGAGTCGCGCTTGCACAAGACCACGAAGCAGTCTCGAAAGAACGTTTCCAAAGCCCGCACCGCGAACACTTGAAGGTGAGCGAGCGCACAGCTAACAAGCTCAGGGGATGCCTCTTTACCTATCAGAGACTGATGTGGAAGCGCCGCTGCTTGGAATGCCCGAAGGAAGCCCACGATGTAGGACGCGACTCTCTCTCGGTCTTCGCGCAGCTCCAGTTCCTTTCTGCAATCTTCGCGCATGTGTGCTGTTTGGTCTGAGCTCTAACGCTCGAGTTAAGCCAAATTGCAGCGCGTAGCTGACAACACGGCAAGCTTTATCGGAATTAACCGAAGGAAGCTCCATTTCGGCTTGAACGCATTGTTAGGCGCCGCCACGCAGATATTGCCGCGCATATGAGGAGCTTGGCCAAGCGCAAACACTGAATGATTTTGCGCTAGAGCAATGAGGATGGAGGAGACGAACCTCAAGATCGAGTCCACCCCAGTCAGGGCTAGAATAGTTCTCCATCTGGATCTTTCCGCGTGCTTCTGCTTCAGCGGCAAGCTTATGCAACTCGTTAGCAAGCATTCGCAAGGCTTCAGGGCAGCCGTTGAGCGTGACTTCTCGTTTCTCTTCAGAGATCTCGATCTGCAGAAAGTGGCGTGGTTGCTCCATGGCACCTAACAACTATTGGGTCGCAGGACTGCGAGCCTTTTCGTTTTGAGAAATTTCATCCAGGATCTTTGCAAGCTCACGGTTATTTCCCGACTTGATTTCCTTCTCAAGCGCAGCCATGCGGCCACGAAATGAAATGAGCTTGGCCTCCAGGCTGGCGATGCGCCGATGCAACTTTCTGTTCTCTACCCTGAGCTCTTTGAGAAGCAGATTGGAATCGGTGGTTACTTTTGACATGGCACCGAAATCTCCTTTTGCGCCTAACGCTCAAGTTAAGCCGACTCGTGTAGCGGAGCAAAGAACATGGCAAGCTTTTCCAGCCATGTTGTTTGCGGAGCGAAACGAGTTCGGCTTGAACGCACTGTTAGGCCTCTCCCCGGAGGCTGGCAAGTTGAGCCTGCGTCTCCTGCTCAAGTTCTTCCACAGTCAGGCCTTGGGCTATGGCCCAGCCGTCCATCCAGTGTGTAACGCCCACCGAAATCGCGTCGCTCTCGCTTTTAAGAGCGTCCAACCGGCTTAGCAGCGCGACGTATCTGTCTTGATTATAGATATCACGATTGTGTAGGCGGCGAACATGGTGCGCTAGCCAATTGCGCTCCGATACAAAGTTGGCTAGCTGCGAGTCAATGGCTGGGTTAAGCATCCCGGCTTGGCGTAAATTGCCAACAATCACTCCGACTGTAGACTTAAAGTTGCGCTCCAATAGATCATCGAGGTCGACTTGTTGGGGATCCTTGTCTAATCGGCCTGCCACATAAAAGTTGACCAAAGAGAACTCGGCAAGTTGCACGTGCCAGAGTGTCTTACCGATCTGTTGCCAAAGCTGAGTAGGCTCGGCGATCATGCTTTGAGAGGCCTAACGCTCAAGTTAAGCCGAATTGCAGCGCGTAGCCGACAACATGGCAAGCTCTTCCTGCCATGTTGTTGGCGTAGCGATGCAATTTCGGCTTCAACGCAATGTTAGGCATCTGCGTCGGTGTCTGGAGCCTGCTTAATATTGCGCTTGCCCGCGACAGCGAACCAGGCCAACGGTGCAATCACCACTCCGGCTGCCACTCCGTAGGGGATGTTGCCAACGAGGACTCCAACCAACAGCCCGCCAAGCAATCCGCCGGCTATGAAGGCGGGCAGGCTCTTGGAAGCCTGATCGAAGGTCGTATTGTCTTTGCCATTGCTGTCCATCAAGTCGCCTCCGTGCTGATGCCTAACGCCTAAGTTAAGCCGAATTGCAGCGCGTAGCCGGCGACATGGCAAGCTCTTTCTGCCATGTTGACGGCGTAGCGATGCAATTTCGGCTTGAACGCATTGTTAGCCGTCATTGCGCTGCGACCACCTGGGCGATGATTGAGCCAACCGACAAGGCTAAGGCAATGAGTGAGACTCCGAGAGACCACACGAACTTTGAGTGTTCCTGATCTTGTCCAGCGAGGATGGCAGCGAGATATGGCAGGTTAATCGCATGCCGGAGCTCTCCAACCCTAGGTGCGAACAAATGCACAGAGGAATTCTCACCGGTGCTGTAACGGTACTTGTGATCTAAATGGTAGTAGAGGTAGCCAAAGAGGATGTGCTTATCACAGCCAAGCCTTCTCGAAACCGCATCAACATCGATTGCGACCATGACCTTTCCAACACTCGGTCCTTCGACGGGGAAGGAGCCCTCATACATATCGTAGATGCAGCGGAGAACTTCTCTCTCAGTAGGGATGGTCTTTGGCATGACGGCTAACAATTATTCGATTCGAAATGGGGATATATCACAGCCGTGTAGGAGCAGCTTCGCAACCGGCGGCGATCCGCTGACTCAACAACCACGCAGGTTACGGGAGTCACGCTCAAGCCAAGCCCGCAGCCTATTTCCCCATCAGCTGTGAACGCATCCGCTGAACCCCACCGGCCTACCGCTCCAACCGCCAGTTCACCGAAGCCCGGTTCTCCCGCGTACTCGACTCCACCTCGATGTCGAACCCCGCCCGCAGCAGGTACTTGAGCGTCAGCACCTGGCCGGTGCCCAGCAACGACACGCCGTAGCTGACATACAGCTTCGGGCTCAGGTACTTGCCGACCCCGATCACGCTGCCCCCCAGCGCGCGCGATTCCATGACCCCCGCGTCGTCCAGGCCAAGGCTGGCCCCAAGCTGCGAGGCGATCAGGCTGCCGCCCGCCGATAGCGCGGCGCTCGCGGCGTCCAGCCGCTGGCTTTCGTCGCCGCTGGCAGTGGCGAGAGGACGACCGAGCGCGAGGTAGGCCAGCGCCTGCGACTGGTCAGTGGCCGGGTCGGTCCAGACGCTGGCCTGCGGGCGCGTCGCGCGGCCGCTGACATCGATGCCGGCGATGACGTCGCCGACGCGGCGCTCGGCGCGGATGTCCAGCCGCGGGTTGCCGATGGCGTCGCCGGTCCACACCAGGCGCCCGCGGGTGATGTCGATGTTCTGGCCGTAGGCGCGGTAGCGGCCCCCGACCTCGAGCGTGCCGGTGGCGAACATCGCCTTGCCCGGCTCCGCCTGCACGCGCAGGCTGCCGTCGAGCGTGCCGTTGAGGCCGAAGCCGTTGAGCAGCACGTCGTTGCCCAGTTCGATCACCAGGTCCATCTCCAGCGGCGTCGCCAACGCGGCTTTTGCGGCCTTCGGATCGACCGGGTCCAGGATGACCACGTCCTCGGACACCTGCGCGGCGCCCTCCAGTCCTTCCAGGTCGATGGTGGCGCTGTCCACGAACACCTTGCCGGTCACCGACAGCGCTTCGCCGGGCGCATGGCGGACCACGAGGTCGGGATCGATCACCGCGCGCAGTTCGCCGGTGTCGGCGGCCAGCACGTCGTTGCCCTTGATGGTGAGCTGCAGCGGCGCGCCTTCGTCGCGCCAGCCGAGGCTGCCGTCGATCGCCAGCGTGCCGGCGCCCGAACGCAGGCTGCCGTTGATGCGCGCGGTGCCGTCGGGCAAGGCGTCGAGGGTCAGCGTGCCGTCGGTCGGCTTGATCCCGAGCGCGGGAATCTCGGCGCTGAAGCCGGTGAGTCGGGCCTGGCCGCCCAAAGTCGGCGCGCCACGCGTACCGCCGAGCGTGATGTCGCCCACCAGCAAGCCTGTCGGCGCGACGATGTCCGGCGACAGCAGTTCCAGCCAGGTGAGTTCGGTCATGCGCACGCGCACGTCGCCCGACAGCGGGGCGAACTCATCCCAGCCGGTGGCCAGCGTCGCGTCGACGCGGCCATTGCCGCTGACCGCTGCGCCGAGCGTCGCCTGCACGCGCTGCGGGCCGAAGTCCGCCTCCAGTTGCAGGTCGCGATAGGCGAACAGGTCGTCGCGTGTGCGGTCGCTGCTCTCCAGGCCACCACTGGCCGAGGTCAATCGGGCGTGGCCGAGCCAGCGGCCGCGGGACTGGCGCACGTCGGCGTCGAGCGCGAACTCACCGTGCAACTGCCACGTCTGCCCGTCGCTGCGTTCGGGCAGGTAGGGGGCGACCAGCGCGAGCGGCAAACCGCGGCCTTCGATGTCGACGCCTGGCGCGGGCCAGCCGCCACTGGCGCACAGGGTGCCGCCGTCGCTGGCCGCCAGGCAGCTGTCGGTGATCCTCCAGCCACCGCTGGTTTGCGACAGCGTGGTGGGCGCCTGCAGGCTCCACTGGCTGCCGCGCGCGGGCGCCAGCTGCAGTTGCGCCAGCGTCGCGCGCCACAGTCCGTTGCGGCGGTCGGTAGTGCCGGCGACCGAAACCGTCCCTGGCGCGCCCTGCGCGACCGCATCGAACTGCAGCTGCTCGACCGCGCCGTTGGCATTCACGCGCAACGTCTCGAGCTCGATACCCGCCGCCTGCAAGGCACTGGCGTCCACGGTCAGCTGCCCGCCGCTGCCGCGCCAGGGCAGGCCGCCGCGCGCGTGCAGCGTCCCTGCGCGCCAGTCGCCCCAGGCCAGGCCGCTGCCTTCGAGGTTGGCTTCGACGTCGGGCGCGTTGCGCTCGCCGGCCAGCGCGAGCGTGCCGCGCAAGGTGCCGCTGGCGCCGGGCCGCAGGTCGGCCAGGTGCAGCGGCGCGAACGTCGCCTGCACGTCCATCCGCTGGTCGATGCGGCCACGCGCCTGCACGCGCGAGGCACCCAGCGCCAGCGCGACATCGCCTTGCCATGCAGTGGCGCCGCCGCGCGCGCCGGGCGTGCGCGCAGTGAGCGTGCCGCGGCCGTCGAGCGCACGCCCGCGCAACGTGCCGCCGAGGTCCTGCACGTCCACGGTCAGGTCGAGGCCGCCGCCGTCGCGCGCGTTGCCGCGGGTGGACAGGCGTCCATCGACCGCGCCGTTCCAGTCGGGCAACAGGTAGCCGGGATCGAAGCCCGCCAGTCGCGCATCCGCAGTCCACGAGAGCGACGGCGCCCAGCGCAGTTCGCCGCTTGCCTGCAACGAGCCCGTGGGCATGCGCGCGTGCAGCGAACGGATCGCGACGCGTTCGCGGTTGCCGCGACCCTCGAAGCGCAGTTGCGCGCGCTCGCCTTCGCGACGCAAGGTCGCGGTGCCGGCCGCGCGCCAATCGTCGGTGCTGCCGTCGATGCGCAAGTCGGAGTCGCCGGTGACGACCGCTGCGTCCCCGGTGTCGCCGCGCCATTCCAGGCCGCGTGCCTGCACGTCCAGTTCGACGTCGGGCTCCCGGCGCACGGCGATGGTCTGGTGCAGGTCGACGTGGCCACGCGCGGTGACGCGGCCGCCCAGCACATCCAGCACCAGCGGTTGCACGGTGAGCACCTGGTCGTCGAGCACCAGCCGCGAGGGCTGCATGCGCACGCTGAAGTCGCCGCGCGTCAGTTCGCCTCGCGCCTGCATGTCGCCGGAGACCCCGTTCGCCTGCAACGAGAACACCAGCGGCGTGGAGGCTTCGCCGCTGCCGGCCAGCACGCCGGTGTCGAGGCCTTCGCTGCTGGCGCGGAGCGCCCAGCGCGGCGTCTCGCCGCCACTGTCGTCGTCCAGCACCAGTCGCGCATCCACGGGCGCCGGCGCGTTGCCGGCCAGCGCCACCACCAGGTGCGACAGGTCGCCGCGCGCGACCAGGCCCAGGCTGGGTGGCGTGCGCCCGGCGGGCGCCGGCAGCACTGCCGTCAGGGTGAGGTCCATGCGGTAGTCGTCGCCGGGCAGGTAATCGCCGTCCGCGCCGAAGCGGCCGTGATCGCTGTCGACGACGACGTGCGCCAGGTGCAGCGCGCCGGTGGAAGCATCGAGCCCGCCGCGTGCGCGCGATATCGCGACCAGCGGCTCGCCGGCGCGGGTGACGGTGAAGTCGTCCACCACGATCGCGTCGGCACGCAACGACAGCGGCGGGGCGATCGCCGGCAACGATTCCGGCCAGCGCGGCAGTTCGAACGGCGTGTCGCTTTCCGGCAGGTCGAGCGTCGCGTCCTGCACCACCAGCGCATCCAGCCGCAGGCGGCGTCCCAGCAGCGGCCGCAGCGCGGGATCCACCACCAGCGTGTCGGCGGTGAACACCAGCGTGCCGGTCTTGCAGGTCATCCGCGCCGTGGCCACGCAGTCGGGATCGAGTTGCCGCGGCAGGGTGAAGCGCACCCCACGCAAGGTCATCGGGCCGGCGGCCGGGCCGACCGCTTTCTCCCACGTCAGCGTGGCGCCGGGCGGCAGGCGCGAGACGATCTGCCGCAGCAGGACGTCGCGGCCGCCGACCGTGCCCAGCAACCAGTACAGCAGCACCGCCACCAGCAGGGCGATGCCGACGATGAAGAACCCGCTGCGCCAGGCCAGTACGCGCAGGCGCTTGCGCCGGCGCGCGCGCAGCTCGGCGATGCGGCGTTCGCGCTCCTCTGGCGGCACGGTGCGCGGATCGGCCACGGTCAGAACTCCGTCCCGAAGCTGAGGCCGAGGGTGAACGAGGAACGCGGGTCGTCGAGTCCGCGGGCGATGTCCAGTCGCACCGGGCCCACGGGTGAGCGCCAGCGCACCCCGACGCCGACGCCGGTATGCATGTCCGGCGTGCGCCCGTTGAAGGCGCTGCCGCTGTCGACGAACACCGCGCCGCCCCAGCTGCGGTTGAAGTAATGCTCGTACTCGACACTCGTCGTCACCAGGTTGCGCGCGCCGATGCCGAAGTCGCCGACGCGCGGCCCGACTTCGCGATAGTCGTAGCCACGGATGCTGCGGTCGCCGCCGGCGTAGAAGCGCAGGCTCGGTGGCAGGTTGGTGAGGACGTCGGTCCAGGTGTGGCCGAGCTCGCCGCGGACGATCAGCCGGTCGTCGGGCCCGAGGCCGCGGAACCAGGCCGCGCGCGCATACACCTGGCTGAAGCTGGCATCAGTGCCGAAGCCCGGCGCCGCGCGCAGGCGCAGCGAGCCGGCGATGCCGGCGCGCGGATAAAGGCGGTCGTCCACGTCCGCGTATTCGGCGCTCAATTCCGGGAAGCTGAAGCTGCCGTAACGGTATCCCGGATTCTCGAGGTCGCCCGTGTAGGCCCAGCGTTCGCGCAGCACGTGCACCGAGGCGATCGCGGTGAGATGCGGATTGATCTCGCCGCTGCGGCTGAACACCAACTCCACGCGACGGCTGTCCATGTAGTCGGTCTGCTCGTCGGCAACCTGCAGGCTCGCCGTGTACCAGCCGTCGAGCCAGGCGAACGCGGGAATGCGGTACTGCAGCGTTGCGGTCTTGCGCTTCTCGGCCCAGTCCACCTGCGCCAGTGCCTTGTGTCCGCGCGAGTTGAGATAGCGCCGCTCCAGACCCAGCCGCACGCCGGCGCCGCTCTCGGTGCCGTAGCTCAGGCCGGCGGTGTAGATGCTGCGCGGCGCGGGCGTCAGCGCCACCCGCACCGGTACGCGCTTGTCGCCGTTGCCGCGCACGGGCGTGGCGTCGATGGCGATCGTGGCGAAATAGTCCAGGCTCGCCAGCGAGGTGCGCAGGCGGTCGATGTGCAGCGATTCGAACGGCTCGCCCGGTTGCCACGAGACCAGTTTCTGCAGCAGCTGCGGGCGGATGATCGCCGGGTCCTGCTCGAACGCGACCTCGCCCATCGCGTAACGCGCGCCGCTGTCCCAGCGCAGGTCGATGTCGGCGGCGAGGTCGGCGCGCGTCACCTCCACGCGATGCGCGAGCAGGCTGGCATCGAAGTAACCGCGTTGCGCCAGGCGGCCGGTGATCGCGGCCTTGCTGGTGTCGTAGAGGACGCTGTCGAAGATCTCGCCGCGGCGGGGCCGGAAGGCGTCGAGTTGCTCGCGCAATTCGTCGTCGCTGCTGCCTTCGCCTTCGATCGCCAGCGAGAAGCCGTCCACGCGCACGGGCAGGCCGGGATCGATGGCCAGGGTGACGCTGCCGGCGACCGGATCCGGGGTGACGGTGATCGCCGGCGAGTAATAACCGAACGGCTGCAGTGCCGCGCGCGCCTCGTCTTCCGCCTCGCGCACCAGGTAGGCCATGCGCCGTTCGGACACGTCACGTCCGATCGCCTGCACCAGCGTGAGTGAGCGGTAGACGTTTTCGGCCATCGCCTCGTCCACGCCGGTGATGTCCACGCGTTGCACCACGGCCGCATGCGCTACGCCCGAGGCCAGGAACAGCGCGGCGATCGCGATCAGGCGTGGGGCGGGGCGCATGGCCCCGGAGGATAGCCGGGCGCGCGTATTCACGCCCGTCACGGCGACGTCAGGTGGACAGATGCTCGATCGCGGCGGTGCTGCCCAGCCGGTCGGCCAGCCGCTGCAGCAGCGCAAGGCGGTTGCCGCGCACGGCCGGATCCTCGACGTTGACCATGACGTGGTCGAAGAACGCGTCCACCTGCGGGCGCAGGCGCGCCAGGCGCGCGAGCACGGCGACGTAGTCGCGCGACTGCAGCGCGGCATCAGTGTCGGCGACGGCGGCGTCCACCGCGGCGGCCAGTTCGCGCTCGGCGGCCTCGGTGAAGCGCGAAGGATCCACGGCCTCCGGGATCCCGCCTTCGGCCTTGCGCAGGATGTTGCGGATGCGCTTGTTCGCCGCCGCCAGCGCTTCGGCTTCGGGCAGCAGCGCGAACTGCGCGATCGCCTTGAGCCGCCGGTCGAAGTCGGCCAGCGAGCGCGGGTGCACCGCGGCCACCGCCTCGAACTGCTGCACCGGCACCGACTGCTCGGCGTAGTAGCTGCGCAGGCGATCGAAAATGAAGTCGCGTACCTCGGCGACGTCGGCGCCGGCGCGCTCGAGTGCGCGATCCAGGTCCAGGTCCAGCCCGCCTTCCACCAGCGTGCGCGCCAGGCCGAGTGCGGCGCGGCGCAGCGCGAACGGGTCCTTGTTGCCGGTCGGCTTCAGCCCGGCGCGGAAGCCGCCGGCCAGCGTGTCCAGCCGTTCCGCGACCGCGAGCGCGCGGCCCAGCGGCGAGGGCGCGATCGCATCGGCGGAATAGCGCGGCATCCAGGCTTCGTCGATCGCGTCGGACACCGCTTCGGCTTCGCCGGCCGCTGCAGCGTAGTAACGCCCGGCGATGCCCTGCAGCTCGGGGAATTCGTTGACCAGCCGCGATTGCAGGTCGGCCTTCGACAGCTCCGCCGCGCGCCGCGCCAGGGACGGCTGCACGCCCAGCTCCGGCGCGATCGCCTCGGCCAGCGCGGCCACGCGCGCGACCTTGTCGGCGATCGTGCCCAACTTGGCCTGGTAGGTGACGCTGGCCAGGCCCTCGTTCATCGACGCCAGGCCCTGCTTCAGGTCCTCGTCGAAGAAGAAGCGCGCGTCGGCGAAACGCGGGCGGATCACCCGCTCGTAGCCCTTGCGCACCTCGCCGACGTCTGTCGACTCGATGTTGGCGACGCCGACGAAGTGCTCGGTCAGCCTGCCGCCATCGTCGAGTACCGGGAAGAACTTCTGGTTGGCTTCCATCGTCGCCACCAGCGCTTCCTGCGGCACCGCGAGGAAATCGCGCTCGAAGCTGCAAAGCACCGCGGCAGGCCATTCGACCAGGCAGTTCACCTGCTCGAGGTTGCCGTCGTCGATGCGGGCCACGCCGCCGGCCGCGCGCGCGGCGTCGCGGACCTCGCGCACGATGCGCTCGCGGCGCTCGTCCGGATCCACCAGCACGTGGGCGGCGCGCAGCGCGTCGACGTAATCGCCGGGCGAACCGATCCAGACCGGGCCTTCGTGCACGAAACGGTGGCCGCGGCTCATGCGGTCGGCCTGCAGGCCGAACAGCGATGCCTCCACGACCTCGTCGCCGTGCAGCAGCACCAGCCAGTGCACCGGGCGGGCAAAGCCCGCATCGCGATCGCCCCAGCGCATCGGTTTGGGGATCGGCATCGCCGCGACCGCCTCGGCCAGCACTTCCGGCAGCAGCGACGCGGTGGGCGCACCGGGGGTCACCGCGCGGTGCACGAAGCGCTCGCCCTTCTGGTCGCTGGTGCGCTGCAGTTGCGTCCAGTCGACGCCGGCCTTGGCCGCGAACCCCTGCAATGCACGTGTCGGCTGGCCCTCGCCGTCGAGCGCGATGTTGACGTACGGCCCGAGCACTTCCGAGTGCTGCTCGGGCTGCTGCACGCCGACGCCCGGCAGCAGCACCGCGAGGCGGCGCGGCGAATGCAGCGGCTTGGCGTCGTCGCGGTCCACGACGACGCCGCGCTTCACCAGGCCTTCGATGACGCCGTCGAACAGCGCCTGCGCGAGTCCGGGCAGGGCGGCGACGGGCAACTCCTCGGTGCCGATTTCCAGCAGCAGCGGTTTCATCGCTTCAGCCCCGGGAAGCCCAGCTTCTCGCGCTGCGCGTAATACGCTTCGGCCACCGCCTGCGACAGCTTGCGCACCCGCAGGATGTAGCGCTGGCGCTCGGTCACCGAAATCGCGCGGCGCGCGTCGAGCAGGTTGAAGCAGTGCGAGGCCTTCATCACCTGCTCGTAGGCCGGCAGCGGCAGGCCGAGCTCGACCAGCTTCAGCGCCTCGGCCTCGCATTCGTCGAAGCGGCGCAGCAGCACTTCGACGTTCGCGTGCTCGAAGTTGTAGGCGCTCTGCTCGACCTCGTTCTGGTGGTAGACGTCGCGGTAGGTCACAGGCGAGCCGTCCGGACCGTGCGTCCAGACCAGATCGAACACGTCGTCCACGTTCTGCAGGTACATGCACAGGCGCTCGAGGCCGTAGGTAATCTCGCCGAGCACCGGCTTGCACTCCAGCCCGCCGGCCTGCTGGAAATAGGTGAACTGGGTGACTTCCATGCCGTTGAGCCAGACTTCCCAGCCAAGGCCCCAGGCGCCGAGCGTCGGCGATTCCCAGTTGTCCTCGACGAAGCGCAGGTCGTGCACCTTCGGGTCGATGCCCAGCGCCACCAGCGAACCCAGGTACAGCGCCTGGATGTCGTCCGGGTTGGGCTTCATCACCACCTGGTACTGGTAGTAGCGCTGCAGGCGGTTGGGGTTCTCGCCATAGCGGCCGTCGGTCGGGCGACGGCACGGCTGCACGTAGGCGGCCGCCCACGGTTCCGGCCCGATCGAGCGCAGGAAGGTGGCGGGGTGGAAGGTGCCGGCGCCGACCTCCAGGTCCAGCGGCTGCACCAGCACGCAGCCCTGCGCCGCCCAGTAGGCGTTGAGGCGCTGGATCAGTTCCTGGAAGGTGGGTCCGGACATGCGGTATTCGCGCTGCGAAAGCCCGTTAGTATACGGGCGTGCACGCGCCCTTCCTGATCCTCGAGACCGGCCAGCCGGTCGCTTCGATGCGCCGCCACGGCCGCTTTCCGCACTGGATCCGGGTGGCCGCCGGGCTGCGCGCGGACGAGGCGGTGGCGGTGGACGTCGAGCGCGGCGAGG
Source organism: Lysobacteraceae bacterium (assembly GCA_004297225.1). Classification (GTDB taxonomy): domain Bacteria; phylum Pseudomonadota; class Gammaproteobacteria; order Xanthomonadales; family Xanthomonadaceae; genus Cognatiluteimonas. Next base: position 197,796 of record SCUI01000010.1, on the reverse strand, counting down.
CCTTGCCCTCGCGCGAGGGCTTCGCCGGGGTGCTGGTCACCGGCTCGGGCGCGATGGTCACCGATCGCCACGCCTGGAGCGAAGCCAGCGCGGCATGGCTGCGCGATTCCGCCGAAGCCGGGGTGCCCGTGCTCGGGATCTGCTACGGCCACCAATTGCTCGCCCACGCGCTGGGCGGCACCGTCGCCGACAATCCGCGCGGCCGCGAGATGGGCACGATCGCGCTGGAACTGCACGCACCGGCCGCGGACGATCCGCTGTTCGCCGGCCTGCCCGGCAGCTTCCCCGCGCAGGCCACGCACCTGCAGAGCGTGCTCGCGCTGCCCGACGGCGCGGTGCGGCTGGCGGCGTCGGGGCTCGACGACATCCACGCCTTCCGCTGGGGCCGTTCCGCCTGGGGCGTGCAGTTCCATCCGGAATTCAGCACCACCCACATGCATGGCTACCTGCACGCGCGCCGCGATGCGCTCGCGCGCGAAGGCCGCGATCCGCGCGCCCTGGCCGCCGCCGTCACCGCGACCCCGCACGCGCGCCGGGTGCTGCGCCGCTTCATCCGCCATGCCCGTACACTGGCGCCTGGCTCCATGGGGAAAAACGCATGAACGACATTCGCAAGGTGTCGGCCTCGGCCGGCGCCGAATGGCTGCTGGGTGGTTTCGCGCTGCTGCGCAAGGCGCCGCTCGGCCTGGGCCTGCTCGGCCTGCTCTATGGCCTGCTGGCGTTGCTGGTCGCCGCGTCGGTGCGGCTGGGCACCGGCGCCTTCATGGTGCTGGAGCTGGCGATGGTGCTCGCCGGGCCGCTGCTGATGGGCGGCATCGCCTACGCGGTGCGCGACGTCGACCAGGGCGGGCGCGCGGAGCCGACCGACCTGCTGCAGGGCTTCCGTTCGGGACGTGCGGGCCGGCTGTTGCTGACCCTGCTGCCGAACATCGCCGCGGTGCTGGTGTGCCTGCTGCTGCTCTACGTCATGGTCGGCGGCGAGGCGCTGGTCAAGATGATGGCTGCGCTGGAACAGGCCAGCGCCGCGGGCGGCAATCCGGATCCGGGCATGTTCACCGGTTTCCCGTTCGACCGCTTCGCGCTGTGGCTGCTGATCTCGCTGGTGATCGGCATCACCGCGGGCTTCTTCACCTTCGTCGCCATCCCCGAGATCATGTTCACCAGCCGCGGCGCATTCTCCGCGATGGGCCGCAGCTTCCAGGCCTGCCTGCGCAACCTGCCCGCGTTCCTGGTGATGCTGGTGCTGCTGGTGATCGCGGTGATCGCGGTCTACATCGCGGTGATGATCATCGGCGTGATCGTGAACCTGCTCGCCGGGCAGGCCGCGATGCAGGTGGTGGTGCAGTTGCTGACCACCGCGATCCTGATGCCGGTGGCGATGGGCACCGTCTACACCGCCTGGAAGCAGATGCTGCCGGCCGGCGATGCGACGACCGCCGCGACGCCGGTGGCCGGGATCGAGGCCTGACTTCAGGCCCGGACTAAAGGCCGGGAATCCCGGCCTCCAGCGCGGCGATGTAGCGCAGCATCAACCAGGCCCACAGGCCGACCATCGCCAGCAACTGCAGCACGATCCAGGCGCGGGCCCAGCCCGGCATGCGGGCATCGCCGCGCACGCGCAGCACGTGCGTGCCGGCCACCAGGTCGTGCAGCGCGCGTTTGCGTGGCGGCACCGCGGCCATCGCGTGGCCGAGGTTGAGCGTCAGCCACGACAACAGGCCGGCCATGTGTCGCAGCGCGGCGCGCGCCAGCGACAGCGGCCGGTCCGCCAGGTCGGTCACCGCGAGTCCGAGCGCGCGCTTGCCGATGGAGCCTTGCCAGCGCGAATGCTCGCCCAGCACATGCCACGGCGCCGCCAGCAGCGCGTAACCCAGCAGCGGCGGCCAGGCGAGTTGCCAGAGGCCGGCCTGCACGCCCGTCGCGGCCTGCAGCAGCCGCGGATCGTGCAGCAGTTCGTCGAAGATGCCGGGCAGCGGCACGCCACCCATCATCGCGTCGGCCAGCGCCGTGCCGACGGACGCGACGAGATCCTTCGTAGCCGTGCCCAGTGCGCGCCAGGCGACCTGCAGCCCGGGCCACGCGAACGGCAGCACCAGCAGCATGACCAGCGCGGCGTCCAGCGACCATGCGGCGTAGCGATGCCAGAAACCGGCCGGCGCTGCGCTGCCTGGGCGGGTTGCGCTCATCGCCGGGAGAGTGCGCTCGCGGCGATGATGCCGACTTCGTACAGCGCGACCATCGGTACGGCGAGCAGCAGTTGCGAGATCACGTCGGGCGGGGTGATCACCGCGGCGACAATGAAGATCCCGACCACCGCGTAGCCGCGCCATTCGCGCAACTGCGCCGGCGTCACCCAGCCCAGCAGCACCAGGATCACCAGCGCCACCGGCAATTCGAAACTGCTGCCGAAGGCGAGGAACACCACCAGCACGAAGTCGAGGTAGGCGTTGATGTCGGTCATCATCGCCACGCCCGCGGGCGTGACCTTGTACAGGAATGCGAACACCGCCGGCAGCACCACGTAGTAGGCGAAGGCGCAACCGGCGTAGAACAGCGCCAGCGCCGACGCCAGCAGCGGCAGCGCCAGGCGCCGCTCGCGCCGGTACAGGCCCGGTGCGACGAACGCCCACGCCTGGTAGAGCAGCCACGGCATCGCCACCACCACCGCGACGAAGAACGCCAGCTTCAGCGGCGCGAAGAACGGCGATGCCACCTCCACCGCGATCAGTTGCCCGCCCGGCGGCAGCTTGTCGAGCAGCGGCTGCGCCAGCCAGGCGTACAGGCGGTTGGCGAAGGGCAGCAGCGCGACGAATACCAGCAGCAGCCCGGCGACGCCGCGCAGGAGCCGCGAGCGCAGTTCCAGCAGGTGGTCGAACACGGTGGGGCCGGTGGCCTCAGCCATGCGGGCGGTTCCCGTCGCCGTCCGCGTCATCGTGCGAGGACGGCGGCGCGGTGGTCTCGCGGGCCGCCTCGCGCAACTCGCTTCCCGCATCCCGCAACTCGCTCCTGGCTTCGCGCAGTTCGCCTTGCGCCTCGGCCAGGCTGCGGCGCAGGTCGTCGGCGGCCATCTCGCTTTCCAGTTCCGCGCGCACCGAATGCCACTGCGCGCGCGCGCGCCGCGCCCAAAGTCCGGCCATGCGCGCGGCGCGCGGCAGGCGCTCGGGCCCGAGCACCAGCAGCGCGACCACGGCGATCACCAGCAGTTCGGAAAAGCCGACGTCGAACATCCCGGCGCGTTTCCAGCCGGCGCTACCGCCGCGCGCTCAGCGCGCGGCCGGCGGGTTGCGGTCGTCGTCGCTGCGGACGCCGTCGGTCGGAGTGATCGCCGCGTCCTGCGGCTTCGAGGCGAGATCCCTGCCTTCGGCCGATTCGGCCGTGCGCTGCGCCTCGTCGCCGTGCAGCCCCTTCCTGAATCCGCGCATGGCCTCGCCGAGGTCCTGGCCGACGTTCTTCAGCCGCTTGGTGCCGAACACCAGCACCACGATCACCAGTACGACCAGCCAGTGCCAGAGGCTCAAGCCACCCATGGGAATATGCCTTTGGTAAGGGGCGGACAGGATACCGCAGCTGTCATGGGGTATCGGTCGGCGCCGGCAGCGGCTCGATCGTGGCCGGGTTGTCCTCGACCGGCTGGAACGTGCCGGGCTGCGGCGCGGTGGCGCCCGCCGGATCAACGCCGGCGGCGGGCGTGGCCGCCGCGGCCGGTGCCGGCGCGGGAACGGCCATTGGCGTGGAGCCCGCCGTGGCGCCGTCGCTGCGGGCGGCGTGCGCCGCCGCCGTCGCTTCCTCCAGCGCATCGCGGAACGAGACCACGTCGCCGGACGGCCGCTGCGCGAAGCGGTCCTCGAAGATCATCCGCGGGGTCGTGCCCTCGCCGTAGACCGAGGCGTTGGCGTCGTCGTCGATCGCCAGCACCGCGCCGTCCACCGCGACGCCGGCGAACAACCCGCGTGCGCGCGACCACGACCAGATTTCCGCCTTCATCTCGCCGTCGGTGGCCGCCGAGGCATTGCGCCCGACCGGGCCGGCGGCGACGCCGGCATCGGCGCCTAGGGTGAACTTGCCGTTGACGATCGAATCCACGCCGCGCTGGCTGCGGAACACCAGCACGATGTCCGCCGACTGCACGCCGGCCTGGAAGCCGATGCTGCCGCCGGTGAGGGTCACGAACGCCGGATTCGACCAGGTGCCGTCCGCGCGCTTGACCGCCAGCAGGCCGTGGCCGCGGCGGGCGCCGATCACCAGGCCGGCCTTGATGCTGTCGGGCACGACCACGACCGCGTGCGCCTCGTCGAGCAGTTTGTCCGGGATCGCCGATTCCGGGATCGCCTGGATGTCGGTGAGCACGCGCACCGCGTTGCGGGCACGCGCGTCCTCCTCGCTGCCGGCGAAGGCATTGCCCGCGGCCGCGAGCCCGGCAAGGGCGAGCACGACCGGTGCGCCCAGTCGCAACAGTCGCGATGCGTGGCGATGGCTTGGCATGGGCAGGACTCCTCGAAGGCGGGCGGCGGTTCAGGCTAGTGGCGGCGCGATGAACGGCCGCTGCATGCGATCCTATGCCACATGGACGAACCCGGGGACGCGCGCGACACGTTGCTGCTGGCCAATCTCGGCACCCCGCCGGCGCCGACGCCCGCGGCGGTCCGCGACTACCTGCTCGAATTCCTTTCCGACCAGCGGGTGGTGTCGCTGCCGCGCTGGTTGTGGCAACCGCTGTTGCGCGGCGTGGTGCTGCCGCGCCGCGCGGCGCCGGTGGCGGCGAAGTACGCCTCGATCTGGTTGCCGGGCGGCTCGCCGCTGGAAGTGCACACGCGCGAGCTTGCCGCCGCCGTGCAGCAACGGCTGCCCGGTGTCGAGGTCGTGCATGCGATGCGCTACGGCGGGCCATCGCTGGCCGCGGCGCTGGCGCAGCGGCGCGGGCGACGGGTGCGGGTGCTGCCGCTGTATCCGCAGTACTCCACCACCACCACCGAAAGCATCGCCGACGTCATTGCCGCGCAAGGTGGCGATGCCGCGCTCGCGGTGCGCGACTACCACCTCGATCCCGGCTGGATCGCGGCCGTGGCGCAATCGGTGCAGGCGCACTGGCTGGCGCACGGTCGTGGCGAACACCTGTTGTTGTCGTTCCATGGCCTGCCGCAGCGCGTGGTCGATGCCGGCGATCCGTATGCCGCGCAATGCGAGGCCAGCGCCGCCGCGATCGCCGCCGCGCTCGGCCTGGACGCGGGCCAGTGGACGCTGGCCTACCAGTCGCGCTTCGGCGCCGGACGCTGGCTGCAGCCGGCGACCGTGGACACCCTCGACGCGCTTGCCGCGCGCGGCGTTTCGCTGGTGGACGTCGTCTGTCCCGGCTTCGCCGCCGACTGCCTGGAGACGCTCGAGGAAATCGGCATGATGCTGGCCGAACGGTTCGCCGAACGCGGCGGCCGCTTGCGCGCCATTCCCTGCCTCAATGCCGCGCCGGCGCACGCCGACGCACTGGCGGCGATCGCGCGCCGCGCCTTCGACGGACACGGCTGAGCATGGAATTGCGCGAGTTCCAGCTCGACATCCCGATGGGGCGGATCAGCGGCCTGCGCGGTGGCGCCGCGCGTGCCGCCAACGTGCTGGCCCTGCACGGCTGGCTCGACAATGCGGCCAGCTTCGTGCCGCTGGCCGCGCACCTGGATGGCATCGAACTGGTGGCGCCCGACTTGCCCGGGCATGGCCGCAGCGCGCACCTGCCCCGCGGCGCCGATTATTCGTTCGCCGGCGCGGTGGCGACCGTGCTCGACATCGCCGATGCGCTGGGCTGGGAACGATTCACCCTGCTCGGGCATTCGATGGGCGCCGGCATCGGCAGCCTGGTCGCCGCGGCCTGCCCCGGACGGATCGAGCGCTTCGTCGCGATCGAGGCGCTCGGCGCGCTCGCCGAGGAAGCGGATCGCACCGGCGCACGCCTGCGCGAGGCGGTGGCGGCGCAACGCGCACTGGCCGGCAAGCGCTTGCGCGTGTTCCCCGACATCGCCACGGCGGTGCGGGCGCGCATGCACGCCAACGGCCTGTCCGAGCCGGCCGCGCGGCTGCTGGTGGAGCGCGGCCTGGTGCGGGTGCTGGGCGAAGGCGAATCGCCCGGCGGTTACGCCTGGAGCAGCGACCCGCGGCTGACCTTGCCGACGATGGTGCGGATGACCGAGCCGCAGGTCCGCGACCTGGTGCGCGCGATCGCCTGCCCGACCCTGGTGCTGCACGCCGAGCCGGCGCAACCCTACCTGCCCGAACCCCTGCGCGGCGAACGCGCGGCGCTGTTGCCGGTCGGGACCCTGCGGGTCATGCCCGGCGGCCACCACCTGCACATGGAACAATCGGCGGAAGTGGCCGCCGTGATCGGCGGCTTCCTCGAAACGGGCGTGCCGGCCGGGGCGTGATGCCGCCCCGCGCGGGCGTTATTCCGGCGCTTTCGACAGCTGCACGGTGTACAGCACGCCGCCCTCGTCGTGGCGGTCGAAGGACAGCGAGGCCACGGTCTGCTTCTGGCGGTAGGCATAGATCCGGCTGCTCTCGTCGCCGGCCATCATCTGCTGCTCCCAGCCCGCCGATTCCATCCCGATCCGGGCCTGGTCGGCCAACGCCGCGACTTCGCCCGGGGCGCGCAGGGTCACCATGGTGAAATCGCCGCTCGCCAGGGTGCTGTCGACCTTGTAGTCGGCGGGCAGGAACACGTCTTCCGGAAAGCCGGCGGGCAGCTGCGCGCTGTCGCCGCCGCTGATCGTCATCGCCTTGTCGCCGGAGCCGAGCGTGACCGTCTCCCCGTCGTCGTCGATCTCCACATCGGTGCCGAGCATGGCGCCCGCAGCCGCCTCGGCCATGCGGTCCTCGGCGGACTTGCCGCAACCCGCCACCAGGCCCGCCAGCAGCGCCGCCGCCACGACCGTCGTCCCCATCCTGCGCATCGTCCTGCTCCCCTTGGCTGTACTCGCGCTGGTTACGGCGCGGTTACGTACCCGTACGCGGAACGGGGCGGTGGCCGGTCAGGACTTGTCCGCACCGGCAGGTCGCCGCGCACGCGGCAGCAGTTGCAGCCGCAGCCGCGTAGCGCCGGCCTCCGCCCAGGCCGCCACCAGCACGGCGCGTTCGTCCTTTTCCCAGGCCTGCGCGTGGGCACCGGCAACCGCCTCCACCGTGGCGGGCGACCAGCCGGCTTCCGCCATGGACCTGGCGCAGGCAGCCGCCAGCGCATCCGGCGCCTGGTCACTGGTGAATTCAACGACGACACGGTCCTGGCCCAGCGATTCGACGCGGACCAGCGTGGCGCCTGTCGGCACGAAGACATCGCCGGGGAAATCCGCCGGCAGGATCGCCGCGGCCCCCATCAGGATGGTGACGTGCTCGCCCGCGCGTTGCAGCGAGACGGTCTGCGCGGGAACCGCGAACGCCGCCGGCATGGCGATGGCCAGCACGGCCAGGCGGGACAGGATGGTCGGGCGCATGGCGTTCCCCGGATCAGGCATGGTTCGATCATGGGGAAAGATACGCACTTGTCGATGCCCGGCGGCCAGGTGGCCGCGTCCGGTTCAGCCCAGCAGCGTGCGCAGGCTCGCCTTCACCTGGCGGCCATGGGCATGGAACCAGTCGCGTTCGTCCTGCCACGCCGGGAAGCGCGCCTCGACCTCGTCCCAGAAGGCGCGCGAGTGGTCGGGCTGCAGCAGGTGGCACAACTCGTGGACCAGAACGTATTCGAACGCGCTGGGCCGGGCCAGCACCAGCGACAGGTCCAGCGCGACGCTGTCGTCGGGCGCCAGCGAACCCCATTGCGAGGACATCACCTTGAAGCGGACGCGGCGCGGCGGCCGCGGCAGCGTCGGCAGGTACCGCGGCAGCCAGCGGCCGAGGTCGGCGCGGGCCTCGCCTTCGTAGAAGTCGCGCAGCGCGCGGGCCAGCGTGGCGTCGTTCGTGCGCGAGGTGATCGCGAACTCCAGCGCGCCGTCCTCCGCGCGCCGCAGCCGCGTGTAGCGGCCTTCGCTCCAGCGCAGCGGCAGCAGCTGCGCGCGCAGCGGCAGGGCTTCGGTGGCGCCGGGCTGCAGCGGCGGGATCGCGTCGGTGGCGTAGCGTGCCAGCTGCATCGCCAGCCACTCGCGGTTCTCGTCGAGGAAGCGCCGGCCGGACACCGCGCTCGCGCGCGGCGGCATCGTCAGGCGCGCGCCGCGTTCGTCCACGCACAGCTTGAGCCGGCGTGCGCGCGGATCGCGCACGCGCGTGACCACCACGGTGCGCCCGTCGGCGAGCGCGAGTTCGACGCTGTCGCGTTCGATGGTGCGGAATCTCTGCATGACGTCCTATTGTAGGAGCGCACCCGGGTGCGACCGTGAACCGGAATCCCGGTTCGCATCGCGTCGCATCGCCACCCTACGCCTTCGACAACGCCAGTGCCGGCTCGAGCACGCTGAACAGGCGCTCCAGCTCGCCGGCCATCAGGGTGAAGCGCGCATCGAGTTCCGCGCGCAGGTCCTCGCGTTCGGTCGATTCCAGCGCGTCGACCGCACCGTCGAGGATCTTGAACTTGCGCAGCACCAGGTCCTCGCCGAGGACGAAGGAGACATGGTCGTCCATGGTGAGCGCCAGTCGCGCGACCTGCTTGCCCGACTCCAGGTGCTTGGCGATTTCGTCGCCCTGCAGTTCCTGGCGCTGGCACTTGACCACCGCGCCCTGGTCGGCGGCGTCGCGCAGTTCGCATTCGTCGCCCAAAGAGAAGCCATCCGGCAGGGGATCGCCCGCGATCCAGCCGGTCAGCACCGCGCGCGGCGCCACTTCGGCGTTGAGCGGCAGCGCCGGGAAGCTGCCCAGCGCGTCACGCAGCGCGCCGGCCACGTGCTCGGCCTGCTTGCGCGAGGAGGTGTCCACGGCGAGCAGGCCATGGCCGAGGTCGAGGATCGCATCGGTGCGGCCCGGGCGCACGAAGGCGCGCGGCAACAGTTCCTGCACCAGGTCTTCCTTCAGCCGCTTGCGGGTGCGGCCGCCGGGGCGGCGGCCTTCCTTCTGCTCCAGCTCGGCGAGCTTCTTCTGCAGCAGGTCGTTGACCACCGCGCCTGGCAGCAGGCGTTCCTCGCTGCCGACGCTGATCCACACCGACTTGCCCACCTGGTGCGACAGCGCCTCGCTGTCGCGGCCGAACGGCGGGATGAAGCCGCGCGAAGACACTTCCAGCGGGCCCACCGGCTTCAGCGCGGCCTGGGCCAGTCGGGTGTCGAGGTCGGAGAAATCGAGCGAGGGCGCGAAGCGGAACAACGTCAGGTTTCGAAAGAACATCAATCCAGCCAGTCGTGTGCATCGGGTAGGGGGAGGTCGCTGCGTGAACCCAGCGACAGGAAATCGAACAGCTTCGGGTCGCTGAGCTGCGAGGGCCGGATGTCGCCCAGCGCGCGCGCGATCGTCTCGATGCGGCCCGGGGATTCCTTCTCCCAGGCCTCGAGCATCTTCTTCACCTGCTTGCGCTGCAGGTTGTCCTGGGAGCCGCACAGGTTGCAGGGGATGATCGGGAAGCCCTTTGCCTCGGCGTAGGCGACAATGTCTTCCTCGCGCACATGGGCCAGCGGCCGGATCACCACGTGCCTGCCGTCGTCCGACAGCAGCTTCGGCGGCATGCCGGCGAGCTTGGCGTGGAAGAACAGGTTGAGGAAGAACGTCGCCACCAGGTCGTCGCGGTGGTGGCCCAGCGCGATCTTGGTGAATCCGTTCTGCTCCGCGTACGTGTACAGCGCGCCGCGGCGCAGCCGCGAGCACAGCGAGCACATGGTCTTGCCCTCGGGCACCACGCGCGTGACCACCGAATAGGTGTCCTGCTCGATGATGTGGAAATCCACGCCCAGCGAACGCAGGTAGTCGGGCAGCACGTGTTCCGGGAAGCCCGGCTGCTTCTGGTCGAGGTTGACCGCGGTGAGCGAGAACGAGACCGGCGCCTTCGCCTTGAGCTGCAGCAGGATGTCCAGCAGCGTGTAGCTGTCCTTGCCGCCGGACAGGCAGACCATGACCTTGTCGCCGTCCTCGATCATGCCGAAGTCCGCGATCGCGCGGCCCACCTGGTGGCGCAGGCGCTTGGCCAGCTTGAGCTGTTCGCGGCGGCCGCGCTCGGCGCGCGGGACGGGCTCGGCAAGGGGCAGGATCGAGGTCATGCGGGGGAAGCGACGACGGGGCGGGGATTGTAGCGTCCGCGTCGTGCGCGGCGCGCACTCCGGCGCGACCGGTTCGGCTAAGCTGCCTTCATGAACCAGCCCACCGACCCGGCCGAACTCGCCCGCATGGCCGAGCGGGTGGTCGCGCTGCGGCAGGAACATCGGCAGCTGGACGAAACCATCGCGCGGATGCAGGCCGACATCGCCGCCGACGAACTCGCGGTCAAGCGGCTGAAGAAGCGCAAGCTGCAACTCAAGGACCTGATCGCGCGGCTGGAGAGCGCATTGATCCCCGACGAACCGGCGTAGGCGTTACCCCTCGGGCAGCGCTTCGGGGCTGATCTTCTCGATCGTGTGCCGCAATTCGCGGCCGAGGATGATCTTGGCGTCGCGCGCCCAGGTGGTCAGGCGTTCGTCGAACACCAGCTTCGAGTTCTCGTCCGGCCACACCAGGCCCAGTTCCTTCAGTTTCTGGATGAAGCCGCGGAACAGCGACTTGTCGAAGAACTCCGGCGCGGCCGGCGCGTACAGCAGGCTCAGGCGCTGCGCGGCAAGGTGGCACAGGCTTTCCAGCTGCCCGGCGCCGAGCGTGCCGGGACCGTTCTTGGCCAGCACCGAGATCGCGATGTAGTAACGCTCGAACGCCTGCTGCAGCGCATGGCCGATCGCGCGCAGGCGGAACACTTCGTCGCTCTGCCCGGAGTTGCGCGCGAGGATCCCGCCGTCCTCCTCGCTGGCGCCGCTGCCGTCGACGATGTCCAGCAGGCCCTCGCGCACGAACACGTCGATGGTGCGGTCCAGGCGCTCGGCGAACTCGTCCTGCGTCCACGGCAGGAACAGCTCGGCCTGCAGGAACGGGTACATCAACTGGCCCAGGCGCAGGACCATGCGCCGCGGCATCCGCCGGTTGTGCTGGAAGCAGCTGGCGATCCAGCCGGCCGAGGTGAACAGGTGCAGCACGTTGTTGCGGAAGTAGCTCAGCAGCACCGCCTGCTCGCCGTCGACCACGCCGATGATGTCGCCCAGCGGATGCGTGGTGCGCGAGAGCAGCCCGATCTCCTGGCCGTGGGCGACGATCTGCTCGGGCGTGTGCGGGGTCACGGTGACGCGTTCGCCGTAGGGCACTTCGGTGAGAAGCGTCTTGGACAGCGCGATCTGCGCCAGCAGGTCGGCTTCGCCCATCGCGTGCTTGGGCGTGGACAGCAGCGCCAGCGCCAGCAGGTTGACCGGGTTCACGTCCGCGGCGCGGTTGATGTGGACCTGGATCTTCTGCGCGGTGGCGTCGACCGTCGCCGACAGCCAGTCCGGGCGGTCCTCGTCGGGCAGCGGTGTGCCGTCCCATTGCGGCGCGTGCTCGGCCAGCATCGCCGACAGCGGGATCGGCTCGCCGAAGTTCACCACCACCTGGCCGTAGTTGCTGCGAAGCACCTTGGGGATGCCCAACAGCAGGCCGAGGATGGATTCGCTTTCCTTGGGCTTGCCGCTGAGCTCGTCGAGGTAGCTGCCGCCTTCCATCAGCTTCTCGTAGCCGATGTATACCGGCTGGAACAGGACCGGCCGCGTGGGCTGGCGCAGGAACGCGCGCACGGTCATCGACAGCATCCCGCCCTTGGGCTGCAGCAGCCGCCCGGTGCGCGAACGCCCGCCTTCGATGAAGTACTCCAGCGAGTAACCGCCGGCCACCAGCTGCGCCACGTACTCGCCCAGCACCGCCGAATACAGTGCGCTGCCGCGGATCGAGCGGCGGATGTAGAACGCGCCGCCCTTGCGCAGCAGCGTGCCGATCACCGGCAGGTCGAGGTTGATGCCGGCGACGATATGCGGCGGCACGATGCCACGCGTGTACAGCAGGTAGCTGAGCAGCAGGTAGTCCATGTGGCTGCGGTGGCAGGGCACGTAGACCACCTCGTGCCCCGGCGCGGCCTGCTTCACCAGGTCCAGGTGGTGCACCAGCACGCCGCGGTAGATGCGGTTCCAGACGCTGGTCAGCAGGAACGACACCGAGCGCACGACGGGATGGGAGTAGTCGGCGGCGATCTCGTAGGCGAACTCGTGCGCCTTCTTCCAGGCGTCGTCGCCGCGCTTGCCGGCGCGCTTGTCGCGGCGCTGCTGGTCGGCGATCGCCTCGCGCACCTGGTCGGAGGCCAGCACCTTGTCGATCAGCAGGCGGCGGGTGGACAGGTCCGGCCCGATCACCGCCTCGCGGATGCGGTGGAAATGCGTGCGCAGCACCCGCGAAATCTTGCGCACGGTGCGTTCGGCGCCGATCCCTTCGGCATCGGCCTCGTCGACCAGGTTGCGCACCGATACCGGGGCGGCGAACTGCACCTGGGTGTCGCGGCCGTTGAGCAGGATCGCCAGCAGGCGGCGGAAGCGGCCGACCAGCGCCCAGTTCTCCGAGAACAGCACCGAGAACCAGCCGCTCTGCTTGTCCGGCGAGCGGCCGACGAAGATCGACACCGGCACCAGCTGCACGTCCAGCCCCGGGTCGGCGCGATGCGCCTGCAGCAGCCGCGCCAGCGAGTCCGAATGCGACTTCACCGGCACCGGCGGCTTGTTGGTGGCGATGCTGGCGGCGCGCTCCAGGGTGCTGCCGGCGTTGCGCCGCGACAGCGCCACGTAGGCGCGCTTGCGTCCAAGCGGGTCGCCGGGCAGCGGCCGCAACGGGGATGGCAGGCCGGCCTCGCGGCAGGCGCGGTCGAGGATCAGGGCATTGGACAGGCCGTAGTCCTCGAGCACGTAGCAGACCGGGCGGCCGTCCAGTTGCGGCCCGTCCGCGGGTTGCAGCTTCAGGCTGATCCAGGGCGCCAGCACGCCGCCGAGCAACCGCGACCACAGGGGCGTGCGGCCATGGGGCGGGCGCCGGGGCGGCGGCACCGGCGTCGGCGTGGGCTCGGGGCCAGCGGCCGGCGGCGGCTCGGGCAGGTCCCCGAACGGCAGGGTCGGTTGCGTGGGCATCGGCGGCATTATCGCCGAGCGGCTCCCGTTGGCGCCGGCGCCGGCACCGTGGCGTCCTTCCCGTCCACGGCCGGCGGGCCCAGCGCTTCCTCCGCGTGGCGCAGGAAATCGTCCAGGTACCAGCGGCCGTCGATCCGCCGCAGCGAGACCACGGTGTCGATGTCCTTGCCGGCGAATTGGTAGCGCATGCGCACCCGGGCCTGGTCGCCGGTTTGCTGCAGCAGCGTGGCGTCCAGCGTGCCGAGGCCCGCGTCCAGGTCCAGCCCGTAGCGCACCAGCACCTGCTTCAGGGCCGCCGAAAAACCGGAGACCTTGCGCAGGCTGGCGGCCATGCCGGCCTTGGCGAAATCCGCCTCCGAGGCCAGCCCGGTACGGCGCGCGGCGCCGGCAAGCTGGCCGATCGCCTGCTTCGCGCGCTGCCGGTCGCCCAGCGGCGCCTTCGTGCCCCAGGCGCTCGCCGCGGCCATCAGCTGGGTGTAGTGCTGCTTTTCGTCCTCGCTGTAGCTGTCCTGCTGGGCGATGTACTGCGCGCCGAACAGTCCCAGCGAGGCGGCGGTGTTGTGCAGTTCGCGCTCGGCGCCGGCGAACTGGCGATCGAAGATGGCCAGCAGGTGCGCTTCCGAACCCGGCCGGGCAAGCGCGCCGAGCATCGCCGGCAGCTTGCGGCCGAACGGCAGCTCGTCCAGCGGCCAGCGCGTGCGGCCATCGCGCCAGGCTGCCTGCAGCCGCACATGGACTTCCGGCGGCACCGCCTCGCGGGTGAACGCCTCGAACTCGTTCGCCCGCAGGTGCGCGGTGAGCTGGCGCACCGCCTGCGCCGGTCTGGTCGCGGCCAGCGGCTTGGGCGCCTTGGGTTCGGGTCCCGCCTCCGGCGACCGGTCGCAGCCCGCCAGCAGGCTGGCGAAGGCCAGGGCGAGGGCGAACACGGCGGCGGCACGGGACAGGCGATGGCGCATGCGGGAGGCGCCCCTCCTTGCAGGCGCGACCTGCATCCTGCCAAAGAAAAGGAGGCCGGTGGCCTCCTTCAAGTCCGGCCGGGCCGGAGGACAGTCAGTTGTGGCATGGCTCCGGCACAGGCCGGACGGGAGCAGGCTAACCCGCCCGGCAAGCTGATGCAATACCTGAGATAGAAATACGCAAGTTATTGATTATGTTACTGGCCTGCGTCGAGTGCGGCCTGCTTGGCGGCGCGCCGCTGGCCCTCGGACAGCGACCAGTCGTTGCCGAACAGGGCCGGTTCCCACGAGCCGTACACCGGGTTGGGCAGCACCCACCAGCGTTCCCCGATCCAGGCGGCGTACGGCGCCACGGCGGCGGCGCGACCGGCCCGGGTGTTGCTGGCGATGTCGACCAGGTCGCCGACCTGGTCGCCGAACTGCATCAGCACGCGGTGGCTGCGGCCGACCAGCTCGCGGCGGCAGCCCTTGTCCGAGCCGGTGCCGGCGCAGCCTTCGACCACGGTGCCCTTGCCGAGGAACTGGTCGGCACTGGCGATGGGGAAGCCGGTGGCACGCAGGTTGTCGACGGTGGCCGGGCCCTGGGCGACGGTGCGGTTGCTGACGTAGAAGACGGTGACGCCGCGGCGCGCGGCCTCGCCCAGGAACTCGACCGCGCCGGCCAGCGGCGTCGCCGCGCGTTCCTCGACCCAGGCGTCCCAGCTGCCTTCGCTGAAGCTGCCGCCGCTGCGGATCATCCGCACCTGGTGCGGTGAGTTGTCGAGCACGGTCTCGTCGACGTCGACGATGATCGCCGGCGGCAGCCCCGCGGGATCGTTGTCGCGGTCCGCCCGCGGCAGCGCGTCCCACGACGGGTCGGCCAGCGCCGCGTCCAGGTGCACGCCGGCGGCGCGGAAGACTTCCCGGGTGATCAGGTCGCGCTCGAGCGAGGTCTGGTACCACGCGGTCGCGTTGAGGCTGTCGTCGGCGGCCGGGTCGGCGCTGGCCGGCGGCGTGCCGTGGGTGGCGACGGAAACGCAGCCGCCGAGCAGGGCCGAGGCCAGCAGGGTCAGGACGGGAAGGGCGCGCATGGACGGTCCTTGGATGGAATCTTCCGCGATTGTAGAGCCGACCCATGGTCGGCTAATGACACGCCCCAGCCGACCATGGGTCGGCTCTACGTTTCGTCAGCCGCCCAGCAACTCCCTGATCGCCGCGAACCCCGCGCTCGCGCGCTCCGCCTTGCGCTCTGCATCCGCCACCGGATCGGCGCCGTCGCGCTGCAGCTCCGCCGCCGGCAGTTCGTCGAGGAAGCGGCTCGGCGCCAGCCGCAGCTTCTCGCCCCAGCGTTGCGCCTGCCGCGAATGCGACAGCCACAGCGCTTCCTTGGCGCGGGTGATGCCGACGTAGAGCAGGCGCCGCTCCTCGTCCAGGCGGCCTTCCTCGATGCTGGCCTCGTGCGGCAGGTTGCCGTCCTCGACGCCGATGATGAACACGTAGCGGAATTCAAGGCCCTTGGCCGCGTGCAGGCTCATCAGCCGCACCTGGTTGCCGGCGTCGCCCTTGTCGGCGTGCGACAGCAGCGCCAGCGCGGCGGCGAGGTCGCCCGGGCCGGCGTTGCGGCCGCCGTCGAACCAGTCGGCGAGTTCGTCGAGGTTGCGGCGCCGTGCCTGGAACTGCGCCTCGTCCTTGCACTGCGCACGCAGCTGGGCGAGCAGGCCGCTGCGCTCGTTGAGCCTGCGCACCAGTTCCGACGGCGGCAGTCGTCCCGCATCGGCGCGAAGCCCGCGGACGATGCCGGCGAACTCCTGCAGCGCATTGCCGGAACGGGCCGGCAGCTGCTTCAGCAGTGCGATCGATTCGGCGGCGCGGGCCAGCGGCAGGTGCGCGTGCTGCGCCAGCTCCGCCAGCTTGGCCAGCGTGGTGCCGCCGACGCCGCGCGAGGGCGAGGCCACCGCGCGCAGGAATGCGGCGTCGTCGTCGGGGTTGGCGACCAGCCGCAGCCAGGCCATCGCATCCTTGACCTCGCCGCGGTCCAGGAACGCGGTGCCGCCGGTGAGGTGGTAGGGCACGCGCAGCAGCTGCAGGGCCTTCTCCAGCGCGCGCGACTGGTGGTTGCCGCGGAACAGGATGCAGAACTCGCTCCAGGGTGCGCCATGCTTCTGCGCCTGGAACTGGATCTCGGCGGCGACCTTCTCCGCCTCGTGCGCGGCGTCGCGGCATTCCCACACGCGGATGCGCTCGCCGTCGGCATTGCCGCTCCACAGCGTCTTCGAGTGTTCGTGGGGGTTGTTGGCGATCAGCGCGTTGGCCGAGCGCAGCACGCGGTTGGAGCAGCGGTAGTTCTGCTCCAGCTTCACCACCCGCAGGTCCGGGTAGTCGACCGCCAGCTGCAGCAGGTTGTCGGGGTTGGCGCCGCGCCAGGCGTAGATCGACTGGTCGTCGTCGCCGACGCAGGTGAACAGGCCGCGCGGGCCGGCGAGCGCCTTCAGCAGCCGGTACTGCGCATCGTTGGTGTCCTGGCACTCGTCCACCAGCAGGTAGCCGATGCGCTCGCGCCAGGCGGCGATGCAGTCGGAGTCGGCCTCGAGCAATTGCACCGGCAACCGGATCAGGTCGTCGAAATCGACCGCGTTGAACGCCGACAGCCGCTGCTGGTAGCGCTTGTACAGCGCCGCGGCCTCGCGTTCGCGCACGCTGGTCGCTGCCGCGGCGGCTTCTTCCGGCGACAGGCCGGCATTTTTCGCCCGCGACACCAGCTGCTTCGCCGCCTCGATCGCGTCGGGTTTGCTGCCCGGGGGCAACAGGTCCTTGAACTGGGCGGCGCTGTCCTCGGCGTCGAAGATCGAGAACCCGCGACGCAGACCCAGCTTCGCGTGTTCGACCTGCAGGATCTTCAGGCCCAGCGCATGGAAGGTGCACACGGTGAGGCCTTCGGCGGCGTCGCCCTTCAGCCGCTTCGCCACGCGCTCCCTCATCTCGCGCGCGGACTTGTTGGTGAAGGTGATCGCGGCGATGCGCCTGGCCGGGAAGCGGCCGGAACCGACCAGGTGCGCGATCTTCTCGACGATGACGCGGGTCTTGCCGCTGCCGGCGCCTGCCAGCACCAGCAACGGTCCGTCCGCATGCAGCACCGCCTCGCGTTGTGGGGGATTGAGGCCGTGCATGGTCGCTGTTCGTCCCGGGCGTGCAGTCTAGCGGTCGTGGTGCGCGATGAAAAACGGTCACCGCCGGCCATGCGCGCTACAGTTCATGCCTGCAGGGAGGAAGCGACATGCGTACGACGGGATTCGGGGCACCCGGGGTGATCGGGCTGGCGATTGCACTGGCCCTGGCGCCGCCGCCGGCGCGCGCCGACGGCGAGGCCACGCCGGCGCCGCCGCGCATCTACCACATCCCGCAGCAGTTGCTGACCGACGGCTTCCGCGCCGCGCATCCGGACATGGACTACCGCATGCGCGGCATTGCCCTGGACAAGCGCAAGAACCCGGCTTCGGCGGCGAAGGAATACCGCCGTGCGGCGTACTACGGCGACAAGCCCTCGCAGGCGCGGCTGGGCGAGATGTACTGGAACGGCCAGGGCGTGGGCCAGGATCCTGTCCAGGGCTTCCTGTGGATGGCGCTCGCGGCCGAGCGCGGGCAACGCGAATTCACGCTGCTCAAGCTCTATTACTGGCAGCACCTGGACGCGGGCCAGCAGGCGCACGCGCGTGAACAGGCGCCGGGCATGGAGGAAGAGTACGGCGACAAGGCCGCACTGCACCGCCTGGGCGTGGTCATGCGCCGCGAGCTGCGGCGCGGCACCAGCAGCCTGCTCGGCTACAACGCCTCGGCCGGCCCGCTGTGGATGAGCAACGGCCTGGATCCGGAGCTGTATTACTCGGAGACGTTCTGGAAGCCGGAGCAGTACGTGGAACTGCGCGACCGGATCTTCGAGCAGCACTACCAGGGCCGTGTCGACGTCGGCGACGTCGAGCAGCTGCCCGACGCCGCCAAGCCCCCGCCCGGGGACTGAACGGGCCTGCGTGGCGGGCCGTCGTGGCGGCTAGAATCCGCCGATGGCCAAGCTCTACTTCTACTACTCGGCGATGAACGCCGGCAAGACCACGACGCTGCTGCAGTCGGCGCACAACTATCGCGAGCGCGGCATGCGCGTGGCGATCCTGACGCCGCGCCTGGACCATCGCGACGGCAGCGGCACCGTCTCCTCGCGGATCGGCCTGCGCGCCGACGGCACGCCGTTCGGCCGCGACGACGACCTCGAACGCATGGTCCGGGCCAGTGTCGAGGCACATGGTCCCCTGCATTGCGTGCTGGTCGACGAGGCCCAGTTCCTGACCCGCGCCCAGGTCTGGCAGCTGACCGAGATCGTCGACGAGCTGCGCATCCCGGTGCTTTGCTATGGCCTGCGCACCGACTTCCGCGGCGAACTGTTCGAGGGCAGCCAGTACCTGCTGGCCTGGGCCGACGAGTTGCAGGAGATCAAGACCATCTGCCACAGCGGCAGCAAGGCGACGATGACCGTGCGCGTGGACGACAAGGGGCGTGCGTTGCACGCCGGGCCGCAGGTGGAGATCGGCGGCAACGAACGCTACGTGTCGGTGTCGCGCGCCGAGTTCAAGAAGATCATGCGCGGGGAAGCGGAGATTGCCCCGATGCAGGCGCCGCTGCTGTAGCGGCGCGGGCTCGGCGCGCGGCCGCCTGCCGGCACTGCGCCTGCACCCCGAGGATCTGGCGTTCGGTGGCGCCGCCTTGCGGTTGTGCATTGCGGACTTCGGCGGCCAGCGCGCGCAGTCGCGAAAGGGCCTGCGGGCGACCAGGCCCGCGGCAACGTTCGCCGGCGGCGTAGGCGCCGGCCAGCCAGGCGACCTTGTGCGCGTCGATGGCGCGCGGGGTGCGCTGCCGCGCCAGCAGGTCCAGGCGCGCCAGCGCCGCGGCATCGCCGTTGGCCGCCTGGAAACGTGCCAGCGCCAGTTGTGCGCGCAGGGAGGCGGGGTGCGACGGACCCAATGCCGCTTCCAGGTCGCGTTCGGCCGCCTGCAATGCGGCCAGGGCCAGGTCCGGATGCCCGAGCGCGGCCTGGACGATGCCGATCCGGCGATCGATGTCGGCGACCCGCGGGTGTCCGTCGCCGTAGCGGTTGGCGCGCAGGCTGCGCGCGCGCTGCAGCAGTCCCAGCGCTTCCGCGTCGCGGCCGCTTTCGTGCAGGACCCGCGCCTTGTGCGCGAGCACGCTCGCCAGCAGGGCCGGGTCGCGGTTGGCGCGCAGCACGCCCAGCGCGCGATCCAGCGCTGCCAGCGAACCGACCAGGTCGCCGCGTTCCCATGCGATCCGGGCAAGGCTGTCCTCGTCGTTGGCCACGTCGACGTGCGCGGCGCCGGCATGGGCCTGCGTCCATGCGCGGGTCTCCAGGAGCGCTTCCTCCGCCTCCGCGTATCGGCCGATCTGTACCTGCATCGCCGCCATCTCCCGCAACGCGGCGATCGTCGCGGGATGTCCGTCGCCGTGCAGTTCCCGGGCCAACGTGATGGCCTGGCTGCAATCCCGCTCGGCACCGATGGTGTCGCCCATGTCCCGCCGCAGCACGCACAGCTTGCGCATCAACATCGCCGACAGCGGCTGCCGCGTGCCGCCACTGGCCTGCACCCGGCGCAAGGCGACGCGGTAACCCTCCAGCGCAGCGGCCGGATCGCCCGCGTCCGCCTGCAGGTCGGCGAGGTCGGCCAGGTTGCGGGCCGCGCCGACATCGTCGTGCAGCACGTCGCGGCGCAGGGCGAGGGCGCGCTGGAACAGCGGTCGCGCCGCCGCCGGCGAGCCCGCCGAGCGTTCGCACCGGCCCAGTTGCGACCAGAATTCCGCCACCTGCAGCGGCAACTGCCGCTGCCCGCGCTGGGCGACCTCGAGCAGCGGCGTCATCGTCTGCCGGCAGCCTTCGCTGTCGCCGAGGATCCAGGCGGCGCGGCCGCCGTCGGTCGCGGCTTCCAGCCGCAGGCTGGGGGGCGCGTCGTCGCCCAGGGTCTGCAGCAGGGCGCCCTGTTGGTCGAGCAGGGCCTGCGCCGACTTGTAATCGCCCATGCCCAGTCGCAGGCGCGCGACCACGCCCATCAGTTCGGCGCGGGCCGCCGGTTGCCGGGCGAGTTCGGTGTTGCCGCGCTGCAGGCCGGCATCGAGCAATCCGCGCACGTCGATCGGCGACTTGCCGTCGCCCGCGCGCTCGAACAGGCCGATGACGAAATCCTGCAGCGCCTGGGCGCGTGTGGCCTCCTCCACCGCCTGCCGCGCCTGCCAGACGACGATGCCGAAGGCGCTGGCGATCACCAGCGCGACCAGCGCCCCGGTCGCGACCGCCCAGCGGTGCCGGGACACGTACTTGAACGTGCGATAGCCGATGTTTTGCGAGCGCGCGAGTACCGGCTTGCCGCCGCGGTAGCGGGCAATGTCCAGCGCCATCGCCTCGACCGAGGGATAGCGCTGCTCCGGGCGCTTGGACAGCGCCTTGAGCACGATGTTGTCCAGGTCCCCGGCCAGCGCCCGCGCCAGCCGCTTCGGCGGCGGCCCGGTGGTGGTGCTTTCCCGGTCCTCTTCGGCGGAGGCGCGCAGTACCGCGAGCGAAGGCCGCAGCGGCTCGGCGGACAGGATCGCCTCCTCCCACTGGGCGTCGGTGCTGCGCTTGAGCGGATATGGCCTGGTCCCGGTCAGCAGTTCGTGCAGCACGACGCCGAGCGCGTAGACATCGGTCATGGTCGTGACCGGCTCGCCGCGGACCTGCTCGGGCGCGGCGTAGTGCAGGGTGAACGCACGCAGGCCGGTGCCGGTCTGGTCCGGCGAGAACTCCTCGTTGTCGAGCAGCTTGGCGATGCCGAAATCGAGCAGCCGCACTTCCTCGTGCGCGGTGACCAGGATGTTCGACGGCTTCAGGTCGCGATGCACGATCAGGTTCGCGTGCGCGTGGCTGACGGCGTCGCAGGTCTGCAGGAACAGCCGCAGGCGCGCGTCCAGCGACAGGTTGCGGCGCCGGCACCAATCGGTGATCGGCTCGCCTTCGACGTATTCCAGCGCCAGGTACGGTTGGCCGTCGCTGCTGATGCCGGCGTCGAGCAGGCGCGCGATGTGCGGATGCGCGAGCCGCGCGAGGATCTGCCGCTCGCGGGTGAAGCGCAGGCGCAGGTTGGGATCGGCCAGGCCGGGGCGCAGCAGTTTCAGCGCGACGCGACGCTGGTAGAGGCCATCGGCGCGGCCGGCCAGCCAGACCTGGCCCATTCCGCCCTCGCCCAGCAGGCGCTCGAGCCGGTAGGGGCCCGCCAGCGTCCCGGGGCGCGCGCCGGGCAGCGGCGCGACCAGAGGCTCGGAGAGGAAATCCTCGCTGTCGTCGTCCAGCGACAACAATTCTTCCAGTTCGCGCCCGAGTTCGGGATCGTCCTCGCGCAGCGCGGCGAGGTTGCGCGCGCGCGTGGCTGCGTCGAGCTCGAGCAGGGCGTCGAGCATCGGGGACAACCGCTGCCAGCGCGCCGGATCCACGGCCTCAGGCGTCCGCCGTATCCTTCAGCGACGCAAGCAGGAACAGGCGTGCCTTTTGCCAGTCGCGGCGGATGCTGCGCTCGGAGCGCTTGAGCAGCGCGGCGATCTCCAGTTCGGACAGGCCGGTGAAATAGCGCAGTTCCACCACCTGCGCCAGCCGCGGATCCACGCCGGCGAGACGGGTCAGCGCGACATCGAGCCCGAGGGTCTCCTCGTCCAGGCGGACGCCACCCTCGATGTCCTCCGGCAACTCGGCGACGCGATGCAGGTCGCCGCCGCGCTTCTGTGCCAGGCGCTGGCGCGCATAGTCCACGACCACGCTGCGCATGGCCGAGGCCGCGTAGGCGAAGAAATGCGCGCGGTCGTCGAACTGCGCCGCGTTGCGGCCGACGAGCTTGAGGTAGGCCTCGTGCACCAGCGCGGTGGCGTCCAGGGTATGGCCCTGCTGCCCCGCCAGCTGGCGACGGGCCATCGTGTGCAATTCCTGGTACAGCGTGGCGAGCACGCGATCGAGCGCGGCGCGGTCGCCATCGCGCGCGGCATCGAGCCACAGGGTGATTTCGGAAGTCTCGACCACGGGTCTTTCCCCAAAGACGGCCGCCAATATAGCCCGCATGCGGCCGCGGCGCGCCAATTCCCGGCCCGGCCCCTGTTCAGCGCTGGCAGTGCGCGCACCAGGCGCTGGCGCGCTGGCCGATCCAGTCCTGGCGCAACGGACGGCCGCAGGCGCGGCAAGGTTCGCCGCCGCGGCCGTAGACCGCGAGCTCCTGTTCGAAGTAGCCGGGGGCACCATCGGGTGCGGTGAAGTCGCGCAGCGTGGTGCCGCCGCGCTCGATGGCGGCCATGAGGATTTCCTTCGCGGCGTCGGCCAGCAACCGGTAACGCGCCAGCGATACCCGCCCGGCGGCGCGCCAGGGCGAGATTCCCGCGGCAAACAGGACCTCGGCGGCGTAGATGTTGCCGACACCGACGACGATCCGCTGGTCCATCAGGAAACTCTTCACCGGCGCCTTGCGTCCGCGGCTGCGGGCATGCAGCCAGTCGCCGTCGAAGCCGTCGGAGAGTGGTTCGGGCCCGAGCCCGCGCAGCAGCGGGTGGACCTCGCCGGGCGGCTGCCACAGCAGGCTGCCGAAGCGGCGCGGGTCGTGGAAGCGCAGCACCCGGCCGCCGGCCAGCGCCAGGTCCACGTGGTCGTGCGCGCCGGGCGCGGTCACGCCCGGCAACACCCGCAGGCTGCCGGACATGCCCAGGTGCAGCAGTGCGCTGCCGGCCGCGGTGTCGAGCAACAGGTACTTGGCGCGGCGGCGCACCGCGTCGATCCGCTGCCCGGGCAGGCGCGCGGCCACTTCCGGCGGGATCGGCCAGCGCAGGTCCGGCCTGCGCAGCACCACGTCGCGGATGCGATGGCCTTCCAGGTGCGGCGCGATGCCGCGGCGCGTGGTTTCGACTTCGGGCAGTTCCGGCATGGCGCCAGTGTCGCAAAAGCGCGCGGCCGAAATGACGATAATGGCGCCATAGCACCGCCTGGAGTTCGTCGATGCGCCGCCTCGCCCTGACCGTGTGTTCCGTGCTGCTCGCCGCCACGCTGTTGCCGGGGGTGGCGACGGCGTCGCCGCGTGGCCCGGGGGTGGGCGACATGGCGCCGGCCCTGCTGGGCCAGGACCCCGACGGCAAGCCGGTCACGCTGGACGCCTGGCACGGCAAGCTGGTGGTCGTCGCGTTCTGGAACACCAGGTGTGCGTACTGCCTGGTCGAGGTGCCGACCCTGGAGAAGCTGCAGCAGGCGGTCGGAACGGACCAGCTGCGGGTGGTGGCGGTGAGCGTGAACGATACTTCCAAGGACTGGAGCTCGATGCTGCGGCAGATGCGCGGCTACTCGCTGGTGCAGGCGCGCGATCCTTCCGGCACGGTGGCGGCGGCCTGGGGCGTGCAGATGTTCCCCAACCTCTGGCTGCTCGATACCCAGGGCCGCGTGCAGCGGCATTACGAGGGTTACCTGGAGGATGCGTTGCCCGGGATCCTCGAGGACGTGCAGCGCGCGGCGCTGGAGGCGTTCCCGCAGGCGCCCGCGCCCGCCCCTGCGGCTACGCCGGAGCCCGCGCGCTGAGGTATTCGTCCTTCAACCGGACGTAGTGTCCCGCGCTGTAGTACAGCGCCTCGATTTCCGCGTCGCTGAGCATGCGCGCCTTGCGCGCCGGGTTGCCGAGCCACATTTCGCCGCGGCCCACGACCTTGCCCGGCGTCACCAGCGCACCGGCGCCGACGAACCCGTGCTGTTCGACCACCGCGCCGTCGAGCACGATCGCGCCCATGCCGATGAGGCAGGCATCCCCGATGCGGCAGGCGTGGACGATCGCCTTGTGGCCGATGGTGACGTCCTCGCCGATCACCGTGGCGAAGCCCCCGAGCCTGGCGTGCGGACCGTCGTGGCTGACGTGGACCACGGTGCCGTCCTGGATGTTGCTGCGCGCGCCGATGCGGATGAAGTTGACGTCGCCGCGCACCACCACTCCCGGCCACAGCGACACGTCGTCGCCGAGCACGACGTCACCCACCAGCGTCGCCATCGCATCCACGTAGACCCGCTCGCCCAGGGTGGGCAGCACGTTCCTGTACGGGCGGATGTTCATGCGAAGGCTCCGGCGATGCGCTCGAGCGCGGATTCGGGGACGTCGAGGTGGAGGACGAGGCGCAGGCGGGGGGCGTTGCCGATGGTCAGGTGGATCCGTTGCGCTTGCGCGCGCTCGCGCAGGCGCGGCAACGACTCGGGCGCGACGGTGACGAACACCATGTTGGTGTGCTGTTCGACCGAGGCCACGCCCGGCAGCGCGGACAGCGCGCGCGCAAGGCGCCCGGCACGCGCGTGGTCCTCGGCCATGCGCTCCACGTTGTGGTCGAGCGCGTGGAGCCCCGCCGCGGCGAGCAATCCCGCCTGGCGCATGCCGCCGCCGGTGACCTTGCGCCAGCGTCGCGCCACCGACAGCAGTTGGCGGCTGCCGACCAGCACCGAACCCACCGGCGCACCCAGCCCCTTGGACAGGCATACCGACACGCTGTCGAAATGCCGCGCGATCTCGCGCGCGGGCACGCCCTGCGCGACCGCGGCGTTGTACAGCCGCGCGCCGTCCAGGTGCAGTCCGAGCCCGTGGCGGTCGCACAGCGCGCGTGCCTGCGCGAGGTAATCCAGTGGCAGCGGCCTGCCCTGCCAGGTGTCTTCCAGGCACAGCAGCCTGGTGCGGGCGAAATGCGGATCGACCGGCTTGATCGCGCGTTCGATCGCATCCAGCGGCAGGCTGCCGTCGGCCGCCTGCGGGATCGGCTGCGGCTGGATCGAGCCCAGCACCGCGGCGCCGCCGCCCTCGTACTTGTACGTGTGCGCGTCCATGCCGACGATGTATTCGTCGCCGCGCGCGCAATGCGACATCAACGCGACCAGGTTCGACTGCGTGCCGCTGGGCAGGAACAGGCCGGCCTCGAATCCGAGGTCTGCGGCGAGCCGTTCCTGCAGCGCGTTGACCGTCGGGTCGTCGCCATAGACGTCGTCGCCGACCTCGGCTGCGGCCATCGCCGCGCGCATGGCCGGCGAGGGGCGGGTCACGGTGTCGCTGCGCAGGTCGATCCAGTCGTCGGGTACGTTGGCCATTTATCCATGGTAATGCGCCGACGCTAGGTTTCCATGCCCACTTGCAACCTTCGCATCCCCTGATGGATTCCCGCGCTGACGGATTCATGCAGTGGGAGCGGGAAGTCTGGAGGCAGTTCGGCTTCAACCGCCGACAACGCTCCTTCCATGCGTGCCTGGATGCCATCGAGGGCATCCCGCACAAGTGCCCGCGGAAGACCGGCCGCTTCGCCCGTCTGGACGAAGTGCCGGGCCTGAACCTCGTCGATGCGATAGTGGGCGTTGTCACCGATGGACATGGCAAGCTTCATTTGCCTGCGCTCGATCTGCCGGGTATCGAGGCTCGGTTGCGCCGTCAGCACGTCGTAGATCGGCGTCAGTGCGTAGCCTCCGCCAGGATGCAGGAAGATGCTGAAGTTTTTGGCATGCCCGTCAGTGGCACCGATGAGCCAGAAGACCAGCTGCGTCTGGAATAACTTGCGTTGGTCGTCCGCGGGAGAGTCGGCCCCCTTGAGCAAGTTTGCGATCGCCAGGATGCCAGGACCGCCGTCTGCTTGATATTTGCGGGACGGTGGCACCGAAAGCGCCTGGCAGCAATCCTCCTGCGGCAATCGCACCAGTCGGCCGTCGCTCCAGGCGCGATCAAATCGTTCGATCACCAGAGTCTTGGTCCCGCCGAATCGCATGATCCGGGCGTTGTTGACCGGTAACCCGAGATGCCGGAGCAGCAGCAGGCAATAGAACTCGTTCTCGACACTGTTCGACAGATCGATGCCATTTGGCAATCTTCCGATCTGGGGCTTGAAGATATGCGTAGTCGGAGTCGTTCCATGCGGCTTCATCCATTTGCCGTCATGCCAGAGCAATGCCGTCTTTTCCTGTGCACCAGCGACGGAAATCCGAAAGTCGTCGTCGCGTGTCAGTCCCAGGGGCGCTTGTGCCAGGGAAGCAAGTAGCTGTTCGATCGACCCATCGTCAAGCGGCTCTCCTGAAATCTCTTGCGCGGTTTCTGGCGCATCGCCTGCAATGAATTGCAATGCACCGATGCAGTCGCGGCCAATCGCCGCGAGCAGGCTGTAAGCGTCCACCCCCGCGGCGCCGACTTTCTCGGCGACTCGCCGTCGCAGGTCCGCCGAGTCCGGCAACAGGTTCTCGAAGACGGCAGAAACGGGTTCACCTCGCCAAGGGTCTTCCTGCAGCGGCAGCGATAGCGATACGGGAAACGCCTTCGGGTTGTCCAGCCACGTGCCGTCGTAACGGAACTCGATCGCGCCGCTGGCCGCCTTGATCAGTACGCCGACCAGACGATCGTTCTGGTAGACGCGCAATGGTGCGTGACGGCGGGTTCGCGCCATTGTCAGACAAGGTCCCGGGGGTTGGTTCCGCGACTGCGGGAGGCGATGTGGAATTCCAGATCCAGCGCGGCGAGCACCGCCAGCATCGTGTCCAGGCGGGTCGCTGGATTGCCATTCTCGATCAGCGAAATCGTCTCTTGGCGCAGGCCTACTTTTTCGCCCAGGGCGCGCTGGCTCAATTCGAGGCGTTTCCGCCCGCGGCGGATGAGCGTACCGATCTGTCGGGGCGTGCGGGCAAGATGATGCATGGCGCTCTCCATCTGCCAACTATGCGCTATTCAGCATAAAACGTCAATATGTCACTTGGCGAATATCCTCCATATATTCGCCAGCTTCGATATAGATAAATTATCTGAACTAGCACATGATTCGCCCATGAAGATCGCCAGCTGGAACGTCAACTCGCTCAACGTGCGCCTGCCGCACCTGGAGCAGTGGCTGCGCGAGGCCGCGCCGGACGTGGTCTCGCTGCAGGAAACCAAGCTCGAGGACCTGCGCTTCCCCGACGACGTGCTCGCAGGCCACGGCTACCGCAGCGTCTTTTCCGGGCAGAAGACCTACAACGGCGTGGCGATCCTGGCGCGCGGGCACGCGCTGGAGGACGTGCAGGCCGGGATCCCGGGCTTCGACGATCCGCAGAAGCGGGTGATCGCGGCCACCGTGGACGGCGTGCGCATCGTCAATTTCTACGTGGTCAACGGCCAGGCCGTGGGCACCGAGAAGTTCGCCTACAAGCTGCGCTGGCTGGAGGCTGCGCGCGGGATGCTGGAAGGCGAGCTGGCGCGGCATCCGAAGCTGGTGGTGATGGGCGATTTCAACATCGCGCCGACCGACGACGACGTGTTCGATCCCAAGCGCTGGCGCGAGAAGATCCTGTGCTCCACGCCCGAACGCGAGGCACTGGCGCGGATCACCGACCTGGGCCTGCACGACAGCTTCCGCCTGCATCACGCCGGGCCGGGCCACCACTCGTGGTGGGATTACCGCCTGGGCGGGTTCGAGCGCGGCTGGGGGTTGCGGATCGACCTGCTGCTGGTGTCCGACGCCTTGCGCGCGCAGTGCGCGGCGGGCGGCATCGACCTCGCGCCGCGCGGCTGGGAACGGCCCAGCGACCATGCGCCGGTGTGGACGACGCTGGGTCCCGAATGAACGAAAGCCCGGCCGGGGCCGGGCTTCCACTCCTCGTCAGGCAAGCTTGTTCAGCGCACGCGACCGCGGCGGAACAGGTTGACGATCGCCAGCAGGATGATCGCGCCGATCAGGGCGGCGATGAATCCCATGATGTCGAACCCGCCGCCCATGTCCGTGCTGCCGCCGATCAGGGGGGCGATCAGCCAGCCGCCGATGAGGGCGCCGATGATGCCGACCACGACGTTCAGCAGGATGCCCTGCTGGGCATCGGTACGCATGATCATGCTGGCGAGCCAACCGATGATGCCGCCCACGATCAACCAGATGATGAGACCCATTTTTCACTCTCCTTATGCATGGAAACCGGGGACCCGCTCCCCTTTCGGGGCACGACAAGTCTGTATAGGGAAGCGTGATGGGAGCGTCAGCGGAAAAACCCGCCGTTCACACTGGAAAAGCCAGCGGAATCAGTTGTTTGCAGTGTGAATGAGGGCCAGCAAGTCGGCCCTGGGGAGCTTGCCGGTGGCATTGCGGGGCAGCGCCTGGACGCAGCGCAGGGGCCGCGGCAGGAACACCGGGTCCACCATCGTCCGCAACATCGCCAGCAACGCCCGTTCGTCCATTCCGGGGGCGACGGCAAGCGCGGCGATCCGCCGCACCCCGCCTGCACCTTGTTCATCCAGCTGGAACACCACGGCGTCGTCCACTCCGGGGATGGACTGCAGCTTGCGCGTGAGATCGCCGAGCGAGGCGCGCTTGCCGGCGATCTCGAGCAGGTCGCCATGGCGTCCGCGCAGTTCGAAACGCCCGTCGTCGTGGACATCGACGAAGTCGGCCAGCACGACCGGCGCCTCGAGTTGCGGCGCGCGCACGCTGCAACCGTCGCGACCCGGTTGCAGGTGCACGCCAGGGTAGGGCGTGAAGGCCGGCGACGACGCGGTGCGGCGGCTGGCGATGACGCAGGTTTCGGTGGAACCGAACACCTCGCGGACTTCGCAGCCCAGGCGTTGCTCGGCGCGGATCGCCAGCTCGGGCGGCAGCGGCGCCGTCGCGGTGACCACGCCCGCCAGTGGTGGAGGCGCCAGCGCGGGATCCGTGGCGAGCCCCTCCAGCAGCGCGCGCAGGTGCACCGGCGTGGTCACCAGCACGCGCGGCGCCGGCGCTTCGCGCAGCGCGGCGACGATGTCGTGGGGGAAGAACGGCCTGCCCGCGTGCACCGCGATTCCACCGAGCAACGGCAGCAGCACCGAGAGCTCGATGCCGTACATGTGTTGCGGCGGCACCGTGGCCACCAGGTGCGTGGTGTCCGCGCCGGTCCACAGGTGGCGCAGCGCGGCCAGGTTCTGCGCGGTACTGGTGCGCAGCGATGCCCAGGTCTTGGCATGCGCGGCGGGCACGCCGGTGCTGCCCGAGGTGAAGCCGACCAGTGCCAGTGCACGGGGTGCGACACGCAGCGTGCCGCGCCCGGCTTCGGGCAGCACCACCGGCAGGCGCCAATGGCGTGGCCCTGCCGCCGATGCTTCCTCGTCGACCAGGCACCACGCGCCGGGATGCCGGCATTGCACCTGCGCCACCGCGTCGGCCGCGCGCGATGCGGGCAGCAGCGTCGGCTGGCCGCGCAGCGATGCGGCGCAGAAGGCGAGCAGGAACCGATAGCGGTCCTCGCACAGGTTGATCGCGTGGCTGGCTTCGGGCAGCCGCGACGCAAGTGCGTGGACCTGGCGCCGGAAACGCCCGACGGTGACCGTGCCCGCGGCGCCGCCAAAGACGATCGGGCGCGATTCCTCGCCGACCGCGATTGCGATGGCAGGACTGTCGCGCGCGTCGCGCACTGCCTGTTCGATGACCGCCGACATGACGCCCCTGCAACTGTTGCCGCCTTACTTTACGCTGGCGCCATGGCCGCCGACGACATCCCTTCCTGGCAATGGATGCCATGGCGCCCGCGCCAACCCGCCGAGCCCGTGGCCCGCGAATGGCTGGCGCAATGCCTGGGCGTGGCGCCGGGGGAACTCGGCCTGGCACGGGAGCCTGGCGGTCGTCCGCGGCTCGATCCGCGCCATGGCGCCGACGCCAGCTGGAGCCACAGTGGCGAAGGCCTCTTGCTCGCCTTCGCCCGCGGCGCGCGCGTGGGCGTCGACCTGGAACGGATGCAGCCGCGCCCGCGCGCGCTGGAACTCGCGCACCGCTACTTCACCGGGGCCGAAGTCGAGTGGCTGCGTGCGCAGTCATCCGCCGACGCGCGCGACGCGGCGTTCCTGCGGCTTTGGTGCGCCAAGGAATCGGTGTTGAAGGCGCATGGCCGAGGCCTGGCCTTCGGCCTGGACAAGCTCGGTTTCGCCGAGCGCGACGGCGCACTGGTGCTGGTCGAGGCCGATCCCGGACTGGGGGTCGCCGGCGCCTGGCGGCTGCGCGAATTCATTCCGCACCCCGGCTACCTGGCCGCCATGGCGTGGCGGCCCATCCATAAAATGGACGCATGAACGCATCCGCCATCCCGGACAGCGCCCGTGCCGAACTCGACGCCGGACTCGACGCGCTGGGCCTGGACCGCGCACTCGCCGCCCCACTGCTGGCCTACCTGGCGTTGCTGTTGCGCTGGAACCGTGCCTACAACCTGACCGCGATCCGCGAGCCGGGCGAGATGGTGCGCAAGCATCTGCTCGATTCGCTGGCGATGCACGCCAGCGTCGACGCGATCGCCGCGCGCGGCGGCGCGCTCGCGGACCTGGGCACTGGCGCCGGCCTGCCGGGCATCCCGCTGGCGATCGCCAAGCCAGGGCTGCAGGTGGCGCTGGTGGAATCCAACGGCAAGAAGGCGCGCTTCATGCGCGAGGCCTTGCGCACGCTCGGGTTGCGCAATGCGCGCGTGGTGGAATCGCGCATCGAGGCGGTCGACGAGCCGGGCCGCTTCGATGCGATCACCGCGCGGGCGCTGGCGACGCTGCCGCTGATCCTCGAGCTGGGCGGCCACCTGCTTGCGCCTGGCGGCGTGCTGCTGGCGATGAAGGGTGCCGTTCCCGCCGAGGAGATCGCCGGGCTGCCGGCGGGCTGGCAGCTTGCCGATGTGCGCCCGCTCACGGTTCCCGGCGTCGAAGCCGCCCGCCACCTGGTCGTGGTCGCCCGCGCGCCCGGCGGGGATAACGCATAATCACCGGTCCCACCATGAGGCACGCGCCGCGCATGGCCCGCATCATCGCTGTTGCCAACCAGAAGGGCGGCGTCGGGAAGACCACCACGGCGGTCAACCTCGCCGCGGCGCTGGCGGCCACGCCCAAGCGCGTGCTGCTGGTGGACCTGGACGCGCAGGGCAACGCCACCATGGGCAGCGGCGTGGACAAGCACGCGCTGGCCGCGTCCAGCTGCGACGTGCTGCTGGAGGAGCAGCACGCCGACGCCGCGATCGTGAAGACCCCGGAAGGCTTCGACCTGCTCCCCGGCAACACCGACCTCACCGCGGCCGAGATCGAGCTGATGGACGAGGAGGGCCGCGAGCAGCGGCTCAAGCGCGCGCTGGATCCGCTGCGCGACCGCTACGACTTCATCATCGTCGACTGTCCGCCGGCCCTGTCGCTGCTGACCCTCAATGCGCTCACCGCCGCCGACAGCGTGCTGGTGCCGATGCAGTGCGAGTACTACGCGCTCGAAGGCCTGAGCTCGCTGATCCGCACGATCGACGCGCTCAAGGCGCGGCTCAACCCGGGGCTGGAGATCGAAGGCGTGCTGCGTACCATGTTCGACGTGCGCAACAACCTCGCCAACGCCGTCTCCGCCGAGCTCGTCGGGCATTTCGGCGAGAAGGTGTTCCATACCATCGTGCCGCGCAACGTGCGCGTGGCCGAAGCTCCAAGCCACGGCCAGAGCATCGTCGGCTACGACAAGGGCAGCCGCGGCGCGATCGCCTACCTCGGCCTCGCCGGCGAAGTCCTGCGACGCCAGCGCGAACGCGAACACCCCGCCGCGAAGCCCGCGCCGGCCGTCCATTCCGCAGGAACCCCCGCATGACGCCCCCCGCAGCCAAGACCGCCCCGAAGAAGCGCAGCCTGGGCCGCGGCCTGGAGGCCCTGCTGGGGCCGAAGGCGGCTGCCGAGGCGCCGGCGCTGGAAGCCACGCCACAGGACGAGCTGCGCACGCTGCCGGTCGACGCCCTGGCGCCCGGGCGCTACCAGCCGCGCAAGACCATGGACGACGCCAAGCTCAACGAGCTGGCCGAATCGATCCGCGCGCAGGGCGTGATCCAGCCGATCGTGGTGCGCGACCTCGGCGGGCGGAGCTACGAGATCATCGCCGGCGAACGGCGCTGGCGCGCCTCGCGCCTGGCCGGCCTGGCCGAGATCCCGGTGGTGGTGCGCGAGGTGGACGACCGCACCGTCATCGCCATGGCGCTGATCGAGAACATCCAGCGCGAGGACCTCAATCCGCTGGAGGAAGCGCAGGCGCTGCAGCGCCTGATCGACGAATTCGACCTGACCCACGCGCAGGCGGCCGAAGCGGTCGGCCGCTCGCGCGCCGCGGTTTCCAACCTGTTGCGCTTGCTGGAGATGCCGGCGGAAATCCGCACGCTGGTCGAGACCCGTGCGCTGGAGATGGGCCATGCGCGGGCGCTGCTGACACTGGCGCCGCAGGCGGCGATCGCGCTGGCGCGGCAGGCGGCCGAGCACGGCTGGTCGGTGCGCGAGGTCGAGCACCGCGTGCAGCAGCTGGGCGCCGGCAAGGTGCCGGCCACGGGCAAGGCCGCGAAGGCGGCCAAGCCGCGCCCGCAGGCCGACATCCAGGCGCTGGAACGCGAGTTGTCGGAAAGCCTCGGGGCGCGGGTCAACGTGTTGCACGGCCGTGCCGGCAAGGGCCGGCTGGTGATCCATTACGCCGACCTCGACGCGCTGGACGGCGTGCTCGAGCGCCTGCGCGCCGGGCGCTGACCGGGGAACCCGCATGGCCAAGCCCGCGCTGTCGGTCGTGGTGCCGGTGTACAACGAGGAAGACAACGTCGCGCCGCTGGTCGCCGAGATCGTGGCCGCGTTGCGCGGCCGCATCGAGTTCGAGATCGTCTATGTCGATGACGATTCGAAGGACGGCACGCTGGCGCGGCTGCGCGCGCTGAAGGCGGAAGTCCCGGAACTGCGGGTGATCCACCACGCCAGCCAGAGCGGCCAGAGCACCGCGATCCGCAACGGCGTCAAAGCCGCGCGCGGCGAGTGGATCGCCACCCTCGACGGCGACGGCCAGAACGACCCGGCCGACATCCCCAAACTGCTGGCCGAGCGCGACCAGCCCGGAAACGGCGGCATCAAGCTGTTCGCCGGCTGGCGGGTGCAGCGCATGGACAGCGGCAGCAAGCGCTGGGCGTCGAAGGCGGCGAACGCGATCCGCTCGCGGATGCTGCGCGACGCCACGCCGGACACCGGTTGCGGGATCAAGCTGTTCGAGCGCGAGGCGTTCCTGGAGCTGCCGCACTTCAACCACATGCACCGCTACCTGCCGGCGCTGATGCAGCGCGCCGGCTACCGCACGCTCAGCGTGCCGGTGGGCCACCGCCATCGCAGCACCGGCGTGTCCAAGTACAACAACCTCAACCGCGCGCTGGTGGGCATCAGCGACCTGCGCGGCGTCGCCTGGCTGATCCGTCGCGGCAAGGTCACGGCGGTCGAGGAATTGCCGTGAGCCTGCTGCAGGCGGTGGCCGCGGCGCCGGCCGCGGACGTGATGAACGCGCCGATCGCGTGGCTGGCGTGGACCGGCCTGCACATGTCGCCGTGGAAGCTGATCGGCCTCACCGGCGCGCTGATGTTCGGCGGCCGCTGGCTGGTGCAGTTCCTGGCCTCGCGCAAGCAGGGCAAGCCGGTGATCCCGCGGCTGTTCTGGTACATGAGCCTGGTCGGCTCGGTGATGACGCTGAGTTACTTCGTGTTCTCGCAGAAGCAGGACGCGGTGGGCGTGGTGCAGAACCTGTTCCCGGCGTTCACCGCCGCCTACAGCCTGTACCTGGACATCCGCTACCGTGGCTGGAACCGCGAGAAGGCGAAGCACTGATCCGGACGGGACCCACGATGCCACCGAATGCCATCCGCGCCTGCCTGGCGCTTGCCGCCGCGCTCGCGCTGGCGGCCGCCGCACCGCTGCCGGCCCTGGCGCAGGCGCCAGCGCCGCCGCCGCAGGTCGATGCCACGACCGCGGCCGACGCCGCGTTCCGCGCCATTTACGAAGCCGAATGGGCCTGGCGCGAACGGGAGTTCGGCAAGTCCGGCAGCGAGGACGGCGAACCCTCGGTGGATCCGGCGCACCTGCCCGACGTGGGCGCGGCCGCGCAACAACGCCGGCTGGCGAAGTGGGACGAGGTGCTGGCCCGGCTGCGGGTGATCGATCCGGCGACGCTCTCGCCCGCCGAGCAGGTCAACTACGCCGTCTACCGGCCGCAGGTCGAGAACCTCGCCGCGGCGGTGCGCTTGCGCGACTACGAGATGCCGTTCAATTCGGACAGCTCGTTCTGGGCGAACCTGGCATTCATGGCCGACGAGGACCTGCGCGACGCGCAGGCCTACCGCAATTACCTCGGCCGGCTCGAGGACGTGCCGCGCTATTTCGGCCAGCAGATCGAGAACATGCGCGCCGGGCTGGCGCGTGGTTTCAGCGTGCCCAGGGCGGTGTTGCCCGGTCGCGACCAGTCGATCGCCGACGTCGCCGGCCTGGCCCGGGCCGAGGATTCGCCGTTGTGGCGGCCGTTGGCGCGCATGCCGGCGTCGATCCCGGCCGCCGAACAGGACGCGCTGCGCCAACGCGCGCGCAAGGCGATCATGCAGCGGGTCGTGCCCGCGCACGCAGGCCTGCTGGCGTTCTTCCGCGACGAATACATGCCGCGGGCGCGCGACACGCTCGCGGCCGGGGCCATGCCGGACGGCGAGGCCTGGTACCGACAGCAGATTCGCGCCTACACCACGCTGGACCTCACCCCGCGGGAGATCCATGCGATCGGCCTGGGCGAAGTGGCGCGCATCCAGGCGGAGATGGACGCGATCATCGCCGAGGTCGGCTTCAAGGGGTCGTTCGCGGAATTCCTCACGTTCCTGCGCACCGATCCGCGGTTCTACGCGAAGACGCCCGAAGAACTGCTGCGCCGCGCCGCCTGGATCGCCAAGCGCGTGGATGGCGAGATCGGCAAGGTCATCGGCACCCTGCCGCGCGGGCGCTTCACCATCCGTCCCGTGCCGCCGGAGATCGCGCCGTACTGGACCGCCGGCCGCGGCGGCGAGGACACGTACTGGGTCAACACCTGGGACCTGCCCTCGCGGCCGTTGTACAACCTGCCGGCGCTGACCCTGCACGAGTCGGCGCCCGGGCATTCGCTGCAGATGTCGCTGGCGAAGGAGCAGGCGACGCAGCCCGGGTTCCGCCGCAACAGCTACATCTCCGCCTTCGGCGAGGGCTGGGGCCTGTACAGCGAGGACCTGGGCGTGGACATGGGCATCTACGAGACGCCCTACGAGGACTTCGGCCGGCTGACCTACGCCATGTGGCGCGCCTGCCGCCTGGTCATCGACACCGGCATCCACGACCAGGGCTGGACCCGGGACCAGGCCATCGAGTACCTGGGCAGCCGCACCGCCCTGTCCCGGCACGAGGTGGAAACGGAGGTCGACCGCTATATCTCCTGGCCGGCCCAGGCCCTGTCCTACAAGCTGGGCGAGCTGGCCATCGTCGGCCTGCGCCGCGAGGCGGAGCAGGTCCTGGGTCCGCGCTTCGACCTGCGCGCCTTCCACGACGTGGTCCTGTCCCAGGGCTCGGTGCCGCTGCCGGTGCTCGAGGCCCAGGTCCGGGCCTGGATCGCCGCCTCGACCCCGGTCGCCAACTGAGGCATAATGCCCGGCTCGCTGCGTCCCGCGGCGATTCCCGCCCGCCTGGCGGGGCCGATGGTTCCCGGGCTACGGGGATCGCCAACACACCACCGAGGTGCCCAGTGTCCAGAGTCTGCCAAGTCACCGGCAAGCGCACGACGACCGGCAACAACGTCTCGCATTCCAACCGCAAGACGCGTCGTCGCTTCCAGCCCAACCTCCACGAGCGCCGTTTCTGGGTCGCCTCGGAGAACCGTTGGGTCAAGCTCCGTGTTTCCACCGCCGCGCTGCGCACCATCGACAAGAACGGCATCGACGCCGTGATCGCCGAACTGCGCAAGCAGGGCGAGAAGGTCTGAGGAGGATCGAACGATGGCAACCAAGCGCGACAAGATCCGCCTGATCTCCTCGGCCAACACCGGCCACTTCTACACCACGGACAAGAACAAGAAGAACACGCCGAACAAGATGGAGGTCAAGAAGTACGACCCCGTCGTCCGCAAGCACGTGGTCTACAAGGAAGGCAAGATCAAGTAATCCGCCTGCCGGATACGAAAAGGCCCGCTTCGGCGGGCCTTTTTCGTTGCCGGCCCGGGGTCACTTCCCGTGCGGGCTCACGTAGTTGCCCACCGGGGTGCGGAACGCAACGTTCATCCGGTTCCAGCCGTTGATCGCGATCACCGCCAGGGTCAGGTCGACCAGCCCCTTCTCGTCGAAGTGCTCGCGCGCCAATGTGTACAGTTCGTCGGAGACTTCCTGCGTGGACACCTGCGTGACCGCCTCGGTCCAGGCCAGCGCGGCGCGTTCGCGCGGCGTGTAGCAGGGGGCATCGCGCCAGGCGGGAAGCAGGTAGAGGCGCTGTTCGGTTTCACCGCGGGCGCGCGCGTCCTTGCTGTGCATGTCCAGGCACCAGGCGCAGCCGTTGATCTGCGAGGCGCGGGACTTGACCAGCTCCAGCAGCGATTCCTCCAGTCCGCAACCATGCAGCTGGGCTTCCAGCTGCAGCATCGCCTTGAATGCCGCGGGGGAAGCGGTGGTGTAATCCAGTCGTTGTGCCATGGGGGTTCCTCGGGTGCGTTCAGGCGTGCCTGCGGTTGGCGACCAGGGAGTCGACCACCGACGGGTCGGCCAGGGTCGAGGTGTCGCCCAGTTGGCCGGGTTGGTTCTCGGCGATCTTGCGCAGGATCCGGCGCATGATCTTGCCGCTGCGGGTCTTGGGCAACGCCGGCGCCCACTGGATGTGGTCGGGCGTGGCGGTCGGGCCGATGTCGTCGCGGACCTGTTGCACCAGCGCATCGCGCAATGCGTCGCCGGGTTCGATGCCTTCCTTCAGGGTGACGTAGGCATAGATGCCCTGGCCCTTGATGTCGTGCGGGAAGCCGACCACCGCGGCCTCTGCGACCGCCTCGTGCCCGACCAGGGCACTCTCGATTTCCGCGGTGCCGATGCGGTGGCCGCTGACGTTGATGACGTCGTCCACGCGGCCGGTGATCCACCAGTGGCCGTCGGCGTCGCGGCGCGCGCCGTCGCCGGTGAAATAGGTCCCTGGGAACGTGCGGAAATAGGTGTCGATGTAACGCTGCGGATCGCCGTAGACCGTGCGCATCTGGCCCGGCCAGGAATCCAGCAGCACCAGGTTGCCCTCGGCCTCGCCCTCCAGCCGATGGCCTTCGCCGTCGACCAGCGCCGGCTGGACGCCGAAGTACGGCAGCATCGCCGCGCCGGGCTTGGGCTCCACCGTGCCGGGCAGCGGCGCGATCATGATCCCGCCGGTTTCGGTCTGCCACCAGGTGTCCACCACCGGGCAGCGCGAATCGCCCACCACCTCGTGGTACCAGCGCCAGGCTTCGGGGTTGATCGGCTCGCCGACGCTGCCCAGCAGCCGCAGCGACTTGCGCGAGGCCTTGCGCACCCAGGCATCGCCCTCGCGCATCAACGCCCGGATCGCGGTGGGCGCCGTGTAGAACAGCGTGACCTGGTGGCGGTCGACCACCTGCCAGAAGCGGGAATGGTCCGGCCATGTCGGCACGCCCTCGAACAGCAACGCGGTAGCGCCGTTGGCCAGCGGGCCGTAGACGATGTAGCTGTGGCCGGTGACCCAGCCGACGTCGGCCGTGCACCACCACACGTCGTCCTCGCGCAGGTCGAAGGCCAGCTCGTGGGTGTGCGCGCAGAACACCAGGTAGCCGCCGGTGGTGTGCAGCACGCCCTTCGGCTTGCCGGTGCTGCCGGAGGTGTAGAGGATGAACAACGGATCCTCCGCGTTCATGCGCTCGGGCTCGCAGCTGTCGGGCTGGCCCTCGACCACGGCGTCGTACCAGCGGTCGCGCGGCATCTGCATGTCCACCGCGCCGCCGGCGTGGCGCACCACCAGCACGGTTTCGACGCTGTTGGTGCCCGGCAGCTTCAGCGCCGCGTCCACGTTCGCCTTGAGCGCGATGCGCTTGCCGGCGCGGCGGCCCGCGTCGGCGGTGATCACCAGCTTGCTGCCGCAGTCGGCGATGCGGTCGGCGATGGAATGCGGCGCGAAGCCGCCGAACACCACCATGTGCACCGCGCCGATCCGCGCGCAGGCCAGCATCGCCACCACCGCCTCGGGGATCATCGGCAGGTAGATGGTGACGCGATCACCCTTGGCCACGCCCAGGTTGCGCAGCGCGTTGGCCAGCCGGCAGACGCGCCGGTGCAGCTCGCGGTAGCTGATCCGTTGCGGTTCGTCCGCGGGGTCGTCGGGCTCGAACACGATCGCGACCTTGTCGCCGCGCGTGGCCAAATGCCGGTCCAGGCACTCGACGCTGGCATTGAGCTCGCCGTCGGCGAACCAGCTGACGTGGAAGTCGTCCAGCGCGAAGCTGGTGTCCTTCACCCGGGTCGGCGGCCGCATCCAGTCCAGTCGCCGGGCGACGTCGCCCCAGAACGCATCGGGGTCGGCCAGCGATTGCCGGTAGAGGCGGTCGTACTCGGCTCGGTCCATCGGGTAGCCTCCGTGAATGCGTCAGGGAAGATAATGCGACGCGTTCCCGCCGCGGGCCAGCCCTCCGGTGACTTCCAGCCTATGTCGTGCCGCCGCAGCGGGTCCATGATGGGAATTCCCTTGCTGCCACGGTGACTGCCATGCGCGTGATGCGACCGACCCTGCTGGCCCTTGCCCTTTGCGCGTGCGTGGCGTGCGATCGCGCGCCCACCGCGGCCGATGCCGAGGCGCCCGCCGCGACCGCGCCGCAGCCGGCGGCACCGGTGATCGGGATCGACCTGGCCGGCATCGACAAGTCGGTCAAGCCGGGCGACGACTTCGACCAGTACGCCAATGGCGCCTGGCGCGCGACCGCCGAGATTCCCGCCGACCGTTCCAGCACCGGCATCTTCCTGCAGGTGTTCCAGAAGGCCGAGCAGCGCACCGCCGACCTCGTGAAGTCGATCACCGAATCCAATCCGGCCGCCGGCAGCGACGAGCGGCGCATCGCCGACTACTACGCCGCGTTCATGGACGAAGCGGCGATCGAGAAGAAAGGCCTGGCGCCACTGCAGCCGGAGCTGGACGACATCGCCGGCATCGACAATGCTGCCAAGCTGGCGCAATACATGGGCACGCACCTGCGCGCCGACGTCGATCCGCTCAACGCCACCGACTACGACACCGACCACCTGTTCGGCCTGTTCGTCACCCAGGGCCTGGAGGATCCGTCGAAGAACATGCCCTACCTGCTGCAGGGCGGGCTGGGCATGCCCAACCGCGACTACTACCTGTCCGGCGACAAGGCCATCGCCTCGATCCGCGATGCCTACCAGGACTACATGGTGGCGTTGTTGCAGCAGGCCGGCATCGACGACGCGCAGGCGAAGGCGAAGCGGGTCTACGCGCTGGAGAAGAAGATCGCGCAGGCGCAGGCCTCGATCATCGACACCCAGGACGCGCACAACGCGCAGGTGTGGTCGCGTGCCGACTTCGCGGCGAAGGCGCCCGGCTTCGACTGGGACACCTACTTCAAGGCCGCCGGCCTGGATGGCCAGGACGCGTTCACCGCGTGGCAGCCCGGGGCGATCACCAAGCTGTCGGCGCTGGTGGCCAGCGAGCCGCTGCAGTCATGGAAGGACTGGGCGCAGTTCCATGCGCTCGACCGCGCGGCGTCCCTGCTGCCCAAGGCCTATGCCGACCTCGCGTTCGGCTTCCACGGCACCACCCTCAGCGGTGTCCCGCAGCAACGCGAACGCCACAAGCGCGCACTGACGGCGGTGGGCAATGCCCTGGGCGACGCCATCGGCCAGCGTTACGTCGAGAAGTACTTCCCGGCCTCTTCGCGCGAGAAGGTGCAGCAGCTGGTGGCCAACCTGCTGGCGGTGTTCCCCGCGCGCATCGACGCGCTGGACTGGATGAGCGCCGAGACCAAGGCCAGGGCCAAGGCGAAAGTCGCCTCGATCAAGGTCGGCGTCGGTTATCCGGATACCTGGCGCGATTACTCGGGCCTGGAGATCAGGCCCGACGACGCGCTCGGCAACGCGCAGCGCGCCGAACTGGCCGAATACCGCCACCAGCTGGCCAAGCTGGGCCAGGCGCCCGACCGCGGCGAGTGGTGGATGACGCCGCAGACGGTGAACGCGGTGAACCTGCCGCTGCAGAACGCGCTGAACTTCCCGGCCGCGATCCTGGAGCCGCCGTTCTTCGACCCGAACGCCGACGACGCCGCCAACTACGGCTCGATCGGCGCGGTGATCGGCCACGAGATCAGCCACAGCTTCGACAACCTCGGCGCCGACTTCGACGCCGAAGGCCGGCTGGCGAACTGGTGGAGCGAGGAGGATGCGAAGCACTTCGAGGCTGCCGGACAGAAGCTGGTCAAGCAGTACGACGCCTACGAGCCGTTGCCCGGGCTGCACATCAACGGCGAGCAGACGCTGGGCGAGAACATCGCCGACCTCGCCGGGCTGGAAGTCGCGCACGACGCCTACGTGAAGTCGCTGGGCGGCAAGCCGGCTCCCGTGATCGAGGGCCTGGGCGGCGACCAGCGCTTCTTCCTCGCCTTCGCCCAGGCCTGGCGCAGCAAGACCCGCGACGAGGCGCTGCGCGCGCAGGTGGTCGGCGACGGCCACGCACCGGGCCGCTACCGCGCGCAAACCGTGCGCAACATCGACGCCTGGTACGAGGCTTTCGACGCGAAGCCGGGCGAGAAGCTCTACCTGGCGCCGGACCAGCGCGTCCGGATCTGGTAAGCGCGGGCGGCGTCAGGCCGCCTGCAGCGAATAACCCTTCAGCCGCGCCGAGTATTCCTGCAGCGCGCGGATGCCGGTGGCCTCGGCCTCGTGGCACCACGCCTGCAGTGCGTGCAGCGTGTCGCTGGCGTTCTGGCTGCGCGCCTCGAGCACCGCGGCCAGGCGGCGGCGGTACTCGACCAGCGTCGCCATGCGCGGGCGCTGCTGCACCCAGTCCTGCAGCTGCCGCCGCGCGTCCGGCTTCAGCCAGCGGCCATCGTCGGCGAGTCCGCGGCGCAGCTTGCGCGGCAGCAGTGCACGCAGCTTCGCGCCGGCGGCGGCTGCCTCCTCGCGCAGCGCGGGCATCAGCACCTTGCGCTGGTAGTCGGTCATCGCCTGGAAGCGGATCGCCAGCAGCGCCTTGAGCGTGTCGCCGTCGGGCACGTTGATGTTCGGGCGCACGTTCAATGTCGGCGCGACGCGCAGCACCTTCGCCAGTCCGAGCCTCCGCAGGCCGCGGATCGCGAGCCAGCCGATGTCCACCTCGAAACGGCGCAGCGCGAACTTCGCCGACGACGGGAAGGCGTGGTGGTTGTTGTGCAGCTCCTCGCCGCCGATCCACACGCCCCAGGGGCTGAGGTTGGTGGCGGTGTCGTCGGTGACGAAGTTGCGGTAGCCCCACCAGTGGCCGAGTCCGTTGACCACGCCCGCGGCCCAGAACGGGATCCACAGCATCTGGATCGCCCACACCGCGACGCCGGCGAAGCCGAACAGCGCGAAGCTGGTGAACAGCAGCAGGGTCGGGCCCATGGTCGCGTGCGGCGTGTACAGGTGGCGCTCGATCCAGTCGTCCGGGCAGCCCTTGCCGTACTTCTCGATCGACGCGCGATCGGCGCGCGCCTCTCGGTACAGCTCCACGCCGCGCCAGAACACGGTGCCGATGCCCTTCTTCATCGGGCTGTGAGGATCCTCATCGGTCTCGCACTTGGCGTGGTGCTTGCGATGGATGGCCACCCACTCCCGGGTGATCATCGAGGTCGTCAGCCAGCCCCAGAAGCGGAAGAAATGCGCGATCACCGGGTGGAAGTCGACGCCGCGGTGGGCCTGGCTGCGATGCAGGTACAGGGTGACCGTGAAGATCGTCAGCTGGGTGGCGATGAGCAGGTACAGCGCGAGTGCGCCCCAGCCGGCTTGCAACAGGCCATGGGCGAGGAAATCGTGGATCGAGGCGGGCATCGGGACTCCGGGGGGCAGGAGCGGCGGGACTTGCCCGCCGCGCCTGGGATGATGCCACCAAGGCTGTCCAGGTGCCGCGAGCACCACCACCGGTGTTCAGATTGGGGCGCGCAAAGCGTGCGCGGCATCACGCCGTGCGCATTCAGTCGGCGGAGACCAGCGAGATCGCGTGTGCCTGCAGCTGGGCGAACACCGCGCCGGTATCGGGGCGGATGCCATGCCACAGGGCGAAGCTTTCCGCGGCCTGCTCCACCAGCATGCCCAGGCCGTCGATGGCCTCGCGCGCGTTGGCGGCGCGGGCCCAGGCCAGGAACGGGATCGCGGCCTCCCCGTAGCTCAAATCCACCGCCGTGGTCCGGCGTCCGGCCAGCGAGATCGGCAGCTTCGGCAATTCGCCGTGGCGGGTGGCGGAGGTGGCGTTCACCACGAGGTCGAATTCGCCCAGCGCGGGCAGGTCGTCGAAGTAGCGCGGGTGCACGCGGCCCGGTTCGCCCAGCACGTCGGCCAGTGCATCCGAACGCGCGGCGGTGCGGTTGACGATGAACAGCTCGGCGATGCCGGCATCCAGCAGCGCCGGCGCGACGCCGCGGGCGCCGCCGCCGGCGCCGAGCAGCAGCGTGCGGCGGCCACGCAGGTCAAGGCGGTGGCGGTCGGTGAGGTCGCGGACCAGGCCGAGGCCGTCGGTGTTGTCGCCATGCCAGCCACCGTCGGCGCGAACCAGCGTGTTGACCACGCCACAGCGGCGCGCACGCGCGGACAACGACGCGCACAGCGCCGCGGCGCGCTCCTTGTGCGGCAGGGTTATGTTGGCGCCGTCGCCGTCGAAGGCCGCGAGCGCAGCGTCGAGGTCCTCGGTGTCGATCGCGGTGTAGTCCATGTCCACGCCGGCCTGTTCCGCGAACGCGGCATGGATCCGCGGCGACAGCGAATGGGCGACGGGGTGGCCGAACAGGGCGTAGCGCCTGCCCATCAGCGCGCCTCGCGGATCCAGCGCGCCACGTCGAGCGCGAAGTAGGTGAGCACGCCGTCTGCGCCGGCGCGCTTGAACGCCGTCATCGCTTCCAGCGTGCAGGCGCGCTCGTCGAGCCAGCCGTTGGCGTAGGCGGCCTTGAGCATCGCGTACTCGCCGCTGACCTGGTAGGCGAAAGTCGGCACGCCGAAGGTTTCCTTCACCCGGCGCAGGACGTCGAGGTAGGGCATGCCGGGCTTGACCATCACCATGTCCGCGCCTTCCTCGAGGTCGGCCTCGACTTCGCGCAGCGCCTCGTCGGTGTTGGCCGGATCCATCTGGTAGGTGGTCTTGTCGGCCTTGCCCAGGGCGGTGGCCGAACCCACCGCGTCGCGGAACGGGCCGTAGAACGCGGAGGCGTACTTGGCGCTGTAGGCGAGGATGCGGGTGTGGATGTGGCCCTCGGCCTCGAGCGCGTCGCGGATCGCGCCGATGCGGCCGTCCATCATGTCGCTGGGCGCGACCACGTCGGCACCGGCGCGCGCATGCGACAGCGCCTGCCGCACCAGCACCTCGACGGTCTCGTCGTTCATGACGTAGCCGCCGGCGTCCAGCAGCCCGTCCTGGCCGTGCGAGGTGTAAGGGTCCAGCGCGACGTCGGTGATCACGCCCAGCTGCGGGAAGCGCTGCTTGAGCGCGCGCACCGCGCGTTGTGCCAGGCCGTCGTCGGCGAAAGCGGCCACCGCGTCCAGCGACTTGGCCTCCGGCGCGGTCACCGGGAACAGCGCCAGCGCGGGCACCCCCAGTTCGCTGGCCTGTTCGGCCACCTTCAACAGCTCGTCGATGGACAGGCGCTCGATCCCGGGCATGGACGGCACCGCGGCGCGGCCGGCCAGCTCGTGGACGAAGACCGGATAGATCAGGTCGTCGGCGGTGAGCACGGTCTCGCGCATCAGCCGCCGCGAGAAGGCGTCGCGGCGCATGCGCCGCGGGCGGGAACTGGGGTAGGTCATGGACGGAATGTTACGCCCCTCAGCCGTGGACGCCGTCGATCTCCACGGCCAGGTCGCGCCTGCAGATGGCGGCGTGCAGCAGGAAATGCGGGACCGCATCGCCGAAGCGCGCACGCAGCGCGCTGGCGACGGCGGCCATGTCGTCGCGGTCGCGCACGTACACCTTCAGGCGCGTGCCGGTGCCGAAGCGCGCCGGCAGCCGCGGCTGCAGTTCGCGCGCGGCGCCGAGCAGGGCGTCGAAGTTGGCCAGGGTCTCCTCCAGCTGCGCCAG
Source organism: Lysobacteraceae bacterium (assembly GCA_004297225.1). Lineage (GTDB taxonomy): Bacteria > Pseudomonadota > Gammaproteobacteria > Xanthomonadales > Xanthomonadaceae > Cognatiluteimonas. The sequence goes on along the minus strand of SCUI01000010.1, from coordinate 153,645 downwards.
CAGCGCCCCGGCGTGCAGGGTCGCGTGGCCGACCACGCTGGCGGTGCCGGACAGCAGCAGCGGCATCCGGCTGGCGGTCGGCGGCAGCATGGCGCGGGCGAAACTGGGTGGCTGCGGGCCGTAGTCGCGCGGATAGCGCCAGGCGCTGACCTGGCGCGGGTTCTCCACCGGGGTGCCGGGCGCGGCCGCGGCCAGCCAGTACACCTGCAGCACGCGGGCCTGGTCGCAGCGGCCGATCGCGGTCGCCGCCGGCAGCCGCGCGGTGTCGAAGCTGCCCAGCCCGCGGGCGCGGCCGATGCAGAACTGCCGGTAGCGCTCGGCGTCGCCCTGGCCGGCGGTGATCGCGTCGAGGTAGTTCCAGACCCGCAGCAGGTGGGGCGTGCGGCTGCCGTGGACGAAGTGCATCAGCCGCGAATAGGCTTCGGCCGCCGCGCCGACGATGCCGGTGGGGTCCTGCCCGCTGGCATGCATCCGTTCGTCGACCTCGATCACCCCGAACGAAAGCACGCCATCGCTGGACCAGGCGATCGGGCCCTCGCGACCGCGCGACACCGGGCCGCCGGCGCGCCAGATTTCCAGCGGCGCGGCGCCGTGCGGTTGCAGCGGCACGCGCAGGAAGCGCGGGTCGTCCGGCGCGCCGGCGACGGCGTCCCCGAACGCGAACACCGCGAGCACCTGCTCGTCGGCCAGCAACTCCCCCGGGGTCGCGCCGTGCAGGTATTGCACGTCGAGCATCGCGATGGGCGGGGCGGCAGGCAGGGCGGACGACATTCCGGGCGGCGGCGACGGCAGGGCGGCCATGATAGCGGGCCGGTGGTTTAACCTGTCGGGCCTTGCAAGGAGAGAAGCCCGCAATGCCGCCGATGTCCCCGCAAACCGAGGCCGAACACGAACTGGCGCAGCTGCTGGTCGAGTGCCTGAACCTGGAGGACGTGGCGGCCGCCGGGATCGACCCGGAGGCGCCGCTGTTCAACGCGGGGCTTGGCCTGGACTCGATCGACGCGCTGGAACTCTCGTTGGCGATCAGCAAGCGCTACGGCGTGCAGTTGCGCTCGGACAACGACGGCAATCGCCGGGTCTTCGCCTCGCTGCGCGCGCTGTCGGACCATGTCCAGCAGCATCGGGCCGGCTGAGGCGGCGGAGCCGCGCGCCATGGCTGCGCGCCTGTCGTGGGTGTTGCAGGCCCTGCTGGTCGTCGCCTGGCTGGTGCTGGCGCACCTGGCGGTCGTCGGCGGCGACGGCCGCCACGCGGCCGCGGCGCTGCTGTGCATCGTCGCGCTGCTGCTGGTGCCGGCCTTGCTGCGCGCCCGCCCGCTGGCCTGGCTGGTGCTGGCCGCGGCGGCGGTGTCGGGCTGGTGGCTCGCGCCGACGCCGTACCTGTGGCTGCCGCTGCGCCTGGTACCGGTGGCGTTCGTGGCGCTGGTCGCCTTCGGATTCGCCCGCACCTTGCGCCGCGGGTACACGCCGCTGGTGGCGCGCATCGTCGCGGCGCTGGACGCCACCACTCCGGCGGCGTTGCCTGCGGACCTGCAGGCCTATGCGCGTCGCCTCACCCAGGCCTGGGCGCTGCTGCTCGCGGCGCTGGCCTTGTTCGACCTGTGGATGGCGCTGCACGCGACGCCGGAGCAGTGGTCGTGGCTGGCGAACATCGGCGACTACGTGGTGATCCTGGGCTTCATGCTCGGCGAGTTCGCCTGGCGCCGGCACCGGTTCCCCGGCGCGCAACGAGGCTTCCTCCGGTTCCTGCGCGCGATGGTCGCGCTGGGCCCGGGTTTCTGGCGTACGGTGGCCGCGCCATGAATTTCCGCATCGATGCGGGCCATCCGTGCCTGGCGGGCCACTTCCCGGGCCGTCCCGTGGTGCCGGGCGTGCTGCTGCTGGAGCAGGTGGTGGTCGCGATCGAGGCCGCGCATGGGTCGTTGCCGACGCTGCGCCTGCCGCACGTGAAGTTCGCGCGCCCGTTGCTGCCGGACGAATGCGCGCGGGTGGAACTGGAAGCGCGCGACGGCGATGGCGAGCGGCGCTGGCGCTTCCGCGTGTTGCGCGAGGACGGCGTGCTGCTCGCCAGTGGCGAAGCCGCGGCATGACCGCCGACTGGAGGCAGAGGCCCGAGGGCGGCGGCCATTTCGCGATCTGGCTGATCCGCTCGATCGGCACCCATGGCGGCCGCGCGCTGGCGCGCGCCTGCCTGTATCCGATCACCCTGTATTTCCTCCTGCGCCGTGGCCCCGAGCGCCGTGCCTCGCGGCAGTGGCTCGGGCGAGCGCTCGGCCGGCCCGCGACGTGGTTCGACACGGCCCGCCACATCCATTGCTTCGCCGCGACCATCCTCGACCGGATCTTCCTGTTGTCGGGCGAACTCGACCGGTTCGACATCCGCGTGCACGGCGGCGAAGCGTTGCTGGCGCGCCTGGACCAGGGCGACGGCGTGCTGTTGTTCGGATCGCACCTGGGCAGCTTCGAAGCCTTGCGCGTGCTCGCGGCGCAACGCCCCGGGCTGGGCCTGCGGGTGGTCTACGACCGCGGGCACAACGCGGCCGTCACCCACCTGCTCGACGCGCTCAATCCCGAGGTCGCGGCGACCGCGATCGATGCCCGCCAGGACGGGACCACGATCCTGCTGGAAGTCCAGGCGGCACTCGCGCGCGGCCAGCTGGTGGCGCTGCTCGTGGATCGCGCGCAGCCGGGGGAAGCGGCGCGAGTCGCGCCGTTCCTGGGTCGCGACGCGCGGTTCCCGCTGGCGCCGTGGCAGGCGGCGGCGATCTTCGGCGCGCCGGTGTTCCTCGGTTTCGGCCTGTATCGCGGCGGCAACCGCTACGATCTGCGCTTCGAGTCGTTCTGCGATGGCGAGGCCGTGCCGCGGAGCGAGCGCGCCGCCCACGTCGCCGCGCTCATCCCGCGTTATGCCGGGCGGCTGGAACATTACGCGCTCGACGCTCCGTTCAACTGGTTCAACTTCTATGACTATTGGGACGATGGCACCCCGGCGACGGCTCCCGCGAACGGCGATGCTGGCGTGGGCGGCAACGCTGGCGGCGTGCCTGGCAGGGCCAGCGCACGCCGCGCCTGAGCGGGCCGCATCTGAGCCCGCCGTCGACGCCGGCTGGATCCTGTCGCGGATCGCGCGCCCGGTCGGCAGCCACACGCCGTTCGTGGAAGTGCGCGGCTCGAAGCTGCTGAAGGCGCCGTTGCGGCTGTCCGGCGAATATCGCCGCCCGGACGCGGCGACGCTGGTGCGCGAAGTGCGCAGTCCGTACGCGGAAACGACCACGCTCCACGCCGGCGAGGCGCTGATCGAGCGCGCCGGCCAGGCGCCGCGACGGTTTTCGCTTTCGCGCGTGCCGGAGCTGGCCGCCGTGCAGGCGAGTTTCGGCGCGCTGCTGTCCGGCGATCGTGCGCGCCTGGAACGACACTTCCACGTGGAAGGCGGCGGCGCGCGCGGCGACTGGACGCTGGACCTGGTCCCGAAGGACCCGGCGCTGGCGCAGGCGCTGCAACGCGTCGTGCTGCACGGCCGCGGCGCCGAACTGCGCTGCATCGAAACGCGACCCGCCGGCAAGGGCGAAGTGCAGCGCACGCTGCTGGCCGGGGCGGCGACGCGCGCCACCGCGGCGATGGACGCCGCCGCGCTGGCGGCGCTGTGCACGGGCGACGCTGGCGCATGAACCCACGCGCGCGCCTGGCGCTGGCGCTGGCCTGGCTGGGCGTGCTGCTGCTTGCGGGCGCGTGGCTCGGCCGCCACCTGTCGTTGTCGGGCGATCTGCGCGCGTTCATGCCGGCCGCCTCGACGCCGGCGCAGGCGTTGTTGCTGGACGAGCTGGGCGAAGGCCCGGGATCGCGGCTGCTGCTGCTGGCGATCGAAGGCGCCGACCCGGCGACGCTGGCGCGGCAATCGCAGGCGTTGCGCGCAAGCCTGGCGTCGTCGCCGCGCTTCGCGATGCTGGCCAACGGCGGCGACACCGGGCTCGACGCGATTCCCGCGCGCCTGCGGCCGTACCGATACCTGCTCAGCGACCGTTTCGACGCCGCGCCCCTCGACGAAGCGACGCTGCGCAGGCAATTGCAGCAACGCGTACAGGACCTGGGTTCACCGGCCGCGGCATTGATCGAGCCGCTGTTGCCGGCCGATCCGACCCTGGAAACCCTGCACCTTGCCGAAGCCTGGCAGCCGTCGCAGGCCCCGCAACGCCAGTACGGCGTGTGGTTCGACCGCAGCGGGCGCCGTGCGCTGCTGCTGGCGGAGACCGTCGCCGCCGGCTTCGACCCGGACGGCCAGGCAGCCGCGCTTGCGGAAATCGACGCCGCGTTCTCCGGCATCGCCGCCGGCACCGGCGCGCGGATCGAGGCCACGGGACCGGGCGCATTCTCGGTCGAAGTCGGCGGGCGCACGCGTCGTGAGGCTGGCTGGATCGGCACCATCGACAGCATCGCGCTGGTGCTGTTGTTGTGGACCGCATACCGCAGCTGGAAGGCGCCATTGCTCGGCGCGCTGCCGCTGGCGAGTGCGGGGCTGGCGGGGCTGGGCGCGGTCGCCGCGGTGTCCGACGGCGTCCACGGCATCACCGTCGCCTTCGGCTTCACCCTGATCGGCGTCGCCCAGGATTACCCGATCCATCTGTTCAGCCATCAACGCAAGGGCCGCACGCCGCTCGCCAGCGCGCGCGCGTTGTGGCCGACGCTGGCGACCGGCGTCGCCTCGACCTGCATCGCCTACCTGACCTTTTTTGTCTCCGGCGTGGAGGGCCTGCGCCAGCTCGCGGTGTTCACCATCGTCGGGCTCGCCACCGCGGCGTTGGCGACGCGCCTGTTGCTGCCGCACCTGCTGGATCCGGAGCCGGTGCACGACGCCGCCGCTTCGCCGCGGCTGGCGCGCTGGTGGACGCGCATCGAGCGCCTGCCGCGGCCGCGCGCGGCGCTGTGGGCACTGGCGTTCGCGTGCGCGGCGGTCATCGCCTTCGCCCCCGGCGCGACCTGGGAAAACGACCTGGCGAAACTGGCACCTGTGCCCGCCGATGCGCTGGCACGCGATGCGCGCCTGCGCCAGGAACTCGGCGCACCCGACGTGCGCTACCTGGTCGCGCTGCAGGCATCGGGCACCGAGGCCGCACTGCAGGGCGCCGAGCGCCTGGGACCGCTGCTCGACGCACTCGTCGCCAGCGGCGCGATCGCCGGCTACGACAGCCCCGCGCGCTACCTGCCCAGCGCGGCGACGCAGCGCGCGCGCCAGGCGCGACTGCCCGGCCCGGCGGCGATGCGCACCATGCTCGACACCGCGCTCGCCGACAGCCCGTTCGTCGCCGACGCCTTCGAACCATTCCTTGCAGATGTCGCGGCGGCGAAGCGCGCGGCGCCGCTGCACCCCGCGGATCTCGCCGGCACGCCGCTGGCCAGCGGCCTGGATGGCCTGCTGTTGCAGAACGACGACGGCGCCACCGCGCTGGTCGCGCTGTCGGGCCTGCGCGATCCGGCGGCGGTGGCGCTCAGCGTACAGGCCAACGGCGCGCGGCTGCTCGACCTCAAGCAGGCTTCCGAATCGCTGGTGCAGGCCTATCGCGAACGCGTGCTGCTGGCCCTCGCGCTGGCCTCGGTGCTGCTGGCGCTGACCGTGTGGGTGGCCTTGCGCGAACCACGCCGGGTGTTGCGGGTGCTGGCGCCGATGGCCCTGGCGACGCTGCTGATCCTGGCCCTGCTGCGCGGCTTCGGCGTCGAGCTCAACCTGTTCCACCTGGTCGCGCTGATCCTCGCCGCGGGGCTGGGGCTGGACTACGCGCTGTTCTTCGAGCATGCCGGCGACGATCGCGCCGAGCAGTTGCGCACCCTGCACGCGGTGATCGTGTGCAGCCTCACCACCTTGCTGGTGTTCGCGCTACTGGAGCTGTCCTCGATCCCGGTGCTGCGCGCGATCGGCAGCACGGTGGCGATCGGCGTCGCCGCGAACTTCGTGCTGGCCCTGCTCATCGCCCGCGCGCCAGTGGGCCGGACGGCATGACCGCCACCGCGCTCGGCCGCGACGACATCCTCGCGCTGGTGCCGCATGCCGGCGCGATGTGCCTGTGGGACGCGGTGCTCGAGTGGGACGCACGCGGCGTGCGCGTGCGCGGCGCCGGCCATCGCGACCGCGCGCATCCGCTGCGCGGCGGCGACGGCCGCCTGCGCGCGGTGCACCTGTGCGAATACGGCGCCCAGGCCGCGGCGGTGCACGGCGGCCTGCGGGCACGGGCCACGGGCGACCGCGCCCGACCGGGGTTGCTGGTCGCCCTGCGCGCGGTCGAACTGCATTGCGAAAGCATCGAGGCCTTGCCCGGCGAGCTGGAAGGCGAGGCGGAACTGCTGATCGACGGCGAGTCGGGCTGGCAATATGCGTTCCGCATCTTCCATCGAGGCCGCCTGCTGGCGCAGGGCCGGGTCGCGGTGATGCCGGACACGGGAGCGGCGGCATGAACACGACGAGCAAGCGCGCGCTGGTCACCGGCGGCAGCGGCGACATCGGCGCGGCGATCTGCAGGCGCCTGGGCGCCGATGGCCTGCATGTGATCGTCCACGGCCACGCCAACCTGGCGCGGGCGGAGGCGGTGGCCGCACAGGTGCGCGAGACCGGCGGCAGCGCCGAAGCCGTCGCCTTCGATCTCGCCGATGGCGAGGCGACGCGCGCCGCGCTCGCGACGCTGCTGGCGGACGGCCCGATCCAGGTGCTGGTGAACAACGCCGGCATCCACGACGACGCGCCGATGGCGGGAATGGAAGCCGCGCAGTGGCGGCGCGTGATCGATGTCTCGCTGCACGGTTTCTTCCACGCCACCCAGCCGCTGCTGCTGCCGATGGCGCGCACGCGCTGGGGACGGATCGTCAGCATCTCCAGCGTGGCGGCGGTCCTCGGCAACCGCGGCCAGGCCAACTACGCCGCGGCGAAGGCGGCGCTGCACGGCGCGAGCCGGTCGCTGGCGCGGGAAATGGCCTCGCGCGGCATCACCGTCAACGTGGTCGCGCCGGGCGTCGTCGAAGGCCGGATGGCGGCCGACGCGTTTCCCCCGGAAGTCCTGAAGACGCTGGTACCGGCCGGGCGCGCGGGCAAACCGGACGAGGTCGCGGCGCTGGTGGCGTTCCTGTGTTCCGACGATGCCGGGTATGTGAACGGGCAGGTGATCGGGATCAATGGAGGGATGGGGTGAGGCACCGGATTTCACGCAGCCGAGCATGGCTCGGCTCTACAAGGGGCGGCATGCGCGCTTCCACGACATCGATGTTGCTTGCCGGCTTGCTGTTGCTGGGCGGCTGCGCGACCACCTCGCACGCGATGCTGGGGCCGGCGATGCCGGCGCTGTCGCCGGAACAGGTGCGGATCTACCATGAGCCGCCAGCGCGATATCGCGAGATCGCGATCGTCGAGGCGGCCAGCGGTCCGTTCACCTACGGTGAGCAGAACAAGCTCGATTCGGTGATGGCCAGGCTGCGGCGCGAAGCCGCGAGCCTGGGCGCCAACGGCCTGCTGCTGCAGGGCATCGCCCGCGGCGCGCGCGGCGGCGGGGTCAATGTCGGCGTCGGCGGCGGCCGTTTCGGCGGCCACACGAGCGTCGGCGCCGGCGTCGGCGTGGACATCAGTCCCACGCAGAAGCACGCACAGGGGATCGCGATCTACGTCGAGCCCTGACCGACCCAGGTCGCGGCTTGCGCCGCTCCCGCAAGATGGTCGGTCATCCCGCCCGCTGGATCTCCACCGCGCCCGACACCTCCTCGGTGGGGTCGTAGATGACAGGCGGATTGGCGCGGATCGCCCGGTGCACGGCGCCCAGCTCGCCATGCGCCAGCGCCTGGCCGACGATGTGGCTGGTGATGCGCCACAGGTCGCGCAGCGGGCGGAAGTGGCTCGGCCGGAACTGTTCCGCCGAATGCACGCACTTGTAGCGCGACTCGATCGGCACCGACACGCAACGCACGCCCAGTTCGCGCGCCGCAGAGATCAGGATCTGCGCCTCGAACACGAAGTCCTCGCCCGGCACGTCGTCGAGCGCGGCCACCGCCGCCGGATACAGGCGCTGCCCGCTCTGGCTGTCGGCGATCTGGTAACCGGTGCCCCAGGCCAGGCCCCAGTCGCCGAATTCGTTGGCCAGGCGACGGTGGATCGGCTGCTGCGAGCGCCGGCGCAGGCGTGCGCCGATCACCACGTGGCCCGGGTGGCGGTTGGCCGCCTCGAGCAGGCGCGGGATGTCCGCGGCCGAATGCTGGCCATCGCCGTCCATCGTCAGCACCGCGCGCGCACCTTGCCGCAGCGCCTCGCGGAAGCCGTCGCGCAGCGACGCGCCCTTGCCCATGCGGGCCGGGTGCCGCAGCAACGTCACCGGCAGGTCGGCGATGCGGGCGACGGTGTCGTCGGTGGAACCGTCGTCGACCACGATCACCCGCGGGCATTGCGCCAGCGCGCCCTCGACCACGCCGCGGATCCGCAGCGCCTCGTCGAGCGCGGGGATGACCACCGCGATGTCCCTGCGTTCCAGCGGCATCCGGTCGGCCACGGCTTGTGCGTCATGCATGCGCGAACTCCACCCTCAGGGCTTGCGTGGGGCCGGCGTGCAGCGACACGAGGTCGCCGCCCGTGGCCAGGGCATGGAACAGCGGCAGCATCGGCGCCATTGCATTGGCCCCCAGCTGCTCGGCCAGGATCCCCCGTGGGGCCGGCGCCGCCGCGTCCACCAGCGTCGCCCGAAGCTGCGCATGGCGGTGTGACGGCGCCGTCGAGAGCAGCAATGCGGCACCCAGCAGTCCTTCGCTGCGGCTCACTGCCGCCAGCGGCCCGGCCGAAGGCGCGTCGTAGGCCACCAGCAACACCGCCTGGGCACCCGTGCGCAGCTGCACCAGAGCTTCCAGCAGGCCCTGGGCGAAGCTGGCGTCGAAGCTGCTGATCGCGGTCGATGGTGCGTGGCAGCCGGTGCCGATGGTCCAGTAACCGGCGGCGGCGTTATGCACCGAATTGTGGAAGCGGGTGGGCGACAGCGCGCGCGCATCGCTCGCCAGGGTGGCGCAGAGGTAATCGGTGATGCCGAGGTCGCCATGGGTGGAGGCGAACACCGAGGGCAGCGTGGCGGGGTCGCGGCCAGCCTGGATGCAGGCCTGCTGCGCGACGACGAGCGCCACCGCCACGCTGTCCGGCGCACGCCGGCGTTCGTTGGGCGGCAGCAGTTGCGGCATGGGCCGCCGCGGCGCGGACGCATCGATCGCGCCGCCGCGCGCGAACGCGCGCATGGCTTCGAACGAAGGCAATCCCGGTGCCCAGAAGCCGACGCCTTCGATGCTGGCGAGCAGGCCGGTGCCGCTCATGCAGCGGCCCCGAACAGCAACGCGCAGTTGTTGCCGCCGAAGCCGAAGGAATTGTTCATCGCCACCCGCGTGCGCGCCTGCGCGTTGTCGAAACGCACCTGCGGTCCGCAGGCCGGGTCGGGCGTGGTGGCGCCGAGGGTTCCGGGCAGCAGGCCGTGCTCCAGCGCCAGCAACGCGAACACCGATTCGACGATGCCGGCGGCGCCCAGCGCGTGCCCGGTCCAACCCTTGGTCGAACTGGCGTGCAGGGTCGGCGGGAACAGCGCGGCGACCGCCGCGGCTTCCACCGCGTCGTTGGCTGGCGTCGCGGTGCCGTGCAGGTTGAGATAGCCCACTTCGCCGGGTGCCACACCGGCCATGCGCAATGCCCCTTCCATCGCCAGCCGCGCGCCCAAGCCTTCCGGGTGCGGCGTGGACATGTGGTAGGCGTCGCTCGATTCGCCATAACCCAGTAATCCCGGCGCCGGGTCGCCGGCGTCCGCGCGCTCGAGCAGCGCGAAACCACCGGCTTCGCCGAGCGACAGCCCGTCGCGCGCGGCGTCGAACGGACGGCACGGTTGCGAGGACACCAGCCCGAGTGCGTTGAAGCCGAACAGGACGCTGCCGCACAGCGTGTCCACGCCGCCGACCAGCGCGGCGTCGACCACGCCGGCGTGGATCAGCCGCGCGGCCTGCGCGAACACCTTCGCGCTCGACGAGCAGGCGGTCGCCACGGTCACGCAGGGGCCGCGCAGCCCGGTCGCTGCCTGCACGAAGCCGCCCAGCGAATGCGGAGTGTGCAGGCAGGCGCGACGCATGTCCGGCGGAAAGGCGCCATCGGCGTCGAGCCGCGCGTACGCCTCTTCGGTGGCACCGATGCTGGCGGTGGAGGTGCCCAGCACGATCGCGACGCGTTGCGGCCGGTAACGTTCGCGCGCGGCGACCACGGCATCGGGCAGGCCGTCCTGTTGCAGCGCCAGCCAGGCCAGGCGGTTGTTGCGGCAATCCCACTGCGCCCATTGCGGCGGCAGGCGTACGTCTTCCACGCCTTCGACCCGGCCGATCCAGGTCTCCAGCGGCGCGGCCGCATCGAAATCGTTGCGGCGCAATCCGCTGCGGCGCTCGCGCAGCGCGAGCAATTGTGCTGCGCGTCCCGCGCCCAGCGCGGTGGTGGCCGAATACGCGCGGATCGCCAGCGGCGGCATCGTCGGCGACGGCGGCGTAGGCCTCACGCATGGCTCCGGGGGGCGTGCAATGCCCGCAGTATAGCGAGCACGCGCGCATCCGCAGGGGGTCGCGGTAGCATTGGCGGCACGATGCGCGGTCCGCATCGACGGGGAATCCAATGCCTTCGAAGTCGTCGTCCCTGCTGTCCCATGCGCCGTTGCTGGCCGCCCCGTTGCTGGGTGGAATGCTGCTGGCAGGTTCGCTGCTGCCGGGCAACGCCGCCGCCCAGGCGCGCGCGCTCACCGCGCAGGATTACGCCCGGGCCGAGCGCTTCGTCGGCTACAACGCCAATCCCCTCGTCGACCACGCCGTGACCACCGTCACCTGGCTGGACGATGGCCGGTTCTGGTATCGCGACCACGACGCCACCGGCGACCGCTTCATGGTCATGGACGCCGCCACCGGCCAAGCCAGCACCGCGTTCGACCGCGACAAGCTGGCGGCGGCGCTGTCGAAGGCGACCGGCAAGCCGGTCAAGGCCGACAAGTTGCCGGTGACCGCCTGGTCCGTCGCCACGGACGGTGGCTTCGAGGTGTCGCTGCGCGGCAAGCGTTTCCTCTGCGACCCGGCCATCGAGGGCTGTGCGGAAGTGGCCGCCAAGGGCGGAAAGGAGCCGGGCGTCGCCTCGCCCGACGGCAAGTCCGAGGCCTTCATCCGCGACTGGAACCTGTGGCTGCGCGATCTCGCCACGGGCGTGGAGACGCCGCTGACCACGGACGGGACCACCGACTACGGCTACGCCACCGACAACGCCGGCTGGACCCACAGCGACCGCGCGATCCTGGTGTGGTCGCCGGACTCGACGAAGATCGCCACCTTCCAGCAGGACCAGCGCAAGACCGGGACCATGACCCTGGTGAAGACCACCGTGGGCCATCCCGAAGTCGAGACCTGGAAGTACCCGCTGGTCGGCGACAAGGACATCACCATGATCGAGCGCGTCGTCATCGACGTGCCGGCGAAGTCGGTGGTGCGCCTGGAGATGCCGCCCGACCAGCACCGTTCCACCCAGTGCGACGACGTCAGCTGTTTCGGCGGCTGGGAGGATGTGCAGTGGTCGGCCGACGGCAAGTCGCTCGCCTTCGCCTCGTCCTCGCGCGACCACAAGGACGTGTGGCTGCGCATCGCCGATCCGGTGACGGGCGCGGTGCGAGAGGTCATGCATGAGCACGTGCCGACCTGGTTCGAGAGCGGCATCAATGCGATCAACTGGCGCTGGCTGGCGGAGAGCGACGAGATCCTGTGGTGGAGCCAGCGCAACGGCTGGGGCAACCTCTACCTGTACGACGCGGGCAACGGCACGCTGAAGCACGCGGTGACCAGCGGCGATGGCAACGTCACCGAGGTGCTGCGCGTGGACCAGGACTCGCGCACCGTGTGGTTCGAAGGCGTCGGCCGCGTGGCCGGCGTGCACCCTTATTACCGGCAGCTGTTCAAGGTCTCGCTGGACGGCGGCGAGCCGGTGCTGCTGACGCCGGAAGCGGCCGACCATTCGATCGGCCTGTCGCCGGACGGCACGTACTTCGTCGACGCGTACTCCACCTCGGCCAGGCCCCCGGTGACGCTGCTGCGCCGCGCCGACGACGGCAGCACCATCGCCACGGTGGCCACGGCCGACATCTCGCGCCTGCGCGCGATCGGCTGGCAGCCGCCGGAGGAATTCACCGTCACCGCGCGCGATGGCACGACCACGCTGTACGGGATGATGTTCAAGCCGACGAGCTTCGACGCATCGAAGCAGTATCCGGTGGTCGACTATGTCTACCCCGGTCCGCAGACCGGGTCGGTGCGCGGCTATGGGTTCTCCGCGGCGCAGCTGGACCACCAGGCGCTGGCCGAACTCGGCTTCGTCGTGGTCGCCATCGACGGCATGGGTAGCCAGCCGTGGCGGTCGAAGGCCTTCCACGACGCCTACGCCGGCGACATCGCCGACAACACGCTGCCCGACCAGGTCACGGGGCTGAAGCAGCTCGGCGCGCGCTTCCCGTGGATCGACCTCGACCGCGTCGGCATCTGGGGCCACTCCGGCGGCGGCAACGCCACCGCCGGCGCGATGTTCCATTATCCGGACTTCTTCAAGGTCGGCTGGGCCGAGAGCGGCAACCACGACAACCGCAACTACGAGGACGACTGGGCGGAGAAGTGGCAGGGCCTGCTGGTGACCAACGCCGACGGCAGCACCAACTACGACACCCAGGCGAACTGGGCCTATGCGAAGAACCTCCAGGGCAAGCTGATGCTGACCCACGGCACCCTCGACGACAACGTGCCGCCGTCGAGCACGCTGCTGGTGGTGAAGGCGCTGATCGAAGCCAACAAGGACTTCGACCTGCTGATGATCCCCAACGCGCGCCACGGCTATGGCGCCCTCAACCCCTACGTGATGCGCCGCCGCTGGGACTACTTCGTCCAGCACCTCGCCGGCGACACCCCGCCCCCCCAATACCGGATGCAACCGCCGGCGGATTGAGAGGGCAGACGCAGGACGCGGATCACGCGGATAAAAGCGGATCAACACGGATGAAGCGGATAGTGGATTCCGGCGATCGTCCAGATCGCGAGAACCCATTTCAATATTGATCCGCTCTTATCGGCTTTTATCCGCGTGATCCGCGTCCTGCGTTTCGTCTTTTACCGGGCGCCCTGGTTGAAGAGGATCTTCTTCTCGTCGTCGGACATGGGCTTGCCGGCGTCGGGGTTGACGGTTTTCGCGAGGGCGTAGGCGCGCTTCGTCGCCGGGCGCGCGGCGATCGCGGCGTGCCAGCGGCGGACTTCGGGGAACGGTTCCAGGTCCAGTGGCGCCTTCTCGTAGGGGTTGATCCACGGATGGCAGGCCATGTCGGCGATGGTGTATTCGTCGCCGGCGATGAACTCCCGCCCGGCCAGGCGCTTGTCGAGCACCCCGAGCAGGCGTTCGGATTCGCGGTCGTAACGCGCGATCGCGTAAGGCACCTTCTCCGGCGCGTAGACGCTGAAATGGCCGTGCTGCCCGGTCATCGGCCCGAGCCCGCCGACCTGCCAGTACAACCATTCCAGGACCGCCCAGCGACCGCGCAGGTCGGCGGGCAGGAAGCGACCGGTCTTCTCGGCCAGGTACTGCAGGATCGCCCCGGATTCGAATACGCTCAGCGGCCCGCCGCCTTCGGCAGGCGCGTGGTCCACGATCGCCGGCATCTTGTTGTTGGGCGAGATCGCCAGGAACGCCGGCTCGAACTGCGCGCCCTTGCCGATGTCCACCGGCACGATCCGGTACGACAGCGGCGCCCCGGCGTCGACCAATGCCTCCAGCAGCAACGTGACCTTGTGGCCGTTGGGGGTAGGCCAGTAGTGCAGGTCGATCATGGCGGGCTCCTTCGCGGGTGGGGAACCCGTAAGCCTAGCGCGCCGGGGTGGCGCGCGTTTACCCTTGCGCGCTTCCGCCCGACGAAACCGACCCGATGCCAGACCCGCGCCCCGCCACTGCCCCGCGCCCGCTGAACCCGCTCGCCGCGCTGATCTTCTCCTCGCGCTGGCTGCAGCTGCCGCTGTACCTGGGCCTGATCGTGGCGCAGGCGGTCTACGTGTTCCTGTTCGCCAAGGAACTCTGGCACCTGATCCACGAGGCGGTGACGCTCAGCGAGCAGGACATCATGCTGATCGTGCTCGGGCTGATCGACGTGGTGATGATCTCCAACCTGCTGGTGATGGTGATCGTCGGCGGCTACGAAACCTTCGTCTCGCGCCTTCGCCTGGAGGGCCATCCGGACCAGCCGGAATGGCTGAGCCACGTCAACGCCTCGGTGCTGAAGGTGAAGCTGGCGATGGCGATCATCGGCATCTCCTCGATCCACCTGCTCAAGACCTTCATCGAGGCCGGGACGCTCGGGCTGCCGGTCTGCGCCTCGGTGCCCGCGGGCACGCCCTGCACGCGCTTCACCGAGGGCGGCGTGATGTGGCAGACCATCATCCACTGCGTGTTCATCCTCTCGGCGATCGGCATCGCCTACACCGACAAGCTGATGCACGCGACCAGCAGCAAGCGCGAGCACCACTAGCGACGGGAGCGCCCCTTAGAATGGGGGCATGGATGTCTCCCACCTGCTCGACGGGCTGAACCCGGCCCAGCGCGAGGCCGTCACCGCGCCAGCGGGGCACTACCTGGTGCTGGCCGGCGCGGGTTCGGGCAAGACCCGCGTGCTCACCCACCGCATCGCCTGGCTCAACGAAGTCCACGGCGTGCCCGCGCACGGGATCCTCGCGGTCACCTTCACCAACAAGGCCGCGGCCGAGATGCGCGGTCGCGCCGAGCAGCTCCTGCGCCATGGCGCGCGCGGCATGTGGATCGGCACCTTCCACGGCATCTGCCACCGCCTGCTGCGCCTGCACTGGCAGGAGGCGAAGCTGCCCGAAGGCTTCCAGGTACTCGATTCGGACGACCAGTTGCGCCTGGTCAAGCGCGTGGTGCAGCAGCTCGAGATCGACGACGCGCGCTTCCCGCCGCGGCAGATCGCCTGGTGGATCAACGCGCAGAAGGACGAGGGCCGGCGCCCGCAGCACCTGCAACCCGCCCCCGGCGACGCCTGGCTGGACGTGATGCAGAAGGCCTACGCGCTGTACCAGGAGCGCTGCGACCGCGCCGGGCTGGTGGATTTCGCCGAGCTGCTGCTGCGCGCGCACGAACTGTTGCGCGACAACCCGGCGCTGCTGGCGCACTACCGCCGCCGCTTCGGCGAGATCCTGGTGGACGAGTTCCAGGACACCAACGCGATCCAGTACGCGTTCGTGCGCGTGCTCGCCGGCAGCGAGGGCCACGTGTTCGTGGTCGGCGACGACGACCAGGCGATCTACGGCTGGCGCGGTGCCAAGGTCGAGAACGTGCAGCGTTTCCTCGCCGATTTCCCCGGCGCCACGACCTTGCGCCTGGAGCAGAACTACCGCTCCAGCGCCAACATCCTCAACGCCGCCAATGCGGTGATCGCGCACAACCCGGACCGCCTGGGCAAGCAGCTGTGGACCGACAGCGGCGAAGGGGAACCGCTGGACCTGTACGCCGCCTACAACGAGATCGACGAGGCGCGCTTCGTGGTCGACCGTGTGCGGCAGTGGATGCGCGACGGCGGCAGCTATGGCGAGGCCGCGATCCTGTATCGCAGCAACGCGCAGTCGCGCGCGTTCGAAGAGGCATTGCTGGCCGAGCAGGTCCCCTACCGCGTGTACGGCGGCCAGCGCTTCTTCGAGCGCGCCGAGATCAAGGACACGCTGGCCTACCTGCGCCTGGTCGCCAACCGCGACGACGATGCCGCCTTCGAGCGCGCGGTGAACACGCCGGCCCGCGGCATCGGCGAGCGCACGCTGTCGGAGGTGCGCCAGCGCGCGCGCGCCGATGGTCTTTCACTCTGGGAAGCAGCGCACCGCTGCGCGACCGGCGATGCGCTCGCCGCGCGTTCGCGCAACGCCCTTGGCGGCTTCCTGGGGCTGGTCGATGCGCTCGACCGCGAAGTCGCGGAATTGCCGCTGCAGGAGAAGATCGACCACGTGCTGGTGCGCAGCGGCCTGCGCGAGCATTACGCCGCCGAGTCGAAGGGTTCGCTGGACTCGCGCACCGACAACCTGGACGAGCTGGTGTCGGTCGCCTCGCGCTTCGTCCAGCGCGACGACGACGAGGAGTCGGCGGCGTTGAGCGAACTGGTCGCGTTCCTGTCCTATGCCGCGCTGGAGGCGGGCGAAGGCCAGGCGCAGGCCGGCGAGGACGGCGTGCAGCTGATGACCCTGCACAGCGCCAAGGGCCTGGAGTTCCCGCTGGTGTTCCTGGCCGGCCTCGAGGAAGGCCTGTTCCCGAGCGGCAAGTCGCTGGAGGAGCAGGGCCGGCTGGAGGAGGAGCGGCGACTGGCGTACGTCGGCATCACCCGGGCGCGGCAGAAGCTGGTGCTCAGCTATGCCGAGACGCGGCGCATCCACGGTTCGGACATGTACGGCATCCCGTCGCGCTTCCTGCGCGAAATCCCTGCGACGCTGCTGAACGAAGTGCGGCCGCGCGCGCAGCTTTCGCGCCCGGTGGTGTCGCCGCTGCCGCGGCGCGACCGCGGCCACGCCACGCTGGAGACGCCCGGCATCCGCCTGGGCCAGAACGTGCGGCATCCGACCTTCGGCACCGGTTTCGTCACCGACGTCGAGGGCGGCGGCGCGCACGCCCGCGTGCAGGTCAATTTCGACGAAGCCGGGAGCAAGTGGCTGGTGCTGGCCTACGCCAACCTCACGCCCGTGTAGGGCCGACCCATGGTCGGCTTGCACGCGGTCACGCACCATCAACGCGTGCGCGGTTAGCGTCCGGGGCTTCCACGGAGGAGCCCCTCATGGCCACGAGAAAGGCGACACCGAGCGGCAGGCCGAAGCAGGCCGCTGCGAAGCAGCGCGGCATCCAGGCCACGGTCGACCGGCGCAACGCCAGGAAGGCGGCGGCAAAGAAGACCAGCGGCAAGGCGAAGAAGCAGCCGGTGCAGGCCGGGACCCGCAGGCAACCCGAAAACCCGCTGCCCAGGCAGCGCCAGCGCAAGCCCGGGCACGAGCACAAGCTGGATCCGCAACCGCGTTTCCTCGCGCCCGACTACGTCGGCAGCGGCAAGCTCGACGGCATGGTCGCGCTGGTCACCGGTGGCGACTCCGGCATCGGCCGTGCGGTGGCGGTGCTGTTCGCGCGCGAAGGCGCGGACGTTGCGATCACCTACCTCAGCGAGGACCGCGACGCCGCGGACACCAGGCGCCACGTCGAAGCCGAAGGCGCACGCTGCATCGCGGTCGCCGCCGACGTGAAGGATCCCGAAGCCTGCGACGCGGTGGTGCGCGAGGTCGTCGACACGTTCGGCCGCCTCGACGTGCTGGTCAACAACGCCGCCTTCCAGATGCATGCGCAGGCGCTGGAGGACATCACCGACGAGCACCTGCAGGAAACGCTGCAGACCAACATCGCCGGCTACATCCAGATGGCGCGCGCGGCGCTGCCGCACATGGGCAAGGGCGGCAGCATCATCAACAACGGCTCGGAGACGGCGTTGTTCGGCAGCAAGCACCTGCTCGACTACTCGGCCACCAAGGGCGCGATCCACGCCTTCACCAAGTCGCTGGCCAGCAACCTGCTCGACCGCGGCATCCGCGTGAACGCGGTGGCGCCCGGCCCGGTATGGACGCCGCTGAACCCGTCCGACCAGACCGCGGACAAGGTGGCGAAGTTCGGCCAGGACAGCGACATGGGCCGGCCGGCGCAACCGGAGGAGATCTCGCCCGCGTTCGTGTTCCTGGCCTCGCCGGTGATGGCCTCCTACGTCAACGGCGTGATCCTGCCGGTGATGGGCGGCCCGCGCGGTTAACGCGACTTACCAGCCGAACAACTTGAAGTAGGTCGCGGGGACCTCGCCTTCCTCGACGTCGACCTTGCCGTCGCCGTTGCGGTCGACCAGGTAGTAGGTCGGGCCGTTGGCGGGATCCACCCTCACCATCCGCAACTGCCCGGCGACGCGGTACTCATGCACCACGTCGCCGTTGGCCTCGGTGCGCACCGCCTCGACCGCGCCTTCCGGGATCGGCATGCCGCCGGCGGGCTCGGGCAGCGGCGCGCCATCGGTGGCGCAGGCGGACAACAGCAGGGCGGCGGCAAGGGTCATCGCGGTGCGCATGGCGGGCTCCTGTCGGGAGTACTGTCGGGGTCCGGGACATTATGCGCCGGTAGAATCCCCCCCATGGCCGACACCCCGCACCGCCTCGTCCTGATCGACGGCTCCTCGTACCTGTACCGCGCGTTCCACGCGCTGCCGCCGCTGAGCAATGCCGCGGGCGAACCCACGGGTGCGCTGTTCGGGGTGGTCAACATGCTCCGGGCCACGCTCAAGGAGCAGCCCGATTGCGCCGCGTTCGTGATCGACGCGCCGGGCAAGACCTTCCGCGACGACCTCTACCCGGACTACAAGGCCAACCGCCCGCCGATGCCGGACGAGCTGCGCGCGCAGGTGCAACCGATGTGCGACATCGTCCAGGCGCTGGGTTTTCCCATGCTGCGCATCGACGGCGTCGAGGCCGACGACGTGATCGGCACGCTGGCGCTGGAAGCCGCGCGCGAGGGCAGCCAGGTCACCATTTCGACCAGCGACAAGGATTTCGCCCAGCTGGTGCAGTCGTTCGAGGGTGGCGGCCGGATCGAGCTGGTCAACACGATGAGCGGCAGCAAGCTCGACAGCGACGCCGCCGTGGTCGACAAGTTCGGCGTGCCGCCGGCGCGCATCGTCGACCTGCTGGCGCTGATGGGCGACGCCATCGACAACGTGATCGGCATCGAGAAGGTCGGGCCGAAGACCGCGGCCAAGTGGCTCAACGAGCACCGCGACCTCGACGGCGTGATCGCCGCGGCCGGGGGCATCAAGGGCAAGATCGGCGACAACCTGCGTGCCGGGCTCGAGCGCCTGCCGCTCAACCGCACGCTGGTGACGATCAAGACCGACGTCGAGCTGGAACTGCCGGCGCGCGCGCTGGCGCTGCGCCCCCGCGACACAGACGCCCTGCGAGCGATGTACACGCGTTACGGCTTCAACCAGGCACTGCGCGAACTGGACGGCAACGTGGCGCCGGAGCCGGCCCCGGGCGGCAAGGGCGGCGCCATGCGCGCGACGGCCGCCGGTTATGCGCGCGGATCCACGCCGGCCGAAGCCCCGGCATTCGATCCCGCGCTGTCGGGCCCCGGCGAGTACGAGACCGTGCTGACCCGCGAGCGACTGGACGCCTGGATCGCGCAACTGCGGGCCGCCGGCGAGTTCGCCTTCGACACCGAGACCGATTCGCTGGATGCACTGTGCGCGCGGCTGGTCGGGCTGAGCGTGGCGGTGGAACCCGGCAAGGCCGCTTACATCCCGGTCGGCCACGACTATCCCGGCGTCCCCTCGCAGTTACCGCTGCAGGAAGTGCTGGATGCGCTGCGCCCGGTGCTCACGGATCCGGGCAAGCGCAAGATCGGGCACCACGGCAAGTACGACCTGCACGTGCTGCGCTGCCATGGTGTCGAAGTCGCCGGCTACGCCGACGACACGATGATGGAAAGCTTCGTGCTCAACGCCACCGCGACGCGCCACGACATGGATTCGCTGGCGATGCGCTACCTGGGTTACAAGACGCTGACCTACACCGACGTCGCCGGCAAGGGCGCGAAGCAGATCCCGTTTCCCTCGGTGGCGATCGACGACGCCACGCGTTACGCCGCGGAGGATGCCGACGTCACCCTGCGCCTGCATCGCGCGCTGCGCCCGAAGCTGGCGGCCGAGCCCGCGCTGGACAAGGTTTACCGCGAGATCGAGATCCCGCTGGTGCCGGTGCTCGAGCGCATCGAGGCCAACGGCGTGCTGGTGGACATGGACGAATTGCGCCGCCAGTCGGCCGACCTGTCGCGGCGGATGCTGGAACTGCAGCAGCGCGCCACCGAACTGGCCGGGCGCACCTTCAACCTGGATTCGCCGAAACAGGTCTGCACGCTGTTGTTCGAGGAGCTGAAGCTGCCGGCGCTGGTGAAGACGCCGACCGGCCAGCCGTCCGCGAACGAGGAGGCGCTGGACGCGATCTCCGACCAGCATCCCCTGCCCGGCGTGATCCTGGAATACCGCGGCCTGGCCAAGCTGCGCAGCACCTATACCGACAAGCTGCCGGAGATGGCCAACCCGGACGACGGCCGCGTGCACACCAGCTACCACCAGGCCGGCGCAGCCACCGGGCGGCTCGCGTCCAGTGATCCCAACCTGCAGAACATCCCGATCCGCACCGACGACGGCCGCCGCATCCGCAAGGCCTTCATCGCGCCGCCCGGCCGCCGCATCGTCGCCTGCGACTACTCGCAGATCGAGCTGCGGATCATGGCCCATCTGTCGCAGGATCCCGCGCTGTTGCGCGCGTTCGAGTCCGGCGCCGACGTGCACCGCGCCACCGCGGCGGAGGTGTTCGGCAAACCGATCGACGCGGTCGAGGCCGGCGAACGGCGCGCAGCGAAGGCGATCAACTTCGGCCTGATGTACGGCATGAGCGCGTTCGGCCTGGCCAAGCAGCTCGGCATCAGCCGCGGCGAAGCGCAGGACTACATCGCGTTGTACTTCAGCCGCTACCCGGGCGTGCGCGACTTCATGGAAACGACGCGCCAGCAGGCGCGCGACCGCGGCTACGTCGAGACCGTGTTCGGGCGGCGCCTGTACCTGGCCGACATCCACGCCCGCAACCAGGGCTTGCGCGCCGGCGCCGAGCGCGCGGCGATCAATGCGCCGATGCAGGGCACCGCCGCCGACATCATCAAGCGCGCGATGATCGACATCGACGGCTGGCTGGCCCCCTATCGGGCCCGGGCGCTGATGGTGCTGCAGGTCCACGACGAGCTGGTGTTCGAGGTCGACGAAGGCTTCGTCGAGCCGCTGCTGGCCGAGGTCCCGAAACGCATGGCCGCCGCCGCCGCGCTCCGGGTCCCGCTGGTGGTCGATTCGGGCGTCGGCAAGGACTGGGACGAAGCCCATTGACCACGCTGTAGAGCCGACCCATGGTCGGCTCCCACCCCATTCAGATTTTCGTCTGAATCATTCCTGAACCCGCCAGTTCACCCCGCCGAATCTTCACGAACCATCCATGTGGGTTTTGGTCATATAGCTCGCGACGGATGCAAGGTCCGTCGCAGATCATCTCCCCTCCCCTGGAGTGATCCCCCGGAACGGCTACCCCTCCCCAGGTGCCGTTCCCCGGCCCCGCTAGCCCTCCCCCTGGCTATGCGGGGCTTTTTTATGCGCCTTCGGCGCTTAAAAAAGCCCCCCAAAGTTTTGGCGGGCAAATCCACTCGATCCGTTTGTCCCGGCGCCAAAACTTTGGGCCCCGCGCAGTGCGCTTACATCCCCCGCGCCTGTCGGCGCGCCCCCCTTGGGAAGGGGGGCTTGGCCCCATGGGGTTCATGGGCGGCTGACGGGGAGTGGTGCTAAGTGAAGGCGGGTCACTTGGTGGGGTGTCGCGATGTCGGAGCTTTGGGAACTGAAGATTCCGTGGTGGGAGATCGTGCTGCGGGCGTCGGTGGTGTACTTCGTGATGCTGGCGCTGCTGCGCTTGTCGGGGAAGCGGACGGTGGGGCAGTTCACGCCGTTCGACCTGCTGGTGCTGGTGCTGCTCGGCGATGCGGTGCAGGGGTCGATGATCGCTGGCGATCAATCGTTGCAGGGCGGGTTGATCCTGACCGCGACGCTGCTGGGCTGGAACCGGCTGGTCGGATTCATGACCGCGCGCAGCGAACCGGTGGCAGCGGTCGTCGAGGGCGAGCCCGACATCCTCGCGCGCAACGGCCACGTCTTCCACGAAGCACTCAAGTCTGCGGACTTGACCTTGGCCGACCTGGAGGAAGCGATGCGCGACCACAGCGTGCCGTCGGTCAACAAGATCCGCCTCGCCGTGCTCGAGCGCGACGGCACGATCACCGTCCTGGGCGAAAAGCCCCCCGCGTAGAGCCGACCCATGGTCGGCTCAAGATTCCTCCGACTCTGAACCTGAATCGGCCAGTCTTTTGTAGTCACCTGGCCCAGCTGGCGGCCTAGATCGAGTCCGCCAGCCAGTCACGCGGCCGCAGGTAATCGCCGAGGCGCGCCTCGGCGCTGCCGGACTGCGGTGCGTAACCGTATTCCCACCGTACCCGCGGCGGCAGGCTCATCAGGATGGATTCGGCGCGGCCGCCGGACTGCAGGCCGAACAGGGTGCCTCGGTCGTACACCAGGTTGAACTCGACGTAGCGGCCGCGGCGGTAGAGCTGGAACTCGCGCTCGCGCTCGCCCCAGGGCGTGTCGCGGCGGCGCTCGACGATCGGCAGGTAGGCGTCGAGAAAGCCGTCGCCCACGGCGCGCAGGTAGCCGAAGTCGCTCTCGAACTCCGTGTGCAGGTCGTCGAAGAACAACCCGCCGACGCCGCGCGTCTCGTTGCGGTGCTTGAGGAAGAAATACTCATCGCACCAGCGCTTGTGCGCCTGGTAGCGTTCCTCGCCGCCGAAGGGCTCGCACAGCGCGCGCGCGGTGCGGTGCCAGTGCAGCACGTCCTCGTCGAATGGATAGAACGGAGTCAGGTCGAAGCCGCCGCCGAACCACCAGGCCACGGTCTCGCCATCGCGCTGTGCGGTGAAGTGGCGGACGTTGGCGTGGGTGGTTGGCAGGTACGGGTTGCGCGGGTGGAACACCAGCGAGACGCCGACCGCGCGCCAGGACGCGCCCGCCAGTTCCGGTCGTGCGGCGCTCGCCGACGGCGGCAGCTTCGACCCGGAGACGTCGGAGTAGCCGATCCCCGCCTGTTCGAACACGGCCCCCTCGCGCAGCACGCGGGTGCAGCCGCCGCCGCCTTCGGCGCGGGTCCAGGCATCCTCGATGAAGCGCGCCTGCCCATCCGCGCCTTCGATCGCGGCGCAGATGCGGTCCTGCAGGCCGGTGAGATACGCGCGGACGTCGTCGAAACCAGGATCTGCGGTGTTCATGCCGCCATTCTATGCGGCGGGCATTCCCGCCAGCACCCGCGCCGCGAGCGCGGCATCGCCCTCCGCCGCCAACTGGACCGGCGTCAGTTCGAAACCGGTGAGCACCATCGCTTCGGCCAGGCACCAGTCGCGGTGGTTCTCGGTGAACGTCGCTACGCCCGCGGCGACGGAGTGCAGCAGCGCCTGGCTGGGAACGTGCGGATCTTCTTCCTGCACGGCGGCGGCAGCCCCGCCTGCCGTCGAAGCCGGGGCAAGGGGCGGCGCGGCGGCCACTGCCGCCACCGCCGCCTTCGCCGCGGCCAGTTCCTGGGACAGTTTCGCGTTCGCGGCTTCACGCAGTCGCAGGTGCCCGCGCAGCGTTTCGATCTCGTCCTCGGCGTCGTCCAGCACTTCCTCGCCCAAGCGCTCCATCACCCGCTTCGACAGCAGCGCATGCACTTCCGGATGCGTGGCGCGCAACTCGCGCGCCGCCGCCTGCCAGGCGTAGGCGATGCGTTGCGCGTGCGGCCTGGCCTGCGGTACTTCCGAGGGCGGCGGCGGTTCGTGCTCGCGGGAGATGCCGATGATCGCCTCGCCCAGGCGGTCGGCCAGCGGCGAGTCCTCGAAGTTCTTGTCGATCCGCCGCAGGGCCGTGCGGCAGTCGAGCAGCAGGTTGCGGATGTCCTTCATGGGTCCCCCCGGCCAGCCCCGCCTAGCGCTTGCCCTGCAGCGTACCCTCGAACAGCTCCAGGACGCGACGATATTCGTCGTACCAGGCGTCGGCATGCACGAAGCCGTGCCGCTCCAGCGGGTACGGCGCCACCCACCAGTCGTCCTTGCGCAGTTCGATCAGCTTCTGCACAAGGTTCACCGTGTCCTTGAAGAACACGTTGTCGTCGATCATGCCGTGGGCGATCAGCAGGTGGTCCTGCAGCCCTTCGGCGTATTCGATCGGCGAGGAGCGCAGGTAGGCCTCCGGGTCGAGGTCGGGCGTGTTGAGGATGTTGGAGGTGTATTCGTGGTTGTACTGGGTCCAGTCGGCCACCGGGCGCAGCGCGGCGCCGGCCTTGAACGTACCCGGTTCGCGGAACAGGGCCATGAAGGTCAGGAAACCGCCGTAGCTGCCGCCGTAGATGCCGGCATGGTCGCGGTCGCCCTGGCGGGTGGTGGCCAGCCAGTCCAGGCCGTCCAGGTAATCCTCGAGCTCGGGGTGGCCCATGTTGCGGTAGATCGCGGTGCGCCACTGCCGGCCGTAGCCTTCCGAGCCGCGGTAGTCCAGTTCGAGCACGATGAAGCCGCGCTGCACCAGCAGGTTGTGGAACATCTGCTCGCGGAAGTACTCGGGCCAGTGCAGGTCGGCGTTCTGCAGGTAGCCGGCGCCGTGCACGAACATCACGATCGGGTAGGTGCGCCCGGGCGTCATCGTCGCCGGCGCGTAATACTTGCCCCAGATGGAACCGGCGCCGTGGCGCGAGGGCACCTGCACGCGCTGCGCGGGCAGCCAGTCGATCGCCTTGAATTCCGCCGAACGTGTATCGGTGAGTTCGCGCGCGCTGCGCAGGCCCGGTTCCACCACTGCCAGCTGCGGCGGCAGGTAGTCGGCCGAATGGCGCACCAGCAGCGAACGGCCGTCGGGCGATTCGACGAACGCCTCCACGCCATCCAGCGCAGTCACTTCGCTGACCGTGCCCTCGCCCAGCGGCACGTCGCAGACTTCGTAGTCGATCGGGCTGGCGCGGTTGCACAGCACGTAGAAGCCCAGGCCGTCGGCCGCCAGTACCGGCTGCGAGGCTTCCCACTGGCCCTGGGTGAGCTGGCGCGCGGCGCCGTTGCCGGCGACATCGAGCGTGTACAGGTGCGACCAGCCGGACTCCTCCGACAGGTACCACAGCGTGTGCTGGTCGGGCAGCCAGCCGAAATCGTTGAAGCCCCAGTTGATCCAGGCGCCGTCGTACAGGCGGTGGCGCGAGCGCAGGGTGGCGTTGTCGGTGTCGACCGTCGCGATCCAGCGATCCTTGTTGTCGATCGAGCGCAGCAACAGCGCGACATTGCGCGAGTCGCCGGTCCAGTGGATTGCCGGGCCGGTGCCGTCGCCGTCGGTTTCAACGCGTACGGGACGGTCGCCCTTGAGCGGATCCTGGCCTGCGGCGGCGCGCAGTTCGGCCAGCGGGTCCTCGCCGATGCCGGGCAGCGCCGACAGGTCGAGCTCGCGCGGCTCGCCGCTGGCCATGTCCACCAGCCACAGCGTGTGCGGCAGCGGCGCGTTGCGACCGACGCGGGTGTGCGTGTCCTCGAATTCCTCGTAGCCGGATTCGGTGACGTACAGCGGCATCTTGCCGGCTTGCCCGGCATCGGCGTCCTTGGCGGTGGTCACCACCAGCAGCCAGCGGCCATCGGGCGAGAGTGCACTGTCGGCGATCTCGACCTTGTCTCCGAGGTATACCGGCGCCGGAGCGCGGGTCGGATCGGCGATGCGCCAGGCCTCGCGCTGCTCGCGCGCGGCTTCGCGACGCTCGCGGTCTCTGCGCAGGGTGTCGAGCAGCCGCAGCTGGCGGTCGCGCAGGTCGTCGGCAGCCGGCGCCTTGCCGGGTTCGTCCTCGGCCTTGATCACCGCGGCTTGCGCCACGCCGGTGGCAGGCGTCCAGCGGAACCACTGGTTCGACACCCGCCACACCAGGCCGCCGTCGCTGGCCCATTGCGGCTGGGCGTCATCATCGTTGCTGCGGGTGATCTGCTGCAGCGCGCCGTTGCGCAGGTCGCGCACGAACACGTCGCCGTTGCGGACGAAGGCCATCCGCGTGCGCGTCGCGTCGTACATCGCGCCGGACGCATCCAGCCCGGCACGGGCGGCGGCGTCCACGCGGTGCATGCCGGCGCTGCCGTCCACCGGCACCTGCCAGGTGTCGCGGATCGTCGCGCCTTCGCGCTTGCGTTCGAACTGGGCGGCGCGGCTGTCCCAGGCCCACCAGAAATCCTCGACCGCGTTGCCGATCCAGTCCGGGTCGGCCATGACCTGCGCCAGGGTCAGCGGCGGCGAGGGCGCGGCTGCGGGTGCGGGCGCCTGGGCGAAGGCACTGGCGGAGGCCAGCGCGAGGGCGAGAGGCAGCAGGCGGCGGGGCATCGGCGGTTTTTCCCGTGGAATGGTGGCTGGCAGCGGCGGATTGTAGCGGGCACGTGAATCCCGGCCGCCGGCAAGGGGCACAATGGCGCGGTGGGCGCGCCCGCGCCCGTGCCGGAAGGAGGGCCCTGGCGTGATGGATGCGCTGCTGCTGTCGCGGATCCAGTTCGGATTCGTCATTACCTTCCACATCCTGTTCCCGGCTTTCACCATCGGCCTGGCGCACTGGCTGGCCTTCGTCGAGTGGCGCTGGCTGCGGACGAAGGACGCGCTCTGGCGCGACGTCTATTTCTTCTGGCTGAAGATCTTCGCCGTGTCCTTCGGCATGGGAGTGGTCTCAGGCATCGTCATGAGCTTCCAGTTCGGCACCAACTGGGCGGTGCTGAGCGAACGCGCCGGCAACATCCTCGGGCCGCTGCTCAGCTACGAGGTACTGACCGCGTTCTTCCTCGAGGCGACCTTCCTCGGGGTGATGCTGTTCGGCTGGCGCAAGGTCTCCGACCGGCTGCACTTCTTTGCCACCTGCATGGTCGCGCTGGGCACGCTGATCTCCACCTTCTGGATCATCTCCGCCAACAGCTGGATGCAGACGCCGCAGGGCTACACCATCAACGCGCGCGGCTGGTTCATGCCGGCCGACTGGTGGGCGATCATCTTCAACCCGTCGTTCCCGTACCGGCTGGCGCACATGGTGCTGGCCGCGTTCATCACCACCTGCCTGGTGATCGGCGGCGTCAGCGCCTGGTACCTGCGCCGCGGCGTGCACCTGGACGCGGCCTTGCGGACGCTGAAATACGCCACCGCGTTCGCAGCGATCGCGGTGCCGCTGCAGATCCTGGCCGGCGACCTGCACGGGCTGAACGTGGGCGAGCACCAGCCGGTGAAGCTGGCGGCGATCGAGGGCCACTGGCACGAAGGCGAGCCCGGACAGGGTACGCCGCTGGTGCTGGTCGGGTTTCCCGACGAGGCGGCCGAGCGCAACGACTACGAAGTGTCGGTGCCCCGCCTGGGCGGGTTGATCCTCAAGCACGACTGGAACGGCGTCATCCAGCCGCTCACCGCCGTACCGCGTGAGGAGCGGCCGCCGGTGGCGCCCGTGTTCTGGTCGTTCCGGATCATGGTCGGGCTGGGGCTGCTGATGCTGGCGCTGGCCTGGCTGTCGTTGTGGGCGTGGCGGCGCGGGACGCTCGGCGGCACGCGCTGGCTGCTGGACTTCTGGCGGCTGATGAGCCCCACCGGCTTCATCGCCTTGCTGGCCGGCTGGTACGTGGTCGAGATCGGGCGGCAGCCCTACGTCGTGTACGGCCTGCTGCGCACCAGCGAAGCGGTGAGCCCGAACATCGCCGCCGCCGCGGTGATGACTTCGCTGGTGGTGTACGCGATGGCGTATGCGGTGATCTTCGGCGCCGGCATCTGGTACCTGCGCAAGCTGATGCTGGTCGGCCCGGTGCCGCAGCCGCCGAAGGACACCCGCGGCGGCGAGAAGACGCCGGCGCGCCCGCTGTCGGTGCCGGATGAACCGGTGGATGCGCCCGCCGCGCAGCAGGCGCTCCCTGATGGAGGGCCGCGGTGATGGACTTCCCAACCGTGCTGCCGGTGCTGTGGTTCGGCGTGATCGGCTTCGGCGTGCTGATGTACGTGCTGCTGGACGGATTCGTCCTCGGCCTGGGCATCCTCGCGCCGTTCGCCGAGGACGGCGCCCAGCTCGACCACATGATGAACACCGCCGCGCCGATCTGGGACGGCAACGAGACCTGGCTGGTGCTCGGCGGTGCCGGCTTGCTGGCGGCGTTTCCCGCGGCCTACGCGCTGGTGCTCTCGACCTTGTACCTGCCGGTGCTGATGATGCTGATCGCGCTGATCTTCCGCGGGGTCGCGTTCGAGTTCCGCTTCAAGGCGACCCGCGGCCGGCGCTTCTGGGGCGGTGCGTTCGCGATCGGTTCGATTGTCGTCGCCTTCGCCCAGGGCGTGATCCTCGGCGCGCTGGTGCAGGGCCTGCCGCAGCCTACGCTGGCGGGTGGCGTGAATTCGAGCTTCGCCTGGTTCAGCCCGTTCTCGATGCTCACCGGCATTGCCCTGGTGTTCGGCTACGCGCTACTCGGAGCCGGCTGGCTGGTGCTGAAGACCGAAGGCGCGCTGCAGGCGCTGGCACGCACCCTGACCCGGCCGCTGGTGCTGGTGGTGGTGGCGTTCATGGGCCTGGTCAGCGCCTGGCTGCCGTTCCTGGACTCGCGGATCATGGCGCGCTGGTTCGAGGGCGGGCACTTCTGGTGGCTGGCGCCGGTGCCCGCGCTGGCACTGCTGAATGCGCTGGCGCTGTGGCGCGCGGCGAAGGCGCAAGGGCGCGATTCACGGCCGTTCGTGCTGACCCTGACCTTCTTCGCGCTCGGCTTCGCCGGCCTGGTGCTGGGCCTCTGGCCCTACATCGTGCCGCCGCACCTGACCATCTGGCAGGCCGCGTCCTCGCCTTCCTCGCAGGTCTTCCTGGGCGTGGGCATCCTGCTGCTGATGCCGGCGATCCTCGGCTACACGTGGTGGTCCTATCGCGTGTTCCGCGGCAAGGTGGAAGCCGACAGCGGCTATCACTGACGCGGCCTTTGCCGCACAATCCGGGCGATGCAAGCCCACGTCTACAAGAGCCTGAAAAAGGCCGATACCTACGTGTACCTGGCCGCGCGCGACGATTTCCAGCGCGTCCCCGAACCGCTGCGCACGCAGCTGTGGCCGCTGCAGTTCGTGCTCGAAGTGGCGTTGACCCCCGAGCGCAGGCTGGCGCGCGAGGATGCGGCGACGGTGCGCGAAAACCTCGCGCTGCGCGGCTTCCACCTGCAGTTCCCGCCGGCCAGCGAGCTCGACCCGATGAGCGAAGACTGGGGCACCGATGCCTGATTCGCGCAAGGCGCTGCTGCCGCTGGCGGCGCTGGCCTCGGGGCTCGGCCTCACTGCCGTCGCAGGCTTCGGCGGCACCGCCGCCGCGCTCGGCGCGACGCTGGCGCAACCGGCGTTCGCACTGGCCGCGGCGCGCTGGCAGCGCAAGGGCGACGCGGTCGCCGACGGCTGGCGCGCCGACGCCTGGTCGCTGCTGCTGGCGTGGCTGGCGACCGCCGGCCTGTTCGCCGCGTTGCTGGCCTGGCCGTTCGCCTCGCTGCTGGCGCGCGGCACCCTGGGTGCCGCCCTCGCCACCAGCCTGGCCTTGGGGCTGGCCTTGCTGGCGGCCTGGCATGCGTGGCCCTGGTGGCATGGCCTGGCGCGCGAAGGCGGCAAGGCCACGCAGCATTGGCACGCGATCTCGAAATTCGAACCCGGCGCCTGGCGCGGGCTGGGCGTGGCGGTCGCCGTGGTGGTGCTGGCGTCGCTGCCGTTGCTGCTGGCGTGGCCGGGACTGCTCGACGCGCGCGCGCGCTGGAACGTGGTGCTCGCGGCGCTGGTGCTGGCACCGCTACTGCACTGGTTGCTGCAGCGCGTGGCGCCGCCGGCGCGGCGGCTGGAGCCATGGTTGGCGGCGATGGAGGCCGATGGCGATGCCGACGACGACCGCGTCGCACTTGCCGATGGCGAAGACCCGGAAGCCGCGCTCTACGCCGCCGCACGCGGCGGCCGCGTCGACCGCGCGCTGGCGCTGCTGGAAGCAGGCGCCGATCCGCACGCCTTGCCGCCCGCCGAGGATCGCGACCAGCGCAGCCTGCCGGTGCTGGCGGCGGTGCTGCCGGACCTGCGCCTGTTGCGCGCGCTGATCGCGCGCGGCCTCGACCTCAATGCCGCCCACGCCGGCATGACGCCGCTGCTCGCGGCGACCCGCGACAGCTGGCACGGCCGTCCGGAAGCGGTGATGACGCTGCTGGCCAACGGCGCCGATCCGCGGGTGCGCGATCGCGACGGCAACACGCCGCTTCACCACGCCGCGCGCAGTTCCGATCCCGGCGTCGCCGCGCTGCTGCGCGATGCCGCGGCCGAACTCGAGGTAACGAACGAGGAAGGCCTGTCGCCACTGGGCGTCGCCTGCACCGCCGGCAACTGGCGGCTTGCGCGCTTCCTGCTGGAGCGTGGCGCCAGCCCGCAGCCGGAGGGCGCGACCCCGGCACTGCTGGCCGCGGCCGGTATCGACGAGGACGATCCGGCCGGCGTGCAGTTGCTGCTCAAGCACAAGGCGAAGGTCGACGCGCGCGACGCACGCGGGCGCAGCGCGCTGCACGAGGCCGCCGGCGCGGGCCATCCCGAGCTGGTGGAAGTGTTGCTGGCGGCCGGCGCCGATCGCGGCGCGATCGACGAGGAGGGCTTGCGGCCGGTCGACATCGCCGCCCGGGAGCGCCGCTGGACGGTGGTCGCGGCGCTCGATCCCGATTATCCGATTCCGGCGGTGCCCGAACCCGAGGACGAAGCGGATCCTGACGCGGAAACCGATGCAGTCGCGGGCGATGCAACCGCGCCGGAGCCGGAAGTCGAACCAACGGGCCTGCTCGCCCTGCTCGCCCAGGGCCCCGAGGCGCTCGATGCATTGGCGAAATGGCTGGATCGCGGCGTCGCGCCCACAGGAGTGGGCGGCTTGGGGTGTTTCCTCGATGCCTGCGCCGCTGCCGACGGTGTCGACCGGTCGCTCGAGTCGTTCGCGATCGGACTGCTGGAACGCGGCGCCGACCCGTTCGGGCCTGGCGCGGCTGGCGATCCGCCACTGGCGCTGGCCGTACGCCTGGACTGGACGCGGTTGGCGGCGCGCCTGCTGGCCAATGGCGCCGATCGCGCCGCACGCGATTCGCGCGGGATGACGGCGATGCACCTCGCCGCCGCGCTCGGGCGCGAGCAGGCGCTGAAGGTGCTCGTCCTGCATGGCGCCTCGCCCGGCCTGCGCGCGGCCGACGGGCAGACGCCGCTGGGCGTGGCGCTGGCGAGCGGACGTCGCGAGCTGGTGGAATGGCTGGACTGGCGCGGCTGGCAGCTTCCGGGCCGCGCGCTGGAACCCGCCGACCTGCCCGCCGCGGCGATCGTCGGCGATGCCGACGCGGTGCGGCGCCTGCTCGACCTCGGCTTCGGCATCGACACGGTCGATGCGCAAGGGTGCAGCGCGCTGTTGCGCGCGGCGGGCGGTGGTCATCGCGAAGTCGTCGAACTGCTGCTCGAACGCGGTGCCGACCCGCAACTCGGCGCCCACACCGGCGCCACGCCGCTGTCGGCGGCGGTGAGCATGCGCCACGTCGACATCGTCGACCGCCTGCTGGCCGCCGGCGCGGGACTGGAACAGCGCCTGCCCGGCGAAGTCACGGTGCTGATGCTGGCCGCGGCGCTGGGCCTGCCGGACCTGTGCGCGCGATTGCTGCAGGCCGGCGCCAACGTGCATGCCGGCGATGCCCAGGGCCTGACGCCGCTGCATTGCGCGGTGCTGTTCGGCTTCACCGCGCGCGAGAAGCCGCGCCTGCTGGCGTTGCTCGATACCCTGCTGCTGGCCGGCGCCGAACCGGACGCGGTGGCCGCAGGTGGCGTCACCCCGCTGTTGCTGCTGCTCGGCGCGCGCGCCGAACCCGGCACCGCCTGCGACGAGGACGTCGTGCTGATCGCGCTGGAGCGCCTGCTCGACGAGGAGGTCGCGCTCGACGTGCAGGATCCGCGTGGTTTCGGACCGCTGCACCTGGCCGCGTTGCACGGCTTGCTCAAGGTGACGCGGCGGTTGCTGCGCGCCGGTTGCGACCCCGGCCTGCGCGACACGCTCAACCGCAGCCCGCGCGAGATCGCGGTGATGCGCGGCTTCGTCGATGTCGCCGCCGAATACGCACCGGTCAACGCCGGCGCGTCCATGGCGCGCTTCCTCCGCGACTCGGACCGGTAGCGCCGACCCTACGGGGCGTTCGGCCCGCCCTCGTCCAGCCCGCCTTCCGCGCGGTCGGCGGCGAACAGTTGCTCGAGTTCCTCGCGTGCCTCGCGCGAGGTCTGGATCAATGCCGCTTCGTCGTCCTGCACCTGGTACTGCGTGCGCAGCAGCTTTTCGTCGTGCTCGCGGAACCGCTCGGCGCGGCTCGCGGCAAGCGCTTCCGGCTGCCCCAGTGCCACCAGCACGCGTTCGCCCAGCTTGAGGCTGGAATGGAAGGCCTCGCGCACCACCTGCGCGCCCAGGTCCATCAATTGCCAGGCGTGGCGGCGGTTGCGCGCGCGGGCGAACACCTGGGCGTCGGGATACAGGCGCCGCAGCGTCCGCACCGCCTTGAGGCTCGACTGCGCGTCGTCGATCGCGATCACGAACACGCGCACGTGCTCCGCGCCGGCTGCGCGCAACAGCGCCGGCTGCGCCGGATCGCCGTAGTAGACCGGGTTGCCGAAGCGGCGCATGAAATCCACCTGTTCCGGGCTGTTCTCGATCGCGACGAAGCGGATCCCCTGCGCGCCCAGCAGTCGGGCGACGATCTGGCCGAAGCGGCCGAAACCGGCGATCAGCACCTGCGGGTGCTCGTCGGGGATCTCGTCGTAGGGGCGGGCGCCGCCGGCGCCATCCACCCGCAGCAGGCGCGACATCGCGATCAGCAACAGTGGCGTCAGCGCCATGCTGACACCGACGATGGCGACCAGCCGGTCGCGCATCAGGTCGCTCAGCAGCCCGGCCTTCAAGGCTTCGCCGAACACCACGAAGGCGAATTCGCCGCCCAGCGCCAGCACGCTGCCCAGCAGCAGCGCGCCGCGCACGTCCAGCTTGCCCGGGCGCAGGCCCAGCGCGAACAGGATCGCGAACTTGATCGCGAGCAGGGCCAGCACCGCCACCTCCACCAGCACCGGCTCCGCGGCGACGCGGCCCAGGTCGATGCTCATGCCCACCGCCATGAAGAACAGGCCCAGCAGCAGGCCCTCGAACGGCTCGATCTGGGCCTGCAGTTCGTGCCGGAATTCGGAATCGGCCAGCAGCACGCCGGCGAGGAAGGCGCCCAGGCCCATGCTCAGTCCGGCGAGCTGCATCAGCCAGGCGCTGCCCAGCACCACCAGCAGCGCGGTCGCGGCGAACACTTCCGGCATCCGCGTGCGGGCGACGATGCCGAACACGTGCCGCAGCAACACGCGGCCGCCGAGCACCAGCGCGGCGATCGCCAGCACCGCCTTGATTACCAGCCACCAGCCGGGTTCCGGGGTGTCCGCGGCGACATGGCCCAGCAGCGGGATCGCCGCGAGCAAGGGGATCGCGGCCAGGTCCTGGAACAACAGGATGGCGAACGCGAGCCGCCCGTGGTCGGTTGCCAGCGCCTTGCGCTCGGACAGCAATTGCAGGCCGACGGCCGTCGACGACAGGGCCAGGCCGAAACCGATCACCAGCGCGGCCCGCCAGTCCAGTCCCAGCGCGAGCGCCAGGCCGCCCAGCACAAGCCCGGTGATGCCGACCTGCAGGCCGCCAACCCCGAACACCGGCCGTCGCATGACCCGCAGGCGCGCAGGCGACAGTTCCAGGCCGATGACGAACAGGAGCAGCACCACCCCGATCTCGCTGGCGGCCAGCACCGGCTCGGCATTGGCGATCACGCGCAGGCCGAACGGCCCCAGCACCACGCCCGCCGCGAGATAGCCGAGGACGGCGCCCAGGCCGAAGCGCTTGAACACGGGCACCGCCACCACCGCGGCAAGCAGGAACACCAGTGCCAGTTCGAGTCCGCTTTCGTGCATGGGGCCTCCGGGCCGACCGATTATGGCGACGAACGAGGCCACTCATGCGGATGACCGCCGTTCGTCGGTTGACTTTGACCGCTTGTCGGTCGATAAACGGCATGTCCCAGGGGGATCTGGGCCTCCCGATACTTTGCGACGGCCGCTGTGCCCGGCGGCCGCCAGGCTGTCGGCGTACGTCGGTTGAATCATTTGGGGAAGCCACATGGATGCGAGCGCACACCGGTTCGAAGGAAGGCAAGGATTGGCCCAGCCGGGTCGGAGACAAGCGGTGAAAGTCGCCCCCGTGGCCCGTGCGGTGCGTGCGGCGCTTGCGGCATCGGCCACCGCCCTGGCGCTCGCCGGCGGCGGCGCGGCGTTCGCCGCCGATGGTTGCGCGACGCCCGCCCTTGCGATCCGCTGCATGCCGGCAACCGCGTCTCCGGTGCCGGCCGCGGTGGAGGACCTCACCGTCGTCGCCGCCGGCGCCGACGTCGACATCGACAACACCGAGAGCATCTTCAAGGTGGGCGGCGGCGACCAGATCGGCCTGTACGCCGACGCCACCGGCGGCGACGCCATCGTCCACAACTCGGCCTACATCGGGGTCTACTCGGGCGGCGGCATCGCCGACGGCATCTTCGCCACCGGCGACCACGTGCTGGTCGACAACAGCGGCGACATCGTCGCGATCGGAAGCAGCTGGGGCGCCGGCATCGAAGCCGAGGGCGAGGACCTGACCACCGTCGCCAACACCGGCAGCCTCTACGCCTACGGCTTCTACGGCTTCGGCATCTACGCCACGGGCGGCGACATCGAGGTCGACAACGACGGCCCGATCGAGGCGCAGGGCTACATCGCCGGTGGCATCCACGTCCATGCGACCGGCGACACCAGCATCAGCAACACCGGCGACATCTTCACGGCCGCCGCGGGCCTGGCCACGGGCATCTACGCCTACTCGACCCATGGCGACGTCACCATCGGCAACACGGGCTACATCGGCGCGCTGTCGCTGTACGACATCGCCGACGGCATCTTCGCCTCCGGCGCCAATGTCGACGTGGCGAACAGCGGGGACATCGTCGCGATCGGCGCCGCCTGGGGCGCGGGCATCGAGGCGCTGGGCGAGGACGCCACCACCGTCGCCAACGACGGCAGCATCTACGCGTACGGCTACCAGGGCTTCGGCATTTACGCCAGCGGCGGCGCGGGCGGCATCGGCATCGACAACGCGGGCGCGATCGAGGCCCAGGGCTACATCGCCAACGGCATCCACGCGCAGGCCACCGGCGACATCGACATCGCCAATTCCGGCGACGTCATCGGCGGGACGCTGTTCGAGTACAACGGCAGTCTTTACGGCAGCCTGCTGGCCACCGGCATCCATGCCACCAGCAACGGCGCGGGCGCCGCGGTCAGCGTGGACAACACGGGCGTGATCGCCGCGACCGGTTACCAGGGTGCCATCGGCATCGAGGCCATCTCCATCGGCGAAGGCGGCTCGGCCAGCGTCGACAGCAGCGGCGCGATCCACGCCAGCCAGTACAGCAAGTACGGCTACGGCGCGGCCGGCATCGTGGTCTCCGCCGACGGCGATGCCGGCATCGGCAACAGCGGCCTGCTCGCCGTCGAGTCCGGCGGCCTGGCCTACGGCGCGCTGGCGCTGTCGTTCAACGGCGACGCCACGGTGGTCAATGCCGGCGACATCGACGTCCATTCCACCGGCGCCGCCAAGTACTACGGCGCCTTCGGCATCGTCGCCGCCTCGCAGAACGGCAGCGCGTTCGTCGACAACAGCGGCAGCGTGTACGTCGCCTCCGATTACCTGGGCCTCGGCTACATCGGCATGGGCATCCAGGCCCTGGGCAAGGGCGGCGCCACGGTCACCAACAGCGGCGAGATCTCGGTGGACGCGAAGTATGCCTACGGCATCTACGCGTCCTCCGGCGCCGGCGACGTCTCCGTGGCCAACGCCGCGGGCGGCCTGGTGGACGTCTACTCGTACTACGGCACCGGCTTCGGCGTGCTCGCGCTGGCGACCGAGGGCGACGTGGACGTGGAAAACGCCGGGACCATCGACGTCTACGCCTACGGCCAGGCCGTGGGCGCATTCACCTCGAGCTACGAGGGCGACGCCCACGTCGTCAACAGCGGCGACATGGCCGTGTACAGCGGCGGCGGCGTGGCGGCCGGCGCGTTCGCGAGCGCCGGCAGCGGCGTGGCGATGATCGACAACAGCGGCACCATCGCGGTTTCCGCGTACGGCACGGCCTATGGCGCTCTGGCACTCGGTGGCTACGGGGCGGTGGTGCACAACGCAGGCGTGATCCACGCCGAAGCGACCTACGGCACTGCCATCGGCGTGCTCGCGACGGCCTACGGCGACGTGCTGGTGGAGAACAGCGGCAGCATCTCGGCCAGCAATCCGGACCTGGCCATCGCCGTGGTGATGGACAGCCTTTACGGCACCGCCACGCTGGACAACAGCGGCTCGATCAGCACCGACAGCTCGGTCGAAGGTTCGATCGCCGTCCTCGGCGGCGAAGGCGTGGACCGTATCCTCAACAGCGGCGACATCGACGGCGCGCTCGCCACGGGCGGCGGCGCCGACCTGGTCGCCAATGCCAGCGGCGGGACCTGGCTCGTCGGCAATTTCAGCAGCGACCTCGGCACCGGTGACGACACGATCGACAACGCCAGCGGCGGCGTGATCCACCTCGCCAACGGCGGTGTCTTCCTCGGCGACGCGGACACCACCAACGCCTTCGACAACGCAGGCCTGCTGCAGGTCAGCGGAATCGGTCTGGTGCACATGGGCACCGCCGATTCGGTGCTGGCCAACGACGGCATGATCAGCCTGGTCGACGGCGGCGCCAACGACCTGTTCGTGCTCGCCGGCGACCTTGGTGGTCACGGTTCGATCAGCTTCGACGCCAGTCTCGCCAGCGGCGCGTCCGACTACGCCTATGTCGACGGCGACGTCGTGGCGGGCAGCAGCCAGGCGATCAACCTCGTCGTCGACGGCACGCCGACGACCCTGTCGGAGGCCTTCGAGGTGCTCGCCGTCACCGGCGACGCCACCGCCGCCAACTTCACCGGCGGCGAGGTGTTCGGCTTCGACCCGAGCAACTTCCTCGACCTCGATGTCGGCGTTTCGCTGGCGCAGTCGGGTGGCCTGAACGTGCTGACGGCAAGCCTGGAAGTGGCCGGTCTCAACGACACCGGCGTGCTCGCGGCATCGGTGGCGCCGGGCGTGCATGGCCTGGCCGCCAGCAGCATCGGCACCTGGCGCCAGCGCGTGGGCATCCTGCCCGCGCTGGACGATGGCCGCGTCGGGCTCGGCCCGTGGGTCCGCTTCTACACCGACGACGGCGACGTTTCCCCGTCGGCGTCCGGCTTCAGCGCGGGCAGCGACTTCGGCTTCGAACAGGAGAACCGCGGCCGCGAGTTCGGCTTCAATTTCCCGGTGGGTGGCGGCTTCAGCCTCGGCCTGCTGGCCGGCACCGCCGATGGCACCCAGGTGCTGGCCGCCGGCACCGGCAGCAGCCGCATCGACCTGGATTACTCCGGTCTGTCCGGCACGTGGCTCTCGCAGGACTTCTACGTCGACGCATCGATGCGCTGGATGGACTTCGAGGCCGTGCTGGCGTCGGCGGGCGGCGAGCAGCACACCAGCGGCAACGGCACCACGTTCAACCTCGAGGCCGGCTATACCGGCTGGCAGCTCGGCGCCTTCGACCTCGTCCCCCAGGTGCAGTACACGCGCACCAAGCTCGACGACATCGCGCCGGTGGCCGGCACCCTGGTGGATTTCACCGCCGACGGCGGCACCTCCGAACGCGTGCGCGTGGGCCTGGGCTTCAGTCGCGCCTTCGCCAGCGCCAACGGGGTG
Organism: Lysobacteraceae bacterium; assembly: GCA_004297225.1. GTDB lineage: Bacteria > Pseudomonadota > Gammaproteobacteria > Xanthomonadales > Xanthomonadaceae > Cognatiluteimonas. The sequence continues at coordinate 116,043 of SCUI01000010.1, read as the reverse complement.
CGCTGGATGCCCTATGGGGCGATCAGCGCGGTCAACGAACTCGATGGCGAGAGCGCCTACGTGGTCGACGGGAACACGCTCTTCAGCGGGACCAGCAGCACCGATGGCACGCACGCGCTGGTCGAGGCGGGTGTCGGCGCGCAGTTCGGCGGCGTCACGGTGACCGGCGGCCTGCACTGGGCCGATGGCGGCGCGATCGACAGCAGCGTGGGCGGGCAGCTGGTTGTGCGGTATACCTGGTAGGGACGGACGGAGCTGGAGCAACAAGTGGCGACACCAGGAGAGGCCGCCACCCCGATGAAGGTGGACAAGAGCTGTTCCCGCGGCCTGGCGGCGTGGCTCTCGGGCAACCGCGTGTCGCTGGCGATCACGTCCTACCAGACCGGGCGCGTCTACCTCGTCGGCAGCGACAAGCAGGGACGCGTGTCGTTCTTCGAGCGCATCTTCGAGCGCGCGATGGGCATCGTCGGCAACGCCCAGCGGATCTACATGGGCGGGCTCTACCAGTTGTGGCGCTTCGAGAACGTGCTGCGGCCCAACGAGGTGATCCACGGCCAGTACGACAAGTGCTACGTGCCGCGCAACGCGCAGACGATCGGCGACCTGGACATCCACGAGCTGGGCATCCGCGACAACGGCAAGGTCGTGTTCGTCAACACCAAGTATTCCTGTCTCGCCGAGCTGAGCCAGACCCACAGCTTCAAGGCGATCTGGAAGCCGGAGTTCATCAGCAAGCTCGCGCCCGAGGACCGCTGCCACCTCAACGGCATGGCGATGGTCGACGGGCGCCCGAAGTACGTGACGGCGGTGTGCCGCAGCGACGCCGTGGACGGATGGCGCGATCGGCGCCAGGACGGCGGCGTGGTGATCGACGTGGAGACCGACGAGATCGTCTGCGAAGGCCTGTCGATGCCGCATTCGCCGCGCTGGGCCAACGGCAGGCTGTGGGTGCTCAATGCCGGCACCGGCTACCTGGGCTGGGTCGATTTCGCGAAAAAGGCGTTCGTTCCGCTCGCTTTCTGCCCCGGATTCCTGCGCGGCCTGTCGATCGTCGGCAATGTCGCCGCGGTCGGCCTGTCGAAGCCGCGCAACCAGCGCTTCGAGGGCCTGCAGCTGGACGACGAGCTGAAGAAGCGGGATGCCGATCCGTGGTGCGGCGTGCAGATCGTGTCGCTCACCAACGGCGACGTCCTCAACTGGATCCGCTTCGAGGGCGACATCACTGAAATATTCGACATCAGCTTCCTGCCGAACGTGCGCAACCCGATGATGATCGGCCTGCGCACCGCCGAAATCCGCGAGCTGATCACCTTCGAATCCGAGCCGTGAGCTTCGAGGTCGTCCCGGTCTGGAAGCAGGTCACGCCGGCGCTCGAGGCCGAGCTGGTGGCGTTCTGGGCGCGCAACCATGTGCTGGAGGATGCCGCCCGCGCGCGGGAGCGAGCCGCGCAGGCGGCCTGCGTCGGCCGCGATGGCGATGGCGCCGTGTGCGCGGTCGGCACCGCGGTCGTCAAGGTGCTGCCCAGGCTGCGCCAGCCGGCCTACTACTACCGCCAGTTCTTCGACGCATCGCAACGCGGCCAGCGCCAGACCGTGCCGTTCGCGCATCGGGTGCGCGAGGTGCTGCAGGCGTACAACGCCTCGTTGGCCCGACCGGAGTCGCTGGGCATGCTGGTCGAACTGGAGAGCAAGCTGCTGGCGTCGCGCTACACGCGCGCCAGCGAAGCCGGCTTCCATTTCATCGGTTATTCGCCGCGCAACCTGCCGCTGTTCGTGTCCTGGTTCGAGGGCGCGACCTTGCTGCCGCCGGCACCCTGACCCCGTTCAGCGCTTCATCGAGGCGAAGAACTCGTCGTTGGACTTGGTGCTCTTCATCTTGTCGAGCAGGAACTCCATCGCGCCGATCTCGTCCATGCCGTGCAGCAGCTTGCGCAGGATCCAGATCTTCTGCAGCAGCTCCGGCTCGATCAGCAGGTCCTCGCGGCGGGTGCCCGAGCGGTTGATGTCGATCGCCGGGTACACGCGCTTCTCGGCGATGCGGCGGTTCAGGTGCACCTCGGAGTTGCCGGTGCCCTTGAACTCCTCGTAGATCACCTCGTCCATCTTGCTGCCGGTGTCGACCAGCGCGGTGGCGATGATGGTCAGCGAGCCGCCTTCCTCGACGTTGCGCGCGGCGCCGAAGAAGCGCTTCGGGCGGTGCAGCGCGTTGGCGTCGACGCCGCCGGTAAGGACCTTGCCCGACGAAGGCACCACGTTGTTGTAGGCGCGGGCGAGGCGGGTGATCGAGTCGAGCAGGATCACCACGTCCTTCTTGTGCTCGACCAGGCGCTTGGCGCGCTCGATCACCATTTCGGCGACCTGCACGTGGCGCGCGGCCGGCTCGTCGAAGGTGGAGGAGATCACCTCGCCGCGCACGGTGCGCTGCATGTCGGTGACTTCCTCCGGCCGCTCGTCGATCAGCAGCACGATCAGGTGCACGTCCGGATGGTTGGTGGTGATCGCGGTCGCCACCTGCTGCATCATCATGGTCTTGCCGGCCTTCGGCGGCGAGACGATCAGCGCGCGCTGTCCCTTGCCCTGCGGCGCCATCAGGTCGAGGATGCGGCCGGTGATGTCCTCGGTCGAGCCGTCGCCGCGTTCCAGGCGGAAGCGCCTGCGCGGGAACAGCGGGGTGAGGTTCTCGAACAGGACCTTGTTCTTGGAGGCCTCGATCGGCTCGCCGTTGATCTCGTCGACGATGTTCAGGGCGAAATAACGCTCGCCGTCCTTGGGCCAGCGGATGCGGCCCGACAGATGGTCGCCGGTGCGCAGGTTGAAGCGGCGGATCTGCGAGGGCGAGATGTAGGTGTCGTCGGGGCCGGCCAGGTAGCTGGCCTCGGCGGCGCGCAGGAAGCCGAAGCCGTCGGGCAGGATCTCCAGCACGCCGTCGGCGGCGACGCCCTCGGGGGTGCGGGTCAGGACCTTGAGCAGGGCGAAGATGACGTCCTGCTTGCGGGCGCGGGCGACGGTCTCGGACAGGCCGAGCTGTTCGGCGATGTCGAGCAGCTTCTGCGCCGGCATCCGCTTCAGGTCGCCCAGCGAGTACTGCGGGAAGCCCTCGGGGATGTTCGGCATGGGCCGGTTCGGCTGCGGCTGCTCCTGGCCGTTGTCGTCGCGCGGCAGGCCGTCGTCGCGATGGCGGTCGCGGTTGCGGTCGCGCCGGTTGCGGAAACGGTCGCGGCGGTTGCCCTGGCGGCCGTCATTGCCGCCTTGGCCACCGTTGCCACCCTGGTTGGCCTGGCCGCCACCATGGTCGCTCGAGGGCGCGTCGCCCGCGGGTGCGGTCGCCTCGCGCGATGCTTCGACCGTCGCGGCTGGGGATGCGGGGGCGGATGCGGGCGCCGATGCGTTTTCAGCAGGGGCCGCCGCGGCGGTTTCCTGGCGCGGCGCGCGCGGCTTGCGCACGCGCTTTTCGGCGGTTTCGCCGGGTTCGCCCCCGGCGGGAGCGTCAGTGTTGTCGGACAAGTGCGAATTCCTCGCTCGGATGCGAGCGCCCGGAACGGGCGGACTGGGAAGGAAGCAGGAGAAGGGGTGCGGCGGTCGCTACGGACCAGGTCCAGCGGGGGACCCGCGTGCGGTGCCGGTCAGGCAACGCTAGCACCGTGCCCGGCCCGCGGCAAGCACGCGCGCCGGGCCGGTTCAGGAAAACATGACGGGAACGGCCTACAGCGCCTTGTCGATCATCTGGCTCAGCTGGGCCTTGCCCACCGCGCCGATCTGGGTCGCCTGGACCTGGCCGTCCTTGAACAGCAGCAGCATCGGGATCGAGCGGACGTGGTACTTCATGGCCGTGTTGCGGTTCTGGTCGATGTCCACCTTCACCACCTTGGCCTTGCCGGCGTACTCGGTCGCCAGCTGGTCCAGCGCCGGCGCGATCATCTTGCAGGGACCGCACCACTGCGCCCAGAAATCCACCAGCACGGGCTGGTCGGACTGCAGCACGGCGCTGTCGAAATCGGCGTCGGTGGCGTGGATCACGGTGTCGTTCATGGGGGCTCCTGTGCAATGCCGCGGCCCCGGCGCGTGGCGGTTTCCCGCCCGGACCGGGCGTGACTGCTGATAGACTGGGTTGCTTTGAATTGGTGTCCGGCCCGGCGAAATCAAGCGCGCAGCGCTTTCCCGGGCCCTGACCGGCAGTCTGCGTCGCCGGCGCCGCACACGCAAGCGCGCCCCGGCGCGCCATCCCCAGGCATCACGGAATCCAGCATCCCCCGCATGAGCGAAAAGCCCCTCACCGACATCGCCTTCTCCTCCTTCGAACTGCATACGGACCTGTTGTCCGGCCTCGAAGGCGCAGGCTTCACCCGCTGCACGCCGATCCAGGCGTTGACCCTGCCGATCACCATCGCCGGCCGCGACGTCGCCGGCCAGGCGCAGACCGGCACCGGCAAGACGCTCGCGTTCCTGGTCACGGTGATCAATCGCCTGCTCACCCGCCCGGCGCTGGCCGAGCGCAAGCCCGAGGACCCGCGCGCGCTGATCCTGGCGCCGACCCGCGAGCTGGCGATCCAGATCCACAAGGACGCGATGAAGTTCGCCTCCGACCTCGGGCTGAAGTTCGCCCTGGTCTACGGCGGCGTCGATTACGACAAGCAGCGCGCGCAGCTGCAGGCCGGCGCCGACGTGATCATCGCCACCCCGGGCCGCCTGATCGACTACGTCAAGCAGCACAAGGTGGTCAGCCTGCACGCGTGCGAGGTCTGCGTGCTGGACGAGGCCGACCGCATGTTCGACCTGGGCTTCATCAAGGACATCCGCTTCCTGTTGCGGCGCATGCCGGCGCGCACCGAGCGCCAGACCCTGCTGTTCTCGGCCACCCTCAGCCACCGCGTGCTCGAACTCGCCTACGAGCACATGAACGAACCCGAGAAGGTGGTGGTGGAGAGCGAGTACATCACCAACGCCACGGTCCGCCAGCGCATGTACCTGCCGGCCGACGACGAGAAGCTGCCGCTGCTGCTGGGCCTGCTCTCGCGCAGCGAGGGCGCGCGGACCATGGTGTTCGTCAACACCAAGGCCTTCGTCGAGCGCGTGGCGCGGGCACTGGAGCGCGCCGGCTACCGCGTCGGCGTGCTCAGCGGCGACGTGCCGCAGAAGAAGCGCGAATCGCTGCTGAAGAAGTTCCAGGCCGGCCAGCTCGAGATCCTGGTGGCGACCGACGTCGCCGCGCGCGGGCTGCACATCGACGGCGTGCAGTACGTCTACAACTACGACCTGCCGTTCGACGCCGAGGATTACGTCCATCGCATAGGCCGCACCGCGCGGCTGGGCGCGGAGGGCGACGCGATCAGCTTCGCCTGCGAGCGCTACGCGATGTCGCTGCCCGACATCGAGGCCTACATCGAACAGAAGATCCCGGTCGAGCCGGTGACTCCGGAATTGCTGGTCGCGCTGCCGCGCCAGCCGCGCGAGCGCGTGGCCGACGAGGAAGGCGAAAGCGTCGGCGAGATCTTCCGCGAGGCGCGCGAACAGCGCGCGGCCGAGGAGCAGCGGCGCGGCGGCGGCCGCGGCGGCCGCACGGGCGGCGAAGCTGCGGGCCGGCGCGAACGCGGTCCGCGCAAGCCCCGGGCTGCGGCGACCGGCGATGCCGGGCCGCCGCGCCAGGCCGTTCCGCAGGACGCCGCAAGACCGGTGCCCGTGCACGCGGTCGCCGGCGCTGCCGATGGCGACGGCGAGAAGGGGCCACGCAAGCGCCGCCGGCGTCGCCATGGCAAGCGCGTCGATGGCGGCGACTCCGCCGCGACGCCGCAGGCCGCGCGGCCGTCGCGCAACGAAACGCCGGCCAAGGTGGCGAAGCCGGCGAAGCCGGCCAAGCCGGCCAGGCCGGCGAAAGCCCCCGCCCCCGACCGTGCAGCCACGACGCCGGAACCCTCGCTGCTTTCGCGCATCGGCCGCGGCCTGAAGTCGCTGGTGGGCCGCGGGCCGCGCTCGCAGCATTAGCGTGCCGCCGCGCGGCGCGGGCTAGAATCGCCGCATGGCGGTCCTGCGCTTCGACAACGTCAGCAAGCAATACCCTGGGGGGCACGTGGCGCTGGCGGATGTCAGCTTCGAGGTGCAGCCGGGCGAGATGCTGTTCGTCACCGGGCATTCCGGCGCGGGCAAGAGCACCCTGCTGAAGCTGATCCACCTTGCCGAACGGCCCAGCCGCGGCGCGGTCCTGTTCGCCGACCGCAACCTGCAGAAGGTGCGCGGCAGCCGCGTGCCGCTGCACCGGCGCGAGGTCGGCGTGGTGTTCCAGGACCATCGGCTGCTCGCCGACCGCAGCGTCCACGACAACGTCGCCTTGCCGCTGGTGCTGCGCGGAATGAAGCGCGCCGAGATCGGCAAGCGCGTGCGTTCGGTACTCGAGCGACTGGGCCTGTCGGCGCGCGAACGCGCGCTGCCCCCGCAACTGTCCGCCGGCGAGCAGCAGCGCGTCGGCATCGCCCGCGCGGTGGTCGCCGAGCCCAGGCTGCTGGTGGCCGACGAACCCACCGGCAACCTGGATCCCACGCTGTCCGCCGAAATCATGGCCCTGTTCGCATCGCTGCCCGAGCGCGGCACCAGCGTGCTGGTCGCCAGCCACGACCTCGGGCTGGTGAAGCGGATGAAGCGGCGAGTGCTGGTGCTCGACCACGGCCAGCTGGTGGACGACATCGCGCCGGAGGACCTGGCGGATGAATAGCAACGCCGGAACGGGGAGCAGGAGTGCGCACCACTCGGCGCCAGCCGCGTGGGTGGACCACCACGTCTACAGCTTCGTCGCGAGCCTGGGGCGGTTCCTGGGCAGGCCGTGGGCGAGCGCCCTCACCGTGGGCGTGATGGCGGTGGCGCTGGCGCTGCCGCTGGGGCTGTGGCTGGTGCTGGGCAACGTCGCGCGTTTCTCCGGCCAGGTGCAACAGTCGCGCGAGGTCAGCGTGTTCCTGGACGCGGATGTCGACGCGGGCCGGGCCGAGGCGCTGGCCGGGCGCCTGCGCGCCCGCGACGATGTCGCCGCGGTCGAATTGCGCACGCCGGAAGACGGCCTGGCGCAACTGCGCGCGGCCGGGTTGGGCGAGGCGATCGACGCGCTCGGCGGCGAAGCCAATCCGTTGCCGACCCTGCTGGTGGTGAGCCCGGCCGGAGACGAGGCCCTGCTCGCCGCCGCGCTGGAAGCGCTGCCAGAGGCCGACCTGGTGCAGCACGACGCCCTGTGGCGGCAGCGGCTCGACGGCTGGCTGCGCTTCGGCAACCGCGCCGCCCTGGTGCTCGCCGCGCTGCTCGGCCTGGGCGCGCTGCTGGTGGTCGGCAACACCGTGCGGCTGGACATCCAGGCGCGGCGCGAGGAAATCGGCGTGCTCCAGCACCTGGGCGCCAGCGATGGCTTCATCCGCCGGCCGTTCCTGTACCTGGGCGCCTGGTATGGACTGGGCGCGGGCCTGGTCGCCATTGCCCTGCTGAGCGCCGCGGCGCTGGCGCTGCGCACGCCGCTGGCCGAGCTGGCGGCCAGTTACGGCAGCCACTTCGCCCTGTCGGGATTCGATCCGGTCGCGGCCCTGGCCGTCGTCGCGGGCGCCGCGCTGTTAGGCTGGCTGGGGGCCGGCATCGTGACCGGGCATTACCTGCGCCAGACCCGGCCCACCGAGACCTGAGCCATCCATGGAAGCGCCACCGAGCAACGGCCAGCACGAACTCCGGCACGTCGTCACCGACGCACCGCGGGTGATGGTGGTGGACGGCTCGCGGATGGTGCGCAAGCTGATCGGCGACGTCCTGCAGCGCGAGCTGCCGAACGCGCGCATCGTCGCCTGCGACGGCCTGGCCAGCGCGCGCGAAGCGCTCACCGCCGAACCGGTGGACCTGGTCACCACCTCGCTGGTGTTGCCCGACGGAGATGGACTAGCGCTGGCGCGATCCGTGCGCGAAGCCGCGGGCCAGGGCTATGTGCCGGTGATCGTGGTTTCCGGCGACGTGCAGTCGCGGCTGGAGGCGCGCAGCCTCAACGACGACGTCACCGACTACTTCGACAAGGCGCTGGGCCACCAGGCGCTGGCCGCCTTCATCCGCGGCTACGTGGATCCGCAACCGGTGCCCGGGGCGCGCGTGCTCTACGTCGAGGACAGCCGCGTGGTCGCCGCCGCCACCAAGCGCATGCTCGAGCGCCAGGAGATGGAGGTGCTGCACTTCACCGAAGGCGAGGGCGCGCTCGACTACCTGCGTGGCGGCCATGCGCGCGGCGTGGTCGGTGCCGACCTGGTGCTGACGGACGTCTACCTCAAGGGCGAACTCAGCGGCCTCGACCTCCTCGCCGAGATCCGCGGACCGCTGGGCTACGGCAAGCGCGAGCTGCCGGTGCTGGTGATGACCGGCGACGCCAACCGCGACAACCAGGGCCAGCTGCTCCGCGAAGGCGCCAACGACCTCGTGCTCAAGCCGATCGAGGAACGGCTGCTGGTGACCAAGACGCTGTTCCAGCTGCGCGTGTCGCGCATGGGCGAGCAGGGCGACTTCCGGCGCGGCTGAAGCCTGGTCGTGGAGCCGACGCCGACACCCGTCGATCGCGTGCAACTGGAGCCTTCCTGGAAGGCGCGCGTGGGCGAGTACCTGCAGCGCCCGGACATGCGCCAGCTGTCGGCCTGGCTGCGCGAGCGCAAGGCCGCGGGCGCGCGCATCTACCCGCCGGGGCCGGACATCTTCGCCGCGCTGGAGGCGACGCCGTTCGACGCGGTGAAAGTGGTCGTCCTCGGCCAGGATCCCTACCACGGCGCCGGCCAGGCCCACGGGCTGTGCTTCTCGGTACAGCCTGGGACGCCGGTGCCGCCTTCATTGCAGAACATCTTCAGGGAACTGCAGCGCGACCTCGGTATCCCGCCGCCGGACCATGGCTGCCTGTTGCCCTGGGCGCGCCAGGGCGTGCTGCTGCTCAATGCCGTGCTGACGGTGGAGGACGGCCACCCCGGCGCCCACGCGGGCAAGGGTTGGGAAGGCTTCACCGACCACGTGGTGGAGACCCTGGCCCGCGAACGCGAGGGGCTGGTGTTCCTGCTCTGGGGCGCCTACGCGCAGAAGAAGGGCGCGGTGATCGACCCGCGCCGGCACCGGGTGCTGCGCGCCCCGCACCCCTCGCCGCTGTCGGCGCATCGCGGCTTCCTGGGCTGCGGCCATTTCTCCGCCGCCAACGATTACCTGGCGCGCCACGGCCAGGCCCCGGTGGACTGGGCGCTGCCGCCCCTGGCCGGGCTCGCCGCCCCCTGAAAGTCGCGCTTGTGCCCGGCCGGAGCGTCCCCACGTCGGTTTGACGGGGGAGATGATCCAGTAGGCACCCGAAGTGGGGCATGGGACGCGCCGGCGTTCCATGAACAGAACGAACTGGAACTTCCGCCGCCGTTAGCAGTCATGGGTAGGCACTGCTAAAATCCACTCCATGAGCGAGACCCGCATGCCCCAGGCACTGGCCACCGCCAATTTCCCGATCCCCAGCGCGATCGGTTCGCTGGATGCCTACATCAGCGCCGTGCACGCCATCCCGGTGCTCTCGGTCGAGGACGAACAGGCGCTGGCCCGGCGCTACCGCGACGACGACGACCTCGGCGCGGCGCGCGAGCTGGTGATGTCGCACCTGCGCTTCGTGGTCCACGTCGCGCGCGGCTACAACGGCTACGGCCTGCCGCTCGGCGACCTGATCCAGGAAGGCAACATCGGCCTGATGAAGGCGGTCAAGCGCTTCGACCCCGACGTCGGCGTGCGCCTGGTCAGCTTCGCCGTGCACTGGATCCGTGCCGAGATGCACGAGTTCATCCTGCGCAACTGGCGCATCGTCAAGGTCGCCACGACCAAGGCGCAGCGCAAGCTGTTCTTCAACCTGCGCAAGAGCAAGACCCGCTTGGGCTGGCTCAATGCCGAGGAAGTGAAGGCTGTAGCAGCCGACCTCAACGTCTCCGAGCGCGAGGTGATGGAGATGGAGTCGCGCCTGTCCGGCCGCGACATCGGCTTCGACATGAGCGCGGACGAGGACGACGGCCATGCGCCGCCGGCGCCGGCCGCCTACCTGGTCGCGCAGGAAGACGATCCGTCGATGGCCTACGAGCGTGCCGACAGCGAAGCCGACCAGATGCAGCTGTTGCGCGAAGGCCTGCGTTCGCTGGACCAGCGCTCGCGCGACATCATCAAGCGCCGCTGGCTCGACGCGGACAACAAGGTGACGCTGCAGGAACTGGCCGACGAATACGGCGTCAGCGCCGAGCGCATCCGCCAGGTCGAAGCCAACGCCCTGAAGAAAATGAAGGCCCTCTTCGCCGCGTAGTGCGGTAGCGCCCGACCCATGGTCGGGCGGCCTTTCAATAAAGATCCACCGGATCCACGTCCAGCGACCAGCGCACCCTGCGCGCGTCCGGCAATTCCCTGATCCCCGGCAATGCCGCCTCCAGCGCGGCGTGCAGCGGCGGCCGCGTCGCGCAGGAAAGCAGCAGCTGCGCGCGCTGGAAGCCGGCGCGGCGCGGCATCGGCGCGGGCAGCGGGCCATCGAGGGCGACGCCCGCCGCGCTTGCTTCGCGCAGGCGCGCCTTCGCCCCGAGCAGGAACTGCATCGGCGGATCCACGTGCTTGGCTTCGGCGCGCAGCAGCGCCAGGTGCGCGAACGGCGGGAAGCCCGCGGCTTCGCGCGCCGCCAGCTCCGCTTCGGCGAAGGCGTGGTAGCCGCCATGCACCAGCAACTGCAGCAGCGGATGTTCCGGGTGATGCGTCTGCAGCCAGACCTCGCCCGCGCGCTCGGCGCGACCGGCGCGCCCCGCGACCTGGACCAGCAACTGCGCCAGCTTCTCGCCGGCGCGGAAGTCGGCCGAGAACAGGCCCTCGTCGATGCCGACCACGGCCACCAGGGTCAGCCGTGGCAGGTCGTGTCCTTTCGCCAGCATCTGCGTGCCGACGAGGATTCCGGGTTTTTCGCCCAGGTCGGCGAGCATCGTCGCCAGCGCGTCGCGCCGGCGGGTGCTGGCGCTGTCCACGCGCAGCACCGGCACGTCTTCGAACTCGCGCGCCAGCAGTTCCTCCAGCCGTTCGGTGCCCACGCCCTGCGGTTGCAGTGCCAGGCCGCCGCAATCCGGACAAGCCTGCGGCGGCGATTGCCGTGCGCCGCAATGATGGCACTGCAGGCGACGGCCGGCGCCATGCACCGTCATCGCCGCGCCCTTGCCGTCATCGTTCCCGCAGCGCCGGCAATGCGCGCTCCAGCCGCAGTCGTGGCACAGCAGTACCGGGGCGTAGCCGCGGCGGTTGCGGAACACCAGCACTTGTCCGCCGGCGTCGACCGCGGCGCGGATCGCAGCCAGCAACTCGCGGGACAAGCCCGCCTCCAGCGGTCGCTTGCGCACGTCGAGCACGCGCACGTTCGGTGCGCGCGCAGCCCCGGCGCGACGCGGCAGGCGCAGGTGGCGGTAACGGCCCAGCGCGGCGTTGTGCAGCGATTCCAGCGACGGCGTCGCGCTGCCCAGCACGACCGGCACCTCGAGCGCCCTGGCCCGCACCAGCGCGAAATCGCGGGCGTGGTAACGGATGCCGTCGAACTGCTTGAAGCTGCCGTCGTGCTCCTCGTCGACGATGAGCAGCCCGGCTTCCGGCAAGGGCGTGAACACCGCCGAGCGGGTGCCGACGATGACGCGCGCCTCGCCGCGCCAGGCCGCGGCCCAGGTGCGCGCGCGCTCGGCGTCGCCCAGGCCCGAGTGCATCGCGTGCACCGGCACGCCCAGGCGCGCCTGGAAGCGGGCCAGCAGCTGCGGCGTCAGGCCGATCTCCGGCACCAGCACGAGTGCCTGCCTGCCACGGGCCAGGCAGTCGGCGATGGCGTGCAGGTAGATCTCGGTCTTGCCGCTGCCGGTGACGCCGTCCAGCAGCAACGCGGCGTAGCCCGTGCGCGCGGCCGCGAGCACCTCATCGATCGCCGCCTGCTGGGCGTCGTTGGGGACCGGCGGTGCGGCTGGCGTGGCGGCTTCGCTGCCGGCGTCGGCGCGACGCCTGCGCCCGCGGGCACCGGGCGCCGGCAGTTCGCCGCCCGCTCGCAGCCGGGAGGGCAGCGCGGTCGCCAACACCTCGCCCAGCGGCGCGTGCAGGTAACGGGCCAGCCAGTGCAGCGAGGCGAACAGCTCGCCATGGAACAGCGGTTGCGGATCCAGCAGCGCCTCGGCGGCGCGCAGGACGGCCGGATCCTCCGCCGCGCCAAGGCCGGCGATCACGCCCACCGCTTCGCGCCGGCCCAGCGGCACGCGGATCCGGCCACCGATGGCCGCCGCATCGGCGCTGGTGCCGGGCGGGGGCAGGTAGTCGAACAGTTGCGGCAACGGCAGCGGCAACGCCACCTGGTACACGGACCCCGGCATCCGCGAAGTCTAGCGAGCGCCGCCTCCGCGCGCCGCGCGCCGCGGACGTGACTTGCGGTCTATAGCTCCGCCGGATGCAAGGAAACCGACGCAAGCTACCGATGGCAAAGGGATTTCGTCTTTATCCACACCTGGTGTGGATAACCCTGTGCATGGCCGCGCGCGACTACGGCGCAAAAAGGCTTAATCCCGCATTACCGGGACCTTGGTGAAAAAAGTACCAATTTGTGAATTGTCAATCAGATCAATCGCTTGCTCGTGAAACAACGGTGATGGCCGCGGCTGGCCTGGAGTGAACGCAATGTGCATGACAGGAGTTTTACTGCTGTGCACAACCGATTGCAGGCGCCTTCGGGCGCAAAGCCTTGCCGCGCCTCGGAGAGCGGCTGTCGACCGAATGTCAAGCCGTCCTGCACGGGGCCGCCCGCTATGATCCGGGGCTGGATGAACGCGACCGCCCTTTCCCCCACCGGCGCGTCGCCCGCCCTTGCCGCCTTCCTGCGCGGGATCGGCCGGCGCGCGCTGCTGTTCGCACAGCTGCAGGCCGGCGACCCCGCCAGGGGCGACGCCGCGGCCATGGCCGCACTGCCCGGTTTCGCCGCCACCGCCGCCAGTTTGCCGATGGCGCAGTGGCCGCGGCGGTTCTGGGCCGGCCTGCTGGCCGAATCCGGACTGCGGCCCGCGCCGGGTGCGACGTGGCCGCCGCCCTTCGAGCGCCTGTCCGCGCCCGGCCCGGGTGCCCGCGCCGCCCTGCTGCTGTGGCTGGTGGCGGGCCTGGGGGAGGAGGACGCCGCCGCCGCGCTCGGCGTCGGCGTGCCAGCCTGGCGCCTGGCATTGCAGCGCGCCGCGCCGCACGACCCGGCCGGGGAGCTCGATACGACCGCCTGGCGGGCGCTTGAAACCGAAGTGCGCGAAACGCTGCGGGCGTTGCCCGCGGAGCGACTGCAGGCCTGGGAGCGGGCCTGCGAGGAAGTGGCTCCCGCGACGCCCCCGATCGCCGTCGCGGCCGCGGCCCGCGCCGCGCCGCCGCGCCCGCGAGGGCGGCGCTGGCTGTGGCCGGCGCTGGGGCTGTGCGTGATCGCGCTGGCGGCCACCTACCTGTGGCCATGGCCATGGCCGTTGCGGGACGCGGCGGAAAGCGCGCCGGGCAACACCGGTGCACCGGCGCTGGTCGAGCGCAAGCCGTTGTCCGGGCGCGATGTCCCGCGCGCCTTCGACGCCGGCGACGAGGCGGCGCTGTTGCTGCACCCGGACTTCGAACTGCTAGCCGGCGGCGGCGACACACCGTTGCTGCGCGACCTTGCCTTCCAGTCCTGGTACGCGCGACAACGCGCGCAGGACGCGGTGCCGTCGGGAGACGCCGATGCGCGCTGAACGCTGGTTGGTGTTGGCGCTGGCGGCCTTCGGTGCCACGGCGCTCGCCGCGCTGCCGCCCGGCCTGCAACAACAGTTGCCGCGGATGCCGGAATCCCTGCGGCAACAGGTGTTGCAGCGCCAGGCGCAACTGGATGCGATGCCGGCGGACGCGCGCGCGGCGATACAGGCGCGCCGCGAGCACTGGGACGGCCTGCCATTGGCCGAGCGCGCCGAACTGCGCGAGCACTGGGAGGCGTGGCGGACGCTGCCGGCGGCGCAGCAGCAGGCGCTGCGCGAGGCGAGCGTGGCATTCGCCGCGTTGCCGCCGGAACGACGGCAGGAACTGCGCGCGCAGTTCGCGCAGCTGTCCAGCGACGAGCAACGCGGCTGGCTGCTCGGCCCGCGCGTGGGCGGGCAATGGCTGCAGTTGCAGCCGCTGCTGATGCAGGTGCCCGGCGGCGAGCGCACCGCGCTGCTGCAGGCGCTGCAGGCGATGAGCGACGCGGAACTGCGCGACCTTGCGATCCTCGCGCAACGCACTCCCCCCCAGGAGCGCGAGGCGCTGCGGCGCGGACTGCTGCAGGCGACGGCTGAAAACCGCGCGGCGTGGCTGCAACTGCGGCTGGAACGCTGACCCCTCGCGGCTACATCCAGACGATGCTGGCGACCACGGTCGCCACCATGCCGAAGGACAGCAGCAGCGAATAACAGATGCCCAGGACGCCGTACTTCAGCAAGGTCATCGGCCAACCCTGGCCATAGACGCGCTTCTGCATCAGCAGCAGGTACAGCGGCATCCACAGCGCGAGCAGCCCCTCCGCCGGCCCGGTGGCCGGCGCCAGCGCTGGTATCGCCTCGCCCAATGCGTCCAGCCCGAACACGAGCAACAACGCCAGGCACAGGAAGGCGTGGCTGTGCAACGCCACGATCAGGTGCTCCATGTACAGCCGCCGCTTGAACAGGTAGGCGAGCTTGAGCATCAGCGCGAAGATCGGCAGCAGCACGAACAGCGTCGACGGCACCGCTCCGAGCAATGCTTCCTTGAAGCGTTCCTGGTTGGGACTCTTCTTCAGCTCGGCGACGTTGGCCACGCCGTGGCCGATCTGTTCGTTGACCCAGCGGTCCGCGAACGCCGGCAGCCAGCCGATGTCCACCGGATTCGTCTTCGGGTCCCAATCGCGGCCGTTGAACTGCACATTGGCAGTGCCGTCGTCCTCCACCGTCACCGGATCGCCGATCACCGCCGCGTCGCCGCTGAAACCCACCATCAGCTGCGCGACGAAGAAGGTGACGATGCTCAGGAACACGAACAGCCGCACCGGGCTGACGTAGCGCACGCGGCGGCCGGCGAAGTACTCGCGGCTCAGGAAGCCGGGCCTGGCGAACAACGGCCACAAGGTGCGGAACACGCGTGCATCGATGTTGAGCACGCTGTCGGCGAAGTCGCCCATGATGCTGCTGAAATGCCGGACCAGCCCGTTCACCGGTTGCCCGCACCGGTAGCAGTGCGGCCCGAGCAGCGGCGTGCCGCAGTTCTGGCAGGCCGGCGCGGGCCCGGCAGCGGTCGGCGGTGCCCCGGCCAGGGCGGCGGCGGTCTCGTTCACGGCGGCGTCCCCTTGCGTGCGCGGCTAAGATAGCCGCACGCCGCGACGCGGCGCCAGCACCCTTCCCATGACCGCCCAGACCCCGCCAACGCGCTTCGCCGGCGAAGTGCGCGCCAGCGCCGTCCTCGCCGCGCCGCTGATCGCCGGCCACCTGTCGACCGGCCTGATCGGCTTCGTCGACAGCGCCATCGCCGGCCACCATGGCACCGCCACGCTCGCCGCGGTGGCGGTGGGCACGGCGCTGTTCTGGCTGCCGATGATGGTGCCGATGGGCACGCTGATGTCGCTGCCGCCGTCGGTCTCGCAACTCGACGGCGCGGGGCGCCGCGACGCGATCGGTCCGTTGTTCCGCCAGGCGTTGTGGCTGGCGCTGATGCTGGGGCTGGTGTTGTTCGCCTTCCTCAGCTTCGCCGGGCTGGCGCTGGCGCCGATGGGCATCGCCGCCGACGTGCGGCCGGGCGCGATCGCCTTCCTGCACGGCATCCGCTGGGGCGTGCCGGCGCTGACCCTGTACCTGGCGATGCGCTACCTCAGCGACGGCCTGCACTGGACCCTGCCGACCATGCTGCTCGGCTTCGGCGGGCTGCTGGTGCTGGTGCCGCTCGGCTACGTGCTCACCTTCGGCCTGCTCGGCTTCCCGGAGCTGGGGGCTGGCGGCCTCGGCATCGCTTCGGCGGTGATGATGTGGGCGCAGGCGCTCGCCTTCGCCACCTACCTGGCGCGCGCACGGCGCTTCGCTTCGTTGCGCTTGTTCGCCGGTTTCGATCCGCCAAGGCGCGAGCCGATCCTGGCGCTGCTGCGCACCGGCCTGCCGATCGGGGTGACGGTGGCGATGGAGGGCGGCCTGTTCATCGTCACCGCGCTGCTGATCGGGCGGCTGGGCGCGTTGCCGGTGGCGGCGCACCAGATCGCGATCAACGTCGCCTCGCTGTGCTTCATGGTGCCGCTGGGACTGGCCGAGGCGACCACCGTGCGGGTCGGCCATGCGCTGGGCCGCGGCAGTGCGCACGGCGTGCGCCGCGCCGCCTTCGCCGGCTACGTGCTGGCGCTGGCCACGCAATCGTTGTCGGCAGGGCTGCTGCTCGTCGGCCACGATGCGGTGGTGGCGCTGTACACGCGCGACGCGGCGGTGGCGGCGCTGGCCGCTTCGCTGTTGCTGTACGCCGCGGCCTTCCAGTTCCCCGACGGCATCCAGGTGCTGTCGGCCGGTGCCCTGCGCGGCCTGCGCGACACGCGCGTGCCGATGTTCCTGGCCGCGCTGGCGTACTGGGGCGTGGGCATGCCGTTGGGCGCCGGCCTGGGCCTGTGGCTGGGCTGGGGTCCGAAGGGCATGTGGATCGGGCTGATCGCCGGCCTGTCGGTGGCCGCGCTGCTGCTGGCCCGGCGCTTCCTGCGCGCCAGCGCCCGGCTCCGGGGCGCCGCGGTGACGTCTGGCGCATGACCCTGTCGCCGCGAACCGTTACGCTCTGATCCTGTTTTGCCAGGCAATGCCGTCCGGAGCCACCGAATGAACGAACCCCGCCGCCGCGGCCCCATCGCCCGTTTCTTCAAGGGCCTGTGGGACGCGATGAACTTCACCCGCCGGCTGGTGTTCAACCTGCTGTTCTTCGGGATCCTGCTGGTCGTGCTGGCGGTGATGTCCGCGGGCGAGACGGCCCGGCCGCTGCTGGACCGCACCACGCTGGTGATCGCGCCGGAAGGCCGGCTGGTCGAGCAGTACAGCACCGATCCGGCGACGCGCGCGTTCGCGAAGGCGCTGGGCGACGATTCCGCCGCCGAGGTGCAGCTGCGCGACGTGCTGCGCGCGATCGAATCGGCGAAGGACGACAAGCGCATCGAGCGGGTGCTGTTGCGCACCGACAAGCTGGCGTTCTCCGGCTACGCCTCGCTGCGCGAAGTGGCCGCCGCGCTGGCCGCGTTGCGCGCCTCCGGGAAGCAGGTGGTCGCGTTCGGCGAATCCTTCGACCAGAACCAGTACCTGCTCGCCGCGCAGGCCAGCGAGGTCTACCTCGACCCGATGGGCGGCATGCTGCTCGAGGGCCTGGGCCGCTACCGCCTGTATTACCGCGAAGGCCTGCAGGACAAGCTCGGCGTCGACGTGCACCTGTTCAAGGTCGGCGAGTACAAGTCCGCCGCCGAGCCCTTCGTGCTCGACGCGGCGTCGCCGGAGGCACTGGAGGCGGACCGCTACTGGATGGAGGACATCTGGCAGCGTTTCCTCGGCGACATCGCCCGCGCGCGCAGCCTGGGCGTGGCGCAGCTTGCGCAGGGCATCGACACGATGCCCTCCGGCATCGCCGCCGCCGGCGGCGACCTGGCGAAGTATGCGCTGTCGCAGAAGCTGGTCGACGGCCTGAAGAGCGAGGAGGAGGTGGACGACCTGCTCGCCGACCGCGGCGTCGCCGACCCGGATGCCGAGCGCGGCTTCCGCGCGGTGTCGCTGGAGGGCTACCTCAAGCACATCGACCGCGGCATCGCGGCCGTGGACGAGCGGCCGCAGGTCGCCGTGGTGGTCGCCGAGGGCGAGATCGTCGGCGGCGAGCAGCCCCCGGGCAAGATCGGCGGCGAATCCACTTCCGACCTGCTGCACGCCGCGCGCGACGACGCTTCGGTGAAGGCCGTGGTGCTGCGGGTCAACTCGCCCGGCGGCGAGGTCTTTGCCTCCGAGCAGATCCGGCGCGAAGTCGTGGCGCTGCAGGAAGCCGGCAAGCCGGTGGTCGTCTCCATGGGCGACCTGGCCGCGTCGGGCGGCTACTGGATCAGCACCGACGCCGATCGCATCTTCGCCGACCAGTCGACCATCACCGGTTCCATCGGCATCTTCGGCTTGATCCCGACCATCCCGCGGACGCTGGAGAAGATCGGCGTGCGCAGCGACGGCACCGGCACCACCCGTTTCGCCGGCGCATTCGACCTGACCCGGCCGTTGGCGCCGGAGGTCGGCGCGGTGATCCAGTCGGTCATCGAGAAGGGTTACCGCGACTTCACCACGCGCGTCGCGCGGGGGCGCGAGCTTGGCGTTGCCGAGGTCGACGAGGTGGGCCGCGGCCGGGTGTGGACCGGTGCGCAGGCGAAGGAGCGCGGGCTGGTGGATGCGTTCGGCGGCCTCGACGACGCGGTGGCCGACGCCGCGGCGCGGGCGGAGCTGGGGGGCGCCGACAGCTATCGCGTGCGTTACATCGAGCGCCAGTCGACGCCATTCGAGCGCTTCTTCGGCAACCTGGCGCAGACCGATGCCGGCGCGTCCGTGTTGCGCGAGTCCCCGCTGGCGCAGGCGCTGGTGGCACGCGCGCTGCCGCAGGCGGCCCGCGACCTGCGGTTCCTGGATTCCTCGCTGGCGCGGCAGCGCGGCAAGCCGGTGGCCGCGCTGGCGTATTGCTTCTGCGGGTTCTAGCGATGGCACCGGACCGCTGGCGGCTGGACGGGCAACTGGCGCTGGTGACCGGCGGCAGCGCCGGCATCGGCCTGGCGATCGTCCGCGAGCTGCTGGGTTTCGGCGCCAGCGTGCTGATGGTGGCGCGCGATCCGGAAGCGCTGGAGCGCGCCCGCGGCGAGCTGGCCGATGAATTCGGCGAGGACGCCGCCGCCGACGAGCGGGTGTTCGCGCTGGCCGCCGACGTCGCCGACGACGAGCAGCGCCGCGAGATCCTCGACTGGATCGAGGACCGGGGCGAAGGCCTCGACATCCTGGTCAACAACGCCGGCGGCAACCTCACCCGCCCGGCCAACGACTACACCGAGGACGAGTGGCGGCAGGTGTTCGAAGTGAACCTGTTCAGCGCCTTCGAGCTGTGCCGCCATGCGTACCCGCTGCTGACGAAGCACGCGGCCTCGAGCATCGTCAACGTCGGCAGCGTCTCCGGCGCCACCCACGTCCGCAGCGGCGCCCCGTACGGCATGAGCAAGGCGGCGATGCACCAGATGACGCGCAACCTCGCGGTGGAGTGGGCCGAGGACGGCGTGCGGGTCAACGCGGTCGCGCCCTGGTACATCCGCACCCGGCGCACGTCGGGCAAGTTGTCCGACCCGGATTACCTGGACGAGGTGCTGCTGCGCACGCCGATGGGCCGCGTCGGCGAGCCGGAGGAAGTGGCGGCGGCGGTGGCGTTCCTGTGCCTGCCGGCGGCCAGTTACATCACCGGCGAGGTGGTCGCGGTGGATGGTGGCTTCCTGCGCTACGGCTTCTAGTAGAGCCGAGCCATGCTCGGCTGCCAAGATCACCGCCCGCAGGTGCTGTTCTCGTAAGTCGCGCGCAACTGCTCGTAATGCAGCCGTCGATCGTCGTCGGCGGCCGCACCGGCGAACTTCCAGCGGAATTCCGCCTCGTCCACGCGCTGCCGCCAGCTGCCGCACAAGGCCGCCTCGGGCACCGCGCTGCACTGGTCGGCGACCTTCTCGCACGCACTGGCGGCCGGCGAGCGCCCGGCGATCCCCACCACCTGCAGGGGCGCGCAGCGGGATCGCGGCTCGGCGCGTTCGGTGAAGTACCGCGACTGGTCCCAGGTGGTGCACTGGTACAGCGGCGGCGGCGCCTTGCGTTCTCCCGGCGGAACCGGTGCGGCGATGCTGTCCTCGATGCGCTGGTCATCGCGCGCCTGCTCCGCCGCGACCACCGCCGGCATGCGTTGCTCGCGGGGCACGTACGCCGGCAGCGCCGGCGGCACGTCGACCAGCCTGCGCTGCTGGCGCGTCCCGGGCGGGCAGGCCTTGTCGTTCTGGAAGGTGACGTGGCCCGCGGCGTCGGTGCAACGATAGAGCACCGCCTGATCCATTTCCTGCTCCTGCGCGCCCGCGGCGGCGCTCGCCGCGAGCGCCAGCGCCAGGCACGACAGCCAGCGTGCGACCGGCATGTTCATCCGCAGTCCGCGTCCAGTCGCGCCTGCACGCTGCGCCGCTGCAGCCGCAACACGTCGCGCTCGCTGGCTTGCGCGTTGAAGAAGCGACGGTCGATTTCGCGGCGGTCGTCGCGCAGGCGGTCGCAGACCTCCGCCTGGGGCAGCGCATGGCAGCGGTCGCGCACCCAGGTGCCGGCGTTCGCGGGCCAGGGTGCATAGGGCAGCGGAGGCGTCATCGAGACACCGCCGTCGTCGATGCGCACGTGGCCGCCGGTGATCGCCAGGTCGTTGCCGCCCGCCTGTACCGGATAGCCCATGGTCCACAACGGCACCCAGCGCGGGTTGCCCTCGGGCGAAGCGCTGGTGTAGCGACTGCCGTCGGGGGTGGTGCATTCGTACATCGGTTGCGGCGTGCGCAGCACGAGCACGCGCGTGGCGGGCGCCACGGTCGCGCTGGCCTGGATCGGCGCGGGCATCGCATTCGACGGCTGCGGCGGTGCGTCCTTGGGTCGCTGCATGTTGCGCACCTCCTGCTCGCTGCCGGCATGGCAAGGCGTATCACGCAGGGTGACGTGCCCGGAGGCATCGGTGCAGCGATAGATCGTCACCTGCGGCGTGGCGCCGGCTGCGGCGGCGGGCAGCGGCGCCTGCAAGGCCAACGTGGCGAGCGCGGCAAGCGGCAGGGCGAAGGCGGGGCGCATGTGGTCATTCTTGCCCCAGCGCCGCCGTCGGCCAAGCGCGGCGCCGTCGCGGGTTTGCCGTGATTCAGCCGGTCAGCGCAGGACCGCGCCGCTGCGGGCGTCGCGGATGTCGCTGGGGCCGTCGCGGCCACCGGTCTCGCCTTCGACGCAACCGTCGACTGCGTCACGGATCGCGGCCTCCAGGCCGTCGAACGCGCGCGGCGCCGGCGCACCGGCGGTATTGGCACTGGTGGAGACGATCGGGCCGCCAAAGGCGATGCACAAGGCCGCCACCACCGGGTGCGCGCTGGCGCGCAGCGCCACGCCGTCATGGGTGCCGGTGATCCAGCGTGGCACGCGCTCGCTTGCGGGCACGATCCAGGTGTGCGGACCGGGCCAGCTGGCGCGGATTTCAGCGACGCGCGCGGGTGCCAGCGCGGCCCAGTCGGCCAGGCCGTCGAATTGCGCGGCGCTGGCGCCGACCAGGATCACGCCCTTGTCGACCGCGCGCTGCTTGAGCGCCAGCAACCGGAGCACGGCGGCCTCGTCGAGCGGATCGCAGCCCAGGCCCCACACGCCCTCGGTCGGGTAGGCGATGACGCCGCCGCCGCGCAGGCACGCGACCGCCGCGTCGATCGAGAGGCGCGCGTCGCCCATGCTCAGCCCGCCGGCTTCTTCGCGGTCTTCTTCGCGGCCTTCTTCGTCGCTTTCTTCGCGGCTTTCTTCGCCACCTTCTTCGTCGCCTTCTTCGCCACCTTGGTCGCGGCTTTCTTCGCCGGCGCCTTCTTCGCGGCCTTCCTGCCGAAGCGCCCTCGCATCGGCTTGCCGGTTTCCTCCAGCAGCTTCGTCACTTCCTCCAGCGTCAGCGACGCCGGCTCGCGGTCCTTGGGGATGCGGCCATTGAGCTTGCCGTCGCTGATGTACGGGCCGAAGCGGCCGTTGAGCACCTGGATGTCGCTGCCGTCGAACTCCTTGATGATCCGGTTGCGCGCGATCTCTTCCTTTTCCTCGATCAGGAACACCGCGCGCGCCAGGTCGATGGTGTAGGGATCGTCCTCCTTCTTCAACGAGGCGTAGGTGCTGCCGCGCTTGGCGAACGGGCCGAAGCGGCCGATGCCGACGCTGACCTCCTCGTCCTTGGACTGCCCGAGCTTGCGCGGCAGCTTGAACAGCTCCAGCGCGTCCTCCAGCGAGATCGTATGCATGCTCTGGCCAGGTCGCAGCGAGGCGAAGGTCGGCTTCTCCTCGTCGTCGGCGGTCCCGATCTGCGCGTAGGGTCCGTAGCGGCCCAGTCGCACGCTCACCGGCTTGCCGCTCTTCGCGTCGGTGCCGAGCTCGCGCGCGCCGGTGGCTTCGCTGCGGTCGACGCTCTCGGTCTTGTCGTCCACCAGTTCCTTGAACGGCGCCCAGAACTTCTCCATCAGCGGCACCCACTCCTCCTCGCCGCGCGAGACCGCGTCCAGCTCGTCCTCGAGCTTCGCGGTGAAGTCGTAATCCACGTAGCGGGTGAAGTGCGCGCTGAGGAAGTTGGAGACGGCGCGGCCGACGTCGGTCGGGCGGAAGCTGCGGCTTTCCATTTCCACGTACTTGCGGAACAGCAGGGTCTGGATGATCGACGCGTAGGTCGACGGGCGGCCGATGCCGTATTCCTCCAGCGCCTTGACCAGCGCGGCTTCGGTGAAGCGCGGCGGCGGCTGGGTGAAGTGCTGGTCGGCGTGGATGCGGTCCAGCGGGATGCGGTCGCCGGGTTTCATCGGCGGCAGCTTGCGGCCCTCGTCCTCGTCCTCCCTGGCCTTGGTGTCCTTGCCTTCCTCATAGACGGCGAGGAAGCCGGGCACGACCACGGTGGTGCCGCTGGCGCGGAAGCCGTGCTCGCTGCCGGCGGCCAGGTCCACCGAAACCGTGTTGAGCGTGGCGGGGATCATCTGCGAGGCGACGGCGCGCTTCCACACCAGCTCGTACAGCCGGCGCTCGTCGTCGGAAAGGAAGCGGGCGACCTGTGCCGGCGTGCGCAGCGCCGAGGTCGGGCGCACCGCCTCGTGCGCTTCCTGCGCGTTCTTGGACTTGGTGGTGTAGAAGTTGGGCTTGTCCGGCAGCGAGGCGGTGCCGAAGTCGCGCGCGATCACGTCGCGCAGCTCGCCCAGCGCCTCGCCGGACAGGTGCACCGAGTCGGTACGCATGTAGCTGATCAGGCCGACGGTGCCTTCCTCGCCGATGTTGACGCCCTCGTAGAGCTTCTGCGCCACCTGCATGGTGCGCTTGGTGGTGAAGCCCAGCTTGCGCGCGGCCTCCTGCTGCAGGGTCGAGGTGGTGAACGGTGGCGACGGCCGGCGCTTGCGTTCCTTGGTGGCGACGTCGGTCACGTGCAGGGCGCCGCCGGCCGCGCGCACGATGCGCTCGCGCGCGCCTTCGGCGCTGTCGCCGTCGGTGATGGTGAACTGTTCGAACTTCCTGCCGTCCAGCCGCACCAGCTTGGCGGTGAAGGCCTGCTGCGGATGCGCGCACTCGGCCTCGATGGTCCAGTATTCGCGCGCCCGGAACGCCTCGATCTCCTCCTCGCGCTCGACGATCATGCGCAGCGCCGGCGACTGCACGCGGCCCGCGGACAGGCCGCGCTGCACCTTGCGCCACAGCACGGGCGAGAGATTGAAGCCGACCAGGTAGTCGAGCGCGCGGCGTGCCTGCTGGGCGTCGACGAGGTCGGCGGCGATCTGCCGCGGCTTGTCCATCGCCTCGCGGATGGCGCGCGGGGTGATCTCGGTGAACACCACGCGATGCAGCGGCTTGCCTTCCAGCAGGCCGCGTTCGCGCAGGATCTCGGCGATGTGCCAGCTGATCGCCTCGCCCTCGCGGTCCGGGTCGGTGGCCAGGTAGAGGGCGTCGGCCGACTTCGCCGCCTTGGCGATGGCCTCGACGTGCTTTTCGTTCTTCTCGATCAGGTCGTAGCGCATCGCGAACCCGTTCGCCGGGTCGACCGCCCCCTCCTTGGGCACGAGGTCGCGGACATGGCCGTACGAGGCCAGGACGGTGAAGTCCTTGCCGAGGTACTTGTTGATCGTCTTGGCCTTGGCGGGCGACTCGACGATGAGGAGGTTCTTGGCCATGAGGCGGTCGTCCGTGGGCGTGAGAAGGCAACGCCCGGGGCGGCTGGCCCCGGGCGACTCCTTTTTAATAGGTAAACGGTGAAGGGCGAACGGGTCAAGGGGGAAAGCCCGACCCCGCTTCCGGGCTGGCGCCCGGACGCCTCCTGCCGCTAGTGGACCGGCTCGGGTTCGTCCAGGAACATCTGGGTTTCCATCCAGGCGTAGGCCGCCTCGGACCCGGGCTGGTTGAACAGGACCATCAGCACGACCCATTTCAGGTCGTCCAGGTCCAGCTCGTCCTGGTCCAGCGCCAGCGCCCGGTCCAGCACCAGCTCGCGCTGGTCGGCATCGAGCACGCCGTGCTGCTCCAGGAACATCAGGAAACCGCGGGCTTCGACGTCGAGCTTGTCGAGTTCGGGCCCGAAGAACACGCGGATCGGGCCGTTGGGCCGTGCCGGGCCGGCGGCGGGCCGCTGGTCGGCAAGCGCGCCCAGCCAGTCGAAGGCCTTGTGGATCTCGGCCGGGCTGAAGCCGGCCTGGGCCAGTTCGTCCAGGAGGGGGCCGTTGGCGAGCTGGTCCCGATCCAGGAAGCTGGTCCCGGTGGGGGGCGGAACGGAATCGTCGGTGAAGTAGTGCTCGAACAGGTAAAGCAGGACGTCGAGGATGCTCTCTTTCATTTCCCTCTGCCGGTCAGCGCTTGCGGGAATAGCGGCCGTGCTGCACCGCCACGAATCCATCCAGCTCCATGAGCAGGAGCATGGAGGACAGTTCGGCAGCCGTCAATCCGGTGCGTGAGACGAGGGCATCCATACCTGTGGGGTCGTGGCCGAGCGCTTTCCACAAGTGCTGGTGCCTGGGGTCCTGCGAGGACGGTGCCGGGAGCGCCTGCCCTCCCGCCTCCTCGAGAACGTTTTGACTCGTCGGCGGGAGGGCAGGCGCTCCCGGCACCTGGGGGGTTCCCAGGCGGCCGCGCAGGGCGTCGGCCAGGGTGTGGGCAATGGGGGAGAGGGCTTCGACCACTTCTTCGGGCGACTCGATCAGCGCGGCGCCGTCGCGGATCAGGCGATGGCAGCCGCGCGCCATCGGGTTGTGGATCGAGCCGGGGAGCGCGAAGACTTCGCGGCCCGCGTCCGCGGCGAGCCGCGCGGTGATCAGGGCGCCGGAACGCAATGCGGCCTCGATCACGAGCGTGCCGAGCGACAGCGAGGCGACGATCCGGTTGCGTTGCGGGAAATGGGCCCGCCGTGCGGGAGTCCCGTCCGGGAATTCGCTGACCACCGCGCCTTGTTCGCGGATCTGCGCATGCAGTTCGCGGTGCGTGGGCGGATAGACGACGTCCACGCCGCAGCCGAGGACGGCGATGGTGCGGCCGTGGACGGAGAGGGCGCCGCGGTGGGCGGCGGCGTCGATGCCGGCGGCCATGCCGCTGACGATGCAGAAGCCGGCCTGGGCCAGGGCCCGCGCGAAGGCGTAGGCGTGCTCGATGCCGGCGGCGCTGGGCGAACGACTGCCGACGATCGCCACCGCGGGGTGCCACAGCAGCAGCGGATCGCCGGCCACGTGCAAGGCGGCGGGTGGACCTGGCGCGCGCCGCAGCAGCGCGGGGTAGTCGGGGTGGTGGCGCGGCAACAGCATCCGCGCAGGCTGCGCCGGAAACGGCAACGGCGCCGTCGGGCGCCGTTGCGTTCGCGTGTCAGGGAAAGGCGCGGTGGCTCAATACGCGGCGTCGGGATGCTTCAGCTCGTAGCCCACGCGCGTGGGCTTCACGCTGTCCATCACGATGGCGTAGCTCATCTTCTCGAAAGTGCGGAACACCATCAGGTGGCCGGCGAACTCGTCGGGCAGGCGCACCTTGCCGGCTTCCGGCACCGTGCCTTCGGTGCGCTCGGGGTTGTACTCGACCGTGTCGACGGCATTGCTGCCGACCCGCCAGGTCGAGAACACGGTGCCGTTGTCGATGCCTTCGCGCGCACCGACCGACAGCGCGACCACGTCGTGCGGCCCGCCGGTGGTGAGCATGTCGGCCACCGCCAGCACCCGCGCGCGGCCGTAGTCGAAGGCCTGTGCCGGCACGTGCGGGAAGAACTGCAGGTCGTAGCGCTGGGCGTCGACGGGGATCACGCGGTCGCCCACGCGCACCTCGCGCGAATCGTCGTCGAGCAGCAGCGTGCTGGCCTCGATGCCCCCGGCAACGCCGCGGGTGATGGTGCCGGTCGCCACGCGCATCAGCTCATGGCCGAGCAGCTCGCCTTCGCCGGGCAGCAGCGCGTCGGTCCAGAAATTGGCGCTGTCGAGGATGCGGCGGCCGCGGAAATCCAGGTCGTCGTCCAGGTACAGGTCGCAGCAGGCGTCGGCGCGATCCAGGCGGGTGAAGCGTTGCGTCGGGCGCACGATCATCACCCGCTCGCCGACGCCGGCCGGCGCGCCCTTGAGATAGGCGAGCTGGCCCTGGCCGCCGCGCAGGCGGTCTTCCTCGAGCCCGACCACGTACGGCAGGGATTCGAACTCCTCGACCACGCGCAGGTCCTTGAGGAACGGCTCGATTTCCGACAGCGGGATCGCCCCGACCGGCGGCGTGTCGCGCGGACCCGGGCTCAGCCTGACGGCGGGCTGCCCGCGGTAGGCCAGCGACAGCACGTCGCCGGGATAGATCTCGTGCGGGTTGGCCAGCTGCGGGTTGGCCTGCCAGATTTCCGGCCACAACCAGGGCTTGTCCAGGAACTTCGCGGCGATCGACCACAGCGTGTCGCCACGCTGGACCACGTAGGTTTCCGGATGGTCGGCGCGCAGGTCCTGCGCCGCGACCCAGCTTCCCACCGTCAGCAGGGCCACCGCCAGCACGACGCGCAGGCGCCTGGGCCGGCTGGTCGCCGTGTTCGAAACGCGTTCAAGCTTCGCGGCCATCTTCCTGCACCCCTTGGGTTTTCCCCGCCCCAGCAGCCGGGCCAATATAGCCCAAGGGTTCAGGCCGTGGGCAAGCGCAAGCGGTACAATTCCCGTTGCCGGCGCCCCGCAAGCGCGCGGATGTGACCGACGCCCCTCTTTTCCAGCGACCCATGGCCCTGCTCCCGATCCTCGAGTTCCCCGACCCCCGGCTGCGCACCAAGGCGGCGCCGGTGGAGCCGTCGTGGCTGGCCGAGGCCTCGACCCAGGCCCTGTTCGACGACATGTTCGAGACCATGTACGCGGCCCCGGGCATCGGCCTGGCCGCCAGCCAGGTCGACGTGCACCGGCGCTTCATGGTCATCGACGTGTCCGAGGAGAAGGACCAGCCGCTGGTGTTCGTGAACCCGGAGATCCTGGCGAGCGCCGGCGAGCAGGTCTGCCAGGAAGGCTGCCTGTCGGTGCCCGGCATCTATGCCGACGTCACCCGCGCCGACACGATCACGGTGCGCGCGCTGGACCGCAACGGCCAGCCGTTCGAACTGGAAACCGACGGCCTGCTGGCCGTCTGCATCCAGCACGAGATGGACCACCTCGACGGCAAGCTGTTCGTGGATTACCTCTCGCCGCTCAAGCGCGAGATGGTGCGCAAGAAGCTGGCCAAGCAGCGCAAGCACGCCGCCTGACGGCGCCGATGCGGATCGTCTTCGCCGGCACCCCCGAATTCGCCGTGCCGTCGCTGCGCGCGGCGGCAGGCAAGGGTGAAGTCGTCGCCGTCTACACCCAGCCCGACCGGCCCGCGGGCCGCGGCCGCGGATTGCAGCCGTCGCCGGTCAAGCGCGAGGCGCTGCAGCGCGGTTTCCCGGTATTGCAGCCGGAATCGCTGAAGTCGCAGCTGGCGCGCGATGCGCTGCATGCGCTGCAGCCCGACGTGATGGTGGTGGTCGCCTACGGCCTGCTGTTGCCGTCGAAGATCCTGGAAATCCCGGAACAGGGCTGCTGGAACGTGCACGCGTCGCTGCTGCCACGCTGGCGCGGCGCCGCGCCGATCCAGCGCGCGATCGAGGCCGGCGACCGCGAGACGGGCGTGTGCCTGATGCGGATGGAAAAAGGCCTGGACACCGGTCCGGTATTGCTGTCGCAGAAGCTCGAGATCGGCGAACAGGAAACATCGGGGCAGTTGCACGATCGGCTTGCGGAGCTGGGTGCCCAGGTGCTGGCCGATGCGCTGGGCCTGCTGCGGGCCGGGATGCGGCCGGTGCCGCGGCCGCAGCCCGAGGCCGGCGTGACCTACGCGCACAAGCTCGACAAGGCCGAGGCCCGCCTCGACTGGGCGCAACCTGCCCAGGTTCTCGCGCGCAAGGTGCGCGCCTTCAATCCGTGGCCGATGGCCGAAGCGATGCTGGCGGGTGAGCGCGTGCGGATCCATGCAGCGCTGCCGCTGGACGCGGCGCACGACGCCGCGCCGGGTCGGGTACTGCGGGCCACGCGCGAAGGCATCGACGTCGCCTGCGGCGAAGGCGCCCTGCGGCTGCAGGTGCTGCAGCGCGAAGGCGGTCGCGCGATCACCGCCGCCGACTACCTCAACTCGCGGCCGCTGCCGCCGGGCGCATGAGCGCCGCCGCCGGTGCCGGCGTCCGCGCCGCCGCCGCGCGCACGCTGGATGCGGTCCTGCACCACGGTCGTTCGTTGAAGGCGGAACTCGCCGTGCGCCTGCCCGCGCTCGGCGATCCGCGCGATCGCGCGTTGCTCGAGGCCATCGTCTTCGCCGCACTGCGCGCCCACGCGCGTTATGCGCAGGCGCTGGCGCAATGGATGCCGAAACCGCCCGGTCGCCGCGACGGCGAGTTGCGCGCGCTGCTTTACGCCGGCTTCGCCCAGGTGGACGCGCTGCGCCTGCCGCCGCATGCCGCGGTCGCCGCCACCGTGGACGCGGCGCGGGAGCTGGGGCGCGCGCACCAGAAGGGGCTGGTGAACGCCTTGCTGCGACGCGCGCTGCGCGACGGCGTGCCGCCCGGCGATCCGCTGCAGGACTGGCCTGCCTGGCTGCTTGGAGCCCTGCGCGAGGACTGGCCCGACCGCTTGGACGCGATCGTCGCGGCCAGTGCGCAGCCGGCGCCGATGTGGCTGCGGGCGAACCGTCGCCTGTCCCGCCCCTCGATCATGCGCGAGACGTTGCAGGCGGCCGGGATCGCGGCCGCGACGTTCGATGCCTGCCCCGATGCCTTGCGCCTGGACACGGCCGTCCCGGTGGCGATGCTGCCGGGGTTCGAAGACGGCCTGCTTTCGGTGCAGGACGGCAGCGCGCAGCTCGTCGCCGATGCGCTCGCGCCCGCGGGGGGCGCGAGCGTGCTCGACGCCTGCGCCGCGCCGGGCGGCAAGGCCGCCCACCTGCTCGAACGCGATCCCGCGCTACGGTTGCTGGCGCTGGACGTGGATGCGCGGCGCCTCGAGCGGGTGCATGAAATCCTGCAACGCGTCGGCGTCGGCGCACAGGCGAAACTGCGCGCCGCCGATGCGCTGCTGCCGGCAACCTGGTGGGACGGCACGCCGTTCGACGCGATCCTGCTCGATGCGCCATGCAGCGCGACCGGCGTGGTCCGGCGCCATCCCGACATCCTCCTGCACCGGCGCGCCTCGGACCTCGCGGCGCTGGTCGACGTGCAGGCGCGCCTGCTCGATGCGCTGTGGCCCGCGCTCGCGCGCGGTGGTGTCCTGCTTTACGCGACGTGCTCGATCCTGCGCCGCGAAAACGATGCCCAGGTCGCCGCGTTCCTCGCGCGCACGCCCGGCGCGCGGTTGCAGCCGCTGGACGCGCGCTTCGGCCACGACACCGGCCACGGCTCGCAGCGCTTCCCGGGCGAGGACGGGATGGACGGGTTCTTCTACGCGCGGCTGGTGAAATCGTAGGGCCGATTCATGGTCGGCCTGGTTCGAAGCCGACCATGGGTCGGCTCTACAATCCCCGCCATGTGGCAGACCCGCGCTTCCCGCGACACCTGGCTGTTCTGGATCCTGGCGCTGCTGGTGCTGGGCGCGGGCCTGGGCCTGCGCGATCCATGGCCCTCGGACGAACCGCGCTTCGCGTTGGTCGCCAAGCACATGGTCGAAAGCGGCGAGTGGCTGTTCCCGCATCGCGGCCACGAACTTTATTCGGACAAGCCGCCGTTGTTCATGTGGTTGCAGGCGGCCGCCTACGAACTGGTCGGCAGTTGGCGCGTGGCCTTCCTGCTGCCGTCGCTGCTGGCCGCGCTGGGCACGCTGTGGTGCGTGATGGACCTCGGCCGGCGCCTGTGGACGCGCCGCGTCGGGCTGTATGCCGCGTTCGCGCTGCTGTTCGCACTGCAGTTCGCCTACCAGTCGCGCAAGGCGCAGATCGATCCACTGGTGACGTTCTGGATCACGCTGGGCAACTACGCATTCCTGCGCTTCTTCCTCGAAACGCGCGCGGATCCGCGACCGCAATGGCGCTGGTGGATGCTCGGCTGGTGCGCGGCCGGGCTGGGCACGATCACCAAGGGCGTGGGCGTGGTGGCGCTGTTGATGGTGCTCCCGGGCCTGTTCGCGGCCTGGCGCGGGTGGTCGCATGCGCGCGCTCCATTGCGCGACTGGCGCACCTGGCTGGGACCGTTGGCGTTCCTCGCCGCGGTCGCGGTGTGGTTGGTGCCGATGGTCGTGGCGGCGACCGGGCACCCGGACCCTGCGTATCGCGCCTACATGGACGACATCCTGTTCCGGCAGACGGCGAAGCGTTACGCGCAATCCTGGGACCATCCGCAACCGCCCTGGTACCACCTGGAAGTGATGCTGACGATGTGGCTGCCGGCGATGCTGGCGCTGCCGTGGGCGATTCCCGCCTGGCGCCGGCGGCTGCGGCGCGGCGATGCGCGCTACCTGCTGCCGCTGGCGTGGTGGGCGCTGGTGGTGCTGTTCTTCTCGATCCCCAGCGGCAAGCGCGACGTCTACATCCTGCCGGCGCTGCCGATGACCTGCCTCGCGCTGGGCCCGTTGCTGCCGGGCATCGTCCGCCGTGCCGGCGCGCAAAGGCTGGCGCTGGGCTTCAGCACGTTGATCGCCGCGTTGGCGCTGGTCGCGGGCGGATTGATGCTGTCCGGCACGCCGGGCTTCGAACGCAACCTGGTGACCGACCGCGGCCTGGACTGGTCGCAGACGCAGGCCGGCGCCTGGTTGCTGGTCGCGATCGGCGGCTGGGCGCTGGCGTGCATCGCGTGGGGACGGCGACGACGAGCGATCCCGGCGATGCTGGCGATGCTGACCGGCACCTGGGTGCTGTACGGCCTGGTCGCCTATCCGCTGCTCGATGCGTCAAGTTCCTCGGCCGCGCTGATGCGCGATGCCGGCGCGCGGATCGGCCCCGACGCGGAGCTCGGCCTGGTCGCCTGGCGCGAGCAGAACCTGCTGATGGCCGATCGTCCGGCGCAGACCTTCGGCTTCCGCGAGACGCCGGAAGAACAATTGCGCCGCGGCGTCGCGTGGCAGGCGCAGGCGCCAGCGCGCCGCTGGCTGCTGGTGCAGGAGGTCGCGCTGTCGCCGTGCGTGGACCGCACGCTCGCGCAACCGCTCGGCGGCGCCAACCGCCGCAACTGGTGGCTGCTGCCGGGCAGCGCGACCGTGGCCTGCAATCGCTGATCCCCATGTGGGAGCGGCGCAAGCCGCACGCCCTACATCGCGCGCAACAGCGCGTATTTCCGGTACACGTACCGGGCATGCAGCCAGTGGTACCTCGGCGCGTTGCCGCCGTCGAGGAAGCCGCCGCGCAGCACGAAATTCTTCAGCCAGTACGCCGCCGCGTGCAGCGGCGCGGCGAACAGGCCGGCGCGCTTGCCGGCCGCATGCCGCTGCCGCGCCCACAGCGCCGCATAGCGGTCGAGCTTGGCGGCGTACTCCGCGTCCGAGCGTGCGGTGTCGTGCTCGATGCGCGCTTCCACCCGTGCGACGCGCCGGCCGCGCAGGTCGAGTTTCTCGTGCACCTCCGCCGACAGGTAGCGGAGGTCCGGGCGGAACAGGCGTTCCACCCACTCACGGCCCCAGCCGCCGTGGTCGAGCGGGGTGCCGAGGTAATGCGTGCGCCGCGGCAGTTGCCACACGTCGGCGCGCTCCACGCCGCCATCGACGAACAACGAGCGCAAGGCGCCGGCCGCGGTGCCATCGAGCCATTCGTCGGCGTCCAGCAACAACACCCAGGGTTGCGTGGCGCGCGCGATCGCCGCGTTCTTCTGCGCGGCAAACCCGAGCCACGGTTGTTGCTCCACGCGCGCACCGGCGGCGCGGGCGAGCTCGGCGGTCGCATCCGTGGAGCCTGAATCCAGCACCAGCACGTCGCTGCACACTTCGGCCAGGCTGGCGACGCAGCGGCCGATGCGATCGACTTCGTCCTTCGCGATCACCACGCCGCTGAGCGGCAATTTCACCGGCGCGCGGATCACCAGCGCATCTTCCGGCGGGCCAGCTCGGTACCGAGGCGGTCGAACAGCGCTCGCGCCTCGCCAGCCGGCAGGTAGTGCAGTCGCAACGGTGGCGCGAGTGGCGTTGCACCGGCGGTGTCCAGCGACAGCGTCGCCATGCCGAACAGGCGGTCGACCGGCGACTGCCGCCATTGCAGCGCCTGCAGCTTGTCCAGCTCGGCGAAACGCCAATATCGCGACCACCAGCCAGCGCGGCTGGCGAGCAACTCGCCGGCGCATGCGTAGCCGGCGTTGAGCGCATGCCGGCGGGCGACGAACATGCTCCAAGGCAGCCACGCCAGTGCCAGCAGGCCCCAACCGCCGAAGCGCCAGCACAAAGCGCCCGTGGCCAGCAACGACAACAACGCGCCGGGCCAGGCGAGCCGCCACCAGGCGCGCGGATGCAACGGTCGCCATTCCGCGGGGGGCCAGGCGACGTGGGGCAACAGGTGTTGCACCAGCGCATCGCATGCGCCCGGCGTGGCGATCGGCGCGAGTTCGCGCAGGCCACGCGGCTGTCCGTCGCCACTGGCGGCAACCACGGCGGTGTCCACGTGCAGGCTGCGCCGTCGCAGGAGTCGATGCACCAGTCCTTCCTCGAGCGTCCAGGCCTGGATCCGGCGCCGCGGCACGCTGCTGCGCAGGCGCGTCAACAGCCCGCGTTCGACCGTCAACCGCCTCCCGTGTTCCTCGAGCCGGAACCCGAAGTATCCCAGCAGCGCCAGCAGGATCGAGAACAGACGCAGCAGCAGGATGACGGCGACGACCATGCTCGCGCCGGCCATGACGTAGGCGGAGGTATCGAACTGGTGGGCGTCGGCGAATCCGAATGCCCATTCCCCCCAGCCTTCGAAGATGGTGCCGAGCAGGCGCGGGTTGAACTGGGAGACCGCGGCGAAACCGCCGGCGAGCACCAGCAACCCGCGGTTGGAGACCAGCCCCAGCCGCACGACTTCGCGCGCGGGCAGCTGCAGGAGGATGGTGCCCGGCTCGTCGCCTTCGTCCGCCGGCGAAGCCGGGGCGCCATCCGTGGTCCGCACCGCGCCCCGCCGCCGCACCAGCGCCTCCAGCGCCATCGCATCCGCCAGCTTCAGCACCTGCATCTGCGCTTCGGGCTTCATTCCGCCCGCCGATTCCAGCCGCACCTCGGCGACATCGAACATCCGGTGCAGCAGCGACTGGTGCAGCGCGACGTTGTGGATCCGCGCGAACGGCACTTCGCGCAGGTGCCGGTTGAGCAGGCCGCTGCGGATCACGATGCTGTCGCGATCGACCCGGTAGCGGTAGGTGAAATAGCGCCACACCGACACCAGTGCCAGCACGCCCACGCCGACCAGCGGCCACAGCGCCTGGTCGTCGCGCTGGCCGAACACCACCAGCGCCAGCAGCGGGACGATGAATTGCCGCAGCTGCGCGACCAGCACGAACAGCCAGGACAGCGGGTGCAGCCGCTGTTCGGGCACGGCGCCTGGCGCGGGTTCAGTCGTCACCGTCCACCTGGCGGGCAAGGGTGTCGCGCAGGCGCTCGGCGTCGCCGGCGTCCAGGCCGCGCACGACCACCGCGCTGTGCCGCGTACCGGCGGTATGGATCACCAGCGTCGACAGTTCGTAGCGCCGTTGCAGCGGTCCGCGGCGCAGATCCAGGTGTTGCACGCGCGATTGCGGCACGCGCGTCTCGCGTCGCCAAAGCCGGCCGCGGCGCAGGGTGAACCCGGTGTCGTCCAGCCGCCAGTGGGTGTAGCGCCACGTGCGCTCGCCGCGCCACAGGCCGATGGCCGCGCCGGCGATCGCGACCGGCAGCGCGAGCCACCACGCCTGCTCCAGCACGCTGTTGCCCAGCACCAGCGCCGGCAGGCCAATCGACGCACCGAAGGCCGCGCCCGCGAGCATCGAAAGCCCGCGTGCGCGCCGCGGCAGCGCCTGCCATTGCACGCCGGCGTCCTCGCCGCTGGTCGCGGCTTCTTCCCCCGCCATCGCCATCAATGTCGCTCCAGGTCCCGGTACGGATTGGTCTCGCCGCTGTCCGGCGGACGCAGGGTATAGCGCTTGTAGGTCCACTGGTATTGCTCGGGATGGCGGCGCGCGATCGACTCCACCATGGCGTTGAGCGCGGTGGCGCCCGCGACCGGATCGTCCGCGGCGATGCCGTCGGGTGCCGGTTCGATGCGCAGCGCGAACGCCGGCGCCCGGCCGCGGCCTTCGATCCGCTCGCAATAGGCGAACAGTACCGTCGCGCCGGTGCGCGCGGCCAGCCGCGGCAGCAAGCGCATGGTCAGCGCCTGCAGGCCGAAGAACGGCGCGAACACGCCTTCGCCGGCCTTGGGCTGCTGGTCCGGCAGGATCCCGACCACGCCGCCGTCCTGCAGCAGCCGCAGCAATTGCCGCACCGCCGCGCCTTCGGCTGGCACCTGGGTGACGCGGCCGACATCATCGGCACGCACGCGCTGCAGGAAGGCCTCGCCGATCGCCGATTCCGGCGGGCGATAGAGGATCGCCAGCGGCGTGCGCGCCGCCAGCCACTGGTTCAACAGTTCCCAGTTGCCGTAATGCGGCGCGGCGACGATCACGCCGCGGCCGGCGGCGAGCGCGGCATCGAAGGCTTCCGTGCCGTGTGTTTCCCGGATCAGCGCCAGGTTGCGCGCGTGCGGCCGGGTCCAGAACACCAGCGTTTCCAGCGCCTGCCGCGCGGTGGTGCGCAATACCCGCCCGTGCAGTGCTTCGCGGTTGCGCGGCTCCGCCCAGGGCATCGCCAACGCCAGGTTGCGCCGCGCGACCCGCGACTCGCGCGCGTCCAGGCGCCGCCACAGCCAGGCGACGCCGTCGGCGAGGGCGTGCAGCAATACCCACGGCAAGCGCGCGACCAGCGCGGCGAAGAGGTAGAGCAGGGTGGCGGCAAGGCGGGTCATCGGGCCAATACAATACGGGCATGCTCGCCCTCATCCAGCGCGTGACCTCGGCCTCGGTCGCCGTCGACGGCGACACCATCGGTTCGATCGGCCCCGGATTGCTGGCGTTGGTCGGGGTCGAACCCGGCGACGGCGCGGCCCAGGTCGCACGGATGACCGAACGCCTGCTCGGCTATCGCGTGTTCGCCGACGACCAGGGGCGGATGAACCGCTCCCTCGCCCAGACCGGCGGTGGCCTGCTGCTGGTCAGCCAGTTCACCCTCGCGGCGGACACCAGTTCGGGCATGCGACCGGGGTTCAGCACCGCCATGGCCCCGCCCGAGGCTGAACGGATCTTCGACGGACTGGTCGAAACCTGTCGCCGCGCGCATCCGGCAGGGGTGGAAACCGGGCGCTTCGGCGCCCATATGTCCATCAGCCTGGTCAATGACGGCCCGGTGACCTTCCTGCTGCGGGCGTAGCCGAGACCTGCGCCCCGCGCCCTGTCCGGTTAGGCCCGGGGCCGCCGTGCAGTATAATGCAGGGTTCTTTCGTCTCCTCTTTCGTGGTGGCACGCCCCATGGCCAACGAACGTCCGGCAGCTCCCCAGTCCGACATCAAGCAACTGATCAGCAAGGGCCTGGAGCAGGGCTACCTGACCTATGCCGAGGTCAACGACCACCTGCCCGACGACATGGTCGATCCGGAGCAGATCGAAGACATCATCGGCATGATCAACGGCATGGGCATCGAGGTGCACGAGATCGCACCCGACGCCGAGACCCTGTTGCTGGCCGGCCAGTCCGGCAGCGGCCGCGAGGTCGACGACACCGCCGCCGAGGAAGCCGCCGCCACCCTGTCCGCGCTGGACACCGAAGGCGGCCGCACCACCGACCCGGTGCGCATGTACATGCGCGAGATGGGCACGGTCGAGCTGCTGACGCGCGAAGGCGAGATCGCCATCGCCAAGCGGATCGAGGAAGGCCTGAACCAGATGCTGTCGTCGCTGGCCAGCTTCCCGGGCTCGGTCGAACTGCTGCTCGAGGACTACGCCCAGCACCAGGCCGGCAAGAAGCGCCTGGCCGAGATCGTGGTCGGCTTCAACGACCTGCTCGACGAGGAGCCGGTGCCGCCGGTGGCGGCCGCCGCCAAGGAATTGGCGGACGATGACGGCGACGACGAGGACGACGACGACGAGGACGACGACAGCGCCGATGCCGAGGACGCCGGCCCGACCGGCCCGGATCCGGTCGAGGTCGCCCGCCGCATGGACGAGCTGGCCGCGCTGCACGCGAAGTTCCAGAAGTCGTATGCCAAGAACGGTCCGTCGGCCAAGCCCGTGCTGAAGCTGCGCGAGGACATGGCCGCGGTGTTCACCACCCTCAAGCTGCCGCTGCCGCTGGTCGACACGCTGGTCAGGAACCTGCGCGAAGTCATGGCCGAGACCAAGGACCACGAGCGGCGCATCCTCGACCTGTCGACCCGCGTGGCGAAGATGCCGCGCAAGGAATTCATCCGCGCCTGGGAAGGCAACCAGACCAACCTGCACTGGGTGGACGACGTCCTCAAGCGCAAGCAGAAGTGGTCTTCGGGCCTGCGCGACGTCAAGGACCAGATCATCGCCGAGCAGGAAGCCACCATCGCGCTCGAGAAGTCGATGATGGTCACGCTCGCCGACCTCAAGGACATCAGCCGCGCGATGGCCTACGGCGAAGCCAAGGCGCGCAAGGCGAAGAAGGAGATGGTCGAGGCCAACCTGCGCCTGGTGATCTCCATCGCCAAGAAGTACACCAACCGCGGCCTGCAGTTCCTGGACCTGATCCAGGAAGGCAACATCGGCCTGATGAAGGCGGTGGACAAGTTCGAATACCGCCGCGGCTACAAGTTCTCGACCTATGCCACCTGGTGGATCCGCCAGGCGATCACCCGCTCGATCGCCGACCAGGCGCGCACCATCCGCATCCCGGTGCACATGATCGAGACGATCAACAAGCTCAACCGCATTTCCCGGCAGATGCTCCAGCAGTTCGGCCGCGAGGCCACGCCGGAGGAGCTGGCCAAGGAAATGGACATGCCCGAGGACAAGATCCGCAAGGTCATGAAGATCGCCAAGGAGCCGATCTCCATGGAGACCCCGATCGGCGACGACGAGGACTCGCACCTGGGCGATTTCATCGAGGACACCAACGTCGAGTCCCCGATCGAGGCCACCACCAACACCAACCTGATGGAAACGGTGCGCGACGTGCTCGCGGGCCTGACCCCGCGCGAGGCGAAGGTGCTGCGCATGCGCTTCGGCATCGACATGAACACCGACCACACCCTCGAGGAAGTCGGCAAGCAGTTCGACGTCACCCGCGAGCGGATCCGCCAGATAGAGGCCAAGGCCCTGCGCAAGCTGCGCCATCCCAGCCGCTCCGAGCAGCTGCGCAGCTTCCTCGACATCGAGTAATCCCCTTCCGGCATCACGCCGCCCTAATGCCCCAAGCTGAATGCTTGGGACATCGCGGCTGACCAGGAGGGCACATGGATGTTGTCGTGGACCGGGCGCGCCCGGGCGGATTCGAGCTGTTCCACGCGGCTGCATTGGCCGGGGCCTTGCCGATGTTCCTGGCCGCGCACCTTTGCGACCATGCCTACAAGAACAGCTACCTGATCCAGTGGAGCAATTTCGCTTCGTGGCTGCTGATCGGCGGCATGGTCCTGGCCACGATCGCATTGGTGTGCGCGGTGTTCGGCGCCTATCAAGGCCGCCATCGGCTCCTTTACCTGCTGGCGCTGGCCGCCACCTGGGTGGCCGGCTTCTTCGCCGCCCTGCACCATGGCCGCGATGCCTGGGCGATCATGCCGCTGGCGATGGTGTTGACCGCGGCCGCGTTCCTGCTGGCGCTGCTGGCGACCTGGCTCGCGTTCGCCGGCCTGCGCGCGGGAGGTGTGCGATGAACCGTTCGCGCCTGTTCCGCCTGTCGTCCACCTTGCTCGCGACCGCGCTGCTGGCCGCGTGCAATTCCTCCGCGCCGGACCTGGACCAGTACGGCGCCAACCCCGAGTTGCCGGCCCCCGATCGCGGCCTGCTGCCGAACATGACCATCGCCAAGCCGGCGCTCTGGGGCGACCGCAAGCCAACGGTGCCGGAGGGCTACGCGATCAGCGCGATCGCCACCGACCTGCTCATCCCGCGGCAGACCCTGGTGCTGCCCAACGGCGACATCCTCGTCGCCGAGGGTCGCGGCGGCCACGCGCCCAAGCTCAAGCCCAAGGACGTGATCGCCGGCTACATCAAGGCGAAGGGCAACACTTCGGTGAAGAGCGGCAACCGCCTGACCCTGTTGCGCGACGCCGATGGCGACGGCAACTACGAGCTGAAGACGGTGTTCGCCGAAGGCCTCGATGCGCCGTACGGACTCGCGCTGGTCGGCAATGCGCTGTACGTCGCCAACCAGGGCGAACTGGTGCGCTTCGACTACACCCCCGGGCAGACGCAGGCGGGCGGCCCGCCCGTGCACGTGGCCAACCTGCCGTCGCGGATCAACCACCACTGGACCAAGGCGCTCACCGCCAGCCAGGACGGCAGCCGGCTGTACGTGGGCATCGGCTCGAACAGCAACATCACCGAGCGCGGCATGGATGCGGAAGTCGATCGCGCGGTGGTCTGGGAAATCGATCCGGCCACCGGCATGCATCGCGAATACGCTTCCGGCCTGCGCAATCCGACCGCGCTGGCGATCCAGCCGGGAACCGGCGAACTGTGGGCGGTGGTCAACGAGCGCGACGAGATCGGCCCGAACCTGGTGCCCGATTACCTGACCTCGGTGAAGGAGGGCGCGTTCTACGGCTGGCCCTATGCATACTGGGGCTCGCATGCGGACTCGCGGGTGATGCCGCAGGACCCGGACAAGGTCGCCGCCTCGATCGCGCCGGATTACGCGCTGGGTTCGCACGTCGCCGCGCTGGGGCTGTCGTTCTCCGCGCCGGCGATGGGCGGGGAATACGCCGAGGGAGCCTTCATCGGCGAGCACGGCAGCTGGAACCGCGATCCGCCGGTCGGCTACAAGGTGGTGTTCGTGCCGTTCCGCGACGGCCGCCCCGCCGGCAATCCGATCGACTTCGCCACCGGCTTCCGCGACGAGGCCAGCGGCAAGACCTTCGGCCGCCCGGTCGGCGTCACCGTGGATCCACGCGGCGCGTTGATCGTCGCCGACGATCTGTCGAACACGATCTGGCGGATCACGCCGACGACGCCGGTGGCGCCTGCGCCTGCGCCCGCCGTCGAAACCGACGCGGAACCCGAAGCGCCCCAGGCCGATGCAGCGGGCGATAATGCTCCCGCCACGGGCCTATAGCTCAATCGGTTAGAGCGCGGGACTCATAATCCCTCGGTTCCAGGTTCGAGTCCTGGTGGGCCCAAGTCGATCTCGCGGCGCGGAGCGTCAGCCGCGCCGCACGCGCGCCATCGCCCCGCGCACCAGCGCCTGCGCATCGCCCACCGCACGGATCCGTGGCGAGCGCAACTCCTCGGCGAGGTAGCGCGCGTTGGCGCCGCCCAGCCACACGGGCACCCCGGGTGCCAGCTCGGCATCGAGCTCGCGCAGTTCCACGAGCGCAGGCCGCGCCTGCTGCGCATCCGTGGAGCCGAGTGCGATGCCGGCGACCGGCAAGCGGCCGGCGATGCGCGCAATCTCGATCGCCGGCAACTCGGTCCCCAGGTACAGCACCGGCACCCCGGCATCGAACGCCTGCAACGCGGCGCCGACCAGTCCCAGTTCGTGGCTTTCGCCGGGAAGCGTGGCGAACAGCACCCGCGGCCGCTGCTCCCGTGCCGGCGTGTCGAGCACCGCGAGCAGGCGCATCCGTAGCAGGCTGCTGACCAGCCGCTCCTGCGCGATCGCGAGCCGGCCATCCGCCCAGCGCACGCCGACTTCGCGCAGCAGCGGCATCACCACGCGTTCAAGCAGCACCGGCATCGGCAAGGTCGCGATCGCCACCGACAGGTCGCGGTCGAACACGTCGACCCGGTAATCGGCGATGGCGTCGAGCAGCCGGGCAGGCAGCGACTCGACGCCGCCGTAGGCCGCCTGCCTGCCGTCGTCCAGCAGGCGTTCCAGCGCTTCGTCGTCGAGTGTCGCGAGGTCGCGGATCGGATGCCCGCGATCGGTGAGGCGATGGAGGCGGGTGAGCCGTTCGAGCGTGGCCGCGTCGTACAGCCGCCGGCCCTGGGCATCCCGCGCAGGGCGGATCGCGCCGTGCCGGCGCTCCCAGGCGCGAAGGGTCTCGGTACTCAGTCCGACGAGGTCCGCAGCCGCCTTGATGGGATACATGGGCGGAATGTACATGGTTTGTACAGGATAAGGCTGTACAAGCGTCTAACGGACCGGCGGCGACACTGCCCGCCGTTCCCCTCCCATCCGAGACGCCCATGGACACCCGCAACCACCTCATCCGCCTCCCGCTGCTCACTGCCGCCCTCGCCCTGGGCCTGGCCGCCCCGCTCGCCGCGTTCGCCGCCTCCCCCGGCGAGTCAGGCGGCAATTCCCAAGGCAAGGTCGAGCCTGACCTCGTCGACACCGCCGTGGCCGCCGGCCAGTTCAAGACCCTGGCCGCCGCGCTGCAGGTCGCCGGCCTGGTCGACACGCTCAAGGGGCCCGGCCCCTACACCGTGTTCGCGCCGACCGACGCCGCCTTCGCGGCGCTGCCGGCCGGCACCGTGGAGTCGCTGCTCGAGCCCCGGAACCGCGACCAGCTGGTGTCGATCCTCACCTACCACGTGGTGCCGGGCCGGGTGACCGCGAACGAGGTCGCGACGATGGACACGGCCGCCAGCGTCCAGGGCGGCAACCTGCGGATCCGCACGAACGGCGATTCGGTCGCCATCAACGATGCCCGCGTCATCGCCGCCGACGTGATGGCCGGCAACGGCGTCATCCACGTCATCGACAAGGTGCTCATGCCCGGCGGCTGACGCGCTTCCCTTCCCTTTCCGGAGACATGCCATGAAAACCCTGAACCTCGTCACCCTCGTCCTGCTCATCGTGGGCGGCCTCAACTGGGGCTTGGTCGGCGCCTTCCAGTTCGACCTCGTCGCCGCGCTGTTCGGCGGCCAGGACGCGCTTGCCGCGCGCCTCGTGTACGTCGTGGTCGGGCTGTCGGCGTTGTGGCAGGTCGTCGCGCTCGCGCGACCCGACCCGCGCGCCGACCTCCTCCGCGGCGCGTGACTCCCGCGGCGCGCCCACGGGATCGTGGGCGCGCCCGGCCTCGCGCCGGGTCAACCCTCGCGCGGAAGCACCGCGAGGACGCGCTGCACGAAGGCCGAGTATTCCTCCATGTACTTGCGCAGGAACGCCTCGGTGTCGGGCTTGGCCACGTTGCCGTCGTCGTCGATCAGGTCCGGGGTGAACTGGATGTAGGCCTCGACGGTGTTCATCAGCGGCGAATTGCAGAAGCACAGCACGCCCCGCAGCGACTGTTGCGCCACGGCGGTGCCGATCGAGCCCGGCGAGGTGCCGATCACGCCCGAGGGCTTGCGCGCGAACGAGTTCTGGCCCCACGGGCGGCTGGCCCAGTCGATGGCGTTCTTCAGCGCGCCGGGGATCGAGCGGTTGTATTCCGGGGTCACGAACAACACGCCGTCGACGTCGGCGATCGCCTGCTTGAAGCGGCGCGCGACCTCGGGGTAATCCGCATCGTAGTCGTAGCTGTACAGCGGCAGCTCGCCGATCGGGATTTCCCGCATGTGCAGTTCCGGCGGCGCCAGTTTCACCAACGCCTGGGCCAGCTTCCGGTTGATCGAGGCCTTCGCCAGGCTGCCGATGAGGTAACCGATCTTGAAACTGGACATTGCCTTGCTCCTTGCGTGTGATGCCGGCGCGGACCGGGAACCGCCATTCACGCAGGTGCCCCGTTAGCGCGGCGTGCTCACACCGGCCCGGCGGCGGCTTCAGCCTTCGCGCACTTCCGCCACCAGGTGCACCGGCGCCTTCAGCGAATTGGAGATCAGGCAGCCCTTCTCGGCGCGCGCCAGCGCGGCTTCCGCCGCGGCATGGTCGGTGCCGGGCGCGACGGTGAGCGTGGCGTGCAGTTCGAAGGCGGTGAACTGGGTGACGCGCTCGGGGCGGTCCAGCGTGCCCTGCAGCGCGACCGACAGATCGGACCACTCCAGTTTCGCCGCGCGGGCGACCGCGCGGAAGGTGAGGATGAAGCAATCGGCCACCGCGGCGGTGAGCAGGCCCTCGGGCGACCAGCGATCGCCGGGGCCGTCGAATTCCACCGGGCCGGAGGATTCCAGCGGCTCGACGCCATCGGATTCCAGGATCACGCGGCCAGTGGCGCCGCCGCGCGCGCTGACCCGATAGAGATGGGGGAACGGATGCATGGCAAACTCCGGTGACGTGGTCGGGGCATTGTGCGCCCGGACGCATGACGAGGGAGGACGCATGATCCGCATCATGATGGCACTGGCCGGCCTGCTCCTGCTCGCAGCCTGCGCGGGGCGCGCACCGCAGGCCGCGCAGGGGGTCGAAGTCGCACCTGTCGCGGCACCTGCCCTGGAGCTGATGAACCTCGGGCATCCGCGGACCGACGTCTACACGTCCGGCCGCATCGCCGCCACCGACGTCGCCCAACTCCAGGCCGCGGGGGTGCGCCATGTGATCGACCTCACCGCGCCGGCCGAGACGCCGGATTTCGACGAGGCAGCGGTGCTGCACGCAGCCGGCATCGCCTACGACAACTTGCCGATCGCCGGTGCCGATGCACTGACCCGCGAGAACGTCGTCGCGTTCGATGCGCTGTTGCGCGAGGCCGGCCGGCCGCTGCTGGTCCATTGCGCCAGCAGCAACCGCGTCGGTGCCATGGCGGCGCTGCGCGCCGCGTGGATCGACGGCAAGCCGGCCGGGGACGCGATCGCCGAGGGCCGTGCCTGGGGCATGACCTCGCTGGAGGACGCGGTGCGCGAGCGTCTCGAAAGCGGACACTAGGGGCGCACGCTTGCTGCAACTCGATGCGGTACAGGCGCTGGCGCTGGCGGGACTCGCGCTGTTCCTGGGCTACGCCCTGTGCCGCGTCATTCCCGTGCTCGGTCGTTTCAACCTGCCGCCGCCGGTGGTCGGCGGGCTGGTGTTCGCGGTCGCTGCCTGGATCGTGCACGACAACGGCCGGGTCCTGTTCGACATGGACACTTCGCTGCAGACGCCGCTGATGATCGCTTTCTTCACCGCGATCGGCTTCAACGCCAGCCTGCGCCTGCTGAAGATCAGCGGCGGCCAGGTGCTGCTGTTCCTGCTGTTGGCGACCCTGTTCGCGGTGGTGCAGAACCTGCTCGGCATGGCGGTCGCGCTGGGCTTCGACCTGCCGCCGCTGTTCGGCGTGCTCGCCGGGTCGACCACGCTGACAGGCGGTCCGGCGACCGGCCTGGCGTTCGCGCCGCTGTTCGAACAGGCGGGCATCCGCGGCGCGGAATCGATCGCGGTCGCTTCGGCGATGGGCGGCATCGTGCTGGGCGGCCTGATCGGCGGGCCGGTGATCACCCTGATGGTGCGCCGCCACGGATTGGTCTCCACCCGGCCACAGGACCATGTCGCCCCCGCCGACGAGGCCAGCGGCATGCTGATGACCGAGGCACAGCGCGAATTCAGCGCGCTGAAGAGCATCGTCGCGATCCTGGTGGCGATGTGGATCGGCGCCTGGGTCAGCCAGTGGATCTCGGCGACCGGCGTGACCCTGCCTGCCTACGTCGGCGCGATGCTGGTCGGCGCGCTGATCCGCAACCTCGACGACGCCAGCGGCTGGATCCGGTTGTCGGTGCCGACCATCGAGCTGATCGGCAACATCTGCCTGGCGTTGTTCCTCGCGCTGGCATTGATGAACCTCAAGCTGTGGGAGCTGGCCGGGTTGGCGACGCCGCTGCTGGTCAACCTGGGATTGCAGGCGCTGGTCGTGGTCGCGTT
Organism: Lysobacteraceae bacterium; assembly: GCA_004297225.1. Lineage (GTDB taxonomy): Bacteria > Pseudomonadota > Gammaproteobacteria > Xanthomonadales > Xanthomonadaceae > Cognatiluteimonas. The sequence goes on along the minus strand of SCUI01000010.1, from coordinate 71,943 downwards.
CTGCGCGGTGGTGTTCCGGCTGATGGGTCGCGACTACGACGCCGCCGTCATGGGCGGCGGCTTCATCGGCTTCATGCTCGGCACCACCGCCAACGCGATGGCGGTGATGCGCGCGCTGGTCGAACGCTACGGCGCCGCGCCGCGCGCCTTCCTGGTGGCACCGCTGGTCGGCGCCTTCTTCATCGACTTCAGCAACGCGTTGATCATCACCTTCTTCATCAACGCGTTCGCCTGAGCCTCAAGCCTGCAGGCCGCGTTCGAGCGGCAGGCCGCGCGCGCTCCAGGCATCCAGGCCGCCGGCCAGCGGGCGAACGCGCTGGAACCCGAGCGATTTCAGCTCCTGCGCCACGCGTGCGGCGGACGCCTCGTTGGGGCAATCGCAATAGACGATCACTTCGCGGGCGCTGGCGCTGCCCAGTTCCGACACCTGCGTCACGCGCACGGCGCCGGGGATCCAGCCGCTGCGCAGGCGCACCTGCTCGATGCGCACGTCCACCAGCAACGGCCGCTCGTCTCCGGCCAGCAGCTGCGCCAACTCGTCGACCGACACCCGTTCCATGCGCAGCTCGCGCAGGAACAGCTGCCGCTTCCAGGCCTTGCGTGCGACGAACACCGCGACCAATGCCGCCAGCAGGCCCAGTCCCCAGTGGCCCAGCGACGCCAGCGTTTCCAGGGCCTCGTTCAACGCATCCTGGAAGACGATGCCGCCCAACACCGCGGTGCCGGCCCACAATGCGGCGCCGAGGCCGTCGTAGAGCGCAAAGCGCCCCAGCCCGACCCGCTCGTGGCCCGCGAGGGTGGTGCCCACCGCGGCGAAGCCGGGGATGAATTTGGCGAACACCAGCGACGGCGTGCCCCAGCGGGCATAGGTCGCGCGCGTGCCCGCGATGCAGCTGTCGGGCGACAGCGACACCTGGCAGATCATGCGCAGCATCCGTGCGCCGAGGCGCCGCCCGCCCAAATACCACAGCGAATCGGCGAGCAGCGCCGCCAGCGTCGCCACCAGCAGGATCGGCCATAGCGCCTGCTGCTGGCCGACCGCCTGCGCCGTCGCCAGCATCACGACCGGCCAGGCGGGTACCGGGAGCCCGCCCTGGTCGAGGAACACCATGACCAGCACGACCCAGAGGCCGTAGCTGGACAACAACGCCAGCAGCGCGTCCATTGCGGTCGTCAGTCGCGCAGGCGCGGAAGGTCGAACACCAGCACTTCCGCACCGTCGCCGCCGTGGATGCGGACTTCCGGCTCATCCTCGTACAGCAACGCGTCGCCGGCCGACAGCGCCTGGCCGTTGACCGTCGCGGTGCCCTTCACCATGTGCGCGTAGCCCAGGCGACCGGCCGCGAGTGGGTGCACCGCGGCTTCGCCGCCGTCGAACAGGCCCGCGTACAGCCGTGCATCCTGGTGGATGGTCACCGAGCCGTCGGCGCCGTCGGGACTGGCGACCAGCCGCAGCCGCCCGCGCTTTTCCGCGTCGGTGAACGTCTTCTGCTCATAGCCCGGCGTCAACCCGGTGGTCGCGGGGATGATCCAGATCTGCAGGAAGTGGGTGACGCCCTCGCGGTCGTGATTGAACTCGGAGTGGGTCACGCCGCGGCCCGCACTCATGCGCTGCACTTCGCCCGGCACGATCGAGGCGCCGTTGCCCATCGAGTCCTTGTGCCCGAGCGCGCCCTGGATGACGTAGCTGATGATTTCCATGTCGCGATGGCCGTGGGTGCCGAAGCCCTGGCCGGGCTGCACGCGGTCCTCGTTGATCACGCGCAGCGGGCCCCAGTGCACGTGCCTGGGATCGCGGTAATCGGCAAAGGAAAAGCTGTGCCAGGAATCGAGCCAGCCGTGCCGGGCATGACCGCGCTCATTGGCGGGACGCTTGGTGATCATGGTGAACTCCTGTCATGGCAACGGACCTGGCTTATTGTCGGCGTTCCGCTGTCGGAACAAAGTTCCTCCACAGGAATGCATTGATCCGGAATTGCCACCAATCCATCGAGGACACCCGCCATGGACCTGCATGACCACGTCATCGACTCCTGTTTCTCCGCCTCCCCGGAAGTCCGCTACGTGGCGGCCTACCTGGACGGCACCCTGCGCCTGCGCTCGCGCGCCGACCTGCAGGCGCTGGGGTCGAACGAATCGGATACCTACGAGGAGCTGCTGGTCAACCCGACACTGCTGAAACTGCTCAGCCAGCGCGGCAACATCGATTGCGGTGGGCTGGAACACGTGGTCATCCGCTATGGCCAGTTCCATGCCCTGGTCCGGCCGGTCGCGGGCGGGCACGTCACCGTCAGCCTGGGGGTGGACAGCTCCCTGGATGCCGGGGTCCCACGGATGCTGGCCACCATCGAGGCCGCTATTTCAGGCTTTACACATAAGGATATGTAGAGTAGCGTCAATGGGCGCAGGCTGTGCCTCGTCGCAATCCGCGACACGCTCCGGAGCCTGTCATGTCCGTTCTACTCAAACCCCTCGGCCTTGCCGTCACCCTGGCGCTGGTGGCCGCATGCAACCAGGCCGCGCCGGCCGCCGAGAATGCCGAAGCGACGCCTGCCGCCGATGCCGCCGCCGTGCCGGCAATGGATGCCCACGCCGACGCCGCCGCGACCGACGCCGCGCCGGCCGCACCGCAGCTGCAGGCGGCGATGCGCGACCTGTGGCACGGCCACATCGTCCACACCCGTGATTACGCGCTGGCGGTCCACGCCGGCGACCAGGCCGGCGCCGATGCCGCGGCCGACGCCGTGGTCGACAACGCCAAGCAGATCAGCAACGCGGTCGCCGGCTTCTACGGCGCCGCTGGCGGCGACCAGATGCTCACCCTGCTCTCGGGCCATTGGGGCGCGGTGAAGGAGATGACCGACGCCGGCGCCAAGGGCGACCAGGCCGCGAGCGACAAGGGCATGGCCGACCTGACCGCCAACGCCGGCGAGATCGCCAGGTTCCTTGCCGCCGCGAACCCGAACCTGCCCGAGGATGCCGTGCGCGGCATGCTCCTTGCCCACGGCGCGCACCACGCCGAGCAGATCAAGCTGGTGATGGCCGGCGACACCGCGGGCGAGGCGAAGAGCTGGACCGCGATGCAGGCGCACATGGACTCGGTGGCCGACGCGCTTGCCGGCGCCATCGCCAAGCAGTTCCCGGACAAGGCCAGCTGAGGTCCTTGTCGTGACCCAGGCGCTCGCACGCTTCGGCGACACGCAGCAGCGGCTGCTCCGGCAGCTGCTGCAGGCGCGCGAGGGCCTTGGGGTCGAGGAATTGTGCGAGCGGCTGCGGATCAGCCATAACGCCGTGCGCCAGCACCTGACCGCGCTGACCGTGCGCGGCCTGGTGGAGCGCGCCGAACCGCGACCCACGGGCGGACGCCCGCAGGCGCGCTACGCGCTCACCGCGGATGGCCGCGAACTGTTTCCGCGCAACTACGGCGCGATCGCCGCCGCGTTGATCTCGCAACTGCACGCGCGCATGGGCGAGGCGGAAGTCGGCGCCATGCTGCAGGAGCTGGGCGCCACCGTCGCCGCGACCCAGGCGCCGCTCAACACCGGCGACGGCATGGAAGCGCTGGCGCGTGCCCTGGCGCAGCGCCTCGACGCGCTGGGCTACGAGGCCGCCGCCGCGCGCCATGGCGACGACTGGCAGGTGGAGGCCTACAACTGCGTGTTCCACGGCCTTGCCCGCCAGCATCCACAGGTGTGCAAGTTCGACCTGGCCTACATGGAGGCGGCCACCGGCCGCCGCGTCCACCACATGGAATGCATCGTGCGGGGCGGGAACGTGTGCCGGTTCAAACTGGGACCGGAGCCGGCCAGGCCCTGACCGGGGCGCCAGGTCGGGCACAATCGGCCCATGGACCTGTTGCACGCGGTAGAACAAGAAACCGGCCCCGCGCCCGGATGGACCGTCCTCTGGTTGCACGGCCTGGGCGCCGACGGCCATGACTTCGCGCCGATCGTGCCCGAGCTGGTGCGGCCCGGCTGGCCCGCGCTGCGCTTCGTGTTCCCGCATGCGCCGGTGCGCGCGGTGACGATCAACAACGGCATGCGCATGCGCGCCTGGTACGACATCCGCGATTTCAGCGCCGAGGAACTCGCCGGTGGCGACCGTGCCGACAGTGGCGGCGTGCTCGAGTCGGTGGCGCAGGTGGAAGCGCTCATCGAGCGCGAGCGCGAACGCGGCATGGCGGCGGGCAGGGTGGTCCTGGCCGGTTTTTCGCAAGGCGGCGCGATCGCGCTCGCCGCCGGGATCCGCCGGAGCAATCCGCTGGCGGGACTGGTGGCGCTTTCGACCTACCTGCCGATGGCCACGCGGGCGCGCGAGGACCTGCAGCCGCAAGCCGTGCGGCAGCCCCTGTTCATGGCCCATGGCGACCAGGACCCGGTAGTGCCGCCGCGGGCGGGCGAGCGCAGTGCGCAATTGTTGCGCGAGCTCGGCTTCGATGTGGAATGGCATCGTTATCCGATGGCCCACGCCGTGTGCGCGGATGAAATCCGCGATCTCGGCGACTGGCTGGAGCGGCGTTTCGCCGCCGGCTGACATGGAGTCCGTACGCGACGGCAACCCATGGCTCCCGGACCTGTGCCGGTTGCCGCGGTTGGCGATGCTGTTCGCCGTCGCCGAGCTGGTGGTGCTGGTGGTGGCGCTGGCACCGGGCGGCGAAGTCTGGACGCCCGGGCAGTTCGCCTCGGCCAGCGCCTTCGCATTGTGGCTGGCGCTGTCCATTGCCGTGCTGTTGTGCGCCTCGCGCGCGCGCCTGTCGCGGCTGCCGCTCGCGCTGGGTGCGCTGGCCGCGATCGCATGCGCCCTGTTGGTGGCACTGCTCGGCGCGGCACTGGTGTACCAGCTCGACGCTGCGCTCGGCTACGACCTGGTCCCGGGCGAGGTCCGCCTCGGCGAATTCGCCGGTGCCAGTGCCGCGATCGCGGCGTTGATCACCGCGGTGGTGCTGCGCTACCTGTACGTGCTCGAAGGCTGGCAGGCGCAGGTGCGCGCCAGCGCGCAGGCGCAGGCCGACGCCCTGCAGGCGCGCATCCGTCCGCACTTCCTGTTCAACAGCCTCAACACCATCGTCGGCCTGGTGCGGCGCGATCCGTTGCTGGCGGAGCGCGCGCTGCTGGACTTGTCGGACCTGTTCCGCGCCGCGCTCGGCGCCGGCGAGACCGGTTCGAACCTGCGCGAGGAAGTGGAACTGGCCGAACGCTACCTGGCGATCGAGTCGTTGCGCCTGGGGCCGCGCCTGCAGGTTGAATGGCGCAGGGACGAACCGCTGCCATGGGACTTGCCGCTGCCGCGCCTGTTGCTGCAGCCGCTGGTGGAAAACGCGGTGCTGCACGGGATCGCGCGGCTGCCCGAAGGCGGCCGGGTCGAGATTTCCCTGGCCTGCGTGGACGACACGTTGCGCATCGGCGTCGCCAACCCGGTGCCGCCGCGGGTCGCGGCCACCGACCACCACGGCGGTGCCCGGCATGCCCAGCGCAGCATCGGCGACCGGCTCGCCCACGCGTTCGGTCCGCGGGCCCGGCTGACCGTCGATGCCGGGGCGGGCTACTATCGCTGCGAACTGCGGGTGCCCACATGAGGATCGTCATCGCCGACGACGAACCGCTGGCCCGCGAGCGGTTGCGCGAACTGCTTGCGGACCAGCCCGATGCCGAGGTCGTCGCCGAGGCCGCCGACGGCCGCGCCGCGTTGCAGGCCTGCGCCGACCACGATCCCGACCTGGTGCTGCTGGACATCGCCATGCCCGGCATCGACGGCCTGGAGGCCGCGCGGCACCTGGCCGCGTTCGAGCCGCGGCCGGCGGTGGTGTTCTGCACCGCGTTCGATGCCCATGCCCTGTCGGCGTTCGAGGCGCAGGCGATCGACTACCTGGTCAAGCCGGTGCGCGCCGAACGCCTGGCCGCCGCGCTGGAGCGGGTCCGCACCTTCGCTGCGGGCCGCGCCCATGGCGACGTCGCCCATGCCGCGGTCCGCACCCACCTGTGCGCGCGCCTGCGCGGCAGCCTGCGATTGGTGCCGGTGGAGGACATCCATTACCTGCAGGCCGAGGAAAAGTACGTGGTCGTGCACCACGCGCGCGGCGAGGACCTGGTCGAGGAGTCGCTGAAGTCGCTGGAATCCGAGTTCGGCGACCGTTTCGTCCGTATCCACCGCAACTGCCTGGTGGCGCGGCACGAGATCGTCGAGCTGCGCCGCGGCGAGGATGGCGGCGCGCAGGTCGTGCTCGCCCATGGCCCGCATCCATTGGAGGTCTCGCGGCGCTGCCTGGCGCCGCTGCGCCGGGCGCTCGCCCTTGCGTAGCAGCGCACCTGGGCGCGACGTGGCTGCGCGATAATTCCCCCATGCGCACCCTCCGAATCGCCACCCGCAAGAGCCCGCTCGCCTTGTGGCAGACCGAACACGTCGCGGCGCGGCTGCGCGCCGCCCATCCGGGCCTGGAGGTCGCGCTGGTGCCGATGAGCACGCGTGGCGACCAGGTGCTGGACCGCTCGCTCGCCGACCTGGGCGGCAAGGGCCTGTTCCTCAAGGAACTGGAGATCGCGATGCAGCGCGGCGAAGCCGATTGCGCGGTGCATTCGCTGAAGGACGTGCCGATGGAACTCGAACCGGGGTTCGCGCTGGGTGCGATCCTGGCGCGCGCCGACCACGCCGATGCCTTCGTCAGCAACGCGCACGAGCACCTCCGGTCGCTGCCGCCCGGGGCGCGCGTCGGTACCTCTTCGCTGCGCCGGCAGGCCCAGGTGCGGGCGCTGCGGCCGGACCTGCAATTGCTCGACCTGCGCGGCAACGTCAATACCCGCCTGGCCAAGCTCGACGGCGGCGAGTACGACGCGATCATCCTGGCCTGCGCGGGCCTGGCGCGGCTGGGCTTCGAATCCCGGATCCGGGCACGGCTGGACGCGCCGCAATGGCTGCCGGCGCCCGCGCAGGGCGCGATCGCGATCGAGGTCCGCGACGGCGACGACGCGACGCTGGCGCTGTGCGCCGCGCTCGACGACCCGCGCACCCGCACCTGCGCCATGGCCGAGCGCGCCATGAACCGGGCGCTGCACGGCAGCTGCCACGTGCCCGTGGCCGCGCTGGCGCGGCTCGAGGGCGTGCAGCTGCAACTGGATGGCCTGGTCGGCTCGGCCAGCGATGGCCGGATCGTTCGCGCCCACGGCGAGGGCAGCGCCGACGCACCCGGCGCCCTGGGCGAGCAGGTCGCGCAGGCCCTGCTTGCCGCCGGGGCGGGCGCAATGCTGCCGCCGCCGGCGCCATAATCGACGCCATGGACCGCTACGAACGCATCATCGCCTTGCACCGCACCCTGCGCGCCGCGCGCTATCCGGTGACGGTGCCGCGGCTGCAGGACGAACTGGGCTGCTCGCGCGCGACCGTATACCGCGACCTCGCCTTCCTGCGCGACGCGCTGATGGCGCCGATCGTCGGCGACGGCGAGGCCGGTTTCCGCTACGACCCGCAGGAAGGCGACCGTTTCGAACTGCCGGGCCTGTGGTTGAGCTCGGAGGAATTGCACGCCTTGCTGGCGGCGCAGCAACTGCTCGCGCGCAGCAGCGGCGGCATGCTGTCCAGCGCGCTGGCGCCGCTGCAGCAGCGCATCGACAAGCTGCTGGACGAGCATTCGCACGCCAGGAACGGCGCGTCCAAGCGCTGGCCGGTGGAGCGGGTGCGCGTGATCCCGCACCGCGGACGGCGCATGGACGAAGCGGTGTTCCGCAGCGTCTGCTCGGCGGTGCTGGAGCGCCAGCAGCTGTCGTTCGAATACCGCGCGCGCTCCACCGGCGAGAAGACCCGGCGCACGGTTTCGCCGCAGCGCATCACCCATTATCGCGACAACTGGTACCTGGACGCGTGGGACGAGGAGAAGTCCGGCCTGCGCAGCTTCTCGGTGGACCGCATCTCCGGCGCGCGCATGCTCGATGCCACTGCCCGGGACGTCGAGGAGGCCACGCTCGACGAGCACCTCTCCGGCAGTTACGGCATTTTCTCCGGCGCGCCGAAGGGCTGGGCCACGATCGTGTTCAACGAGCGCGCCGCGCGCTGGGTCGCCGACGAGCACTGGCATTCGCAGCAGCAGGGGCGCTGGCTCGGCGACGGCCGCTACGAGTTGAAGGTGCCCTACAGCAACGCCCGCGAGCTGCTGATGGACGTGCTGCATTACGGCGCCGACGCCGAGATCGTCGAACCCGCCTCGCTGCGCGAGCAGGCGCGGGCGTTGCTGGCGCTGTCGCTGTCGAACTACGATCGCTGAACCCATGGCCGGGGAAGAGGCGCCGCCGCGGACCGACGAGAAGATCGCGCTGGTGCTGGGCGCCGGCGGCGCCCGGGGCTTCGCCCAGATCGGCGTGATCGAGGCGCTGGAAGCGCGGCGGATGAACGTGGTCGCGGTTTCGGGTTCCTCCAGCGGCGCCCTCGTGGGTGGCATCTACGCCGCCGGCAAGCTGCGCGAATTCCGCGAGGAACTGGTGCGCATGGGCCGCGGCCGCTTCCTGCGGCTGCTCGATCCCGCACTCGGCAAGCCGGGCATCCTGCAGGGCGGCGCGCTGGTCGATGCGATGAAGGAAGTCGTCGGCGATCCCCTGATCGAGACTTTGCCGAAGCTGTTCACCGCCGTGGCGGTGGACCTGCAGCGGCACCGCGTGGTCTGGCTGCGCAACGGGCCGTTGTGGGATGCGCTGCGGGCCTCGTTCGCGATCCCGGGCCTGTTCACGCCGCATGAGGTGGACGGTCGCGCGCTGGTGGACGGCGGCCTGCTGGCGCCATTGCCGATCACCGCCACCCGCCTGTCCGGCGCGCACCGGCTGGTGGCCGTGGACATGCACAGCTTCCCCGACCGTCCGCCGGGCGAACCGGCGCAGCCGCAGCTGGCGGCACACGATCCGACGCTGATGGAACGTTTCGGCGGCTGGTTCGGCAAGCGCCTGGCCGGCGACCACGACGCCATGGGCATCGTCGAGCTGATGTCGAGTTCGCTGGACACGATGCAGGCGCAGATCGCGCGGGTGGAACTGGCGCTGGATCCGCCGGAGCTGGTGATCCGGATCCCGCGCGACGCCTGCCAGTTCTACGAGTTCTGGCGCGCGGCGGAACTGATCGAGATCGGCCGCGCCGAAGCCGAGAAGGCCCTGGACGCCGCCGGATACTGACGCCTGCGGCGCGCCTGCGGCCCGCGCCGGCGACGTGGCCGGGCGGTGGTGTCCCAGGCCGGCGCGCGCGACCACCGCGGCAATGCAAATCCATGCAGAGCCCAGAGGCTGGAGAGCGGCATCGCCACCAGCCACAGCGGCCATGCTCCCAGCCAGTGGCTGGCGCCACGCGCTGCCGGCAGGGCCAGCACCAGCAGCAGGCCGGCAACCGCCAGGCGGCGCAGTGCCAGTTCCAGGCGCGGGTCGGGGGAGGGGCAGGTGCGGGCGGCGATGCGGGCCATGGCGGTCTCCATGAAAGGTTCGCCCGCAGCGTCGCGCCGCCCCATCTCAAATGCCGCGACATGCGTTCTTTGGTAGCGTTGTCGTTTTCGCCCAGCCCTTGCCGGAGTCGTTCCATGCCCAAGCTGTCGCCTGCCTGCCGCGCCATTGCCGCCGCGGGCCTGGTCGCCGCCTCGACCGCCGCGTTCGCCGCACCGGCCCCTGCCCAGGAGGAGCCCGCCGTGGCCGAGACCGCCCCCGTCGCCACCGATCCCTACCTCTGGCTGGAGGACGTCACCGGCGACAAGGCGCTGGGGTGGGCACGGCAGCAGAACGCGCGCACCGACGCCGAGCTGGCCGCCGCGCCCGGCTTCGACCGGCTCAAGGCCGACATCCTCGCGATCCTCGATTCGGACGCCAAGATCCCGGCCGTCGAGAAGATCGGCGACTACTACTACAACTTCTGGAAGGACGCGCAGCACGAGCGCGGCCTGTGGCGTCGCACCACGCTGGACGAATACCGCAAGGCCGAGCCGAAGTGGGAAACCATCATCGACCTCGATGCGCTGAACAAGGCCGAGGGCGAGAACTGGGTGTGGCACGGCGCGGACTGCCTGAAGCCCGACTACCAGCGCTGCCTCGTCGCGTTGTCGCGGGGTGGCGCCGATGCCGACGTGTCGCGCGAGTTCGACCTGTCGACGAAGGCGTGGGTGGAAGGCGGTTTCTTCCGTCCGGAGGCCAAGGGCGGCACCAGCTGGATCGACCGCGACACGCTGTTCGTGTTCAGCGACTTCGGCGAAGGCACGATGACCTCCTCCGGCTATCCACGCATCGTCAAGCGCTGGAAGCGGGGCACGCCGCTGGCCTCGGCGGAGGTGGTCTACGAGGGCAAGCCGGGCGACATGTACATCGCCGGTTACCACGACGACACGCCCGGCTACGAGCGCGACTTCGTCAGCCGCACGCTGGCCTTCTATAACGACGAGCTGTACCTGCTCGGCGGCGACGGCAAGCTGGCGAAGATCGACGCACCGAACTCGGCGAACAAGTCGGTGCACAAGGACTGGCTGCTGCTGCAGCTGCGCGAACCCTGGGAGGCCGGCGGCAAGTCCTTCCCGGCCGGCGCCCTGCTCGCGACCCGCTTCGACGCCTTCATGGCCGGCGACCGCGATTTCGACGTCCTGTTCCAGCCCACCGACACCACTTCGCTCGACGGCTACACCTGGACGAAGTCGCACCTGGTGCTGAACGTACTCGACGACGTCAAGAACCGCCTGAGCGTGCTCACCCCGGGCGCCGACGGCTGGGCATCCTCCGGATTCACCGGCGCGCCGCAGATCGGCACGCTCGCCGTCAGCGCCGTGGATCCGGACGAGAGCGATGCGGTGTGGTTGACCGCCACCGACTACCTCACCCCGACCACGCTGTCGCTGGCGGAGATCGGCCAGCAGCCCGAGCAGCTGAAGTCGATGCCGGTGTTCTTCGACGCCTCCAACCTCGTGCTCGAGCAGCACTTCGCCACCAGCGCCGACGGCACCCGCGTACCGTATTTCATCGTCCACCGCGAGGGCGTGCCGCATGACGGCAAGCAGCCGACGCTGCTGTACGGCTACGGCGGTTTCGAGGTGTCGCTGACGCCGGCGTACTCGGGCATCGTCGGCAAGGGCTGGCTCGAGAAGGGCGGTGTGTACGTCGTCGCCAACATCCGCGGCGGAGGCGAATACGGTCCGCGCTGGCACCAGGCCGCGCTGAAGCAGAACCGGCACAAGGCCTACGAGGACTTCGCCGCGGTGGCGAAGGACCTCGTCGCCCACGGCATCACCAGTCCCGAGCACCTGGGCATCATGGGCGGCAGCAACGGCGGCCTGCTCACCGGCAACATGCTGACCCAGTACCCGGAGCTGTTCGGCGCGGTGGTGATCCAGGTGCCGCTGCTGGACATGAAGCGCTACAGCCACCTGCTCGCGGGCGCTTCATGGATGGCCGAGTACGGTGACCCCGATACCGCCGACTGGGAGTACATCAAGCAGTTCTCGCCGTACCAGTTGTTCGACGGCTCGAAGGATTATCCGCCGACCTTCATCTGGACGACGACGCGCGACGATCGCGTGCACCCCGGCCACGCCCGCAAGATGGCGGCGAAGATGCTCGCCGCGGACGAGGACGTGCGCTACTACGAGAACACCGAGGGGGGCCACGGCGCCGGCGCCACCAACGCCCAGCAGGCGCACCTGTGGGCGCTGACCTACCAGTTCCTCTGGAACACGCTGGCCGACTGACCGACATGCGACCCGCGCTCCTGTTCGCAACCCTGATGCTGATGACCACACCGACCCACGCCGCCGCCACCGAGCTTCCCGACCCGCCGGACGTGGAGCGCAAGCCGCACCTGGTGGAGGCGCCGTTCGGCGCGACCCGCGACGATCCGTACTACTGGTTGCGCGACGACACCCGCAAGGACGCCGGGATGCTCGCCTACCTCGACGCCGAGAACGCCTACGCCGATGCGGTGATGGCGCCGCTGGCGTCGTTGCAGGAGCAGCTGTACGGGGAAATCGTCGGCCGCATCAAGCAGGACGACAGCTCGGTGCCCTACCGCGAGCGCGGTTTCTGGTACTACAGCCGCTACGAGACCGGGCAGGACTACCCGATCCACGCGCGGCGCCCGGACGTGCTGGGCCATTACGACATGGCGGCGACGGAAGAGGTGCTGCTCGACGTCAACGCGATGGCGGACGGCAAGGACTATTTCAGCGTCGGCGATTACGAGGTCAGCCAGGACAACGCGATCCTGGCCTGGGCCGAGGACGACGTCGGCCGCCGCCAGTACACGATCCGCTTCCGCAACCTCGCCACCGGCGAGGTGTATCCGGACGTGATCCGCGGTGTCTCGGCGAACCTGGTCTGGGCCGACGACAACCGCACGTTGTTCTACGTCGAGAACGACCCGGAGACGCTGCTCACCGTGCGCGTGCGCAAGCACGTGCTCGGCACGCCGGTGGCCGACGATCCGCTGGTCTACGAAGAACACGACGACAGCTTCTACATGGGCATCTCGCGGACCCGCGACGACCGCTTCGTCTGCATCAGCGTCGAAAGCACCGTGTCCAGCGAGACCCGCTGCGCGCCGGCCGCCGATCCGCGCGAGTTCACCGTGCTGGCGCCGCGCGAGCGCGACGTCGAGTACGAAGCCGACCACCTCGGCGATCGCTGGGTGATCCGCACCAATGCCCCCGCTGCCGACAGCACGCCCGCGCCCAACTTCAAGCTGGTGGCCGCGCCCACCGATGCCACGACGCGCGGGCAATGGACCGACCTGGTCCCGCACCACGACGACGTGTTCATCGAGGACTTCGACCTGTTCGACGGGTTCATCGCCATCGGCGAACGCTCCGGCGGCCTGGAACGCATCCGCCTGCTCAAGCCCGCCGGCGAGGAGTACGTGGCGGCGGACGAGCCGGCCTATTCGATGGGCCTGGACGTCAATTCCGAACACGACACCACCTGGTTGCGCTACAGCTATACCTCGCTGACCACGCCGGCGACCACCTACGAGGTCGACACCGCGACCGGTGAGCGCCGCCTGCTCAAGCAGCAGCCGGTGATCGGCTACGACCCGTCGAAGTACACCACCGAGCGGCTGTGGGCGACCGCGCGCGACGGCACCCGGGTGCCGGTCTCGGTGGTCTACCGCAAGGATTTCCGCAAGGACGGCACCGCCGCGCTGCTGCAGTACGCCTACGGCAGCTACGGCATGTCCATGGACCCGGGCTTCAACTTGCCGGTGGTGAGCCTGCTCGACCGCGGCATGGCCTATGCCATCGCCCACGTTCGCGGCGGCCAGGAGATGGGCCGCGCCTGGTACGACGACGGCAAGCTGCTGCACAAGAAGAACACCTTCACCGACTTCATCGACGTCACCGACTGCCTGGTCGCACGGGGCTATGCCGCGAAGGATCGCGTCGCCGCGTATGGCGGCAGCGCCGGCGGCCTGCTGATGGGCGCGATCGCGAACATGGCGCCGGACAAGTACCGGGTGATCCTGTCGCAGGTGCCGTTCGTCGACGTGGTGACGACCATGCTCGATGCGTCGATCCCGCTGACGACCAACGAGTACGACGAGTGGGGCAACCCGGAACAGCGCGAATACTACGACTACATGCTGTCGTACTCGCCGTACGACAACCTGTCGGCGCAGGCCTACCCGGCGACCTTCGTCGGCACCGGTCTCTGGGATTCGCAGGTGCAGTACTGGGAGCCGGCAAAGTACGTGGCGAAGTTGCGCGACCTGGACACCGGCGGCCGCACGATCGTGTTCCGCACCAACATGGACGCCGGGCACGGCGGCAAGTCCGGTCGCTTCCGCCGCTACCGCGAGCTGGCCGAGATGTACGCCTTCACCCTGGACCAGCTTGGCGTCGCCGCGGCGCCGGCGCCGTAGGCGCCGCCGCCGGGCTGCCCCCGTCGTGGCCGCCAGCCGCTTCCGCTGGGCCTGGTGGCTGCTGGCCTGGACCGCGCTCGCCCTGGGCACGATCGGCATCGTGGTTCCGGGCCTGCCGACGGTGCCCTTCGTGCTGCTCTCCGCCTATGCGGCCGCGCGCGGCTCGGCGCGCCTGCACGCCTGGCTGCTCGCGCATCGCCGCTTCGGCCCGGTCATCCGCGACTGGCAGGCCGAAGGCGCGGTCACGCGGCGGGCGAAATGGCTGGCGACCGGGATGATGGCGCTGGCCGCGGTGGTGATGTTCCTGACCGCGCCGCGCTGGTGGATGGCCGCGATCGGCACGGCGATCATGGCGATCGTCGACGCCTGGCTCTGGCTGCGCCCGGAACCCCGGCGCTAGCGCCCCCTTGCGCGCGCCCGCGCTACACTCCGGCGCATGGACAGATTCCTGCTTCGCGCCTCGCTGGCCACCCTCGTCATCGCCCTGGCCGCCTGCGGCAACAAGGGTCCGCTGGTCCGCATGACCGACCAGCCGCCGCCGATCCCGGTGGAAGAGGCGGTGCCGGCGGAAGAAACCCTGCCCGACACCACGCCGCCCGCGGCCGGCGACGACGGCGGCTGAGCGATGGCGACCGCGCCGCGCCCGCCGCTGCGCTTCAGCAAGATGCACGGAGCGGGCAACGACTTCGTCGTGCTCGACCTGCGCCAGGGGCTGCCGCCGCCGGATGCCGCACTGAGCCGCGCACTCGCCGATCGCCACACCGGCGTCGGCTGCGACCAGCTGTTGACCATCGAGCCGCCGCGCAGCGATGGCGCGGTGGCGTCGTATCGCATCTGGAACGCCGATGGCGGCAATGCCGCGCAATGCGGCAATGGCGCGCGCTGCGTCGCGGCATGGTTGGTGCGCGACGGCGCCGCCCGCGGGCAACATTTCGTGCTCGACAGTCCGAGCGGGCGACACGAGGTCGAGCGCCTGGCCGATGGCGAGTTCCGCATCGCGATGGGGGTGCCGCGGTTCCAACCCGCGGACGTGCCGTTGGCGGGGTTCGACGCCATGCAGGATGAATACGTCGTGGCGCTGGGCGAACCGAGCGTGCGCTTCGGCGCGGTGTCGATGGGCAATCCGCACGCATTGGTCGAGGTCGACGACGTCGACGACGCGCCGGTCGCCGGGCTCGGCGCGGCGCTGCAGCGGCATCCGGCGTTCCCGGATTCGGTCAACGTCGGTTTCGCCCAGGTGCTGTCGCGCGGGTCGATCCGCCTGCGCGTCTACGAACGCGGCGTCGGCGAGACGCTGGCCTGCGGCAGCGGCGCCTGCGCGGCGGCGGCGATACTGGTGCGACGCGGACGCGTGGATCGCGAAGTGTCGGTGGCCCTGCCCGGCGGCACCCTGCGCATCGGCTGGCGCGACGACGACGCCCCGATCACAATGGCCGGGCCGGCGGCATTCGTCTTCGAAGGGGAGTGGCATTCATGAGCGACGTCATCCGCGAGCCCGGATTGCGGCACACGGAGGAGAAGCTGGGCGCGCATGAAGTCGCCGCTTTCCTGCGCCGCCATCCGAAGTTCCTGCAGCAGTTCCCCGACCTGGCGGTCAGCCTGGTGGTGCCCCGCGATGATGGCCCCGCGGCCTCGCTGGCCAGTTACCAGCTGGAGGTGCTGCGGGACAAGAACCGCGAACTCACGCGGCGCCTGCACGAGCTGTTCGCCAATGCACAGGAGAACGAGCGCCTGGCCGTGCGCACGCACCAGCTGACCCTGGCGCTGATGAAGCAGGCCGATGCCGCCAGCACCGTGCGCGCGATGGTCGCGTCGCTTTCCGAGGATTTCCAGGGCGACCTGGTGCGGGTGGTGCTGTTCGACGAGACCGCCGGGCTGGACGACGTCGACTGGCTGCAGGTGATCGCGCGCGGCGACGCGCGGCTGGCGCCGTTCCGCGATTGCCTGGCCGAGGGCGAACCGCTGTGCGGGCGTCTGCAGCCGGAAAAGAACGTGGTGCTGTACGGAGGTCGCGTGGAGGACGTGCAGTCCAGCGCGCTGCTGCCGCTGGTCGCGGCCGGCGGCGCGGCGTCGCTGGGCCTGGTCGCCGTCGGCAGCCGCGACCCGAACCGTTTCTACCCGGGCATGGGCACGCTGTTCCTGCGGATGATGGCCGAGTCGTTGACCACCGCGCTGCAACGTTTCGACCCGGGCGCGTAGGAGCGGACCTGGCCGCGACCCACATCGAGCGGTTCCTCGACCATCTGCTGGTCGAGCGGCGGATGTCGCCGAACACACTGGACGGCTACCGGCGCGACCTGGCTGCGTTGCGGGGCTGGAGCGAGGCGCAGGCGCGTGGGATCGAGGCCCTGGGAGGCGAGGACATCCGCGCCTTCGTCGCCGCGGAGCACCGCCGTGGGTTGTCGCCGAAAAGCCTGCAACGCCGGTTGTCGGCCGTGCGCAGCTGCTACCGGTGGCTGTTGAGGCAGGGCGTGGTCGCTGCCAACCCGGCCGCCGCGGTGCGCGCGCCCAAGGCGCCGCGCAAGATGCCGCAGGTGCTCGATCCGGACGAGGCCAAGGCGCTGGTCGAGGTGCCGACCGACGTGCCGCTCGGCCTGCGCGACCGCGCGCTGCTCGAACTGTTCTATTCCTCCGGCTTGCGCCTGTCGGAGGTATGCGGGTTGCGCTGGGGCGACCTGGACCTGGAGGGCGGCCTGGTCACCGTGCTCGGCAAGGGCAGCAAGCAGCGCACGGTCCCGGTCGGATCGCATGCGTGCAAGGCGTTGCTGGAGTGGCGGGCCGACCAGAATGGCAGCGACGACAAGGCGCCGGTGTTCCCGGGCCGCAATGGCGCGATCACGCCGCGCGCCGTGCAGCTGCGCCTGCGCCAGCTCGCCCAGCGCCAGGGCCTGTTCAAGCGCGTGCATCCGCACCTGCTGCGGCACTCCTTCGCCAGCCACGTGCTCGAGTCCTCGGGCGACCTGCGCGGCGTGCAGGAATTGCTCGGCCACGCCGACATCGCCACCACCCAGATCTATACCCACCTCGACTACCAGCACCTGGCCAAGGTCTACGACGCGGCCCATCCCCGCGCGAAAAGGAAGCCGTAGAGCCGACCCATGGTCGGCTGCATCCGGGCAAGCCGACCATGGGTCGGCTCTACAGCCCTTGCGACGGCCCCCGGCGATCCCCACCTTTGTGGTTCGACCCCCGGGAGCCCGTGATGGACCCCAGCCAGAACCCCAACGTCTTCCATGCCACGACCATCGTCTCGGTGCGCCGCAACGGCAAGGTCGTGGTCGCCGGCGACGGCCAGGTTACCCTCGGCAACACGGTGATGAAGGCCAACGCGCGCAAGGTGCGGCGGCTGGGCCGCGACGGCCAGGTGCTGGCCGGGTTCGCCGGCGCCGCTGCGGATGCCTTCACCCTGTTCGAGTTGTTCGAGGCCAAGCTCGAGAAGCACGGCCAGCTGACCCGCGCCGCGGTGGAACTGGCCAAGGATTGGCGCACCGAACGCCGCTTCGGCAAGCTCGAGGCGCTGCTGGTGGTGGCCGACGCCGAGACCTCGCTGGTGGTGTCGGGCACCGGCGACGTGATCGAGCCCGAGGACGGGCTGGTGGCGATCGGCTCGGGCGGCAGCTACGCGCTGGCCGCCGCGCGCGCGCTGGCCGCGCACACCGACCTCGACGCGAAGGCGATCGCCAGCGAGGCGCTGAAGATCGCCGGCGACATCTGCATCTACACCAACGGCAACATCGTGGTCGAGGAGCTCTGACCGATGCACAAGCTGGAGAACACCTCCGCGACCATGACCCCGCGCGAGATCGTGCAGGAGCTCGACCGCCATATCGTCGGCCAGCAGTCGGCCAAGCGCGCCGTGGCGATCGCGCTGCGCAACCGCTGGCGGCGCATGCAGCTGGATCCGGAGCTGCGCGACGAGGTGATGCCGAAGAACATCCTGATGATCGGCCCCACCGGCGTCGGCAAGACCGAGATCGCGCGGCGCCTCGCGACGCTGGCGAACGCGCCGTTCGTCAAGGTCGAAGCCACCCGCTTCACCGAGGTCGGTTACGTCGGCAAGGACGTCGAGCAGATCATCCGCGACCTCGCCGACACCGCGGTCAAGATGTATCGCGAGCAGGCCAAGACCCGCGTGCGCACCCAGGCCGAGGAGCGCGCGGAGGATCGCATCCTCGACGCGCTGCTTCCGCGCCGTGAGGCGCCCACCGTGTTCGGCTTCAAGGCCGAGGCGCCGCTGGACGAGCCTTCCGCCGAGCACAACGCGGAGAGCGAGACCAGGCTGAAGCTGCGCAGGCAGCTGCGCAGCGGCGCCCTGGACGCGCGCGAGATCGAGGTCGAGACCGCGATGAATGTCGGCGTCGACATCATGGCCCCTCCCGGCATGGAGGAGATGGGCCAGCAGCTGCGGCAGATGTTCTCGCAGATCTCCGGCGGCAAGACCCACAAGCGCACGCTGAGCATCGCCGCCGCGCGGCCGGTGCTGGTCGAGGAAGAGGCGGCCAAGCTGGTCAACGAGGAGGAAGTGCGCGAGGCCGCGATCGAAGCCTGCGAGCAGCACGGCATCGTCTTCATCGACGAGATCGACAAGGTCGCCAAGCGCAGCGAGGGCATGGGTGCGGACGTGTCGCGCGAAGGCGTGCAGCGCGACCTGCTGCCGCTGGTCGAAGGCTCCACCGTCAGCACCAAGTACGGCCCGGTGAAAACCGACCACATCCTGTTCATCGCCTCCGGCGCTTTCCACCTCGCCAAGCCGTCGGACCTGATCCCGGAAATGCAGGGACGCTTCCCGATCCGCGTCGAGCTGGGCGCGCTGAGCAAGGACGATTTCGTCCGCATCCTCACCGAGCCCAAGGCGGCGCTGACCACCCAATACGTGGAGCTGCTGAAGACCGAGGGAGTCGCATTGACGTTCGCGCCCGATGCGGTGGAGCGACTGGCGGCCATCGCCGCGCAGGTCAACGAGCGCCAGGAGAACATCGGCGCGCGGCGCCTGCATACGGTGCTCGAACGACTGCTGGACACCCTCAGCTACGAGGCCCCGGACCGCGGCGGCGACACCGTCGCCATCGACCGCGCGTACGTCGACAAGCACCTGGGCGAACTGGTGCAGGATCCGGACCTGTCGCGCTACATCCTGTAGAGCCGACCCATGGTCGGCTGCAATATCCGGGGCGCGCCATGGCGTGCCCCTACACGCCGATGTCCTCGTTCCACAGCTCGGGATTCGCGGCGATCCAGTCGGCCATCATGGTCAAGCAGCGCTGGTCGTCGAGCTCGATCACCTTGACGCCGGCCTCGCGCAGCCAATCCACGCCGCCGGCGAAATTCACCGACTCGCCGACCACCACCGTGCCGATGTTGAACTGCCGCACCAGCCCGCTGCAGTACCAGCACGGGGCGAGCGTGGTCACCATGATCGTGTCGCGGTAGTTCCGCTGGCGGCCGGCCTTGCGGAAGGCGTCGGTCTCGCCGTGGATCGACGGGTCACCTTCCTGGACGCGGCGGTTGTGGCCGCAGCCGAGCAGGCGGCCGTCGCGGTGGTACAGCGCGGCGCCGATCGGAATGCCGCCTTCGGCCAGCCCGGCGCGTGCCTCGGCGAGGGCGGTCTCCAGCAGTGCGCGGTAATCCGGTGTGTCGAGCATCGCGGGGCCTCGATTCGGGCGATTCCATCACGATAGGCTAAAAATCGCTCCATCAGCATCGCGCGCGATCAGACCGCCAGAGTCCCTTACGCGTCCCGCACCCGACAGCGGTTTGACGCATAACGTTAAACGTTATAAACTCCGCCCATGATCCGAAGCTTCGGCGACGCGGAGACCCGGAAGCTGTTCGAAACCGGCCGATCGAAGCGGTTTTCCGCATTTGCCGACGTCGCGATGCGCAAGCTGGCGCAACTCGATGCCGCGCACACGCTGGACTTCCTTCGCTCGCCCCCGGGCAATCGCCTGGAAGCATTGAAGGGCGACCGCAAGGACCAGTACAGCATCCGCATCAACGACCAGTTCCGGATCTGTTTCCGCTGGACGCAGGACGGACCGGAGCAGGTCGAGATCGTCGATTACCACTGAGGTACTGGCCATGTACAAGAACGGCATGCGTCCCATCCATCCCGGCGAGGTGCTCCGCGAGGACTACCTGGTGCCCTTGGGCATGAGTGCCAACGCCCTTGCCAATGCCCTGAGGGTTCCACCGCCGCGCATCAATGACGTGGTACGCGGCCGTCGCGGTGTCAGCGCCGATACCGCCATGCGCCTGGCGCGCTACTTCGGCGGTGATGCGCGCTCGTGGCTGAACCTGCAGGCCGCCTATGACCTGCGGGTGGCCGAAATCGAGAACGCGAGCCGGATCGAGCGGGAAGTGCAGCCCGCGGCGGCCTGAAGCGCCCTCTGCGATAATCGTCCCATGAGCGACGCACGCGACCCCGGCACCACCCATTTCGGCTTCCGCGAAGTGCCCACGGCGCAGAAGCAGAAGCTCGTCGGCGAGGTCTTCTCCTCGGTCGCCGGCAAGTACGACCTGATGAACGACCTGATGTCGCTCGGCATCCACCGGTTGTGGAAACGTTACTTCGTGGCGACCGCGCAGGTGTCGAAGGGCGACCGCGTGCTCGACCTCGCCGGCGGCACCGGCGACATCGCCGCGTTGCTGAAGGACCGTGTCGGCGAGACCGGCGAACTCGTGCTCGGCGACATCAACGGCGACATGTTGCGCGTCGGCCGCGACCGCATGGTCGACCGCGGCAACGTCCGCGGATTCGAGTACGTGCAGTGCAACGCCGAGGCGCTGCCGTTCCCGGACGCCAGCTTCCACCTGGTCACGATCGCCTTCGGCCTGCGCAACGTCACCGACAAGGACGCCGCGCTGCGCGAGATGCATCGCGTGCTCAAGGTCGGAGGCCAGGCGCGCGTGCTCGAGTTCTCGGAAGTGAAGGCCGACTGGTTCAAGCCGGTCTACGATTTCCATTCCTTCCAGGTGCTGCCGCGCCTGGGCAGGCTGTTCGCCCAGGATGCGGGGAGCTACCAGTACCTGGCCGAGTCGATCCGCAAGCATCCGCCGCAGGCCGAACTCAAGGCGATGATGGAGGCGGCGGGCTTCGAGCGGGTGTCGTATCGCAACCTGAGTGCGGGGATCGTCGCGATCCATACGGGGTACAAGGTCTAGGCGCGGCACGGGGCGTCGCGCGGCGCTAAACTCGCCGGACCGTTCGCCACAGGTTCGTGACCCGATGCCCAAGTTCCTGATCGTGTTGTCCGCCGCCCTCGCCCTGGCCGCCGCCGGATGCGCACGCGACGCGGCGCCCCCGACCGACGCCGCCAAGCCCGGCGACGCGCCGGCAGCGAGCACCGAAGCCATGGACGCTACCCGCGACGAGTATTCATACGCCGAACCCGGCAAGGTGAAGACCACCGAGCTCGCCCTGGACCTGGGCGTGGACTTCGCGAAGAAACAGATCGCCGGCACCGCCACCTACACCCTGGACTGGCTGGCCGACGACGCCACGCAGCTGGTGCTGGACACCCGCGACCTCGAGATCAGCAAGGTCGAGGGCGCAGGCAAGGACGGCCAATGGCAGCCGTTGCAGTACGTGCTCGCCGACGCCGATCCGCTGCTGGGCAGCAAGCTCACGATCGACGCGCCCGAGCGCAACGCCACCATCCGCGTGACCTACGCCACCTCGCCGCAGGCATCCGGCCTGCAGTGGCTGGAACCGTCGATGACCGAAGGCGGCAAGCAACCCTTCATGTTCAGCCAGTCGCAGCAGATCCACGCCCGCTCCTGGGTGCCGCTGCAGGACACCACGCAGGTACGGTTCACCTACAGCGCGCACGTGACCTCACCGGCGGACGCGATGGTGCTGATGAGCGCCGACAACGACCCGAACGCGGCGCGCGACGGCGACTACAGCTTCAAGATGCCGCAGAAGATCCCGTCCTACCTGCTGGCGATCGCCGCCGGCGACCTGGTGTTCCGTCCGATCTCCGAACGCAGCGGCGTCTGGGCCGAGCCGGCGATGGTCGAGAAGGCGCAGGCGGAATTCGAAGACACCGAGAAGATGATCGAGACCGCGGAGTCGCTGTACGGCCCGTACCGCTGGGGTCGCTACGACATCCTGGTGCTGCCGCCCTCGTTCCCGTACGGCGGCATGGAAAACCCGCGCCTGACCTTCGCCACGCCCACCGTCATCGTCGGCGACAAGTCGCTGGTGTCCCTGGTCGCGCATGAACTGGCGCACAGCTGGTCGGGCAATCTGGTCACCTTCTCCACTTCGCGCGACGCGTGGCTCAACGAGGGCCTCACCAGCTACGTCGAGAACCGCCTGGTCGAAGCGCTGTACGGCAAGGAACAGGCCGACATGGAAAGCGCGATCGCCCGCGGCGAGCTCAAGGAGGAGTTCACCGAGGAGAACAAGGCGTTGCAGCGGCTGGCGGTGAAACCCGGCGACCTCGACGACCCGGACCACAACCTCACCGGCACCGTCTACACCAAGGGCGCCTGGTTCATGCAGTTCCTGGAGCAGCGCTTCGGCCGCGAGGTGTTCGACGATTTCCTGCGCGGCTACTTCGACCACTTCGCCTTCCAGAGCATCTCCACGCAGCAGTTCCGCGACTACGCCATCGCCAACCTGCTCGAGAAGAATCCGGGCAAGGTGAGCCAGGAGGAGTTCGACGCGTGGCTGTACGAGCCGGGCATCCCGGACAACGCGCCGCAGGTGAAGTCGCAGCGCTTCGCGGTGGTCGACGCGGCGCGCATCAGCTGGACCGGCACCGGCACGCTGCCCTCCGCACAGGTGACCTCGAAATGGAGCACGCAGGAGTGGGTGCGTTTCATCGAGGGCATGCCGGACACCCTGACCGTCGAACAGATGCAGGCGCTCGACGACGCCTACCACTTCACCGGCACGCCGAACGGCGAGATCGCGCAGCGCTGGTACCCGCTGGCGGTACGCAGCGGCTACCACGCCGCCGACGAGGAAATGGCGGAGTTCATGCAGCGCGTCGGCCGTCGCAAGCTGATCATGCCGATCTACAACGCGCTGGTGAAGACGCCCGAAGGCCTGGCGTTCGCGAAGGACGTGTTCGCGAAGGCGCGGCCGGGTTACCACCCGATCACCACCGGCTCGGTGCAGGCGGCCATTGAAGGCGCCGAAGGCAAGGACGCCGCGAAATAATGCTCGTGCGTCCGCTTTCAATCGCGCTGCTGGCGGCGGTCGTGCTGGCCGCCGCGGGCTGCAACCGCGAGCAGAAGCTGGCCGAACAGGAGGCGGCGCGGGCCGTCGCCGCGGAGGATGCGGCGAAGCAGGCCGAGCGCGCATTCGACGCCGCGCTTGCCGAGGGCAATTACCAGCTCGCCAGGGCGCAGGGCGACGTGTTGCTGGCGCAATACCCGGCCACCGAGGCCGCCGCGCGGGTCGAGCCGCAACTGGCCGACGTGGCCGCCAAAGCCGAGGCCATGCGCGAAGAGCGTCGCCTGGCCGGACTTTGGCTGTACCAGGGCCAGGCCGCCGGCAAGGGTGAACAGCGCACGGCGCTGATCCAGGCGAAGGATCCGATCGAGATCGGTGGCACGCGGACGCCGGTGAAGCTGGTGTTCCGCGACCACCCGTCGTGGGGGCGCAGCAGCTACCTGGTGATGGAGGCCGGCGATTTCGACTGCCATGGCAGCTGTAAGGTCGGCGTCTCGGTCGACGGTGCCGCCCCGAAGCGCATGGCGGCCTACCGCCCCGACACCGACGAAGCGATCGCGATGTTCATAAACGACGACCGCGCGCTGTGGAAACTCGCGCAGGACGCGAAGACCCTGGAGATCGAATTCCCGGTCAACGCCGGGGGCACCCGCAAGGCGCTCTTCGAGGTCGCCGCCCTGGATCCGGCGCGCATGCCCTGGTGACCGTAGTGCCGACCCATGGTCGGCAATCTGATCAGCCGGCCATGGGTCGGCTCTACAGCGCGTAACCGAACTGCTGCTTGAACTGCTCGGCGAACTCGTCGAAGTCGAAGCGCTGGTTCTGGGTGCCGGGATGCTCGACCTTCAGCGCGCCCATCAGGTTGCCGATGCGGCCGATGGTCAGCCAGTCGTAGCCCTTCTGGATGCCGAAGATCAACCCGGCACGGAACGCGTCGCCGCAGCCGGTCGGATCGGTGATCCGGCGCTCGTGCGCCGGCGGCACGTCGATGGTCTTGCCGTCGGCGAAGATCACCGCGCCCTTGGGCCCGCGCGTGGCGATGTAGGCCTTCACCTTGCCGGCAATGGTCTTCTCGTCCCAACCGGTCCGCTCCTGCAGCAGGTTGGACTCGTAGTCGTTGACGGTGACGTAGTCTGCCTGCTCGATGAAATCGCGCAGCTCGGCGCCGTTGAACAGCGGCATCGCCTGGCCCGGGTCGAAGATGAAGGGGATGCCGACCTCGGCGAACTCGCGTGCGTTCTGGATCATGCCTTCGCGGCCGTCCGGGCTGACGATGCCGATGCTGACGCCCGGCACGTCGCGGACGTGGTTTTCGTAGGAGCGCATCATCGCCCCGGGGTGGAAGGCGGTGATCTGGTTGTTGTCGTGGTCGGTGGTGATGAACGCCTGCGGGGTGAACAGCTCCGGGATCTCCTTCACCCGGGACAGGTCGATCCCCAGTTCGGCGAAGTACTCGCGATAGGGGCCGAAATCCTGGCCCACCGTGGCCATCGGGATCGGGGCCCCGCCCAGCAGCTTCAGGTTGTAGGCGATGTTGCCGGCGCAGCCGCCGAACTCGCGGCGCATCCGCGGCACCAGGAACGACACGTTGAGGATGTGCACCTTGTCCGGGAGGATGTGGTTCTTGAACTGGTCGGGGAACACCATGATGGTGTCGTAGGCCAGGGAACCGCAGATCAGGGCAGACATGGGCAAGCCTCGGGGCGGCCGGAGGGTGCCGGCGGCAAGGGTGACGGGGTGCACGGAACCGGCAGCGCCGGCGGCGCGACAGGGTACCGGCTCGCGCCCGCGCAGGCCAGTTTTTGCTAGGCTAGCCCATCCCCTGCGCGCGCCCTGACGGACACCCCTCCGCGATGTTCAAGAAGTTCCGTGGCATGTTCTCCAACGACCTGTCGATCGATCTCGGCACGGCCAACACCCTGATCTACGTCCGCGGGCAGGGCATCGTCCTCAACGAGCCCTCGGTGGTGGCGGTCCGCCAGGACCGGCTGGTCGGCAATTCGCGCTCGGTCGCGGCCGTGGGCACCGAGGCCAAGCAGATGCTGGGTCGCACCCCCGGCCACATCACCACGATCCGGCCGATGAAGGACGGCGTCATCGCCGACTTCACCTATACCGAGGAAATGCTCAAGTACTTCATCCGCAAGGTGCACAAGTCGCGGATGCTGCGGCCGAGCCCGCGGGTGCTGGTGTGCGTGCCGGCCGGCAGCACCCAGGTCGAACGCCGCGCGATCAAGGAATCGGCCGAGGAGGCCGGCGCCCGCGAGGTGTTCCTGATCGAGGAACCCATGGCCGCCGCGATCGGCGCCGGCATGCCGGTGACCGAGGCGCGCGGCTCGATGGTCGTGGACATCGGCGGCGGCACCACCGAGGTCGCGGTGATCGCGCTGAACGGCATCGTCTACTCGCAGTCGGTGCGCATCGGCGGCGACCGCTTCGACGAATCGATCATCGCCTACGTCCGCCGCACCCACGGCATGCTGATCGGCGACGCCACGGCCGAACGGATCAAGCTCGAGATCGGCTGCGCCTACAAGCAGGAAGAGGTGCGCGAGATCGAAGTCTCCGGCCGGCACCTGGCCGAAGGCGTGCCGAAGATGATCACCATCAACTCCAACGAGGTACTGGAGGCGCTGCACGAGCCGCTGGCCGGGATCGTGGCGGCCATCCGCCAGGCGCTGGAGCAGACCCCGCCGGAACTGTGCGCCGACGTCGCCGAGCGCGGCATCGTCCTGACCGGTGGCGGCGCCTACCTGCGCGACATCGATCGCCTGATCAGCGAGGAAACGGGGCTGCACGTGCAGGTCGCCGACGATCCGCTGACCTGCGTCGCCCGCGGCGGCGGCCGCGCGCTGGAACTGGTGGACATGCACGGGAACGAGTTCTTCGCGCCGGAGTAACCGGTGCCCTCGTTCTCCGGTTCCAACCCCCGCTCCGGTGACATCACCGGCACGCTGCAATTGCTGGCCTACCTCGCGCTCGCGGTCGCGCTGCTGGTGCTCGACCATCGCGGCGGCTGGCTTGCCCGGCTGCGCGCGCAGGCAACGGTGCTGGCACAGCCGTTGTGGTCCGTGGCCGGGATGCCGGCCCGCTTGGGCGACGCGCTGAGTGAGAACGCCGCCACCCGATCCGGGCTGGTCGCCGAGAACCGGACGTTGCGCAACGCGCTGCTGCTCAGCGGTGCGCGCGTGGCCAGGTTGCAGACGGCGGCCGCGGAGAACGAGCGCCTGCGGCAATTGCTCGGCGCCGAACGACGCGGCGGCCTGGACGTGCAGCTGGCGCCGATCCTGGACATCGATCTCGACCCCACCCGCCAGCGCCTGGTGCTCGATGCCGGCACCCGCGATGGCGTCACCGTGGGCCAGAGCGTCATCGATGCCGGCGGCCTGGTCGGGCAGATCATCGCGGTGCGCCCGGGCAGCGCCACGGTGCTGCTGATCACCGACCCGGACCACGCGGTCCCGGTGATCGTCGCGCGCACCGGCGTGCGCCTGGTCGCCTACGGCCAGGGCCGCAGCGACCGCCTGGCGCTGCCCAACATCCCGCTGTCCGGCGACCTCAAGGTCGGCGACGTCGTGATCACCTCCGGCCTGGGCGGCCGTTTCCCCGCCGGTTTCCCGGTGGGCAAGGTGGTGGCGCTGCACCCGGACGACAGCCATGCATTCCTGGTCGGCGAGCTGGAGCCCGCCGCGCAACTTGACCGCGGCCGCGACGTGTTGCTGCTGCGCCAGCAGGGCCGCCCATGAGCCGCGGCCGCAATCCTCCCTGGCTGCTGCCGACCAGCCTGGCCATCGCGCTGCTGCTCGGCCTGTTGCCGCTGCCGGCCTGGCTGCAGCCGTTCCGGCCGTACTGGCTGGCGCTGGTGCTGGTCTACTGGCTGATCGAGGCCCCCGAGCGCGTCGGGCTCGGCGTGGCCTTCGTGGTGGGGCTCATCGCCGATATCGCCTTCGGCAGCCTCCTCGGGGAACAGGCGTTGCGGCTGACGGTGATGGCTTTCATCGTCCAGCGCTTCCGCGCGCAGCTGCGTTTCTTCCCGGTCTCGCAACAGGCGCTGGCGATCGCCGGACTGCTGTTGAACGACCGCGTGATCAGCGCCGCCGCGCACCTGGCCCTGGGGGAACCGCAGTTGCCGCCGGCGTTCTGGTGGGCGCCGCTGGTCGGCATGCTGCTGTGGGCGCCGGTCTTCCTGCTGCTGGACCGCTTGCGGCTCGGCGGCCGGGGCTGAGCCGTGGGGCCGCGGCGCCGCCAGCTGAAGTCGCCCGCCGCCGAGGCGGCGCAGTTCCGCCGCCGCGCGCTGCTCGGCTTCGTGCTGGTGGTACTGGCGCTGGTCGGCCTGGGCGGCTGGTACTTCAAGCTGCAGGTCGTCGACCACGCCGACTACGCGCTGCAGTCCGAAGCCAACCGGGTGAAGCTGCGCCCGGTGCTGCCCGGACGCGGCCTGATCCTGGACCGCAAGGGACGTGTCCTCGCCGACAACGTGCCGGCCTACCGGCTCGACGTCACCCCGCTGGAAGCCGGTCCGCCCGGCGACTGGCTGCCGGCCCTGCGCCGGATCGTCGCGCTCGACGACGAGCAGGTCGCCGAATTCGAGGCGGCGCGGAAGGCGCAGAAACGCTTCCGCCCGATCACGTTGAAGCCGCGCGTGGATGCGGACGAGGCCGCGCGCTTCGCGGTGGACCGCTGGCGCTTTCCCGGCGTCGAGCTGGTGCCCTACCTCAACCGGCGTTACCCCTACGGGCCGCTGCTCGCCCACGTGATCGGCTACGTCGGCCGCGTCGACGAAGAGGACCTGCTGCGCATGGGCGAGGCCGACAGTGCCTTCACCCATGTCGGCAAGGCCGGCCTGGAGCGCTACTACGACGACATCCTGCGCGGGCGCATCGGCTACGAACGCGTGGAGACCAACGTCGAAGGCCGCTCGCTCGGCACGATCGGGCGCGAGCCGGCGATACCGGGCGCGGACCTGCGCCTGTCGATAGACCTCGACCTGCAGCGGGCGATGGCCGCCTCGTTCGGCGACATGGACGGTTCTGCGGTCGCGCTCGACCCGCGCACCGGCGAGGTGCTGGCGATGGTCAGCCTGCCGGGCTACGACCCGAACCTGTTCGTCAACGGCATCTCGCACAAGGATTACGGCGCGCTGACCGCGAACCCGTCGCGGCCGCTGTTCAACCGCAACGTGCTCGGCGGCGGCCCGCCGGGCTCCACCGTGAAGCCGTTCATCGGCCTGGCCGGCCTCGACAGCGGCCTGCGCACCGCCGACGACCGCGTGCTGTCCACCGGCGAATTCCACATCCCCGGCCAACGCCGCGGCTATCGCGATTCGCACGCCGGGGGCCATGGCTGGACCGACCTGCGCAAGTCGATCTCGGCCTCGGTCAACACCTATTACTACAAGCTCGCGCTCGACATGGGCATCGAGCAGTTCGCGGACTGGATG
Organism: Lysobacteraceae bacterium; assembly: GCA_004297225.1. Taxonomy (GTDB): domain Bacteria; phylum Pseudomonadota; class Gammaproteobacteria; order Xanthomonadales; family Xanthomonadaceae; genus Cognatiluteimonas. The sequence continues at coordinate 43,474 of SCUI01000010.1, read as the reverse complement.
CGCCGCTACGGGTTCGGGCAGAAGACCGGCATCGACCTGGTCGGCGAGAACGAGGGCATCGTGCCGTCGCCGGAGTGGAAACGGAAGAACAGCCGCGAGCCCTGGTATACGGGCGAGACCGTGATCGCGGGGATCGGCCAGGGCTTCTGGAAAGCGACCACGCTGCAACTGGTGCGGGCGACCGCGGCAATCGCCGACGATGGCGAGTTGCGGCGCGTGCACCTGGTGTCCGCGCGCCGCGACGGTTACCGCGAACCCTGGCAAGAGTTGCCGCAACCCGCACCGGTACTGGTCAGCGAACATCCCGAGCACCTCAAGGCGGTGCAGGAAGGCATGCTCGGCACCACGCAGCCGGGCGGCACCGCCTACTACGCGATGCTGGGTTCGCCGTACCCGATCGCCGGCAAGACCGGTACCGCGCAGAAGGTCAGCCGCAAGGGTTCGGTCAGCGTCGATCCGCACCAGCTGCCGCTGGCCTTGCGCCACCAGGCCTGGTTCATCGGTTACGCACCGGCGGACAACCCGACCATCGCCGTTGCCGTCGCGGTGGAACACGGCGGCTTCGGCTCCACCACCGCCGCGCCGATCGCGCGCAAGATCATGGATGCGTGGATCCTGGGCAAGATGCCGGAGCCGCCCCAGGCCGAGGGCGCCGAAGCCGCGCCCGTCGTACGTTTCGACAACGTGGTCGGCGCGGTGAACGGGATGGCGTTCGGCGAGGTCGATGGCGCGGTCGACAGCGCACCGCGGAAGGCGCGGCGATGAACGCGATCGCTCGCTGGCTCTTCGACATCGGCGGCCGCGTGCTGCATACCCTCGACGGGCCGCTGTGCCTGGCGCTCGCGGCGTTGATGGCGATCGGCCTGGCGGTGCTGTACAGCGCCGGCGGCGACTCGAGCAGCCTGGTCGTCGCCCAGGGCGCCCGCTACGTCGTCGGCTTCGCCGCGGCCTGGGCGCTGTCGCGGGTGCCACCGCACCGCCTGCGCAACGCGACGCCGCTGGCCTACCTGCTCACCATCCTTCCGCTGTTGCTGGTGCTGGCGATCGGGACGGGACGTTCGGGCAAGCACTGGATCGACCTGAAGGTGTTCTATTTCCAGCCGGCGGAATTGCTGAAGCTGACCCTGCCGATGATGGCGGCGTGGTACCTCAACCGCGAACCGCTGCCACCGCGCTTCGGCACGGTGCTGATCGCGATCGCGATCGTGGCGATCCCGACGCTGCTGATCCTGCTGCAGCCGGACTTCGGCACGGCGATGCTGGTGGCGGTGAGCGGCGCATTCGTGCTGTTCCTCGCCGGGTTGTCGTGGTGGTGGTTCGTCGCCGCCGCCGGCGGCATCGCCGCCGCAGCGCCCGCGGCCTGGTTCTGGTTGCTGAAGCCTTACCAGAAGGATCGCATCCTCACCTTCCTCGATCCGGAATCGGATCCGCTGGGTGCCGGCTGGAACATCATCCAGTCGAAGATCGCGATCGGCGCCGGCGGCCTCACCGGCAAGGGCTGGGGGCAGGGGTCGCAATCGCACCTGGACTACCTGCCCGAGCACACCACCGACTTCATTTTCGCGGTGCTGAGCGAGGAGTTCGGCTGGGTCGGCGTGGCCACGGTGCTGGCGCTGTACCTGTTCATCGTCGGCCGCTGCCTGTGGATCGCGGCGCAGGCGCGCGACGGCTATTCGCGGTTGCTCGCCGGCAGCCTGGGCCTGTCGCTGTTCGTGTACGTGATCGTCAACGGCGGCATGATCTCCGGCCTGTTGCCCGTGGTCGGCGTGCCGATGCCGCTGCTCAGCTACGGCGGCACCTCCGCCGTCTCGCTGCTCGCCGGTCTCGGCGTGGTCATGGCCGTCCGCGCCCACAAGCCCATGCACGGCCACTGACGGCTTCTTTGGCCACAGATTTCACAGATAAAAAAAGGATTGGGTTCAAGGTTTCTCTTTTGGATCCTTTTCAATCTGTGTTCATCTGTGGCAAAGGGATTTTTCCCGCGGCGTGCTAGGCTCGACGGCATGAGAAAAGCGCTCATTTCAGCGGGTTTGGCGGGTTTGGCGGGGTTGCTGGCAGGCTGCGCGACGCAGGTGCCGACGCCGCCGATCAGCCAGGTGAACACCAAGCCGGACCTGGCGCGGTTGCCGCCGCTGGAGCAGGAGGCGGAGCGTCCGCCCGCGCCGGCCGCGGTGACCAACCCGGAACTGCCGCTCGACCAGCGCATCGACAACTTCGTCGCCTACGCCGCGCGCGACTACGGCGTCTCGCCCCAGGTGGTGCGCGACGTGCTGGCGCAGGCGGAGATGAAGCAGTCGATCCTCGACGCGATGTCGCGCCCGGCGGAGAAAGTACGCGGCTGGGCGGACTACCGCCCGATCTTCATGACCGACGCCCGCATCGAGGGCGGCCGCGACTTCTACCTGCGCCACCGCGACGCCCTGGAGCGCGTGGCCGCGAACACCGGCGTACCCGCCGAATACATCGTCGCCATCATCGGCGTGGAGACCAGCTACGGCCGCATCACCGGCAATTACCGCGTGCTCGATGCCCTGTACACGCTCGCCTTCGGCTATCCCAAGCGCGCGCCGTTCTTCGGCGCCGAGCTGGCGCAGCTGTTCGCGCTGGCCCGGGAAGAGCAGCTCGACATTGCGACGCTCAAGGGCAGCTATGCCGGTGCGATGGGCTGGGGGCAGTTCATGCCGTCCAGCTACCGGCTGTGGGGCAAGGACGGCGACGGTGACGGCCGCCGCGACCTGCTCAACGACACCGACGACATCTTCGCCTCGATCGCCAACTACTTCGTCGCCCATGGCTGGCAGCGCGGTGCGCCAGTGGTGGCGCGCGCGCAGCGTGCCGCCGACGCGCGGGAGGTCGGGGGCGGCCTGGAACCGCTGCATACGCTGGCGCAACTCGCTTCGCTGGGGTATACCGCCCGCCAGGGCGAACCGACGGTGCCCGACGCCCAGCCTGCCACGCTGGTCACGCTGCAGGGCGCCGACGGACGCGAGGACTGGCTCGGCTACCGGAACTTCTACGTGATCACCCGTTACAACCACTCGCCCATGTACGCGATGGCGGTGCACCAGCTGGCGCAGGCGATCCGCGCGGGCGTGGGCCCGGCCACGGACGGAACGGCCCCCGGCGCATGAGCGCACGTCGCGCCGGGGGACGCGGCCTCCTTGCGGTGGCGGCAGCGTCGCTGCTGCTGGCCGCGTGCGGCAGCACCCCGCCGAAATCGCCGCCGCAGCAGACCAGGGTCGTGGTCGAGAACCACGGCACCTTCGACCAGAAACCGAAACGTTCGCCGTACGCGCCGGCGCGGGAAGACCCGTCCAAGCGCGGCGACTACACCGCCGGCGGGCTGTATGCGCCGGGCGTGCGCGACAGCGCGCCAACCGGCGGCATTCCCGATGTGCACCTGATCCCCGAGCCCGAAGTCGTCGCCGAGCCACGTTCGCGCTACGGCAACCGTTCGCCCTACAAGGTGCTGGGCAAGAGCTACCGCGTGCTCGACAGCGCCGAGGGCTACGACGAGACCGGCATCGCCTCGTACTACGGCAACAAGTTCCATGGCCGCCGCACTTCGAACCTGGAGGTGTACGACATGTACGCCTTCACCGCCGCGCACAAGACGCTGCCGCTGCCCAGCTTCGCCCGCGTGACCAACCTGGCGAACGGACAGTCGGTGGTGGTGCGGGTCAACGACCGCGGCCCGTTCCACGACGGCCGCATCATCGACTTGAGCTACGCGGCGGCAGTGAAGATCGGACTGGACCGCGCCGGCACCGCGAAGGTCGAAGTGGTCGGCCTGGGCCCGGGCGAGAACGCGCGCCAGCAGTACGACGCGGTCGCCACCGCCACCCCCGCCGCCGCGCCGGCCAGGGCAAGCGGCATGGACATGCTGGTCGAGGAACTGCCGGGCATCGTCCTGCAGGTCGCCAGCTTCAGCACCCGCGAAAACGCCGACCGTGCGTTGGCGATGCTCGCCGGCGCCGGCATCGCCAACAGCCGGCTCGTCGATGCCGATTCCAACGGCCAGCGCGTGTGGCGGCTGCGCGTCGGTCCGCTCGATCCCTCGACCGCCGCGGAACTCGGCGCGCGCCTGCAGGGTCTTGGTTTCGGCCAGCCGCAGCCCGTGCACGAGTAAACTGGTGACTCGGCGCCGCGGCGCCGCCCATTCATGCTGGAGCCCTCCCTCTTGAAGCGATTCGTCCTGAAGCCGGCCCTCGTCCTCGCCACCGCCCTCGCCACCGTCGCCCTTGCCGCCCAGGCGCAACAGCCCGTGCCGCAACCCGCGACGCCGAAGCCGGCCGCGCTGAGCGACGCGCTGCCGGTGCCGCCGGCGCCCGCGCCCGAGGGCGCCGCCGCCTGGCTGCTGATGGACTACGCCACCGGCCAGGTGCTCGCCGGCGAGAACATCCACGCGCGCCGCGAGCCTGCCAGCATCACCAAGGTCATGACCTCCTACGTCATCGCGGCGGAAATGGCCGCGGGCAAGATCAAGCCCACCGACCAGGTGATGATGAGCGAGCACGCCTGGCGCGAGGGCGGCGCCGGCACCGAGGGCAGCTACAGCGGCTTCCCGGTGAACCAGACCGCGCCGCTGGTGGAGATGGAAAAGGGCATGGTGGTGCAGTCGGGCAACGACGCCGCGATCGCCCTGGCCGAGCACGTCGCCGGCAGCGAGGATGCGTTCGCCGCGCTGATGAACGCCTACGCCAAGCGCATCGGCATGACCGAATCGCATTTCATGAATCCGCACGGACTGTCGGAGGAAGGGCATTACTCCACCGCCTACGACCTTGCGCTGCTCGGCCGCGCGCTGATCCGCGAATATCCGAAGGCTTATTCGTACAACAAGATCAAGGAGTTCACGGTCGGCCCGATCACCCAGCCCAACCGCAACGTGCTGCTGTGGCGCGACAAGTCGGTGGATGGCATCAAGACCGGCCACACCTCCAACGCCGGCTACTGCCTGATGGCCTCGGCCAGGCGCGGCGACCAGCGCCTGATCTCGGTGGTGCTGGGCGACTCCAGCGAGAAGGCGCGCGCCGCCAATTCGCAGGCGCTGCTGAACTGGGGCTTCCGTTTCCATGAGACCCACAAGCTCTACGACCCGGGCAAGGTGATCGCCTCGCAGAAGGTGTGGAAGGGCAAGTCCGACAAGGTCGAACTGGGCGTGGCCGAACCCATGCTGGTGAGCATGCCGCGCGGCAAGTACGCGCAGCTGAAGCCGAGCATGGACGTGCCCAGGACCCTGGTGGCCCCGATCAGGAAGGGCCAGCGGATCGGCACGGTCAAGGTTTCGCTGGACGGCAAGGTGATCGCGCAGCGGCCGCTGGTCGCGGTGAACGCGGTCGAGGAAGCGGGCTTCTTCGGACGCCTGTGGGACGAATTCTGGATGTGGTGGGAATCGGTCTGAACATGGAGATCAAGTCCGACAATCCCGAGCACGGCTTCCAGTTCCCCGGCGAGTTCGAGATCACCGCCATGGGGCCGGCGGGGAGCGGGCTGGAAGACACGATCCCCTCGCTGCTGGAGGCGGCCGACCTGCAAGTGCTGCGCGAGACCGTCAGCACCCGCGAGTCCAGCGGCGGCAAGTTCGTTTCGGTGCGGCTGACGTTCCTCGCCGAATCGCGCGAGCAGTACGAAGTCGCGCACGCCGTGCTGCGCAACCACCCCGAGGTGAAGTGGACGCTGTAGCGGCGCGCGAGTGCCTGGTACGGGATCTCGGCCGGCAGCCGTATGAACCGGTCTGGCGGGCCATGCAGGCTTTCACCGATGCGCGCGGCGAGGACACCGCCGACGAACTGTGGCTGGTGGAACACGAGCCGGTGTTCACCCTCGGCCAGGCAGGGCGTCCGGAGCACGTGCTGGCCGCCGGCGACATCCCGGTGGTCCACGTCGACCGCGGCGGCCAGGTCACCTACCACGGTCCCGGCCAGATCGTGGCCTATCCGCTGCTGGACCTGCGACGGCTCAAGCTCGGCGTGCGCGACTACGTCTGCCGCATCGAGCAGGCGGTGATCGACACCCTGGCTGCATGGAACATCGAGGGCGCGCGCAAGCCAGGCGCGCCCGGCGTCTACGTGGACGGCGCCAAGATCGCCGCGCTCGGCATCCGCGTGCGCCACGGCTGCTGCTTCCATGGCCTGGCCTTCAACGTCGCCATGGACCTGGAGCCCTTCCACCGGATCAATCCCTGCGGTTACGCCGGGCTGGAAGTCGTGGCGATGTCCGGCCTCGGCGGCCCCGGCGGGCTGGCGCCGGTGAAGCAGGAGCTGTTGCAGGCACTGGCCGGGAACCTCGGCCTGCGGCTGCGCCCGGGCAGCGACGCTTTGCCCGGCGTTCACCTGCCGCAACACACCGGCCTATAGAGTGGACTGGCGCCGCCTTGCAACTTCCGGCACTGTCCGGGGGTCGTAGCGCGGCACATCCTCGACGCATCCACGGCGGCCCCGCGGCCGCGAGAGACCCGATGAAACTGCAGCACAGCCTCCTCGTCCTGGCCCTGGCCGTCCCGTTGGCGCTGCTGGCGCGCACGCCGGCGGCGGGAGGAGGCGCCTCCGTCGGCACCGGCCCCACCGCCGACCAGGCCACCACCGCCAAGCTGGTGTACGGCCTGTTGTCGGACAGCCGCTACGCGTACCGCCCGCAGGACCTCGACGACGCGCTGTCGCAGGACATCTTCAAGCGCTACCTCGAGGCGCTGGACGGCGGCAAGATGTTCTTCACCGCGCAGGACATCGCGAAATTCGCGCCGTACCGCACCAAGCTGGACGATGCCATCAAGTCCGGCGAACTCGAACCGGCCTACGCGATGTTCGCGCTGTACAAGGAGCGCGTCGACCAGCGCGCCGCGTATGCGCGCGCCCTGCTGAAGCAGGACATCTTCGATTTCAGCGGCAACGACCGCTGGCAGTACGACCGCGAGGACGCTCCGTGGGCGGCCAACGCGGCCGAGCTCGACAAGGCGTGGAAGCAGTCGATCCGCAACGACTGGCTGCGGCTCAAGCTCGCGGGCAAGCAACCCGACGAGATCCGCAAGACGCTCGACAAGCGCTACGCGAACCTCGCCGAGTCGGTGGACGAGCTTGACGGTACCGATGCGTTCCGCAGCTTCCTCAATGCCTACACCGGTTCGATCGATCCGCACACCGACTACTTCGATCCGCGCACCGCCGAGCGCTTCAACCAGTCGATGTCGCTGTCGCTGGAAGGCATCGGCGCGCAGCTGCAGAAGCAGGACGACGTGGTGGTGATCCGCGAAGTGCTGCCCGGCGGCCCGGCGATCAAGAGCGGAAAGCTCGAGGCCGGCGACCGCATCGTCGGCGTCGGCCAGGGCGCCAGCGGCCCGATGGAGGACGTGGTCGGCTGGCGGATCGACGACGTGGTCGAGAAGATCAAGGGACCCAAGGGCACCCAGGTGCGGCTGGACATCGTCCCGCCGGAAGCCGGCCTCGACAGCAAGCCGGTACGCGTCACCCTGGTGCGCGACAAGATCCGTCTGACCGCCGACGCGGCCAAGGGCAAGCTGATCAACGTGCCCGCGCGCGGCGAACTGCCGGCTCGCCGCATCGGCGTGGTCGAGCTGCCCGGCTTCTACCAGGACTTCGAGGCGCGCCGCAGCAGGTCCGACGATTACGCGTCGGCCACCCGCGACGTCGCCCGCCTGCTGGCGAAGTTCAAGCAGGAACGCGTCGACGGCGTGGTCGTGGACCTGCGCAACAACGGCGGCGGCTCGCTCGCCGAGGCGGTCGAACTCACCGGCCTGTTCATCGACAAGGGCCCGGTGGTGCAGGTGCGCGAGTCCGGCGGCCGCGTCAGCGTCGAGAACGACCGCAGGCCCGGCGTGGTCTGGGACGGTCCGCTGGCCGTGCTGGTGAACCGCGGATCCGCGTCGGCGTCCGAGATCTTCGCCGGCGCCATCCAGGATTACGGCCGCGGCATCATCATCGGCGAACCGACCTTCGGCAAGGGCACCGTGCAGAACCTGGTGGACCTGGACCGCTGGCCGGCGAACGAGACCGCGCGCTTCGGCCAGGTGAAGCTGACCATCGCCCAGTTCTTCCTGCCCGGCGGCGCCAGTACGCAGAACAAGGGCGTGGTCCCCGACATCACCTTCCCGGTGACGGTGGACGCCACGGAGTTCGGCGAAAGCACCTACGACAACGCGTTGCCATGGACGCGGATCGCCGCGGTGCCGCACGTGCGCTACGGCAACTTCACCCCGATGCTCGGCAAGCTCGACGCGCTGCACGACGCGCGCGTGGCGAAGAACCCCGAGTTCCAGTGGTGGTCGCAGGACGTCGCGGAGTTCCGTGCCGACAGCGCCAAGGGCTACGTGTCGCTCAACGAAGCCGAGCGCCGCGCCGATCGCGACAAGGACAAGGCCAAGCGCGAGGATCGCCAGGCCAAGCGCAAGGAGCTGGGGCTCAAGCTGGATCCGTTGGCCGAGGTGTCGGCCGACGACGGCCTGCAGGCCGGCGAGCGCGACGTGGTCAAGGATGCGGCGCGCGAGAAGGCTGCCGAGGAGCGCCCGGACCCGTTGCTGCGCGAATCGGCCTTCATCCTCGCCGATGCCACCGCGTTGCTGGCCGACGACCAGAAGCTGGCCGGCATTGTCCTCCCGGAAACCGGCCGCGCCATGCACTGGGCCGAATAGGCGGGCAGGGCCCTTGTGGGAGCGGCGCAAGCCGCGACGCGCGGACCAGCGTAAAATCGCAAGAACCGGATAGCGGGCGCCCCAGGCGCCCGTTACCGTCTCCGCCATGAAAACACCAGCCACCACCGCCGATCCCCGCCTCGAACGCGCCCGCGCGCTGCTCGACGGTGGCGAACCCACGCTCGCCGAACTCGCGGCCGCGGTCGGCCTGGGCGCGACGCAACTGCAACGTCGCTTCAGCGCGCGCTTCGGCCTCAGCCCCGCCGAATACCTTGCGCAACGCAAGCTCGGCAAGTTGAAGTCCGCGTTGCGTGCCGGCAGCGACGTCAGCGCCGCGCTCTACGATGCCGGCTATGGCTCGCCCTCGCGCGTGTACGAGGACGGCGCCGCGAAGCTGGGCATGACGCCCGCCCAGTTCCGCGCCGGTGCCCCGGGCGAGGAGATCCGCTGGAGCCTGGTGGACACGGTGCTCGGCACCGCACTGGTCGCGACCACGCGCCGCGGCGTGTGCATGGTCGAACTCGGCGCGAATGCCGACGTGCTCGAATCGAAGCTGCGCCACGAATTCCCGAACGCCGCGTTGCAACGCGTGGACGCCGGCCGCGACGAGTTCCTCGCGCCGCGCCTGCACGCAGTGGCCGAACGCCTGGCCGGACGCGTCGCCGAGGTCCCACTGGACCTGGTCGGCACCGCCTTCCAGAAGAAGGTATGGGACGCGCTGATGCGGATTCCCGCCGGCGAAACCCGCAGCTATGCCGAACTCGCCGCGGCGATGGGACACCCGCGCGGTGCGCGTGCCGTCGCCAATGCCTGCGGCCGCAACAAGGTCGCGGTGCTGGTGCCCTGCCACCGCGTGGTACGCGGCGACGGCAGCCTCGGCGGTTATCGCTGGGGCCTGCCGGTGAAACAGCAACTGCTCCGGCGCGAAGCCGCGCACGCATGAAATCCGGTATCGCCCTCGCCCTGGCCGCGCTCTACCTGATCTGGGGTTCGACCTACCTGGGCATCCGCTTCGCGCTGGAAGGCGGCTGGCCGCCGCTGCTGATGGCCGGCATCCGCCACGTCATCGCGGGCGGGCTGATGTACGCGGTGCTGCGCGCGCGCGGCGTGCCGGCGCCCACGCGTGCGCAGTGGCCGACCTTGTTCGCGATGGGCGTCATGTTGCTCGCGCTCGGCAATGGCCTGGTGTGCGTCGCCGAGCAGACGGTGTCCTCCGGGATGGCCGCGGTGGCGGTTGCATCCGCGCCATTGTGGATGGCCTTGTTCGCGATGCTGCGCGGCGACCGCCCGACGCGCATGGAATGGGTCGGGCTGGGCATCGGCTTCGTCGGCGTGGTCTGGCTCAACGCGGGCAGCAGCCTGACTGCCTCGATGACCGGCCTGGTCGCGCTGCTGGTCGCGACCATCGCCTGGTCGTTCGGCTCGATCTGGAGCCGCGGCCGGGACCTGCCGTCGCCGTTCATGGCGGCCGCGGCGCAGATGCTGCTGGGCGGCGTGGTGATGATCGTCGCCGGCTGGACGATCGGCGAACGCTTCCATGCGTGGCCAAGCCTCAAGGGCACGCTGTCGGTCGCCTACCTCATCACGTTCGGCTCGATCGTCGCCTTCAGCGCCTACATCTGGCTGCTGCACAACGTGCGCCCGGTGCTCGCCGGCAGCTATGCGTACGTCAATCCCGCGATCGCGGTGATGCTCGGCGCCTGGCTTGCGCACGAACGCTTCAGCGCCAGCGAGCTGGCAGCGATGGGCGTGATCCTGCTGGGCGTGGTCGCGATCACCCTGGCGAAGGCGAAGAGGCCGAAACCGAAGGCTGCGCTGGCGGTCGAAGAGGGCACCGCTTGAGCACGCAACCGCTGGACCGTCGCGGCGTCTGGGTCGCCGTCGCTTCCTACGTGCTGTGGGGCGTGATGCCGCTGTACTGGCACCTGCTCAAGTCGGTGCCGTCGCTGCAGATCATCGCGCACCGGATCGTCTGGAGCACGGTGTTGGTGGCGGGCTGGCTCGCCTGGAAGTACGGTGGCGGCTGGCTGCGCGAAACGCTGGCGCATCCACGGGCGCCGTGGATGCTGGCGATCAGCGGCACCCTGATCGCGTTCAACTGGGGCCTGTACATCTGGGCGGTCAACGCCGGGCACGTGGTCGAGACCAGCCTGGGCTACTTCATCAATCCGCTGTTCAACGTCGTGCTCGGCGTGGTGCTGCTGCGCGAGCGCTTGAACCGCGTGCAATGGATCTCCGCCGCCGTCGCCACCTGCGGCGTGCTCTGGCTGACGCTGAACTACGGCAGCTTCCCCTGGATCGCGTTGTCGCTGGCGGCCTCGTTCGGCAGCTACGGCCTGATCCGCAAGTTGCTCGGCGTGCCGCCCGTGCGCGGCCTGGGCGTCGAGAGCCTCTACCTTTTCATGCCCGCGCTGGCGCTGCTGCTGTGGGGCGAAATGCACGGCGACGGCGGCTTCATCGCGCATGGCGATACCACCGGATGGGGCTTGTGGATCGGTTTCCTGCTCATACTGGGTGGCGCACTGACCGCGCTGCCGCTGATCGGCTTCGCCGACGCGGTGCGGCGGATCCCGTTCTCGCTGGTGGGGCTGCTGCAGTACATCGCGCCGACGTTGCAGCTGCTGTGCGGCGTGCTGTTGCTGGGCGAGGCGTTCGATGCGAACCGGGCGATCGGATTCGGGTTCATCTGGGTCGCCCTGGCAATCTATGCCACCGACGGCCTGGTTCGCTCGCGGCAAGGCGCCCGTCCGTAGGGCCGACCCATGAGGGGCGCGGACGTACACGCCAAGATGGCCGTGCCGATGGGGATTGCCAAGTGGCGGGTTGAACTCATGGATCGACGGGATCCGGCGGAAGCTCGAATCCCGCGCAGTTTTTCGCACGCGTTTCACCGAGCCAGTGTCCGATGGGCGCGGCCAGCCAGTCGATCCGGACCGGAAGCAACATGTGGCCCATCCTCGGCACGGCGGTGAACCGGATCATCGGCGACAGCGCCGCGAGCTCGCGCGAAGCGGCCGGATCCAGCCAGCTGTCGGCCGCGCCATGCAGGAGCAGGGTGCACGTGCTCGAACCTGGCACGACCGGTCTCAAGTCGACCTGCGCAAGGTCCAGGCCAAGCAACTCGCCGGCTTCGCGGATCGCGTCGGCGTCGCCGGAGGCCGGGAAGCGCCAGTTCGCGATCATCAGCTTGAGCCTTCCGGCCAGGCCCTCGGGCGTCCCGTCGAGCGTGCCGCGCACGGTGCCGCGGATCGCCTCCGCCGCGTTGACGAAGGGTTCCAGCGCAACGATGCCGTCGATGCGGCCGCGCAGTGCCGGCTCGGCGAACAACGCGGTGCTGGCGCCGAGCGAAACACCGAACAGGAACACGGTCGGATGCAGGTCCCCCCTGGCCTGCAGCTGCTCGAGCACGGCCACGACATCCGCGGCTTCGCGCGGACCGAACCCCTGCGACGCCCGGCTGGATCGCCCGAAGTTGCGCAGGTCCAGCGCATAGCCCTGGTAGCCGTGCTCGGCGAACTGCATCGCCCACGGCAGCAGGCTGGTGCCGTCCATGCCCCACCCGTGCAGGTAGACGATGGTGCCGCGAACCGGGGTGGGCTTGGGCGCGTGCCCGACGCCGAAGTTCGTGCTCGCGTAATTTCCATGCTTCTGGAGCGTGTAAGCGTAGCCGCGATCCGCCGCCGGCACGTGGTAGTACGCGATGCGCACGCCTTCTTCCGTGGTGACCTCGCCTTTCTCGAGCCCCCAGGCGCGCTCGATGTCCGACAGGCTCTTCGCATCGAAGATCGGTTGGCCCCGTGGTTGCGCGATGCGCTCCGCCAGCGATGCGCAGCCGCTCGCGGCCAGTGCCGCCAGCAGGCAGACGGCGCGACAGGCGCCTCGCCGGATCACGCCGCGCGCAACGCTTCGGTCACCGGCAGCCGCGCCGCGCGCAGCGCCGGGAACAGGCCGCCGACCAGGCCGATGCCGAGCGCCCATTTCAGTCCGGTCCACAACAGCTCCGGCGAGACGCGGAACTGGAACACGACCTGGCTGAAGTTGTTGCCCAGCGTGGACACGGTGTTGCCGTTGAACAGCAGCCACGCCAGGAAGGCGCCGAGCAGGCCGCCCAGCAGCGCCAGCAGCATGGTTTCCAGCATTACCGCCGCCACCACCGGCAGGCCGCGGAAGCCGATCGCGCGCATCGTGGCGATTTCACGGGAACGGGTCGCCACTGCGGCATACATGGTGTTCAGCGCACCGAACACCGCGCCGATGGCCATGATCGTGCCGATCACCGTGCCCAGGATGTTGATCAGCTTGTTGAGGCCCTCGGACTGCTTGCTGTAGTAGTCGCGCGTGGTCAGGACGTCGAGCTTGAGCCGCGGGTCGTTGTCGAGCGCGGCCTTGAGCTCGGCAAAGCCCGTGCGGCCGTCGAGCTTCACCGTCACCGACTGCCAGGCGCTGCGGTTGTAGGCATTGCCGACCACTTCGGCGTCGCTCCACAGTTCGGAGTCGTGTGCATTGCCGGCCGCGAACTTGCCGACGACCAGCCACTCCTGGTTGCCGAGCTCGATCGTGTTGCCCACCTCCAGTCCGCGGAACTGCTGTTGCGCGCCCTGGCCGACGACCAGCTCGCGCAGGCCGGGCTTGAACTTGCGGCCCTCCACGATCCTGACGTCGGGGCGGATCGACCACGCCGCCGGCCCGACGCCGCGGAACTGCACGTTGGCATCGGTGCCGTCGGCCATGCTCGGCAAGTTCGCGACCTGCGACAGTTCGGGCGAAATCGCCGGTCGCCCGTCGGTCCCGCTGGCGATCCCCGGCAGGGCCGAGATCAATGGCACCTGGTCGCGGGTGATCACCGAGTTGGTCTCGGCCTGCGAGCCGCCGCGCAGGATGATCGCGGTGCGGTCGCTGCCGGTCTGGTCGAGCGTCTCCTTGAAGCCTTCGCCCATCGCCAGCATCGCGACGAGCACGCCGACCACGCCGGCGATGCCTATGACGATGACACTGGAAGCGCCCCAGCGCTGCGGCAGGCTGGCGATGCCGATGCGCGCAGCCTCGCGCGCCAGCCGCCCGCTACGGGTGAGTACCAGCCACGCGCCGACCAGCACCGCCAGGCCGAGCACGAAGGGCCAGGGCATCGCGATCCAGGCGCCCAGTCCGATCGCCAGCAGGAGCAGCACGCCGAGATTGCCGAGCCAGCGCGGCATGCCGGTGCGGCGCATGGCGTCGTTGTTCGAAGTCTTCATGTGGTTCCCCTTATCGACCGGCCAGCGCATCGACGATGTTCAGTCGCATGGCACGCAGCGCGGGCAGCAGCCCGACCACGACGCCGATCGCGACCATGAAAGCGACCCCCAGCGCCCAGGTCTGCGGCATCACCGTCGGCAAGGCGATGATGCCGCCGCTGGCCGCGCTGACCATCGGCATCAGCAGCGCCGCGATGCCGAGACCGATGAGCCCGCCCAGCACCACCTGGAGCACCGCCTCGGCCAGCACCAGCAGCAGCACGCTGCGGTTGCTGAAGCCGATCGTCTTGAGGATCGCCAGTTCCGGGATCCGTTCCCGCACCGCCTGCGCCATGGTGTTGCCGGTGAGCAGCAGCAGCGTGAAGAACACCGCCGCCATGATCGCGGTGACGATCAGGCCGATGTCCGCGAACTGCTTCATGAAGGACTGGTTGAAGGCCTGTTCGGTCTGGGTCTTGGTCTCGTGGTCGGAGTTCTCGCTCAGCGCATCGATCGCGCGCGCGACGCGGTCGGCGTGCATCGGATCGGCGACCTGCACGATGTACCAGCCGACGCGGCCCTTGACGTAGTCGTTGGCTTCATCGAAATACTTCCAGTGGAAGAGCAGCTGGTTTTCCTCGCCCTTGCGCTTGCTGTCGGCCAACCTGAAGATGCCGTCGATCTTCATGGGCCAGTCGTTGCTGCCCTGCCGCGGGAAAATCGTGGCCTGCAGCGGGACTACGTCGCCGATCTTCCAGCCGAAGCGCGTGGCCAGCGACTCGCCGACGATCGCGCCGGTTCGGTTGGCCTCCCAGGCGGCGCGTTGCGACGCCGGCAGCTGGTACTCCGGATACAGGTCCAGGTAATCGCCGCTGACGGAGAAGTTGGGGAAGAAGTTGCGTGGGTCGCGATAGATGCCGCCGAACCATGCCGCATGCGCAACCTTGTCCACGCCTTCCACCGCCTCGATCCGCGGGCGCAGGCTGTAGGGCAGCATTTGCGTGATCGACAGGCGCGAAGCCACGATCAGGCGGTCCGCTCCGGCGACGCTGCCGCCGGAGTTGAATGCGACGCGCACCGAATCGAGCATCCCGAACAGGAGGAACGCCGCGACCACCGAGAGCAGCGTCAGCAGCGTGCGGGTACGGCTGCGGAACAGCGCCGCCCACACCAGGTGCAGGTATTTCATGCGTACGCCCCCGCCCCCTGTTCGACCAGGGTGCCCTTGTCCAGGTGCAAGATGTGGGTGGCGTACTCGGCCGCCTTCGGATCGTGGGTCACCATCACGATGGTCTTGCCGTGCTCGCGGTTGAGCGTCTGCAGCAGGCCCAGGATCTCCTCCGCGGATTGGCGGTCGAGATCGCCGGTGGGTTCGTCGCAGATCAGCAGCGTCGGGTCGGAGACGATCGCGCGGGCGATCGCCACGCGCTGCTGCTGGCCGCCGGACAGTTCGTTGGGCTTGTGCGCGCGACGGTCGGCCAGGCCGACCAGGGTCAGCGCGATCTCGGCGTTGCGCTTGCGCTGCGCGCCCGACAGGTGGGTCAGCAGCAGCGGAAGTTCGACGTTGCGCTGGGCGCTGAGCATCGGCATCAGGTTGTAGAACTGGAACACGTAGCCGACGTTCTGGCTGCGCCAGTGCGCGAGCTGGCCGCCGCGCATGCTGTCGATGCGCTGCCCGTCGATGCTGATCTCGCCGCCGGAGGGCGTATCGAGGCCGCCGATCAGGTTGAGCAGCGTGGTCTTGCCCGAACCCGACGGGCCCATCAGCGCCACGAAATCGCCGCTGTCGATGTCCAGGTCCAGGCCGTGCAGCACGTCGACCCGCTCCGGGCCGCGCTGGTAGGTCTTGGTGAGGTTGCGGATGCTGACCAGTGCCGACATGTTCGTTGCCCCTTGGTTGTTTCGGTTATTGCCCGGCGACCGTGACCGCCGCGCCGTCTGCCAGCGTCGCCGGCGGGTCGAGCACCACTTCTTCGCCTGCCGACAGCCCGGAAAGCACCTGCCGACCGTCGCTGCCGACCGCCCGTCCGAGGTCGAGCGCGCGCAATTCCACCGCATGGTCGTCTTCGTCGCCGGTGAGCACGAACGCGACATCCTTTCCGTCGCGCTCCGTGATTGCCGCCACGGGCACGCGCACGCCGCGCGGCGCGGCCTCGGCCTGCCGTGGCTGCGGCTTCTCGAGGAAACTCACCGCCACGCCCATTTCCGGGACGATGCGCTCGTCCGCCTGGTCCAGCGCTATGCGTACCTTGACCGTGGCCTTGCCGCGGTCCGCGGTCGGGATGATCGCGATCACGTGCGCCGGGATCTTCCAGTCCGGATAGGCATTGAGCGTCGCCTGCACCGGCATGCCCGGCTTGACCCGGCCGATGTACTGCTCGCCGACGTCGACCTCGATCTCCAGCGAATCCATGTCCACGATCGTGCCGATGCCGGTGCGGGTGAAGCCGCCGCCGGCCGACAGCGGCGACACGATCTCGCCCGGCTGCGCGGCCTTGGCGATTACCACGCCGGCGAACGGCGCGCGCACGACGGTGTTGTCCAGGCCCAGGTTGGCGATGTCCAGCTGGTCGCGCGCAACCTGGGTGTTGCGGTGCGCGGTGGCGAGCTGCGCGCGCAACGCGTCGCGCTCGGCGATGGCCTGGTCGTACTGCGCCTTCGACACCAGCTGTTGCTTCACCAGCGAACCCAGCCGCCGGGCATTGGCTTCCGCCTCTCGCAGTTGCGCCTCGACGCTCCCGGCCTGGCTGCGCGAAGCAGCGACCTGCGCGGCGGCCAGGTCGCGCTGCGCATCCGCGTCCACCGGGTCGAGCGTGGCCATCACCTGGCCAGCCTCCACGCGCTGTCCCTCTTCGATCAGGATCTCGCGCACCTTGCCGGTCACCTTCGCCGACACCGTCGCCATGCGCCGGGCGACGACGTAGCCGGTGGCATCGAGAACCGACGCGGGGGCCGCGCCGCCGCTGCCCATCGCCACGGCGGTTCCCGTGCGCACTTCCACCGGCGCCGGCCGCCCGAACAGCCACCAGCCGCCCAGCACCAGCAGCAGCAGGACCAGCACCGCCGCGCCGACGCCCAGCCACAATCCCTTCCGCGGCGGGGGCGGTGGCGCCTTGCGGTCGATGCGCAGTTCCTTGAGGAGTTCGGCCGATGCGTTCATGCGTCCGTTCGAATGGGGGGAAGCCCCTAGTGTGCGGGCAGGCTCGGGTCGCCGCCACCCGATCAGCCTAGGCGGCGGATGGCCGGCTGTCAGGTGACGGCTGTCATGCGAATGGGGTGATGCACCGGACTGTGGCGGCGTCCGGCGCGGCAGCATCCTGCCCGGCATCCAGGGAACGACCCGCGGAGATCGTGATGGACGAATCGTACCGAACCACGCTGGCGAGGTTGCATGGCGTGCACAAGCATTACGGCGCGGTGCATGCGTTGCGCGGCGTCGACCTATCGCTGCACGGCGGCGAGCTGCTGGCGCTGCTCGGCCCCAATGGCGCGGGCAAGACCACGGCCATCGCGCTGCTGCTTGGCCTGCTGCGTGCGGATCGCGGCGAGGTGGACCTGTTCGGGCGGGACCCGCAGGACATCGCCGCCCGTCGCCACGTCGGCGTGATGCTGCAAGACGCGCAGTTGCCGCCGACGCTGACCGTGGGCGAGTTGTTGCGGCAGGGCGCCAGCTATTACCCGGCCCCGCGCGAGGTGGGCGCTTGCGCCGTGGTCGCCGGCGTGGACGACCTGCTGCGACGCCGCTACGGCAAGCTGTCGGGCGGACAGCAGCGGCGCGTGCAGTTCGCCCTCGCGATGGTCGGCAACCCGCGGCTGCTGTTCCTCGACGAACCGACTGTCGGCCTCGACCTCCAGGCACGGCAGGGCCTGTGGCGCGCAATCCGCCAACTGGTCGCCGAAGGCTGCGGCGTGGTGCTGACCACGCATTACCTTGAAGAGGCCGAGGCGCTGGCGGACCGTGTCTGCGTGATGGCCGGCGGGCGCATCGTCAGCGAGGGCAGCGTGGACGCGCTGCGCGCGCGGGTTGCGATCAAGCGCGTGCGCTGCCGCTCGCGCGTCGGCGCGAAGGAAGCAGCTGGCTGGCCGGAAGTGGTGGAGGCAGGTACCGAAGGCGACCATTTGTGGATCGCCACCGCGCGGGCCGAGGACCTGCTGCGGCGGCTGCTCGCGGCCGACGCCGGCCTGGACGGCCTGGAGGTGCGCGCCGCAGGGCTCGCCGAAGCCTTCACCGAGATCACCAAATCCGCGGGCGACCAAGCCGCGCTCGAGGAGGCCGCCTGATGGACGCCGTCGCCACCGCACCGATGCCGCGGGCGCGCCTGCTGCGCGCATATGCCGAGGAAGCCCGCTGCGAACTGCTTCGCTACCTGCGCGAACCGGCGTTCCTGCTGCCCATCATGCTGTTCCCGGCCGTGTTCTACCTGATGTTCGGCATCGTCCTCGGCCATGGCCGCGAGGATGTCCCGCGCTACATGCTGGCCAGCTACAGCACCTTCGCGGTGATGGCCCCGGGCCTGTTCGGCTTCGGCATCTCGCTGGCGCTGGAGCGCGGTGGGGGCCTGCTGCAGCTCAAGCGGGCCATGCCGATGCCGCCGGCGGCCTACCTGCTGGGCAAGCTGCTGATGGCGGTGATCGTCGCCGCGGCGGTGGGCGCGCTGCTGCTGGTGATGGCGTTGGTGGTCGCGGGGGTGTCGCTGGCGCCCGGACAGGTTGCGGCGCTGCTTGTCACCGATGCGCTTGGCGTGGTGCCGTTCTGCGCGCTCGGCCTGCTCGCGGGCACCTTCATTCGCGGGCAGGCGGCCCCGGGGCTGCTGCAGCTGGTCTATCTGCCGATGGCTTTCCTGTCCGGCCTCTGGTTTCCGCTGCACGTGATGCCACCGTTGCTGCGCGCGCTGGCACCGCTCTGGCCGAGCTACCACCTCAATGCGCTGTCGCTGGCCGCGGTCGGCATGGATCAGGGCGGCGCGCTCTTGCCGCACATCCTGGTGCTGGCGGGAGTCGCGCTCGCCTGCCTGCTGCTCGCGGCACGCCGGCTGCGGCGCCACGGTTGAAGTAGGATCGCGACGTGACGACGCGTCCACTCTCCCGTTGGCTGGCCCCCGCACCCGACTCCGCGGTCGCCGACTCGCTGCGCTGCGGCAAGTCGCCGTGGGGCCACTTCATCCACCTGCTCTGGGCCTCCTGGCTGTTCATCACGCCCACGTTCGGGTCCGGCTACGACGCCACCTGGGTCACGATCACGGCGCTGTCGTTCCCGGTCTTCCTGGTCCTGTACACGCTGGCCCTGGTCCGTCCCCAGCGTGAAGGCTGGTGGTATGCGCTGGGCATGGTCGGCCTGTCGCTGGCGCTGCTGCGCTGGTATCCCTCGGGCCTGAGCTATTTCGTCTTCGGCTGCGTGATGCTGTGCGTGGGCACGCGCGTGCCGATGTGGCGGTACCTGGCCTACGTGCTCGCGCTCAACGCCGTGCTGGCTGGCGTGGTGGCGCTGATCGGGTTCCCGATGAAGCTGGTTGCCTGGATGCTGCCGACCACGCTGGTGATCGGCATCATCGTCAACTTCGAGCGCATCAACGAGCTCAAGGACGCGGCGTTGCGCCTGTCCCAGGACGAGGTGCGGCGGCTGGCCGCGACCGCCGAGCGCGAGCGCATCGGCCGCGATTTGCACGACCTGCTCGGACATACCCTGTCGTTGATCACGTTGAAGCTGGAGTTGTCGCGCAAGCTCTTCGACCGCGACCCGGCCGCCGCGCGCACCGAGATCGCGGAGGCGGAGAAAGTGGCGCGCCATGCGCTGGCCGAAGTGCGCAGCGCGGTGACCGGCATCCGTTCGGCTGACATCGCCGCCGAGCTGGCCTCCGCGCGCCTGCTGCTCGAGGCGTCCGGCGTGGCGCTGGAATACGCGCCACCTCCGGCCTTGCCGGACGAGCTCGAGAGGCCGCTGGCGCTGGTCCTGCGTGAAGCGGTGACCAACATCGCCCGGCACGCGGGCGCCAGCCACGCGGAAGTGGCCTTCGAGCTGGACGCCGGTCGCGTGCGCATGCGCATCACCGACAACGGGCGCGGTGGCCTCGATCGGCACGGCAACGGCTTGACCGGAATGGGCGAGCGGGTGCGCGCCTTGCGGGGACGGCTGGAACTCGTGTCACCGGCGCGCGCGGGCACCAGCGTGCTGGTCGAGGTGCCGCTCGAGGGCGCGGAGATCGAGCCGGTCGCGACGATGATCGCCCCCGCCGCGGAGCGTCCCGCGTGATCCGCGTGCTGCTGGCCGAGGACCAGGCGATGGTGCGCGGCGCGCTGTCGGCGCTGCTGTCGCTGGAATCCGACATCGATGTGCTTGGTTCGGCGCCCGACGGCGAGGCCGCGTGGCGCGAGGTGCAGCGGCACAAGCCCGACGTGCTGGTCACCGACATCGAGATGCCCGGCCTTACCGGACTGGAACTGGCGCAGCGCGTGCAACGCCACGAGCTGCCGATCCGCGTGGTGATCCTGACCACGTTCGCGCGCCCCGGCTTCCTGCGCCGCGCGCTCGATGCCGGCGTCTGCGGCTACCTGTTGAAGGATTCGCCCGCCGAGCAGCTGGCGGATGCCATCCGCAAGGTCCGCCACGGTGGTCGCGCGATCGATCCGCAGCTGGCGATCGACGCCTGGTCGGAAGCGGACCCGCTCAACGACCGCGAGCGCCAGGTGCTGCGCCTCGCCGGCGACGGCCTGTCCGCCAGCGACATCGCCACGCTGCTCAACCTGTCCCCGGGCACCGTGCGCAACTACCTCAGCGAAGCCATCGGCAAGCTGCACGCCGGCAACCGCATCGAGGCGTTCCGCATCGCCCGCCAGAAAGGCTGGTTGTAGAGCCGACCCATGGTCGGCTGGCGCGCATGCAGTCGACCATGGGTCGGCTCTACATGAAGCGCGCCTTCAGCATGGTCCACGCCGCCCGCAGGCCCTGCGCTTCGCCGCCGCAGGGACGGCCGGGACGGTCGTTGTCGTTCCAGGCATAGACGTCCAGGTGCGCCCAGGGCTGGCCTTCGGGCACGAAGCGCTCCAGGTACAACGCGGCGGCGATGCTGCCGGCCATCTTCGACGAGCCCGAATTGGCGATGTCGGCGACGTGGCTGGTGAGGTAGCGCAGGTACGGCCGCCACAACGGCAGGCGCCACACCGGATCGCGCGCCCGCATGCCGGCGTCCAGCCATTGCGAGGCCACGGTGTCGTCGTTGGCGAACAGCGCCGGCAGGTCGGGGCCCAGCGCGATCCGCGCCGCGCCCGTGAGCGTGGCGAAGTCCAGCAGCAGCGAGGGCGAGGATTCACACGCGTACGTCAGTGCGTCGCACAGCACCATCCGTCCTTCGGCGTCGGTGTTGTCGATTTCCACCGACACGCCCTTGCGCGTCGCCACCACCTCGCCGGGCCGGTACGACATCGGCCCGATCGCGTTCTCCACCGCCGGTACCAGCAGCGTCAGCCGCACCGGCAGCTTGCGCGACATCACCAGCTCGGCCAGGGCGATCGCGTGCGCGCTGCCGCCCATGTCCTTCTTCATGTTGCGCATGCCGTCGCCGGTCTTGATGTTCAGGCCGCCGGTGTCGAAGCACACGCCCTTGCCGACCAGGGTCAGCGACGGGTGCGCGGCATCGCCCCATTGCAGTTGCAGCAGCCGTGGTGCGCGGTGAGAGGCGCGCCCCACCGCATGGATCGCCGGGAAGTTCCTTGCCAGCAGGTCGTCGCCGACCACGGCCTCGAACGTGGCGCCGTGCGCGCCGGCGACTTCCTCCACCACGGCGTGCAGCTGCCCGGGTCCCATGTGCTCGGTCGGCGTGTTGACCAGCTCGCGCACGCGCAGGCAGGCGGCAAGCACGTCGGCCACTTCGGCATCCAGCCCGCCATCGGCCACGACCAGCCGCGCCGGCGCGCGCGCCGGCGTGCGGAAGCGGGTGAAGCGGTAGCTGCCCAGCCCCCAGCCCAGCTGCAGCGCACGCAGCTGTTCCGGGTCCAGCGCGCTTTCCAGGACCCAGTCGCCTTCCGGCAGCGCGAACGGTGCATGCGCGTAGCTGTAGGGATCCCGCGCATCGCCGATGCCGACGATGGCGCCACCGATGCCGTCGCTGCCCGGCAGCACCAGCACGCTGCCGGCCGCGGCTTCGAAGCGGTGCGCATCCATCCACTGGCCGAGAGCCCCGGGTTGCCGGCCGCGCCATGCCGCGAGCTGTTCGCGGTCGACCAAGTGCAGCGGGCGCGGCGATCGGCCCGGGTAATCGGCGAAGCCGTTCGGAAGCGTCATTGCAGGTCCTGCATGTGCGTCGCGTCCAGCCAGTCGGCCAGCGCGGCGAGGGTGGGGAATTCCAGGTCCGGCGGCGGCTCGTCGCCGGGCCAGGCGCGCGTCGCGCCGTGCTCGTCCGGCCGGTTGATCCAGCAGCTGCGCAAACCGGCGCGGCGCGCGCCGAGCACGTCCATCTCGATGTCGTCGCCCACGTGCAGCACTTCGCCACGGGCGCAGCCCAGGCGATCGCAGGCCGCATGGAAGATGCTGGCGGCCGGTTTGGCCGCACCGTGCTCGCGCGCGCCCAGCTGGAACGCGAACACATGCATCAGCCCGATCCGCGACAGGTCGGCGTTGCCGTTGCTGAGCGCCGCCAGCGGCACCCGCGCGGCGAGTCGGTCGAGCGCCTCCAGGCTGTCATCGTAGTGCTCGACTTCGCAGCGCGCCGCGAAGAAGGCATCGAACGCGGGCTGCACCAGCGCGATGTCCTCGCCGCCCGAGCGCAGCATGCGTTCCAGCGCGATCAGCCGCTGCCGGGTGAAGTCGTGCGACAGGTGCGGATGCTCGGCCTCGACTTCGTGGCGCAAGGCTTGCATCGCTTCCAGCGGGAACAGTTCGGCGGTTCGCGGCGCGTGCTCGCGCAACCAGGCGCCCAGGATGTTCTCCGCACGCTGGATCACCGGCGCGATCGGCCAGATCGTGTCGTCCAGGTCCAGGGTGATCGCGCTGACGGGGAAACGCATCGGCACATTCTATTCCAGCGGCGCGTCACTCCAGCAGCCGCGCCCAGCCTTCCATGCCCTCGATCTTCGAAAGCACGATTTTCACGCAGACCAGCAGCGGCACCGCCAGCAGCAGGCCGATGATCCCCCACAGCCAGCCGAACACCATCAACGCCAGGATCAGCACCAGCGGCGACAGCGCCATCCGCGCGCCGAGCACGATCGGGGTGATGATCTGTCCCTCCAGCGTGTGCAGTCCCAGGTAGATCGCCGCCGGCGCCAGTGACTGCCACGGCTCGTCGAAGTTGACGAAGCCCATCATCAGCATCACCAGGATGCCGATCAGCGGCCCGACGTAGGGCGCGAAGTTGAGCAGCGCCGCCATCGTGCCCCACAGCATCGCCTCGTCGGGATCGAAGCCCATCCAGTACAGCGCGCCCGCCAGCGCCAGCCCGACCAGCGCGTTGATCACGGAAATCGTCAGCACGTAGCGCGACATCTCGTGCTCGATCGACTGCAGGATGTCGACGGTGACGCGTTTCTTCTGGCGGTCGGGCAGCAGCGCCAGCGCATTGCGCTGCAGGCTTTGCCCGTAGACCATGAAGAAGAACGTCAGCAACACCACCGCAAGCACCGCGGCCAGCATCCGCGGCGTGGCGATCAGCGTCTTGTACGGGCTGGCGGTTTCGGCCTTGACCACCTGCACCGGCTTGCCGGTGGTGTCGCCGCCGGCGGCGCGGGCGATGTTCTCCGCGGCTTCGTTGGCCTGCTGCACCGGACGGGTGAGGTCGCGCAGCTTCGGCGCCAGGTCGCGCAGCTCGCGCGGTACCTGCGCGATCCACTCGCTGGCCGGCGCCACCAGCTTGGAACCGAGGTAGATCGTGCCGGACAGGCCGACCAGCAGCACCAGCAGCGCGCTGACGAAACGCGGCACGTACACGCGCTGCAGCACGCGGATGATCGGGTTGCCGATCAGCGCGAAGAACATCGCCAGCAGCACCGGCAGCAAAAGACCCTGCGCGGCCCACAGGGTGAAGCCGACGGCGAGCGTGGCGATGACAAGCAGGGCCGTCGGCGAACGCGGCCGCGCGAGGGTCACGGCAGCCCCGCTTCCCGGTAGACGCGTTCGGCATCGAACGCAGCAGCGGACGCCTTGGCCTCATCCCCGGCATCCGCAGCGACCGCTGGCCCCGGCACGCCCGTGCCGGCGCTGGCGTCGGCGGCATCGGCCGCCTGCTCGGCGCCCTGCGCGGCCATGTGCGCACTGCCGCTGGCGAACAGGCCGGCCAGCGCGGTCGCCATCTGCAGCACCGATTGCCCGGTGGTGACGCCCTTGAGCGGTCGCGCCTGGCCGATCACGAAACCCGAGGCCAGGCCGGCGATCACGATCCGCCCCGGCGTCCACAGCGATCCCCAGGACGACTTCACCTGGCGCCAGTCCGCCGCCGCCTGCCGTTCGCGCGCTTCCAGCGCGTTTTCGGCCTGCTGCACCTTGTCGATCAGTTCGTGGAATCCCATCGCCTGTCCTTGTGCATGCGTCTCAGGGCGGCGTCACGTCGACGCCGAGCCCTTTTTTCACCGGTTCGCCGCCGGTGGCTGCGTCCACCTGTTCGGCGCCGTGTTCGGCCGACTGCGCCGAGCCGGCATCGGGGATCAGCCCGGCCAGTTCGCCGAAACCCAGCCGCGCGAATTGCCGGCGCGTCGCCTTCATCCGCGTGTGCTCGAAATAGCGGATCGCGATCCAGCCGGCGGCCGCGGCGGCGGCCAGGCTCAGCAGCGCCGGCAGCCCCAGCGCCAACGACCACGCCCAGCCCAGGCCCAGCGCCAGCCAGGACACCAGCGTCGCCATCAGCAGCAGCCAGGCCGACGCGCCGAGCGCGATCGCCACGCCGGTGAACGCCAGCGTGCGGCCCATCGCGCTGCGCGCCAGCGACACATCCGCGGAGACGAGGATGCGCAGCGCCTTGCCGGCCTCGCGGCCGGCCTGGAAGGTGGCACTGCCCGCGCTGCCGAGCTCGCGCACGAGCTCGTCGATGCCGGGCTTGCCGGCCCGCGCCTCTTCCTCGCCGCGATCGCCTGCCGCCGTGTCGGTCACGCGCTTACTTGCCGCTGCGGGCGAGCTTGGCAATGATCCAGCCGGTGGCGAAGGCGACGCCGAACGAGGCGATCGGGCGCTCGCGGATCAGCTCGGCGGCGCTGTCGATCAGGTCGCGGCCCTTGTCCATCAGCGCGTCCATCTGTTCGCGGCTGGCGGCACCTGCCTGCTCCAGCGCGGCGATCCCGGCCAGCGCGCCGTCGGCCAGTTCCGACTTCACTTGTGCCTTGCCCAGGCGCATTTCCTCGCCGGCGGCGCTGGCGGCGCCCTTGACCGCGGTGCCGGCCTGGCTGGCGGCGGACTTGAGGTGGCTCCCGGCCTCGCCGAGGTTGCTCTTGATGTTGTCGGTAGCGGTGGGTGTCATTGCAGTGCTCCTTGGTGGACTTCGCGTGCGGGGTAGTGTGCGGGTCAGCGCATGAGCAGGTCGTAGACGCGGCCGCCGCGGGCGATGCGCAGCACCAGCTGCGGCGGGGGGCTGCCGAAGCCGAGGCGGAAACCGGCCAGGTCGTCGAAGCGGCCGGAATTGGCCGCCACCACCACGTCGCCCTGGCGCAACCCGCTGGCAAAGGAACGGCTGCCGGCTTCGACCGAGGCCACCAGCACGCCGTCCAGCCCGGATTGGCGCGCCGAAGCGGGCAACTCCGCGAAGGTTGCGCCGGCCAGGCGCGGATCGAGCCTGGCGCCGCCCAGCGCGCGAGGCTGCTCGCGCAGGGTGGCGGTGAGCTGCAGCGGCTTGCCGTCGCGGCGCACGTCCAGCGCCACCCGCGCGCCGACGCCCTGCAGGCCCTCGAAGTTGCGCAGGCCTTCGCGGTCGTCGATGCGCTGGCCGTTGGCGCCGACGATCACGTCGCCGACCTCCAGGCCCGCCGCGTCCGCCGCGGAATCGGGGAACACGCGCGTGACCACGGCGCCGCGCGCGTTGTCCAGGCCGAGGCCGGCGGCAATGCGCGCGTCCACGTCCTGGGTGTCGACGCCCAGGCTGCCGCGGTGCACCTCCCCGGTGGCCAGCAGCTGGCGCATGATGTCGCCGGCCAGGTTGGACGGGATCGCGAAGCCCAGGCCGATGTTGCCCGCCATCGAGCCGCGCGGATTGAAGCTGGCGGTGTTGATCCCCACCAGCTGGCCGTCCAGGTTCAGCAGCGCACCGCCGGAATTGCCCGGATTGATCGAGGCGTCGGTCTGGATGAAGTTCTGGTAGCCCAGCCCCGGCAGGCCCGAGCGGGCGACGGCGGAGACGATGCCCGAGGTCACGGTCTGGCCGATGCCGAACGGATTGCCGACCGCGACCACGAAGTCGCCCACCTGCAGTTTCGAACTGTCGGCGAGCGGGATCGCGGTGAGCGGCCCGTCCTTCGGCACCGGGATGCGCATCAACGCCACGTCGGTGTCCGGGTCCGAGCCGACGAACTCGGCCTGCATGGTGCGGCCGTCGGCCAGCGTCACCGAGACCTCGTCGGCGCCCTCGATCACGTGGTGGTTGGTCAGCACCAGCCCGCGTGCCGCGTCCACGATCACGCCCGAGCCCAGCGACTGGTTCAGCCGCTCCTGGGTCAGGTCGGGGAACATGCGGCGGAAGAACGGATCGTTGCCGAACGGGCTGACGCTGACCCGCTGTGTGCTGTGCACGCTGACCACGGCCGGCATCACCCGCTGCAGCATCGGCGCCAGCGACGGCAGCGGCCGGCCTGCCACCGCCACCGGCAGCGCCGCCGTGGTCGGCACGCCGGCCGCGGCTTGCGGCGCGCCGCCGGGGCTGGCCCGCGCGGGCTGCCAGGGCAATTGCAACGCGGTGGCGGCAAAGCCGCCGAACGCGGCGGCGGCGACCAGGGCGAACACGAGTCCGAGCGCCCGCTGCTTGCGGGCAGTGGCGTGAGGCTCTGCGGGAGGGGAAGGCATCGACGGCATGATCGGGTCCGGGGAGTGGCAATCGCGTGAGCACGGCGGGAAGGCCGGGGCACGCGTGGCGCATTCAGGATCCCATCAAGCCACGCCCGCGCGGCCCCGGCAACATTCAGTTTCGTGTGGGACTGCCGAATCCCCGCTGAAGTTTCAAGCCGGTTGACAGGGCAGGCCCGCGTGGTAGTTTGAGAACCCTGCCTCGCCACAACATCTTGGGGTGTTCCACGCGGCGATGGCCCAAGTGCTGGGGTTTTTGCGTACAAGGGCCCATGGGCAATAACAACGACGCGGCACAGCCGCGCAGGACCAGGGAGAAGACGGGAATGAGCACTGTGCGCCTCGAGGCGGTGGGTCGGAGGAAAGACGACATGGAGCAGCCGGGGAGCGAACGCGAGATCCCGATGCAGCCCGCCTCGCAGGACATCTGGGACAAGAAGTACCGGCTCAAGACCAAGTCGGGCGTCGCCGTGGACGCCGACATCGACGGCACCTACCAGCGCGTGGCCAAGGCCCTGTCAGGCGCCGAGGCGGACGCGGAGCAACAGAAGCTGTGGAACGAGCGCTTCCTGTGGGCGTTGCGCCGCGGGGCCATCCCCGCCGGCCGCATCACCTCCAACGCGGGCGCGCTGGCGCACAAGCCGGCCACCTCCACGATCAACTGCACCGTCTCGGGCACCATCGAGGACTCGATGGACGGCATCCTGGACAAGGTCCACGAGGCCGGCCTGACCCTGAAGGCCGGCTGCGGCATCGGCTACGAATTCAGCACCCTGCGCCCGCGCGGCGCCTTCGTCGCCGGCGCCGGCGCCTACACCTCCGGTCCGATGTCCTTCATGGATATCTACGACAAGATGTGCTTCACCGTGTCCTCGGCCGGCGGCCGCCGCGGCGCGCAGATGGGCACCTTCGACGTGTCGCACCCGGACGTGCGCGACTTCATCCGCGCCAAGCGCGAGGACGGGCGCCTGCGCCAGTTCAACCTGTCGCTGCTGATCACCGACGGCTTCATGGACGCGGTGGAGCAGGATGCCGACTGGCCGCTGGTGTTCCCGATCAACAAGAAGGAAGCCGGCGACTTCGACGTGGACAAGGCGCAGGACGTGGTCTGGCGCGACTGGCCGACCCACAAGAACTACATCGTCCGCGACGACGGCCTGGTCGCCTGCAAGGTCTACGGCAAGGTCAGGGCGCGGCACCTGTGGGACATGATCATGGTCTCGACGTACGACTACGCCGAGCCGGGCTTCATCCTGATCGACCGCGTCAACGAGATGAACAACAACTGGTGGTGCGAGAACATCCGCGCGACCAATCCCTGCGGCGAACAGCCGCTGCCGCCCTACGGCGCCTGCCTGCTGGGTTCGGTCAACCTGACCAAGTTCGTCCGCCACGCCTTCACCGACCAGGCCGAGTTCGACTGGGAGGAATACAAGGAAGTGGTGCGCGTGTTCACCCGCATGCTCGACAACGTGGTCGAGGTCAACGGCCTGCCGCTGGCGCAGCAGCGCGCCGAGATCATGCGCAAGCGCCGCCACGGCATGGGCTTCCTCGGCCTGGGCTCGACGGTGACCATGCTGAAGATGAAGTACGGCTCGAAGGAGTCGTGCGAATTCACCGAGCGCGTCGCCCGCGAGATGGCCGTCGCCGGCTGGGAAACCGGCCTGGCGCTGGCGAAGGAAAAGGGCGCCGCGCCGATCATGGACGAGGAGTTCGAGGTCACCGCCGAGATGCTGCGCAAGCGCCCGGAGATGAAGCAGGACGGCTGGAAGGCCGGGCAGAAGATCGCCGGCAAGGTGCTGCACGCCCGCTACAGCCGCTACATGCAGCAGGTGGCCAAGGTGGCGCCGGAGCTGGTGGACGCGCTGGCCGAGACCGGCGCGCGCTTCACCCACCACAGCTCGATCGCGCCCACCGGCACGATCTCCCTGTCGCTGGCCAACAACGCCTCCAACGGCATCGAGCCTTCGTTCGCCCACCACTACAGCCGCAACGTGATCCGCGAGGGCAAGAAGTCCAAGGAGAAGGTGGACGTCTACAGCTACGAGCTGCTGGCCTACCGCGAGCTGGTGAACCCGAAGGCGATGCCGTTCTCCGAGGACCCCGCCGCGAAGCTGCCGGAGTACTTCATCTCGGCCGACGACATCAGCCCGAAGGAGCACGTGGACGTCCAGGCCGCCGCCCAGAAGTGGGTGGACTCCTCGATCTCCAAGACCGCCAACGTCCCCACCGACTACCCCTACGAGGACTTCAAGGACATCTACCGCTACGCCCACCAGCAGGGCCTGAAGGGCTGCACCACGTTCCGCTTCAACCCGGCCGCCTTCCAGGGGGTGCTGGTCAAGGAGGCGGACCTGGAGAACACCCTGTACCGGTTCGAGCTGGAGGACGGCAGCGTGGTCGAGGTCAAGGGCAACGAGCAGATCGAGTACGACGGCGAGCTGCACACCGCCGCCAACCTGTTCGACGCCCTCAAGGAAGGCTATTACGGGAAGTTCTGAGTCGCGCTACATTCCGCCTTGCGGGCGGCCCGCCCGCGGAGCACTGACGAGGATCCACCCATGAGCAACGGCAACGGGGTCGCCACGACCCTGACCAACGCCGCCGAGGCGGTCGCCGACACGGCGAAGTCGATCGGCGCGAAGGTCGCGAAGAAGGCCGGCAAGGCGGTGAAGTCGGCGAAGAAGTCCGTCGGCAAGGCCGGGAAGTCGGCGAAGAAGGCGGTGGGCACGGCGAAGAAGAAGCTCGCCGCGGCCAGCGCCGAAGCCAAGAAGGAAGCCGCCGCGCTGAAGCGCAAGGGCGCCGGCAAGACGAAGGCTGCGAAGAAGGCCGCCACGAAGGCGGTGAAGAAGACCACGCGCAAGGTGGCGAAGAAGAACACCGCGGCGAAGAAGTCCGTGCGCAAGGCCGCGAAGAAGGCCACGCGCAAGGTCGCGAAGAAGACTGCGGCGGCGAAGAAGTCCGTGCGCAAGGCCGCGAAGAAGGTCGCGAAAAGGAAGTAGGCGCGGCGTAAGCCGCGATTCGACCGGCCCCTCCCGCCAGGGAGGGGCCTTTGGAAAAGAAACAGGATCCCCCGTCATGGCCGTCAAGATCGAAAAGAAAATCAAGGGCTACGCCGTCGTCACCCCCGAGGACAAGGCCAAGGCCGCAACGACCCAGGGCGAGTCCGTGTCGCGTGATTCCGTCGAGGCCGACCTGCCCACGGCCGACGTCATCCAGATGCA
The DNA here is from genome assembly GCA_004297225.1 of Lysobacteraceae bacterium. Taxonomy (GTDB): domain Bacteria; phylum Pseudomonadota; class Gammaproteobacteria; order Xanthomonadales; family Xanthomonadaceae; genus Cognatiluteimonas. Next base: position 13,420 of record SCUI01000010.1, on the reverse strand, counting down.
CGAGCGCATCGAGCGCCCCGAGGTGCTGATCGGCAGCACCTACAAGATCAAGTCGCCGCTGGTGGAGCACGCCATGTACGTGACCATCAACGACATCGTGTTGAACGCCGGCAGCGAGCACGAGCAGCGCCGTCCGTTCGAGGTGTTCATCAACTCCAAGTCCATGGAGCACTTCCAGTGGATCGTCGCGCTCACCCGGATCATGTCCGCGGTGTTCCGCAAGGGCGGCGACGTCACCTTCCTGGTGGAGGAGATGAAGGCCGTTTTCGATCCCAAGGGCGGCTACTTCAAGGCCGGCGGCGTGTACATGCCGTCGCTGGTGGCCGAACTGGGCAGCATCGTCGAGGACCACCTGAAGTCCATCGGCATGATCCACGACCCTGAAATGAGCCCGGAGCGCCGCGCGCTGATCGCCGAGAAGCGCGCCGCCTTCGAGAACCGCTCAAAAAAAAACCCTGACGCCCCCGTAGAGCCGATCCATGGTCGGCTATCGGAAATCGAGGACAGCGAAACCATCGCCGTCACCGGCGACGGCGCCAGCTTCCCGCCCTCGGCCACCATGTGCCACAAGTGCAGCGCCAAGGCAGTGGTGATCATGGATGGCTGCGCGACCTGCCTGAACTGCGGGTACTCCAAGTGCGGGTGAGCCGGCGGCATTGACGCCGCGCGCCGTGTGGGGTAACCCATAAGGCACTATTTGGGCAGGTATAAGTTGCTATCTGGGCAGTAATAAGCTGCGATTGATAGCTCTGCCCATTTATCAACTATCTCGGTGGTCAGATTGTTTGGTCGGCAACACGACCCTCAATCTGGCCACCGTTCCATTTTGGGAGGCTTCCGCTTTCGGCCAAAAGCGGACACGGACGCTGTTCCGAAGGCACGCATCAGAGGAATCGAATCTCGAGGTTTGCCGGGAGCCGTGGACGCGGTAGGCTAGGGTCCACATGTCGCCCCTGCGCCGCCCCCACCGCTTCCTCCGTGCCACGCTGCTGGTGCTCCTGGCGCTTGGAGTGGTGGTCAACCCGCTACTGGGCGCAGTGAGCGAGTTGCATGGCGTGGAGCACGCCGCAACCGCCGATGTCGTCGACGACCATGGTCATGGTCACGCGCACCCGACCGGCACCGACCATCGGGGCGGCATTCCCGAGCCCGACGCGGATCATTCGCTGGGCTCACACGGCCTGCTTCATCAAGGAGCCGGCGTCACGGCGGCCTTGCCCGAAGTGCTTTCCGTCCTCCCCTCGGATGCGCCCGCGCAAACACGGATAGCGGTGCCCGAGCCGCCCCACCTGCCGGACGACCTCGCCAGCCTCCCGTTCCGACCTCCGATCGCCTGACCGCAGGCCGCGGCCATCGCGGCCGCATCCCGTGTCCATCCATCTGGTCCGGACGGAGGCTGTTCCGTGCTGTTCTTCAATCGTTGCCACGCGCGACGCCTTATGGCGTTGGCGCTCGCCGGCTGGGCGCTCGCCAGCCATGCCCAGCAGCGCCTGTCGGCCGAACAGGCCGTCGCGCTCGCCCTGTCGCAACCGCATGTCCGCCAGGACCTCGACGCAGAGGTCGACCTGGCCCGCAGCGAGGTACTGGCCGCGCGCACCTGGGACAACCCGGTCCTGGAATTTTCGGAGGAACGCGGCGATGACGGCCCGCAGGGCGCCTCGCGCGAATCCAGCACGCTATTGTCGCAGACGTTCGAGCTGGGCGGCCGACGCGGCCTCCGCACCGAGGCCGCCCGGCTGGGCGTGATCGCCGCGGAGGGCGAGGCCGAATACAAGCGCATGCGGCTTCGCGCCGGCGTGCTGCGCGCCTATTCGGCCGCCGTCGCCGCGGAGCGCCGCGCGGATGTGCAGGCGCGCGCGGCCGAAGGGCTGGGCGACCTCGCCAGCGTCGCCGGCAAGCGCCGAGCGGCCGGCGACCTGTCCGGCTACGAAAGCCGCCGCATCGCCCAGGCCAGCGTCCAGGCCCGGGCGCGCCGCGCACAGGCGGATGCCGAAGCTACCGCCGCCCGCGCAAGCCTGGCCGGCTGGATCGGCGATGCCGCGCTGACCGCGCAACTGGATGCCGATCCACCGCTGCCCGAGCTTCCGTCCACCGCCGCGTCGGGTGAGATCCGCACTGCCGAACTCGACGTCCTCGACGCCAGACGCACCCAGGCGCGGGCTGCCGCACGGGCGGAGCGCCGCCCCGCGCTGCCGCTGACCGTCGGCATCGGCCGCAAGCGCATCGAGGAAGGCGGCGTGCGCGATGACGTGGCGCTGCTCGAGGTCGGCGTGCCGCTGCCGCTGTTCGACCGTAACCAGGCCGGGCGCGTCCGCACCGCCGCCGAGGCCGAACGCGCCGAGGCGCAATACCAGCGCGCGTTGCTGCAGGCGCACAGCCACCGCGCCGCTGCATTCGAACAGGCCCGGCTGCTGTCCGCCTCCGCGCGGCAACTGCTCGACGACGCCTTGCCCGAAGCCGCGCGCCTCACCACCATCGCGCGCGCCAGCTTCGCCGAGGGCGAACTGGATTTGGTCGGCCTGCTTGACGCCTACGACGCCGAAGCCGAACTCACCGACCGCGCGCTCGAACAGCAGACGCGCGCACTGGATGCGCTGATCGAACTGCAACTGCTGTCGCCTCTGACCATCCCCACCCACGACCCATCCCGCTGAAGGAGTCCGCCATGAAGTCCACGTTCGCCCTGACCGCCGCCCTCGCCTGCCTGCTGCTGGCCGCGTGCAACGACAACACCCCGGCCGCGCAGGCGCAGGCGGACGCCGCCGGACCTGCCGATGCGGCCACGCAGACCGAAGCCGTATATGGCGACGAAGCCCCGGTCGCCATCGAGGCCGAGCAGCCGGCCGAGGGCGAAGACCATGCCCACAACGCCGACGGCAGCCATCCCACCGGCGAAGCGCGGCCCGGCGAACAGCACGCCGAGGAAGGTGAGCACGAACACGGCGAAGACGCCGACCACAGCCACTGATCCACCCAGAGTCCCGCTCTCCCCCGGGCGGGACCCTTCCATTATTTTCCATCGGTACCGCCATGCACCGCTTCCCATCCGTCGATTCCCTCCGCCGACTTCGCCTGCTGATTGCCGCCAGCGCCATCGCGTTCGCCCTGGTCGCCTGCGACCGCGCGGGCGATCCGGCAACCGCCGAACCGGAAGTCCAGGTGCATACGCACTTCACCCCGCAGGCCGAGCTGTTCGTCGAGTTCGACCCGCTGGTGGCCGGGGCGAAGTCGACGTTCGCGGCGCACTTCACCCGGCTGTCCGACTACAAGCCGGTCACTACGGGAACCGTCGAGGTGATCCTGTCCGGCGGCAACGCGCCGACCGAGCGCTTCCGCGTCGGCGCGCCGCGCGCGCCGGGCATCTTCGCGCCCACGGTGGTGCCGCGTGCGACCGGGCGGCGCCAGCTGGCGCTGGTGCTCGCGGCGCCCGGCCTGCAGTCGCGCCACGAGCTGGGCGAGGTCGTCGTCCACGCCGATGCCGCCGCCGCGTTGAAGGCAGGGCCCGCGCCCGGTGCGGCCGAGGGCGAGATCGGCTTCCTGAAGGAACAGCAGTGGACCACCGACTTCGCGCTCGAAGCCGTGCGGCCGCGCGCGCTGCGCGAATCGGTGAGCGCACCCGCCACGATCCGCGCCGCCGGCGACGGCGCGGCCGAAGTCGTGGCGACGGTGCCGGGCACGCTGCGCGCCACTGGCGATTTCCCTGCGCTGGGCGATCGCGTGGCCCGCGGCCAGACCCTGGCGATGCTCGTGCCCCGCCTCGCCACCGGCACCGACGCGGCATCGCTGCAGGCCGAACTGGCGGCCGCGCGCAGCCAGGCTGCGCTGGCCGACGCCGAAGCGGCGCGGATGCAGCGCCTGCACGCGCAGGAAGCCGTCTCCCTCCGGCGCCTGCAGGAAGCCCTCAGCGCGCAGCAGGTGGCGCAGGCGCAATTGCGCGCCGCGCGGCAGCGTGTCTCGCTGCTCGGCGGCGGCAGCGGTGGCATCGCAGTGAAAGCGCCATTGGCCGGCGCGATCGCGCGGGTGCCGGTGGCCAACGGCGCCGCGGTCGAGGAGGGCGATCTGCTGTTCCAGATTGTCGACCGTCGCGAACTCTGGCTGGAAGCGCACGTCTCCGAAGCCGACGCCGCGCGGTTGGACCGGCCGACCGGCGCCGCGTTCGACCTGCCCGGGCTCGACGCACCAGTGGAAGTCCACGCCGGCGACAACGGCCGCCTGGTCGGCGTGGGCTCTGTGATCGATCCGGAGACCCGCAGCGTGCCGGTCGTGTTCGCGCTGTCCGCGCCAGAGGCTCGCATCGCGATCAACCAGAACGTGCAGGCGCGGGTGTTCACCGGCCGCACCCGGCAGGCGCTCAGCGTGCCCGCCGGCGCGGTGATCGACGACGGCGGCCAGCGCGTGGTGTACGTGATGCGCGGCGGCGAGTCGTTCTCGCGCGTACCGGTGACCCTGGGCCTGCGCGACGGCGACCGCTACGAGGTCCTGGAAGGACTGCAGGCCGGCGACCGCGTGGTCAGCCGCGGCGCGATGCAGGTCCGCCTGGCGGCGGCGACGCCCGAGGCCATGGGCCACGGCCACGCGCACTAGGACACACGCACATGATCGCGAAACTGATCGATTGGTCGCTGCGCAACCGCGTGTTCGTGCTGTTCGCCGGCCTGCTGTTGCTGCTGTGGGGCGCCTTCGAGGCGCAGCGGATGCCGGTGGACGTCTTCCCCGACCTGACCGCACCCTCGGTGACGGTGGTGGCGGAGGCCCACGGCATGGCCCCGGAGGAAGTCGAGACGCTGATCGCCTTCCCGCTGGAGACCGCGCTGAACGGCGCGCCCGGCGTGCGCCGCGTGCGCTCGAACAACAGCATCGGCATCGGCGTGGTGACGGTGGAGTTCGACTGGGGCACCGACGTGTACCAGGCCCGGCAGATCGTCGCCGAACGCATCGCAACGGTACGTGGGCAGCTGCCGCCGGACCTGCCCGAGCCGACCCTCGCGCCGATCACCTCGATCATGGGCGAGATCATGTTCATCGCCCTGCACTCCGACCGGCACACGCCGATGGAGCTCAAGACCGTCGCCGACTTCACCCTGCGCCGGCGTTTGTTGGCGGTGCCGGGGGTGGCCGAGGTCATCCCCAACGGCGGCGACACGCGCCAGTTCCAGGTGGTGGCCGATCCGGTGCGCTTGGCCGCGTTCGACGTGACCCTCGACCAGCTCATGGAAGCGGTGGCGGGAAGCAACGAGAACACCTCGGCCGGTTTCTACGTCGAGAACGGCCAGGAATTCCTGATCCACGGCCGCGGCCGCGTGCGCGAGGCCGACGACATCGGTGCGGTCTTCGTCGCCCGCCGCGGCGACCGGCCGGTGCTGGTGCGCGACGTGGCCGACGTGCGTATCGGCGCCGCGCCCACCCGCGGCACGGCGGCCTTCAACGGCAAGCCGGCCGTCGTCGTCGGCATCCAGAAGCAGCCGGGCGCCAACACGCTGGCACTGACGCAGGAGATCGACCGGGTGCTCAAGGGCATCCAGGCCACGCTGCCGGAAGGGATGACGATCAGCGCCAACCTGTTCCGGCAGTCGGACTTCATCAAGGTCGGCATCGGAAACCTCGGCAAGGCGATCGTCGAGGGGATGGTGCTGGTGGTCGCGATCGTGTTCGCGTTCCTGCTGAGCGCGCGGGCGACCGCCATCACCCTGCTGGCGATCCCGCTGTCGTTGGTGGTGGCCATCCTGGCAATGAAGGCTGCGGGCATCGGCATCAACACCATGACCCTGGGCGGCATGGCGATCGCGCTGGGCGCGCTGGTGGACGACGCGATCATCGTGGTGGAGAACATCGTGCGCCGGCTGCGCGGGAATGCGGCGCTGCCAGAAGCAGAGCGTCGCGGAGTGATCCCGGTCGTATTCGCGGCCACGCGCGAGATCCAGGGCTCGGTGGTGTTCGCCACGGTGATCATCGTGCTGGTGTTCCTGCCGATCTTCGTCCTGACCGGGGTGGAAGGGCGCCTGATGCAACCGCTGGGCTTCGCCTACGTGGTGTCGCTGCTGGCCTCGCTGGCGGTGGCGGTCACGGTGACGCCGGTGCTGTGCAGCCTGCTGCTGCCGCAATCGAGGATCGTGCGCGAGTCGCGCGAATCGCGCCTGTCGCTGTGGCTCAAAGCGCGCTACCGGCCACTGTTCGAGGCGACGACGCCGCGCTGGCGCTCGATCGGGGTCGCCTCGCTGGTGGGCACGGTGCTGACCCTGATGGCGCTGCTGGCCGCTGGCCGCGCATTCCTACCCGACTTCAACGAGGGCAGCCTGACAGTCAACGTGGTGACCCTGCCTGGCACGGCGCTGGCGCAGTCGGATGCGCTCGCCACGCGCGTGGAGAAGATCCTGCTCGACCAGCCGGAAGTCGTCGCCACCGGGCGCCGCACCGGCCGCGCCGAGCTGGATCCTCACGCACAGGAGATCTATGCCTCCGAGATCGAGGTGACGCTGGAGATGGGCGAGCGCGGCAAGGAGGAGCTCCTCGCCCACCTGCGCAACGAGTTCTCCGCCGTCGCCGGCGCGCAGGTGGTGATCGGCCAGCCGATCTCGCACCGCATCGACCACATGCTGTCGGGCACCCGCGCCAATATCGCGATCAAGCTGTTCGGCAAGGACCTGTACGAGCTGCGACGCCTGGGCACGCGGATCGAGGAACAGGTCAAGGCCGTGCGCGGCGCGGTGGACGTCAACCTAGAACAGCAGTCCGAACTGCCCTTCGTCACCGTCGACTTCGACCGCGGCGCGCTGGCGCGCTACGGGCTGACCGTGCGCGAGGCCAGCCATGTGATCGAGGCCGCGTTCTTCGGCACCACCGTGTCGCGCGTGCTGGAAGGCGACGCCAACGTCGACTTGGTGGTGCGCCTGCCCGATGCCGCCCGCGCCAGCGTGGAAACCCTGCAGGCGCTGCAGGTGGCCACGCCGGACGGCGCGCGCGTGCCGCTGTCGGCCATCGCCCGGGTCGAGCGCGGCCGCGGCCCCAACCAGATCGGGCGCGAGAACGTGCAGCGCCGGATCGTGGTGATGGCGAACGTGGCCGGCCGCGACCTGGCCGGCGTGGTCGCCGACGCCCGCGCGCGGATCGAACGGAACGTCGAGCTGCCGGCCGGCTACCACGTCGAGTACGGCGGACAGTTCGAAAGCGCCGCGGCGGCCTCGCGCACGCTGCTGCTGCTGGGCGGCGTGGTGGTGGTCGGCATCTACCTGCTGCTGTACCTGGCCTTCTCCAGCAGCCGCGACGCGCTGCTGGTGATGCTCAACCTGCCGCTGGCGCTGCTGGGCGGCGTGGCCGGCGTCTGGCTGTCGGGCGGCATCCTGACGGTGGCCTCGATCGTCGGCTTCATCACGCTGTTCGGCATCGCCACCCGCAACGGCGTGATGCTGATCTCGCACATCCACCACCTGGCGCGCGAGGAAGGCGTGCCCGATCCCGTCGAGCGCGTGCGTCGCGGCGCGGAGGAGCGGCTGGTGCCGATCGCCATGACCGCGCTGGCCACCGCGCTGGCGCTGGTGCCGCTGGCGCTGTCGGCGGGCGAACCGGGCAGCGAGATCCAGGCGCCAATGGCGATCGTCATCCTGGCCGGGCTGCTGAGCTCGACGGTGCTGAACATGCTGGTGCTGCCGGCGTTGTATTTGCGGTTCGGCGAACTGGGACGCGCGCGCGACCGCAAGGCGCCCACGCCCGCCGAGCCGCTGCCGTACACGCCCGACTGAGCCGCCGCACCCGAGACTCTCCGCCCCGCCCCGACGAATCGCGCCATGACCGATGCCCCAGCACCGACGGTGAGCTTCCGCCAGGCCTTCCGGGTCTGGTGGCGGATCGGCTGGCTGAGCTTCGGCGGACCCGCGGGGCAGATCGCGCTGATGCACCGCGAACTGGTCGAACAGCGGCGCTGGATCAGCGAGCCGCGGTTCCTGCATGCCCTCAACTACTGCATGCTGCTGCCGGGGCCGGAAGCGCAACAGCTCGCGGTGTACATCGGCTGGCTGATGCACCGCGTCCGGGGCGGCCTGGTGGCCGGGCTGCTGTTCGTGCTGCCGGGCTTCGTGTCCATCCTGCTGTTGAGCGTCCTGTACGTGCGCTACGGCGCCACGCCAGTCGCCACGGCGATCTTCTTCGGACTCAAGGCAGCGGTGCTCGCCGTGGTGGTCGAGGCGGTGCTGCGCATCGGCCGGCGCGCGCTGAAGACGCGGTTCCTGCTCGCGGTTTCGGGGGCGGCCTTCCTCGGCATCCACGTGCTGGCGGTGCCCTTCCCAGCCATCGTCGCGGCAGCAGCGCTGGCGGGCCTCCTGGTCCGGCTTGCCCGGCCGCAATGGCTGCCGCAACCGAAGGCGGACGAGGCCCACGACGACGCGCATTACCTGGTGGATGCGGCGCTGGCCGCCGGCCTCCTGCCGCACACGCAGCCGTCCCGCTCGCGCGTGCTGCGCACCACGCTCGTGTCGCTGGCGCTGTGGACCGTTCCCGTCCTGCTGGTCGCCGCGTGGCTGGGAACCCAGCACGTGCTGGCGCGCGAAGGCCTGTTCTTCGGCAAGGCCGCCATCGTCACCTTTGGCGGGGCCTACGCCGTGCTGGCCTACGTGGCGCAACGCGCCGTGGAGGAGCTGCACTGGCTGCAACCCGGCGAGATGGTGGACGGACTGGCGCTGGCCGAAACCACCCCTGGCCCGCTGATCATGGTGCTGCAGTTCGTAGGATTCGTGGCCGCCTATCGCCACGCGGGGCCGCTCGACCCCTGGCTGGCGGCGACGCTTGGCGCCCTGCTGACCACCTGGGTCACCTTCGTGCCCAGCTTCTTCTTCATCTTCGCCGGCGCGCCCTACGTGGAAGCGCTGCGGCGCAACCGCGCGCTCCACGGCGCGCTGTCGGCGATCACCGCCGCCGTGGTTGGCGTGGTGCTGAACCTCTCGGTCTGGTTCGCCCTGCATACGCTGTTCGGCCAGACGCGGACCTTGCGCAGCGGCATGGTGCAGATGGACGTCCCGGTGCTGGCCACGTACGAGCCGTTTGCCATCGCCCTCAGCGCCCTGGCGATCTACCTGACGCTCAGGCGCCATTGGCCCATCCTCTGGACGCTGGCCCTGTGCGGCGTGCTGGGTGGCGTCTATCGCGCCGCCTACGGGGCGCCCGCTTGATCGCGGTCCTGCGGCACAAGGCGTTCCGCCATCTGTTCCTGGCACAGGTGGTGGCCCTGCTCGGCACCGGCCTGGCCACGGTCGCGCTGGCGCTGCTGGCCTGGGACCTGGCGGGCGATGAGGCCGGCGAGGTGCTGGGCACCGCGCTGGCGATCAAGATGGCCGTGTACGTCACGCTCGCGCCGGTATCCGGCGCGCTCGTGCCTCCACGCCTGCGTAAGCCGGTGCTGGTGGCGCTGGACCTGGTGCGCGCGGCGGTGGCGCTGATGCTGCCATTCGTGGATGCGCTGTGGCAGGTCTACCTGCTGATCGCGCTGCTGCAGTCCGCCTCGGCCGGGTTCACGCCGCTATTCCAGTCGCTGATCCCGGAGCTCCTGCCGGACGAGCGCGACTACACCCGGGCGCTGTCGCTCTCGCGCCTGGCCTACGACCTGGAAAGCCTGCTCAGCCCGATGTTCGCCGCGGCGCTGCTGACCGTGATCAGCTTCCATGGCCTGTTCGCCGGCACCTCCGCCGGGTTCGTACTGTCGGCGCTGCTGGTACTGGGCACCGCGTTCCCGGTCGCGGCCGTGGCGCAGGGCAGCGGGCATCCCTACGAGCGCGCGCTGCGCGGGATGCGTACCTACCTGCGCACGCCGCGCCTGCGCGGGCTGCTGGCGATCAACCTGGTGGCCGCGGCCGGCGGGGCGATGGTGTTCGTCAACACGGTGGTGGTCGTGCGCGGCACGCTCGGCGGCGGCGACCGCGAAGTGGCGTGGGCGCTGGCCGCGTTCGGCCTGGGCTCGATGGCGGTGGCGCTCTTGCTACCCCGTCTGCTTGACCGGGTCCCGGACCGCCGCGTGATGCTCGCCAGCGCGGCGGCGATGGTGGCCGCGCTGCTGGTCGCGATCGCGCTGTGGCTGGGGCATGCCGTCCAGTGGGTGACGCTGCTGCCGCTGTGGGCGGTGTTCGGCATGGCCTATGCCGGGCAAGTCACACCCGGCGGCCGCCTGCTGCGGCGCTCGACCCGCACAGAAGACCTGCCGTTCCTGTTCGCCGCGCAGTTCTCGCTGTCGCACGCCTGCTGGCTGCTGTGCTACCCGTTGGCCGGCTGGGTGGGCGCGCGCTTCGGCCTGGACGTGGCCCTGGTCGCGCTGTCGGTGGTGGCGATCGCAGGATTCGCGTATGCGTGGCGCACCTGGCCGCGGCAGGAAACCTCCGCCCTCCCGCACCGGCACGACGGACTGCCGCCGAACGATCCGCACTGGCGCGAGCACCCGGCGAATGGCGACGGGGAACACGCGCATGCGTACTTCATAGATGCGCTGCACCAACGGTGGCCGAAATAGGGTCCGCTTTGGGTCGTATCACGCCCATCTTTCAAACATAGGAGAACCCTGACCACCCCCTTCAATAGGAGTTGGTCATGGCAATTCTTCCCACATCTCAGCAGCATGTGCCTTGGAACAAGGGCAAGCTGATCGGCCAGAAGGCCCCACTCAAGCTGAAAGACATCTGGGCCATCCGGATCAGACTTCAACTCGGCCACAAGACCCGCGACCTCGCCCTGTTCAACCTAGCGATTGACTCAAAGCTGCGCGCCTGCGATCTAGTGAAGCTGCGGGTATCGGATGTCTCCCAAGGCGGCCAGATGGCGTCCCGCGCCATGGTGATGCAACGAAAAACGGGGCGACCAGTCCAATTCGAGATCACCCAATCGACTCGCGAGGCTGTACAAGCTTGGATCACCTGTGCCGACCTTAAGCCCTCGGATTTCCTGTTCCGCAGCCGGGTGTCGGACTCGCCCCACCTGTCAACAAGACAGTACGCCCGCATCGTCCATCGCTGGGTGGGAGATGCCGGCCTCGAGTCGGGCTCCTACGGAACGCACACGATGCGCAGGACCAAAGCTTCGTTGATCTACCGCCGGACGCGAAACCTCAGGGCGGTCCAGCTACTGCTTGGTCACACGAAGCTAGAGAGCACCGTGCGTTACCTTGGCATCGAGGTCGATGACGCCTTGGAGATCGCCGAGCAGACGGATGTTTGAATCAAAGGGTCTGTTCCTCGACCCTGGCAGGGTCGAGGAGCGGCCAGAAGCAGACATGTAAGACCTCGCCCTATTTGACTGCTAATGGGTTTGAGGGGCACGGTTCCCCTTCAATCCATTGGCGAACCTTTTCGGCAGCCGCCACAAAGCCAGGATACTTGGCTGTTAGCGCGGCCTGATCCAACGGTTCCACGTGCTCGACTTGCCAAGACGGCCTCGCCTTGCCGGCGGTCAATCCGAGGCACGTTTCTAGATCGCCGCTCCAAAGGACTTGGGTGTCTTGCGGCCGCATGAGCTTGCCGAGCTTGTCCCGCGCCGTCTTGGTATTGGGCTTAATGGTGCCGTCCGGCAGCTTGTCTTCGTCAGAAATTCCGCACCACGGGATATCGAGCTGCGCTGCCATTCTGGCGAACGCAGGGAGATGATTGACATCGCCGGCTTGGATGATGGACACGCTTAGGCCGTCCAAGTCGAGGTTCGCTCGTCGAGTTAGGTATGAACGTAAGGCAAAGGCATCGTCCTTTCCTTCGCACAGAACCACGCGCTGGGCAAAGATCATCTCGTGGCCACCGCGTTCCTCCAGACGTTCCTGGAACTTGGCAGAGCCGTCGAGTCCTTCCACGGCGAGCGTGGCCACGCTGACCTCATCGCCCGAGCGGGAGAGCTTGGCGATGGTCTGGCGGCTATTGAAAGAGATGAAGTCGGGAGAATGGGTGGTAAGCGCCACCATCCACCCGCTCTGAGCCAAACGGTCGAGGACCGCCCGTAGCTTCCGGCTTAGGTGAGGATGGAGATATGATTCCGGCTCTTCGAAGAGCAGTGCGACCTTCTGACGGGACACTTCTTCTGGATATTGTGACAACACTTCGAGGCACGCGATACGCACGAGGCTCTGCCAGCCATGGCCCATGCGATCCAGCGGCGTGATTGCGCCACCGCTGTCGGCCGCAAAGCCGAAAAGTAACTGTTTGGCCATCCACTCTTCTAGAGTCTTAAGATCAGGCCGTAATTCCATGGAGGCCTGTCGGCCCAGATATTGCGACAGGGTTTCCTGAAGTCGGGGCTTGAGGTCGTCCTTCCAGAACGGAAACTCAGCCACGGCGCTGCGGAAGAATGCGTGCGCCTTTTCGATGGCAGCGGGCATCGCATGGGCTTTGCCGGCGTAGGAGAACTCCCATTTTGCGTCCATGAACTTCCTCACGAGGAAGTTGGACAGCCGCTGCAAAGGACCTGTCTTCCATTGAAACAGTGAAACGTGAAGGTTGCTCGGACGCAACAGCCAAACCTCTGGGCGTGCATCACCGATCTCGTACCAGCGAGCATATCGTTTAGGTGAACCAAACGAATGATCCGCCCAGGTCATCTTGTCGGCTTTTGACATTTGCAGGCTGGTCAACAACGACAAGGCCTTGTCGTCGTTACCCATCAGGGCCGAGCTGTGCGCATGGTTCCCATTCTTGTCGGTCTTGCCGACTACGATGGCGCCACGAACCGGTTCTGGGCTGCCAACCGCACCACGCACGGCCGGCAGGGCCTGATCCTGGGCCGCAGCAAACCGCAATCGGATAGTGAACGTTCTCTCGCGCGCCCCGTCGCGCTTGCAGTAGTAGTCGTGCTCGTCCGGCACAAAGTTGTGCGCCGACGGCCCCTCCATGACCATGGCGATGGCATCGAGGATGGTTGATTTGCCCGCGTTGTTAGGGCCGACGATAGCCAAAGGGCCCTTGTCAGGGAAATCGAGAGCTAGGTCCTTCAACCCTCGGAAGTTCTCGATCTCAATCCGTGAAAAACGAAAACTAACGTCCATCAGACTCCCCCTTCGGAGCAGCTCTTAACAGTCTACGTCCGCTTTGGGTCGAAAGCATCCAGCCAAAGATCGACCTCGGGGAGCCGAACCCCTAGGAATTCTTCTTGGTCGGAGGAGCAGATCGGCTCTTCCACAAGCAGTTGCAAGCCTGCCGGCAACTGCCGGCCGGAAGCGGACATTCGCACCTTGGCAGCACCAGGGTTCCGAACTATTCGCTGAAAAACCTGCTCGGTCCGTAGGGCGCCATTTTGACGGGCATCCGCCACTCCGCCGGGAACTTACTAACTCGAGAATCCGACAGGGTTCGGAGCTTCCTTCGGTTGAGTGGACACCCTGATCTAACTTCAGGAGTGTCCCAATGCCGAAGCCAGGTCCCAGAACGACCTATCGCTACAGCCCCGAGTTCAAGGCAACCGCAGTTCGCCT
>SCUI01000198.1 GCA_004297225.1 Lysobacteraceae bacterium | reverse complement strand
GCCTGCCGCTCGCGGTCGAGCGCGGCAGGCGCGCGAAGATGAAATCAAACGGCAGGGGCGAAATTTGATAATAGCCGGGCTCATCGGCCTCGTCGTCATGATCGGCACGTTCTACGACATGCTCGGCCCGGCCAAAGCGTTCGTGCCGGTTTGGCTGTCGTACAAGTGGGTCATCGGTCTGCTCACCACGCCCATCGTCCTCGGGCCGGGACGGCAGTTCTTCGCCAATTCGTGGAAGGGACTCCGGCACGGCGTCACCGACATGAATCTGCTGTATGCCACCGGCATCGGCGCGGCGTACGGCATCGCCGTGATCAACACCTTGTTTCCAAAAGCGGGCTTCGGTGGCGAAGGCGCGACGTTTTTCGAGAGCGCGGCGCTGCTGACCGCGTTCATTATTTTGGGGCGCTGGCTCGAAGCCCTCACGCGCGGGCGTACATCGGAAGCGATCCGCAAGCTGATGAAACTCCAGCCGAAGATCGCCCGCGTCATCCGCGGCGGCAATGAAGAGGAAGTCCCGGCGGACGAAGTGGAGATCGGCGATTTGATTCTGGTGCGACCCGGCGAGAGCATCCCGGTGGATGGCGCGGTGACCGAGGGCTACAGCGCGGTGGACGAATCCATGCTCACCGGCGAAAGTCTGCCGGTGGAAAAGAAAACGGGCGACGCGGTGATCGGCGGCACGCTGAACAAGACCGGCGCGTTCAAGTTTACGGCGGCGCGCGTGGGCAAAGAAACCGCGCTGGCGCAGATCATCAAACTGGTCGAGGATGCGCAGGCCAGCAAAGCGCCGATTCAAAAACTGGCCGATTGGGTGGCCGGGCATTTCATTCTTGGCGTGCATATGCTGGCCGTCGCCGTGTTTGTATTCTGGTTTTTCTTCGGCTACCCGATGTTCTTCGACCCTAATTCTAGTTTCATCCTCTCGCCGTACAAGCTGGGCGAGATTGGCG
>SCUI01000197.1 GCA_004297225.1 Lysobacteraceae bacterium | reverse complement strand
CTGAGCGAGCAGCTGCAACAGGCAACGTACGCGCTGAGTCAGCAGATATACGCGACGGGACAATCGGGCGCGAACGGCGGCTCCAGCGGGCCGCAAGCGCCCGGCGAGCGGCGAGATGAGGGCGATGTGGTGGAAGGGGAGTTTACCGAGGCGTAATTCGCCCTCACCCCCGTCCGCGCTATTTACGGATGAAAAAAAACTGCTCCGGGCTATTCGCTCGGAGCAGTTTTGTCTTCGGCAGAAGAAGCGGGGTGGACTTCAGAAGGCAACAGCGAAAGGACGAAATTGCAGATTGTTGCAGGGAAGTGGTTATGCTATACTTCCCGACATGTTTACCTTTACCGGTATCCTTATCAAAGAAGAGCAAAGTTACAGTTCCCTTTGTGTCGAGCTCGACGTGGCCTCGGTGGGCGACACGCCAGAGGAAGCAAAAGCCATGTTGCTGGAAGCTGCCACACTGCACCTCGAAGGCGCATTCGAAGATGGCCTGCCCTATCTGCGTCCAGTGCCAGCAGAGGCCGATCCTCGCCACGCCGCGCCGGAGACAGTGATCGAAGTCTTCCGCTTCAAAGTGGACGTAGCTGTCCACGCTCATGCCTAAACTCCCCGCTCTAAAATCATCCGAAGTGGTTCGCGCGCTCGAGCGCGCAGGATTTGTCCGTGTGCGACAGCGTGGTAGTCATCTCCGGTTGAAACGAGGCAACCTCGCCGTCACAGTGCCTATACACCCGGGCGACTTGCCCGCAAACGTCCTTCGCTCAATACTCCGGCAGGCTCAGTTGACCGAGAAAGAATTTCTCGCTTTGCTGTAACTCCCCGCTTCGCACGCGTTCTCCGAATCAACTCCCGCACGTACTCTTGCCTTGAATCGCCCATACAGGATTCTTCCCCTTTCGAGGATTTCACACTCCAGCGATGCCGGAACGCGGCGAAAGCGCTCGACTTCGGCCTGCGTCTTCACCAAAATATCTGTCGGCGCGAAGAGGCGGCGCAGAGCGCGATAAGCGCGAGTTGCGCGTTGAGTCGGCTTGTGGCGACTGCGTCGGACGATGACTAGAAAATCCAGATCGTTGTCGTCGTCCGGTTTTCCCCAGGCATGAGACCCAAACAGAATGATTTGCTCCGG
>SCUI01000196.1 GCA_004297225.1 Lysobacteraceae bacterium | reverse complement strand
TCATCCGCGCGACCCGAGCAGGCCGTCGGGCTTCAGGAGCAGGATGGCCACGAAGATCACGTACTCGAAGATCGGGACCCACGCGACCGGCATCACCACCGTCGAGACGCCCTCGAGCAGACCGAGGATGATCCCGCCGAGGAGCGCCCCGGTCGGATTCCCGAGCCCGCCCAGGACGACGATCACGAAGCTCTTCACTTCGTACGTCGTTCCCGACAGCACGGTGAACGAGAAGAGCGTCGACAGCAGCGCTCCGCTGAGCATCGCGAGCGACGTCCCGATGCCGAACGACAGCGCGAGCATCCGGCGCGAATCGATTCCCATCAGCTCGGCGGCCGAGCGGTTGTTCGCGACCGCGCGGATGGACTTCCCGGTGCGCGTGCGGAACAGGAAGCCGTAGAGCGCTGCCGCGGCGACGATCGCGACGACCACAGCGACCACCCGGGTCCCGAGGACGGTGACGGCGCCGCTCCGGAAGGCGCCGAGGTCGATATCGAGCGCGCGCGGGCTGGTCGTGAAGACGACCGTGGCGATGCCGATGACCATGAGGTTCACCGAGAAGGTGGCCAGGAGCGTCGTGAGCTCGGGCGCGTTGATCACCCGGTCGACCGCGACGAAGTACATGACGACGCCGAACGCGAGCCCGAGGACGACGGCCGCGATGAGACCGAGGTAGGGGTTCACGCCGAGGCTCTGCGACAGGACGAGGACCGTGAACATCCCGAGGGCGATGACGGGTCCGTGCGCCAGATTGATGACCTTCATCACGCCGAAGATCAGCGTGAGGCCCATGGCCGCCAGGCCGTAGACGAAGCCGAGCATGAGCCCGTCGATGGACGAGGGGAGGAGGGCGTCAAGGCTCACGGCGCTCTCCTCCCCTGCCGATCACTTGCGGAGCTGCGCGTCCGCGGACTTGGCCTCGGGCGGCCACACGATCTGCGTGGCGAGCTTGCCCGCGGCGTCCTTCGCCCACTGCACGTACACCATCTCGTGGGCGATCTGCTTGCCGTGCGTCTTCGCGTCGGTCGAGAACTTGATGCGTCCGTAGAACGTGAGGACATCGAACTTGTCGAGCGCCGCACGGACCTTCGCCGCGTCGGTCGCGCCCGCGTCCTCGAGCGCCTTCTGCAGCGTGAGGCCCGCGGCGTATCCGCCCGCCGAGTGGTATGAGGGGGCGGCATTGAACTTGGCCTTGTAGGCGTCCACGAAGGATCCGACCGTGGGACCGTAGAACGGCACCCCGGCGGCTTTCGCGGACTCTGCGGAGTACTTCACGGCCGGCTCCCACTGGCTGGGGCCGACGATGTACAGCGCCGCGTCGCCGATCTCCGCGAACGTCGGCTCGGGCGGGGCGACGAGGAGCGCGATG
>SCUI01000082.1 GCA_004297225.1 Lysobacteraceae bacterium | reverse complement strand
CCCGCGCCAAGCGCCGCAACCATTTCATCAGCTTCATCTCGCTGACCTCGATGGCCGGCATCGCGCTCGGCGTCGCCGCGCTGATCGTGGTGCTGTCGGTGATGAACGGCTTCCAGAAGGAGCTGCGCACGCGCATTCTCGGCGTGGCCTCGCACGTGCAGGTCTCCGGCAACGGCAACCGCCTCGCCGACTGGCAGGCGGTCGCGAAGATCGCCTCGCAGCACCCGCGCGTACGGGCCGTGGCGCCGTTCGTGAACGCGCAGGGCATGCTCGCCGCCGGCGCGGCGGTGCGCGGCGCGATCGTGCGCGGCGTGCTGCCGGCGGACGAAGAGGGCGTCGCCGAAATCGGCCGCCACATGCGCAGCGGCCGGCTGGATGCGCTGCGCGGCGGCGAGTGGAACATCCTGCTCGGCTCGGAACTTGCGCGCGCGCTCGGCGTGCTGCCCGGCGACAAGGTGACGCTGATCGCGCCGCAGGGCCAGGTGACGCCCGCCGGCCTGATCCCGCGCCTGCGCCAGTTCACCGTCGCCGGCCTGTTCGAAGTCGGCATGTTCGAGTACGACTCGGGACTGGCGCTGATCCACCTGGAGGACGCGCAGCGCCTCTACCAGATGGAGGCCGCGGTGTCGGGCGTGCGGCTCAAGCTCGACGACCTGTTCGCGGCGCGCAGCGTCGCGCGCGAGCTCATGGCGCAGCTCGGTCCGGACGCGTTCGCCTCCGACTGGACCCGCAGCCACGCCAACTTCTTCCGTGCCGTCGAGATCGAGAAGCGCGTCATGTTCATCATCCTGACGCTGATCGTCGCGGTGGCGGCGTTCAACATCGTCTCCACCCTGGTGATGCTGGTCACCGACAAGCAGGCCGACATCGCGATCCTGCGCACGCTCGGGGCGGCGCCCGCGTCCGTGATGCAGATCTTCATGGTGCAGGGCGTGCTGATCGGCGTCATCGGCACGCTGATCGGCGTGGCCGGCGGCGTGCTGCTCGGGCTCAACGTGGACGTCGTCGTGCCGGCGCTGGAGAACGCGCTCGGTTTCAAGTTCCTTTCGAAGGACGTGTACTACATATCCGACCTGCCCTCGGAGGTGCTCGCGCGGGACGTGGCCACCATCGGGCTGGTGTCGCTCGTGCTCTCGTTCCTCGCCACGCTCTATCCGAGCTGGCGCGCCTCGCGCGTCAATCCGGCGGAGGCGCTGCGCTATGAGTGAGGCCGTGGTCGCCTGCGCCGGGCTGAAGAAGACCTATCAGGGGCCGGCGCCGGTGGAGGTGCTGCGCGGCGTGGACTTCGAGGTGCGCGCGGGAGAGCGCATCGCGATCATGGGCAAGTCCGGTTCCGGGAAATCAACCCTGCTGCACCTGCTGGGC
>SCUI01000195.1 GCA_004297225.1 Lysobacteraceae bacterium | reverse complement strand
TCGTATTCCGCGCCTTCGGGGCGCCGGATGCTAAGGCGCAGGGGCTGAGGCTGGCGGCGATCGCGAGGCGACAAGGACTGGTTCTGCTCGTCGGCGCCGATCCCGGGCTCGCCCGCCGCATCCGCGCCGACGGCGTGCATCTGCCCGAGCGCCTCGCCCGCCGCGCCGGCGTCATACGCCGCGGCCATCCGGGTTGGACCGTCACCACCGCCGCCCACAGCCTGCCCGCCGCCCGGCGCGCCCTGGCCGCCGGCGCGGACGCGGTGGTGCTCTCGCCAGCGTTTCCCAGCCACAGCCCGTCGGCGGGGCGCGCGCTCGGGCCCGTCCGGCTGGCGGGCTGGGTGCGGGCGGGCGCGCGCCCGGCCTATGCGCTGGGCGGGGTGTCAGGGCGGACGGCAAGGCGTCTGTTGGGGACCGGCGTCATCGGCATGGCCGCGGTGGAGGCGTTCTTCTGATCCCTCTCCCCTTGTGGGAGAGGGTGGCGCCCGAAGGGCGTCGGGAGTGGGGTCGCGACCACACAGCCGCGTGTAGGGCGAAACCACCACGATGCCGGGAGGTGCGCGAGACCCCACCTCCGACCCGCTTCGCGGGCCACCTCCTCCCACAAGGGGAGAAGGCGTGCGGAAATCGCCTTGCCGGGCCGCGCCCGAATTCAGTGTATGGGAAGAGTCAGCCTGGGTCCCGGCGTTCGCCGGATGAGCGGCGCTAGAACTTGAACGCGGTCTCGAGGCGGACGCGCGGACGGCCCTCGACGGGCTCGGTCTTGCGGTAGGCGGGCTTTTCGGTGTCGCCCAGGGCGACGGCGCCGCCGATGCGCAGCTTCGGCGTGACGCGGAAATAGGCCCCGGCCTGGACGTCGTTGGCGGTGGCGTCCCGGCTCTGGGGCTGGTCGAAGTTCAGAGTGACACCCCACCGGCCCTTGCGGGTGTCAAGTTTCAGCGACTTGGCCGTACCTTGCGGAGTAAGGGCCGTGGCCTCGTTGCGGACGGTGAAGTCGAGACCCTTGGGTTTCGCGGTCTGCGCCTGAGCCGTCGACGCGGTCGCGGCGAGAACCGCCGCACCGATCAACGAACCCAGAACGCGAACCGTGCACTTCACCGGTATGGGCCCCCTCGCCCCGAGACGCTCCCCAGTCGGGTCGCGCCGCTTGGGTCTGAATAAAAGGT
>SCUI01000194.1 GCA_004297225.1 Lysobacteraceae bacterium | reverse complement strand
CACGAAATCACCGACTTGGAGAACACTTCATCCTGCGGCGCTTCGACCTCATCTCGGTATGACCACAAGGTAGACACTGCCCATTCTTCATGCTCGTGGGTGCCTGCAAGGCAAATGATCACGGCAGCAGTACCAGATATGCCGCCATGCGCAATCTCGTTGTTCGGCATCAGTGACCTGTTTGTACCGGCAGCAACTGCCAAAGCCATCGACTTGGCACGTTCGGCCGCATCATCCAAGGAAAGGTCGGGGATCAATGCGCCCGCCTCAAAGCACTTTTGCACCCAGTGCCATAGCTGCGCCTCTTGCGCAATTTCCTCAAAGTGCTCGCGCGCCTCGACCATATCCGGCGCTTCATGACTTGGACTGCGCAGTTCAATGGCAACCATGCCATCCTGATTGGGCACGGGTGCGGTCGCGTAGTTCTCCTGGCGACCAAACTCCGCCCACAACTCCGCCTTGCGGCGCAGTTCAGTCAGGTATACCTCGTCTTGCGCCAGATCCTCATAATCGAGCTCAAGCTGGGAAGGGAACTGTTCCAGCGCGGCGCGGCACGCAGAGCGCAGTTCCTCATCCGCACCCAGCACGAACAGCGGCACGAGCGAGCGGATTTCGGCCCTTCGAACAGGGAGGTTGCCAGACTCGATCACTGCTTGGCGATGCGCCGCCTCATGCGGCTCGAATCCAATCAAGGCGGCCTCGCGCAGCTGGCTGTCCTGAACGCTCCGCTCCACATCAATGCGCCAAAGACGCTGGCTGGAGACAAGGGGCAGCGTCACCCTCGACACTTCCCGCGCAAGCAGCGCCACCGTCACCGCTATGCCAAGGACGGCAATGCTGGTGTGACCTTGCAGCAACTCTTCCAAAACCTCACCCGCAGGCCGTCCTGCCTTCAATTGCCGAAATGCCCAGTCTTCGAGCGCCATCAGGGCACATTCCAGCACCTTTGGGCCGCCATGCCCACGCGACCAGACGTAGTGAATGGGTGCCCCCCAGAACTCTTGACGCCCCCAAGGAAGCGCCAAGACCAGCGGGATGGGTACACGAACAGGCCGCTCGTGACGATGGAACTGGCGCCAAGCGGTCGTTGCGTGGTTTGCGAGATCCCGGACCAACGCTCGTCCGACCGTTGGGGCATGGGTCAAAAGCGCGTGAAAAGGCTCGCGCAGGGGCGATGCCGGGAAGTAGCCTTGGAAATCGGCAGTGAGTGCCAGTCGGGTCCTGTCGTGGTACGAAAAGG
>SCUI01000193.1 GCA_004297225.1 Lysobacteraceae bacterium | reverse complement strand
GAGCGTCGCCAATTCCGGCGACGCTCCCCTGTGGCGCGGCAACAGCGATGGATGCAGGTTGAGGGCTCCAAAACGCGGTAGTTCCAGCAGCGCCGCGGGCACGATCTGGCCGTAGTCGGCCAGCACCAGGAGGTCGGGCGACAGTCCGGCCACCTCCGCAATCGCCTCCTGCGTTCGCAGTCGCGCCGGCCGGAGCATCGGCAGGTCGTGTTCGAGTGCCCAACCGGCGACAGGGGGATCGGTCGGCCGTCCGCGCGAGCCCGGTCGCGTCGGTGCCGTAACGACCGCCACCAGGTCGATTTCCGGTTGGGATCGGAGCGCATCTGCCACCGGCACCGCGAAGGCACCGCTCCCGAAGAAGACCGCCCGCGGATGGTCGGTCACGCCAGCGGCGCCAGCTCCCGCTCCTCGGCCTCGAGCTCACTGGCCATCTGCGCCACCGGGATCAGCTCGTCCATCGACTCGAGGTAGTCGATGTACAGCTTGCCCTGGAGATGGTCGAGCTCGTGCTGCATGGCGCGTGACAGCAGGCCCGTGCCTGACAGCTTGATCTTGCGGCCATGACGGTTCTGGGCGACGACCCAGACGTGCTCACGGCGCGTCACGTAAGCGACGTAGCCCGGGATCGAGAGGCAGCCCTCGAGATCGTTGTCGTCGCCCGTCGCCTTGACGATCTTCGGGTTCACCAGCTCGTGCAACTGGTTCTCTACCTCGATCACGCATGCCTGTAGCGCGACCCCAAGCTGGGGCGCGGCAAGTCCCACGCCCGGCGCGGCACGCATCGTGTGGGCGAGGTCATCGAGCAGCTCGTGCAGGTACTTGCCGAAGCTGTCGACGGGCTCGCCCTTGAGGCGCAGGCGCGGGTCACCGAGCGTAATGATGGGCTGGACTGTCATCGGTCGGGATTATGGGGGCTAGAGCAGACTTTCGGGATCCACGTCGACCGACCACGGCATGCCGGGGTCGCCGCCGAGCAGACTCAGCGGGTCGCTGCCGCGTAGCACGATGTGGAAGCGCCACTTTCCGGCGCGGCGCGCGACGTAGGCGGGCAACGGTCCAAGCACCTCGACTTCGCTGCCCGCCGCGGTGGCGCGCTCGCGCAACTCGGCCGCCATCTCGTCGG
>SCUI01000192.1 GCA_004297225.1 Lysobacteraceae bacterium | reverse complement strand
CCCGGACTCGGTGTATCGCACCGAAGAGGCCAAACTGCGGGCCATTGCCACCGAGGCCCTGCGCCGCAACGTGGCCGGGCAGCCCATCCTCATCGGCACCACGTCGGTGGAATCGTCGGAGCGGTTGTCCAAACGGCTGACTTCGGAGCCGCTGCGCAAGCTGGCGCTGGTGCTGCTGCTGCGCGACCGCTGGTTCACTGCCAACAACGCGCAGGAAGATGGCCGGGCCATTGAAGCGCTCAAGCCCTTCGATAAGCCGCTCGACTCGATGACTCCATCGGACATGCGCCCCATGGCAAAAGAGCTGGGGCTGACACTCAACCCGGTGACCGATGAAAACCTGTCGCGGTTGGCCGCTTTGCTCGACCTGCCGGCCGATAGCACGGGGACGCTCAAAGCCGCGCTGGAGGGGGGCATCAAACACCGGGTGCTCAATGCCAAAAAGCATGACGAAGAGTCGCAGATCATCCTGAGCGCGGGCGCGCTTGGCGCGGTGACCATTGCCACCAACATGGCCGGGCGCGGTGTCGACATCAAACTCGGCGGCGAGTTTAACGAAAATGTGCTGCGCGGAGTAAACCGGGTGCTCAAACGTGCGGGCGAAAGCAACGCCTTCGAAATGCGCAACGAGGAGCGGCTGGGCGCGCTGGAAAAGATCGGCCCGAACCAATACTTGATTTACGGCGAAGACGCGGTCGCCTTCCTCAAGCACATGGCCGACGAACAAACTGTGCGCGCCTTGGGCGGGTTGCACATCATCGGTTCCGAACGCCACGACGCCCGCCGCATCGACAACCAGTTGCGCGGCCGCGCCGCCCGCCAGGGCGACCCCGGCTCCAGCCGCTTTTACCTTTCGCTGGAGGATGAACTGATGCGCCGCTTTGGCGGCTCGAACGTGTCCGGCCTCATGGAAACGCTCAAGATCGACGAGGCGCTGCCCATCGAGCACAACCTCGTCAACCGCACCATCGAGCAATCGCAGCAGCGGGTGGAGGGCTTCAATTTCGACAGCCGCAAGCATTTGCTGGAATACGACGACGTGCTCAACCAGCAGCGAACGAAAATTTACGAGCAGCGCCAGCGCATCTTCACCAAAGACGATCTGACCGAAGACGTTGACGACATGCTCGTGGCCGAAGTGACCCGGCGCGTGACTCTGGGCGCGGCGCAAAACGAGGGTTGGTGGAAATTCCTGGCCTGGCTGGATGAAGTGCAACCCACGCAGCAGCGCGCCGACGGTTCGTTGTTCTTCCCGTTCAGCATCGAG
>SCUI01000009.1 GCA_004297225.1 Lysobacteraceae bacterium | reverse complement strand
GAACCGCTCCGCGCCCACCTTGGTCAGCGCCGCCGTCAGCGTCGTCTTGCCGTGGTCCACGTGGCCGATCGTGCCCACGTTCACGTGGGGCTTGGTGCGCTCGAACTTACCCTTTGCCATGGCTGCGTCTCGTTAACGGTTGTGTGTGGTGCTCACGAATGGAATCGAACCATCGACCTCCTCCTTACCAAGGAGGTGCTCTACCGACTGAGCTACGTGAGCGTGGAACTTGTGGTTGTCGCGTGGAGTTCAATGGAGCGGGAGACGGGAATCGAACCCGCACCATCAGCTTGGAAGGCTGAGGTTCTACCGTTGAACTACTCCCGCGACGGGTATCTCTGGACCTGCAGGAAAACTGGTGGAGGGAGGTGGATTCGAACCACCGAAGGCGTAAGCCAGCAGATTTACAGTCTGCCCCCGTTGGCCGCTTGGGTATCCCTCCGGTTGTCCTTGCCGCATTCCGGTGAAACAGCCCGCGATTTTGACGCGCGCGGCAATTCGTGTCAACGGTGGTGGCTGGCTTTCGACCGTGATGGCGGACCCGGAAGCGCCCCGGCCGGGCCACCCGAGGCGGGGCCGGCGGCGCCGATCCTGCCGCGCGCCGGCAGGCAGGCGGCCGCCCTGCTCAGTATGCCGGCATGGGCAGCGGGTCTTCCCTGTAGATCGCCACGTGCGGCACGCCGTCCGCGCCGACCCAGCCGCGGTACATGCCTTCGGTGTTGAACGGGAACGCGGCCACGCCCTGCGCGTCCAGCGCGATCGCGCCGCCGTCGCCGCCCGCCGCGGGGATGTCCCTGTTGATCACGCTTTCGCTCGCATGGCCGATGGACCGTCCCGACAGCCGCACGCGCGCGCAGATCTCGTGCGCGGCGGCGGCCCGGATGTAGTACTCGCCCCAGCCGGTGCCGGACACCGCACAGCGGCGGTCGGCCCAGGTGCCGGCCCCGATGATGGGCGAGTCGCCGACCCGGCCGTAGCGCTTGTCGGTCATGCCCCCGGTCGAGGTGCCGGCGGCGAGCCGGCCCCGCGCGTCCAGCGCCAGCGCGCCGACGGTGCCGAAATAGGCCTTGCCCGGCAGCACCAGCGGCGAGCCGCTGGCCTGCGCCTGCCGCCCTTCCCGCAGCGCGCGCTGCAGCTGCCGCCAGCGCTTTTCGGTGCGGAAGTACGAGGGGTCGACCAGTTCGATCCCCAGCTCCTCCGCGAACGCCTCGGCGCCGTCGCCGACCATCATCACGTGCCGCGAGGCATCCATCACCGAGCGCGCGAGCGCAATCGGGTTCTTCACGCGCCGCACGCCGGCCACCGCGCCGGCCTTGCCCGAGGCGCCGTCCATGATCGAAGCATCGAGTTCGTTGCGGCCGTCGTGGGTGAACACCGCGCCCTTGCCGGCGTTGAACAGGGGGTCGTCCTCGAGCACCGCGATCGCCGCGACCACCGCGTCCACGGCCGGCTTCCCGGCCGCCAGCCGCGCGTGGCCGGCGCGCAGCGCCGCTTCCAGCGCCTGCCTGGCGGCCGCTTCGTCGGCCGGGATCATCCCCGCGCGCTCCACGCCCGCGCCGCCATGGACCACCAGCAAGGGCGCGTCCAACGCGGCCAGCACACCGTCGCGCACCGCGTAGTGGCGCCGGAACATCGGCCGTTCCACGCGGGCGTCCGGCAGGTACAGCACCGAGTCGCGCCCCACGCCAACGGTATCCACGCGCTCCAGCTGCATCGCCGCGTCTTCGCGCTGCACGGCGAAGCCGCCCTGCACCACCGTCGCGCCCGCGCCGGGCGAGGTGGCGAAGACGCGCGCGCTGCCGTCGGCTTCCACCGCGACCGCGGCGTCCTCGTCCACGCCGAGGCCGAGCAGCGGGCGGCCGGCGATCGATTCGGCCTTGGCGACGAAGGCGACCAGCCGGCCGAGCCGGTTGCGTTCGCTGAAATGGGTGTCGGTGACGATCCCCCGCAGCAGCGCGAGGTGCAGGAAATCGGTTTCGATGGTGTTGCCGGGCCCCAGCGGATCGGCCAGGGCGTCGGGGCTGGCCTGGCTGCCGCCGTCCATCGCGCCGTACAGGTACTCCCCGAGGATGGCGAGGCCGGCGCTGGTGCCGCCCAACGGCTTGCCGGCGCGCACATGCGCATCCAGCGCCCGCGCCACCGGCGTCCCGCGCCAGAAGCGCACGTAGCGGGACTGGTCGCCGCCGGCGATGAAGATGCCGTCCGCGCGCGCCAGCGCGGCCAGGATCGCCGGATCGCCGGCCGCCTCGCGATCGTGGAACACGAACGTCTCCACCGACGCGATCCCGCCCACTTCGTCGTAGAACTCCTCGCCGACTTCGCCCGCCTGCGAAGCGCGCAGGACGACGATGTGGCCGTGGCCGGCCTTCGCCATGAACCAGCGCAGCGCCTCGTGGTTGCGGTCGCCGCCCCCCATCAACAGCAGGCCCGGCGAGAGCGTGCCCGGCGTCGCGGCCGCGGTGTCGCCCAGCACGTAGTGGCCCGTGTCGGCCGCGGCGGCGGCCGCCCACTGCGCGGACAGCACCGCGGCAAGGATCACGGACCACCACGTGCGTCGCTTCATCGCTTTCCCCGTATTCGCCGGTACCGGCATCCACATACCAAGGACGAACGGCGGCGGCGTTTCCCCCTTCCGCCACGGCCGCCACGGCCGGGGATTGGGCTATCGTTCGCCGGATGCCGACGCCACTGGACCGCTGGTTCGCACAGGAAATCCTCGTCCACGAGGAAGCCCTGCTGCGCTACCTGCGCCGCTGCTGGCCCGACCAGGCGGAAATCCACGACCTGCGCCAGGAGGTCTACGTCCGCGTCTACGAAGCCGCCGGCAAGGCGCTGCCCACGCAGCCCAGGGCCTTCCTGTTCGCCAGCGCGCGCCACCTGCTGGCGGACCGCGCGCGCCGGGCGCGGGTGGTGTCGATCGAACCCATGGGTGATTTCGAGCCTTCGCACGTCTTGATGGATGACCGGTCGCCCGAACGCTGGTGCGGCGGGCGGCAGGCCCTGAAGCGGCTGGCCATGGCCTTCGACCGCCTGCCCGGGCGCTGCCGCGAAGTGGTGTGGCTGCGGCGGGTCGAGGAGCTTTCGCAGAAGGAAGTCGCCGCGCGCCTGGGCATCAACGAGAAGACGGTCGAGAAGCAGCTCGCCAAGGGCGTCCGCCTGATCGCCGAGCATTTCTACGGAAACGGGCAGGCACGGCGGGCGGAGCCCGCGCACGCGGCGGAGACCGGAGATGGGAACGGACATGGCTGGCGGTACCCGGATTGAGCGCGAAGCCGCGGCCTGGCTGGCCCGGCGCGACGCCCATGGCTGGAGCGCCCATGACGAAGCAGCGTTCGAGGCTTGGCTCGCCGGGGCCACCGCACATCGGGTCGCCCGGGTGCGGTTGGAAGCAGCCTGGCGCGAGGCCGGCCGGCTGAAGGCGCTGGGCGCCGGACAACCGCCCGGAATCGTGCCGCCGCGCGGCCAATGGACCTGGGCCGGCGGGCAAGGCGCGGGCCCGGTGCCCGCCGGGGCACCGCCTGCAAGGGACCCCGCGGTGCCGTGGGGGCTGGACCCGGCCACGCTGGTGTTCGCGCCGGGACGGCGGACACACCGTCGGCGCGGGTTCCCAGTCGGCGTCGCCGCGATGCTGGTCGTGCTGGCCGTGTCCTCGGCACTGGGCTGGCGGCACTATTCCACCGCGGCGGCGCCGGTCGCCTACCGCACCGCGGTCGGCAGCCTGGAATCACTGTCGCTGGCGGACGGCACCGAGGCGACGCTCAGCAGCGACAGCCGCATCGTCGTCAACCTGTCGCGCCGCGAGCGCCATGTCGAACTGGAGCGTGGCGAAGCGTTCTTCCACGCCGCCCGCGATCCGCGGCGTCCGTTCGTGGTCGCGGCGGCCGGCCACCGCGCGGTTGCCGTCGGCACCCGCTTCGCGGTGCGACGCGGCGCGGACGGGATGCGGGTCGTGGTGACCGAAGGCCTGGTCCGGCTGGAGTCCGCCGCCGGCGCCGATGGCCCGCGCCAGCCCACCACGTTGCTGCCCGCCGGCAGCATCGCGCTGGCCACCGCGGACGGCGTGGTCGTGACCAGCGGGACCGTGGCCGCGGCCGAACAGCTGCTGAGCTGGCGCGACGGCTTCCTCGCCTTCCACGACACGCCGCTGGGCACGGCCGTCGCCGAGTTCAACCGCTACAACGCGCGCAAGCTCGTGCTCGGGGACCCTGCGCTCGCCTCGATCCGGATCGGCGGCAACTTCCGCTGGTCGAATGCCGAGGCGTTCGCGCGCTTGCTGGAGCAGGGGTTCGGGGTCCGCGTCGAGCCGCACGACGACCGGATCGTGCTGCGCGACCGGTAGGCCGGGGCGCAGCCGCGGGCAGGCGGGATTTGCGTCGTTCGTTCGTCAGAGGGTGGAGAGGGCGGGTGCCGCCCGCCACCGGGGAGGGTCCCTTGTCCAGTCGCTTCCGCATTCTTCCGCTCGCCGCCGCCTGCCTGCTGGCACTGTCCGCCCATGCGCAGGCCGCGCCCGCCCGGCCGATCGACATTCCCGCTTCGGATCTGGTCAGCGCGCTCGACAGCCTTGCCCGGCAGTCGGGCGCGCAATTCATCTACCGCGCCGACCAGCTGCGCGGCGTGCGGACCCGTGGCGTGCGCGGAACCCTGCCCCACGACGCCGTGTTGGACAAGCTGCTGCAGGGCACCGGTTACGTCTCGCACCGGGACCCGTCCGGCGCGGTGGTGATCGTCAAGGCAGGCGACGGCCCTGCCCGGCAGGCCGCGCCCGCGCAGGCCACGCCCCCGGCCCAGGATCCGCCCGAGGAGGAACCGCCGCCGCCCACGGAGCTGCCGGCCGTCCAGGTCACCGGCTCGCGCATCCCGCGCGCCCAGATCGAGGGGCCCTCGCCGATCAGCGTGATCACCGCCGAGCAGATCAGCGCCAGCGGCTTCACCACGATGCCGGAAGTGATGGGCTCCATGACCCAGAACAACGGCGCAACCCAGAGCCCGCAATCGATCAGCAACTCGGACTTCACCCCCGGTGCGCAGCAGGTCGACCTGCGCGGCCTGGGCCCGAACCACACCCTGGTCCTGGTCAACGGCCGCCGCGTGGCCGACTTCCCGCTGCCGATGGACGGCGGGGTCAGCGCCACCGACATTTCCAGCATCCCGCTGGGCATGGTGGATCGCATCGAAGTGCTGACCGGCAGCGCCTCCGCGATCTACGGCTCCGATGCGGTGTCCGGCGTGGTCAACATCATCCTGAAGAAGCGGGCCGACGGCCTGACCATGAACGTCCGCTACGGCGACACCCACCTGGGCGGCGGCGAGTCGTACAACCTGACCGTGTCCGGCGGCTTCTCGCGGGGCGCCCTGGACGCGGTGGTGGGCGTGGAACTGAACGAGCAGAAGCCGCTGTGGGGCTACCAGCGCGATCGCCAGGATTCGTCCAGGGACATCCCCGATTTCGACAACTATTACCGACCGCTGGACTACTTCGCGCGCAGCGACTGGTACGACACCTGGCTCGACCCCGGCGAAGCGACCTGCAACGATGCGGGCAACCGCGATTCCTACTACGTCACCGACAACCGCTACGGAGAATCCTATTGCGGCAGCGATACCGCCGCCGCGCTGCAGACCATCGTCCACAAGCGCCGCGGCATCACCGCCTACGGCTCCTTCCGCTACGACTTCGGCGGCGGCAGCGAGTGGTTCGCCGACCTGCAGCTGGGCTACCGGGAAATGAAGCAGCTCGGCCGCCTGCCCACCTGGGAAACGGCGCAGACCGATGCCATCACCGACTACTTCTTCAACCAGCGCACCGGCCAGCTCGAATGGTGGCGCCGCCGGTTCACGCCCCAGGAACTGGGCGGGGTGGAGAACAGCTTCACCGAGACCACGGGCAAGACCATCGGCCTGACCACCGGTTTCCGCGGCCGATTCGGCCAGGACTGGGATTACGAGGCGGCGCTGAGCTACTCGCGGTACAAGTCGGAGGTGAGCTGGCCGCGCATCATCGCCGACGTGGCCAACGACTACTTCATGGGCCCGCAGCTGGGTACGGATGCGGACGGCTATCCGGTTTATGACGGCGACCTGGAGCGCTTCTACACGCCGTTGACCACCGCGCAGCTCGACTCGATGCTGGGGCGCATCGTGTACAACCCCGAGTCGCACAACGGGGCGCTGTCGTTCACGGTGACCAACGCGAACCTGTTCGAACTGCGCGGCGGTGCGGCGGGCATCGCCGCGACGGCCGAAGTCGGCAACCAGGGCTACGACCTGAACACCGACCCCAGGGCCACCGGCGACTCCTTCTACTACTGGGGCTGGAAGGACCAGGACGGCCACGGCAGCCGCAACCGCTGGGCGGTCGCCAGCGAACTGCGCATGCCCTTGCTGGACAGCCTGGACCTGAGCATGGCCGGCCGCTACGACCGGTACCGCTATTCAGGGCGCACCCAGAGCAGGTTCACCTACAGCGGCGGCCTGGAGTGGCGGCCGTTCGACACGCTGCTGCTGCGCGGGTCCTACGGCACCGCGTTCCGCGCGCCGGAACTGCACCACCTGTACGCCGGCAAGGGCTTCGTCGACAGCGGCGGCATCGATTACTACCGCTGCGCCACCGAGCAGCCGGGCGTCCCGTTCGAGGACTGCGACTTCTCCAGCGAGGGTTTCCAGCTGGACCGGAGCGGCGACCTGACGTTGAAGCCGGAAACCAGCACGTCCTGGACCGCGGGCGTAGTGTGGTCGCCGACGCCGGCGCTGGATTTCACCCTGGACTGGTACGACATCGAGATGCGCGACCAGACGCAATCGCTGAGCGTGAACCGGATCCTTCGGGACGAACACGACTGCCTGCTTGGCATCGGCCAGGATTCCGGCTCGCAGTTCTGCGCCGAGACCATCGCGCGCGTCGTGCGCAGCGGCGCCGACAACCACATCGCCACGGTCCACGGCGGCTACGTGAACATCGGCATGGAGCGGACCAACGGCGTGGACGCCAGCGCCAACTACCGCCTGGAAACCCGGGTCGGCACGTTCCGCTTTTCCGCCAACTACACCTGGGTCGACTCGCACGAACGCCGGGACGCCCCCGACGCGGCGCTCGTCGACATGCTCGCCATCAACAGCGGCTACGACATCCCGCGCAACAAGTTCAACGCCAGGATCGGCTGGGAGTCCAACGACTGGGACGCCACGCTGTACGCATCGCGGCTGGGCAGGATCCCCACAGACGAGAACTTCTGGTACCAGGACTGGGACGAGGACTACCTGCCGGAAGTCGAGGCCTACCTGCCCGCCATCTGGCGCTACAACGCCTCGGTGGGCTACAGGATCAGCGACCACGCGCGGGTTTCGCTGGCGGTGAACAACCTGACCAACGCGATGCCGCCGCGCGACTTCAGCAACATCGACTACCCATACTACAACTTCAACTGGTACGACACGATCGGCCGCGCGTACTTCCTGAATTTCACCTGGAAGTTCGGCGGCGAGGCGCTGTAACCGCCGGCCCGGGACGACTGGCTCAGACGTTGAAGCGGAAGTGCAGGACGTCGCCTTCCTGCACCCGGTATTCCTTGCCTTCCAGGCGCAGCCGGCCCGCTTCGCGGGCCCCGGCTTCGCCGCGGTACTTCACGAAGTCGTCGTAGCCGATGGTCTCGGCGCGGATGAAGCCCTTCTCGAAGTCGGTGTGGATGACCGCGGCGGCCTGCGGCGCGGTGGCCCCCGCCTTCACGGTCCAGGCGCGGACTTCCTTCACGCCGGCGGTGAAGTAGGTCTGCAGGCCCAGCAGCTTGTACGCGGCACGGATCACCCGGTTCAGCCCCGGCTCCTCCAGGCCCAGGTCCTGGAGGAAGGCGTCGCGGTCTGCGTCCTCGAGCTGGCTCAGCTCCTCCTCGATCGCCGCCGAGACCGGCACCACCTCGGCGCCCTCGGCCTGCGCGCGGGCGCGCACGGCGTCCAGGTGCGGGTTGTCCTCGAAGCCGTCCTCGAGCACGTTGGCCACGTACATCACCGGCTTCAGGGTCAGCAGGAACAGGTCCCGGACCAGGGCCTGGCCCTCTTCGTCCAGCGCCACGGTCCGCGCCGCCCGTCCCTGGTCCAGCGCCGAACGCAGCTTCTGCAGGACCTCGATCCGGGCCCGGGCGTCCTTGTCGCCGCTCTTGGCGACCCGCTCGAAGCGGGCGATCGCCTTGTCCACCGACTCCAGGTCCGCCAGCGCCAGCTCGGTGTCGATGGTCTCGATGTCGGCGATCGGGTCGACCTTGTTGTTGACGTGGATGACGTCGTCGTTCTCGAAGCAGCGGACCACGTGGGTGATCGCGTCCACCTCGCGGATGTGGGCCAGGAACTTGTTGCCCAGGCCCTCGCCCGATGCCGCGCCGGCCACCAGCCCGGCGATGTCGACGAACTCGACCGCGGTCGGCACGACCCGCTGGGGCTTGACGATCTCCGAAAGCGCGTGCAGCCGCGGATCGGGAACCGGCACCACCCCGACGTTCGGCTCGATCGTGCAGAACGGGAAGTTGGCCGCCGCGATCCCGGCCTTGGTCAGCGCGTTGAACAGGGTCGACTTGCCGACGTTCGGCAGGCCGACGATGCCGCATTTGATGCCCATTACTGTTTATCCGTGTGGAGGCGCTTCATGGCCTCGTTGAAGTCGCCGGCGACCGCGAGCGGCAGCACGTCCAGGGCGTCGTCGACGGCGCGCAGCATCGCCGCCTCGTCGTCGCGGCCGGGCTTGCCCAGCACCCAGGGCGTCACCCGGTCCTTGTGGCCGGGATGGCCGATGCCGATGCGCAGGCGGTGGAAGCGGCCATGGCCGAGCAGGCGCATGGTGTCGCGCAACCCGTTCTGGCCGCCGTGGCCGCCGTCGAACTTGAGCCGCGCCGTCCCCGGCGGCAGGTCGAGGTCGTCGTGGGCCAGCAGTGCTTCCTCGGGTTCGATCTTCCAGTAGCGCAGCGCCGCCGCCACCGACTTGCCAGAAGCATTCATGAAGGTGGCCGGCTTGAGCAGCCAGACCGGCTGGCCGGCGATGACGACCTTGCAGGTCTCGCCGAACAGTTTCGATTCCAGGCCGAAGCGCGCACCCTCGCGCAGCGCCAGGGCATCCACCAGCCAGAACCCGGCGTTGTGCCGGGTCCTGAGGTGTTCGGGGCCGGGATTGCCCAGCCCGACGATGAGTCGGAGACCCGCCATGCGGCGCATGTGCGACGGCGTGCCCGTGCGGGGCACGCCGCCACCAGGCGATTACTCGCCCTTGGGTTCCTCGGCCGCGCCACCCTCGACGGGCGCCGCGGTCTCGCCGCCCTCGGCGGTCTCCTCGGCTTCGCCGCGGGCCATGCGCGCGACCACCACGGCCACATCGTGGTCGGCCCCCAGCTTCAGCTGCGGCAGCTCGACGCCGGCCGGCAGCTTCACCTGCGACAGGTGCACGGTGTCGCCCGGCTGCAGCGCCGACAGGTCGACTTCGATGTTGCCCGGCAGGTCCCTGGGCAGGCAGCTCACTTCGACCTGGGTCAGCTCGTGCATGATCACCACGCCCGCGGTCTTGCCCGCCGGCGACTTGTCGCCGTTGACGAAGTGCAGCGGCACCGAGGTGCGCAGGGCCTGGTTGGCGTCCACGCGCTGGAAGTCGATGTGCATGATCCGCTGCTTGAACGGATGGCGCTGGATGTCGCGCAGCAGCACGCTCTGGACCTTGCCGTCCACCTCGAGGTCGAGGATCGACGAATAGAACCACTCGTTCTGGCTGGCGAGCCAGGTCTTTTCGTGCTCGAGCTGGATGCTGGCCGGCGCGGACTTGCCGCCGTAGACGATGGCCGGCACGAGGCCCGCATGACGAAGGCGGCGGCTCGCACCCTTCCCCTCGTCCTTGCGGCCCGTGGCCTGGATGGTGTGTTGGTTTGCCATTTCGGTTACTCGCTTTGCTTGCATGGAAACCGCCTCGCGGCGGCATTGGCGACTCCCCCGCGACCAGGGGAGCCGTGTGGCGTCAGTCCACGTACAGCGAACTGACGGATTCGCCGAAGGCGATGCGGCGGATGGTCTCCGCGAGCAGCTCGGCGACGCTGAGCTGGCGGATCCTGTCGCAGGCCTTCGCCGCGTCGGACAGCGGGATGGTGTCGGTCACCACCAGCTCGTCCAGCGCGGACTTCATCACGTTGTCGATCGCGGCGCCCGAGAGCACCGGATGCGTGCAGTACGCCACCACCTTGGTCGCGCCCTGCGCCTTCAATGCCGCCGCCGCCGCACACAGGGTGCCGGCGGTGTCGACGATGTCGTCGACCAGCACGCAGACCTTGCCGGCGACGTCGCCGATGATGTTCATCACCGTGGCGACGTTGGCCTTGGGGCGGCGCTTGTCGATGATCGCCAGGTCGGCGTCGTCCAGGCGCTTGGCAATGGCCCGGGCCCGGACCACGCCGCCGACGTCCGGCGACACGACGATCACGTTCTGCGTCCCGTGGTGGCGCCAGATGTCGGCCAGCAGCAGCGGCGACGAATAGACGTTGTCCACGGGGATGTCGAAGAAACCCTGGATCTGGTCGGCATGCAGGTCCACGGTGAGCACGCGGTCGGTGTGCACCGTGGAGAACATCTGCGCCGCGACCTTGGCGGTGATCGGCACCCGCGCCGAGCGCGGCCGCCGGTCCTGGCGGGCATAGCCGAAGTACGGCACCACCGCGGTCACGCTGGCCACCGATGCGCGCTTGAGCGCGTCGATCAGGACCAGCAGCTCGACCAGGTTCTCCGCGCTCGGCGCGCACGTGGGCTGCAGCACGAACACGTCCTGGGCGCGGACGTTCTCCTCGATCTCGACCTGCACCTCGCCGTCCGAGAAGCGCCCGACCAGCGCCTTGCCCGGCCGGATCCCCAGCTCCTTGCACACGTCGTGCGCCAGCGGCCGGTTCGCGTTCCCGGTGAAGACCAGCAAGTTCCTGTCGTCCTGCAATGTCATCACCAACTCCGCGTCTTGGCAGGGGCGGCAGGATTCGAACCTGCGAATGCCGGGATCAAAACCCGGTGCCTTGGGCCACTTGGCGACGCCCCTGCAGCTGGTAGGCCTCGAGTGCCAGGTGCAGCGGCGACCGCTCCGCGCCTTCGGCGATCCAGGCCCGCATGGGCGCCGGCAGCCTGCCTTGCAGCAGGACCAGCGCGGCCTCCGCGGACGCACGATCGCCGAACTCGACGAAGCAGCCGCTCCCCGTCCCGGTCAGGCGCGGCGAGCCAACGTGCGCCAGCGCGGCGAACGCGGCCTCCACGGCCGGTTCGCGGCGACGCAACAAGGGCTCGAACGCGTTGCCGAGCGGGGCATGCTGTCCCACAGCAGCCGAAGCGAAGTCGGCTATTGTCGCGGGCGGCGAATCCCGCGTCAATTCAGGCGCCTGGAACAATTCGCCGGTCGCGACGTGGACCCCGGGATCGACCAGCAGGTACCACGCGGGCGGCAATGCGACCGGGGTCAGTCGCTCGCCCACGCCCTCGGCCCAGGCGTTGTCGCCGCGGACGAAGACCGGCACGTCCGCGCCCAGGCGCAGGCCGAGCCCGGCCAGGCGCTCGACCCCGAGCCCGGTGTTCCAGAGCGCGTCCAACGCCACCAGCACGGTGGCCGCGTCGGAGGAGCCGCCGCCGAACCCGGCGCCTGCCGGAATGCGCTTTTCGATGCAGATGTCTGCACCAAGCGCGCAGTTGGCATCCGAAGCCAGCAACCTGGCGGCGCGAACCCCGAGATCCGACTCCGCTT
This sequence comes from Lysobacteraceae bacterium, assembly GCA_004297225.1. Classification (GTDB taxonomy): domain Bacteria; phylum Pseudomonadota; class Gammaproteobacteria; order Xanthomonadales; family Xanthomonadaceae; genus Cognatiluteimonas. The sequence goes on along the minus strand of SCUI01000009.1, from coordinate 79,169 downwards.
CGACACCGTCGGCGAAGTCCCCGGAACGCTCGATGCGGCCGTCCTCCCGCACCCGCAGGCGCACCGTGTCGCCCCAGGCGAGCAGGCGGAACACCGTCTGCAGCAGGTGGTAACCGTCGGCACGGCGGCCGGGGATGCGCAGGAACAGGTTCAACTTGGCCGGGGCCGGCCAGCTGCTCCAGCCCTCGCCGCCCTGGTTGTTCGCGTTCATGGCCCCGGCGCCAGCTGCCACCGGTCGATCACCAGGCGCACGCGGGCATCGCCGCGCGCCGCCTGGACCCGCCCCGGCAACGCCACCGGGCTGCCTTCGGGCCGGGACCACTGGTCGAAGGCCAGGGTCCAGCCATCCTGCCGCAGCTCCGCCGGCCAGCCGTCGGCGGCGAATGCCAGTTCCGCGGGACCGCCGCCGCGATGGCGCGCGCCGCGCACCCAGTCGGCCAGTGCTTCCACGGGGATTTCCCAGCCCGTGGCCTCGCGCAGCAATTTCGTGGCATCGGTGCCCACCCGGGTGCCGCCATCCAGGCCCTCCAGGCGGACGACGCCATCGGCGCCACCGCCTGCCAGGCGCCAGCTTTGCCGCGTGATCGGCGCCGACAGCGACACCTGGTAAAGCGCGCCCTGCTGGCGCCAGTGGATCGCGCCACTGCCGCCCCGGCCCTGGTTGCTGAGCGCGACCCGACCCTCGAGCGACCAGTCGGCGATCCCCGCGAGACTGGCTTCCCGCGCCTCCTGCGCGGCAAGCGCGGCCGGCAATTGCCCCGGTGGCAGCGGCGTGCGCACCGGCGCGGCCACGCAACCGGCCAGCAGGCCCGCAAACGCAATGGTGGCGAATGCAAGCCTCATGCGCCGGTCTTCTCGAGCGCCCGCTGCAGCGCGCGGTTGTCCGGATCGAGCTTGCGCGCCTCCTCGAAATAGCGGCGCGCCTGCGGCTGGTCGCCGGTGACCCAGAGGACCTCGGCCAGGTGCGAGGCGATCTCGGGGTCCTTCTGCAGCGCGTACGCGCGACGCAGCTGCACCAGCGCCTCCTGGTGGCGCCCGAGCCGGTACAGGACCCAGCCGTAGCTGTCGATGATCGCGGCATTGTCCGGCTCGGCCACGCGCGCGCGATCGATCAGCGCCAGCGCCTCCTCGTAGCGCGTGGTGCGATCGGCCAGGGTATAGCCCAGCGCGTTGAGCGTGGCGACATCGTCGGGCTCGGCGACCAGGATGCGGCGGAAGTCGGCTTCGGCGCGGGCGATGTCGTCGCGCCGCTCCCAGGCCAGCGCACGCGAATACAGCAGCGCAGGATCGTCCGGGAACGCAGCGAGGCCGCGCGCGAACGCAGCCAGTTCGGCGGCGGGATCGTCGTCGCGTTGCCGCAACTCGGCTTCCAGCAGGTAGGCGTCGCGGCGGGCGTCGTCGTCCGCGGCGGCGTCGGCCTGCAGTTCCCTCAACCCTGCGTAGGCTTCGTCGCCACGGCCAAGCTCGTGCAGCACGCTGGCGCCGCGCAGGCGCGCCAGCCAGCGTTCGTCGCCGCCAGGCACGCTGCGGTACCAGCGCAACGCGTCTTCATTGTGTTCGAGGAATTCCGCGACCTGGCCCAGCAGCAGCCGGCGGCCGGGATCGGGTCGCGAGGAATCGCCCTGCAGTTCCTCGTACAACGCCTGCAACGCCTCCCGGTCCTCGGCGCGAGCGAGCAGCGACGCGCGCAGGCGATAACTGCGATCGTCCTGCGGGCCGCGCGCCAGCGCCGCCGCCGCCGCCGACTGGTCGCCCAGCGCGTCGTATTCGGCGGCCACGGCCAGCCGCAGTTCCTCGTTCGTGGCCACCGCGTCGCCCAGGCCGGCCAGGATCGCGCGCGCCGCCTCGGCATCCCCGCCTTCGCGCAGCTGGCTGGCGTGCAGCAAGGCGACCCTTGGCTCGTCCGGGAAGCGCGCGATCACCGCCTGGACGATGCGCTCGGCGATGTCCGGTGCGTCCAGCCGCTGCGCCAGGCCGCCGAAGGCCAGCCAGGCCAGCAACCGGTCGGGTACGCGCGCCTGGTCCACGGCCTCGCCCAGCAGGCGGGCCGCCAACGGCGGATCCTTGCCACTGCCCAGCGCGACCAGCGCATGCCGCCAGCCTTCGTCGCCGGGTTGCGCCAGCAGGTGGCGCAGTTCGGTCCGCGCGGCGCCCACCTGCTCGGCGCGCAACGCCAGGGTCAGCGCGGCGGCATGCATCGCCAGCGAATCCGGTGCGCGCTGGCGCCACAGCGCCAGTGCCTTCGCGGCCTCGGCGTCGCCGCCTGCCAGCAGCGCGATCCGGGTGGCGCGCTCGGCCAGGCCGGCATCGCCCGGCGCCGCCTGGGCCGCGCCCAGGTACCAGCGCGCGGACTCGTCCAGTTGCCCCGCCTGCAGGGCGAATTCGCCGGCCATGGCCGCCTCGAGCAGGCCCGGCGCGGGCGCGCGCACGCGCTCGCGGGCGGCGACTGCGGCGCTCATGAGGCAGGCCAGCGCGAGCATGCAGCCGGCAATGGCGGGTCGGTTGGCGGGCATTGGGGGCATCCTGCGCGGCCGGGCCGTAAAATGGCGGCCTGATGCGCCCGAAGCTTAGCGCAGGATGCTGAACGTCCCCGTCCACGGCACATGACCCTCATCGCCATCGGCCTCAACCACCAGACCGCGCCGGTCGACCTGCGCGAACGGGTGGCGTTTGCCGACCACGCCCTGCCGCCGGCGCTGGCGGCGCTGCGGCGGCTGCCCGGCGTGCGCGAGGTGGTGCTGCTCTCCACCTGCAATCGCACCGAGCTGTATGCCGCGACCGAGGACGACGGGCGCGCGCTCGATGCCTGGCTCGCCCACCACCCGGCGGACGACGCCGGCACCAGCCGCGACCTCGGCGCCTATCTCTACCGGCACGAGGACGCCAACGCCGTGCGCCACCTGTTCCGGGTGGCCACCGGGCTGGATTCGCTGGTCCTGGGCGAACCGCAGATCCTGGGCCAGGTGAAGCAGGCCTGGGCCGTCGCGCGCAGTGCCGGCACCCTGGGCGGGCAGCTCGATCGCCTGTTCCAGCAAGCCTTCGCCGCCGCCAAGCGCGCGCGCACCGATACCCGGATCGGCGCCAACCCGGTGTCCGTGGCCTCGACCGCGGTGCGGCTGGCGTTGGGGACCTTCGCCCGGCCGGAGGATGCGGCGGTGCTGCTGGTCGGCGCCGGCGAAACCATCGAGCTGGTCGCGCGCCACCTTGCCCAGGACCGGGTCAAGCGCCTGCTGGTTGCCAACCGCACCCTCGCCCACGCCCAGGATCTCGCCAGCCGGCATGGCGGCGTGGCGCTGCCGCTGGAGGAATTGCCGAACCATCTTGCCGAGGCCGACATCGTGTTCTCGGCGACCGCCGCGCGCGAGCCGGTGATCCTCCGCGCCCAGGTGGAAGCGGCGCTGGCACGGCGCCGGCACCGGCCGATGTTGCTGATGGACCTCGCGGTGCCGCGCGACATCGAACCCTCGGTGGCGGAATTGCCCGATGCCTTCCTCTACGGCATCGACGATCTGGAGCGCGCGGTGGAGGACAACCGCCGCAGCCGGCGCGAGGCGGCGGACGCCGCGGAGGCGATCGTCGAACTGCAGGTCTCGCGCTTCGTCGAGGCGCTGTCGGCCAGCACGCGGGTCGGGCCGCTGAAGCGGCTGCGCGCGCACGGCGAGCACGCGCGCGACGACGTGCTGGCGAAGGCGCGGCAACACCTGGCCTCGGGCGAGGATCCGGCGGCGGTGCTCGAGTTCCTCGCCAATACCCTCACCAACCGCCTGCTGCACGCGCCGACCATCGCGCTGCGCCAGGCCGCGCTCGAGGGCGACCATGCCCTGGCGCGCGCCAGCGAGAAGCTGTTCCCGGCATCGCCCGGGACGGGAGACGACGCATCGGGCAAACTCCCGGACGATGCTGCCTAGCCTCCGTCGCAAGCTCGAAGCCCTCGCCGAACGGCGCGAGGAACTGGAACGCCTGCTCGCCGATCCCGGCGTGATCGGCGATGCCGAGCGCTTCCGCAACCTGTCGCGCGAGTTCTCGCAACTGGAACCGGTGGCGGTGGCGCTGGCGGGCGAATCCCGGGCGCGGCGCGACCTCGCCGCCGCCGAAGCCATGCGCGGCGACCCGGAACTCGCGGAACTGGCCGAGGAGGAAATCGCCAGCGCGACGCAGCGGCTGGCGGCGCTGGAAGGCGAGCTGATGGCGCAGCTGGTGCCGCGCGACCCGCGCGACGAAGGCAACCTGTACCTGGAAGTGCGCGCCGGCACCGGCGGCGACGAAGCCGCGATCTTCGCCGGCGACCTGTTCCGGATGTACAGCCGCTATGCCGAACGGCAGCGCTGGAAGGTGGAAGTCGAATCGGCCAGCCCGGGCGAACACGGCGGCTACAAGGAAATCGTCGCCCGCATCGAGGGCCGCGGCGCGTATTCCAGGCTCAAGTTCGAGTCCGGGACCCACCGCGTGCAGCGGGTGCCGGAAACCGAATCGCAGGGCCGCATCCACACCTCGGCCGCGACCGTGGCGATCATCGCCGAGGACACCACCGACCATTCGATCGAGATCAATCCTGCCGACCTGAAGGTCGACACCTTCCGCTCCTCCGGCGCCGGCGGCCAGCACGTCAACAAGACTGAATCGGCGATCCGCATCACCCACGTGCCCAGCGGCGTGGTGGTCGAATCGCAGACCGAACGCAGCCAGCACGCCAACCGCGACAAGGCGATGAAGCGGCTCAAGGCGATGCTGGTCGAAGCCGAGATCGAGAAGCGCGCCGCGGCGCAGGCCGCCGACCGCAAGCTCCAGGTCGGCAGTGGCGACCGCAGCCAGCGCATCCGCACCTACAACTACCCGCAGGGACGGATCACCGACCATCGCGTCGAAGGCCTGACGCTGTACGACCTGCCGAACGTGATGGAGGGCAACCTCGACGCGCTGGTCGAGCGGCTCTCGCGCGAGCAGCAGGCCGACGACCTCGCGCGCCTGGGCAGGGAGTGACCGCCATGCACGACGTCTCCATCCGCCGCGCCGGCCCCCGGGACCTCGACGCCCTTGCCGCCCTCTTCGACGCCTACCGCGGGTTCTACGGACAACCTTCCGATGTGCCGAGGGCGCGCGACTGGCTGCGCACGCGCATGCGGGTGGGCGAGTCGGTGGTGCTGGCGGCCGAACTCGACGGCACGGTGGCCGGCTTCACGCAGCTGTATCCGATGTTCTCCTCGGTGCGCACCGCGCGCACCTGGATCCTCAACGACCTGTTCGTCGCCGAAGCGGCGCGGCGCCGTGGCGTCGCGCGCGCATTGCTCGATGCGGCTTCCACGTTCGCACGCGGGGACGGCGCCGCCGGCATCAGCCTGGAAACCACGCGCGACAACGCGCCGGCGCGGGCACTCTACCGGGAAGCCGGCTGGAACGAGGACGACACGCAGTGGTACTCGCTGCGCCTGGACGGGCAGGCCGGCTAGCCTGCCCGCGGGCCGCCCGCCGCGGCAATGGCGGTTTCGATTTCCGCCGCGGTGACCGGGCCGAGGAAATGCCTGGCGACCTTGCCGTCCGGTGCGATCAGGTAGGTGGTCGGCAACCCGCGCGGCGTGGCGAAGTCCGCCGGTGGCTCGTAGACATCGACGACCGCGATCGGATAGGCGACCGGGTGCTTGTCGAGGAAGGCCTGCATCGCCGCCGGCTCGATCTCTTCATAGGCCAGGCCGATCACCTCCACGTGTTCGCGCATCGTGTCCAGTGCCGACAGGTCCGGCATCTCCTTCAGGCACGGCGCGCACCAGGTCGCCCAGAAGTTCACCACCACCCAGCGCCCGCGATGACCGGCCAGGTCCCAGGGCTTGCCATCGACCGTGGTGACCCGCAGCGACGGGACTTCGGCGGTGGCATCCGCATCGTCGGCGGGCGCGCTGGCGGGCGCCGCCGGTGCCGGCGCGACGGCAGGTGCCGGGGCGGGCGGCGCTTCACCGGCCTCCCGGCATGCGGCCAGCAACAGCAACAGCAACAGGCAGGCCGCCGGCAAACTGGCCCGGAGCAGGCGCATCGGCTTCATTCGTTTTCCTCGGGTGCGGGGGATTGCGGCAGGTCATCGTAGACGTTGGCGACGCGCCGCCGCAGCAGGTCGCGCAAGGGCAGCCGCAACTCGTCGAGTTCGGCGATCGCGGCGGCACCCAGCGCGTCGTCGCGGCACGGCAGGTGCGCCTCGGCGATGGGGATGCGCAGCTGGCAAGCCTCGTACAGGTCGGCCATGGTGACGTCGTCGAGGTCGCGCGACAGCAGCCATTCGCCCGACTCGGCGCGGACGACGACGCCGATACCGCCCAGTTCGGCCAGGAACTCCTGGATCAGGGCGTCGGTGAGCGGCGGCTCCAGCTGCTGCAGCTCGTCGGTGTGCAGGCCCTTGCCGACGCGGCGCAACTCGGCGAAACGCCCCAGCAGCCGCAGCAGGCCGTAGATCTCGTAGCCCTCGGGCAGGCGCATCGAGGCCGGCTGGTAGCGGAAGGCCGACAGCGACGAGGCGAACGAGGCGCCCAGCAACACCGCCACCCACGCCAGGTAGATCCACAACAGGAAGATCGGCGCCGCGGCCAGCGAACCGTAGATCTTCTCGTAGGAGGTGCTGAAGCTGCCCAGGTACAAGCCCAGGCCCCAGCGCAGCGTCTCGAACAACAGCACCGACAGCAGCGCGCCGGCCAGCGCATGCCGCCACTTGATGGTCCGGTGCGGCACCAGCCGGAAGATCGCGGCGAAGCCGGCCAGCTCGAGCACGATCGGCGCCAGGCCCTCGAGCAGCGATTCCAGCACCTGCCCCGCCCCGGTGCGGAACACCGCCAGGGAGAAGAAGCGGGTGGACAACGCCAGGCTCGTCGCCGCCACCAGCGCGCCCAGGGTCAGCACCGTCCAGTACATCAGGAAGCGCGATACGCGCGGCCGCGTGGTCCGGACCCGCCAGATGCGGTTGAAGATCGCCTCGATGTTGGTCAGTGCCACCAGCAGCGACACCACCAGCGCGACCACGCCGACGACGGTGAGCTTGCCCATGTTGGCGAGGAAGCCGTCGAGCTTGTCCTCCAGTGCGCTGGCCGACGACGGCACGAAATTCTGGAAGATGTACGCGACCAGGGTGTTGCTCCACTGCTCGAACACCGGGAATGCCGACAACACGCCGAACACCACCATGGACAGCGGCACCAGCGCGAAGATCGTGGTGTAGGCCAGCGCGCCCGCCGCCTCGAACAGGCGGTCGTCGAGGAAGCGCCGCCAGAGGAACAGCGCGAATGCCTGCGCACGGTCGCGGTCGTGCACGCGCTCGCGCCATCGCAGCATGGCATGGTCCTTCCAGCGGTCGAGGGTGGCCGGCACGTCCATCCAGCGCAGGGTAACCGAAGGCCTTGCGTCGCAGCCGCGAGGATGGGTCGCGGTAAGCTGTGCTGCCTTGCCCGCCGGTGCCCGCGATGCCCGAGATCCTGGTCCTGTACTACAGCCGCGGCGGCTCGGTGGCGCGATTGGCGCGCCAGGTCGCGCGCGGCGTCGGCGAGGTCCCCGGCATGGCCGCGCGCCTGCGCACGGTGCCGCCGGTGGCGCCGGTCACGGAAACCGCATCGCCGCCGGTGCCCGCGGAAGGCGCGCCCTACGTCGAACGCCAGGACCTGGCCGAGTGCGCCGGCCTGCTGCTCGGCAGCCCGACGCGCTTCGGCAACATGGCCGCGCCGCTGAAGCATTTCATCGACGGCCTCGGTGCCGAGTGGGCCAGCGGCACGCTGGTCGGCAAGCCCGCCGGGGTGTTCACCTCGACGAGCACGATGCACGGCGGCCAGGAATCGACCTTGCTGTCCATGCTGCTGCCGCTGTTGCACCACGGCTGCGTGGTCGCGGGCATCCCGTTCACCGAGGCCGCGCTCAACACCACGCGCAGCGGCGGGACGCCCTACGGTGCGAGCCACGTCGCCGGCCTGCAGGACGATCCGCAGCCCAGCGACGAGGAGTCGATGCTTGCGCGGGCGCTGGGGCGCCGCATCGCCGCGTTGGCCGCAAGGCTGTCGGCGCCGTGAGTACCGCGCACCGGATACTGCGACTGGCGCTGCTGGCACTCGCCCTGCTGTACGCCGGATGGTTTGCGCGTGGCGGGGAGTGGGTGGCGGTGGTGGTGTTCGCCGCGCCGCCACTGCTGCTGGCTTTGCGCCTGCCGCACGGCGGCGCCCGGATAGCGTTCTGGGCCGGCGTACTGGCGCTGGCGTGGTTCTCGCACGGGATCATGGTCGCCTGGACCCGCGCGCCCGAGCGCGCATTCGCGCTGGGGGCGGTGCTGCTGTCGCTGGCGATCGTGCTCGCGGCCAGCCTGCCCGGCCTTCGCGCCCGTTTCGCCGCCGGCCGGCGCGACAAGGCATAAAATGCACGGCATGGACCACCTGCTCATCGTCACCACCGGCGGCACCATCGACAAGGTGTACTTCGACGACAAGTCGGATTTCCAGGTCGGCGAACCGCAGATCGGCCATATCCTGGAGGAACTCGGCGTCGCGTTCCGCTTCGAGGTGATCCCGATCCTGCGCAAGGATTCGCTGCACATCGGCGAGCAGGACCGCGAACTCCTGCGCGCCACCATCGCCGCGCAGGACGCCCGCCACGTGCTGGTGACCCATGGCACCGACACGATGGTCGAGACCGCGCGCGTGCTGGCGAGCATCCGCGGCAAGGTGATCGTGCTCACCGGCGCCCTGAACCCCGCGCGGTTCCGCGGCTCGGATGCCGAATTCAACATCGGCACCGCGGTCGGCGCCGTGCAGTCGCTGCCCGAGGGCGTCTACATCGCCATGAACGGCCGCGTCTGGGATCCGGCGCGTGTGCGCAAGAACGTCGCCGCCAACCGCTTCGAGGCGCTCGACTGAGATGCCCGCACCGCGGCTCAAGCGCGTTTACGAGGCGCCGGCCGCCAGCGACGGGATGCGCGTGCTGGTCGACCGCCTCTGGCCTCGCGGGTTGGCGAAGGACAAGGCCCGGGTGGATCTCTGGTTGAAGGAAGTGGCGCCCAGCGATGCCTTGCGCCACGAGTTCCACGCCCATCCCGATCGGTTCGCCGAATTCCAGGCGGCCTATGCCGCCGAACTCGACGGCAGCGAGGCACTCGCGGAATTGCGTCGCCTCGCGCGCGAACGGCAGGTCACCCTGTTGTACGCGGCGCGCGACGAAGCGCACAACAACGCGGTCGCGTTGCGCTCGCTGGTGCAGCGCTGACTCCGGAAAAAAAGACCCCGGCCGAAGCCGGGGTCGGATGCCGCGATGTCGCCACGGCTCAGAAGGTCAGGCTCCAGCTGTCGATGTAGCCGGTGTCGCCGCTGTAGACGTCCTTGACCCGGAGCTTCCAGGTGCCGTTGAGCGCTTCGCTGGAGAGGTTGACCGTGTAGGTCGCCACCACGTTGTCCACGCTGTCGCTGCCGCTGGAGTTCTTCAGGCGATAGGTGGAACCATCCGGCGCCACCAGGTCGATCTGCAGGTCGCCGCGGTAGGTGTGGACGATATTGACCGCCACTTCGGCGTTGTTCGGCGCATTGCCGCTACGGCCCGAGACCGTGATCGGGCTGTCCACCGTGCCCGGGCTCGGGATGTTGTAGTTGCCACCGTTGCTGTAGGTCTGCGCGCCGCCACCGCCGCCGGTGGTGTAGTCGCCGACCAGGCTCACGCCCGAGAACGACGAGTACGCCTTCAGCCTCACGTAGTAGGTCCCGGCCGCCGGGCTGGCGTAGGTGCAGCTTTCGGCATTGCCGCTCTTGTACGGACGGCAGTCGTAGCTGCTGTCGGTGGGAGCGCTGCCGAAACGCACGTACATGTCGGCGTCGCCGGTGCCGCCGGAAGAGGTGAACACCAGGTTGGAGGCACCGCTGGGCACGCTCATCGTGTAGACCACGTCGGTGCCCGTGCTCGCGGACAGGCCGGTCACCGGCACGCCCTTGCTCAGCACACCGCCGCCACCGCCGCCGCCACCGGTCGTGTAGTCGGCCAGGACCGACAGCCCGGAGAAGGCCGAGTAGGCCTTGACCCGCACGTAGTAGGTGCCGGTGGAAGGCGTGGCGAAGGTGCAGCTCTCGGAGTTGCCGCTCTTGTACGGACGGCAATCGTAGCTGCTGTCGGTCGGGGCGCTGCCGTACTTCACGTACAGGTCGGCGTCGCCGCTGCCGCCGGAGATGCTGACCACCAGGTTGCTCGCGCCCGAGGGCACGGCGATCGTGTAGTTCACCGAGGTGCCGGTCGCGGCGGACTGGTTGGTCATGGCCACGCCCTTGGTGAGCGGGCCGCCGGTGCTGCCGCCACCGCCGCCACCGCCGCAACTCACGCCCACGGCCGAGAACGCCGCGGTGACGTTGGCCACGCTGTAGCCCAGGTCCGCGGTCGCCGTTTCAACGCCGCAGGCGGCGTCGGTGAAGTCGGAGCTGGCGCTCCAGTACAGCGCATTGGCACGGGCGAAGACCTTGAACGCCTTCGGCGTGTCCCAACCGGCCGTGGTCGCCAGCAGGTAGAACGCCTTGTTGTACACGCCCGAGGAGTAATGCACGTCCATGCCGCTGGTGTAGTCGGCGGCGTTGTCGATCGAACCACCATCCTGCGGCGGGTTGGCCATGTAGCGCAGCGAGCCGCTGCCCTTGAAGATCTCGCTGCCGACGAGGAAGTCGTTGCTGCCCTTCCAATAGTGCTCGGTGGCTTCGCCGCCCATGTCGGAGAAGGCTTCGTTGATGCCGCCGGACTGTCCCGAGTAGGTGAGGTTGGAATGCTGCTCGGTGAAGCCGTGCGAGACCTCGTGGCCGGCGACATCGGAGCTGACCAGCGGGTAGAACGTGCTGGCGCCATCGCCGAAGCTCATCGCCGAGCCGTCCCAGAACGCGTTCTCGTAGCTGCTGCTGTAGTGCACGCGCATCACCAGCTGGAAGCTCAGCGCGTTGTAGCCGGTGTAGGCCGGATACATCTTGGTGATCACGCCGCCGAAATAGTGCGCGTCGTTGATCGGCGAGTAGCCGCCGTTGACGGTCTTGTAGGTGTTGCGCGGGCAGGTGTACGAGAACGCCGTGGTGCCGCTGGTGCCGCCGTTGAGGTTCACCGACTTCACGTTGGCGTTGGACATGGTGCAGGTGGAGCCGGACTGGGTGACGTCGAGGAAGCCGAAGATCCCGCCCGAGCCCCACTCGTACTGGCCGGTCTTCTGGTTGCCGCCCGGGCCGGTGCCGATGTCGGCGGTGGCCAGGCCGTCCCACTGCGCCACGATCGCCCCGTTCAGCGCGTCGACGACCACGAACGGCCGCGTCGGCGCGCCGCCGTTGGGCGCGTCGGCCAGCAGCTCGACCACGAAGGCCAGGTGGGCCTGGCGGTGCTCGTCGACGAAGATCATCCGCGTCGCGTTCTCGCGGCTGACATGCAGCGAGGCCACGCGGTTGCCGAACGCGGCGTGCCTGGCCAACGCCAGCGCCTGGGCCTTCTGCACGCGGCCCTTCACCGACGGCAGGTCGCCGGCGATGCCCTGGACCTTGCGGCCGAACAGGCTGCGCAGGCTGCCGTCGGCGTTCTCGCTGACGATCACCTGCTCGCCGAACACCGGGATGCCGCGGAAGGTCTGCTGGTAGCGGAAGTGGCGGGTGCCGTCCTTGTCGGTCGCGCTGGTGAGCAATGCCAGGCCGTTGTCGGCGTTGAAGCCGAGCAGCTCCGCGTGGCGGTCCGGCGCACTGGCGGGCATGCCGATGCGTGCGCTGGCGGCGTGATACTGCTGGTACAGGCGGGCACCGTCCTGCTGGTGCAGGTCGACGTGGGTGGCGGCTTGCGCGGAAAGCGCGGCCAGTGCGAACGCCAGGGGCGACAGCACGGCGAGGGAGCGAACACGACTGCTTTGCATTGCGTTGTCCTCGGATTGACGGTCAGGGGCGCGCGCCGGCAGCACGGACGCAAGGCGCCGTGCCCGGCCACGCAAGGGGCAGGTCAGGTGTGGTCGATCGCCTCGAATGGGCGGCGGCGAAGGTGTAGGCGTCCATGCACGACCCGGCTGCGATTGCCGCGGCAGCGGCAACGGTCCGGAGTCCTGCCGGACCAGCGCGCCAAGCGGGAGGCGTGGCGCCACTCGCACGCTAAGGCACGATTCACCCGCCGTTCAAGCTGCGGGCGCAGCAAACCGGCCCTTTGAAAGTGAGACCTGCGTCACACTTTCCGACTGCAAGCGGTTACGGATTCGCTGAATGCGCGCCCGCCCGGGGACCCCGGTGGCCGCTGGTTCAGAACATTCCCGTTTCGAGCCGCGCCGCGTCGGACATCATGTTCTGGGTCCACGGCGGGTCGAAGACCAGTTCCACGTCGGTGTCCTGGACGGTCGGGATCATTTCCAGCTTGGTGCGCACGTCGTCCACCAGGATGTCGCCCATGCCGCAGCCGGGCGCGGTCAGGGTCATGCGCACGACCACCAGCCGGCCGCCATCCTCGCGGTGGGTCACGCTGGCCTCGTAGACCAGGCCGAGATCGACGATGTTGATCGGGATCTCGGGGTCGAAGCAGGTCCGCAACTGGCGCCAGACCAGTTCCTCGACCGCGTCGTCGGCGGCGTCGGGGGGCAGTTCCAGCGGTTCGGTGGGCTCCTTGCCGATCGCGTCGGCGTCCTGCCCGGCGATGCGGAACAGGTTGCCCTCCACGAACACGGTATAGCTGCCGCCCAGCGCCTGGGTGATGTAGCCGGCGGTGCCGGCGGGAAGGGTCACCGCGTCGCCCTGCGGGACCAGCACGGCGGGGCAATCGCGCTCGAAGCGCACGGGTTCGCTGCTGCGGGAGTACATGGGGGCCAGGCTGTTGAACCGCATGTATTCTACGCCGCATGGCTCATTCCGCAGAGCGCCGCGCGCGCTGGCTGGCGCCGGCCCTGCTCGCCCTCGGGATAGCGGGCTGCGCCGCCGCCTGGATCCTCCTCTCCATCGCCAGCGGCCGTCAGTCCAGCTGGATGGCCCTGGTGGCCGGCCTGGACGCGGCGCTGCTGCTGCGCCTGGCGGGCGTGCAGCGCGGGCCCGGCAGGATCCTGGCGGCGACCGCCGCCACCTTCGCCACGATCGCCGCGGCCAGCTGGGGCATCGCCGCCAGCCAGATGGGTCGCAGCATCGGCGTGCTGCCCTGGATCTCCGCGTACAAACTCGGCCCGGAATTCGCCTGGACCCTGCTGGGCCTGGCGAACACCCCGGCGGACTGGGCGTGGCTGGCGGCGGGATTGGTCGTCGGGGCGGTCGCGGCCCGATGACTCAATGCCCGCCGTCGAGTGCCTTGAGTTCCCCGACCAGCGCCCCGGCCATCTCCGCGCCGTCGCCGTAGAGCATGCGGGTGTTGTCGGCATAGAACAGCGCGTTTTCGATGCCGGCAAAGCCGGTGCCCTTGCCGCGCTTGATCACCACGGTGTTCTTCGACCGCGACACGTCGAGGATCGGCATGCCGTAGATCGGCGATGACGGGTCGGTCTTCGCCACCGGATTGACCACGTCGTTGGCGCCGATCACCAGCGACACGTCGGTATTGGGGAATTCCGGGTTGATGTCGTCCATGTCGGCGATCAGGTCGTAGGGCACGCCGGCCTCGGCCAGCAGCACGTTCATGTGCCCGGGCATGCGCCCCGCGACGGGATGGATCGCGAACTTCACCTTGACCCCGCGCGCGATCAACCGTTGCGCCAGCTCCCAGATCTTGTGCTGGGCCTGGGCCACGGCCATGCCGTAGCCGGGCACGATCACCACCCGTTCGGCGTAGGCCATCATCGCGGCGACGTCGCCGGCCTCGATCGGCTTCTGGCTGCCGCCGATCTGCTGGCCGCCGCCGGCGCTGGCGCCGAAGTCCGAGAACAGCACGTTGCGGATCGAGCGGTTCATGGCCTTGGCCATCAGCCGCGTCAGCAGCATGCCTGCCGCGCCGACCATCATCCCGGCGACGATCAGCGCCTGGTTGCCGAGCACGTAGCCTTCGAAGGCGACGGCCAGGCCGGTCAGCGCGTTGTACAGCGAGATCACCACCGGCATGTCGGCGCCGCCGATCGGCAGGGTCATCAACACGCCAAGCGCCAGCGCCACCGCGAAGAACGCGATCACCAGCGGCACGCCCAGCGAATGCACCACCATCGCACCGAGCACCAGCGCGGCGAGCGCCACCAGCGCGTTGAACCATTGCTGGCCCGGGAAGGTGTAGCGCTTGTCCATGCGCCCGTCGAGCTTGGCCCATGCGACCACCGAACCGGTGAGCGAGACCGCGCCGATCAGCGCGCCGACCACGCCCAGCACCAGCGTCAGCAACGGCGGCTGTGCCCCGGAAAGCGAGAACCGCAGCAGTTCCACGCCGCCGATGGCCGCGGCGCTGCCACCGCCCATGCCGTTGAACAAGGCGACCATCTGCGGCATGTCGGTGATCGCCACGCGCTTGCCCCAGGCCCAGGCAACCACCGTGCCCGCCACCGTGGCGAGGATGATCAGGCCGATGTTCTGCAGGCCCGGCAGCAGCAGCGTGGCGAAGGTCGCCAGCAGCATGCCGACGCCGGCCCACTGGATGCCCGAACGCGCCGTTTTCGGCGAGGCCATGCGCTGCAGGCCGAGCAGGAACAGGGTGGCGGCGACGAAGTAGCTGGCATTCGCCAGCCAATGCAGCTGCGCGGCGCCGGTCACTTCGCCCCCGGCTTGCTGGCCTTGAACATCTCCAGCATGCGCTCGGTGACCACGTATCCGCCGGCCGCGTTGCCCGCCCCCAGCAGCACCGCGACGAAGCCGATGGCCTTTTCCAGCGTCGTGTCGGCATGCCCGAGCACGACCATTGCGCCGACCAGGACGATGCCGTGGATGAAGTTCGAACCCGACATCAACGGCGTGTGCAGGATCACCGGCACCCGCGAAATGATCACGTGGCCGGCAATCGCCGCCAGCATGAACACGTACAGGGCCATGAAGCCCTGGGCCAAGGCATCGTCCATCCGGCCTCCCCGCGCGTGGTGACGCCCGCATCATAACCGCGGCTGCGACCGTCGCTGAACCGGCGGCGCGTCGTGTCAACCGCTTGCCCGCCGCCGCGTTCCCCGGACGTATGCTGCTGAGCGTGAGCGCCGAACCGGACACCCTGCGCCAGGCCACGGCGGCACCCGCCGCGGCCAGGGCGCCTTCGCTGGAGCAGTTCCTGGAAGGCATCGGTCCGCGCGCGTACCGGTTCGCGGAACTGGGCCTGCGCCACCGCGAGGATGCGCTGGACGCGGTGCAGGAGGCGATGATGCGGATGCTGGGTTACCGCGACCGCCCGGCGGCGGAGTGGACGCCCCTGTTCTGGCGGATCCTGCGCACGCGGGTGGTCGACGCGCAGCGCAGGCGCATGTTGCGCCTGCGTTGGCTGGCGCCAGCGACGACGGCCGATGGCGCGGACGCGGGGTTCGACTGGGCCGACGAGGGACCGGATCCGGCGCGGCACCACGACGGCCGCGAAGCCTACGGCCGCTTCGCGCAGGCGCTGCAGGCGCTGCCGCGGCGGCAACGGGAAGCCTTCACCCTGCGGGTGCTGGAGGAACTGGATGTCGCCGACACCGCCAAGGCCATGGGCTGCAGCGAGGGGTCGGTGAAGACACACCTGTCGCGGGCGCGCGAAGCGCTGCAGCGACAACTGGAGGACTGGCGATGACTGCCCACGACGACGACCTGCTGGTACGACGCGCGCGCGAACTGCATGCGCGTTCGCTGCACGCGCTCTCGCCGCGCGTACGCGCGCAACTGCGGCTGCGATCGGCGGCCGCCACCGCGCCGAGGCCGGCCGGCGGCGCGCGCGACTGGCGCTGGGCCGCGGCACCGGCGCTGGCGCTGGCACTGGCGTTCGCACTGCCGCGGCTCGGTCCGGAAGCGCCGGGTGCGGCCGACGCGCCCGCGCAAGTGGCCGCTGCGGCAGCGGCGGCGGGGCAAGCGCCGGTGGTACCGCTGGAACTGGACCCCGAGTTCTACGCATGGCTGGGCTCGGCGGACGCCCTGGCCCTGGCTTCGGAGTAAGGCAATGAACGCAACGACCCGATCCATCCTCGTGGCTGCGGTGCTGCTGGCAGCCAGCGGCGCCACCGTGGCCGGCGAACCGGCCGCGGCCGAGCCGGCCCGGGCGCAGTTGCCCGACTGGGAGCACCTCAGCCCGGCGCAGCGCGAAGTGTTGCTGGCGCCGCTGCGCGAACGCTGGAACGCCAACCCCGGCGAGCGCGCGCGCCTCATGTCGCATGCGCAACGCTGGCAGTCGATGACGCCGGAATCGCGCAAACGCGCGCACCGCGGCATGCACCGATGGGAAAAAATGGACCCGGAACACCGCCGCGAGATGCGCGCGCTGTTCGGCAGGATGCGGCAACTCTCCCCCGGCGAGCGTGACGCGCTGCGAGAGCAGTGGCGCGCGATGACGCCGCAGCAGCGGCGTGAATGGGTGGAAGCCAACCCGCCGGAGGACTAGCCGCGCGGGGGGTACACCGTCTTCGCCAGCAGTTCGTCGTCCCAGTCGGGGGCCAGCGCGCCTTCGCGCAGCAGCAGGCTGGCGAAATTGAACAGGTTGCGCGCGTACATCTCGCTGGCGTGGATGGCGCCGCTGCTGGCCAGGTCGAGGGGTCCGGCGATGCTGACCCCGCCTGCGTCCACGGTTTCGCCCGGCCGGGTCAGTTCGCAATTGCCGCCGGTCTCGGCGGCCAGGTCCACGATCACGCTACCCGCGCGCATGCCTTCGACCATCGCGGCGCCGATGATCCTCGGTGCCGGGCGCCCGGGTACCGCCGCGGTGCAGACCACCACGTCGATGCCGCGCAGGTGCTCTCCCAGCCGGCGCTGCTGCTCCGCGCGCTCCTCGTCGGTGAGCGCGCGCGCATAGCCGCCCTCGCCCGCGGCGCTGACGCCGAGGTCGAGGAACCGCGCCCCCAGCGATTCGATCTGCTCCCGGGTCTCGGGGCGCACATCGAAGCCTTCCACCTGCGCGCCGAGGCGCCTGGCGGTGGCGATGGCCTGCAGGCCGGCGACGCCGGCGCCGACCACCAGCACTTTCGAAGGGCGGATCGTGCCCGCCGCCGTGGTGAGCATCGGGAAGAAGCGCGGCGCCAACTGCGCGGCGAGCAACATCGCCTTGTAGCCGGCCATGCCCGCCTGCGAGCTGAGCACGTCCATCGACTGCGCGCGCGTGGTGCGCGGCAACTTCTCCAGCGGGAAGGCGACGATGCCGCGGGCCTGCAATGCCTGCGCGCGCGCCGGGTCGGCGTCGGGCTGCAGGATGCCGGCAAGGAACGCGCCTTCGCGCAACCGGGCGATTCGCGCCGGCGCGGGCGGTTGCACGCAGAGAACGAGGTCGGCCCCGGAGAGCGCGGCCGCGGCGTCATCGACGATGCGCGCGCCCGCCTCGGCATAGGCCCCGTCGGCGAACGACGCGCCCTCGCCGATCCCGCGCTCGACCTGCACCTGCGCGCCGGCGGCCACGAACTTGCGGCAGGTCTCCGGCGTCAACGCCGTGCGCCGTTCCCCCGGCGCGGTTTCGCGCGCGATTCCGATGATCACCGCCATGCAACGCTCCGCCGGATCGATGCCGGCATCGTAGCGAATTCGGCCGTGGGCGGCCGGCCCCCGGCCGGCCTCAGGCGGCGCGGGCGGCGGACCGACCCAACTGCTGCCGCACCAGCCGCATGGCTTCGTCGAACGGCGACTCGTCGGCCTCCGCGAACAAATGGCCGCTGCGCACCAGCGCGGCGAGTTGCTCGGGCGATGCGACCAGCTGGCGCACGCCGCGGCGGTTGACCAGCAGCATGCGCGAGGTCAGCGGGCTGGTCCAGGCGACCTTGACCGAGGATTCGTTGCCGCGCTCGTCGGACAGCCGCATCCAGTCGCCGACGCGCAGCGCGCGCATGCGTTCGGCCACCGCGGGATCGTAGTCGAGGTGGTCGGTGCCGCCGACCAGCCGCAGCAGCGTCGCTTCGTCGCCTTCCTCGGACACCACCGGCGATGGCTGGCGCTCTTCGCGCGGCGCGTCCGGGAAGGCCAGCGTCCGCGCCAGGCCCGCCATCCATTCCCCCGCGACCTGTTCGTCCAGCCCGGAACTGGACAGTGCGTCGACCAGGCCCGAATGCAGCGACAACACCCGTTCGGCGACATCCGCGCCGCCGCCGCGCGCCGCGGACATGTCCACGGCGATCAGCTGGTCGGCCAGTTCCAGCACGCGGGCGTGCCGTTCGGAGCCTTCGCCCTCGCGCAGCAGGACCTGCACCAGGTGGTGTTGCCAGTGCCGCTCGAGGAAGTGGGCGATGGTCTGGGTCAGCACGCGGCCCTGCAGGCGTTCGGCCAGCGCGGCGGCGGCGCGGCGGCGCGCATGCAGCAGGCGTTCGCGGCCATGCACGGATTCGGCCGCGCGCCGTTCGACGATCTCGGAGCGGCGACGCTGCTGCTGGACCATGTCCTGCAGCTCGTTCGCGGTGAGCTCGAAGATCGCAAGGTCCTCGTTGTACTCGGCGACCACCCGGTCCACCAGGCGCGCGGCGCGGTCCAGCAGCTCGCGGTCCTGCGGTGAGGTGCCGTCGTTGCTTTCGCAGGTGAGCGCCAGCGAATCGAGCATGCGGCGCGCGGGATGGTCGTCGCGCACGAACAGGCTGTCGTCGGTCAGCGCGATCCTGACGTAGGACATCACCAGCTTGGCGAACATCCGGCGCGATTCCTGCACCAGCGCGTGGCTGCGCAGCAGCGACTGGAACATCAGCCCGGTCAGGTCGACGGCATCCTCCTGCTGCTGGTCCAGGCAGGTGCGGTCGGGATCCAGCCCGAGGCGGCGGGCACCCTCGACCAGTTCCTCGCGGATCGCCTTGTGCAGGTCGCACTTGCCGGCGAACGCTGCCTCGAAGTTGCGCACGCCGTCGCGCTGCAGCAGGGAGACGACGCTCACCACTTCCTGGATGCGCAGTTCGCGGCGCTCGGCGAGGCGGCGATCCGGCGCATGCTGCGACGGGACCGACTGGTCGCGCAGCATGCCTTCGCGCCACAGGTGCAGCATGTCGCGCAATTGCTGGTGTTGCACCCGCGCGCCGGGGGAATCGCGGAACACGTCCGCCGAAGCCGGGGACGAAGGCGCCGGTGCCGCGGCGGCGGCCGTGTACGCGGGTGGACGCTGCACCTGCGGTGCGGCGGCGGCGAGCGGCGCGCCCAGGTACGGCGGCGGTGCGGGGACCTGGCCGCCGATGCCGGCTTCGAGCCACGCACCGGCCTGGCGCGAGGCAAGGATGCCGTCGCCCGGCCCGGGCGCGAACCCCTGTGCCGGCTGCACCGGTACCTGCGGCAGCACGTCCGGCGCGGGCGCGGTGATCCGCCGTGCATCCGCATGGAAGCCATTGGCGGCCAGCTGGGTGTTGAGGCGTCCGTACAGCTCGCCCAGCACCTTCGCCAGTTCCTGCTCGTACTGGCGGAACAGCAGCGGCTGCAGCGACGGCGAGATGTCGGAGTCGCGGAACGTCTGCACGAACGCGTCGGCCAGTATCGAAGCGCCGACCGGATTCACGCTTCCGGGCGCGCCCATCGCTGCCGCCAGCGACTCGAATCGCAATCCCAGCATCTCCAGCGGCCGCTGGTAGCGGCGCGAGATCGAGTCGGCCAGTCGTTGCCCGGCCAGGTGGAATTCGAGTTCCTTCTCGCGGACCAGGCCCAGCGGCGCGGTGCCGCGGCCAGCGGTGGTCCGGCCGCAGAATTCGTCGAAGCTGCGGCCGATCAGCTCGCGGAACTTCATCACGTAACCCGAACCACGCTGGCGCAGCGCCAGCACGGTCATCAGATCCTTGCGATTGGCCCCCTCATTGCCGACCCGGAGGTTCTCGTGCAGCTGTTCCTCGATCGGCCGGTACAACCCGCCGGGCACGGCACCGAGCTGCTCGACCGCGATGCGCTTGAGCTCGTCCAGCAGGCGCGCGGGATCGCGCGTCACTGCACTGATCATCTCGGGATGCTGGATGGACACGGGGGTATCCTCGCCGGGCGTCCTGCCACGGCACGGTTGATCTGGGACCGAGCATAATGCCGCCGTGACCCTCGTCCACAGCCGCCTACAGGATATGTGATGGCGTTCGCATTCGGATACCGGCCTTGAACGCCACCATCACAAGCCTGAATGGGCGCAGGTCGGTGCCCTCGAAGTTGCTGGCCTACCCCGCGCCGGACCGGCAAACCCTCCTCGCCATGCTCGCCGCGGCGGTGCGGGTGCCCGACCACGGCAAGCGCGAACCATGGCGCTTCCTGAGCATCTCCGGTCCGGCACGCGATGCGCTCGGCGCCGCGCTGGTGGCGCGCGCGCTGCAGCGCGATCCACATGCCGGCGAGGCGGCGCTGGACAAGGATCGCAACCGTTTCCAGTCGCCACTGGTGGTGGCGGTCATCGCCCGCCTCGGCGCCGACGAAAAGATCCCGGAACCGGAACGTTTCGCCTCCGCCTGCTGCGTCTGCTTCGCTTTGCTGCAGGCGGCGCAGGGACACGGCTTCGGCGCGCAGTGGCTGACCGGTTGGCCGGCCTACGATCCGGAGATCCTGCGCCTGCTCGGCGTGGCGGAACACGAACGCATCGCCGGCTTCATCCACATCGGCACGCCGAAGGCGCTGCCCCGCGAACGTGAACGCCCGGATCCGGCGACCCTGCTCGAGGACTGGAAACCGGCATGAACCACGGTAGCCATGCGCGGCCGACCCTGTACCTGGTCGACGCCAGCCTGTACGTGTTCCGTGCCTGGCACTCGATGCCGGACGAATTCCAGGACGCCGAAGGCTGGCCGACCAATGCCGTCCACGGCTTCGCCCGCTTCCTGCTGGAACTGCTCGAGCGCACGCGGCCGCAACACATCGTCGTCGCCTTCGACGAGGCGCTGGACAGCTGCTTCCGCAACACGCTCTATCCCGCCTACAAGGCCAACCGCGACCCGGCACCGGAAGCGTTGAAGCGCCAGTTCGGGCACTGCAAGGCGCTGTGCATTGCGCTGGGGCTGGAAGTGCTGGCCCACGGCGAGTACGAGGCGGACGACCTGATCGGCAGCGCGTTGCGCCATGCGCGCCGGCATGGCCATCGCGGGGTGATCGTGTCCGCCGACAAGGACCTGTCGCAGCTGCTCGAGGCGGCCGACGAACAATGGGATTTCGCGCGCGGCCAGCGCTGGGGCGCGGATGGCGTGCACGCGCGCCATGGCGTGCACGCGCACCAGGTGGCCGATTACCTGGCGTTGTGCGGCGATGCGGTGGACAACATCCCGGGCGTGCCCGGCATCGGCGCGAAGACCGCGGCGGTGTTGCTGGCGCACTTCGGCACGCTCGATGCATTGCTCGAGCGCATCGACGAGGTCCCGTTCCTGCGCTTCCGCGGCGCCGCGGCCGCAGCCGCGAAGCTGCGCCTGCACCGCGAGCAGGCCCTGCTCTGCCGCCGGCTCACCACCATTGCCTGCGATGCGCCGCTGGGCCACGAGCGGGCGTTCGAACGGCGCGATCCCGATGCCGACGGCCTGCGCGCGCTCTGCGATGCGCTGCGCTTCGGGCCGATGACCCGGCGCCGCCTGCACGAGGCCGCCGGCGTCGAGTTCGCGCCCGCATGAGCGAAGCGTTGCCGCCGCCGGAGACGATGTGCGAGGGCAAGTGGCTGCGCCTGGTCCGGCGCGGGCGCTGGGAATACGCAGAACGCACCCACGCCGACGGCATGGCGGTCATCATCATTGCCGCCACCCCCGATGACTGCGTGCTGTTCGTCGAACAAACCCGTATCCCACTGGGCGGCAAGACCATCGAGATGCCCGCCGGCCTGGTCGGCGACCAGCCCGGGGAAGACACGCTCGAAGACGCCGCGCGCCGCGAACTGGTCGAGGAAACGGGGTGGAGCGCCGCGCACGTCGAGGTGCTGCTGGTCGGTCCGACCTCGTCGGGCATGAGCAACGAGCGCATCGCCTTCGTCCGCGCCACCGGCCTGGAGCGCGTCGGCCCCGGTGGCGGCGACAGCACCGAGGACATCATCGTCCACCAGGTCCCGCGTGCCGACGCGCCGGCATGGTTGATGCGCAAGCGCAGCGAAGGCTACGAACTCGACCTCAAGCTGTGGGCCGGGCTGTGGATGCTGGAGCGCAATCCGGACGGGACCGCGATCGATCGCTAGGGGAAACCCGGCTCAACTCGAGGAACCGAACCTGTCGGTCGCCTCCACCAGCGCGTGCACGTGCTCGGCTTCGAACGCCGAGTGGCCGGAACCGGCATTCACAACCAGTTCGCCCTTCGGCCAGGCCTTGTGCAGGTCCCAGGCGTTCTGGACCGGGCAGACCACGTCGTAGCGACCGTGCACGATCACGCCGGGGATGTCGGCGATGCGGTGCGCGTCGCGCAGCAGCTGGTCGTCGACCTCGAAGAAACCGCCGTTGACGAAGTAGTGGTTCTCGATCCGGGCGAAGGCGAGCGCGAACGCGGCATCCTCGTGGCCCGCGACGAAGGCGGGATCCACGTGCAGGAAGCTGGTCGCGCCTTCCCAGACGCTCCAGGCACGCGCGGCCGCCAGCCGCGTCGGCTCGTCTTCCGAGGTCAGCCGGCGATGGAATGCACTGATCAGGTCATGCCGCTCCACTTCCGGGATCGCCGCGATGTACTGCTCCCACGCTTCCGGGAACAGCCGCGAGGCACCTTCCTGGTAGAACCATTCCAGTTCCCAGCGGCGCAGCATGAAGATGCCGCGCAGCACCAGCTCGGTGACCCGCCGCGGATGCGCTTCCGCATAGGCCAGCGCCAGGGTCGAACCCCAGCTGCCGCCGAACACCTGCCAGCGGTCGACGCCCAGCCGGGTGCGCAGCTTCTCGATGTCCGAAACCAGGTCCCAGGTGGTGTTGTCCACCAGGTCGGCATGCGGCGTCGAGCGTCCCGCGCCGCGCTGGTCGAACAGGATGATCCGGTACTTCGCCGGATCGTGGAAGCGCCGCATCTTCGCGCTGCAGCCGCCGCCCGGGCCACCGTGCAGCAGCACCGCCGGCTTGCCGTCGGGATTGCCGCATTGCTCGTAGTAGAGCTTGTGGCGGCTGTCGACTTCGAGGATGCCGGTGTCGTAGGGCTCGATCTCGGGATACAGCGTGCGCATGCCTGGCTCCTGCGGGTACTAGCCCATTGTAGGCCAGCGCCCCAGGCTGGTCCGCTCGCGATCCTCGAGGTCGCGCGCGGTGGCGACATCGCCGAAGCCTGCGTCCTCCAGCAAGGCGCGCACCGTCGCACCCTGGTCGAAGCCGTGCTCGAGCAGCAGCCAGCCGCCCGGCAGCAGGTGCGCCGGTGCGTCGCGCACGATCGTGCGCAGGTCCCCGAGGCCGTCGGCGCCGGATGAAAGCGCGGCGGCAGGCTCGAAGCGCAAGTCGCCGCGCGACAGGTGCGGATCGCCCTGCGCCACGTACGGCGGGTTGCTGGCGACGAGGTCGAAACGCTCGCCGGCCAGCGGTTCGAACCAGCTGCCCTGGCGGAACGAGACGTTGCCCGCGCCCAGCGCGACCGCATTGCGCTGCGCGACGGCCAGCGCCGCGGCGCTGGCGTCGGTGGCGACGACCTGCGCGCGGGGACGCTCGAGCGCCAGCGCGAGCGCGATCGCACCGCTGCCGGTACCAAGGTCGGCGATGCGCAGCGCGGCGCCCGGCTGCAGGCGTTCCAGCGCCAGTTCGACCAGACGCTCGGTTTCCGGCCTCGGGATCAGCGTGTCCGGCGTGACCTGCAGTTCGAAGGTCCAGAATCCGCGGGTGCCGGTGAGGTAGGCGACCGGCTCGCCGCCGAGGCGGCGCGCGAGCAGGGCCTCGAAACGCCGCAGCAGCGCCGGCTCCGGAACTTCGTCGCCATGCGCGTACAGCCAGCCGCGCGACCGGCCCAGGGCATGCGCCAGCAGCAGCGCGGCATCGGCCGGATCGATCCGGGCCGATGCATCGCGCAGCAGCGCATCGATGCGCTGCACTAGCGGGACTGGAACAGGGCCTGGCCCTTGCGCGCGGCGACCTGCGCCGCGCACATGCGGATCTGTTCCACTTCCTGCTGCAACGCACGCGGACCGCCCTCGATGTCGGCCATGCGTGCCGCGAACTTCGCCTGCAGTTCGTCGGCCTCGGCATCGCTGCACATCCCGGCCGCATAACCGCCCACCACCGCCGCGCCGGCTGGGGCCAGCTTCGCCGCCAGGGCTTCGAAGTGTTCGTCGACCCAGGCGCGCAGTGCCGGACGCGTCGAGGCGTGGCCCATCTGCCCGCCCACCGCCGGGAAGATCTCGTTGCGGCGGAGCAAGCCTTCCTCGAACACCAGCGCGCGCACGCGGGCATTCAGCGCCGCGTCGTCGGTGCCGCCCATCGCCGAAAGCAGCTGGCTGCGCAGCACCGCATCCTGGCTGGCGCGGAAATGCCTTTCCGCGGCATCGAACGCCGCTTTTCCGCCCTCCTGCACGGCAACGGCAAGGGCGGTGCCGCGCAGGTCCTGCGGCGCCGCATCCGGATGCACCGCGCCATCGCCGCCCAGCCCCAGCACGGCGCGGCCCGCTTCGTTCATCCGTGCACGCACCGCCGGGTCCTCCAGCGTCTCGGCGAAGAAGCCGATCAGCGTGCTGCGCAGCAGTGCGTCGTCGTCGCTCTCGCCGGGCTTCGCCTGCATGCCCAGCTGCTGCAGCCGGCCGCGGTAGATGTCGGCCACGCGCGCATGGAACAAGTCGCGCGCGTCATCTTCGGCCAGCAGGTACTCGGCCATCCATTCGGTGTCGCCCATGCCCGCGGTCACGGTCTGCCGCACCGGTGCCGAAGCGAACTTCGGCAACGCCGCCAGCAGTTGCGCCGGGGTGAGCTTGCCGGCGCCGTACGCCGCGGTCACGGAATCGGCGTAGACGCGTTGCTCGCGCTCGTCGAGCCGGGCAAAGGCGCCCGACAACGCCTCCTGCAGCTTCGGTGCCAGGGCGAAACGGTAGTAGCCGTTGCCGTGCGCGTTCGGCATCACCCAGGCCGGACAGGCCGTCGCGTCGTCGAGTTCCATCCGTCCCTGCTTGCCGTTGAACAGCATCCGCTCGCTGCGCACCTCGCCGCCGTCGCCGTAGCGCACGACCAGCGGGAT
Source organism: Lysobacteraceae bacterium (assembly GCA_004297225.1). GTDB lineage: Bacteria > Pseudomonadota > Gammaproteobacteria > Xanthomonadales > Xanthomonadaceae > Cognatiluteimonas. The sequence continues at coordinate 54,114 of SCUI01000009.1, read as the reverse complement.
GCCCCACTCGCCCTCGTCCCTGGCGGTCGAGCCGATCGGCAGGTATCGCTGCTGCGACAGCAGCAAGGCCGGCTTCGCGCCGCTGCAGTCCAGGTCCACGTGCACGAACGGCACGCCAGGCTGGTCGATGAAGCTGGAGAACGCGGCGGCGATCGCCCGGGGCGCGTCGCTTTGCGCGGCGAGCGAGGCGATCAGGTCGGCGCTGGTCGCGTTGCCGCGGGCGTGCGCCTGCAGGTACTCGCGGATGCCGGTGCGGAACGGTTCGGGGCCGATGTACTGCTCGAACATGTTCAGTACCGCGCCGCCCTTCTGGTAGGTGATGCCGTCGAAGGCCGACTGGATGTCGGTGAAGTCGCGGATCGGCTCGTGCACGCGGCGGGTGCTGGCCAGGCTGTCGGCGCCCATCGCGTACAGCGCGCCTTCGAGCAGGTTCCGGTCGGTGTGCGCGCCGGGTTGCAGCTGGCCGTGGATCTTGTTGCCCATCCAGGTGGCGAAGCCTTCGTTGAGCCAGAGGTCGTCCCACCAGCGCATGGTCACCAAGTCGCCGAACCACTGGTGCGCCAGCTCGTGCGCGCTGACGCCCCAGAATGCCTGACGGCGCCCCACCGCCGAGGTTTCGTCGGGGAACATCAGGCTGTCGCGGTAGACGATGAGGCCGGCGTTCTCCATCGCGCCCGCCCAGAAATCCGGCGCGGCCAGGTTGTCGAGCTTGGCGAACGGATAGGGGATGCCGAAGTAGTCCTCGAGCGCGGTGACGATCCCCGGCGTGTTCGCGAGCGAGTACTGCATGCGCCCGCCCTGGCCCGCGGCGGCGATGCCGCGCAGCTTCACCGCTCCGGTGCGTTCACCGTTGGCCGGGATGTCCGGGCCCGCGACCACGTCCCACGGCCCCACCGCGAAGGCGACGAGATAGCTGGGCAACGCTTCGGTCTTCGCGAACACCACCTTTTTCATCGGCCCGTCGAGATCCACGGTCTCCACTTCGGGCGCATTGGCCACGGCCACGTCGCCATCGGGGACGATGAGCGTCATCCGCCAGGGCTGCTTGAAGCCGGGTTCGTCGAAGCCGGGAAAGGTGGTGCGCGCACCCAGCGGCTCCATCTGCGTCATCACGTAGTCGCGGCCGTCGGGCTTGACCTTGTAGGCGCCCTGCAACTCGCCGTAGGGCGCGGTGTAACCGATCGCGATCACGCCGCGGCCGGGCTGGATCGCGCGCTGAGCGGTCAGCTTCAGCACGCCGGACACGTCGACCTCGGCGGCGGCGAGGTCCTGGTTGCGGCCGTTCTCCGGCATGTAGACGGCGCGGGTGATCTCCAGGCCCTTGCCGTGCATCCAGATGGTGTCGGTAGCGCTGGCGACGTCCACGCTGATGTCGACGTGGCCGGAGAAGCGCGTCTGCGCCGGATCCATCGTCAGTTGCAGCGCGACCTCGCTGGGTACGACCGTGCGCGGCAGCGGGCCGGTCGGCACATCGCCGCCGCTGGCGGGGGAGCTGGCGGCCGCGGCGAGGCCGGTCGCGGCCAGCAGGGCGGTGGCAAGCAGGGTGCGGCGCAGGATCATCGGCGGATCTCGGGGAGGGGATCCCGTGGAGCCTAACCGGGGCGCGAACCCGCCCTACCGTGCCGAAAGTCCCGACCGGGGGGAATGCACGCGGCGCGAGCTTCGTTCAACCCCGGACGGAGCCCTGCAGCGCCGCCGCCAGGGCCGCGTCGCCGTTGGCGAGGTCGCGCCAGGCCAGTTCGATACCGTTGCGGCGGCCCTTCTCCACCAGCTTCAGGCCGTGGCCGTCGACGGTCAGGGTATAGGGGCGCTCGTCGATCTGGATCTCGCGGCGCAGGGGCTTGTCGAGGGCGGTGGTCATTGGCGGCTCCGGCATTGAAGGATCAGCGCGCAAGCATCGGCAGTCGGCGTCGTCGCCAGATGAAGAAGGCCGATGCCTCGCCCTGTCGCAGGCCTTGCGACAAGGCTGCGGATAATGGCCCGATGGCGTCCCCTGCCCCCGCCCGCCACGACGTGCTCGAAAGCTTCCACCCCGCGGTGGCGGCGTGGTTCCGGCGTGCGTTCCCGGAGCCGACACCCGCCCAGCGGCAGGCCTGGCCGGCGATCGCCTCCGGACGGCACACGCTGGTGGCCGCGCCCACCGGCTCGGGGAAGACGCTGACCGCGTTCCTGTCCGCGATCGACTCGCTGGTGCGCGAAGGCCTGGCCGGGGGTGGGCTGCCCGATGCGACCAGGGTGGTGTACGTGTCGCCGCTGAAGGCGCTGTCCAACGACATCCATCTCAACCTCGAGGCGCCGCTGGCCGGCATCCGCGGGGAGCTCGCGCGCCTGGGCCTCCCGGACGTCGACCTGCGCACCGCGGTGCGCACCGGCGACACCCCGCAGGCCGAGCGCGCCGCGATGCGCAAGCACCCGCCGCACATCCTGGTCACCACGCCAGAATCGCTGTACGTGCTGCTCGGATCGGAGTCCGGGCGGGCGATGCTCGCCAGCACCCGCGAAGTCATCGTCGACGAGATCCACGCGCTCGCCGGCAACAAGCGCGGCAGCCACCTGGCGCTGACGCTGGAACGGCTGGAAGCGCTGTGCGGCACGCGGCTGGCGCGAATCGGCTTGTCCGCGACGCAGAAACCCATCGACGCGGTCGCGCGTTTCCTGGTCGGAGCGGACGAGTGCGAGATCGTCGACATCGGCTACTCGCGCCGTCGCGACCTGGCGCTGGAACTGCCGCCGGTGCCGCTGCAGCCGGTGATGTCGCACGAACAATGGGACCTGGTGTACGCGCGGGTGGCGGAGCTGGTGGAGTCGCATCGCACCACGCTGGTGTTCGTCAACACCCGGCGCATGGCCGAGCGTACCGCCCGCCACCTGGGCGAGCGCCTGGGCAAGGAGGCGGTCGCCGCGCACCACGGTTCGCTGTCGAAGGAACTCCGGCTGGACGCGGAACAGCGGCTCAAGGCCGGCCGGCTGAAGGTGCTGGTCGCCACCGCCTCGCTGGAACTGGGCATCGACGTCGGCGACGTCGACCTGGTGGTGCAGCTGGGTTCGCCGCGCTCGATCGCCGCGTTCCTGCAACGCGTCGGCCGATCCGGCCATTCCGTCGGCGGCACCCCCAAGGGCAGGCTGTTCCCGACCTCGCGCGAAGACCTGGTCGAATGCGCGGCGCTGCTCGATTGCGTGCGCCGCGGCGAACTGGACGCGCTGGTGATGCCGGTCGCGCCGCTGGACGTGCTCGCCCAGCAGATCGTCGCCGAAGTGGCGGCGCGCGAGTGGGACGAGGATGCGCTGTACGACTGGTTGCGCCGCGCGTGGCCGTACCGCGACCTGGCGCGCAAGGATTTCGACGCGGTGGTGCGGATGCTGGCCGACGGCTACGCCACGCGACGCGGCAACCGCGGCGCCTACCTGCACCGCGACGCCGTGCACGGGCGCCTGCGCGGGCGGGCCGGCGGGCGGATGACCGCGGTGATGTCGGGCGGAACCATCCCGGACACCGGCGACTACAACGTCGTGCTGGAACCCGAATCGGTCATCATCGGCAACGTCAACGAAGACTTCGCAGTCGAGTCCATCGCCGGCGACATCTTCCAGCTCGGCAATGCCAGCTACCGTATCCTTCGTGTCGAGGCCGGCCGTGTCCGGGTCGAGGACGCGCAGGGCCAGCCGCCGACGATCCCGTTCTGGCTGGGCGAGGCGCCGGGCCGAACGGACGAGCTGTCGATCGGCGTGTCGCGCCTGCGCGAGGAGATCGCCGCGCGGCTGGATGCCGACAACGCGCCGCTGGTGGCCTGGCTGGTCGACGGCCTTGGCTTGCCGGCCGAAGCGGCGCACCAGCTTGCCGAGTACTGCGACAACCAGCGGATGGCGCTGGGCGTGATGCCCACGCGCGACACTCTGGTGCTGGAGCGCTTCTTCGACGAATCCGGCGGCACCCAGCTGGTGATCCATTCGCCCTACGGCAGCCGGCTCAACCGCGCCTGGGGCCTGGCCCTGCGCAAGCGTTTCTGCCGCAAGTTCAACTTCGAGCTGCAGGCGGCGGCAACCGAGAACGCGATCGTGCTGTCGTTGTCCACCAGCCACTCGTTCCCGCTGATCGAGGTCGCCGGCTACCTGCATTCGTCCTCGGCCGAACACATCTTGGTGCAGGCGTTGCTCGACGCGCCGCTGTTCGGTGCGCGCTGGCGCTGGAACGCGACCACCGCGCTGGCGCTGCCGCGCTTCGTCGGCGGCAGGAAGGTGGCGCCCCAGCTGCAGCGGATGCGTTCGGAAGACCTGCTGGCCAGCGTCTTCCCCGACCAGGTCGCCTGCCTGGAGAACATCGTCGGCGAACGCGAGGTACCGGACCATCCACTGGTGGCGCAGACCCTGGACGACTGCCTGCACGAGGCCATGGACACCGAAGGCTGGCTGTCGCTGTTGCGACGGATGGAAGCGGGCGAAGTGGAAGTGGTCGCCCGTGATGTCACTGCACCGTCGCCGTTCGCCGCCGAGGCGCTGAACGCCCGGCCCTATGCCTTCCTCGACGATGCGCCGCTGGAGGAACGCCGCACCCAGGCGGTCATGACCCGCGGCTATGCCGATCGCGGCGACGCCGGCGATCTCGCACGCCTGGATCCGGCCGCGATTTCCGAAGTCCGCGAACAGGCCTGGCCCAGCGCGCGCAGTGCCGACGAAATGCACGAGGCGCTGATGGGCGTGGGCTGCGTCACCGCCCGCGAAGTGCTGGCCAACCCCGGCTGGGCCGGATACCTGCAGGCGCTGGCATGCGACCAGCGCGCGACGCGCGTCGACGCGGGCGCCAGCCTCTGGTTCGCCGCCGAGCGCCTGCCGCTGGCGCGCGCGCTGTATCCCACCCTGCGGATGGCGCCGGTGGTGGCGCCGCCACGCGAATATGCCCATGAACAATGGACCCGCGAGCAGGCACTGGTCGAAGTGCTGCGCGGGCGCCTGTCCGCGCTCGGCGTGGTCGCCGCGGGCGCGCTGGCGGAGCAGCTGGCGTTGCCGCAACTCGACGTGGACATGGCGCTGGTCGCGCTGGAAGGCGAAGGCTTCGCCATGCGCGGGCACTTCAGCGGCACGCCCGCCGGGGAATGGTGCGAGCGCAACCTGCTGGCACGCGTGCACCGGCAGACCATCGGCCGCCTGCGCAAGAAAATCCAGCCGGTCGCGCCGCACGAGTTCATGCGCTTCCTGTTCGAATGGCAGCGCGCCTCGCAGGCCGCGCGCGCCAGCGGTCCCGAGGCGCTGGCGGGCGTCCTCTCGCAGCTGGAAGGCTTCGAGGCCCCGGCCGGCGCGTGGGAAGCGGAGTTGTTGCCGGCTCGCGTCGCCGACTATTCACCGTCCTGGCTGGACGACCTGTGCACCGCCGGCCGCATCGCCTGGACACGGCTGCGGCCGGCTGCCGGCGAAGGCACGGGTGGCAACGCGCCGGTGCGAGGTACGCCGGTCGCGCTGCTGCCACGGCGCAGCTTCGCCAGCTGGACCCAGGTTAGCGCCGCGCGCCAGGCCGACGAGCCCGTATTGTCCTCGCGTGCGCAAAAGGTCGCCGAGGTGCTGCGTGCGCACGGCGCCTCGTTCTTCGACGAACTGGTGGACCACGCGCAACTGCTCCGCCCCGAAGTGGAAGACGCCCTGTCGGAGCTGGTATCGCGCGGGCTGGTGCACTGCGACAGCTACGCCGGGTTGCGCGCGCTGATGGTGCCGCCGTCGAAACGCGGCGACGCGTCACATCGACGAGGCCGCCGCACCCCGCTATTCGGGATCGAGGACGCCGGCCGCTGGACGCTCGCGCGGCGCGACGCCGCCGTCGCCGGTGCGAAGGCGCCGGCGGAAGCCGTCGAACACATCGCGCGGGTGTTGCTGCGGCGCTACGGCGTGGTCTGCTGGCGCCTGCTGGAGCGCGAAGCGGCCTGGCTGCCGACCTGGCGCGAGTTGCTGCGCGTCTACCACCGGCTCGAGGCACGCGGCGAAGTGCGCGGCGGGCGCTTCGTCTCGGGATTGTCGGGAGAACAGTTCGCGCTGCCCGAGGCGGTGGCCAGCCTGCGGCAGGTACGCCGCATCCAGGCCGACGGCGCGATGGTCGCCGTCTCGGCAAGCGACCCGCTCAACCTCGCCGGCACCGTCCTCCCCGGCAGCAAGGTCCCGCGCCTGCCCGGTGCGCGCGTGCTCTACCGCGACGGCATCGCCCTCGCCGCGCTGGTCGCGGGCGAAGTGCAGCAATTGGCGACGCTGGACGACGACGAGGCCGCCGCGGCGCGCCGCATGCTGCTGCGCGAACCGGAGCGGGCTCAGGCGTACGCCGCGACCAGCAACAGCACGAAGCCGACCACCGCCACCAGTGCATGCACCACCACCAGCCAGGTCGGCAGCAGTTCGCGCTTCCATTCGTAGGCCAGGAAAAGGATGGTGCCGCCGGCGGCGGCGACCAGGAACAGCAGCAGCGCCCAGGTGGCCATGGCCGGGACGCTGAGCGCGAGTACCGCGAATGCCAGCAGGGCGACGCCGGCCACCGCGAGGCCGCCGTGCGCCATCGCCAGCCAGACCGGTGGGTTGCGCCGGCCGCCGAAGCGGATCCCGGCCATCACCACGCCGCCCAGGGCGGCCAGCAGGAACAGGACGACGCAGGTTTGCAGCAGGGCTTGGACTTCCATGGTCTTGGCTCCATCTGGTAAGGGCACGGTCATCAGACGCCGCCGCGGGTCGTTGGCGTGTGCAGCATGTGCAAAGGCGTCTGGCCCGTGGCCGGCCGAGCGGGCGCGTCACGGGCCTTGATAGACCCAACCTATCGTATTGATGAAATCAATCGATTTGATGATTTGAATAGGCCGGCCTAACATGGCCCTGCCTCCTGGTTACCCAGGACTTTCTCCCACCACCCGAGGACATCCGCATGGCATTGATCAACACCCCCATCAAGCCCTTCAAGGCGCAGGCCTTCAAGGAAGGCAAGTTCATCGAAGTCAGCGACGCGGACCTCAAGGGCAAGTGGTCGGTGGTGGTCTTCTACCCGGCCGACTTCACCTTCGTGTGCCCGACCGAGCTCGAGGACCTGGCCGAGCACTACGACGAGTTCAAGAAGCTCGGCGTCGAGGTCTACAGCGTCTCCACCGACACCCACTTCTCGCACAAGGCCTGGCACGACACCTCCGATGCGATCCGCAAGATCAAGTACACGATGATCGGCGATCCGACCGGCACCGTGACCCGCAATTTCGAGGTCATGCGCGAGGATGCGGGCCTGGCCGACCGCGGCACCTTCGTGATCGATCCCGAGGGCGTGATCCAGGCGATGGAAGTCACCGCCGAGGGCATCGGCCGCGACGCCGGCGACCTGCTGCGCAAGGTCAAGGCCGCGCAGTACGTGGCCGCCCATCCGGGTGAGGTCTGCCCGGCGAAGTGGAAGGAAGGCGACAAGACCCTGAAGCCCTCGCTGGACCTGGTCGGCAAGATCTGACCCTCCCCCCGCGGGCCGGCCTGAAGCCCCGGTCCGCACCCGTCCCGGGCGGTCCCCCACCGCCCGGGCACCTTGATTCCCCCCCACGCTTTCCATCGAAAGCCCCGGACCTTCGGAGCCCCCCACATGCTCGACGCAGACCTCAAGGCCCAGCTCGCGGCCTACATGGAAAAGCTGCAGCAGCCGATCGAACTCGTCGCGTCGCTGGACGACAGCGATGCGTCGCGCGAGCTCGGCGAACTGCTGCGCGACATCGCTTCGACCTCCACGAAGATTTCCCTGCGCGACGGCGACGACGCGCGCAAGCCCTCGTTCGCCATCGTCCGCGCCGGCACCGACGTGTCCGTGCGTTTCGCCGGCATCCCGATGGGCCATGAATTCACCTCGCTGGTGCTGGCGCTGCTGCAGGTCGGCGGCCACCCGGTGAAGATCGAGGAGGCCCTCGCCAACCAGGTCCGCGACCTGGAGGGTGAGTTCCTGTTCGAAACCTACATGTCGCTCTCCTGCCAGAGCTGCCCCGACACGGTGCAGGCGCTGAACGCGATGAGCGTGCTCAATTCGAACATCCGCCACGTCGCCATCGATGGCGCCCTGTACCAGGGCGAGGTCGAGGCGCGCGAGGTGATGAGCGTGCCGACCGTGTTCCTCAACGGCCAGCCGTTCGACCAGGGCCGGATGACGATCGAGCAGGTCGTCGCCAGGCTCGACACCGGCGCGGCGAAGAAGGCGGCCGAACAGATCGCGAAGAAGGACCCCTTCGACGTGCTCGTGGTCGGCGGTGGCCCGGCCGGCTCGGCGGCGGCGATCTACGCGGCGCGCAAGGGTATCCGCACCGGCGTCGCCGCCGAGCGCTTCGGCGGCCAGGTGCTGGACACGCTGGCGATCGAGAACTTCATTTCCGTGCAGTACACCGAGGGCCCCAAGCTCGGCGTCGCGCTGGAGCAGCATGTGCGCGAATACGACGTGGACGTGATGAACCTGCAGCGGGCGACGAAGCTCGTTCCAGCGAAGCAGCCCGGCGGCCTCATTGAAGTGGTGCTGGAGAGCGGCGCCACGCTGAAGGCGAAGTCGGTGGTGCTGTCCACCGGCGCGCGCTGGCGGCAGATGGGCGTGCCCGGCGAGGACCAGTACCGCAACAAGGGCGTGGCCTACTGCCCGCACTGCGACGGCCCGCTGTTCAAGGGCAAGCGCGTGGCGGTGGTCGGCGGCGGCAACTCCGGCGTCGAGGCCGCGATCGACCTGGCCGGCATCGTCGAGCACGTCACCCTGCTCGAGTTCGACTCGAAGCTGCGCGCCGATGAAGTCCTGCAGCGCAAGCTGCGCAGCCTGCCGAACGTGGACATCCTGGTCGGCGCGCAGACCACCGAGGTCCTGGGCGACGGCCAGAAGGTCAATGCGCTGGTCTACAAGGACCGCGAGAGTGGCGAGTCGCGCACGATCGAACTGGCCGGCGTGTTCGTGCAGATCGGCCTGCTGCCCAACACCGAGTGGTTGAAGGGCACGGTCGAGCTGAGCCCGCGCGGCGAGATCGTGATCGACGAGCGCGGTGCCGCCAGCGTGCCGGGCGTGTTCGCCGCCGGCGACGCGACCACGGTGCCGTACAAGCAGATCGTGATCGCGATGGGCGCCGGCTGCACCGCGGCGCTGAGTGCCTTCGACCACCTGATCCGCACCTCGGCGCCGGCCGGGGACGTGGCCAGGGCCGCGTAAGCCGCGGCCGCGGGCCAGCGCGATGAACCTGCGCGACCTCCAGTACCTGGTGGCGCTGGCCGATCACCGGCATTTCGGCCGGGCCGCGGCGGCCTGCTTCGTCAGCCAGCCGACGCTGTCCACGCAGGTGCGCAAGCTGGAGGAGGAGCTCGGGGTGGCGCTGGTCGAGCGCGCCCCCCGCAAGGTGATGCTGACCCCCGCCGGCCACGACATGGCCGAGCGGGCGCGGCGCGTGCTCGCGGAAGTCGCACAGATGAAGGAAGCCGCGCGCCGCAGCCGCGATCCGGAGGCCGGCACCGTCCGCCTCGGCATCTTCCCGACCCTGGGGCCGTACCTGTTGCCGCACGTGGTGCCGCGGCTGCGCGAACGCTTCCCCAGGCTGGAACTGCTGCTGGTGGAGGAAAAGTCGCCCGTGCTGCTGGATCGCCTGCACGAGGGCAGGCTCGACGCCGCGTTGCTCGCCCTGCCGCTGCACGACGAATCGCTGCATGTGGAATTCCTGTTCGAGGAACCCTTCCTGCTGGCCGTGCCGGTGCGGCACCGGCTGGCGGCTGCGCCGTCGCTCGACATGGCCGACCTCGCCGGCGAGCGCCTGCTGCTGCTCGAGGACGGCCACTGCCTGCGCGACCAGGCGCTGGATGTGTGCCGGATGGCCGGGGCCAGCGAGAAGTCCGAGTTCCAGGCGACCAGCCTGGAGACCCTGCGGCAGATGGTGGCCGCGCACGTCGGCGTGACCCTGCTGCCGGTGCTGTCGGTGAAGCCACCCGTCGCCCGCAGCGAGGACATCCACCTGGTGCCGTTCCGGGACCCGCCGCCGAGCCGCCGCATCGCCATGGCCTGGCGGCGCAGCTCGGCCATGGCCGGCTTCCTCGGCAGCGTGGCGCAGGTGTTCCGGGACCTGCCCCCCGAACTGTTCGAGCCGCCCGCCGAGGTTGAACCCGAAGCCCGCAACGGCTAAGGTTGACAGGCATTCGATCGACTGGCGGGCGGGGCGCACGACGCTCCGCCCGCGTTGCTTTGGAGTCCTGCCATGACCGAGACCGGTCGCCCCACCCTTGTCCTGTCCCGCCTGGATTGCGACCGCCTGGAAGCGCTGCTCGAGCAGCCGGCGTATTCGGGCGCGCAATACGACCCCCTGCGGGACGAACTCGCGCGCGCCGAAGTGCGCGAGCCGCGCGACATGCCGCCCGACGCCATCACCATGAACTCGACCGCGCGCTTCCGCGACGAAGCCACCGGCGAGGAGCGCGAGCTGACCCTGGTCTACCCGCGCGATGCCGATGGCAGTCCGGACAAGGTCTCGATCCTGGCGCCGGTCGGCAGCGCCCTGCTCGGCCTGCGCGCCGGGCAGACCATCGACTGGCCGCTTCCGGGCGGCCGCAGCACGCGCCTGCAGGTGCTGGGCATCCGCTACCAGCCCGAGGCGGCGGGGGAATTCCACCGATGAGCGAAGCCGCGCCCGAGGGCACGGACCGCCCGGACGTCGCCAAGCACGACTTCATCCGCCAGATCGTCCGCGACGACCTTGCCAGCGGCAAGCACGCCGCGATCCGCACCCGTTTCCCGCCCGAGCCCAACGGCTACCTGCACATCGGCCATGCCAAGGCGATCTGCCTGGATTTCGGCATCGCCGCCGAGTTCGGCGGCCGCTGCAACCTGCGCTTCGACGACACCAATCCCGCCAGGGAAGACCCCGAGTACGTCGCCGCGATCCAGGAGGACGTGCGCTGGCTGGGCTTCGAGTGGGCCAGCCTGCGCCACGCGTCCGACTACTTCGAGGTGTTCTACCTCGCCGCCGAGAAGCTCGTGCGCCAGGGCGATGCGTTCGTCTGCGACCTCAGCGCCGATGAGGTGCGCGAATACCGCGGCACGCTGACCGAGCCCGGGCGCGACTCGCCCTACCGCGGGCGCAGCGTCGAGGAGAACCTCGACCTGTTCCGGCGCATGCGCGCCGGCGAGTTCGCCGACGGCGCGCGCACGTTGCGGGCGAAGATCGACATGGCGTCCGGCAACATCACCATGCGCGACCCGGCAATCTACCGGATCAAGAAAGTCGCGCACCAGAACACCGGCGATGCCTGGCCGATCTACCCGATGTACGACTTCGCGCATTCGTTGTCCGACGCGATCGAAGGGATCACCCATTCGCTGTGCACGCTGGAGTTCGAGGACCGGCGCCCGCTGTACGACTGGTGCGTGGAGAAGGTCGACCTCGCCGGCAACCCGGTGCTGCTGCAGCCGCTGCTCGACCGCGGTTTCCCGCTGGAGGCCGCGCGCCCGCGCCAGATCGAGTTCTCCCGGCTCAACTTCAACTTCCTGGTGATGAGCAAGCGCAAGCTGCTGGCGCTGGTCGAGGACGGCCTGGTCGACGGCTGGGACGATCCGCGAATGCCCACGCTGCAGGGCATCCGCCGCCGCGGCTACACCCCCTCGGCCTTGCGGCTGATGGTCGACCGGGTCGGGGTCAGCAAGCAGAACTCGCTGCTCGACATCTCGGTGCTCGAAGGCGCGCTGCGCGACGACCTCGATGCGCGCGCGCCGCGGCGCATGGCCGTGCTCGAGCCGCTGAAGGTGGTGCTGTGCAACCTGCCGGAAGGCCACCAGGAGACCCTCTCCTTCGCCAACCATCCCAAGGACGCGTCGCAGGGCACGCGCGAGTTGCCGTTCTCGCGAGATCTGTGGATCGAACGCGAGGATTTCGCCGAAGTGCCGCCACCGGGCTTCAAGCGCCTGACGCCGGGTGGCGACGTGCGCCTGCGCGGCGCCGGCATCATCCACTGCGACGAAGCGGTCAGGGACGCGGCCGGGAACGTGGTCGAACTGCGCTGCACGCTGGATCCGGAGTCGCGGCCGGGCATGGAAGGCGCCAACCGCAAGGTCAAGGGCACGATCCACTGGGTCGACGCGCGCCGCGCGGTGCCGGCGGAAATCCGCCTGTACGACCGGCTGTTCACCGTGCCCGACCCGGACAGCGAGGGCGACGGCAAGAGCTACCGCGACCACCTCAATCCGGATTCGCGGCGCACGGTCCACGGCTATGTCGAACCTGCCGCCGCCGGCGCGGCGCCGGAGCAGGCGTTCCAGTTCGAGCGCAACGGCTACTTCGTCGCCGATCGCCGCGACCACCGCGCGGGCGCGCCGGTGTTCAATCGCAGCGTCACCCTGCGCGACACCTGGACGCAGAAGGGCTGAGCGCGGGATGGCGATGCCGTTGCCGGCGCAGCTGCACCTGACGCTGCCCTTGTGGGTCCTGGAACTCGACCTGGCCGGGCGCGACTTCGCCGGCGACGAGGCCAAGGTGGCTTTCGCCATCGAACTGTCGCGGCGCAACGTCGAGGCGCGCAGTGGCGGCCCGTTTGGCGCCGCGGTGTTCGACGGGCACGACCGGGTGGTCGCCGTCGGCGTCAACCGCGTGCTGCAGCAAAGCTGCTCGGTGGCGCACGCCGAGACCATGGCACTGATGCTGGCGCAACAGCGCCTGCAGCGTTCGCGACTCAACGAGGATGGCGCGCGGATGGTCCTGGCCACCTCGTCGCAGCCATGCTGCCAGTGTTATGGCGCCAGCTTCTGGGCCGGCATCGACCGGCTGCTCATCGGCGCGCGTGCAGAAGACGTGATGGCGCTCACCGAGTTCGACGAGGGTCCGCTGCCCGCGGACTGGGTGGGGGAACTCGAACGACGCGGGATCGCCGTCGCCCGCGACTTGTTGCGACCGGAAGCCTGCGCGGTGCTGCGTAGCTATGGCGAGCTGGGCGGGACCTTTTACTGAGGTTCAGTCCCGCCGCGCCCGATTGACGGCTGCTTGATCGCTTCCGGGCGAACCTCGCCGGGTTCCCCCACCAGCGAGGCAATCCATGACCCGCAAGCACCTCACCCTTACCGTCGCCCTGCTGTCGGGCCTGGGCCTGGCCACCCCGGCCTTTGCCCAGACCGCCGAGCAGCAGAAGGCACAGATCGAAGCCGAAGCCGCCGCGGATGCGGCCACAGAGGCCACCGCCGATGCGCTCGATGCGCAGGCTGCCGCCGCCACGGCCGACGTCGTCGCCGATGCGACCATCGATGCCACCGCCGAAGTCACCGCCGACGTCGCCCGGGACAACGCCGAACAGGCCGCCGTCGCGGCCGGAATGGCCGCTGGCGCTGCCGCCCACGCCCATGCCGTGGCCGACGATGCCGCCACCGGGCACATGGTGACCAAGGATGCGGCCGAGGCTGCCGACCAGGCCGCGGAGGTCGCGCGCGCAGCCGGTGCCGTCGCCGATTCGGCGGCTGCCGATGCCCAGTTCGCCTCCCGCGTCGGCGTCGCCGCCGCCGCGACACCGCCGCAGGTGGTGGTGCCGGCGTCGCCGCGCTCGGATCGCCCGGCGATGGTCGGCAACGACAACGTCACCTTCACCGACCATCCCGGCAATTCGATCTCGCCGAACTACCGAGTCGACTTCGACGCCATGGACGACAACGGCGACGGCGTCATCACCCGTCGCGAGGGCAGCGGCAATCCCGACCTGATGCGCGAGTTCCACGTGGTGGACCTCGACGACAACGGCCGGCTGACCCGCGCCGAAATGAAGGACTGGATCGACCCGATGACGCAGTGACGGTCAGGCGCCCGCCGCTTTCCGCCAGAGCGCGCGCGAAAGCGGCGGGACGCGCCCCGCCAGCGACAGCAACGGGCCCCGCAGCAATACCGCCGCGGGGTTTTCGCTGCGGAACACCCGGTCGATGCCGCTGAACGCATGTGCCGCCAGCGTGTCCTCGCTCCGCCGCGCGCGCGCCCAGCGCGCCAGGCGCGAGGCCGCGTGCCAGTCGCCGTTCGCGCCGGCGGCCGCCGCGACCAGGTCGCGCAGCGCCGCGACATCGCGCAATCCCAGGTTGACGCCCTGCCCGGCGAGCGGATGCACCACGTGGGCGGCGTCGCCGAGCACCAGCACGCGCCCGCGGACGTATTCGCGCGCCAGCTGCCGGCGCAGCGGGAACGCGGCGCGCGGCGACACCGGCCGCACCTCGCCCAGGCGTCGGTCGAAGGCACGACCGAGTTCCCGTCCGAACGCCGCATCGTCCAGCGCCAGCACCCGCGCGGCTTCGGCGTCGGGCAGCGACCACACGATCGAGCAATGGCCGCCTGCAGACGGCAGCAACGCCAGCGGCCCGCCTGGCAGGAACCGCTGCCAGGCGGTGTCTTCGTGCGGCCGCTCGGTGGCGACGTAGCCGACCACGCCGCGCTGGCCATGCTCGTGGACGTCCACTTCGATGCCGGCCAGGCGCCGCAGGCTCGACTGCGCGCCATCGGCCGCCACCGCGAGGCGCGCCTGGACCTGCGAACCGTCGTCCAGCCGCAGGCGGACGCAATCGCCATCGTCCTGCAACGCTTCCACGCGCGCCGGGCAGCGCAAGCGCACGCCGGCGGCCGGCAGCAGTGCCCACAGGCGGTCCAGCAGCAAACCGTGTTCGACGATCCAGCCCAGCTCGCGGCGTCCCAGCGTGTCGGCGTCGATGTCGAGCTCGCCGCCGCCGCCCGCGTCCCAGACGCGCATGCGGCGGTACGGCTGGACCCGCGCCGCGAGGACCGATGCCCAGGCCCCCAGGGAATCGAACAGCAGGGCGTTGTCGGCAGCGAAGGCATACACGCGCAGGTCGGGCTTGTCGCGCGACCACGGAACCGGCGGCGACGGTTCCACCAGCATCGTCTGCAGGCCCTGGCCCGCCAGCGCCAGCGCACAGGCGGCGCCGACCACGCCGCCGCCGACCACGACCACGTCGAGCTCGCGGCCACGGTTCATGGCGGCGCGGCTCCCGGCGGCACGGTCGCGGCCGCGGGCGCGCGGCACAAGCGCGGCACTTCGCCGCGGTAGCCCATTGCACCGCCAACCAGCCAACCCTGCAGCGAAGGCACGCGTGCTGCGGCCAGCATGCCGGCGCTGCGCAACGGCCGGGCCAGCGCGGCGGGCTGGCCGGTGGCCAGCGCCAGGCCGTGCGAGAACTCGAGCGTCCGCCGCCGGTCCTCCGCGCGCCGGCGGGCGTACTCGGCAAGCAATGCCTCGCTGCCGGGGTCGCCGCCCTGCTCCAGCAGCTCGGCCAGGGTCAGCGCATCGCGCAAACCCAGGTTGAAGCCTTGCGCGCCGACCGGATGCAGCGACTGCGCGGCGTTGCCGACCAGCGCCGCGCGCGGCGCGGTCGTGGCCGACGCCACCAGGCGCACGGCCGGGTAGCGGCTGCGCGGCCCGGTACCGAGGAATTCGCCTACGCGCCAGCCGAACGCACGCTGGACGCGCGCGAGCCAGGCAGCGTCGTCGAGTGCGGCGACCGCGTCGGCTTCGCCACGCGCCACCCCGTGCACCACCCCGTAATGGCCGTCCCCGCGCGGCAGCAATGCGGTCGGCCCGTGGTCGCCGAAACGCTCCCAGGCGTCGCCGTCGGGCGCGTGTCGACCGCGCATGCGCGCGACGAACAGGTCGTGGCCATAGTCCCACGAGCCGGCGCCGATCCCGATCGCTGCGCGCACCGCACTGTGGGCACCATCGGCCGCGACCAGCAGCCGCGCACGGAGCCGTTGCTCGCGTCCGTCCGCGAGCGCCAGCCGCAGCACCCGTGCCTGGTCGTCGCCGTCGTCGAACCCGATGAAGCGCGCCGGCCGATAACGCGCCAGCCCCGGCAATTCCGACAGGCGCGCCTCCAGCGCCGCGCCGAAATCGCTGGCGACCACCACCTGCCCGAAGGCGTCCCGGCCGTGTTCGCGCGCCCGCAGGCGCACGCGACCGTAATCGCCGGCGCGCGAGACGTGGATGGTGCGGATCGGCGCGGGTGACGACGCAAGTCGCTGCATCACCCCGAGGGCCGTCAGCGCGTTCACGGTCGCCTCGGCGAAGCTCAGGTTGCGCTGGTCGAACACCGCCGGCAGCGCGCCTGGCGGCGTCGCCTCCACCAGCGCCGCGTCCATCCCGATACGCGACAGCGCGATCGCGAGGCTCGCGCCAACCAGGCCGCCGCCGACGATGACGACGTCGTGACCCGCTCCTGCCGTCGCCTGCGCGTGCTCGATCATGGCTGCGCTATGCTACCGGTTCCCAGGCAGCACGCGCCCACGATGAAAGCAAACGCCCCCACCGTCCTTGCCCCCGGCCCGCTGGTGCTGGCCTTCCTGATCCTGCTGGCCGCGCTCTCGCGGCTGCTGCCGCATCCACCGAACTTCTCGCCGGTGGAAGCGATCGCGCTGTTCGGCGGCGCCTTCTTCGCCTCCCGGGCCTGGGCGTTCGCGGTGCCGCTGCTGGCGTTGCTGGCCTCGGACCTGGTGATGGCCGCCGTGCTCGGCAACGGCTATGCCGGGTACCTGGGCGGCATCAGCTTCTGGTCCGTGTACGCCTGCATCGTGCTGACCACCTTGATGGGGCTGCGCCTGCGCGGCGGCATCACCGGCGGCCGCCTGCTGGGTTATTCGCTCGCGGGCTCGGTGCTGTTCTTCCTGGTGACCAACTTCGCCGCGTGGATCGCATCGCCGTTCTATCCGCAGACCGCCGCCGGCCTCGCCTCCGCCCTGGTCGCCGGCATCCCGTTCTTCCAGTGGACGCTGCTGGGCACGCTGGCCTACGCGGCGATCCTGTTCGGCGGCTTCGCCTTGCTGCGCCGCCGCCTCCCGGTGCTGGCCGCGCAGACGGCCTGAGCCCGCATGGGCAACCGGCTGTCGAAGATCTACACGCGCACCGGCGACGACGGCAGCACCGGGCTGGGCGACGGCAGCCGCGTGGCCAAGGATTCGGCCCGGGTCAGCGCATACGGCACCATCGACGAGGCGAACTGCGCGATCGGCGTGCTGCTGGCGGCGCCCGTGCCGGACCCGATCCGCGAGTTGCTGACGCGGATCCAGCACCAGCTGTTCGACCTGGGAGGCGAACTGTGCATCCCGGGACACGCCGCGATCCATGACGCCGACGTCGACGCGCTGGAGCACGCGCTCGACGGCTACAACGCCGACCTCCCGCCGCTGAAGGAATTCATCCTGCCCGGTGGCGGTGAAGCGGCGGCGCGTTGCCACCTCGCACGCACGATCGTCCGTCGCGCAGAGCGCGAGACGGTGACGCTTTCGCGCCTGGAAACAGTGCGCCCACAGCCCCTGCGCTACCTGAACCGCCTGTCGGACCTGCTGTTCGTGCTGTCGCGCGTGCTCGCCAGGGCCAGCGGCGCCGGCGAAGTGACCTGGAACCACGAGCGCCGCTGAGGAACCTCGCATGCGCAAAGCCCTCCGACTGCTGCCCCTGCCGGTCTGCATCGCTTTCTCGCTGGCCGCGCATGCCGCCGACGACCGCCCCGCGGACTGGCGCCTGTGCCCGGTGCAGGACGCGATCCCGGCATTCCCGGACGCGCAGCCGGCCACCCACCTGACGAGCGAGGAGCGCGCCGGCCAGCCGACGGACATCGAAGGCGACGAGATCAGCGGCCCGGAATCCAACCGCCGGATCACCGGCAACGTCGCCCTGCGCCGCGGCGACCAGTTCCTGGGCACCGACCAGCTGACCTTCGATACCGGCACCGGCCATTACTTCGCCACCGGCAGCGTCCGCTACCAGGATGCCGGCATGCGCCTGGTCGCCGACGAAGCCGAAGGCAACCAGGGCGAAGACCGCCACGACATCCGCAACGTCCGCTACCAGCTCGTATCCCGGCGCGGCAATGGCGGCGCCGAACACATCGAGCTGCAGGGCTCGCTGGGATCGCTGTACGGCGCCACCTATTCCACCTGCCCACCCGAGGATCGAAGCTGGGAACTGCGCGCGCAGCGCATCGACGTGGACACCGCCGAAGGCATGGGCGTCGCCCACAACGCGGTGCTGCGGATCGGCAAGGTGCCGGTGCTGTACGTGCCGTGGTTCCCGTTCCCGGTGGACGACCGGCGACGCACCGGGCTGCTCTATCCGGGTATCGGTTCCTCCAGCCGCAACGGCTTCGACTATCGCCAGCCGATCTACCTCAACCTGGCGCCGAACTACGACCTGACCCTGCAACCCCGATTCATGACCAGGCGCGGGTTCCAGCTCGGCGCCGAGTTCCGGTACCTGGTGGACGGGGGGGTCGGCAACCTGGATTTCAGCTACCTGCCCAGCGACGACCTGTCCAGCCGGGAACGGGAAGAAGAAACGGCTGAGTTCCTGGCCAAGGGCTATTCGCTCGACAACCGTCGCGGCGACGACCGCGCACGCTTCCATTTCGACGCCCGCCAGGCGTTGTTCCCGGGTTGGGAGGGGCGTGCGGAACTGAACTGGATCAGCGATCCCAGGGTGCTGGAGGATTCCAGCAACAACGTGGACGGACTCGCGCCCTACTCGCTCAACAGCGTGATCGGCGTGTTCGGGCGCGGCCGGCACTGGAGCGCGGGCCTCGCCGCCGACCACCACCAACTGGCGGACTACACGCTGGACAGCCAGGCCCTGCCGCACGACCGCTTGCCGCGCGCCTGGCTGGACTGGGAGCAGCCGCTCACCCCGTGGCTTCACGCCGGCCTCAATGCCGAGGCGGTGCGTTTCCATCACGAGGCCGCCCCGGGCGGCAGTCGCCTGGACGTCAAGCCGTTCGCGAGCATGCCGCTGCAGGGCGCCAGCTGGTTCCTGACGCCAAAAATCTCGTGGCGCTACACCAGCTACCGTCTGGACGACGCCCTTGCGGCGCAGCTCGGCGACGACGCGCCCAGCCGCAGCCTGCCGATCGCCTCGCTCGATGGCGGTCTGTTCTTCGACCGCGCAACGAGCATCGGCGGCGAAAGCTTCCTGCAGACGCTCGAGCCACGCATGTTCTACCTGCGCGTGCCGTATCGCGACCAGGACGACCTGCCGCGCTTCGACACCCGGCCGCTGACCTTCAGCTGGGGCCAGCTGTTCCGCGAGAACCGCTATACCGGCGCCGACCGCCAGACCGATGCCAACCAGCTCACGCTGGCGGTCTCCACCCGCCTGCTGCGACAGTCCGACGGCCGCGAGAAGCTGTCGGCAAGCCTCGGCCAGATCCGCTACTTCGACGAATCCCGCGTCATCGTGCCGGGCGAAACGCCGGTGGAACGCGGCAAGTCGGCCTGGGTCGCCGACGCCAGCTACGCGGTCAACGACCGCTGGAGCCTGGGCGCGTCCTACCAGTGGGACCCCAAGTTCCGGCGCAAGGACCTGGCCAGCGTGCGCACCCGCTACCTGGTCGGCGACACCGGGGTGGTCAACCTGTCCTACCGCTACCGGCGCGACGTGCTCGAGCAGGTGGACCTGAATTTCCTCTATCCGCTGTCGCCCTCGTGGAGCCTCGTCGGCCGCTACTACCATTCGATCGAGGACAACCAGCTGCTCGAAGGCATCGCCGGCGTGCAATGGGACAGCTGCTGCATGGCGGTGCGCCTGGTGGGTCGCCGCTACCTCCACAACCGCGAAGGCGAGCTGAGCAATTCGATCCAGTTCGAGGTCGAGCTCAAGGGCCTGGGCTCGGCCGGACCCGACACGGAGAGCCGCTTGCGCCGTGCTATCCTCGGTTATTACCGCGAGGACCTCTACCTCGTGCCGCCTTCGAACGACGATGGCGCAGACGACTCCCCCGAACTGATGCCATGAACCGACTGTTCGCCAGCCTCCTTGCCGTCGCCATCGCCAGTCTTGCCTGGGCGCTCCCCGCCCCGGTCGCGCTGGCCCAGCAGCAACTCCAGCCGCTGGACCGGATCGTCGCCGTGGTCGACGAGGACGTGATCCTGCGCAGCGAACTCGACCGTGCGCTCGGCAACATCCTCGGCCAGTACGCCGGGCGCCTCGACCAGCTGCCGCCGCGCGACATCCTCGAGCGGCAGGTGCTGGAGCGGCTGGTGCTGATGCGGTTGCAGGTGGCGCGCGCCGAAGGTGCCGGGATCAGCGTCGACGACCAGCAGCTGGACTCGGCGATCGCCGGCATCGCCTCGCAGAACAACCTCAGCATCGAGCAGATGGCCGCGCAACTGGCGCAGGACGGCATGACCCTGGCCGACCTGCGCGAGTCGGTTCGCCAGGAAATCATGGTCCAGCGCCTGCGCCAGAGCTTCGCGCAGTCGCGAATCACGGTGAGCGAGGGCGAAGTGGACGCCGCGCTCGCCGCGCAGTCCAACACCACCCAATTCCACCTGGCGCACATCGTCATCGCGGTGCCGGAAGGCGCGACGGCCGAGCAGATCGCCAGCGCGCAGGCCCGCGTGGACGAGGTCAAGGCGAAGATCGACGCTGGCGAGACCGACTTCGCCGCCGCCGCGGTCCGCTACTCCGACAGCCCGAACGCGCTGGAAGGCGGCGACCTGGGCTGGCGCAACCTCGACGAAATCCCGCCCTCCTTCGCCCAGCTCATCACCACGCTGCAGCCGGGCCAGGTGATCGGCCCGATCCGCGGCCCGTCCGGTTTCCAGCTGCTGCATTTGGTGGAGACGCGCGAAGCCGCCAACGTCGGCACGGTGACCGAGTTCAAGGCCCGCCACATCCTCGTCACCGGCGACGACGCCGCCGCCAAGGCACGGCTGGAGACGTTGCGCGCGCGCATTGCCGGCGGCGCCGAGTTCGCCACGCTGGCGCGCGAGAACTCCGAGGACAAGACCAGCTCCGGGCGCGGCGGCGACCTGGGCTGGTTCGTGCAGGACGCCAACGGCGCCGAACTCGGCGCCCAGGTGGCGGCCCTGGCAGACGGCGCCGTGTCGGCTCCGTTCAAGGACGCGGCCGGCTGGCACATCGTCCTGCGCGAAGGCTCGCGCCAGGCGCCGGCCGCGGACGCCAATCGTCGTGCGCAGGTGCGCGAGAGCATCGGCCAGCGCAAGCTGGAGCAGGAGTGGGACCGCTTCCTGCGCGAGATGCGCGGCGAAGCCTACGTCGACATCCGCCTCGGCAGCTGAGATGCCAAAGCCGCGGCTGGCGCTGGTCCCGGGCGAGCCGGCCGGCGTCGGCCCGGAGCTGTGCGTGCGTGCCGCGCAATGCGAATGGGACGCGCAGCTGCTGGCATTCGGCGACGGCGAGGCCCTGCAGCGGGCCGCGCACGCCATCGGCCTGCCGCTGGAGCTTGCCCCCGCGGATGCGGCAAGCGCACCGGGCGTGCTGCCGCTGCGCAGCTTCCCATCCGTGCAGGCCACGCGCTTCGGCGAGCCGCTGGCCGCGAACGCAACGAGCACCGTGGCCGCGCTGGAAGCCGCCGGGCGCGCCTGCCTGGACGGGACGCTGGATGGAATGGTCACCGGGCCGCTGCACAAGGCCGTGATCAACGACGGCGGCATCGCCTATACCGGCACCACCGGGCTGCTGGCAGCGCAGGCCGGCCGCGAGGTGGTGATGATGCTGGCGAACGACATCGTCCGCGTCGCCCTGGCGACCACCCACCTGCCCCTGCGCGAGGTTGCCGACGCCATCGATGCGCCCGGCCTGGAGCGCACGCTGCGGATCCTGCACGAGGCGATGCGGCGCGACTTCGGCATCGCCCATCCGCGCATCGCGGTGCTCGGCCTCAACCCGCACGCCGGCGAGGACGGGCACATGGGCCGCGAGGAACTGGACATCGTCATCCCGGTGCTGTCGCGGCTGCGCGCCGAAGGCATGGCGCTGCAGGGCCCGCTGCCGGCCGACACCGCATTCCTGCCGGCCAGGCTGCGCGAAGTCGACGCGGTGCTCGCGATGTACCACGACCAGGGCCTTCCGGTGCTCAAGTACAGCGGCTTCGAGCGGGCGGTGAACCTGACCCTCGGCCTGCCCTATCCGCGGGTCGCCGTAGACCACGGCACGGCGCTGGACATCGCCGGCAGCGGCCGCGCCGACCCTTCCAGCCTGTTCGCCGCGATCACCACCTGCACGCGGCTGGCCCGACGCCAGCCGGCAACCGCACCATGAGTCGCGACGAAGGCTTCGACCCGCGCGCCAAGAAGCACCTCGGACAGAACTTCCTGCACGAGCGCGGCGTGATCGCGAAGATCGTGCAGGCGATCGACCCGCGGCCGGACGATCGCATCGTCGAGATCGGTCCCGGCCAGGGCGCGCTGACCTTCCCGCTGCTGGACCGCCACGGCACGATCACCGCGATCGAATTCGACCGCGACCTGCTGTTGCCGCTGGCGGCCGCGGCACGCGCCCACGGCGAACTCGTGCTGCTCAACGCCAACGTGCTGGACGTGGACTTCACCGCGCTGGCCGAAGGTGGCCAGCTGAGGCTGGTCGGCAACCTGCCCTACAACCTGTCCTCGCCGATCCTGTTCCATGCGCTCGACCATGCGGCGGCGATCCAGGACATGCACTTCATGCTGCAGAAGGAAGTCGTCGAACGCATGGCGGCCGCGCCCGGCAGCAAGGTCTACGGCCGGCTGAGCGTGATGCTGCAGGCGTATTGCACGGTGACGCCGCTGTTCACGGTGCCGCCGGGGGCGTTCCGGCCTGCGCCGAAGGTGGATTCGGCGGTGGTGCGGTTGCGGCCGCGGCCCGCAGGGACGATCGGCATCGACGATCCGCGTGGTTTCGAGGCGGTGGTGCGCGCCGCGTTCGGCCAGCGGCGGAAAACGCTGCGCAACGCGTTGTCGGGCATCGCCGATGCCGCCGACATCGCCGGCGCGGGCCTGGATCCGGGCGCGCGCGCCGAGCAGTTGTCGGTCGTCGACTTCGTGCATCTGGCCAACCGCTTACACTCCAAGGCATGAGCATCTGGGCGATCGGAGACTTGCAGGGCTGCCTCGGCCCCACCCAGCGGCTGCTGGAACGCATCCGCTTCGACCCGTCGCGCGACCGGCTCTGGTTTTGCGGCGACCTCGTCAACCGCGGCGGCGAGTCGCTGGAAACGCTGCGCCTGGTGCATTCGCTGCGCGCGAATTGCGTCACCGTGCTGGGCAACCACGACCTGTCGCTGCTGGCGATCGGCGAGCGCACGCCCGACGAGCAGCGCAAGGTGAACCCGGACCTGCAGCGCGTGCTGTTCGCGCCCGATGCGCGCGAGCTGCTCGACTGGCTGCGCACCCAGCCGCTGGTGCATGCGGACCGGGCGCTGGGCTGGATGATG
The DNA here is from genome assembly GCA_004297225.1 of Lysobacteraceae bacterium. Lineage (GTDB taxonomy): Bacteria > Pseudomonadota > Gammaproteobacteria > Xanthomonadales > Xanthomonadaceae > Cognatiluteimonas. The sequence goes on along the minus strand of SCUI01000009.1, from coordinate 30,950 downwards.
GTGCATGCGGGACTGGCGCCGAAGTGGACCACGGCGCTGGCGCTCAAGCACGCCGCGGAAGTCGAGCAGAAATTGCGCGGCGACGGGTTCCGCAAGCTGTTGCGGCACATGTACGGCGACAAGCCGGCGTGGTCGCCGGGCCTGCAGGGGCCGGACCGGGATCGCGCGATCATCAACGTGTTCACGCGCCTGCGCTATTGCACGCCGCGCGGACGGATCGGGTTCGAAGCCAAGGGGCCGCCGGGCACCCAGGAGCCTGGTTTGTATCCGTGGTACGCGGTGCCGGGGCATGCGACGCGCGACCTGAAGATCGTCTGCGGCCACTGGTCGGCCCTGGGCTTGTTCATCGGCCACGGGGTGCACGCGATCGACACCGGTGCGGTGTGGGGCGGGAAGCTCACGGCGTTGCAGCTCGACAGCGAGGAACTACGGATCGTGCAGGTGCCGGGGCGGGACGTGCCGGCGAATCTGCCGCGGCGCTGATGCCCTGCGGGGCAGCGGTCCGGGTATCCGGATCGATTCGCTCCCCGATACTCGCTCGGTCGATCCGGATACCCGGACCGCTGCTCCGAAACCTACGTACGCTCGTAGTCGACGAATTCGAACGCAAAGGCGTGCTGGTCGTCGGCGAGGTGGCGTTCGCGCGAGACGACGCGCCATCGAGCGGGATCGAAGCTCGGGAAAAACGCATCGGCGCCGGCGACCTCGGTGTCGACCCAGGTCAGGTGCATGCGCGCGGCCAGCGGCAGGGTTTCCGCGAACACGGCGCCGCCGCCGATGACGCAGGCTTCGGGGACGCCGGCCAATGCGTCCAGCGCGGCCTGCAGGGAAGTGAAGGCCTCCATTCCCTCGTGCGGCACGCGTCCGGAGCGGGTGAGCACGAGGTTGCGCCGGCCCGGCAGCACGCGGCGCAGGGATTCGGCGGTGCGCCGCCCCATCAGCACCGGCTTGCCCAGGGTCAGCGCCTTGAAACGCCGGAGGTCGTCGGGCAGGTGCCAGGGCAGGTCGCCGTCCTTGCCGATCGCATGGGCCCGATCCAGCGCCGCCAGCAGGCTGAGCGTGGTCACACCGCCACCGGCGCGCGGATCGCAGGCTGCGGCGCGTAACCCTCGATCGCGACGTCGTCGTAGGTGAACGCGAACAGGTCGCGCACGGCGGGGTTCAGCCGCAACGCCGGCAACGGCCCCGGCGCGCGCGACAACTGCTCGCACGCCTGCTCGTAGTGGTTGGAATACAGGTGCGCGTCGCCCAGCGTGTGCACGAAATCGCCGACGCCCAGGTCGCAGGCCTGCGCCACCATGTGCGTGAGCAGCGCGTAGCTGGCGATGTTGAACGGCACGCCGAGGAAGATGTCGCCGCTGCGCTGGTACAGCTGGCAGCTGAGCTTGCCGTCGGCCACGTAGAACTGGAACAGCGTGTGGCAGGGCATCAGCGCCATCTTCGGCAGGTCCGCGACGTTCCAGGCACTGACGATCAGGCGTCGCGAGTCCGGATTGCGCCGGATTTCGCCGAGCACCCAGCGCAGCTGGTCGATCTCGCGGCCATCGCTGCCGGTCCAGCGGCGCCATTGCTTGCCGTACACCGGCCCGAGCTCCCCGTCCGCGCCGGCCCATTCGTCCCAGATCGTGACCTTGTTTTCGCGCAGGTAGGCGACGTTGGTCTCGCCGCGGATGAACCACAGCAGTTCGTGCACGATCGAGCGCAGGTGCAGCTTCTTGGTCGTCACCAGCGGGAAGCCGTCGGCGAGGTCGAAGCGCATCTGCCAGCCGAACACGCTGCGGGTGCCGGTACCGGTGCGATCGGCCTTTTCCGTGCCGTGTTCCAGCACGTGGCGCAGCAGGTCGAGGTATTGCTTCATCGCGCCTCCGGGGCCAGGATCGGCGCGCTCCGCGACATCCACAGCCATGCCAGCCCGACCGCGACCAGCGGCAGGCTCAACACCTGGCCCATGGTCAGCCAGCCGAACGCCAGGTAACCCAGCTGGGCATCGGGCACGCGCACGAACTCGACCAGGAAGCGGAACGCGCCGTACAGCAGCGCGAACATCCCGGCGACCGCATGGCGCGGCCGCGGCTTGCTCGAATACCACCACAGCACCACGAACATCACCACGCCCTCCAGCAGTGCCTGGTACACCGGCGAAGGATGGCGTGCGTAGCGGTCCAGCGCGCCGCTGGCGTATTGCGCCTGCAGCTCGGCCGGCGGCAGGCGCGCCAGCGGCGCCTCGGCTCCAGGGAAGATCACGCCCCAGGCCGCATCGGTGTACTTGCCCCACAGCTCGGCGTTGATGAAGTTGCCGAGCCGGCCGAAGCCCAGCCCCGGCGGCACCAGCGGCGCGACGAAGTCGATCACGTCGAAGAAATGCAGGCGATGCTGCCGCGCCCACCACCAGGTCGCCAGGCACACGCCGAGCAGGCCGCCGTGGAAACTCATGCCGCCTTCCCAGATGCGGAACACCTGCAATGGATCGGACAGGTAGGTCGGCAAGTCGTAGAACAGGATGTAGCCCAGGCGGCCGCCCAGGATCACGCCTAGCATGCCGTAGAACAGCAGGTCGCCGAACGCGGCATCGCCGGCTCCGGGCAGGCGCCCCTGGCGGATGCGCAGGCGCCCCAGCCACCAGGCGGCGGCGAATCCCAGTGCGTACATCAGCCCGTACCAATGCACGGCGGGGTGGAAGGTCATCCCGAGGACGGAGAATTCCGGGAACTGGATGGCGATCGGGTCGATCCGGTGCAGCGAGGGCGACATCTGCGGCTCCGTCTGGGGACCGCCCTATTGTGCATGGATGCTCAGGACAGGTGCGGCAGGTCCGGCAATTCGTTGCCGTCGCCATCGCCGGGCGCGCGCGGGAAATGGGCCTCCAGCAGCGCCGAGGCCGCGGCCACGCCCTGCACCGCGGCGGCTTCGGGATCGCCGGCGCGCAAGCGCTCTTCCATCAACTGGCACACCCCGCGCCATTGTTCCGCGCTGACCCGGCCGGCGAGTCCGCGATCGGCGACGATCTCGATGCGATGGTCGGCCAGCAGCAGGTACAACAGCACCCCGTTGTTGGCCTCGGTGTCCCAGACCCGCAGGCGCGCGAACGCGGCCTCGGCCTGGCCGCGCGGATCCGCGCCCGCGAACACGGCGCGCAACGGCAGCGCCGACTCGACGGCGAAACACACCTCGCCCGAATGCCGCAGCTCGCCCGCGGCCACCGCCGCGGCAATGCGCTGCAACACCGCGGGCGGGAACAGGCGCGCCGACGAGGGCGCGAACAGGTGCCGCAGCAGGCGCGCGATCATGCCCGGGTCCTCACCAGCCGCCGGAGGCGCCACCGCCCCCGCTCATGCCACCGCCGCCCGACCATCCACCGAAGCCCCCGCCTCCTCCGAAGCCACCACCGCCCCAACCCCCGCCGCCCCTGCCGCCGAACGGACCGCCGAAGCCACCCCAGCCGCCATGCCGCACCACGCGCCCCGAAGGCAGCGTCGCCAGCCCGAACAACAATCCGATCATCGCGCCCATCCCTCCGACCAGCACGGCCTGGCCAAGCAACCACGCCACGCCGCCCGCGGCGCCCGCGCCCAGGACGCCGCGCACGGGTCGCGGCGCGCGCCCGAACAGGCCGCGCGCCACTTGCGCGACGATGAAGGCGGCGAACAGCGCGAACAGCCAGTTGCCGCCGCCTCGCTGGCGCGGCCGGCCATCGGCCAGCGGCGCCGGCAGCGCTTCGCCTTCGACCAGCTTCGCCAGCACGGCGGTGGCATCGAGCAGGCCGCCGTTGAAATCGCCCGCGCGGAACTTCGGTGCCATGTATTCCTGGATCACCCGCGCCGCGGTCGCATCGGGGATCGCGCCCTCGAGTCCATAGCCCGGCTGGATGCGCGCGCGGCGGTCGTCCTTCGCCACCAGCACCAGCACGCCGTCGTCCACATCGGGCCGGCCCAGTTTCCAATGGTCGTAGACGCGCTGCGCATACGCGGCGATGTCCTCGGGCTGCGTCGTCGGCACGACCAGCACCTGCAACTGGCTGCCCTTGCGCTGCTGCAGCGCGCGCGCCTGCGCCTCCAGCGCCTGGCGGGTGGCGGCGTCGAGCGTGCCGGTGGTGTCGACCACCGGCGAATCCAGCGGCGGGATCGGCTGCAGCGCCTGCGCGGGCGCCCAGCCGGGCAGCAGCGCCAGCGCCAGCGCGACGGGCGCCAGCCACGCGGCGAGCCGCGCCTGGCGCATTACTGCGCCTGCGGCTGCGCGGGCGCTGGCGGCTGCGGCGTGGCGGGCGCTGCCGGCGGCTGGCCGAACTCGACCGCCGGCGCGTCCTCGATCTGCTGCACGTTGTCGACGGTGAAGTTGGGCTTGGTGTCGTAACCGAACACCATTGCCGTCAGGTTCACCGGGAAGCGGCGGATGTAGGTGTTGTAGTCCTGCACGCGCTCGATGTAGCGCTGGCGCTCGACGGTGATCCGGTTCTCGGTGCCTTCCAGCTGCGCCTGCAACTGCAGGAAGTTCTGGTCGGCCTTGAGTTGCGGGTAGTTCTCGCTGACCAGCAGCAGCCGGCCGATGGCGCTTTGCAGTTGACCCTGCGCGGCCTGGAACTGCTGCAGCGACGCGGGGTCGTCGGCATCGACGTTGATGCCGCCCACGCGCGAGCGGGCCTCGGCCACTTCGGTGAACACCCGTTCCTCGTGGCTGGCATAACCCTTCACCGTGGCCACCAGGTTGGGCACCAGGTCCGCGCGCCGCTTGTAGACGTTGACCACCTGCGACCAGGCTGCATCCACCGCCTCGTCCTTTTCCTGGATGGTGTTGTAGCCGCAGCCGCTCAGCAGCGAGGCGAGGACCAGCACGAGGAGGATGCGCATCGGGGGCTCCGCGCCGCGCCGGGACGGGCGGCATGCGCGGCCATTCCAGCACCGCGCGCGTGAAGGCGCAAACCAGGCCTCAACGGCCCCCGCCGCGGCGCATCCGCGCGCGCCGCTTGGCCCACAGGTTCAGCCCCTCGACTGCCGCTGAGAAGCCCATCGAGCCGTAGATGTAGCCCTTGGGCACGTGGATCTCCAGGCCTTCGACGATGAGGTAGGCGCCGATCAGGACGATGAACGCCAGCGCCAGCATCTTGATCGTCGGGTTGTTGTCGATGAAGCGGCCCAGCGGCTGCGCCGCCAGCAGCATCACCGCCACCGCCAGCAGGATCGCGGAGACCATCACCGGCACGTACTGGTCGGCCATGCCCACCGCCGCGATCACCGAGTCCAGCGAGAACACGATGTCGATCACCGCGATCTGCGCGATGACGGCGCCGAACGACGTGGCCGGCTTCGTGTGGATGTCCTCAGATTCCGGTTCGCCCGCGACCTGGTCGCGGATTTCCATCACGCCCTTGAACACCAGGAAGATGCCGCCCAGCAGCAGCACCAGGTCGCGCACCGACAGCCCGCGGCCGAACACGGTGAACAGGTCCTGCTTCATGTGCGCCAGGTAGGCCAGCGTCAGCAGCAACGCGATGCGGGTGATGCAGGCGGCGGCGATGCCGAACTTGCGCGCGCGTTCGCGCGTGGCAGGCGGAAGCCGGCTCACGGCGATGGAAATGAACACCAGGTTGTCGATGCCCAGGACGATCTCGATCGAGCTCAGGGTGACCAGCAGGATCCAGGTCTGCGGATCGGCAAGCATGGCAAGCGTCATCGTTGTTTCGTCATTCCGTGCGGGGGAGGTGCGGCTGCAGTGCGGCGGTCGGCAGGGTCACGAGTATCGCCAACCGAGGATCACCGCCCAGGTGAACACGACATTGGCCATCAGCACGAACACGGCCGCCGAGCCCATGTCCTTGGCCCGGCCGGACAGCTCGTGGTGCTCGGCGCCGAAGCGCTCGATGACCGCCTCGACCGCAGAGTTGAGCAGTTCCACCGCCAGCACCAGCAGGCAGCTGCCCACCAGCAGCACGCGCTCCACCGGCGTTGCGCCCAGCCAGAAGCCCAGCGGGCCGAGGATCACGAACAGGTAGACCTCGAGGCGGAACGATGACTCGTGCAGCCAGGCGGCCTTCAGTCCCTGGAGGGACCAGCGGGTGGCCAGGAGCACGCGGGCGGGGTGGCGCGGCAGGTGTCCGTATTCGTCGGCCATCCGGTCATTTTGCCACGGCGGGGGGCCTATTGCCTGAGGGCTTCGATGGGGTCCAGGCGGCTGGCCTTGCGCGCCGGGTAGTAACCGAAGAACAGGCCGGTGCCGATCGAGAAGGCGGCGGCCAGCGCGACGACCTGCGCATCCAGCGCCACCGGCAGCTCACTGAAGCGGCCCACCAGCAACGCACCGGCGGTGCCGATCACGATGCCGATGACGCCGCCGATCAGCGAGATCAGCATCGCCTCGGCGAGGAACTGGCGGCGCACGTCCGAGGGCGCCGCGCCCACCGCGAGCCGCAGCCCGATCTCGCGGATGCGCTCGGTCACCGACACCAGCATGATGTTCATGATGCCGATGCCGCCGATGACCAGGCAGATCGTGGCGACCGCGCCGAGCAGCTTGGACATCAGGTTGGTGGTCGCGGTGCGGGTGGCGACGATCTCGCTGATGTTGCGGACCCGGAAGTCGTCCTCCTCGCCCGGGCGGACCTGGTGGCGCTGGCGCAGCAGGCCTTCCACGGCGGTCTGCACGTAGCCCAGGTCGCGCGCGTCGCCGACGGTGAGCGCCACCTGCATCACCGCGCCCGGCGGCAGTCCCATGGTGCCCATCAGGCGCCGGCGCGCGGTTTCCAGCGGCACCATCACCACGTCGTCCTGGTCCTGGCCGAAACCGCCCTGCCCCTTGGGCGCCAGCGTGCCGACCACGGTGAACGGCACGCGCCCCAGGCGGATGGTCTCGCCGATGCCGCTGTCCTCGCCGAACAGCGTTCGGCGCACGGTGTCGCCCAGCAGCACCTGCTTGGCTGCACCGCCATAGGCCTGCGCCTCGAACAACCCGCCTTCGGCGACCTTCCAGTCGTTGATCGCGAACCAGTCCGGCTGCACGCCCTGCCAGCTGGTCGAAGCGTTGTTCTCCGCGTACACCACCTGGGTGTTGCCGCGCAGCGCACCGGCGACGTATTGCACCTCGGGCACCTCGTCGCGGATCGCGTCGACATCGCCTTCGGTGAGGGTGTAGAAGCTGCCGCCGGACTGGCGTGCACCGCCGGGGCCGCGCTGGGAGCCGGGCGAAATGTCCAGCCGCTGCGAGCCGAGGCCGGAGACCAGCTTGTCGATTTCCTGCTGCGTGCCCTGGCCCACGGACACCATCACGATCACCGCGGCGATGCCGATGATCACGCCCAGCGAAGTCAGCGCGCTGCGCATCCAGTTGCCGCGCAGGGCGAACGCGGCCGTGCGCAGGACGTCCAGCAGGGTCATGGCATCGCCCCCTGCGCGTGCAGCGCGCCATCGTGCATCTCGTAGGTGCGGTCGGCATGCGCCGCGACACCGGGGTCGTGCGTGATCAGCACCACGGTATGGTCTTCCTCGCGCAATTGCTTGAACAGGGACAGAATTTCCTCGCCGGTGCGCGAATCCAGCGCGCCGGTGGGTTCGTCGGCGAGCAGGATCGGCGGCCGGTTGACCAGGGCCCGTGCGATCGCCACGCGCTGTTGCTGGCCGCCGGACATCTCGCTCGGCCGGTGGCCCGTGCGGTCGCCGAGGCCGACGGCCTCCAGCGCCGCGCGCGCGCGATCCAGCCGCTCGTGGTGCGGCACCCGCGCGTAGCCCAGCGGCATGGCGACGTTGTGCAGCGCGTCCATCCGCGGCAGCAGGTGGAAGCCCTGGAAGACGAAACCGATCTTGTCGCGGCGCAGCCCCGCCAGCGATTCGGCGTCGAGGGTCGAGACGTCGACGCCGTCGCATTCGTAACGGCCGCTGGTCGGCGTATCCAGGCAACCGAGCAGGTTCATCAGCGTCGACTTGCCCGAGCCCGACGGACCCATGATCGCGACGAAGGCGCCACGCTCGATGTCCAGGTCCACGCCGCGCAACGCGACGACCTCGGCGGCGCTGCCCGCTGCATAGACCTTGCCCAACCCGCGGGTACGGATCACGGGCGTGCGCGGATCGCTCATTGCGCCGCGCGCTCGCCGGTGACGACCACGTCGCCGGCCTCCAGGCCGCCGCCCGAGACCTCGGTGTCGCTGCCATCGGTGGCACCGACGCGGACCATCACCCGCTGCGGCTTGCCATCCACCAGTTTCCACAAAGGGGCCCGGGTGGCGCCGACCAGTTCAGCCAGCGCCCGGTCCCAGCTGGCGCGCTGCGCCTGGTCCAGGCTGGCCCGGAACGGGGCGAAATCCTGCTGCATCCGCTCGCGCATGCGCTGGCGGAACTGCGCCTGCATCGCGCCGGAAGCACCGTTGCCGCCACCGCCGCGGAAGCCGCCGCCGCCACCGAACAGGCGATTGCCGCCTTCGGCTGCGGGTGCCGCCTGGCGCGCGGCCTGGCGCTGGCGGATCGCCTCGATGGCCGCATCGAAGGCGGCCTGCTGGGCGTCGTCCAGCTGCAGGGTCGAGGCGACCCGCGCGAGGTCCTCGGACATGCCGTTGCCGCCCTGTCCCGGCCCGGCCTGCGCCGGCGAGGCGCCCGCTTCGGTCTCCGCGGGTTTGTAGCGCAACGCGGCGTTGGCGACCTTGAGCACGTTCTCGCGCTTGCTCACTTCGATCTCGGCGTTCACCGTCAGCCCCGGCAGCAGGGTGCCGTCGCTGTTGTCCACCACCACGACCACCGGGTAGGTCACGACGTTGCTGGTGGTCGTCGCGGACAACCGCACCTGGTCCACCGTGCCGCTGAAGCGCCGGTCGGGGAACGCGTCGGCGGTGAAACCGACTGCCTGGCCTTCGCGGACCTGGCCGATGTCGGCCTCGTCCACCGCCAGTTCGATCTTCATCTGCGACAGGTCCTCGGCGATGGTGAACAGCTCCGGCGCCTGCAGGCTCGCCGCCACGGTCTGGCCGGGCTCGACGCTGCGGGTGATCACCACGCCGTCCACCGGCGCACGGATCACCGTGCGGTCCAGGTTCACCCGCGTGGTCTGGGTGGACGCCGACTGCTGGCGGATCTGCGCCTGCGCCGAATTGACCTGGGCCTGGGCCTGGTCGCGCGCCGCGCGCGCCAGGTCGACGTCGCTCCTGGAGACCAGCTGGGTCCCGGCCAGCTCGGCCTTGCGCCGGTAATCGAGTTCGGCATTGCGCAGGCTGGCCTGTGCCTGTCGCAGCTGCGCCCGCGCGCTGGCGACCTGGGCGTTGCCCTGCTCGATCTGCGCCTTGTAGGTGCTGGGATCGATCCGTGCCAGCACGTCGCCCTTGCGCACCTTGTCGTTGAAGTCCACCAGCACGTCGGTGACCTGACCGGACACCTGGCTGCCGATGGTGACGGTGGAAATCGCGCTCAGCGTGCCGGTGGCGGAAATCGCCACGCGGATGTCGCCCTGCTCGACCGTGGTCGTGCGATAGCCGGTGTCGGCCGACGTCGCGTCGCGTTGCATCCACCCCCATGCGGCGGCGATGGCGAGGGCGGCGACGGCGATGGCGGCGGCCGGGCGGCGCAGGTCGCGCTGGCGCGCTGGCTTGCTGGGTGGCATCGGGTCTTCCCTGGTGGGGGTGGGTTGCACAGGCTAACGCGCGCGCGGACGCGCGGTTGACAGCGCGCCAGCCGCGGCACGGCCTTGCTTCAGCCGCGCGCGTCGCCGAAATGGATGGTGGCGACGGTGCCTTCCCCGACGCGGCTTTCCAGCGCCACCGGCCAGCCGAAACGCTCGCCCAGCCGACGCACGATCGACAGGCCCATGCCCTTGCCGCTGACCTTGTCGGGGTCGGCGCGATAGAACGGATCGAAGGCGCGCTGCAACGTTTCGGGCGACATCCCCTCGCCGGTGTCCGCGACGACCACCCGGTCGGCTTCGATCCGCACCTGGATCCGCCCCTGCGCGGTGAAGGTGCAGGCGTTGGCCACCAGGTTGCGCAGCATCACCGCGAACACGCGCGGCGAGGCGTGCAGCACCGGGTCGGCGTTGGCGACCACGTCCAGTTCGACCGGCTTGCCGGCCAGCAGCGGGCGCGCCTTGGCGACTTCCTCCTCGACGATCGCGCGCACGCCGAAATCCTCGCGTTGCGGTTCGATCCCGCCTTCCCGCGCGAGGATCAGGAAGGACTCGATCACCGCTTCCATGTCCCGGCCCGCGCGCTGGATCCGCGACAGCGAGCGCCGCGCGCGCTCGGGCAGGTCGGGGTCGGCGACCAGCAGGTCGCTGGCGACCCGGATCACGGTCAGCGGCGTGCGCAGCTCGTGGCTGGCGTCGCGGGTGAAATCGCGCTCGCGGCGGACGAAGGCGCGCATGCGTTCGCCCATGCGCTGCAACGCGCCCGCCAGTTGCCGCGCCTCCATGCCGGCATCCGCCGGCAGCCGGTCGGGCGCCAGCGCCCCGGTCTCGGGTTCCATCGGATCCCAGCGCCGCACTTCCCCGGCCAGCCAGTTCACCGGCTCGACCATGCGCCTGGCATTGCGATAGGTGAACCATGCACTGGCCGCCAGCGCCAGCAGCGCCAGCAGCACCGGTGCCAGCACCATCTGCAGCGAACGCTGGTCCAACGCCTGCCGGGGGTAGGTCAGGTACAGGCGCGTACGGTCGCGCTCGTCGACCAGCACGACCAGGTCCGGCAGGTCGTGCAGTCCCGGCGGCAGCTGCCGCAGGCCCTCGGGAACGCCCGCGGCGGAATCGCCCTCGCCCACCGCATAGCCGCGCAACCGCGCCTCGTCCGGCGGCGCCTGCGCCGGATCCAGCGCGCGGCGCGACCAGAAGTAATCGGCCTCTTCCTGCAGCGCGTACTGCGCGATCTGGCGCTTGGCCACGGTCACCGCCACCCAGGTGCCGGCGACGATGACCAGGCTCGCCATCACCACCTGCATCAGGAAGGCGAAGCGCAGTTTGCGCGGCAAACCGTGCGACATGGGAACTGTGCTGGCGACCTCCGTCAGGCCGGCGGCTGCTCGATGTCGGCGATGCGATAGCCGGCGCTTTGCACCGTGTGCAGCAGCGGCTTGTCGTACGGCTTGTCGATGGTCTTGCGCAGGTTGTACAGGTGGCTGCGCAGGGTGTCCGAATCCGGCAGGCCGTTGCCCCAGATCTCGCGCTCGATCTCCTGGCGGCTGACCACGCGCGGCGATTCGCGCATCAGGATGGTCAGCAGCTTCAGGCCGATCGGCGAGAGCTGCAGTTCGACGCCGCCGCGGGTGGCGCGCAGGCTGGCCGGGTCGAGCACCAGGTCGGCGACCTTCAGCACTTCCGAGCCGACCTGGCGGCGCTCGCGGCGGATCAGCGCACGCAGGCGGGCTTCCAGTTCCTGGATCGCGAACGGCTTGGTGAGGTAATCGTCGGCACCGACGGAAAGCCCGGTGAGCTTCTCGTCCAGCGTGTCGCGCGCGGTGAGCATCAGCACCGGCGTCGACTTGCGCGCTTCCTCGCGCAGCCGCTTGCAGACTTCGACGCCATCCAGCCGCGGCAGCATCAGGTCGAGCACGACCACGTCGTAGCTATTCTCGGAGGCCAGGCGGTAGCCATCCAGGCCGTCGGAAGCGTAGTCGACTTCAAAACCTCGACCTTCCAGGTATTCGCCGACCATCTCGGAAATGTTGCGGTTGTCCTCGACGATCAGGACAAGGCCGGAGGGTTCTTGGGCAGCTCGCATCATGGGCAGGGTTCCTTGGGGGGGACTTCAGCTTTGTGAAACGTGCCCGTTCGGCGGTTGAAACGGCGTGAAGGCGGTAGCCTGCCCCCTTTCCCGCCCCTGAACCGACCTACAGCCGCACACGCCCGCGCAGGATGTCGACGAACATCACCCAGTCGCCGGCCAGCGAATAGAACGGGTGGCGGAAGGTCGCCGGGCGGTTCTTCTCGAAGAAGAAATGCCCGACCCAGGCGAAGCCGTAACCGCAGGCCAACGCCGCCGGCAGCCACCACGCATTGCGCTGCACCAGCGCGGTCGCGAGCAGCGCGATGACGCCGCAGCTGCCGATGAAATGCAGTCGTCGCGAAATCCGGTTCGCGTGTTCGGACAGATAGAAGGGGTAGAAATCGCGGAAGCTTCCGAAGCGCGTCGCCATCACCGACCTCCGCCGCGCTCCTGTCGTTTGGCGCGGTCCCAGTAGCCATCCTGCGCCTCCAGCGGCAGCTCCGCCAGCGCCACGCCATCGGCCAGCGCCAGCGCCTCCATCGCGCGGAAGCGGCGCTCGAACTTGGCATTGGCCCGGCGCAGCGCGCTGCCCGGATCCACCCGCGCATGCCGCGCGAGGTTGGCGCAGACGAACAGCAGGTCGCCGATCTCGTCCTCCAGCCGGTCGCGCGCGTCGGCGTCGCCGGGCGCCTCGGCGACGGCGTCGAACTCGGCGCGCGCCTCCTCGATTTCCTCGTGCAGCTTGGCGAACACCGGCGCGGGGCCAGGCCAGTCGAAGCCGACGCGCGCCGCGCGCGCCTGCAGCTTGGTGGCCCGCTGCCACTCGGGCAGGCCACGCGCGATCCCGGCCAGCGCCGAACCATCCTCGTCGCCGGCCGCCGCGCGTTCGCGGCGCTTGTGCGCTTCCCATTCGCGGGACTGCGCCTCGACGCTGGCGACGCTGGCACCGTCGAACACGTGCGGGTGGCGGCGCAGCATCTTGTCGCTGATCGCGGCGACCACGTCGGCGAACGCGAATGCGCCCTGCTCCTGCGCCATGCGCGCATGGAACACCACCTGCAGCAGCAGGTCGCCGAGTTCGTCGCGCAGGTCGTCGAGGTCGCCGCGGTCGATCGCGTCGGCGACCTCGTAGGCTTCCTCGATGGTGTACGGCGCGATGGTGGCGAAGCTCTGCTGCAGGTCCCAGGGGCAGCCGCCCTCTGGATCGCGCAGCCGCGCCATGATCGCCAGCAGGCCTTCGATGTCGCCGGCTGCGCTCATGCCAGCCAGTCGCGCCACGGCAAGTCCGGGTCGCCCAGGGCCATGAACGAGCCGTTGAGGATGGTGTCGCGCTGGTTGTAGCGCAGCGGTCGGCCCTGCGGGTCGAGCACCACGCCGCCGGCGGCCTCGAGCACGCACTGGCCGGCGCCGGTGTCCCATTCGCTGGTCGGGCCGAAGCGCGGATACGCATCCATGCCGCCTTCGGCGAGCCGGCAGAACTTCAGCGAGGAACCCACGCCCACCGGCTCGATCTCGCCCATGCGCGCCAGCACCGCCTCGGTGCGCGCGTCGCGGTGGGAACGGCTGGCGGCCACGCGCAGCGGCGCCGTCGCCGGCCGGCGCGAATGGATCGGCAGGTCGCGGTCGCCTTCGCGGCGGAACGCGCCACGGCCGAGCTGGCCATGCCACAGCTCGCCGGTCACCGGCGCCTGGACCACGCCGAGCACCGCGACGCCGTCGTCGACCAGGGCGATATTGACGGTGAACTCGCCATTGCGCTTGACGAATTCGCGGGTGCCGTCGAGCGGATCCACCAGCCACATCCGCGGCCATTGCCGGCGCAACGACGCCGGGACCTCCTGCGCCGATTCCTCCGACAGCACCGGGATCGACGGCGACAGCCGCGCCAGTCCGGCGACGATGCAGCGATGCGCGGCGAGATCGGCCGCGGTCAGCGGCGAATCGTCGTCCTTGTGCTGCACCGCGAACTCGCCTTCGTAGACCTGCATGATCGCCCGCGCGGCGTCGCGCGCGAGGTCGATGATGCCCTCGCGCAGGATGTCCAGCTCACTCGCCACCATGCCGCAGCCACTCCCGGGTCATGAACAGCGCGGCGATGGCGCGCCCTTCGGAAAAATCCTCGCGCAACACCAGTTCGTGCAAGGCATCCAGCTTCCATGGCACCGGGTCCAGCTCCTCGGGTTCGTCGCCGGGCAAGCGGCTCGGGTAGAGGTCGCGCGCCACCACCACGTGCGCCTGGTGGCTCATGTAGCGCGGCGACAGGCTGATCATCCGCAGGTGGTGCAGCGAGCGCGCGGCATAGCCGGCTTCCTCCTGCAGCTCGCGGTTGGCCGCGTGCAACGCGTCCTCGCCCGGGTCCAGCCGGCCCGAGACCAGGCCCAGTTCGTAGCGATGCATCCCGGCGGCGTATTCGCGCACCAGCAGCACGGTGTCGTCGTCGAGCAGCGGCACCACGTAGACCGCGCCGTGGCCGCGCCCGTGCAGGCGCTGGTACTGGCGACGCTCGCCGTTGGAGAACTCCAGGTCCAGCCGCTCCATGCGGTAGGGGCCGGCGTCCTCCTCCGAGGTGCCGTGGATGGTGGGCAACCTGCGCGTCATGGCAGCGGCCGCTTTGGGGGGATAATGCGCGCATGCAGGACGACGGGCGCGGGCGGGCGGGCGAAAGGCATGGCAAGGCGATGATAGCGGACACCGGCGACTGGCGTTCGCGCGACCTCGCGGTGCTGTGGCATCCCTGCACGCAGATGCGCGAGCACCTGGACGACGCCTTGCCGCTGGTGCCGATCGCGCGCGGCGAGGGCGCATGGCTGGTCGGCCATGGCGGCCGCCGTTACCTGGATGCGGTGTCGAGCTGGTGGACCAACCTGTTCGGCCACGCCGAGCCGCGGATCGCCGCCGCCATCGCCGCGCAGGCGACGCGGCTGGAACAGGTGATCCTGGCCGGCTTCAGCCATCCACCCGCGGTCGAACTTGCCGAGCGGCTGCTGGCGATGGCGCCACGCGAGCCGGGCCGCGCGCCGCTGGCCAAGGTCTTCTACGCCGACAACGGCTCGGCCGGCGTGGAAGTCGCGCTGAAGATGGCGTTCCACTGGTTCCGCAACCGCGGCGAGCCGGCGCGGACGAAATTCATCGCGCTGGAGAACGGCTACCACGGCGAAACCCTCGGCGCGCTGGCGGTGGGCGACGTGCCGCTGTACCGCCGCGTCTACGCGCCGCTGCTGGCGCAATGCCTGTTCGCGCCAAGTCCCGACGCCTACCTGGCCGCGCCGGGCGAAGCGGCGGCGGATTGCGCGCGCCGGGCCGCCGCGGGGCTGCGCGCCCTGCTCGAAGCGCACGCCGGCGAGGTCTGCGCCTTCATCCTCGAGCCGCGGGTGCAATGCGCCGGCGGCATGCGCATGCACGACCCGCTGTACCTGCGGCTGGCCCGGGACCTGTGCGACGAGTTCGGCGTGTTCCTCATTGCCGACGAAATCGCGGTCGGCTTCGGCCGCACCGGCACGCGCTTCGCCTGCGAGCAGGCCCCGGCGGGCGCCGGCGGGCACGAGGGCATCCAGCCGGACCTGATGTGCCTGTCGAAGGGGCTGACCGGCGGTTTCCTGCCGCTGGCCGCGGTGCTGGCGACGCAATCCATCTACGACGGCTTCCTCGACGACTCGCGCGAGCGTGCCTTCCTGCATTCGCACAGCTACACCGGCAACCCGCTGGCCTGCGCCGCCGCGCTCGCGGCGCAGGCGATCTTCGACGGCGACGGCGTGCTGGCGCGCAATCGCGGTACCGCCGCGCGAATGGCCGCGCTGGCCGAACCCATCGGCCGCCACCGGCACGTCGCCGACCTGCGCCAGGCCGGGATGATCCTCGCCTTCGAGCTCACCCGCGACGGCGACCGGAACACGCCGTTCGATCCGTCGCTGCGCGTCGGCCTGCGCGCGTATCGCGCCGCGCTCGCGCGCGGGGTCGTGTTGCGGCCGCTGGGCGACATCCTCTACTGGATGCCGCCGTATTGCGTGGACGAGGCGCAACTGGCGCTGCTGGCCGAGGTGACGGCGGCGGCGATCGGGGAGGCCACGGCATGCGCGTGACCCGGTTGCACGTCGACCGCGCATTGGCCGTCGGCGCGCGACTGGACCTGCCCGCGGACGCCGCGAACTACCTGGTGCGCGTGTTGCGGCTGGACGAGGGCGACCGCTGCGTGCTGTTCAACGGCGACGGCCACGATTACGAGGCGCGCCTGGTCGCCGCCGGCAAGCGCGGGGTCGAGGTCGAAGTGCTGTCGGCCGCCGCGGTCGGCAGCGAATCGCCGTTGCGCATCACCCTTCTGCAGGGCATCGCCCGCGGCGAGAAGATGGACCTGGTGCTGCAGAAGGCAACCGAGCTCGGCGTCGCCGCGTTCCTGCCGGTGTCCAGCGAACGCAGCGAAGTGCGGCTGGACGAGGCGCGCGCCGGCAAGCGCCTGGCGCACTGGCACGGCATCGTCGCCTCGGCCTGCGGGCAATGCGGGCGTGCACGGGTGCCGACTGTCGCCGCGCCGTCGTCGCTGGACAGCGCGCTGCGGCAGCTGCCGCCCGGGCCGCGCTTCCTGCTCGATCCGGCCGCCGCCGATTCCATCGCAACCGTCGCCGCGTTCGAGGGCGATTGCGTGCTGGCCGTGGGACCGGAAGGTGGCTGGTCGCAGCGCGACCGCGGCCAGCTGGCAGCAGCGGGGTTCCGTGGATTGCGGCTCGGGCCGCGGATCCTGCGCACGGAAACCGCCGGGCTCGCCGCGATCGCGGCGCTGCAGGCCAGGTTCGGCGACCTGTAGGGATCAGGCGGCTTCGCGCAGGCTGTCGCCGATCAGTTGCTCGAGCTGCGCCAGGTCGGGAACCAGCGCCTCGTCCTCGTTCAGCGTGACCCGCGCGACCACACCGCGCGGCAACAGCGAACGGTCGGTTTCCTCGGTCACCAGCGACGCCTCGGACACCGTCACCAGCCGCGGGAAGCCCTGGGTCAGCACGGCGAAGAACGGCGCCTTCGGATCCCCGCCCAGGGCCTTGAGCACGATCACCTTGCTGCCCAGGCCGCCGCGTTCGCCGGCGATGCCGGCCAGCCGCGAGAACGCGACCAGTGGCAACTGCCAGCCGCGCCAGCGGATCCGTCCGAGCAGCCAGTCGGGCGCGTTGGCGATCGGGTCGGGTTCGGCGAACGAAAGGACCTCGGCGATGGTCGCGTTGGGCAGCAGCAGGCGCGCGCCCGCGACCTGGATGAGGACGCCGCGGATGTCTGCCTGGACGGAAGTGTTCATGGGCAATCCTCAGTGGGGCCATCGCGCGGCCAGGCGCGCAGCCAGGTCGGCCGGCGCGCCGGCCTCGACGCCGCCGGCGATCAGCGCCGCGGGTGCCGCGGCGTCGAAGCATTCTTCGGGCGATTGCCCGGCGACCATCGCGCCTGCCTGGCTCGCGGCCAGTACGTCGCCCACGGTACCGGGGTCGCTGCCACTGAGCACCAGGATCGCGCTGCCGTTCGCGGGCAATCCGGCCAGCACCGGCACCGGATCGGGCGCGGGCACGAACTGGCTGCGGCCGTCCTGCACTTCGGCCGCCATGCCGTCGGGAAGGATGTAGACGTGGCCGGGCGCGAGCTGCGCGCCGGCCTCGGCAAGCTCCACCGGCAGCGACGTGGCACGTTGCATCTGCCGCACCAGGCGGTCGTGGCGGCCGCCATCCAGGCGCTGGCGTACCAGCACCGGGCGCGGAAAGCCTTCCGGCAATGCCGAGAGGAATTGCCGGACCGCGTCGGGACCGCCGATGCCGGCGAGGACGACGACGGCACCGGGTTCGGTGGCCGCACTTGCCGCCTTCCGGGTGGATGCCGCATCCATGGAAGGAGCAGGCGCGGCTTCGCCCGGGATTTCCTCGAGCGAGAGCGTACTGAAGTCGAACGTCGGCCGCTCCGCGTCCGCCGGCGCGGTGGTCGGGGGCGGTGTGGACGAAGCCGCGGGCACGTCGCCGGCGCCCAGCTCGAAGTCGAGCGCATCCAGCGACAGTTCGCCATCGGGGACGATGCCGGTGAAGTGGACGCTGCTTTCGTCTTCGGCCGGCGCGGATTCGAACGACATCGGCTCGACGGTGGATGATTCGACATCGAGTGTTTCGACGGCGAGTGTTCCAGCCGCCGGCGATTCGCTGCCCGCACCAGGCGGCAGCACGTCGCCATGGCCGGCCAGCTTCGCCGCCAGGTGGCGCGTCCAGCGAGCCGCATCCCAGCCTTCCCGCTTGGCGGCGAGATCGGCCTCGTCGTAGATGACCTTCATCGCCGGGTCGAGCAATACCGGATCGTAGCGATCGAGCACGTCCTCGACCGCCGGCTCCAGCGCGACCAGCACCGCGCCGGGTGCCGCCGCCGCAACGCTGCCGGCATCGCTGCCGAGGGGATCGGCGACCAACACGACTTCGGCGCCGGCCTGCAGCAGGGCCGCCTGCAAGCGCTCGCAGGCGGTGCCGGGGCGCGCCAGCAGCGCCACCCGCACCGGTGAGTCAGCCATCGCGCGGCCCCCGCCCGGGCGCCTTGCCCTCCTGCGCCAGCAGCTCGAACACGTTGCGCAGCAGTTCCGGCTCCTGGTATGGCTTGCCGAGGTAGCGGTTGACGCCGATTTCCATCGCGCGCTGGCGATGCTTTTCGCCGGTACGCGAGGTGATCATGATGATCGGTACGTCGCGCAGCCGGGGATCGGCCTTCATCGCGGTGGCGAGCTCGTAGCCGTCCATGCGCGGCATCTCGATGTCGAGCAGCATCAGGTCCGGCACGCGATCGGCCATGCGTTCCAGCGCATCCACGCCGTCCTTCGCGGTGCCGACCTCGAAGTTGTTGCGCTCGAGCACGCGCCCGGTGACCTTGCGCATCGTCACCGAGTCGTCCACCACCATCACCAGCGGCACGCGGCGCGCCTCGATCTGCGGCGCGGGTTCCTCGTCGCGCGGTCCCGCCGACTGGCGGCGCACCAGCGGCGCGATGTCCAGGATCACGACGACGCTGCCGTCGCCCATGATCGTGGCGCCGAAGATGCCGGGCAGCGATGCCACCTGCGGACCCACCGGCTTCACCACGATTTCGCGGTTGCCCAACACCTGGTCGATGCAGACGGCGGCGCGCAGGTCGCCCGAACGGATCAGCAGCAATGGCATCTGCAACTGGCCTTCGGCCTTTGCCGTGCCGTGGCCAAGCAGCGTACCGAGGTCGTGCAGCGCGTAGTCCTCGCCACCGTAGGCGTAGGCGGCGCCCTCCTTCGCCATGTCCTCGCGCGAGATGCGGCCGACGCCGCGCACGGACGCGATCGGCACCGCGAAGCTGGTGTCGCCGATGCGCACGAACACCGCCTGGGTGACCGCGAGCGTCTGCGGCAGGTGCAGCACGAAGGTGGTGCCCTCGCCCTTCTTCGTGCGGATTTCCAGGGTGCCGCCGAGCTGGCGCACTTCGCTGGCGACCACGTCCATGCCGACGCCGCGGCCGGCCAGGCGGCTGACCTCGTCGACGGTGGAGAAGCCCGGCTCGAAGATCATCTGGTCGAGCGCGTGGTCGGTGAGCACCGCGCCCGGCTGCACCAGGCCGCGCTGCTCCGCGCGCCTGCGGATCGCGCCACGGTTGAGGCCGCCGCCGTCGTCGGCGACTTCCAGCACCACTTCCGAACCTTCGCGGCGCACCGAGATGCGGACCGTGCCTTCCTCGTCCTTCTTCGCCTTGCGGCGGTCGCCCGGCGATTCCAGCCCGTGGGCGACGGCGTTGCGGAGCATGTGCTCCAGCGGCGCGGTCATGCGCTCGAGCACGTTGCGGTCGAGTTCGCCCTGGGCGCCGTCGAGCTTGAGCTGCACTTTCTTGCCGGTGTCGCTGGCGGCCTGGCGGATCACGCGGCGCAGTCGCGGCACCAGCGCGTCGAACGGCACCATGCGCGTGCGCATGAGGCCTTCCTGCAGCTCCGAGCTGACCCGCGACTGTTGCAGCAGCAGCGTTTCGTACTGGCGCGTCAGGTCGTCGAGCGATTGCTGCAGGCTGCTAAGGTCGGCGGCCGACTCGCCCAGCGCGCGCGACAGCTGCTGCAGGGTCGAGAAGCGGTCGAGCTCCAGCGGATCGAAGGCCTGGTCGCCGGTGTCGTGCTCGCGCTGGTAGCGGGCAATGATCTGGGCTTCGGTTTCGCTGTCGAGGCGCCGCAGCTGGTCGCGCAGTCGCGCGTTGGTCTGCTCCATTTCGCTCATCGCCAGGCGGAATCCGCCGAGCTGCTGTTCCAGGCGGGCGCGGTAGATCGCGACCTCGCCCGCGTAGTTCACCAGCCGGTCCAGCAGGTCGGCGCGGATGCGCACCTGTTCCTGCGGGGCGCGGACGCTGATGTCGTCGTCGTCTCCGTTCGGATGCTCGCCGATCGGCGCCGACAACGGCTTGAGCTGGACGCGCGGCGCCGGGACCGGTGCCGACGGGCGCGGGGCCCGGGCCGGCTCGGCTTCCAGGGTCTTGCCGCGAGCGCGTGCGTCGAATTCGGCGATCAGCCGCTCGGGCAACGCAACCGCGCGGCGCGCGCCGACGCGGGTGACCATCGCGTGCAGGCGGTCCAGGCCGCGCTCGAGCAACGGGATGCCGTCGCGGCCGAAATCGACGCGCTGGTCGACCACCGCCTCGAGCAGCGACTCCATGGCGTGGCCCAGTTCGCCCACGGCCATGATGCCGGCCATGCGCGCGCCACCCTTGAGCGTGTGCAGGTCGCGTTGCAGGCCGACCAGCGAATCGCCCTCCGTCGGTGCCGCGTGCAACCGTGCCAGCAGGCCGTCGGAGTGGTCGAGCAGGTCGACGCTTTCCTCGACGAAGATGTCGACCAGTTCGGGATCGAGATCGGTGAGGTCCAGCGCCTCGTCGGGATCCTCGACGGACGCGGGCAAGGTGACGGCGTCCGCTGCCGGCGCTGCCGCAGGTTCCGGTTCGCGTTCGGGTTCCGGCTCGGCCTCGCCCGGGACCGCGGCCTGCGCCGCGGCTTCGGCTTCCAGGCGTTCGGCCTCCAGGCGCTCGGCCTCCACGCGTTCGGCTTCCAGGCGCTCGGCTTCCAGGCGCTCGGCTTCGAGGCGTTCGGCTTCGAGGCGTTCGGCTTCGAGGCGTTCGGCTTCGAGGCGTTCGGCTTCCAGGCGCTCGGCTTCCAGGCGCTCGGCTTCGACGCGTTCGGCTTCCAGGAGGCCGGCTTCGAGTTCCGCCTGCAGTGCCGCCGCGTCAGCGGCTTGCGGCGGGGCCTCAGGCTCGGCATCGAGGGTGAAGCCGGTGAAATCGTTGATGTCGATCGACGCCAGCTCACGCGCCAGCTCGTCCATGCCCTCGTCGTCGGCTTCGGCGAATTCGATCGTGGACTCGGACCCAGTCGCGGTCGCGGCTTCGGGTTCTTCCATGCCGAACTCGACCGCCGGTTCCGGGTGCGCGACCTCGGGCAGGCTGTCGCGCAGCGCGGCCAGTCGTCCTGCAAGCGCATGCCGCAGCAGCACGCGCGGCGATTCCGCGTGCAGCGCCGCAACCGTCTCGCGCACGGCCGCCGCCAGCGCCGACAACGCGTCGATTCCATCCGCGTCCGCGGCCGCGCCGGCCGCCATCAGGCGCTTGACGTAGGCCTCGGCCGGGCCGATCGCTTCGGTGATCGCCGGCACTTCGGTCATCGCGAAGGCGCCATTCATCGTGTGGATCGCGCGCACCAGGCCGTCGTCGGCATGGGCGTCGCCGCCACGGGCGGTGGCCAGCCATTTCTCGACCGTGGCCAGGTGGCCGCCGACCTCGGCATCGAGGATTTCCAGCAGCACTTCGTCGACGCTGGCGGGCACGCCCGGGGCCTCGATTTCCGTCGGCTCCGATGTCGCTTCGACGACAGGGGCTTCGATCTCGATGCCTTCGCCGATCGCTTCGGTTTCCGTCACGGCCGGCCCGGCCGCTGCCGGCTGGTAGAACGCTTCCTCGCCGCCGGCGACGCGATCGGCGAGCGCCTGCAAGCCATCCAGGTCTGCGCTGATGGCGCCATCGCCGCGCAGCGCGCCGAGCAGCTCCGGCAACGCCTGGTAGGCGTGGTCGACCACAGCGAGGACCGCGGGGCTCGCCGGGCGCGAACTGTCGAGCACGCGGTTGAGCATGTTCTCGACCTTCCACGCGAACTCACCCAGGGTGCGCGCGCCGACCAGGCGACCGCTGCCCTTGAGGGTGTGGAACACGCGGCGGATCGGCCGCAGCCGCTCCAGGTCCTCTGGCGCCGCCTGCCACTCGGGCAGCATGCCGCGCAGGTTGGCGATCTCCTCCTCGAATTCCTCCAGGAAGATCTCGCGGATCTCGTCGTCGATCTCGTCGCCGGTGATTTCGAAGCCGCCAGCCTGGCCGGCGCCCACCGGCGCCGGCACGTGGACCGGCGGCGCGGGCGGCGCGGGCGGCGCGGGCGGCGCAGGGGGCGCCTCGGGGACCTGTGGTGCGACCGGCTGCACGGCGGCGGGCGCGACCGGCGCGGGTTCGACGAAAGTTTCAGCTGCGGACGGAGCGGCCGGGGCGGACGGTTCCTGCGGCGCAGCGGCTTCCGCCGCCGCGAGCGGTTCGGACGTCGCTTCCGGCGGCTGCGCCTGCGGCACGGGTTCCGGCGCGGCGGGCACCGGCCAGTAACCGAGCGCCTCGAGGCTGTTGCGCGCGATGTCGAGGATGTCGTTGCGCTGGCCGCGATGCTCGCGCAGCGCCTCGAGGTAGTACTCGAGGCTGGCGAGCGCGTCGGCCAGCGTGTCGAGCTGGCGGCCGCTGGGCACGCGCTGGTGCCCGAGCAGTTCGCGCTCGGTGTAGGCACGCACGCCGGCCAGGTACTGGGCCGGTTGCGGCAGGTCCAGCATCTGCAGCGCGCCGGCGACCTCGGCCAGCAGGCGTGGCACTTCCACCAGCTCGCCGTGCTCCCAGCCGGTCTCCACGAAGGCGACGAAGGCCTGGCGGGCGTCCGCGAAATTGGCGATCGCCTCGCGCGCGAGCACTTCGGTGACCTTGCGCGATTCGCTGGCGAGCATGTCGTCGCCGATGTCGGCGGCGCCAAGGCGCGCGACCTGCTCGTCGAGCGAGGCATCCACGTACAGCAGCGCGGCGGCGATGTCGAGCAATGCGCCCTCGTCGCCCGCGCGTTGGCCGGCGAGGATTTCCTGCAGCGCTTCGCGTTGCTGCTGCACCAGGCGCCGCGCGCCGTCCAGCCCGAGCATGCCGAGCGTGTCGGCGATGGTCGCCATCGCGGTCGACTGCGGCTCGAGTTCGGCAACGTTGCCGCGGCCTCCGCGCAGGTGCAGGTCGAGCGCATCCTTGACCCGCAGCAGGTCTTCCTTGATCGCCCCGGACACGGTGTCGAGCAATGCGCGGTTGTGGCCGGCCAGGCTGCCTTGCGCGTGCGCCAGGTCGGACGCGCTGGCTTCGAGGTCGAGGTCGAAGGTGTCGCGGAGACGCTGCAGCGAGGCATGGTCGCTGGTGGTCCGCGCCGCGGCATAAAGCAGTTGCCGGGTCGGCTCGAGCACGGCATCGGCGCGCTGGCCCGCACCCGTGCCGTGGCCGGCCAGCCGTCGCGCCTCCGCGGCCAGCCCGGAGTAGGCGCCGCGCAACGCGTCGTCGGCCGGAAGCGCGCCATCGCGCAACGCTTCACCGACGGCCGCGCCGGCGAACAGCATGCGCCGCACCGCTTCGTCCCGGCCGGCATGCGCAAGCAGGGCTTCACAGGCGCCGGCGATCGCCGCCATCTGCGACGGCCATGCCGCCAGGGCATCGTCGAGTTGCGCCAGCATCGGCGCCACCTCCCCGGCCCCGGTGCGTGCCAGGCCCGCCCCGAGGGCGTCGGGCAGCGGCCGCTGCAGCTCCGGCGAGAACAGCACCGCCTCGTCCAGCGCCGGCTCGTCGCGCAACGCGCGCAATTCGTTGAGCAGCGGCAGCAGCACCACCGGGATGTCCTTGTGGCCGCCCTGCAGGCGCTCCAGGTAATCGGGCAGCAGCACCACGCCGCGCATCAACGTGGCGCACGCTTCGTCGCGGGCCTCCACCTGGCCGCGTTGCAGGCCGCGTGCGAGCTGCTCCATTTCCTCGGACACGCGCGCCGGCGCATACAACTCGACCATGCGCAGGGTGCCCTGCACCTGGTGCAACAGGTGCGCGCACTCGGCCATGCGCGCGGCGTCGGCCGGATCCTCGGCAAACGCCTCGATCTCGATCCGCGCCTGGCGCAGGGTCTCGTCCAGCTCGGGCTTGATCCACCCGAGCGTGGTGTAGTCGATTGCGTCGCGCAGCGCGGTGGTCATCAGCAGGGCAATCCGTACGGCGTCGGCGCTGCGGTCAGGCCGGCAGCTTGAAGTCGGCGACCGAGCGGCGCAGGTCGGCGGCGAGCTGGGCGAGGTTTCCGATCGATTGCGCCGTCTGGCTCGCACCCTGCGAGGTCTGCGCGGTAATCGACTGGATCGTGTTCATCGCCTGGGTGATGTTCGACGCCGCCGAGGACTGCTGCTGCGCCGCGCTGGAAATGCCTTGAATCAGGTCGGCGAGGTTGGTCGACACGTTTTCGATCTCGCCCAGCGCGGTACCCGCGTCCTCGGCAAGTCGCGCACCGGCGACCACTTCCGCGGTCGTCTGCTCCATCGAGCTGACCGCCTCGTTGGTATCGGCCTGAATCGTCTGCACCAGCGATTCGATTCGCTTGGTCGCGTTCGACGAGCGCTCGGCGAGTCGCTGCACTTCGTCCGCCACCACCGCGAACCCGCGGCCCGCCTCGCCGGCCGAGGCCGCCTGGATGGCCGCGTTGAGCGCCAGGATGTTGGTCTGTTCGGAAATGTCGTTGATCAGTTCGACGATCGAGCCGATTTCCTGCGAGGACTCGCCGAGCCGCTTGATTCGCTTCGAGGTCTCCTGGATCTGGTCGCGGATGTTGTCCATGCCCTGGATCGTCTGGCGCACGACGCCGGCGCCGTTGGTCGCGATCTGCACCGAGCGCTGCGCCACTTCCGCGGACTCCGCGGAGTTGCGCGACACCTGGTCGATGCTGGCCGCGATTTCGGTGATCCGGTCCGAGGCGGAGTTGATTTCGTGGGCCTGGTGCTCGGCGGCCTCGGCCAGGTGCATGGCGGTGGCCTGCGTCTCCTGCGCGCTGGACGCCACCTGCACCGAGGTGTCGGTGATCGTCTGCACCAGGCTGCGCAGCTGCTCGACCGCGAAGTTGATCGAGTCGGCGATCGCGCCGGTCATGTCCTCGGTGACCGTCGCCTTCACCGTCAGGTCGCCCTCGGCCAGCGAGCCCATCTCGTCCAGCAGGCGCATGATCGCCTCCTGGTTGCGGTTGTTCAGTTCCATCGTGGTTTCGTAGCGCTTGCGCTGGGCGCGCGACAGCGACACCAGCAAGCCGACGATGGACAGCAGCATCAGGCCGCCGGAGATGATCGAGGGCCAGACGCCGCCGACGATGCTGGTGTCCTTGATCGAGCCGAAGGCGGTCAGCGCGCTGAACAGGCCTTCGCTGTCCGCCAGCAGCTTGTCCGAACCGCCGGCCAGGGCGTCCGCCGCGGCCTGCGCGCTGAACAGGTTCTGCGCGGTGCCGAGGATCGCGTCGAGGTCGGTGCGCATCGCGGTCCACTGCTCGTTGGCCGAGTTCAGCGCCGCGACCGCCGCCGGCGCGGTGACCTTCTGCGCCTCGCCGCTGCCGCCTTCGCGGAAGCCCTGCAGCACCTGGGTGAACACGCCCGCGTCGCGCGCCAGCGCGTCGCCGGCCAGCTGCGCGGTCGGGCCGCCCGCCTGGATCTCGGCGATGCGGCGCGCCATGGTCGCCGCCAGGATGCCTTCGCGCACCGCCAGGTAGACCTGCGAGGACGGCGAGCCGCTGGCCAGCATCGCGCGCACCACCTCGTCCATCTGCGCCTGCAGCGCGGGAACGCGCTGCACGAAGCTGTTGGCGTTGCCCGCAAGGCCCAGCACGGCGCGCTCGGACTCGACCAGCTGCTGCGCGCTCTTGTCCAGCGGCAACCAGGTCTCGGTGACGGTGTTGATCGGGCCGCTGACGCCGGGCGCCTGGCCGTAATTGGTGTTCAGCGCGCCGATGTCGCTGTTGATCTGCTGGCGGGTGGTCTTGAACGCCGCGAACGAATCGGCGTTGCCGCCGACCGCCTCCCGGCCCTGGTTGGCCAGGCGCTGCGAGTTCACCTGCAGGTTCGACGCCGCGGAACTCGCGCCGCTGAGCAGCCTCGCCTTGTAGATCGAGTAGCCGGTGTTCGCCGCGAAGACGATCAGCGACAGGAACAACAGCACCAGCCAGAAGTTGGTGCCGAGGTTGCGGCCCTTGCCGCTGGTGTCCATCACGGTGCTCATGGTTGAACCTCGATCTTCGGTTGCATGCGCGGCATCAGGCCGCGGCTTGTCTGAACTCGGGGGTCCGGGCGAGCTTCTGCAGGCTGAAAACGCCCCAGTCGTCCTCGCCCAGGCGGTAGATGCGGTCGACGAAATGCACGTAGCGGCCGGTGCCGAACTCCAGCCCTTCCCGGTCTTCGGCGGGCAGCTGCTGCTCGTCGTTGAAGCTGCGCTGGCCGAACAGTTCGTCGATGGTGACGGCGACGTCGCCGCCGGGCTGGCGCACGATCAGCACGCGCTGGCCCTCGTGCAGCACGGTGCGCTCGCCCTCCAGGAACTGCTTGAGGTCGACGATCGGCAGCAGGTTGCCGCGGACGTTGGCGACGCCGAGCATCCAGGGCTGCGCGCCAGGCACCGGCGTGACCTGCGGCATCGGCAGGATCTCGACCACTTCGTCGAAGCCCGCCGCCAGCCGGCTGTGGCCGACGCGGAAGCCGACGCCGCGCCACAGTCCCGGCGCGTCCAGCTGCTCGGGCAGGCCGGCGACGTGCGCGAGGCTGCGCCGCTCGTAGTCGGCGAGGACCTCGAACGGGCCGGTGACGTTCACTTCAGCCGCCCACCAGCTCGTTGATGCGGGCCACCAGCGCATCCTCGCGCGGCGGCTTGACGATGTAGTCCTTCGCGCCCTGGCGCAGGCCCCAGGCGCGGTCGGCCTCCATGTTCTTGGTGCTGACGATCACCACCGGGATCTTGCCTGTGGCGGCGTCGCGGGACAGCGCGCGCGTGGCCTGGAAGCCGTTCATGCCGGGCAGGATCACGTCCATCAGCACCAGGTCGGGCATCTCGCGCTTGCACAGCTCGATGCCGTCCTCGGCGCTGCCCGAAGTCAGCACCTGGTGGCCGTTGCGCTCCAGCAACTGGGTCAGCACCGCCGTGTCCGTCGGCGAGTCCTCGATCAGCAGGATTCGTGCCATGTGCTTGCCTGCCCCCCGGTCAGGCGTTGACGTGCTTGCGGATGGCGTCGAGGAGTTCCTCGCGCGTGAATGGCTTGGTGACGTACTGCTCCGACCCCACGATCCGGCCGCGCGCCTTGTCGAACAGGCCGTCCTTGGAAGACAGCATGATCACCGGCGTCGACTTGAACAACTGGTTGTTCTTGATCAGCGCACAGGTCTGGTACCCGTCCAGGCGCGGCATCATGATGTCGACGAAGATGATCTGCGGCTGCTGGTCGGCGATCTTCGCCAGCGCCTCGAACCCGTCGGTCGCAGTGACCACGTCCGCGCCTTCGCGCTTGAGCAGGGTCTCGGCGGTGCGCCGGATGGTCTTCGAATCGTCGATGACCATCACTCGGAGGCCATCGAGGCTTCCGGCGCGGCTGTCGTCTGGCGTCATTGATACTCCCCTGGCGCGATGCTCCTGCGTACCGGCATCGCTGCGAAACACCTATATCCCAGCCTCCGGCGGACGTGTCAAGTTTTCGTTGCTACCATGCGCCCAAGACCCGTTGCAGGCCCGGCGCATGGCGCTCGACATCGTCGTCGTGATGGATCCCATCGGATCCATCAAGATCGCCAAGGATTCCACCTTCGCCATGTTGCTGGAGGCCCAGCGGCGCGGCCACCGGCTGCACTACGTCCGCCCGGGCGGGCTGTCGCTGCGCGACGGCGTCGCGATGGCCGACCTCGCGCCCCTGTCGGTGCGCGACGATCCCGCCGGCTGGTTCGAACTGGGACGCCCGTCACATCGTGCGCTCGGCGGCGGCGACGTGGTGCTGGTGCGGACGGATCCGCCGGTCGACGGCGAATACATCCACGACACCCAGGTGCTGGGCATCGCCCAGGCCGCGGGCGCGATGGTGGTGAACGATCCGCAGGGCCTGCGCGACTACAACGAGAAGCTCGCCGCGCTGCTGTTCCCCGAATGCTGCCCGCCGACCCTGGTGAGCCGCGACGCCGCGGCGCTGAAGGCCTTCGTCGGCGAGCACGGCGAGGCGGTGCTCAAGCCGCTGGACGGCATGGGCGGGCGCTCGATCTTCCGCGCGGTCGCGGGCGATCCCAACCTGAACGTGATCCTGGAGACCCTGGTCGGCGGCGGCCGCCACCTGGCCATGGCCCAGCGCTGGCTGCCCGAAATCGCCCACGGCGACAAGCGCATCCTGCTGGTGGACGGCGTGCCGGTGGATTACTGCCTGGCGCGGATTCCCCAGGGCGACGAGTTCCGCGGCAACCTGGCCGCCGGCGGCCGCGGCGAGGGCCGCCCGCTGACCGAGCGCGACCGCTGGATCGCCAGCCGCGTCGGCCCGGAAATGAAGCGCCGGGGGATGCTGTTCGTCGGCCTGGACGTGATCGGCGACTGGCTGACGGAAGTGAATGTGACCAGCCCCACCTGCATCCGCGAGCTCGACGCCCAGTTCGGGCTGAACATTGCCGGCCTGCTGTTCGACGCGATCGAAAGGCGGGGCTCGACCGGGTGAACGCGGTGGTGGCAAGGCCCGGGGTGGGGGCGCGCGAGCGCCTCGGCGCGACCATGGTGTTGTCGCTGCTGGTCCACGGGCTGGTGATCCTGGGCGTCGGCTTCGCGCTGGAATCGGCGGCGCCGGTGGTGCCGACCCTCGATGTCATCCTGACCCAGGCGCGCAGCGCGCTGACCCCGAAGCAGGCGGATTTCCTGGCCCAGGCCAGCCACCAGGGCGGCGGCGAACACGACCGCGCGGTGCGCCCGAGCGACATCCAGGCCGGGGACCTGCCCAAGCCCGAGGCAGGCGTCGCCCCACGCGAGTTGCGGGCCCAGGCACCGGCGGCGCGCCCCCGCCAGCAGGCGCGGGTGGTGACCAGCCGCGGTGGAAAAGAGGCGACACCGACGCCGCGCAAGCTCGAGCAGGCAGAGGCGCGGCCGCTGCCGCCGGGCGAGCTGCAGGTCCAGCGCGACCTGGCCATGGCCCGGCTGGCGGCGGAGATCAGCCTGAACCAGAAGCTGTACGCCAGGCGGCCGACGCGCAAGTTCGTCTCCGCCAGCACCCGCGAGTACGCCTGGGCCGCCTACCTGCGCGCCTGGGTCGACCGGGTGGAACGCGTGGGCAACCTCAATTACCCGGACGAGGCGCGGCGCCGCCGGATCGCCGGCACCGTGGTGATCAACGTCGGCATCCGCCGCGACGGCAGCATCGAGAGCGCCCGCATCATCCGCTCCAGCGAGGTGCCGCTGCTCGACGAGGCGGCGCTGCGGATTGCGCGCCTGGCCGAACCGTATCCGCCGCTGCCGCCGACCCAGGAGGATCCCGACATCCTCAATGTCGTGCGCACCTGGCAGTTCATGCCCGGCGGCACCCTGGTGGATCGCTGACCGTTGGACGGGCCATGAAACTGCTTGCATTCGAGACCTCGACCGAAGCCTGTTCGGTCGCCCTGTGGCTGGATGGCGAAGTGCTGGAGCGTTTCGAGGTCGTGCCGCGGCGGCATGCGGAACTGGCGCTGCCCTGGGCGGAGGCCTTGCTTGCCGAAGCCGGCATCGCCCGCGCGCAGCTCGACGCGGTGGCGGTCGGCCGCGGGCCGGGTGCCTTCACCGGCGTGCGCCTGGGCGTGGCGCTGGCGCAGGGCATCGCCTTGGCGCTGGATCGGCCGGTGGTCCCGGTTTCGACCCTGGCGGCGCTCGCCGCGCAAGCGGGCGGCGCGCGCGTGCTGGCGGCGATCGATGCACGCATGGGCGAGATCTACCTGGGCGCCTTCGCGCGCGAGGGCGATTCGTTGTCCCCCATGCAGGACGAATCGGTCGGCGCACCCGATGCGGTCGAACTGCCCGGAGGCGATGGCTGGCACGCCGTGGGAACCGGCTTCGACGCGGTGGACGGCGCTTTGCGGGCGCGCCTGGGAGATCGCATTGCCGCGCTCGACGCCGGCGCCCTGCCCCGCGCCGCCGACGTGGCGCGACTGGCGGCGCCGATGCTGGCGCGCGGGGAAGGCATCGCGCCCGAGCGCGTGGAACCTGCCTACCTCCGCAACCAGGTGGCGCTCACGCTGGCGCAGCAACGCGCGGCTGGTTCGCCAGGAAAGCGGTGACCTCGTCGAGTTCCGCGGTCAACGGGAACGGTGGCAGCGAATCCAGGAAGGTACGGCCGTAGGACTTGCCGGTGAGCCGAGGGTCGCAGAGCACCAGCACGCCGCGGTCGCTTTCGGTGCGGATGAGCCTGCCGACCCCCTGCTTGAGCGCGATCACCGCCTGCGGCAACTGCTCGTCGCGGAAAGGATGCCCGCCGGCGCGGCGCACCGCCTGCAACCGCGCCTCGAACACAGGGTCGTCGGGCGCGGCGAACGGCAACTTGTCGATCGCCACCACGGTCAGCGCGTCGCCGGGGACGTCGACGCCTTCGCGGAAGCTGGCGGTGCCCAGCAGCACGCCATCGCCGGAGTCCCGGAACTGCTGCAGCAATTGCGCGCGCGGCGCCTCGCCCTGCACGAACAGCGTCCATGGCGCTCCGCGCAAGGCCTGCGCTGCTTCGCGCAGCGCGCGATGCGAGGCGAACAGCACGAACGCGCGACCACCCGAGGCTTCCAGCACCGGCCACAGCGCATCGAGCAGGCTGGCGGTGTAGTCGCGCGACATCGGTTGCGGCAATCCCGGCGGCAGGTAGCACAGGGCCTGGCGGTCCCAGTCGAACGGACTGGGTTCCAGCAGCGTGCGCGGCGCGTCCAGGCCCAGGCGAGCGGCGTAATGGCTGAATTCGCCGGCCACCGAAAGCGTCGCCGAAGTGAACACCCAGGCCGCGCGCGACTGCTCGCGGTGCTGGCGCAGCGGCGCCGACACGTCGAGCGGCGTGCGCTGCAGTCGGAACCCGCGCGCGGTCAGCTCGTACCACAACACGTCCCCGCCAGCGTCCGCGTCGCGCCAGTTGGCGAGGCGGGCGACGGCGTCGACGGCGCGGGCGTGGCTGGCGTCCATGCCCGGCGATGCCTCGCGCAGCGGCGCCAGCGCCTCGACC
>SCUI01000191.1 GCA_004297225.1 Lysobacteraceae bacterium | reverse complement strand
CGCGTTCCCGGACCTGCTGTTCCTCATCATCATCATGGCCACGCTCCGGAACAGCGACCTCGGCGACATCATGGGCGGGCTCGTCCTCATGTTCGCGGCCATCGCCATCGTGAACTGGGTCGGCATGGCGCGCCTGGTGCGCGGGCAGGTGCTGTCCCTGCGGGAGAAGGAGTTCGTCGAGGCGGCGCGCGCCGTGGGCGCCCCGGCCAGGCGGATCATGGTCCGGCACCTCCTCCCGAACGCCCTCGCCCCGGTCATCGTCTCGGTGGCCTTCGGCATCCCGAGCGCGATGCTCGGCGAGGCCACCCTCAGCTTCATCGGCATCGGCATCCGCCCGCCCACGGCCACCTGGGGCGTCATGATCAACGAGGGCTTCCAGGTCTTCTCCTCCTCGCCCTGGCCGGTCCTCCTGCCCGCCTTCTGCATCGGGGTCGTGATGCTCTCGTTCACGTTCCTGGGCGACGGCCTCCGGGACGCGCTCGACCCGCGGATGCGGCTCTAGGTGGTCAAGTAGGCTGGAGGACGGTACGCTCCGCCGCTGGCGATCGCGCATCGTTGGGAGGGACTAGTTGGCGCTGCTCGAAGTACGAGACCTGCAGACCTTCTTCTACACCCGCGACGGCGTCGTCCGCGCCGTGGACGGCGTCACGTTCGAGCTGAACGCCGGCGAGACCCTCGGACTGGTGGGGGAGTCGGGCTGCGGCAAGTCCGTGACGGCGCTCTCCCTCATGCGCCTCATCCCGCAGCCGCCCGGCAAGATCGCCGGCGGGCAGGTGGTCTTCGACGGCCAGGACGTCCTGAAGATGGACGACGACGACGTCCGCGGGATCCGCGGCAACAACATCGCGATGATCTTCCAGGACCCGATGACGAGCCTGAACCCGGTGCTCACCATCAGCCGCCAGATCTCCGAGGCGCTCGAGCTCCATCTGAAGATGGACCGCTCCGAGGCCCGCAAGCGGACCGTCGAGCTCCTCGAGCTCGTCGGCATCCCGAGCGCGAAGAAGCGCCTCGACGACTATCCGCACCAGTTCTCC